>NZ_JAQQCJ010000003.1:0-370445 GCF_046030495.1 Paraburkholderia strydomiana
AGGCCATGGCGGTGGCTCGGGCAACGGCGGTTCTGGAAATGGCGGTAACGGCGGCGCGGGTGGCGGTGGTTCCGGCAACGGAGGCCATGGCGGTGGCTCGGGCAACGGCGGTTCTGGAAATGGCGGCAACGGCGGCGCAGGTGGCGGTGGTTCCGGCAACGGAGGCCATGGCGGCGGTCCGGGCAACGGCGGCTCCGGCAATGGCGGCAACGGCGGTGGCGCGGGTGGCAGTGGTTCCGGTAACGGAGGCCATGGCGGCGGCTCGGGCAACGGCGGCAACGGCGGCAACGGCGGCGCGGGTGGCGGTGGTTCCGGCAACGGAGGCCATGGCGGCGGCGCCGGCAGCGGTGGTCCTGGCGGCGCCGGCAGCGGTGGCCCCGGCAACGGTGGTCCCGGCAACGGCGCAGGCAACGGCGGCCCCGGCGGCAAGGGCGGCCCAGGCAACGGTGGCTTCGGTTCAGGCCGCGGTGGCTTCGGCGGTGGCTTCGGTGCAGGTCGCGGCGGCTTCGGTGGCGGCTACGGCGGTGGCGGCCAAGGCGGTGGTCACGGAGGGGGCAACCACTAAACGAGGATAGTTTTCTTCACAGTGCGCGGAGGCCGGCAAGCCGACCTCCGCGCCAGAAGCAGGCAGCAGAAACAAGCAACCTACGCAACCCGAGTGGACGACCCCCGTCCACTCACCCTAACGCACCACCCATCTCGATCACACGTTCCTGCACCACCAGAAACACCCTCTCTCGAGTCCCACGTCCTTCCTCGCGCGCTCCCCCGGTAAAGCTTCCAAACGCCGGCAACACGCCACACTCGATCCCGAAACGGAAGCACGGCACCCGCACCGAATCGGTCCGCGTCGTGACCCGATAGACCGGATGCACATGACCTGCGAGCGCATACGCGCCATCAACCCGCTGCGGCAGATGGCACAACGCCCACGGCCCGATGAGCCAGGGCTCCCGTACAGACTCGATAGCCAACGTAGACGGCAGCGCGCCCGCATGCCGGTCGTGATTGCCTTCCACCAGCACCACCCGCAGTCGCGCATGCCGCGCGCGCCACGCATGCAGCGCATCGAGCGTTTCCGGCGCATGCGATTCGCGCGCGTGCAGCAGGTCGCCGAGAAACACGAGCATGGCCGGATCGAATTCCGCGATCAGAATGTCGAGGCGCATCAGATTGTCGGCAGTCGAACCGATCGGCACCGGAATGCCGCGCGCGCGAAACACGGCATCCTTGCCGAAATGCGCATCAGCGACGAACAGACAGCGCAGCACAGGATCGAAACTCGCCCGCAAACTCGACAGCACCAGGGCATGCCCGGCGACGTGGACCGTCAACGAAGATGGCTTCATGTGCGCGCGGCCTTCTCGAGTTCGGCCATCATCCGCTCGACGCGATCCGCGAGCTTCTCCGTGCTGACCTTCTCGCGCAAGCGTCCGACGATCAGCGGAAACGCAAACGGCGTCGGCTTTTTCGGCCGCGTCACCACCACCCGGCTCGCGATCATGCGTTCGAGCGCGCGGCGCATGCGCTGCGCGTCGAGTTCCTGCAACAGCACTTCGTCATCGGCCTGATTGAGCAGCAGGTTGCCGCGATCGTGCTGACGAAAGATTTCATAGAAAAGGCCACTCGACGCCTGCAATTGCCGCGCGCTTTTCTGCTGACCGGGATGTCCCTGAAACACCAGTCCCGACACGCGTGCGATCTCGCGAAAGCGACGCATCGAGAGTTCCGACGAGTTGAGGCTGGCGAGAATGTCGTGCTCCAGTTCGTTGGGCGAGAGCAGCCCGCTTTGTAATTGTGCGGCCCAATCGAAGGGTTGCGCGGACAGCAGTTCGAAACCATAGTCGTTCATCGAAATCGAAAAGGTGCCGGGCTTCTCGCGCGCGACTCGCCATGCGAGCAATGCGCCGAGGCCGATATGCGCGGTGCGCCCCGCAAACGGATAGCAGAAGAAGTGATGTCCTTCACGCGACTTCACCAGTTCCACCACCAGCACGCCCGGCTCGGGCAACGCCGACCATTTCTGCTGCAATTCGAGCAGCGGCCGCACGGCGCGCATTTCGGGCTCGTCATAGATGCCGTCGGCGGCGCGCGCGAGCATCGTCAGCGTGGCGTCGGCGAGTTCGGACGAGAGCGGCATGCGGCTGCCCGCCCATTGCGGCATCGCTCCGCGCGAGGTCGTGGCGCGCCGCACCCACGCGGTCATGTCCTGCACACGGATCAATTCGAGCGCACGTCCGCCGAAAGTAAAAATATCCCCTGTTTTAAGGCGTGAAATGAACGACTCTTCGATCGCGCCGAGGCGCCCGCCCGCCAGATACGCGACATTCAACGTGCCATTCGCGACGATGGTGCCGATGTTGTTGCGATGCCGCCGCACCAGATCCTCGCGCGGCACGCGGTACAGTCCATCGCTTTCGCGCGCCACGCGATGGTAGTCGGGGTACGCGCGCAGCGACGTGCCGCCGCCTTCGACAAAGCCGAGCGCCCAGTCGAACTCCGCTTGCGTCAATTGCCGGTAAGCATAGGTGCCGCGAATTTCACCGTATAGTTCACGCGCGTCGAAGCCGCCGCCGATCGCGACCGTGACGAGATGCTGGACCAGCACGTCGAACGGTTTCTCGGGCGTTTCGCGGCCTTCTATCTGACGCTTGTCGACGGCTTCGCGCGCGGCAGCGGCTTCGACCAGTTCGAGCGCATGCGTCGGCACGATCGTCACGCGCGACTGACGGCCAGGCGCATGCCCCGAGCGCCCCGCGCGCTGCATCAAACGCGCCACGCCCTTGGGCGAGCCGATCTGGAACACGCGCTCCACCGGCAGGAAATCGACGCCGAGATCGAGGCTCGACGTACACACCACTACTTTCAGCAAGCCATCCTTGAGGCCTCGCTCGACCCATTCACGCACTTCCTGATCGAGCGAGCCATGATGTAACGCGATCAGGCCGGCCCATTCGGGCCGCGTTTCGAGCAGCGCCTGATACCAGAGCTCGCATTGCGAGCGGGTATTGGTAAACACGAGCGAGGTTTGCGCTTCACCGATCGCATCGGCGACCGCGCCGACCTGGCGCATGCCCATATGGCCGCCCCAGGGAAAGCGCTCGATGGTATCGGGAATGACCGTATCGACGATCAGCGCTTTGGGCAGCGCGCCATGCACGCTGACGCGCGGCGTCTTCACGGGCGCGAGCAATACGCCGGCGGCGAAGGACAGGTTGCCGAGCGTCGCCGACAAGCCCCACACCTGCAACTCGGGGCGCCAATGCGCAAGACGCGCGAGCGCGAGTTGTGTCTGCGTGCCGCGTTTGTTACCGAGCAACTCATGCCATTCGTCGACGACCACGAGGCGCACGTGCGATAGCACCTCGCGCGCGTCGGGCCGGGTGAGAATGAGCGTCAGGCTTTCGGGTGTCGTGACGAGCGCCGACGGCATGCGCCGGTTCTGTCGCGCGCGTTCGGCCGACGACGTGTCGCCGGTGCGCAGTCCGACGCTCCACGGCACCGCAAGCTCGGCCGCCGAACTTTGCAACGCGCGCGCGGTGTCCGCGGCGAGCGCGCGCATCGGCGTGATCCAGAGCACGGTGAGCGGGTCCGGGTGCGTGCGTGGCGCGCGCTTGCGGGACACGGGTTCGGCCGTCGCGAAGGCGCCCAGCGCGCCGAACCACACGGCCCAGGTTTTGCCCGCGCCGGTGGTCGCGTGCAGCAGGCCGCTCGCGCCCCGGCCGACTTCCGCCCATACGTCGCGTTGAAAATCGAAGGGTTGCCAGCGGCGCGCTTCGAACCATTCGCGGAGTTTGTCGGCAAACGGGCGGCGCGTGGCGGCTTCGTCTAAAGCAAAAGGGAAGGGTTCGAAGGCCGGTTCGCGTGCGTCGAGCCGCGCCTGCTGTTCGCGGCTGCGCGGAATCCGGCGTCCTCGGGGCGCCCGGCGTCGTTCCGGTGCGACGGCAGGTGTGGGAACGAGGGACTCGTCGGAATCAGTCGGCGCGGTCATCGAAAGTACTCTTTGGCATGGGAGTCGCGTGTCGACGAATGGCTCGCGGTGGATGTCTTATGTGGACTACTGAAGCGTGGCGGTGGTTCACATCGCAGTGCGGTCCGTGGTCAAATGCCGAGGCTTCGCTCGCTCATGCTTGCGCTCGAATCCGCGCCGGCGCATGGCAACGATCCATTCACTATGGGGTTCACGTTGAGTCACACACAGGTATTGCTGCCGCAAACCTCATTGCGAATCGCGGCTGCGCAGGCACAACCAGTTCCCGGCGATGTGGCGGCCAACATCGCGAGAACGGTCGAATTGACCGGTGTTGCCGCCGACCAGGGCGCGAAACTGGTGGTTTTTCCCGAGAAGTTCCTGAGCGGCTACGAGCCGGATCTGATTGCCGGCGACCCCGCGAAGTACGCATTCGACGCACACGATCCGCGACTCGAGCCGATTCGCGCCGTTTGCCGACAGCGCGAGATCGCGGTGATCGTCGGTGATCGTCGGTGCGGCGACGCGCGGTAGGGTGGCTGAAAGTGGCGCTGATGATCTGCATATCTCGTCGCTGATATTCAACCGCTCAGGGGAACAGATCGAGCCGTATCACAAGCAGTATCTCTATAGCAGCGAGGCGCGTATTTATCAGCCGGGCTCGCAGGGCTGCATGCTGGAACTCGACGGATGGCGGCTTGCGCTGAGCGTATGCTACGACTCTGGATTTCCCGAGCATGCGCGGCTTGCGGCGGTCAATGGTGCGCATGCTTATCTGGCGAGCGCGCTCTTCAGCGCAAAGACCGGCTATCACCAGTCGCGTATCTGGTTTCCCGCGCGTGCTTTCGACAACACCATGTACGTGCTGTTGTCGAATCACGTCGGTACGACCGGTGGCTGGGCGGCATGTGGGGCGAGTGCAATCTGGAATCCGTACGGCGACGTCATTGCGCAGGCTGGCCGTGATCGCGCCGAAGTGATTGCCGCGCTATTCGATCCGGCGGTGCTGGCCGATGTGCGCGAACGTGAAACGGTGCTTGCCGACTTCAACGCGCGAGGTGAGGTATTGGCGGCTAATAGATACAGGGTGCAACGGCTCGATTGAAGCACGTTCAATCGAACCTGACCGTTTGCGCAATTGGCACATCGGCGCTTTGGGCAGTTCTGGCACTCTCGCAATAGAGCGAATTGTCGGCCACGGACGCTATTTTCCGCGAGACCGGATTCGCGTCGATTGCACGAGTCGACAGAAGGCATGCATGGCACTGCCGCGCCGCGGCAAGCAACATGCGATCCGCTACAATGGCGCGCATTACCCCACTGGAGATTCGCTTTGAAATCCATCGTTGCTTTGGTTGCCGCAGCTGTTCTCTCCTCGACGGCCATGGCCGCCGCGCCTACGACCGACAAACTGCCTTCGGGCGTCATCGTCCAGCATCTGACGGTAGGCACGGGCGCCCAACCGACAGCCGACGATGTCGTCAAGGTCAACTATCGCGGCACGTTGCCGAACGGCACCGAGTTCGACAGTTCCGCGAAGCACGGCGGCCCGGCATCGTTCCCGCTCAATCGCGTGATTCCGTGCTGGACGCAAGGCGTCCAGAAGATGAAGGTAGGCGGCAAGGCCAAACTGACGTGCCCGGCGGCCACCGCCTATGGCGATCGTGGCGTCGGCCCGATTCCGCCGAATACCGATCTGACGTTCGAAATCGAACTGCTCGGCATCGGCAAGTAACACCGGTGCGAAATGCGTCGACAATTGAGCCCCGCTGCGGATGTCGTTGCGGGGCTTTTTGTTGCTCCGGGCGCGGAGTCGCCCCTGTTGGGTATTCGTCATGAAACGTGAAAAGAATGCCGTGCGGGTTGCAACTATCGGTTTCGCCGGCAAGAGTGCCGAGCATTTTTTCGATTTGCTGCGAAACGCCCAGGTGCGCACCGTTCTCGACGTCCGCCTGAATAACACCTCGCAACTGGCCGGCTTTGCGAAGAAGCAGGACCTTCCGTACTTTCTCGACAGGTTGTGCAATGCAGCGTACGTCGAAATGCCGGAACTCGCTCCCGAGCCGGATTTGCTGAAGCGCTATCAGGGCAAGCTACTGTCCTGGGACCAGTTCACGGCGGAGTACGTCGAACTGATTGCAAAGCGCCGGGTGGAAAGCAATCTGGATGTCGATCTATTTCAATCGGCTTGCCTGCTTTGCAGTGAACATTTACCCCATCGCTGTCACCGGTTGCTTGCGACCGAGTATCTAAACGCGCAATGGAATGGCCGGATGGCGGTTGCTCATCTGTCCTGAGGCTCTTGTATATATAGGGGGCGCAGGCGGAACTGCTGGAGAGGTTTTGTCTGTGCGCGCGACATTGCCCCATCTGGATGCCGCCTTCTTCTATCGGCATCCCGAAAGTTTGAATGTTCATGATCGGGCAAGTCATGCCGTTCGGCAAAGCGAACCGCTCCTTACCGCGTCGATCGGCGAATACGGATGAGGCGTCTTTTTTTAAAGCCGGACTGCTCTCGGTCGTCTACTCTCTACTCACGCGCCGACCCCGCATTCGCCCTGCCGCGCAGTCGAGAACCTTTGCCTTCATCCGTCGCGCGTCAGGAGCGCCAGCCATGAATATCGACTTTCACTATGGTGTGGTCTATATCGCCGCACGCGTCGGCGGGATGACGGCTGGCGACGCATTGACCGTGGCGCATGCCTGCCAATACGTCGACGACGCGACGACCCGGGGAATACTGCGGTTCAAGGGCGGCGAGACTTTCGAGCGGTTTGCCACCGCGCATAAGCTATTCGATTACGCCAACACCGAGAACGATCAGAACTGCCTCGTGTGGACGCCTTTTCATTTTCTGCCGGCCGCCGAAGGCGAAACCCTCGAAGAGAAGGCTATCTGCCGGCCGGACAGCGAGGTCGCCCGCGAAGTGGTGCGGCGTGCGATCCGGCAGCGCGACTCGGAGACCGGTTTGCATCGACTGGGTGTGACGCTTCACGCGTACGTCGATACCTGGGCGCATCAGGGATTCGCGGGGATAGAGAGCCCATGGAATCGGGTGCATCTATTGGAGGCCCAGGATTGCACGCGCAAAGGCTGGTTTGCCAATCTCCAACTCGTGGCCGGCCATCTGCTGGAACACATCGAGGAAGACGTATTGACGCTGGCGCTCCCCGTCGGTCACGGCGCCGCGTTGCACTATCCCGACCAGCCGTGGGCTCGCTGGCATTACATCGACGGCAGAAACAACTTCATCTCGAGACATAACCTGCCGGAGTTCGTCGAGGCGGCCGATATGGCTTGCCGCGCAGTGCGCGCCTATGTGGCGGGACGGGAAGACTTCGACATACAGCCCGGCTTGCCGGAGGATGTGAAAGAGACGCTCACCGATCTGCTCGATACGAATCGTCATGCGGACGATAACCACCGCTTGCTAGCCGTTTGCGAGTGGGTGAAAGCCGGCCGCATTCCGGGTTTGAAAGAGCGGATTCCGGCTTATATCGCCAAGGGGCGAGGTTCGTGGAAACATCTGGCGACCGGTTTGGAGTGCGACGACGACACCGGGGACAGACCGGTTTGGACGAGTACCTTTGAGAAAAGCGATTACCGGCGCTTTCACGACGCGGTCAAACAACATCGTTTCGTGACGACACAGGAGATTCTGCCTGCCCACGGACTGCGGATCGCGTAGGTTAGAGTAAGAGCGGAAGAAGGAGCCGCTGCCGAAGCTGGGTGATATCGGCGGCGGCTCCTTTTACTGACCAGACTATTGCATCTTTGCTTGCTGACGCTGGGCGGCCTGTTCCTCAGCGTGCTTCTTCGCTACATGCCGTCCGACGATGCAGCCGCCCACCGCGCCGACGACCGCGTGATGCCCCGCATAGTGACCCGCCACGCCGCCCACGACGGCTCCCTTCAGACAACCCGCCGCGTTCGCCGTGCCGGACATGGCCGAAGTGAGTGCCGCTGCTGCAAGGGCGACTTTGATAAAACCCGCTTTCATCTGAGAGTACCGTTCTGTTGAGATTGCCGAAGGTGGTGCTTTCCGGGTTCTTTTCAATAGCCAACCCAGTGCCCGTGTTCACGTGTTTCAGTTCCCGCCGGTTTTCCGCCAGGCACGCTCCGAAGTGTAGAAGCGCCGCCCCAACACAAGTGAAACAGGGCTGAGAAATCCGTAACGTTGGGTTACTTCTGTCCTCGCGTACGCATTTCGTCGGCGTCGAACGTGGATTTTTCATTGCCCCTACTGCTTTTTTTAAAGCCGGCCGCCAGGAAAGCCCACTTTCGAATAAAAAATGAACTACTGTGCTTTGAATATTCAAATGCTTGCCTATAGTAGAAGCGGCTATTGCCGCGAAGCACGGCAAACCACCTTTTCATCGATGCGGGTACGGGGAAACGGAAATGACGCCTTGGAATGCTGCAACCTATCAGTCCGGAACCTGTACGCCAGAGTCGCTACGCACGCTTGCCGGCTATCTCGAGTTGGCGCTCGACGAAGGCGAAAGTGTGGTCCTAATGCGAATTGGCACGCAGGTACGCAGCGTTTATGTCGGTAATCCGTCCGGAACTTTGGAGGATCTGACGGATTCCGGGGTGGTCGATGCCTGTCAGGCGGACGAAATACTGATGCTGACCTGTCTGGGACTTAACCGGATAACCGCGGATGGTCAACAATACCGTTTTGTACGTAGTGTGCGTTACATTGCCGACCGCCAGGCTGTCGTTTTTACGCCTGCCTGAGTCGGAATGCCGGAACTGGAAGGAAAAAGAAGAGTCTTTGGGAAAGGAAAAGAAAGAGAGATCGGATAATTGAGTAGTGGACCTGAAAGCTCCATACTCGAACGCCAGATGATGGAAGTGCGTTGGGTGCCTTAAAACACCACACAGATCTGCCTTTCTTCTTTCATTCATGGCATAGTTCGACGATTACCACCAAGGGAGGAATCAAATGCCAACGTTAGAGCAAATCCAGGCAAAGCTGAAGAAACTGCAGGCGCAGGCCGATATCCTTGTTGCCAGAAAAGCGCAAGTCGCGGTCGACCAGATTCGCGAGCTGATGCTCAAGCATGGTTTGACTACTGAGGATATCGAAGCCAAAGCAAAGGCGAGGCGAGTCGCGCGCGGCTTGAATGGCCATATCGGCACCGGCAAGGTAAAAGCCAGTGCTTCCGGAAAACCGGCGAAATACCGCGACCATAAAACCGGCGCAACCTGGACGGGCCACGGCCGTGCCCCCGGTTGGATTGCTGGCGTGAAAGACCGCACTCAATTCCTGATCGATAGCGCAAGCGAACTCAAGTCTGCGGCAAAGGCCGTGGTCGCTCATGCAAAAGCCGGTAAAGGTCAGCCGAAAGGCGCGCAGCCGCCCAAGTACCTTAATCCGAAAACCGGTGCAACCTGGAGCGGCCGTGGTCCGGCGCCCGCATGGCTCGCAACGGTGAGAGACCGCACGAAGTTCCTGATCGACGGTGCCGCGGCCAAGCCTGCGACTAAGGCGGCAGCTAAAGCAGCGACTAAAGCGTCGACGAAAGCTGGCAAAGCCAGATCGGCGGCAACCAGCGGTGCGGTGAGCAAGAAAGCCGCGGCGAAAAAAGTTGTAGCGAAAAAGGCCGCAGTGTCCAGAAAGGCTGCTGCGAAGAAAGTAACGGCAAGCAAAAAAGTCGCAGCGAAGAAAGGCGCAGTGAAACCCGCCGCGAAGAAGAGCACGGTCGCGAGGGCGGCAAGAAAAGCGCCGGTCCGCAAAGCCGCCGCTAAAACCGCGGTAACCAGCACTGCGGCAGCGCCGCAAGCCGCGACCGCCACGGTGCCAGCGAGCGCATGAGCGCAACGGAGTCGTGAAGTAGATGACTAGCACGATCGATTCACTCCGGCAGGAAGACCAGGTCGTCCTGCTGGATTCCGTTCCTCATCCGGCGGCCGATGCCGCCGAACCGTTCATCGTCGCCAGCGACCGCCGGGTGATTCTGGCTTACCCGATTGCGGAAGCCGACTTTGAACGCTTCGGACCGTTCGATCCCGACGACGATCCCTTCTGCACGGTGCTGTTCCCCGATGCCGCGTTTCATCGGCTCGGTCCACCGGGCGACGTCGATCTCGAGATTCACCCACTCGCCATGCAAGGGTTGCTCGGCTACGCGGCACACGAAGTCGTGAACTCGTCGCTCGCGGCGGAAATTGTCACCGTCGGATCGGCGGTGCCGGCATTGCGCCATTTCGTGATTACGTTTCAGGACTCGACGTTCGAATGCGTGGCGTCGGACTATACCGTGGTCGGCGTCTATGGCGCGGGCGAGATTGCGAGCCGGGAAGCGTTCGCGCTGGTCAGGTAAGTCAAGGTAGCGGCGTAGCAAAGGGCGCGCCCGCAACGGGCACGCGCAATGCGTCCGGTATGCGTGGTTAAAGCCGGACCTCGGGTCCGGCACTCTCCGTCAAACTGCAGGACGTGCGTTGCGTGTTCTGCCGCTGAGCATCGAGGCCACGCATGCTGACCATTCCCCTTACCGCATTCGTCACGCTGGTCATCATTCTGGTGATCGCCAATCTGTCGAGCGGCGAGAAGAAGATCGAACACAAGATCGAACGACTGTATGCGAGCGACGATCCGCAATTTCTTCGTTCGATGGGATTGCTGCTCGGCCCGCCTGTCGTCTCCGGCAATCGCTTTGAAATGCTGCTGAACGGCGACCGCATTTTTCCTTCGATGCTCGAAGGGATTCGCTCGGCGCGCAAAACCATCACATTTGAAACGTTCATTTATTGGTCCGGCGAGATCGGCGAGCAGATTGCCCATGCCCTCGCGGATAAAGCGCGTGAAGGCGTCGCGGTGCACATTCTGCTCGACTGGGTCGGCTCGTCGAAAATGGACAGGCGTTATCTGGAGATACTACGCGACGCGGGTGCGGCAGTGATCCAGTATCACAAGCCGCACTGGACCGGCCTTGGCCGCATGAACGATCGGACTCACCGCAAGCTGCTGGTGATCGACGGCCAGATTGGCTTTACCGACGGTGTAGGCATCGCGCCGGAATGGACCGGACACGCGCAGGATGAAAAGCATTGGCGCGATACGCATTTTCGCGTGGCCGGTCCGGTGGTCGGGCATATGCAAGCGGTGTTCATGGACAACTGGGTCAAGGCGACCGGCAATGTACTGCACGGCCCGGACTATTTTCCGCACGTCGATCCCCAGGGCGACGGTCTCGCGCATATGTTCAGCAGCTCGCCGTCGGGCGGCAGTGACGATATGCAGCTGATGTATCTGATGGCGATCACCGCCGCCACGCATAGCATTCATCTCGCGAGCGCCTACTTCGTGCCCGACAAGCTGACTATCAACGCGATCGTCGAGGCCGCGAAACGCGGCGCGAAAGTGCAGATCATCACGCCGGGCAAACGCATCGATACGCACACGGTGCGCGAAGCGTCGCGAGCCTGTTGGGGCGATCTGCTCAAAGCGGGCGTCGAGATATTCGAGTACCAACCGACCATGTTTCATTGCAAATTGCTGGTCGTGGACGAGTACCTGGTGTCGGTCGGTTCGACCAATTTCGATAGTCGCTCTTTCAAGCTGAATGACGAAGCGAACCTGAATATCTATGATCGCGACTTTGCGCGTCAGCAAACCGCCACCTTCGCGGACGACATCAGGAAGTCGCAACGCATCACGCTCGAAGCATGGATGCACCGTCCGCTGAGCGAAAAGCTGATTGAGAAGTTCGTATGGATGCTGGACACGCAGCTGTAGAAAAGGCACGGTCAAGCGATGAAAGTCGAATACGGCGGCGAACGCTGAAACGTATGCGACTTCGTCTTACTAGAGAACCGCGCCGCTCAGGTAGGCTTCGACGGCACCGGGAGCCGGTGAGTGGCCGCCGTCCGATGCCATGACAGTAGACTCGGCGAGCGCCGCCTTGGCGTGCCGATAGGCGTTCGCGAAGCCGCGCAATTCCAGGGTGACCGGACGATCCTCCAGCCGGCGACGCACGAGTGCCTGCGCAATGCAACGGTCGATCAATGCAAGCTGGCTGTCGATATAGTCGGCACATAACCGGCGGCAATGCCCGGAGACGGACGCGACCGTCAACAGCGCGGGCACGATCGAGATGGTCAGAAAGCCGCCTGCGGGAATGCGCGCCAACGCAGCGGGCGAGTCGAACAGTTCTTTGCGTAGCGCTTCGAACACAGCCTGGCCCCACACTTCGCGCTCTTTTTCGAGTGCGAGGCGGCGACGGATTAGCGCGTCCTTTGCATGAGCGTCGACGACGCGGCCTTGCGCGACCATCAACGCCGCGCCTTCGCGTTCGCCTTCGCGAATGCATTCGGCGCCGAAATACACGGCGCTCTGATTGCGCGCAGCCAATACCAGATGCTGCAGCGTGTCGGGCACGAGCGGGTCGAGTGGCACGACTTCGCACGTGAGCGGCTTGCCGTGCGAATGAATCGCGCAGTGCCCGTCGTCTTCGAGCGCGGGGCAACGCGCGAGAGAAGGGTAGTCGTAGCCTTGCGCGGTGATGCTGAAGGTATCGCCGGCACGCTGCAGCAGCGTATCTGCGAGCGTATCGAACGCGGCGATATCCGCCTCATCGAGCACGCGCTCATGTTGCCCGACGCGCACGCGTTCGCCCACGCGCTTGCGTGGTATGCGGCCAATCGCAATGCAGCCGATGAACCGGTCGCGATGCCGGAACAGCTCCGCCAACGTCATCGCCGGCGGACTATTGCAGCATTTGCCGCACGCCGAACACGCGAACGAGAACGCGTTCACCATGGCCGGCGCACCGAGTCCTGATAGCGAGTGAGAATGAAATGCGCGACGTCGTCCGAGTGATACGCGGCGACCAGTTGTGCGACCCACGCCTCGTCACGGTCGCTGTCGCGAACCGTCAACACGTTGGCATAGGGCGAGCGCGCGTCTTCGAGGCCGAGACTGTCGCGTGCGGGGTAGAGGCCCGCACGGGCCGCGTCGTCGCTGTCGATCACGGCGAAGGCCACGCTGTTCAGCGAGTCGAACAGACGCGCGCGCGGCACCTGGCGGATCTTCAGATTCAGACGGTTGCTCGTGATGTCGGCGAGTGTTGCATGCAGACCCGCGCTGTCCTTGAACGTCAGCAGCGTGAAGTTCTGTAGCAGGATCAGCGCGCGTGCGGTGCCTTCCCGATCGTCGGGAATTGCGATCGTCGCGCCGCGTTGCAACTGGCCGAGGTTCGTCAGCTTGCGCGAGTACAGCGCAATCGGAAACGTCACGGTCGTGGCGACGCTCGTGAGCGCATAGCGATGCTGTTTGCGCTGCGCGTCGAAGCTCGGCTCGTCTTCGAAGCTCGCGGCGTCGATCCTGTTCGCGGCGAGCGCGGCGTCGATCGCAGCCGGTTTGTCGAACACGACGACGTCGAGCGCGAGTCCTCGCGCGGCCGCGACGCGGCGCACCTGGTCCATGATCTCGGCGTGGGCGCCCGCGCTCACGCCGACTTTGATGACCTGGTCCGGCGCGGCCGCCAAGGCTTGCATAGGCTGCAACAATGCGGCGACGCCAAGCAGCGCCGCCGCCGCGATCTCAAGCGGCTTCATGACGCATCCCGCGATACCGTGCGAAAACCGATGTGCGCGGCCGGCAAATCCGCCTCCTGCTGTTCGCGTGAGGCGGCGCGATAGCGCACGCAATAGTCGCGCGAGCAGAGAAACGAACCGCCTTTGATGACCATCGGCGTATCGTGCCTGCGGCTGAGCGGCGCGACGGCGGCGGTATCGCCATTGGTGTGCGACCGGTGCGGACCGCTGTACACGTCTTTGGTCCACTCCCACGCGTTGCCGATCATGTCGTAGAGCCTGAAGTCGTTGGCCGCATAGCAGCCGACGGGCGCGAGCCCGACGTGCCCGTCCTCGTCGGTGTTCAGCACGGGAAACACGCCTTGCCAGTAGTTCGCACTCGGCTTGCCGTGTTCGTCGCGCGGCGCGGTGTCGAGGTCCGCGCCTTCGTGGCCCGCTTTGCCCGCGTATTCCCACTCGGCTTCGGTCGGCAGATCACGGCCTAGCCAACGCGCGTAGGCGAGTGCGTCGGCTTGCGTGACCATTGTCACCGGCTGGTTCATGCGTCCGTCGAGCGTGCTGCCCGGACCGGTCGGATGATTCCACGCGGCACCCTTCACCCAGCTCCACCACGCCAGGTCGCGCGCGTTCATCTCTTCGCGCGTAGGCGAGTGGAACACCACGGCGCCGCCCTGGCGTTCCGAATCGCTGACGTAACCGGTCGCTTTGACGAAGGCGGCGAACTGCGCGTTCGTCACGTCGGTCTGATCGATCCAGAAGCCGGCGACGTGTGTCTTGGCGTCGCTGGCGGGGCGCTCGTCTTCATAGCCAAGCTTGCTGCCGAACACGAAGTCGCCGCCATGCAGGTGCACCATGCCGGCCTGCGGATCGTCGCGCCAGCGCGCGGGCAAACCGCTGTAGCGCGCGCATTGCTTTTCCGAGCCGAGCGCGGCCAGCGGACGCGAGCGGTTCAGGTCGTCGAATGCGCCTTGTTTCGCGGGGCCGCCGAATGCGGTCGACGCGGCAGTCGAAGCGACCGCTGCGGCGGTGAACGCAGCGGCGAAGGCGGCCGCCGCGAGCACGGCGTAGGCGCCGTACAGCGCCGCGCCGCTTTTGAGCTTGAATCGAAACGTCATCGCGTGCTCAGTAATAACCGCGTGGACGCAACGGCTCGACGCCGCCGACGCTGCTCATGTAGTTGTTCCACTGCTGTACGAGGCCGTCGATCACCGACGAATTCTGCGTCGACACGTCCTGCGTTTCGCCGCGATCCGAGTTCATGTCGAACAGCTGCCAGTGGCCATCCACGGGACCGAGCGGCGGCTCGGTCCACAACGCTTTCCAGCGGCCGTCGGCGCTGCGCAGATAACCGCGCCCGTACGCTTCGTCGCCGAACGATGCGGTGTGCACCGCGCTCGTGGCCTGATCGTTCAGCACCGGCAACAGCGATTGCCCGGTGATTGGATACACGTAGCGATTGTTGTAGACCACCTTGCCCTTGTTTTCATCGACGCCGCTCAGCGTGTTGATCAGCGCGGGTGCGGCTTGCGTCGGCGGCGAAATCTGCGCGAGCGCGAGGAACGTGGCGGTGTTGTCGGTGACGTGCGTGAAGTCGCGCAGCGTCGGCTTCTGCGAGGTCTGACCCGGCAGATGCACGATCAACGGCGTGGACACGCCGCCTTCGCCCGAATAGCCCTTGGTCTGACGGAACGGCGTCGCGCTCACTTCGGCCCAGCGCAAACCGTATTGCAGGCGTTTGGCGTTTTGCAGACCGTTGTCGGTGCCGAGCGTCGAATAGACCGGCTCGGCGGCATTGGCGATGTCGGTCGCGCTCGGGTCGGCGCCGGAGTCGATCGGCCAGCCTTCCGCGCCGTTATCCGACTGGAACATGATGAACGTGTTGTCGTATTCGCCGATATCTTTCAGATGCTGGATCAGCAGGCCGATGTTGTGATCGAGGTTCTCGACCATGCCCGCGTAGATTTCCATGTAGCGCGCCTGCGCTTTCTTCTCGGCGGGCGAGAGGCTGTCCCACGACTTGTTCACGGTGCCGGGGCCGTAATCGGTGTAGCCTTGCGCGGCGCTATGCACGGCGCTCACGTACTTCGCGTTCACCGTGCCGTTGTTCGCGGTAGCGGGGCTCGCGACGAGCGTCTCCGATGCGCCGCCGTACGGCACGAAGTCGTTCGGAATGATGCCGAGCGCTTTTTGCCGCGCGATGCGCGCGTTGCGGATCACGTCGTAACCGGCGTCGTATTTGCCGGCGTAGTTGTGCAGATAAGGCTCGGGCACCTGCAGCGGCCAGTGCGGCGACGTGTATGCGGCATACGCGAAGAACGGCTTGCCGTCGCCCTTGTTCGAATCGATGTACGAGATCAGGCGTTGCGTGTAGAAGTCGGTCGAGTAGAACACGGCGGGGCTGCCCCCGGCGCCGCCCGGTTGTCCCGGCTGGCCGGGTTGCACATACTGGCCGTCTTCGGTGTAGTTCTTCGAGCCCGCCGGTTCGTGCGCGAAGTGATTGGTCGCGGCGCCGCCGAGCAGCGCGTAGCTATGCTCGAAGCCCCATTGGTCCGGCGTCTGTCCGCCGCCCGTCGTGCTGCCGACGATGCCCGAGCCGATGTGCCATTTGCCGGCCATGTAGGTGTGATAGCCGCCGTCCTTCAACAATTGCGCGACCGACAACGCGCGGTCGTTCAGGTATCCCTCATAGCCGGGCAGGCCTTTGCGCTCGTCGGTCGGCGCGCCCATCGTGCCTTCGCCGACCAGATGGTGGTCGGTGCCGGAGATCAGCATCGAGCGCGTGATCGCGCAGACGGTGCCGGTGTGATGATTCGTGAGGATGCGGCCGGATTGCACCAGCGCGTCGAGGTTGGGCGTATTGATTTCGCCGCCGAACGCGTGGATGTCGGAATAGCCGAGGTCGTCGGCCATGATGTAGAGAATGTTGGGCCGCTTCTGTGCAACCACGGGTGCCGGTGTCGGCGTCGCGTTGGCGCTCGGCAGATTGTCGTCGCCGCACGAGGCGAGTACCACGAGGCTGGCGACGGCGGCGCCGATGAGGCCGAGACGAAATGCGGAGGGTTGCGATCTCTGTGTTGTCATTGTTGTGCTGACCGGATGTGTCGGGTCGCCGATGTTAGCAATGACGTCGTTAAGGCCAAAGATCGATTTCTGCGTTGCTATGAAGGATTGCCGATATAGCTGTTGCAACGTCGCCGGGCAGTGGCGGGCGGGTTACCGCGAGTCGTCTGGCGCGCTAGTTGCCCGGATCGCGTACCGGCTTGTCCGGATTCGCCTGTGTTCGATAGGGCAGTTGCGCGGCATGCGGGTCGGTGATCGTGTTGTCGATCACGCGTTCGACGTCCGCTGTCTTCGCAAGCTCGGCGAGGAATGTGCGCTTGTCGAAGCCCGGCGCGACGCAGCCTTCCACGTAGATGAAGCGGCGTTGCAGCGTGAGCCACAAGGTGGATTGTTCGCGCCAGTGCGTCGCATAGTTGATGTTGGCGAGGCGCCGTTGCACAGCCTCGGCGATTTCGGCGTCGTACAGATAGGCGTTCGACAAACGGCAGCGGCCCTCGATCCAGCAGCTATTGCCACGTTCGATCCGGTAATGGCTGTCGTCGAGCCATTCCTTTTCCGTTTCGAATGGGCCGAGTGGTGTCGGGCACTCGCTGATTGCCCTGGAGATCTGAAAGAACGGGTCGTGGCCGCGATTGACGCGCGGTTGTTCCGCATGAGCTTGAGTCGCGGCCATGCAGAACAGCAGACTGGCGAGGCGCAGTTCGATCAGGCGTGTCATCTTTAACCCGCTCCAGGAGTTGGCCGTTCAACTGTAAGGAGTTGAACGGCAACCCTATTTTTACACCTGATGCGGGGAAGTGCCTGACGGATAACGTGCGACGACGGCCACTCACGCGCCTGCGGAAGCTTCCAGTTCCGCCAGACGTTTGCGTAGCAGTCGGTCCTCCTGGAAGCGGGTGGTTTCGTCCCGGATCACGGCGACGATGCCGGTGAACTCGTTTTGCGGCGAATGCAGCAGCGCGACGGTAAAGGCGATCGACATTGAGCGCCCGTTCTTATCCACCGCGGGGACACGCAGCACATCATTGCCGTAGCGGGTCTGGCCCGTTGCCATGGTCTTGTGATAGCCGTCCCAATGGCGGCCGCGCAGGCGTTCCGGAATGATCAGGTCCAGTGATTGTCCGAGCGCCTCGCTCTGCGTAAAGCCGAACATGCGTTCAGCCGCTGGGTTCCAGAAAGTGATGCTGCCGCCGGCATCGGAGATGATAATGGCGTCGCCGATTGCGTTGGCGAGTTGCTGGTAGTCGATGGCGGTTTGCACGGCGTTCCTCCGAAGTAACAACGCGGATCTGAAGCGGATGCAGCGCCCTCACGAGCGCCGCATTGGCACGCCAGAGCCCGAAGCGGGCCCGCGTGACGCCGTTAAACTGCCTTGATTTCGCGTAGATTGAAGATGTCCTGCCGGCTGTAGCCAAGGCCCAACAGCACCTCTTCGGTATGCTCTCCGAGCAGCGGAGACGCGGTGACTTCCGGCTTCATATCCGAGAACTTGATCGGGCTGCCGACGGTCAGGTACGAGCCGCGTTTCTTGTGCGGCACTTCGACAATCGTGCCGCTTGCGCGCAATGACGGGTCGTTGGCCAGTTCTTTCATCGTCAGTACCGGTGCGCAGGGAATGTCGAACTTACGCAGGATGTCGACCGCTTCGAACTTGGTCTTGTCGGCGAGCCATGCTTCGATCGTCTTGAAGATGTCGAAGATGTGCGGCTGACGCGCTTCCGCAGTCTTGTAAGACGGGTCATCGATCCACTCGGGTTTGCCGAGTGCCTTGCAGATCGGTTCCCACGCGTGGCCCTGGATCGTGAAGTAGATATAGGCGTTCGGGTCCGTCTCCCAGCCCTTGCACTTGAGCACCCATCCCGGCTGACCGCCGCCACCCGCATTGCCGCCGCGCGGCACCACGTCGCTGAATTCGCCGTGCGGATACTGCGGATATTCCTCGAGATAGCCGACCCGCTCCAGTCGTTGCTGGTCACGCAGTTTCACCCGGCACAGGTTCAGCACGCTGTCCTGCATCGACACGGCGACCTTCTGGCCTTTACCGGTTTTGTCGCGGCCGAGCAGCGCGGTCAGAATCCCGATCGCCAGATGCATACCGGTGTTGCTGTCGCCGAGCGCCGCGGCGCTGATGGTCGGGGGACCGTCCCAGAAGCCGGTGGTGGAGGCCGCGCCGCCCGCGCACTGCGCGACGTTTTCATAGACCTTCAGGTCGTCGTAGTGATGGCCGTCGCTGAAGCCCTTCACCGAAGCGACGATCATCTTCGGATTGAGTTCGTTCAGGCGTTCCCATGAAAAGCCCATCCGGTCCAACGCGCCCGGGCCGAAGTTCTCGACCAGAACATCGGACTCGCGAATCAGCTTTTCGAGCACTTCCTTGCCTTCGGGCTTTTTCGTGTCCAGCGTGAGCGACTTCTTGTTGCTGTTGAGCATGGTGAAGTACAGCGCGTCGGCATCGGGGATGTCGCGCAGCTGGTTACGCGTCACGTCGCCCGAACCGGGTCTTTCGACCTTGATCACATCGGCGCCGAACCAGGCGAGCAACTGCGTGCACGCCGGACCTGCCTGAACGTGGGTGAAGTCGATGATCTTGATGCCTTCCAGAGGTTTGGTCATGTCGATATCTCCGTAGTTACCCTGATTACTTTTTCATTGCCGCGCTTTGCGGATTCAGATTGGTCAGGCGGCCGCTCTCGGTGCCCGCCGCCTCGTCGATGACGGCATTGATCAGGCTCGGCTTGCCCGATGCGATTGCCTCGAGCAGCGCCTTGGTGAGTTCTTCCGGTGTGCTCGCGTGATAACCGACGCCGCCGAACGCCTCGATCATCTTGTCGTAACGCGCACCCTTCACGAAGACCGTCGGTGCGACGTCCTTGCCGCCGGTCGGGTTCACGTCGGTGCCGCGATACACGCCGTTGTTGTTGAACACGATCGTGCAGACGGGCAACTCGTAACGACAGATCGTTTCGAGTTCCATGCCGCTGAAACCGAACGCGCTGTCGCCTTCGATCGCGACAACCGGTTTGCCGGTCGTGACCGCCGCGCCGATGGAGAAGCCCATGCCGATACCCATGATTCCCCACGTGCCTGAATCGAAGCGTTTGCGCGGCTCGTACATGTCGATAATGCTGCGCGCGTAGTCGAGCGTATTCGCGCCTTCGTTGACGACGTTGATGTCCGGACGTGTCTTCAGCACATCGCGAATCGCGCGCAATGCGCTGTGGAAGTTCATCGGCGACGGGTTCTTGTCAAGCGTCTCGGCCATCTTGGCGAGATTCTTGTTCTTGCGCTCGGCAATCGCGCCGAGCCACTCGGCGCCCGGTTTGCGGAAGCTCGCATCGATGCCGGCGCGCAGTGCCGCCACGCATGAACCGATATCGCCGATGACCGGCGCGGCAATCGCGACGTTGCTGTCGATTTCGGTCGGCGAGATATCGACCTGGATGAATCGCTTCGGCTGTGCGCCCCACGTTTTGCCTTTGCCGTGCGAGAGCAGCCAGTTCAGACGCGCGCCGATCAGCACGACCACGTCGGCTTCCTGCAGCACGAACGAGCGCGCCGCCGATGCCGATTGTTCATGCGTGTCGGGCAACAGGCCTTTGGCCATCGACATTGGCAGATAGGGAATGCCGCTTTGCTCGACGAAGCCGCGAATCTCCGCGTCGGCCTGCGCGTATGCCGCGCCTTTGCCGAGCAGGATCAGCGGACGTTTGGCGCTCTTGAGCACCTCGATCGCACGCTTGACGGAGTCCGGCGCCGGCAACTGGCGCGGCGCAGCGTCGACGACTTTCACGAGCGACTGCTGCGCCTTCACGGCATCGAGCGTTTGCGAGAGCAGCTTGGCGGGCAAGTCCAGATATACGCCACCGGGGCGCCCCGAGACGGCAGCGCGAATCGCGCGCGCCACGCCGATACCGATGTCCTCCGCATGCAGCACGCGAAACGCGGCCTTGGCATATGGCTTGGCCGCATTCAACTGATCCATTTCCTCGTAATCGCCTTGCTGCAGATCGACGATTTCGCGTTCGCTCGAACCGCTGATCAGAATCATCGGGAAGCAGTTCGTGGTCGCATTGGCGAGCGCCGTCAGGCCGTTCAGAAAGCCCGGTGCCGACACGGTCAGGCAGATGCCCGGCTTCTGCGTGATGTAGCCGGAAATGGCGGCCGCGTTGCCCGCGTGCTGCTCATGACGAAAGCCGATGAAACGCATTCCTTCCGCTTGTGCCAGTCGCGCCAGGTCGGTAATGGGGATGCCCACCAGTCCGAAGATGGTATCGATGTCGTTCAGTTTCAGCGCATCGATGACGAGATGGAATCCGTCGGTCGTTTCGGTCGCCTGTTGTTTTAACGTGTCCTCTGTTGTGGACTGGTCGGCTTCTGCCATGACATCTCTCCTTATTGGCGGGGCGTTGTGTGGTGGGTCGTGAGCGGGGCGCTCACGTGGTCGTTTATTCGGATGAGCCGCTGGACCATGGCTGCAGCCGCGGCTCGGCCACGGCTACGCCGGCTCGCGCGCCCGAGTTTTCGATCCAGCGCTTTCTCATGGGGGCAAGGACGAACTTCGCGGAGACGGCGGCGGCGATCGATATCACTGCTGCTGAGATGAACACCGTGTTCCATCCGCCGTTCGCCGACAGCAGCGAGGCGATCGGCACCAGCATCGCGGCTGTACCCTTGGCGGTGTAGAGCGTGCCCGCATTCGCCGCGGCGTGTTTGCTGCCGAACGTGTCCGCGCAAGTCGCGGGGAAGATCGAGAAGATCTCGCCCCAGCAGAGGAACACGGCGGCTGCGAAGAACATGAACGCGTACGGGTTGTGGCCGAACTGCATCAGCCCCAGCAGCGCGACGCCTTCACCGAGGAAGATCATGAACATCGTGTTTTCGCGGCCGATGCGGTCCGACAGAAAACCGCAGAGGGGACGGGTGAGGCCATTGCACAGGTTGTCGATCGACAGCGTCATCGTGAGGAGCGGCAGCGTGATGCCGATCAAACTCACAGGCAGCCTCGCAAAACCGAATTCCTTCGCGATGGGCCCGAGCTGCGCGGTCGCAATGATGCCGCCGGCTGCCACGAATACGAACATGAAATACAACACCCAGAAGAGCGGCGAGCGGATCATCTGGCCGGACGTGTAGTCGATCTTGCTGGCAACGATACGTTTAGCCGGGATCGCATTGGCGGGCGGCTTCGGCCGGACCAACATGGTGGCGAGCAGCAGGATGAAGACACCCTGGAAAATGCCGAAGAACATGAACGCGTGCTCGTAGCCCGAACGCTGGATCATGTTGGCAATCGGTATCACCGTGACGGCCGCGCCGGCGCCGAAACCCGCTGCGGTCAACCCGGCTGCAAGACCGCGTTTGTCCGGAAACCATTTGAGCGCCATGCCGACGCAGGTGCCATACACGCAGCCTGCGCCAATGCCGGCGATGACGGCTGCGACGTACAGCTCGGCGAGAGTGGTCGCATGCGCGTTGATAATCCAGCCGAGCGCTGCGCACAGTGCGCCGCCGCTCACCACGGGGCGCGGCCCGAACTTGTCGACGAGCCAGCCCTCCACGGGCACGAGCCAGGTTTCGGTGACGATGAAGATCGTGAAGGCGGTCTGGATCGCCGCCTGGCCCCAATGGTGCTTGTTGTCCATCGGTACGACGAACAGCGTCCACGCATACTGCAGATTCGCAACGAGCCCCATGCACATGATGCCGATGGCGAGTTGCACCCACCGGTGTTGCCAGAATGGTGCGCGGCCGCCTTCCGATACGTTGGAATATCCCATGTCTCCGTCTCCTGTTCTGCCGCGCTCGAGTGGCGCGTTGAACTTACGTGATCGAATCGCTGCGTCGCCGTTTGCCTGCGGGCGATGAAGCGCCAATGGTCGGCCAGAAAGAACTGTACTAACGACAACCCTGACTCGCTGAGTGCACAACAGTTGAGAGAAAGCTATTGCACGGTGCAACGTGTGTGATGGGATGCTGCGCGAGATTGGCGATAAACGAAAGTTAAAACATTTTATGGTTTGTATTAGTCATCCGTAATATAAGGGTCTACCCTTTTGACTTGGAGTGGCTGCGGAAAGTGACTTTTCGCCGAGGGCGGATTTTCCCGAGGGTGACTGACTGCTGAGTTTTTCGCGCGCAGGCGGACGAACGCGGTTTCGTTCGGCACGTGGTCGCCGCGGGAATTGAACGGCTCGAAAAGCACGTGTGACGGGGTTTTCGCGGCGCTGGAACTCGTCAGATTTCCTGCGATACTACGCATGCGGGAGGCAAAGAGTTGCAGGGAATGGGTCTGTGCCCACAGTCGTGGTCGCAACGGCGATCGAATGTATAAACAAAAGGCTATCGTTTTTCGAAAAAACTTTAACTATTGTTTATTCATGGGCTCTTCTATTCTGGATCAATGTCATTTGCCGGAAGGAGACGACCATGAACCCAGTTCAATTGCATGCTCGCGACAGCGAGCCCGATGCGGAAGTCCAGGCGCAACTGTGCGCCTATAACACCGCTTTCGACGAACTCGGCCTGCGCTTCCGTTGGGATGAGCGCACGCTGACGTCGCTTGCCATGATCGACTGCGAACAGGAGCAGATTGCCGCGTACATCGAAGCGCAGCATCCGCACTTGCTGAGAGCCTATAGTGCCGAATTTCTGAGCCGCGCCATTCTCGAGAAGAAACACGCCCGCTATCCAGCGCGCTTGCAGATACACGTCGATAGTGCGACGCCTGCGAGCCACGTGATGCGTCAATCACAGACGAGCCGCTGGTCCGAGCGCCTGTCGTACGAAGTGGAGTTGCCGGCGCTGGTTGGCGTGTAGAGGGCGGTGCGCGGCATGAGGGCGCGGGCTGCGGGACGGCCTACGCGCCGCTCAGCGCTTTAGCGCCTCACCGCTGTGTGCGCCGATTCTCCACCGCGAACTTGATCAGCTCCGCCTGACCTTCGATATCGAGCTTGCGCTTCAGGTTCAGCCGATGCGTCTCCACCGTCCGCACGGACAGATCGTTGCGCTGGGCGATCTGCTTGCTCGATAGGCCCTCGGCCAACGCATCGAGAATGTCCCGCTCGCGCGGTGTGAGACGTTCGACCGGCGATTGCGTCGCCGACGCCTGGATCAGCCGCGCGCCGAGCCCCGCGCTGAAAAACGTCTTGCCGTCGAGCACCGCGCCGATCGCCTGAATGATTTCGGTGGCGGGCGAATCCTTGAGCACGTAGCCGCTCGCGCCCGCGCGAACCGCCTGGGTCACGTATTCGAGGTTGTCGTGCATCGACAGCATCAGCACGCGAATCGCCGGAAAGCGCTCATGAAAGAGCCCGGCCAGCGCGATGCCGTTCATCCCGTTCATTCCAACGTCCATCAGCACCAGATGCGGCATGTCGCTCGCGGCGAGCGCCAGCGCTTCCTGCGCGTTGCCCGCTTCGCCGACCACTTCGAAATGGCGCACCGCTTCGAGACGCGCGCGCAAACCGTCGCGCACGAGCGGATGATCGTCGACGAGAAGCAGGCGTGCGATGGCGGCGGTGGTGTTGTTCATGACTGGATTTCCTGCAAGGGCGGCAGCGCCGCCTCGGATGTGCCGAGCGGCACGCGCGCGGTGACGACCGTATGGCCGGTTTGAGATAAGAGCGAGAGCTTGCCGCCGAGCGCTTCGAGCCGCTCACGCATATTGCGCAGACCGATGCCCGAGCGCCGGCCGACGAAAGCGTGCGTCACGTCGAAGCCGCGGCCGTTGTCCGCGATCGTCAGCGTGACGGCGTCGTGCGAGATGTCGAGCGCGAGCGCCGCGCTCGACGCCTGCGCATGGCGCACGATATTGGTCAGCGCTTCCTGGGCGATGCGAAACAGCACGGTATTGACGGTGTCGGGCAGCGTCGCCGCATGCGTGTGCGTGATCTGCGTGAAGCTGATCTCGATGCCGGACTCCTCGCTGAGTTCGCGCGTCAGTTGCTCCAGCGCGGCCGCGACGCCGAGATCGTCGAGCATCGACGGACGCAGCGCGTGAGAAATGCGCCGCACTTCGCGCAAGGTATCGCCGAGCCGCGTGAGACTGGTGGTGAGCGCGGCTTCGGCGGCGGGCACGCGTGCGTCGGCGCGCTCGAAGCGCGCAAGCGCGGATTCGAGCAGCAGTTTCACGGACACCATCATCTGGCTGATGCCGTCGTGCAACTCGCGCGACAAGCGCGCGCGTTCGTTTTCCTGCGACTCGACCACCTGCTGCGCGAGCCGCTTCAGTTTCGCGTCGGCGCTGCGGTATTCGGTGACGTTGAGAACGAGCGCGCACAGCGCGATCACGGCGAGTCCGGCCACGGCAATCGCGTCGATCCACTTCATCGTGCGATCGATGTTGGCGGCCGCGCCCGCGTCGATATGCGCGAGCGTCGTGTCGACGTCGTCGAGATAGATGCCGGTGCCGATCATCCAGCCCCAGCGTTCGAGCGGCACCACGTAGCCGAGTTTCGACGCGATCTTGCCGGTCGACGGGCGATGCCACAGGTAACGCACGTAGCCGCCGCCGCGCGAGGCCGCGGCGAGCAACTGCTGGATCGTCGGCGTGCCATGACTGTCACGCAGCGCCCATAGATCGCGCCCGACCAGATCGGGCTCGCGCGGATGCATCAGCGAACGGCCGTGCATGTCGTAGACGAAGAAGTAGCCGTCCTTGCCGAAATCCATTTTCTCCAGCACGTCGAGCGCGCGCATGCGCAGCAGCGCGTCGTCGCGCGCATTGTCCTGGCCGGCGTCGTAAAGCGGCGCGATCGCGGTGGTGGCAAGCTCGACGTAATGTTTGAGCTCGATTTCCTTGCTCGCCATGTACGCGGCCTGGGTGGTCGCGTGCTGCGTTTCGGCGAGCGACGTGGCTTCCCGGCGCACGCCGGTTTCGATGCTGGCGATGGCCGCGAGAAAGGGCACGATCGCCAGCAGGACAATCTTCGCTTTGAGTTTCATCGTTGAAAAAACAGCCGACAGGCTACGTAGTATTACGTAACCGGCTTACGTAGTTGCGCGCTTGTGAGGACGCTCACGAAGGCGAATACTACATCCCCGCGGAAACCTGCGCGTGGCGGCCCCCTTTGGCCTGTTGCGCGCGGCGATTCGCGTTGCCGCGTATGCCGGGTTGCCCCGGCATGTCCGCAAACAGGCGGGAGACGCCTGCATCCGGTTTTCTGCCCAATATCAGATCATCGGTTTTCCGTGCGCCGGGCCACGAGCCATGGCGTGCGGTGTCGATAGTAGACCTAGGAGAAGTTCGTGGAGACCTCCCCATCCGCCGGCCGTTCATGGCTCTGGCTCATTCTGCTGATCCCTTATATCGCGCTGCTGTGGCTGCCGTTTTATAACGACACGCATCCGCCGCTGTTCGGCTTTCCGTTCTTCTACTGGTATCAGTTTCTGTGGGTGCCGTTGACCTCGCTGCTGATTTACATCGTGTATCGAGGTGTCAAATGAATGATCTGAATCCCGTGAACCCGGTCGCGATGAGCGTGTTCATCGCGTTCTTCGTGCTCGTCACCGTGATCGGCTTTTTTGCCGCGCGCTGGAAGCGGGGCGACCTGACGCAGTTGCATGAATGGGGGCTTGGCGGCCGCCAGTTCGGCACGATCATTTCGTGGTTCCTCGTGGGCGGCGACTTCTATACCGCCTATACCGTGATCGCGGTGCCCGCACTGGTGTATTCGGTGGGCGCGTACGGCTTCTTTGCGTTGCCGTACACGATCATCGTCTATCCGTTCGTGTTCGCGGTGATGCCGAAGCTGTGGAAGGTCGCGCACGCGAAGAACCACATCACGGCGGCGGACTACGTGCAGGGTGAGTACGGCGGCAAGTGGTTCCCGGCGGCGGTCGCGCTGACCGGCATCGTCGCGACGATGCCGTATATCGCGCTGCAGCTGGTCGGTATGCAGGTGGTGATCAAAGGGCTCGGCGTGAGCGGCGAAATGCCGTTGATCGTCGCCTTCGTGATTCTGGCCCTCTACACGTATGCGAGCGGCCTGCGTGCGCCGGCGATGATCGCGTTCGTCAAGGACATCATGATCTATATCGTCGTGATCGCGGCGGTGTGGCTGATTCCGGCGAAGCTGGGCGGTTACGCACACGTGTTCGACGCGGCCGATGCGCATTTCAAGGCCAAGGGCGGCGCAACCGGCATCATTCTGCATCCGGGCCAGTTCACTGCGTTTGCTTCGCTCGCATTGGGCTCGGCGCTGGCGGCCTTCATGTATCCGCATACGATGACGGCGGTGCTGTCGTCCGCGTCGGCGAAGACGGTCAAGAAGAATGCGATCTTCCTGCCGGCGTATACGTTGCTGCTCGGTTTGATCGCGTTGCTCGGCTATATGGCGATTGCCGCCGACGTGAACGTCAAGTCGGCGTCCGACGTGGTGCCGGCGTTGTTCGGCACGCTGTTCCCGCAGTGGTTCGTCGGCTTCGCGGCTGCGGCGATTGCGATCAGTGCGTTGGTGCCCGCCGCAATCATGTCGATCGGCGCGGCCAATCTGTTCACCCGCAATCTGTGGCGTCCGCTGGTGTCGCCGAATATCTCGCCCGAGGGCGAGGCTTCGACCGCGAAGATCGTGTCGCTGGTCGTGAAGTTCGGCGCGCTGCTGTTCATCGTGTTCCTGCCGACGCAGTATGCGATCGACCTGCAGTTGCTCGGCGGCGTGTGGATTCTGCAGATTTTCCCGGCGATCGTGTTCTCGTTGTATACGCGTCGACTGAACACGCCGGGTCTGTTCTGCGGCTGGCTGGTCGGGATCGTGATCGGCACCGGGCTCGCGATGTCGCAGGGGCTCAAGCCGGTGTACGCGCTGCATCTCGGCGCGACGGCTTATCCGTTGTATATCGGCCTGATTGCACTGGTGGTCAATATCGTCGTGACGTTTGCCGTGTCGGTGGTGTCCCCGCGCAGAGCGGTGGCCGCGGCCTGATCGTTGTGTTCGTCTGAATAGAACGCCGCGAAGCTTCTGCTTCGCGGCGTTTTTTCTTGTGCCCGCTGTTTGGCGGTTCTCTGCCGGTTCGCCTCAGGCGTCGGCCCAGCGGCGTAGCAGATTGTGATAAATGCCGGTGAGGCTGACCACCGTGGGGTCGTTCGAACCCTTCTCGGCGGCAAGACGCTGTACGTCGTTGTCGAGTTGAAACAGCGTGGTGCGCTCGCCGTCGTCGCGCACCATGCTCTGAATCCAGAAGAACGATGCGACTCGCACGCCACGCGTGACCGGGCTCACGTGATGCAGACTCGAAGCGGGGTAGAGCACCATATCGCCGGCGGGCAGTTTCGCGCGATGCACGCCGTAGGTGTCTTCGATGCAGAGTTCGCCGCCGTCATAAGTGTCCGGCTCGGCCAGAAAAAGCGTGGCCGACAGATCGCTGCGAATGCGGAAGTCCGTGCCGCGCAGCAGGCGGATCGCGTTATCCACGTGAGTGTTGAAACCGTCGCCGCCTGCGTAGCGGTTAAAGAGCGGCGGGAACACTTTCAGCGGCAGCGCCGCGGAAAAGAACCGCGGGTTGACGCCGAGCGCGTCCTGAATCGCATCGCCGACCGCGCGCGCGGCGGGTGAGCCTTCGGGCAGTTGCTGGTTGCGCTTGGCCTGCGCCGATTGCATGCCGGAAGTCGCATTGCCGTCGATCCATTGCGCCGCGTCGAGCACTTCGCGGCATTGCGCGACCTGCTGTTTGCTGAGTACGCCTTGCAGGTGGAACATCATGCGTTTGATTCCTGTGCGGGGCGCAGCATGGCGTTATATGGCGCGTCGCTGTTCGCTTGGGTGTTGCCGGTGATGTGCGCGGCGGCATTCGCTGTGAGGGCGTTCGCCTCGATGTCTTCACCCAGCGCGCGAAACTCGCTCACCGTCGAAGCCGCCAGCCATCGCTGCATCTTCGCGACAAACGCCGGCGTCGCCGTGTGCGGCACACGTTGCAGCCATTGCAGCGCGTGGTCGATCTCGCCGCGTTCGGCCAGCAGCCTCGCATAGTTGAACTGACCGCGGAAGTCGCCGCCCTGTGCCGCGCGCCGGTAGTAGTCGAGCGCGATAGTCGCGTCCGCGTCGACTTCCCAGCCGTCTTCGTAAAAGCTGCCGACGAAGTTCAGCGATTTCGCGTGCCCCAGTTCGGCGGCGCGCCGGAACCACTGCAACGCCTCCACGCGATCGCACTCGACGCCGTTGCCAAGCGCCAATGCCGACGCGTAGTTGTACATGCCCCAATCGAGTCCGGCCCGCGCCGCGAGCCGATACCAGTAGAGCGCGACCGGCGCGCAAGCGGCCGTGCCCCAGCCATGTTCGTAGCAGCGGCCCAGCATGTTCATCGCCATCGGATGATCGCGCCGCGCCGCGTGCCGGAACCAGGTGAACGCTTCTTCCGTATTGCGCTCGACGCCGTGGCCGTCGAGCAGATATTGCCCATACACCGCCTGCGCTTCGACGATGCCGTTATGTGCGGCCGCCGCCACCCAGGCGGCGGCCTGGGCCGGCGGCCCGGAGAGAATCGTGGCGAGTTCGTCGTGCGACACGCTCGCCAACGCCTTCAGCGTCACCTGTTCCATCGGGTCGATGCTTAGTAGTGCGCGTTGAGCGTCAGGAACGCGGAGCGTCCCGGCGCGATCGACGCATAGTGAGACGCATAAGCCTGGTCGTAGTACGTGCGGTTGAAGATGTTCTGCACGTTCAACTGCAGGTCGACATGCTTGTTGACCCGGTACGTCGCCACGCCGTCGAAGCGCCAGTAAGCGGGCACCGCGCGCAGATTCGCCGTGTCGCCGTACACCTGCGACATGTAGAACGCGCCGCCGCCGATCGTGAACTTCGGCAGCACGTCGTAGGTGGTCCACAGGCTGACGCTGTTCTTCGGCGTGTTCGGGAACTGGTGGCCGTTATCCGACGTGGTCTTGCCGTTGTCGCGCAGCTCGCTCTTCAGATACGTGTAGCCGCCGAATACTTGCCACTTGTTGGTCAACTGGCCGGCCAGACCGAATTCGAAACCTTGCACGCGTTTGTTTCCGACCATCGCGTAGGTGTTGTCCGGCAGCGTGACGCGCGCGTTGGTCGTGTCGATCTGGAAGATCGCGCTGGTCAGCGAGAGCTTGTTGTTCAGCACGTTCCACTTGGTGCCGAGTTCAATGCTGCGGTTCTTTTCCGGCGAGAGGGCTGCCGCGTTCAGGCCAACGCCGCCACGACCCGGTATCAGCGACTGCGTTTCGCTGCCCTGGCCGAGCAGCGAGCCGGCCGGCGTCGACGAAGTGGAGATCGACGTATAGATGCTGCCGTTCGACGCCGGCTTGAAGACGAGGCCGAACTGGTAGTTGAACAGCGTGTCGTCGCGCGAGACGCGGCCGGCGCCGTTGGCGACGGTGTTGCGCAAGTCGGTCGAGTAATCGTCGACGCGCAGGCCGACGTTGGCTTGCCAGCGCCTGGTCAGCTCGATCGTGTCGAATGCGTACAGCGATCTGGTGGTCGTGCGCTGCTCGCTCGGATCGTTGGTCTGCTTGACCGAACCGGCCCACGGGTCGTTCGGATTCGGCGTCCACAAGCTCGTGCAGTTATAGTTCGACGCCGCGCCGATGCCGGCGGTCTTGCAGATCGCGCCGCTTGCCGCAGCCACCGTGTACGAATCGTTCACGCTGGTTTCGCGCGACACTTCGAGGCCGGTGGTGAAGCTGTGCTTCAGGAAGCCCGTCTTGAACTCGCCGAACAGTTCGGTCTGGTTCGCGAGGCTGTAGACGTCGCTGGCGCGCGTGTTCGCGCGGCGCCACACCATGCCGTTGACCACGTTGCCCTGGCTGTCGTCCGGCTGGGTCCAGATGTAGTCCTGGCTCGACTTCGTGTAGCGCGTCGTGTTGCGGATCGTGAGGTTGCTGTTGATGTCGTGCTCGATACGCACCGTGCCGATATCCGAAGTCGTCTTGCGGAAATCACGGTCGATCAGGCCGTAGAAGTTGTGACGGTCGACGGGAGCCGGATAGATCGTGCTGACGCCTGCCGGTTTGTTGGTGGTCGTGTAGTAGTACGGAATGCCGCTGTCGGGCAGGTCGTCCGTTTGCAGGTGATAGTAGCTCGCCGTCACGCGGGTCGGCGTGCCGAGACCATACGTGAACGACGGCGCGATGCCCCAGCGTTCGTTGTTGACCGCGTCGCGGCCGGCCACGTCGTTGTTGTGACTCATCACGTTCAGGCGGAACGCTGCGTGATCGGCCATTTGCCAGTTGCCGTCGGCGGTGAAGCGGCGATAACGATCGGTGCCCAGACCCACGCTGCCGTCCGCCGAGTTGCCCAGGTGCGGGGTCTTGGTGATCAGGTTGATGCTGCCGCCCGCGCCGCCACGGCCGCCAAATGCGCCGTCCGCGCCCTTGATCACTTCGACGCTCTGGATGTTGAACACTTCGCGAGTGGTCGCGCCGACATCGCGCATGCCGTCGACGAAGGTGCTGCCCTGCGCGTCGTAGCCCCGGATGAACGGCCGGTCGCCGAGCGGATTGCCGCCTTCGCCCGCGCCGAAAGTAATGCCCGGCACGGTGCGCAGCGCTTCGGTCAGCGTCGATGCGCCGGTGCTCTGGATCAGCTCCTGCGGAATCACGGTCACGGAGCGCGGCGTATCGAGCAGCGGCGCGGTGAATTTGACCGAAGACGACTGGTCCGTCTTGAAGCCGTCGTCCGTCTGGCCTTGCACGGCGATCGCTGTGAGCTGGCCTTCCCGCTCAGGCGGTGGAGTGCCCGTGGTGCCCTGCGCAAGGGCGGGGCCGGCAGCCAACATGCTGCACAGCGTCGTGCTGATTTTGCCGAGCTTCGGTTCGTCGGACCGCAACTTCATTTTTTTATCCCGTAGTGCTGGAATCCGAACAGGCGTGTCGATCCTTACCCATGAATTCCATGTTTATTACAAATAGGTTTCGAAGCGGATTCTAAGTAATTACTGAGTAATTGAGAAGCGTTCTCAATCAAGAAGACTGAAAATAACGTCTGTTGCGGCCCTGCTGAGACGGCGGATTGAATAGAAATTGCGCGTATTTGGTAGTGGAATGGCGACATTTGGCAGGCGTATGCGTAATGATGGCGCTCGTGTGGCGAGTGCGCGACAGCGCCCAGGAGAGGGTGGGTGACGATGGTTTAGCCCTCTTTTCGATAGGGGGAAAAGAGGAGGCTGGCCACCCAACACGCTTTCCGGCGTGCTCGGTCCTTGGCCAGTTTCTTTCATGCGGATAAGGGGATGCGCGTGGCCGCGATTCGGATTCAGGTACGCGGGCGGACGGTTTTTATCGCGATGTCCGTGGTCGATGCGTTGCTGCAAAGGGGCCGATAACGCCGGAGCCCGCCACTTTGATCGGCTATAGCGGGGTTTCGATGCGGACCGGTCTGCGGCCGGAAGTTCGAGCGAGGCCGCGCCGACGTTTTCATGCAGGCGGCGCAGGTCCTTTGCGCAAGGAACCTGCGCGATCAACCGCATGCGGTGCTCGCGCTACAGGATTTGCGCCGGCCTTAAAACCGCTCCACCCTGAACGGCTGTGGATTCACCACCGGCGGCTCTCCGGTCATCATCTCGGCGATCAATCGGCCCGTTATCGGACCCAGGGTCAGTCCGTGGTGCGCGTGGCCGAAGGCGAACCACAAGCCCGCGTGTCTTTTCGCCGGCCCGATGACCGGCATCATGTCCGGCGTGCAGGGACGGCCTCCCATCCACGGTTCGGCGTCGAGACGCTCGCCCAACGGAAACAACGTGCGCGCAATCGGCTCGACCGCGGCGAGTTGGGTCGGCGTTTTCTCCGCATCGCGCCGGGCGATTTCGGCGCCGGTCGTGAGCCGGATGCCGCGCGCCATCGGCGCGAGCAGATAACCATTCTCGACATCCAGCACCGGATGATTCAGCCGGGCGTTTTCTCGCGGCGCGTAATGCATGTGGTATCCGCGTTTGACCGCGAGCGGCACGCGATAGCCGAGCCGCGAACTCACGCGATCCGACCACGGCCCCAACGCGACGACCGCCGAGTCCGCCGTCACCGTGCCGGCTTCCGTATCGACCTGCCAGCCTTCGCGAAACGTGTCCGCATCGCCGATAAAAAAACGTCCGCCGAGCGCTGCGAAATACTTCGCGTACGCGGTGACGAGCGCATTGGGATCGCTGACGGAATCGGATTCGGGGTAGCGCAGACCGCCTCGCAGATACGTGGCGAGATCGGGCTCCATCTGTTGCAACCGTGCGGGATCGAGCGTTTCGAACGTGACGCCATACTCACGATGCCACTGTTCGGCGAGCCGTGTTTCCGCGTCCTGTGCCGCGTCGCTGCGAAACACCTTGATCCAGCCGATCGGACGCAGCAGCGCGCTCGCACCGGCAGCGGCGGCAAGCGCGCGGTGCTCGCTCACGCAATGTTCGATCAGCGTCGAATACGACTTCGCGATCTCCGCATGTCTTGCCGGATGGGAGTTGCGCCAGTATTGCCACAGAAACGGCGCGGTTCTGAGCATCGCGTCGGCGTGGTAGCGAACGTCCGGCGACTGGTTGCGCGCGTAGCGAAGCAGGGTGCCGAGGTCGCGTGGAAACGCATAGGGATAAACGCCTTCGCGCTGAATTAGCCCGGCGTTGCCGAACGAGGTTTCGTTGCCGGGCAATTTGCGGTCGATCAGCGCAACCTGGCGGCCGCGCTTCTGCAGATGCACGGCAACGCTTACGCCGACAATGCCGGCGCCCAGCACGACGGTATCGAATTTCATGCTGCCCGTTTGCCTCGCTTGAAATTATTGCGTTCGAAGATCGAAGATATCCATGACCCGGTCATCGCCTGAACTCTGGTCTCGGCGGGTTTCATCTTACAACGGGGTGTTGCCGCGGAACCCGGATAAGCCGCTCGAATGGACACGAAAAAACCCTCGAAAGGCGCGATGCAAATGCGCGTCACACGCACCGATCCGCCTCACTTCGATGCTTCGAACATCATCCAACACCGACCCGCGTCCCGTCACCGTGTAAACTGCTGACTTTTTGTCTCCGGTGGTATGTTGCAAGCCCCCCCGCGCGCAGCGCCCAGCGGCCCGGCGCTTATTCGCCTGCTGGCCCGTCTGGCGGATGTCGATGTCCCCGAATCCAGGCAATCGTTGTCGGACAGGCTGAGCCAATGGCTCGGCTGGACCGACGCGATTGCGTTGTCGTCGGCGCTGAACGGCAATCCGCCCGCGGTCGCCGCCGGTGCGCGCGGCTTCGGCGGCGCCGAAGAGGACGAGTGCGTCCGCGTGCGCGGCGCGCTCGCCAAGGCCGTTGCCGGCGACAGCGTGTTCGCCGGAACGCGGCGGCGCGGCCACGGGCAAACGCACATGCAAATGCAGGACGCCCCAGCCGACTACGCGGTGTTTCGTCAGCGCTACCTCGCGATCCAGCAGTCGATGGAAACGGGCATCGCGACGCTGCGCGGGCGTCTGCGCAGCATGCTCGCCGCGAAGACGCCCGCGATGGCGCGCCTCGCGGTGATCGACGCGGTGATGGAGCGCGCGCTGAGCGAGCGCGAGCGGAATCTGCTGGCGTCGGTGCCGGGCCTGCTGGCCGGGCACTTCGAGCGTTTGCGCGCAGCCGAAGAGCAGGCGCTTGCCACCGCGGAGACAGCAGAGGCTTCCGAAGACGCCGCGCCGGTCACGCCCGGCGCCTGGCTGGACGTATTCCGCAAGGATATGCAGAGCGTCCTGCTTGCCGAACTGGAGGTTCGTTTTCAACCGGTGGAGGGGTTGCTCGCGGCCCTTCGCACCCGCTAACTGGGACGCTATGTCCAGATATCGTATTGATCTCGTTGTATTCCTGGCAGGTCTGGCCGCTGCGTGCTGGATTGCCGCCAGCTATGTCGGTTCGAACCCGCTGGCGCTGGCCGTCACGTTATTGATCGGCGCCTGCTACATGGCAGGCGCGCTCGAACTGCGCCGCTACAGTCAGGCGACTGCCACGCTGACGCGCGCGGTCACGGGGCTCGCCGGGCCGCCGCCGAGTCTTGGGGCGTGGCTCGAGCCGCTGCATCCGAGCCTGCGCAACGCGGCGCGGCTGCGCATCGAAGGCGAGCGCGTGGCTTTGCCGGGACCGGCGCTGACGCCTTACCTCGTCGGCCTGCTGGTGTTGCTCGGCATGCTGGGCACGCTGCTCGGCATGGTGGCGACGCTGCGCGGCACCGGCATCGCGTTGGAGAGCGCCACGGACTTGCAGGCGATCCGCGCGTCGCTGGCGGCGCCGGTCAAAGGACTGGGCTTCGCGTTCGGCACCTCGATTGCGGGCGTGGCCACCTCGGCGATGCTCGGACTGTTGTCCGCGCTGTACCGCCGCGAGCGGCTCGAAGCGGCGCAAATGCTCGACATGAAGATCGCGACGAGCTTGCGCGTGTACTCGCAGAGCCATCAGCGCGAGGAAAGCTTCAGGCTGCTGCAACGCCAGGCCGAGGTGATGCCGGCGCTGGTCGAACGCTTGCAGACGATGATGACGGCCATCGAACAACAGAGCGCCGCGTCGAGCGAGCGGCAGATCGCGAACCAGGACGCGTTCCATGGCAAGACGGAGGCCGTGTATATGCGCCTTGCCGGAGCCGTCGAACAGTCGTTGAAGGACAGCGTCGCCGAGAGCGCGCGCGCTGCCGGCGCGGCGTTGCAGCCGGTCATGGAAACCACGCTGGCCGGCCTTGCGCGCGAGGCGGCGGCGTTGCACGAGACGGTCTCGCAGGCGGTGCAGCGGCAGATCGACGGACTGTCGAGCGGTTTCGAGGCGACGAGCGCGAACGTCGCGCAGATCTGGAGCAACGCATTGGCCGGCCATCAGCGCTCGAACGACGAACTGGCCGCGCATTTGCGCACGTCGCACGAGCGTACCGCCGAGATCTTTGAACAACGTTCGGCCGCGCTGCTGGACGGCGTGGCCGCGCGACTCGACGCGACGGCGGGCAGCGTGTCGCAAGCATGGAAGGAGGCGCTGTCGCAGCAGGAGAGCGTCGGCGAGAAGCTGGCGGCCAACAACCAGCAAGCGCTTGCGATGGCCGCGGCGACCTTCGAGGAGCATTCGGCGTCGCTGTTGCGCACGGTCGGTCAGTCGCATGCGGATTTGCAAACGGCATTGGCTTCGCGCGATGAACAGCGGCTGGTGGTTTGGACCGAAACGCTCGGTTCAATGGCCGCGAAGTTGAGCGAACAGTGGGAGCAGTCGGGCGCGCAAACCGCGAGCCGTCAGCAGGCGATCTGCGAAACGCTGGCGCAAACCGCACGCGATATCTCGGCGCAAACACAAGCGCATGCAAGCGAGACGATCGGCGAGATCGATCGACTCGTGCAAGCGGCGGCGGAAGCGCCGAAGGCTGCGGCGAACCTGCAAGCGGAACTGGTCGCGCGGGATCAGCAGCGACTGGCCGCATGGACCGAAACGCTCGGTTCAATGGCTACGAAGTTGAGCGAACAGTGGGAGCAGTCGGGCGCGCAAACCGCGAGCCGTCAGCAGGCGATCTGCGAAACGCTGGCGCAAACCGCACGCGATATCTCGGCGCAAACACAAGCGCATGCAAGCGAGACGATCGGCGAGATCGAACGCCTCGTGCAAGCGGCGGCGGAAGCACCGAAGGCGGCAGTGAACCTGCAAGCGGAACTGGTCGAGCGAGATCAGCAACGCCTGGCCGCATGGACCGAAACGCTCGGTTCAATGGCCGCGAAGTTGAGCGAACAGTGGGAACAGTCGGGCGCGCAAACCGCGAGCCGTCAGCAGGCAATCTGCGAAACGCTGGCGCAAACCGCACGCGATATCTCGGCGCAAACACAGGCGCATGCAAGCGAGACGATCGGCGAGATCGAACGCCTCGTGCAAGCCGCGTCGGAAGCGCCGAAGGCTGCGGCGGAAGTCGTCGCCGAACTGCGTCAGAAGCTCTCCGACAGCATGGTCCGCGATACCGCGATGCTGCAGGAGCGCAGCCGCTTGCTGGAAACGCTGGAGACGCTGCTCGACGCGGTGAACCACGCGTCCACCGAGCAACGCACGGCGGTCGATGCGCTGGTCGCCACGTCGGCGGACCTGCTGGAGCGCGTCGGCACCCGCTTCACCGATCACGTCGAGCGCGAGACCGGCAAGCTCGGCGCGGTCGCCGCGCAAGTCACGGGCAGCGCCGTCGAAGTGGCGAGCCTCGGCGAAGCGTTCGGCGCGGCCGTGCAGGTGTTCGGCGAATCGAACGACAAGCTGGCGACACACCTGCAACGTATCGAAACCGCGCTGGACAAGTCCCTCGCGCGCAGTGACGAACAACTGGCCTATTACGTCGCGCAGGCGCGTGAAGTGATCGACCTGAGCGTGATGTCGCAGAAGCAGATCGTCGAAGACCTGCAGCGGATTGCGGGTCAGCGCGCGTCCGCCGGAGCCGACGTCGTATGAGCGAGGAAATCGACGGCGGCGTGGAGCCGGCCGCGCCGATCTGGCCGGTATTCGGCGACCTGATGTCGGTGCTGCTGGGCGCGTTCGTGCTGATTCTGGTGAGCGTCATCGGCGTGCAGCTCGAACTCTCGAACAAGCTGGAGCAGGAGGTCAAGCAGCGTCAGGCGGAAACGCAGCGCCGCAAGACGCTCGAGCAGGCGTTGGCCGGGCCGCTGGCGGCCGGGCGCGTGACGCTCGTCAACGGGCGCATCGGCATCAGCGGCAACGTGCTGTTCGCGCTGAATTCCGATCAGTTGCAGCCGCAAGGCCGCGATCTGCTGAAGAGCCTCGCCGGGCCGTTATCCGCGTATCTGCAGGCCAACGACGAAATCCTGATGGTGAGCGGCTTTACCGACGACCAGCGCCTGCGCGAAGGCAATCGCCGTTTCGCGGACAACTGGGAGCTGTCGGCGCAGCGCGCGTTGACGGTGACGCGTGGCTTGATCGACGCGGGCGTGCCGGCGGCGTCGGTGTTCGCGGCCGCGTTCGGCTCGCAGCAGCCGGTGAGTTCGAATGCGGATGATCAAGGGCGGGCCAAAAACCGTCGCGTGGAAATCGCGCCGATTCCCAGGCCGTCGACTGCAACGGTGAAGCCCGGTGCATAGCGGCGACAGCAACGATAGCGGCGTGACAATCACTGCCCGTGCGACGCTCGACGCGTGGCGTGCGCGCGGTGCGGATCGTCTGGACCCCGTGCGTTTTCATTTCATCGTGGCGCTGGAACGTCGCGCGGCCGCTCACGGCGGCGAGGCGCGGCGCATGCTCGACGAGAAGCTGTCAGGATTGCTCGACGCGTATGCCGCGGATCTCGAACGCGCGACGGCGGCAGCCGCCGAAGTGGCAGCCGCCGCGCCGGTCTCGCCTTCACGCGAGCCCGCCCAGGAAACGCTGGCGGGTCTGCTCGGCCACATCGCCCGTCACGCACAGGCCGAGCGTGCGGACGCCGCTTCGTACCCCGAACTACCGGCGCTCGATTACTTCCGGGAAGTCTGGTCCAAAGTCCGCGCCGAGAAACAGATGCGCCAGTCACTGGCGCAAGTGCCCGGCAACGCCGGCCCGCTCAATTCGAGCAGCCTCGTGCACCGTTCGCTTTCGTTGATGCGCGAGTTGTCGCCGGGGTATCTGAAGCAGTTCTTATCGTACGTCGACACGTTGGCGTGGATGGAACAACTAAACGGTGGCGGCGCGCCGACGGGTAAAGAAGCACCGCGCGCCGGAAGCGGCAGCAAAGGCGCGCGCGGGAAAGCACGCTAACGCAGCGGGCGCGTTCAATCGAAGTCGAACACGTCGAAAATCGAGCGCTTCTTTTTGTATCCCCGATGTCCCGTTCGGTCATCGTCGTAGCGGCGCTGGCGGTCGCTCTCGTACGCCGGGTCCCGATCCCGGTGGCTCTCGCGCCCGGCGCGCGCCGCAGAGGGCGTATCGATTTGCTCTGCCGCGTCCTGCGCAATCAGTTTGTCGAGTTCGCCGCGATCGAGCCAGACGCCACGGCATACCGGGCAGTAGTCGACCTCGATCGAACGGCGCTCAGTCATCAGCAGGTCGGTCGTTTTGCACACAGGGCATTTCATGGTGTCGCTCCTTGACTTGAAAGTATCCGCACTTCGAACGTTCAGCCCGGCTAGCCACCCGCGACGGGACTCGCTAGCCGGCACTGCCTGAACCCACTTTCCTCAACCGCCTTTCACACGGTGCCGCGCGGCGGCGCTCATTGCGCGACGCCGGCCGCACGCTTCGTTTTCGCGCGCCGCACGAGCATGTTCAGGGCCTCGACGAACGCGGAGAACGCCATGGCCGCGTAGATGTAAGCCTTCGGCACGTGCGAGCCGAAACCTTCGGCGATCAACGTCATGCCGATCACGAGCAGGAAGCTCAGCGCGAGCATCACGATGGTCGGATTGCGATCGATGAAGCGCGACAACGGACGCGCCGCGAACAGCATCACCATGACCGCCGCGATCACCGCGACGAACATGATCGGCATATGCTCGGTCATCCCGACCGCGGTGATGATGCTGTCGATCGAGAACACCATGTCGAGCAGGATGATCTGGCCGATCGCGGCCGCCATCGTCAACTGGACGGTGCCGCTCGCCTTGTCGCTGACTTCGTCCGCGTGGGTCACGTGATGGCGGATTTCGCTGGTCGCCTTCCAGACGAGGAACAGCCCGCCGCCGAGCAGGATCAGATCGCGCCACGAGAAGCCGTGACCGAAAAACGTAAACGCGGTTTCGGTCAGTTGCGCGATCCACGCGACCGTGCCGAGCAGCGCGAGCCGCATCACGAGCGCGAGCAGGATGCCGATGCGCTGCGTGCGCGCGCGCTGTGCTTCGGGCAGCTTGTTGCTGAGGATCGAGATGAAGATCAGGTTGTCGATGCCGAGCACAATTTCCATCACGACCAGCGTCAGCAGCGCGGCCCATGCGGCAGGGTCGGAAACGAGTACGAGCAGGGAGTCCATGGGGCGGTGACAAAAATCGATGCGACGGCGGTCGCGGAACCGCCATCATGGTCGCCTTCAGGGTTCGAATAAATCAGTGATAAGCTGAGCAATATATCGATTATTTCGAAGTGTCCGAGGCATGCTCAATTACCGTCATCTCTACTATTTCTGGATCGTCGTGAAAGAGGGCGGTTTCGCGCGCGCGGCCGAACGGCTCGACATGGCCGTCCAGACGATCAGCGCGCAGGTGCGCGAGCTGGAGAAATCGATCGGGCGGCAGCTGCTCAAGCCGGCAGGGCGCGGCGTCACGATGACCGAAGCCGGCGAGACGGCCTTCAGTCGCGCGGAGCAGATTTTTCAGCTCGGCGAGGCGCTGCTCGACGAGATGCGCGATACGGGCGGCGAGGGAGTCGCACGGCTCGCCGTAGGTCTGTCGGACGGCATTTCGAAGCTCGCCGCGCATGCGCTGCTGGCGCCCGTGCTCGGCACGCCGGCGCTGCGGCTGCTGTGCCATGAGGGAGAACACGCGCACCTGTTGTCGGAACTCGCGCTGCATCGGCTCGATCTCGTGCTCGCGTGCCAGCCGGCGCCGCACAACACCGACCTGCGCGTGCTGAGCCAGCGCCTCGTGGGCTCGCCGGTGGATTGGTACGGGCCGGCGGAGATCGTCCGCAAGTCCGCACGGGCGGGTTTTCCGCAGTGTCTGGCGGAATTGCCCGTACTTTTGCCGACCGCGCACGGCGCGTTGCGGGCGCGGCTCGACCGGTGGTTCGACAGCGAAGGCATCCGGCCGCGCATCGTCGGCGAATTCGAGGACAGCGCGCTGATGGCGGTGTTCGCCGCGCGCGGGCTCGGCGTATTTCCGCTCGCGGAACTCGGGGCGGAAGATCTGTCATTGCTGCGCGGTTTGCGCTGGCTCGGTCGCTCGGACGGTGTGGTCGAGGAAATTCACGCAATCCGTTCGCGGCGCGGGCAGCATCATGCGCTCGCCTCTCAGGTGCTGGCCGCCGCGCGGTCGTAACCGCACGACGAGCTTCGCTAGCACGGCGGCGCGCCGTGCGCGTGCGTTGTCAGTGGCGCGTTTTTGGGCCCCACGCGTTGAACACCGCGGCGAGCAGCGCGATCTCGCCGTCCGCCAGGTGGTCGTCCGCGATCGCCACCGCCATACAAAGACGCATGACCTTGCGACGCAATGCGGGGTCGTCGATTTCGTCGATCAGCGTGGAGAGCGGAGCCGTGTCGAGATGGCCCACGGCCAGGTCGGGCGACATGTGCGCCACCGAGCGGTCCTCACACAGCGTCTGCACGATCTGCGCGAACTGCGCCGGTGCGAGACCGAGTTCGCCTGCGATGCCCAATCTTTCGAGCGCGTGTTCCTCGGAGCTGCATACATGCCCGTCGGAAGTCAGCGCGAGCGCCACGATGCGTGCAGCGGCCTGGGGACTGTTGCGCGGATAGGTTCGCATGATGAGGGTCCTTTCGCGGAGAGTGTCCGCAGTGATGAGGAGCCTCAGTCTGGGTCAGGACGAATATCGGATAAACCTGCTAATCCGGGAGCGAAGGTTCGGAAAAAGCGAAGCGAAAAAGGCAGAGTTCGCGAAGCACCGGCGCTGCCTGAACTGCGCGTATGCCTGACAGACGCCAGGCATACGTTTTCACAAGCTACGTGCTAAAGCGTTGCTCAGAACGCGTGACGCATGCCCACCGTGACGGCCACTTGCGTGTTCGTCGAAGACGGCGAGAGCGTATTGATCATCGCATGCGACAGCACCGAATCCGCCGGCGCGCCATGCACGTTCTGATACACGCCTTCGACATAGAAGTCCGTGCGCTTGCTGAGCGCGTAATCGGTTTGCAGCATGGCCGTATTCCAGCCCGGCGACGAACCGTTGTACGCGCCGTGCGAGAACGTGTACGAACCCGAGACGCTCAACGCCGGCGTGAGCGCGTACTTCGCGTTCACTTCGTAGTTGTCGAGGCGCAGCGAACCGGCGAGCGTGCCCGCCGTGCTGTCGGCCGCGCCGAGGTAGCTGCCCGTGCCGAACGAGAATACGCCCGACACGTTGTCGATCTGCGTATGGCTCCAGAGCAGCCCGACGGTAGCCGGTCCGAACGTGTAGTTGCCGCCGAGCGACCAGATGCGCTGGCGTTCCGCGAGGAAGTTCGCGCTGGTGTCACTCGAGGTCACCGCACCGGCGCCGTTGCCGGCGTTGTTCAGTTGCAGGTAGCCGGCGGCGAGATACAGCGGGCCCTGCGCATACGACAGGCCGAAGCCATACGAGCGGTTGTTCGCGAAGTCGCCGGCCTTGTTGCTGAACGAGTACATCGTTTCGAACGTGACGCCGCGGTAGACCGGGCTCGCGTACTTGACCGAATTGTTGATGACGACCGAGTTCGCCGCCAGGTTGTCGTTCTCGAACGGATGGCCGGCGATGCTGCCGCCCCACGTGTTGAACGAGGCCGAGACCGGACCGACGAGGTCGTTCATCACGTCGAACTGGCGGCCGAACGTCAGCGTGCCGTACGGATCGCTTTGCAGACCGACCCATGCCTGCGAACCGAACGCGCTACCCGAGAAAGCCTGCGCGCCGTTGTTCAGCAAGAAGCCCTGTTCCAGTTTGAAGATCGCGTGCAAGCCGGCACCCAGGTCTTCCGAACCCTTCAGGCCGAACACCGTGTTCTGCGTCGAGCTGCTGCCCAACTGCCAGTTGCTGTGGCCGAGTTGATTGTTGGTGTACACCAGTCCGGTGTCGATCAGACCGTAGAGGGTCACGCTGCTTTGCGCATGCGCGGACATCGTAAATGCGCCGCACAGCGCGGCCGCGAGCAAAGACTTTTTCATACTGGTTGGCTCCGTGATTAAACAGTGCTAGAGGGAATGGGTTGCTTTATTCACCGACGCCGCGCCACGAACGCGTATGCCATGCATTTACCACTCGTCGTTGCGAGAATCGTCGAAACTCAGGTGATTGAATAGATGCTTATTGCGCGCAATAACGCCATTGCGATGGCTTTGCGAGCGTGCATGCTGGTCGACTGCATGGTTTCGCGATGAGCGGAGTGAGCGCATCCTGGTTGGAGCGGAAATAACGTCGCTCCAATCATATGGCGTGGAAAATAATCGGGGTGTTGAAAAAATAAAGCCGTGTGGCTGCAAAAGAACAATGAGGGGGCGAAGCTTACCGTTTTCCGGCGCGCGGCGGGAGTGGCGACGTGTGATTCACGCGACAGAATGGGCGATATAGGAGCGTTTTGTTATTGGCCTCGATGCCGTGCGGCATTCAGGTCCGAAAAAGGAGGCGTGGTGATGCCTTAGCTTGAATGGCGATTTATTTCCTTGAAATTAAAAGGAAAGGCCGGTGTAATAACGCGCGCAATTCGTGTTTGATCGATGAGGAAATGATCGTGTGCAGCGACGCAAGAGAACTTCGCACGGCGAGCGTGCGAATGCGTTCTTTTGCACGCTCACCTGGCTCTTCGCTGGGGCAACTTGCGCCGGGCGGTATTGATTTCGCCTGCGGGAAAGCTCGATTGCGTCGACGCGCGCCACCACACCACGGCGGCGATCGTCGCATCACGGCCGCGATCAGCACACTCGCGCGCATGCCTTCGGCGATCGACGGCCGCATCGCGATCAAGGCGCCCGACAGTGCCACGCCCAGCGCTGCACCAGTCTGGCGCGCCGCATTCAGCACGCCTGCCGCGATACCCGCGCGGCTGCCGTCGACGCAGGCCATCAGCGCGGCGGTGGTCGCCGGTGTGATCAAACGTGCGGCGAGCCCGATCGCCGGCAACGGCCACGTAAGCGCGCCATAGCGCGCCGACCCGCCAATTGCCAGCAGGGCAGGATAGCCGCGCAGTAGCCGTTCTTTGAGCAGCGCGCGATCCCTGTCCCGCCATGAATACATGGCATATTGGCAGAACCCGCCATCCCCGGAGCCCTGCCATGCGAATTCAGACATCCTTTCTTTTCGATCTCGACGGCACCCTCGTCGACAGCGTCTACCAGCACGTGCTGGCCTGGAAAGAAGCACTAGACAGCGAAGGCATCCCGTTGTCGGTGTGGCGGATCCATCGCAAGATCGGCATGAGCGGCGGTTTGTTCACCCATCAGCTATTGCGTGAGACGCATGGCGATATCAGCGTCGAGCGCGGCGAGCGGCTGCGTCATGCGCACGCGGCGGCCTATCAGCGACTGCGTGCGCAGGTTTGCCCGCTGCCGGGCGCGCGCGAGTTGCTCGATGCGCTGACGCAGGCCGGCACGCCGTGGGCGGTGGCGACCAGCGGCCGGATGGAGACCGCCGCGCTCAATCTGGAAGCGCTCGGCGTCGACCCCGCGAAGGCCGTCGTCGTGACGCGCGACGACGTCAAATACGCCAAGCCCGACCCGGACCTGTTCATCGCTGCCGCAGAGCGTCTGGGCGTATCGATCGAGCACACGGTGGTGGTCGGCGACAGCATCTGGGACATGCTCGCCGCGCGGCGCTGCCGGTCGCTCGGGGTCGGCCTGCTATCGGGCGGGTACGGCACGGAGGAACTCGAACGCGCAGGCGCGCTGCGCGTCTACGACGATCCCGCCGACCTGCTGGAACATCTGGACGAAGTCGCATCGCGGCCGTGACGCGTCGGTATGAAGGCGCCCGCCGCTTCAGTGCTTATACGATTGCGCGGGTGCCGACAGATCCACCTTCGAGGACTCCCTGACCAATTGATCGGTCATCGCCGATGCCACCGGATTCGAACTCCGGCCACTCTTGCCGAGGTGGCTGCTGCCACCCGGCGGGAGCGGCAACGACGGATCGGGCTTGGCGGATTCCTTGACCAGTTGCGCCGTCAGTGCCGCCGAGACCTGGTTCGAGCCGCCGCGGCGCGAGTCGTCATGCTTGCGCCCGCGAGGTTGTTCAGCGCGCGGGGCTGGCTTCGACTTCGTCCGCACGGACGGCTGCACTTCGGTCGAGGCGATGACGGTGCTGGTTGCAGGTTGTGAGCCGTTCGCGGCTTGCCGGGTTGCCGGGGAGAGATTGGACGTAGCAGTCGCTGCGGGCGCGGAAGGTGTCGCAGCCACGGCAGGCGAGGGAGGCGCCGCAGGCGTGACAGGCGTGGCAACCACGCCTGGGGCAAGCGCCGTCGTTGCCGCAGCGGCAGCCGTCGTCGCGGGCGCGGCTGGCGCAATCCGCGCCGCTGCCGTGAGCTTGTCCGAGCCGCCGCCGTCCGGGAGCGTGCGAACCACAGCTCCCGCAGCCATACGAGATTCGCCGGCGCGCGGCGGGTCCGCTGCCGCGGTGCTGGCGCTGGCGATCACCTCGCCGGTTGCCGCCGGCGCCCGTTCTTCTTCCTTAGGGAAAAGTAGATAGCCGGCGACGCCTACGTCGATCACGAGCAGGCCGATTATCAACACCTTGCCGGTATTCGTCATATTTAACCAACAGATAAATCAAGAACTGTAAAGAGTCGATGATAAACGACTGCTCTCCGAACGACCGTTCGCTCCGCCAGTTGGCGATGGCTGATGTCCGATTGGACCTTGAACGGGCCAGTTCGCAGGCGCGTCCCGTATAGGCCCGGTGTCTGCGGCTGCGCCGCAAAGTTTTGCCCGTTCGCCCGATTCGACCCGCGCAGCCGATGTGTGCGCTTTCGCTGCACTGCGATGGAAGTTTGCACCGTCAGGCAAAGAGCCCTGTACTATACGGATCAACAGGGGGCCGGCTTGTTAGCTCGCATCCGAAGCTCCACACTCGGGCGCGCAAAAAAGGGCGTCGACCGGTTCCCTTGTGAATTTGCTGCGACCGGCAACGGCAAAAACAACGCGCCGACCATGCGGCTCACGGGCGAAGCATCGACCGCCTGTCGTGCCCGGGGCCGTCGTATTCCGGCACGCCGACTGGCCAGGGCCTTCGCGCCGGCCAGCCGGCCTGCTCGGTGTGCGACGGCGGCGACGTGACGGACCACGTGAAAAATGAACAACTTTATTCGACCACCTGTTTTCTATCCGGCAACGGTTGTTTTCGTCGATGACAACGACAGCTACCTCGATGCCCTGCGCCGGTTCTTCCCGGACACGTTCACCAATCTGTTTTTCACGCGGCCGCAAGCCGCGCTCGCTTTCATCCGTCAGCATGCGCGAGAGAATTCGCTGGAGTTCGCGTCGGCGTCGGCGTGCCTGAGCGAGCCGGGCGTCGAGCGGTTCGTCGAGACTTCCTCCGAGCGCGATGTCGTCGCGCGGCCTTCCCGTTTCGAGGAAGTGGCGGCGGTCGTCGTGGACTACGACATGCCGGGCATGAACGGCGTCGAATTCCTCTCGTCGATCTCCCACCTGCGCTGCGCGAAAGTGCTGCTGACCGGCGTCGCGAACGAGACCGTCGCGGTCAAGGCGTTCAACGCCGGCATCGTGGACCTGTATCTGCGCAAAACGGATGCGGATTCGGCCAACCGGCTAGCCTATTTCCTGAAGGATGCGAGAAACCGGCATTGCTCGGAATCGGGCTGGCTCGCGTTGGGCGAGAACGGCATGACGTATTGCGACCCGCGCACGCGCAAGGTGATCGACGAGGTGGTGGCTGCCGAAGGCATCGTCGAGTATTACTGGCGTCCGGAGCAGAACGCGATTCTGATGTTCGATCGCGCCGGCAACCCGAGCGTGTTCGTCGCGTGGGCGGAGAACGACTGGATCTCGCAGGGCGAGATCGTGGCCGACGAGGGCGGCCCGGCCGAACTGCTCGGGCAACTGGCGGTACGCGAGGTGATGCCGCTCTTCTGGCCGGACCTCGCCTACCGCGGCGGCATGGAATTCAGAAAGCTGACGCCGCGCGGCATCCCCGGCTGGGACGACGCGTTTTATGGCTGGACCCGCATCGATCCGGCCGAGGTGGGCCTGGATCTCGTGACGTTCTCGCAATGGCGGAATGAGCGCAATCGCTGAAGCCGGCCGACAGGTTGAGCGACATGTACGCCATTCCCACAGCTTTCGTGGCCGCGCTGTTCGTGGTGTTCGGGCTATACGTATTCGTCACTCAGGGGATCACGCGGCTGTCCGGGCCGTTTCTGCTGATGTGCGCGGCGACCTTTGCCTGGCAGGGCACATGGACGCTGCTGTTCCAGACCGACAACCCGCAGCTCGCGGGCGTGCTGGTCAGGCTGGGCTATCTGTTTATCCTCTTTCTGCCCACCACGTTTTATCACTTCGTCATCGAGGTGGCGGCGCGGCGGCGTGAGCAGCCGCTTCTGTTCGCCTCGTATGGCCTGTGTCTGGTGCTGGCCGCGCTGTTGCCCGGCCACGAAGTGATTGCCGGCTATCAGGCGCACTTCTTCGGTTTCTATCCGGTGGCGGGGCCGCTGCATCCGCTGCATGTCGTGCAGACGGTGGTGCTTGCCGGGCGCTGCGCGCAGATTCTGCTCGCCGCGCGCAAGCATGCTCGCGGCGAAGCACGCAGACGGCTCGATCTCTGCTTCGCGAACCTGTGCCTGTACTCGTTCGCGGCGGTCGATTACGCGGTCAACTACGGCTATGGGTTTTATCCGCCGGGCGTGCTGTTCATCGCGCTCAGCCTCGGGCTGCTCGCACTCATGATCGTCCGCTATCACCTGATCCACCCGCATGCGCTGGCGGCCACCATCGCGCACGAGTTCACGACGCCGCTCGCGACCATCGGCCTGCACGCCGACGAAATCGCCAGCGTCTGGAAGCAGATGTCCACTGGCCAGCGAATGCCAGCCACGCACGGCCAGTATGAAGACCATGTACAGCCGGGGCAGTTCGAGCGCATCGGCCAGCTCGCCACTGCAATCCGGCGCGAGGTGTCGGGCACCAGCGCGATGGTCGACATGGTGCTCGCGTCGTTCACGCTCGACCGCCTGGATCGCAGCCGCTTCAGCGCGCATTCCGTGCAGCAATGTGTGGCGTCGGCGCTGGAGCGCTACCCGTTTCGCGGCGACGAACGTGCGCGCGTCAGCGTCATGCCGATCGATCCGGCGCTGATGTTTTCAGGCTCGGATACGGTGGCGGTCTTCGTCCTGTTCAACCTGCTGAGGAACGCGTTGCACGCGATTCGCGCCAAAGGCGCGGGCCGTATCATGATCAGTGCCACCCAGGATCAGAACTTCTGCGTATTGCAGTTCTGCGACACGGGACCGGGCATCGCCCCCGACGTGCTGCCGTATATCTTCGACGCCTTCTTCTCGACGAAGCGTCACGGCAGCGGCGCGGGCATGGGGCTCGCGTTCTGCCGTCGCGCGGTCGTCATGCTGGGCGGGAGTATCAAATGCAGCTCGACGCAAGGTGCGCATACCACCTTCACGATACGGCTGCCGGTTCCGGGCACGCCGGCCGATCGCGCGCTACGCGCGCCGCCGGCGCGTTTTGGGCGCTGGCATTGACACGGGGTGCCGAGCGCGTTGCGCCTTTGATGGTACGCGCGCAGTGGGGTGGCGCAAAAAACGCGCGACTGCCGATAGATTGCCGATAGATAGCGGTGACCCTTTCGACCAGCGCGGCAATTCCGGTTCAAACATGTCCACCCCCATTGCGCCGCGTGCCGGCGGATAAGCCGATCACGCGCCCCGCGAACCTTGGCGGCGGCAACAGCGCGTGAGCGTCGGCCAATTCCCGCAGGCGGGCTTCGACATCGGAATCGAACGCTGCGGCGCGGGGCCCGCCGGTATCGACGTGCAGCAACATCTGCTCACCCGCGGCCACAGGCGCTTCGCGATGGCCGCTCCACATTTCGAGGTACAGGTGCAGACGCTTCGCATCATGCGCGAGCACGCGCATGTCGACGCGAACCGGCGCGCCTTCCTTGATTTCATCCAGATAGCTGACGTGCGCTTCGAGCGTGTAGATCGAGCGCCGTCGCGCTTTGCGCTCCGCGTCGGGCAAACCGATCAGGTCGATCAGCGAATCGGTCGCGAAGCTGAAAATCAGCATGTAGAACGCGTCGCGCAGGTGCCCGTTGTAATCGACCCATTCGGGCCGCACGACGTCCCGGTAGCAGGGCAGAGCAGCGTGTTGCGGCATGGGAATGGATCTCCGTCATTCGAATGCATTGGCTTTGGAACTGCGCGCGCTCGCGACGCCTGAGTGCGGGCGGCGGCGCATCGCTGCGCGTGGTCGGCGTCGTCAGTTCAGTTCACGGCGATTCGGGGGCGGCCGGGGATGGCGTCACGCGGCACTCACGCATGCAATCAGACTCAGAACGTACTGCAGCGAAAGCACAAACCCTCGCATAAGTGCCAATTTGTGTCGCCTGACGCAACAGTGAATTTTTGATTTAGGGGTTTACCCTAGGTCTCTTGGCTCCTAGACTCTCCTCACTCGCTGCCGAACTCAACAGGTCCTCCAGCGCCGCAAAAACAATCTCTGGGGTAGGAATCATGAAATCACTGATCGAAGCTGTAGTCATCGCCGCTCTCATTACCGCGCCGCTCGCCGCGTTTGCTCAATCCAACCAGCCGGTCACTCGCGCTCAAGTGCGCGCCGAGCTGGTTCAACTGGAAAAGGCGGGCTATGACCCGGCCAGCGCGGATGCCGACGACTATCCGGCGAACATTCAGGCGGCCGAAGCGCGCGTCGCAGCTCAGAACGCCACCGCCCAAACCAGCGGCTATGGTTCGGCAACCCACGGTTCGTCGCAAGCCGGCAGCCGCGCCGATGCGCAGTCGAGCTCGTATTCGGCTCCGGTCGTCAGCTACGGTCATTGATCGGCCACGGCGCGAGCGTAGGTCTCGCGCCGGGCCAAATCTGTCTCGAACATGAATGGCCTGCTTCACCGGAGGATTGGTGAAGCAGGCCATTCTGCATTCCGGCCCGCTCGTGCTTACGCGTTGCGCGCGCCGATCGGTCACACCGTGAACAACGGGCGCAACTGCTGTATGTTGTCCACGGTCTCCAGCCTGTTGATCTGTTCGATGAGCTGCTCCGTCTTGCGCTCACCGAGAACCGGCGCCATCAGATCGCGCGCCTTCGCGCCGACGGCTTCGGTGCTCAACGGGTTCTCCTTGGTGCCAGGCGGGAATCGGGTGAAGTGATCGACCTTCCGTCCATCGGTCAGCGTGACTTCGACGATCGCGCCACGCGGCGCGGCGGGGTCCATCAACGCGGCGTCCGGCGTCACGGTGACCTTCGCACGCTGCGCGAGAATACGCGGATCGTGCATCAGCGCGACGTCGTGACTGTCGGTAAACGAGACCGCCCCTTTGACGAGCGCGAGCGCCACGAGATGCTGGCAATTGACATCGGGCATCGCGCTGGCGCCGACGATGCCTTCGGCATCGGTGGGAATCTTCACGAGGATGCTGCGCACGTTGTCCGGCGTCAGGCCGTATTGCTTGCGCAAGGTCAGGAGTGCGTCGAGCGGGGACTGGATCGGATAGCCGACCGAGTACGTCTTGATGGCCGTCTCGGTGACGTAGAAGCGGCTGCCGAGTCCGTCGAGCATCGCTTCCGGCTTCGGACTGGTCGATAGTGCTATGAAGAGATTGTTGGTGCCGTCGAGTACATCGTAGACGCCGGTGAAACCCGACTGCGCCATGTCGACCGCCGTCACGCCGTTGCGCGCGCCCATGCCCGCGAAGTCGAACGCTTTCTCGATGTGGTCTTTGTCCTTCACCCAACTCCACAAGCCGGAGACCTGCTGCGCGGAATAGGAAATCGCGTAGCGCGTTTGCAGTTCATCCAGTTTCGCGAGCGATGCCGCGGCGCCGAGCGCGCCGAAGGTCGACGCGGTGCCCTCGGCGCTGCGATGCGAGCCGCGCACCTGGTCGGGTCCGAGCGCCATCAGCAGCCGGCAGGCGAGATCGTAGCCGAGCGTCACCGAGCGGATCAGCGCTTCGCCGCTGCAGCCTGCGCGCTCGCCCAGCGCCAGCGCCGCCGGCACGACCGAACTGCCGGGATGCGCCTTGGTGACGGGCTCGAAGTCGTCCGTCTCGTCGGAGTGCGCGCACATCGCATTGGCGAGCGCGGCGTTGATCGCTGTGGTGCGGAACGCTGCGCCGATCACCGAGGCTTGCGGCTCGCCACCGAGTCCATGCACGTAGTTCACCGCCATCGAGCCCGGCTTCATGCGCGAGCCGGACACCATCGCGCCGAACGTGTCGAGAATGCGGTGTTTGCAGGCGAGCACGACCGCGTCGGGGAGTGCATTGGTTTGCGCCGCCACCATGTAACGCGCGAGCCGTCCGGTCACGTCGGCATTGCCGGCGGCGAACAGGCGGGCAGGAGACAGCGTCAACGCGGCGATTGCGCCGGCCGATTGAAGCACGCGGCGGCGCGTCGGCGAGTGGCACTCGGACATGTCAATTCCTTATGGTCGTAGAGGGTCGATTGCATGGGGGAAACGGGTGAACGGGTCGCCGATCGGGCGAACTCCGAGACACCGTGATGGGGCGCGGCCGGATTGAGCAGCATCGCGCCGGTGAAGATCGCGTGCCGCCTGGAATGAGTATGACGGCTCCGGATTGAGTGTCGACATTTTGCGGATTATGACGCGATGCTTCTTAAAAACTCAAGGGCGGGCTAGAGGAAGTGTGCACACATTGAGCGTGCTGAGCTGGCAGTTTGCGACGTGTGCAGGCCCGGCGGTTTGCTAGAATCCGCTGCTGTGCCCGCCCTCCGGCACGCTTTCACGAAAGGACTGCGATGGATGAAGATGTCGACAAGAGCGCGCTTGCGGACGACGGCGAAGCGTCGCCGGTCGCGGAGATCGTCGACTGGGTGGCGCGCGGCATCATCGAGGGGCGGCTCGCGGCGGGCGACGATCTGAATTCGGTCGATCTCGCCAGACGTTTCGGTGTGAGCCGCACGCCGGCGCGTGAAGCGTTGTTCGTTCTGAGCCGCGAAGGGCTGGTCGACTGGTCGCCGCGGCGGCGGCCTCGCGTGTCCGCGGTCAATCTGAAGGACGTGCGGGAGATTTATCAGCTGCGCGCAATCCTGTACGGCGAGGTCTCGCTCGCGATCGCCGAGCGCGCGACCGACGAAGACATCGCCTCGCTATGGCGCGCGCATCAACGCCTTGCCGAGGTCGCAGCGCAAGGCGACGTCGACGGTTATTTCTGGGCCAACGTCGCTTTCCGCGACGAAGAGTTGCGCGTGTGCCGCAACGGCATTTTCAAGGAAGTGCTCGACTCGATGCGGATGCGAACCAACCGCTTGCGGCATCTCAGTACGACGCTGCCCGGCCGTCTGCAACGCTCGTGCGCGGATCATCAACGGCTGTGCGAGGCGTACGCCGAGCGCGATGGCGCGCTCGCGGCGGCGTTGAATCGTTCGATCGTGCTCAGTGCGTTGCAGGCGATCGAGCTGGCGTGGCCGGCTCAAGTCGTCGTCGATCCGGCTTCGTCTTCGTCTTCTTCTTCTTCTTCGTCTTCGTCTTCGTCATCAAAAAACAAGATTAATCCGATCAGATAAATTCATTTTTCAAGATGGATGGGCGTGCGTAACCTGACGTGGTTACTTAGGCGGCGGTAGCTGGCTCCAGGCGGCTTCAAGAGGTTCAGGCCATCTTCGCCAACGTCTCGATCACCCATTTCTGAAATCGGTCCGTGCCACCCACGGCCGTGGTTCTGCATCATGAGCGACCCAATGAATTTGCCGGCGAACCGGCTCGACGCGCTGCCGATCCAGCGCAGTCATATCAGCTACGCTGAGCGCAATACGTCGTACTGGCAGCGCAATCTCGCTGTCTGCGTGTTCGGGTCGTTCACGACCCTGGTGAGCCTGAGCATGTTGCTGCCTTTTCTGCCGCTGTACGTCGAGCAACTCGGCGTCAGGTCGCCGGCGGCGGTGGTCCAGTGGTCGGGCGTCGCGTTCGGTGCGACCTTCTTCGGCACCGCTATCACCGCGCCGCTTTGGGGGCGCCTCGCCAACCGCTATGGACGTAAGCCGATGCTCGTGAGAGCGGCGGTCGGCATGGCGGTGGTGATGTCGTTGATCGGCGTGGCGCACAGCGTGATCGATCTCGTCGTGTTGCGTCTCGTCGCCGGGCTGATCGGCGGCTATGCGTCGGCGTCCATCGTCATGATCGGCACGCAGGCGCCGCGCGAACGCGCGGGTTGGGCGCTCGGCGTGCTGTCCACCGGCGCATTGGCGGGCAATCTGATCGGCCCGCTCGTGGGCGGCTTCCTGCCGGGATGGGTCGGGATTCGCGGCACGTTTTTCGTCGGCGGCGCGATGATTGCCGTGGCCGCGGTCGCGACCATGCTGCTCGTGCGCGAAGACTTCGACCATGCCGTCGATGCGAAGCGCCGGCTCGCCGCGCATGCATCCCCTCGTGTGAGCGCGAATCGCGTCGTGATCCCCGCATTGCTCGTCACGGCGATGATGGTGCTGCTCGCCAACATGTCGATCGAACCGATCATTACGGTGTACATCGGCCAATTGGGTGTGCCGCACGAGCATCTTGCCCGCATGGCGGGCATCGTGATGGCGGCGTCCGCTTTCGGCAGCATGCTGACCGCGTCGCGGCTGGGCGCGCTCGCGGATCGGGTGGGTGGCTGGAATGTGATCGTCGGCTGCCTTGTCGCCACCGCGCTGGTCATGCTGCCGCAGGCTTTCGTGACGCACTGGTGGCAACTGGCGCTGCTGCGCGGCGTGATGGGGATGACGATCGCCGGTTTGCTGCCGTCGATCGCGAAGCTGGTACGTCAGTCGGTCGACGAAAGTCAGTCCGGAACGACGCTGGGCTATTTGCAGTCGGCGCAGTTCAGCGGGCAGGTGGTGGGGCCGCTGATCGGTGGGCAGATCGGCGCGCACATCGGGTTGCAGCCGGTGTTCTTCGTGACCGCATTGCTGCTGGCGATTTGCGCGGGGCTCAATCATTGGGTGCGGTCTCGCCATGCGCATGCGGGCTGAGAAGAACGGGCCTGCTTTTTCTTGTCGCCGTGCCCTGGATTCACGCCGGGCATTTGCGACGCCGCGCTCTCAACATTCAAGTCCGGCCTCGGCAACACCACACGGGCTTCACGTTTCGTGCCGAACCGATAACCGTGCATGGCCGCTTCTTCGACATCGGCGAAATGGTGCCGACGTCGTACCTGATGGCCGTCGCGGCGGGCGCGCCGCTCACCGCGCTGGCGTTACCGATGACGCGCCGTTTCCGCCGCGCGGGCACGCAGCGGCTGCGCTCGTCGACGATTCGCAATCCGAAGGATCTGGAACGTCCGCGCGCCGGCGTGCGCACCTACTCGGTCACAGCCGCGGTGTGGACGCACGGCATTTTCGCCGACGAATACGGCGTCGAATTCGACAAGGTGCGCTGGCAGAGTCAGGAAGGCGTGCACGTCGCCGAATACACGGACCCGGATTTCGTCACGCGGATCGACCTGCATGGCTCGTCGACGTATCGTACGTGTACGCGGCCGGCGATGATTCGGGCGGCCGTACACCGCACTACAACCGGGTGACGCTCGCCACCGACTAGCTGCTCTCGAAGCGCACCGATCTGTTCCTCACGGGCATTTACCAGCGTGCGAGCGGCCCTGGCGCGTGTGCGCAGATTTACACCACGACGGCGTCGAGCAGCCATTCGCCAACGCTGGTGCAGGCGGGTATCCGGCATCGTTTCTGAGCACGGAGCATGACGCTTTGCTCGCTGGAGCATACGGGCACTGCCGGGCAGTGGTGTGCCGCCATGCTCCAGCGATTCTCCTGCGGCCCTCGCCGGATATCGTCTACAACCCGCTGGTTTTCAGCAACACCGGGTCGTTGCGATACAACTCGGGAAACATCCGCTTCAATCCACTGACCTTCGGCAGATCGTTAATGGCGATATACGGGTAGTCGGGATGCAGTACGAGGAAGTTCTGGTGATAGTTCTCCGCCGGGTAAAAGCCCTTGTAGTCCTCGACCCGCGTGACGATCGGCCCGGAAAACACGTGCGCCTTGTCGAGCTGCGCGATATACGAGGTCGCGACGCTGCGCTGTTGCGCATTGGCGGGGAAAATCGCCGAACGGTATTGCGTGCCGTGGTCGGGGCCCTGGTAGTTCAACTCGGTGGGATCGTGCGCGACCGAGAAGAAAATCTGCAACAGACGTCCATAGCTGATCTGCGCCGGGTCATACGTGATCTGTACCGACTCCGCGTGTCCGGTGTCGCCGTCGCTGACGGTTTCATAGTGCGCGGTGCCGGCCGCGCCGCCCGCATAGCCGGCTGCGACCTGCTTCACACCCCGCACGTGCTCGAATACGCCTTGCACGCCCCAGAAGCAGCCGCCCGCGAACACCGCGGTTTCGCTATGCGTTGAGCCGGCCTGTTCGTCCTGCACGGGCGGCGGAATCTTCGTCGGCGCTTCGGCGGAGTTGGCGATGCGCTGCGCGGCCAGCACGCTCGCCGCAATCGCGACACAACCCGCGACCCGGGCGAAGGTCGAGCGTTTGCGCAACGAAGCCTTGATGGCAGATGTCGTGTTCATGATGCCGGTTCCTCGAAAAGTCATTAACGATCGTTGATTGATGACGCGCGGCCGGAATCAGCCGAACGTGAATGCGTATGCCTGCACGCCCGGATCGAGAAACTCGATCGAGAACGTGTGGTCCGCGACATCGCCCGGCTGGCGCACGAGCTGGTAAAGGCGTTGTTCGGTGACCGTGCCGCTGCCGTCGGCGGCACTGTCGGCGCCGTGGGCCGCACCGGGCGCCGCGCCGTCGACGCTCACGCGAAAGCGCACCGGCTTGCCGTCCGTGCCCGGGCCGAGCACCAGATGCAGATCGCGCGCATGAAAGCGATAGACGATGCGCCCGTGCGCCGCCGCGAGATCCGCCTGCTCGGCGCCGACCTTCCACGCGCCGGCCAGTCCCCATTCGTTGACGGTGGGCTGTGACGGCGCCGTGTACGTGCGCACCTTGTCCTGTGCCGCGCCGCCGGGCGACGCGAAATTCTCCGCCCGCTGATAGCCGATGTAGGTTTCCGGCGACTGCAGATCGGCGTTATCCGCCGCTGCCTGCACGCCTTGCGCGCTGGTACCCGCGATGCCGAGCGCGACCTTCTCCGCGCTCGCATGCCCCGCTTCGGCGAGCAGTTGCTGGATCACCTTTTCCGACTCCGCGTAGTCGCCTTCGCCGAAATGGTGGTAGCGGATCTGCCCTTGCGCATCGACGAAATAGTGCGCCGGCCAGTACTGGTTGTTGAAGGCGCGCCAGATCGCGTAGTTGTTGTCGATGGCTACAGGGTAGTCCACGCCGAGGTCGTGCGCGGCCTTCTTCACGTTGTCGATGTTGCGTTCGAACGCGAATTCCGGCGCGTGCACGCCGATCACGACGAGCCCCTGATCCTTGTACTTCTGCGCCCACGCTTTGACGTACGGCAGCGAACGCAAGCAGTTGATGCACGAGTAGGTCCAGAAATCGACCAGCACGACCTTGCCGCGCAGGGCCTGAGTGGTCAGCGGCGGCGAGTTCAGCCACTGAACCGCGCCGTCCAGCGGCGGCAGCGCGCCTTCGACGGGCAACGGCGCCGCGTCGCCCGACGCGGCATGCGTCGCGCGCATCATCGAAGCGGAGGTGTCCACGGCGGTGGCGCTCGTGTCGGCATCGGCAGCAGTCGGGGTGGCGCTGCGCATCATCGCGCCGCCGGCGTCAGCGTTGGTGTCAGCGCCAGCGTCCGCGACGACCGGCTTTGCCCGCATCGCGCCGGGCGAGAGCCGGTCCACGAGTTTCTGTTCGAGACCGCCGGTGGCGACCGTCGATACCCTTGCCAGCACGCCGGTGTCGAGTCCGAGCGAGATCGCCACGACGCCCAGCAGCATCGCCGCGCCGATCCCACGGCGAATCCATTCGCCCGCGCCGAGCGAACGCTTCATCGCCGTGAACACCCGGCCGCCGATCAGCAGCGCCACCGCGAGCGAGGTCGCGGCGCCCGCGGCATAGGCCGCGAGCAACAGCGTCGTGCCGACGCTCGCGCCACGCAGCGCCGCGCCGGTCAGCACCAGCCCGAGGATCGGCCCGGCGCACGGCGCCCACAGCAAGCCGGTCGCGATGCCGAGCAGAAACGACGAACCTGCGCGGACCTGCTGGCCGTCGGCCTGCGCGAAATTCGACAGACGGTTGCCCGCGCTCACGAACGGGCGCATCAGATGATCGGCGAAACGCGGCAGCAGCAGCGTCAGGCCGAACACGGCGAGCAACGCGATGGCGAGCCAGCGGCCATACTGGTTGGCTTGCGTGACCCAGCCCCCGCCGACCGCGGCGAGCGTCGCGACGAGCGCGAACGTGAGCGCCATGCCGGCGAGCAAGGGCAGGCCGCTGCGCACGAAGGGCTGATCGGCGCGCGCGAAAACGAACGGCAGGACCGGCAGAATGCACGGACTGAGGATCGTCAGAGCGCCGCCGAGGTAGGCGAGAACGATGAGTAGCATGGCGATTCCGGACTTGATGGTGGTCGTTCAGTGGGCGTGCCGGATCAGGTGGCAGCCGGTGTAAAGGTCATCGCGACGCCGTTCATGCAGTAGCGCAGGCCGGTCGGCTGCGGGCCGTCGTCGAAGACGTGGCCGAGATGGCCGCCGCAGCGCCGGCAATGCACCTCCGTGCGCGACACGCCGAACGAGCGGTCCTCGCGGGTCGCCACCGCGTGATCGAGCGGCGCCCAGAAACTCGGCCAGCCGGTATGGCTGTCGAACTTCGTGCGCGACGCGAACAGGTCCCGCCGGCAACCCGCGCAAGCGAACACGCCGGGACGATGCTCGTCGTTCAGCGGGCTGCTGTACGGCCGCTCGGTGCCTTCGTGGCGGAGTACGGCATACTGGGCCGGCGTCAGCGACTCGCGCCATTGCGCGTCCGTGCGGATGATTTCGAAGCTTTCACCCGGCGCGGCGCTGTCCGCCGGCGCGGCGGCGAGCGGCCGCCAGCGGCTCGCGGCGGCCAGCGCGGCGAGCGCCGCCGCACCTGAAAAGAAGAAGCGCCTTCTGCTTTGCATGATGAGCCCCTCGATGGGTAATCGCGCGAGGTTGCGCGCGTGTCCTGAAAGTGGCCTCATCGTAGGGCGGCGCCGGTGTCGAAGTCCTCACGAAAAGTTAAATTAAATGTGATAACTCGCCGCCCGAAAATTTTGCACAATGACGGCACGGCCCGCGCCGGCTGAAGCGGTTTTCCGCCTGCGCGCCGAATCCTGCTCCCGCGTGTTCTCCGCGTGTTCCTATATGCTCCCGCAAGCACCCGAACCTTTCCATGGACCAACCAAAGCGCATCCTGATCGTCGAAGACGACGTCGACATCGCCAACGTCCTGAGCCTTCATCTGCGCGATGAACGTTATGAAGTGGTGCACAGCGCCGACGGCAACGAAGGGCTGCGCCTGCTGGAGCAAGGCGGCTGGGACGCGCTGATCCTCGATCTGATGCTGCCCGGCGTCGATGGTCTGGAAATCTGCCGGCGCGCGCGGGCAATGACGCGTTACACGCCGATCATCATCACCAGCGCGCGCTCGAGCGAAGTGCACCGCATTCTCGGCCTCGAACTCGGCGCCGACGACTACCTCGCCAAGCCGTTCTCCGTGCTCGAACTGGTGGCGCGCGTGAAGGCGCTGCTGCGGCGCGTCGAAGCGCTCGCGAAGGATTCGCGCGTCGACGCGGGCACCCTGCAGATCGCCGGCCTGACGATCGATCCGCTCCCGCGCGAGGCCGCGGTCGACGGCAAGCCGATCGAACTGACGCCGCGTGAATTCGACCTGCTGTATTTCTTCGCGCAGCATCCCGGCAAGGTGTTCTCGCGGATGGATCTGCTCAACGCCGTGTGGGGTTATCAGCACGAGGGTTACGAGCACACGGTGAACACCCATATCAACCGCTTGCGCGCGAAGATCGAGGCCGATCCGGCCCAGCCCGAGCGCATCCTCACCGTCTGGGGACGCGGCTACAAGCTGGCCGTGACCGGCGGCGACGCGCCGGCGCAGGCCGCCACGCACAAGGACGCGCCGTGAATCTGACGCTGACCCAGCGGCTCTCGCTCGTTTTCTCCGTGCTGTTGCTCGCGTGTTGCGGGGCGTCGGCGTGGCTGCAGATCCGTTCGAGCGATCTGCACGAAAAAGAAGTGGTGCAGAGCCTGTCGAAAAACCTCGCCGACCATATCGCGCACCGCACCACGCTGATGGACGCGAGCGGTCTGCGGCCCGACGCGGTGCGCCAGTTGTTCGGCCAGTTGATGATGGTCAATCCGAGCGTCGAGGTTTATCTGCTCGACAACCAGGGGCGCATCGAAGGCGACGACGCGCCCGCGGGGCACGTCAAGCGCGAGCAGGTGGACCTGACGCCGATCCGGCGCTTCATCGCGGGCGATGCGTTGCCGATCGTCGGCGACGACCCGCGCAGCGTCGACGGCAAGAAGGTGTTCAGCGCCGCGCCGCTGCAAACGAACGGGCAGCCGCCGTCCGGCTACATCTACGTGGTCCTGCTCGGTGAAGAGCACGACGCGCTCGCCGCGCGAGTCGCGGCCAGTTCGGTGCTGCGCACCACGTTGTGGTCGATGGCGCTGGTCGCGGCGCTGGGGTTGCTCGCGGGCTTGACCGCGTTCGGCTTGATCACGCGGCCGCTGCGCCGTCTCACGGAGGCGATGCGCCGCTTCGACGCGGACGGCGCGCCGGACGTGCAGCCGAGCGTGCCGCGCTCGGCGCCGGCCGGACAGCGCGACGAAATCGCCGTGCTCGAAACGACTTTCGCGCAGATGGCGCGGCGCATCGGCGACCAGTGGCGCGCGCTGACGCGGCAGGACCAGCAGCGGCGCGAACTGATCGCGAATATCTCGCACGATTTGCGCACGCCGTTGACGTCGCTGCACGGCTATCTGGAGACGCTGTCGCTGAAGGCCGACTCGCTCGGCGAACCAGAGCGCTCCCGTTATCTGGCGATCGCGCTCGCGCAGAGCGTCAAGGTGGGGCGGCTCGCACAGACGCTATTCGAACTGGCGCGGCTCGAACACGGCAACGTGCAGCTGGTGCTCGAACCGTTCTCGCTGGTCGATCTGGTGCAGGACGTATTCCAGAAATTCGAGTTGCCCGCCGAGGCGCGGCATATCCGCTTGCGGGCAGGCATTCCGCCGCGCCTGCCGAACGTGTGCGCCGATCTGGGGATGATCGAGCGTGTGCTGACGAACCTGCTCGACAACGCGATTCGCCACACGCCCGCCGAAGGCGCGATCGACGTCGATCTGGCTTACAAGGACGGCAAGGTGGAGGTGAGCGTCAGCGATACCGGACCGGGCATTCCGGCGGCGCAGCGCGAGGGTTTGTTCGAGCGTCCGTTCAGCGCGAGCGGCGCGCATCGTGGCGGCGGGCTCGGCTTGCTGATCGTGCAGCGCATGCTGCAACTGCATCACAGTCAGATACGTTTGCTCGATCGGGATGGACCGGGTACGACGTTCCGCTTCGAACTGCCGACGGCGGATCAACCGAGCGCCACCGGCGCCCGGTTCTAACCCGCGTTCAGATGCCGCCGACGCACAGGTACTTGATGACCACGTAGTCGTCGATACCGTAGTGCGAGCCCTCGCGGCCGAGGCCCGATTGCTTGACGCCGCCGAACGGCGCGACTTCGTTCGAGATGAGTCCGGTATTGATGCCCACCATGCCGTATTCGAGCGCCTCGGCGACGCGCCACACGCGGCCGATATCGCGGCTGTAGAAATACGATGCGAGGCCGAACTCGGTGTCGTTGGCGAGGCGGATTACTTCGGCATCCGATGAAAAGCGGAACAGCGGCGCGAGCGGCCCGAAGGTCTCGTCGCGCGCCACCTTCATGGCCGGCGTGACATCGGCGAGTACGGTCGGCTCGAAGAAGCCGTGACCGAGCGCATGACGCCGGCCGCCGGTGACGACACGCGCGCCTTGCGCGAGCGCGTCTTCGATATGCGACTCGACCTTGCGCACCGCCGCTTCGTTGATCAGCGGACCTTGCGTGACGCCGTCTTCGGTGCCACCGCCGACCTTCAATTGCTCGACGGCGACGCGCAGTTTTTCGGCGAACGCGTCGTAGACCTTGTCGTGCACATAGAAGCGATTCGTGCACACGCAGGTCTGGCCGCTGTTGCGATACTTCGATGCGATCGCGCCGGCCACCGCGGCATCCAGATCGGCGTCGTCGAACACGATGAACGGCGCGTTGCCGCCCAGTTCGAGCGACACCTTCTTGACCGTCGGCGCGCACTGCGCCATCAGCAGACGGCCGACCGGCGTCGAGCCGGTGAACGACAGTTTGCGCACGACCGGGTTGCCGGTCAGTTCCGCGCCGATCGCTTTCGGCTCGCCGGTCACGACGTTGAACACGCCGCGCGGCACGCCCGCGCGCTCGGCCAGCACGGCGAGCGCGAGCGCGGAGAGCGGCGTGGCCTCGGCCGGTTTGACGATGATCGGACAGCCTGCCGCCAGTGCCGGTCCGACCTTGCGGGTGATCATCGCGGCGGGGAAGTTCCACGGCGTGATCGCCGCGCAGACGCCGACCGGTTCCTTCGTCACCACGATGCGTTTGTCGCTCGCGGGCGTGGGAATGGTGTCGCCGTTCACGCGCTTGCCTTGTTCCGCGAACCATTCGAGAAACGATGCGGCGTAGTGGATTTCGCCTTTGGCTTCGGCGAGCGGCTTGCCTTGCTCGGTGGTCAGGATCAGCGCGAGATCGTCGGCGTTCTCCAGCATCAGGTCGTGCCATTTGCGCAGGATCGCGGCGCGCTGTTTGGCGGTGAGGGCGCGCCATGCAGGCCACGCGGCGTTGGCGGCGTCGATCGCGCGGCGGGTTTCCGCCGTGCTCATCTGCGGCACCTTCGCGATGGTTTCGCCCGTTGCCGGGTTGTCGACGTCGAACGTCGCGCCGTTGTCGGCGCTTTGCCATTCACCCGCGATGTACGCGCGCGTTTGCAGCAGAGTCGGGTCTTTCAGGGGCAAAGTGGTCATCTGTCGTTTGCTTTCGTGGTGAGCGTGTCGAGTCAGGTTGTCATGCGGAGACTGGAAAAGGCCTTGAAGCAGGCCTTGAAGCCGCCGTTAAACCGCCACCGCCACGCTTTCCTTCAACACGTCTTCGAGAATCGCCATCGCTTCGTCGAACACGGTGTCCTGAATCGTCAGCGGGAACAGGAAGCGCACCACGTTCGAGTAGACGCCGCACACCAGCAGCAGCAACCCGCGTTCGAGCGCGCGCGCCTGCACGCGCTTCGTGAAGTCCGCGTCCGGCTCCGTGCCGCCCGGCTTGCAGAACTCGACCGCCACCATCGCGCCCGGCCCGCGCACGTCGGCGATCTGCGGCACGTCGCGTTGCAGCGCGTTCAGCTTCGCCTTGACGCGTTCGCCGAGCACCGTGGCGCGCTCGCACAGCCGCTCTTCGTCGATGATGTCGAGCACCGCGTGCGCCGCCGCCAGCGCGAGCGGATTGCCCGCATAGGTGCCGCCGAGACCGCCCGGCGCGGCCGCGTCCATCACGTCGGCGCGGCCGACCACGCCCGACAGCGGCATGCCGCCCGCGAGGCTCTTGGCCATCGTCATCAGGTCGGGCACCACGTCGTAGTGATGCATCGCGAACAGCTTGCCGGTACGGGCGAAACCGGTCTGCACTTCATCGGCGATCAGCAGGATGCCGTGCTCGTTGCACAGCTTGCGCAACGCGCGCACGAACTCGACCGGCGCGGGATAGAAACCGCCTTCGCCCTGCACCGGTTCGAAGATGATCGCGGCCACGCGCTTCGGATCGATGTCGGCCTTGAACAGGAATTCGATGGCCTTCAGCGAGTCGGCGGTGCTCACACCGTGCAGCGGATTCGGGAACGGCGCATGGAACACGTCCGACGGGAACGGCCCGAAGCCGCTCTTGTACGGCGCGACCTTGCCGGTCAAGGCCATGCCCATCAGCGTGCGACCGTGGAACGCGCCGGTGAACGCGATGACGCCCGGCCGGCCGGTGGCGGCGCGGGCGATCTTGATCGCGTTTTCGACGGCTTCGGCGCCGGTCGTGAAGAAGGCGGTCTTCTTCGGATAGTCGCCCGGCGCGCGCTGATTGATCTTCTCGGCCAGTTCGACATACGACGCGTACGGCACGATCTGATACGCGGTGTGCGTGAAATGATCGAGCTGGTCGCGAATCGCCGCGACGATCTTCGGATGACGGTGGCCGGTGTTGCACACCGCGATGCCCGCGGCGAAGTCGATGAAGCGGCGCCCCTCGATGTCCCACAGCTCCGCGTTCTCGGCGCGCTCGGCATAGAAATCGCACATCACGCCGACACCGCGCGGCGTGGCGGCGTCCTTGCGGCTCTTCAGTTCGGCATTCTTCATGGTCATCTCCTTCGCTCCCGGTTTTTCGCGGACGCCTCGCCCACGGCGCGGCACATGCAGCGACTATAATGAGATTTGGCCCTTAACTTCAGAGCCATTTCAATAAAAATGTAGGAGCCAATCATGCGCACGAGCGTGCTGTCGGACTGGCTGGCGCAGCGTCTGGACCGGGGCAACGGTCAGCCGATCTATCGCCAGTTGCACCGGCTGTTGCAGCAGGCGATCCTGTCGCGCGAATTGCCGGCGGGCAGCAAGGTGCCGTCGTCGCGGCTGCTCGCGCAGGAATTGGGCATCGGGCGCAATACCGTCACGCAGGTGTACGAGCAACTGGTGCTCGAAGGCTACGTCAGTTCGGCGACCGGGCGCGGCACGTTTGTCGCCGATAGTGCGCCGGACGAGATCGTCGGCGCGCCCGATGCCGACCCGGCGCAGGCGCGCGGTGCGGCTTCGACACCAGCCGGCGCAGCGTCGCCATTGCCGCAGCCCGCGACGCGCGCGCTGTCCACGCGCGGCGCGCGGCTGATCGCGGGCGCGGGCGTGTCGAAGCGTCAGTGGGGCGCGTTCATGCCGGGTGTGCCGGACGTCACGAAGTTTCCGGCACGCGTGTGGAGCCGTCTGCACAACAAGTACTGGCGCAGGCTGCGCCCGGACCTGCTCACTTACGCGCCGGGCGGCGGGCTGCCCGCGCTGCGTCACGCGCTGGCCGACTATCTGCGCACCTCACGCTCGGTGCGTTGCACGCCCGAGCAGATCATCATCACGACCGGGATTCATCAATCGGTCGATCTTGCCGTGCGCCTGCTGTCCGATCCGGGTGACGTGATCTGGACCGAAGACCCGTGTTACTGGGGCGTGCGCAGCGTGCTGCATGTGTCCGGCCTGCAGTCGCGGCCGATTGCCGTCGACGTCGAAGGCATCGCACCTTGCGCCGACGATCTCGCGCAGCCGCCCAAGCTGATGCTCGTCACGCCGTCGCATCAGTATCCGCTCGGCATGGTGATGAGCCTCGCGCGGCGGCGCATGTTGCTCGAATATGCGCGGCAGCATCAATGCTGGATCATCGAGGACGACTACGACAGCGAGTTCCGTTATGGGAGCCGGCCGCTCGCGTCGCTGCAAGGGTTGGATACGTCGGGGCAGGTGATTTATGTGGGCAGCTTCGGCAAGACGCTGTTTCCGGGGTTGCGCATCGGCTATCTGGTCGTGCCGGAGGCGCTCGCGGAGAGCTTCGCCACGGCGAGCGCGGAGCTGTATCGGGAGGGCCAGTTGCTGCAACAGGCGATGCTCGCGGAGTTCATCGCCGAGGGGCATTTCACGTCGCATATTCGCAGGATGCGCACGCTGTATGGACAGCGGCGGCAGACATTGCTCGACGCCGCGTCGAGGCGTTATGGCGATGCGTTGCCGGCGGTGGGCGGTGATGCCGGTCTGCATCTGGTGATGCAGTTGCCCGAGGGCAGCGATGATCGCCGCGTGGCGGCCGCCGCACTGGAGCGCAATATCATCGTACGGCCGTTGTCGGGGTATTACGCGCAGCCGTCGCTGGCGCCATCGGGGTTGCTGATCGGCTATGCGTGTGTGCCGGATGAAGAGATCGCGCCGGCCTTCGACACGCTCGCCGAGGCGATCGACGCGACACTGCCGCAGTTTGCGTGAGGGTGGGGCGCCACGCATCGCCGACATCCGTCATATCCGTATCAACACAGCGCCGAGCGTCACCAGTGCGCACGCCACGATGCGCCGCGCGGTCAGCTTCTCGCGCATGAACAGCCAGCCGATCAGCACCGCGAAGATCGAACTCAACTCGCGCAGCGCCGAGACCATCGCGATCGGCAGATAGCGGTAAGCCTCGATGATCAGGCAATACGCCGCCAGCGCGAGCACGCCCGCCGTGATGCCCTTGAGCACGACCGTCCGGCCGATGAAGAGCCCCTTGGCGCCGCCGCGCCAATGCCAGGCGAGCAGAAACTGCGGGATGTTCCAGATCAGATAGACCCACATGATGTAGCTCAGGCCGTTGCCCGCTACGCGCGCGCCGATGCCGTCGACCACCGAATACGTGGAGATGAAGAGTCCGGTCAGCAGCGCGAACGGCACGCTCTCGCCGGAAAAGCGCATGCCGCGGCGAAACGCCAGCGAGACGATGCCGAGCGACACCAGCGCCACCCCGATCGCCGCCAGCGGCTTGAGCGCCTCGTTGGCGAACACCAGCGCGCCGACGAACACGAGCATCGGCGACAGGCCGCGCGCAATCGGATAGATCTGGCCGAAGTCGCCGCTTCGGTACGCCCGGATCAGCGCGAGCAGATAGCCGCACTCCAGCAAGGCCGACGCGAAGATAAACGGCCATGCCGCCGGCGCGGGCATCGGCAGCACGATCACGCCGATCGCGCTGATGACCACATACGGTATCGCCATCATGCCGAGCACCCAGATGCGGTCTTCGGAGAGATGCAGAAACGCGTTCCAGGTGGCGTGAAGCAGCGCGGAGAACAGCACCAGCAGGACGACAAAGGGTTCCATCGACTACCAGGGAAGGAGGAGGAAAGACCGGGAGCCCGGCCGCAAGCCCGTGATTATTCCAGCAGAACGCCGGAATGAAGGAGTGGACGACTAAAGCGAAGGGGCTTTATGTGGAGAAACGCGGCGATTTATGGCGTGAGATAAGGTGAGGCTGCGGGGTTGCGGGGCAGTTGGTGCTGCCGTGCGGCGGCGGCGGTGGCGGCGAGCTGAGCGGAGGTTGGCGAAGCTCGCGCCGCGCCTTGCCCGCGCCGCTTCACCGGAGCGCCTGCGCCGCCGTCGCTAACGACTGTGGCTTGCGGTTGGCGAGTGGTCGAAGAATGTTCTCGCCACTCGCGCATTGTGGGCTCTGATCCGTAGAGATGCCTGGTCTCAGACCGGGTTCAAGGCGGCCCGCCCATCCAGCACCGCCGCGACATTGTCCAGCGCCGTAAAACCCATCTGGTCGCGGGTCTCCATCGTGGCGCTGGCCATATGGGGCGTCAGGAATACGTTGTCGAGTTCTGCGAAGCGCTTGTCGACATTGGGCTCGTTCCGGTAGACGTCCAGACCCGCGCCGAACAGATGCCCCGACGTCAGCGCTTCATGGAGCGCATTTTCGTCCACCAGCCCGCCACGCGCCGCGTTGACGAATACCGCGCCCTTGGGCAGGCGTTGGAACTCTTTGTTCGTCATCAGCGGGACACCGCCGCCCGGCACGTGCAGCGTCAGCACCTGGCAGTGCGGCAGCATGTCGTCGAGGCTCGCGTAAAACGCCGCGCCATTTTCCAGCGACGCCGGCGCGCGGCTGATGTCCGTGTAGATCACGCGCATGCCGAAACCCTGCGCACGCTTCGCAACCGCCCGGCCGATGCGCCCGAATCCGACGATGCCGAGCGTCTTGCCATTCACCCGCGTACCGAGCATCTCGGTCATGCCGAACGATTTGCCCCAGCCGTTACGCATGATTCGCTCGTATTCCGACGCGCGGCGGCAGGCCGCCAGCACGAGCAGCATGGAGAAATCGGCGGTGCATTCGGTCAACGCGTCGGGGGCGTTGGTGACGACGATGCCTCTTTCGCGGGCGGCGGGCACATCCATGTGATCGAAGCCTGCGCTCGCGTTCGCGATGATCTTGACCGTCGAGGGCAGTGCGGCAATGTGTTCCGCCTGCAAACCGGACTTTTTACCGATCAGTACGGCCGGCACCTCGTGCTTCTTGCAAAAGTCGACGACAGACCACGAGTCCATATCGGACTCGGTCACGAAGGCATGGAATTCGGTCTCGGCGCGATTCGCCACGGCTGTGGGGACCTTACGCGCAATCAACAGCCTGGTGCGGTGATTTTCCGGCATGGTTTTTCCTTGGATGAACAGACGTCGAGAGACTACGAAACCGCGGACGAGGCCGTCAATGTTGATTCGATGAATCAACTTATCGAACGTGATTCGTCTCCTGTTCGCCGCGACGTACCCTGCGGCTCGCTGCCGGCAACGTGCGCATCAGGAAAACCCTAATGCGGTCCCCATCGGTAGGGCGCTCAGATGTTGATTCAATGAATCAAGATTGCTCGCCCCTGACGTGGATGCAACTCTCTTTCCATGTTCAATTGAATTGTCGGGAGGAAGTGAAATGCCTGCATCGAAGAAGTTCGCCGCTGTGACGGGCGCCGGCTCCGGTATCGGCCGCGCTGCCGCCGTGGCGCTCGCGCATGCCGGATTCGCTGTCGCGCTGATTGGGCGCAGAGCCGAGCCGCTGCTGGAAACGAAGGAAACAATCGGTATGGCCGGTGGAGAAGCACAAGTATTTCAGGCCGACGTTGCCGATGCGGCATCGGTCGAGCACGCGTTTTCGCGAATCGCCCAGGCATTCGGCCGGCTCGACGTGCTTTTCAACAACGCGGGCCGTAACGCGGGGGCCGTGCCGCTCGAAGACTACGAAGTCGATTTCTGGAACGATGTCGTGGCCACCAATCTGACCGGCGTCTTCTTGTGCGCTCAGGCCGCCTATCGCTTGATGAAAGCGCAATCGCCTCAAGGCGGACGCATCATCAACAATGGATCGATCTCCGCTCATTCGCCCAGGCCGCATACGATCGCCTATTCAGCCACAAAACATGCGGTCACCGGCATCACTAAATCGATCGCGCTGGACGGACGTGCATTCAACATCGCCTGCGGCCAGATCGACATCGGCAACGCGGCCACCTCACTCACGGAACGCATGAATCGCGGCGTACAGCAGGCGGACGGCCGCATGGCGCCTGAAGCGAGAATGGATGTGACGCACGTTGCGAATGCGGTCGTTCATATGGCCAGTCTTCCGCTCGAAGCGAATATGCTCAACATGACCATCATGGCGAGCGCGATGCCGTTCGTCGGCCGCGGATAAGTTGACCTTGCGCCAAGTATAAAAAAACAGCAGGCTCGTATTATGGAGACACCGATGAAAGTCGTAGAGGAACAAACATTGTCGGCGCGAAACCCGGCGTACGCGGATTCCACGAAACGCACGAGGGTCCGCTACGTCGTGCTCTCGATGTTGCTCGTCGCAACCATCCTCAATTATGTGGACCGCTCGGCGCTGGGCATCGTTGCGCCCAGCCTGTCGAAGAGCCTCTCGCTCAACAAGATGCAGATGGGCGAGCTGTTCGCGGCATTCGGCGTCGCCTATTCGATCGCGCTCGTGCCCGGCGGCGTGCTGACCGACATTCTCGGTTCGCGCCTCGCCTATGCGTTGTCTCTCGTCGGCTGGTCGTTCGCCACGCTGACGCAAGGCCTCGCGACCGGTTATCACATGCTGCTCGGCTCGCGGCTCGCCACCGGCGCAATGGAAGCACCCGCGTTTCCTTCGAACGCACGCGCCGTGACGTTGTGGTTTCCCGCCCGGGAACGCGGCTTCGCCACCAGCGTTTACGTGATGGGGCAATACATCGGAACGCCCTTGTTTACCGGCCTGTTGTTGTGGATATCCGCCGCGTACGGTTGGCGTACGGTGTTTTTCGTCACGGGCGGCTTCGGCATTCTGTTCAGTCTGATCTGGTATTGGATCTATCGCGATCCGCATCGCCACGCGGGCGTGAATGCCGCCGAGATGCAATACATCAATGAAGGCTCCACGGCGGCGCGCAAGCCGCGCGAGAAGTTCAACTGGCGCATGGCGCTCAAGCTGCTCAGCTATCGGCAGATTCTCGCCATCTGCCTCGGGAAGTTCTGCAATAACACCCTGCTGGTCTTCTTCACCACGTGGTTCATGACGTATCTGATCGAAGCGCGTCACATGTCGATGATCAAGGTCGGGATTTTCCAGGCACTGCCTTTTATCGGCGCGACGATCGGCATTCTCGCTGCGGGCTCCCTGTCGGACTTTTTCATCCGGCGCGGGGTGTCGATTTCCACCGCGCGCAAAGCGCCGCTCATCATCGGCACGTTGCTCGGCGCGTCGATCGTGCTCGTGAATTTCGTGGAGTCGAACGAGGTGGTGATCGCCATCCTGACCGTTGCGTTCTTCGCGCAGGGCGTCGGGTCCATGTCGTGGGCCGCGGTCTCTGAAATCGCACCTCGACAGTACGTGGGACTGACCAGCAGTATCACCAGCCTCGCAGCCAATATCGCGGGCGTCACCACGCCGCTCATGATCGGCTACATCACCCAGCACACCGGCCACTTCTATTGGGCCCTCAACCTGATGGGCGCGATATGCCTGCTCGGCACGCTCTCGTACTCCGTGCTGCTGGGGAAGCTTTCCCGCATCGAACTGTGATGCTTTTGACTTTCCGGTGAAATCGAATGATTGAATTCAAGTGGGACCATCTGCAATTGTGTTCGGCGGACGCCGAGGCGACCGCCGCATGGTTTGCGCGCTGTCTGAACGCCGAGATCATGCGGCGCCCGGGGCGAGTGGATTTGCGAATCGGCGGCATCAACCTGTTCATCACACCGGTGACGGACGCGCCGATCGCGCGGCCGGCTCACGGCGAGCGCAAGCAGGGCATCGATCATTTCGGGGTGACCGTGGATGATCTCGATGCCGCGTTCGCGCATCTGCTGGATTGCGACGCGGAAATCGTCGAGCCCGTCAAACAGGTTCGGCCCGGTGTAAGAGCATGCTTCGTGCGATCGCCGGGCGACATCCTCGTCGAAATACTGGAGCGGCGGCCCGCGGAGATGACTTTTACCTGAAAAGACGTCAGTATTGACGCTGAGTCGGATCGCGCCCGCTTGCGAGGCGCGATCCGCATCGTGACTGCCACGCTTTCCGTTCCACCGCATCACCGCGCTTGCCACCCCATGCAAAACTGGATCACTCTGACTGAAGCGGCTCGACAACTCGGAGTGCGCCCGCAGACCATCTATGCCTACGTCAGTCGAGGCACGATCGCCGTCATGCCGGATCCGCACGACCCGCGCAAGAGTCTCTATCGTGCCGAGGACGTCGCCGGCTTGTGCCGCAAGAAGCAGGTGGGGCGCAAGCGCGAGGCGCTCGCCGCCGGGACGATATTCGGCGCGGAGCCCTGCATTTACAGCAGCATCACCGCCTTTTCGAAAGGGCGGCCGTATTACCGGGGACGGGACACCATCCGGCTTGCGGAAACGGCGACGCTCGAGGACGTGGCCGCCATTCTCTGGAATGCACGTGCGTCCGTTTCCTTCGACAGCGGGGATTTGCCGCTGCAGGGTGACGAACGCGGCAGGCAATGCGCGTTCACATCGCTGGCCGCGCTCGCGGCCTGCGGGCACTCGACCCTCGGACGCACCGACAGCGCACTGCATGTCGAGGCCGGCCGGCTCGTGGCGCTCATTGCGCAAGCGTTCGGCGCGCAATGTGACACGACTGCGCGACTGACACATGAACGGCTCGCGCTCGGTTGGGGCCAGGACCGCGACGGTGCCGAACTCATCCGCAGGGCCATGGTTCTCGTGGCCGACCATGAGATGACGAGTTCGGCGTTCGCCGCCCGGATTACCGCTTCCACCGGTGCATCGTTGCCAGGGTGCCTGCTCACGGGACTCGCGACGGTCTCCGGGCCGCTGCATGGCGATGCGTCAGGGCGCGTGCGTGCCGTGTTCGACGACGTCGGAAGACTCGGTGCGGATCAGGTCGTTGCCCATCATTTGCAGTCGGCTATTCCAATTCCGGGGTTCGGGCATCACCTGTATCCGGACGGCGATCCGCGGGCGAGCGCATTGCTCGAAGTACTGGGTCCGCCGCGGGAGATCACGTCGTTCATCGACAAGGTGGTGGCGTTGACCGGGCTCAAGCCGAATATCGACGTTGCGCTGGCTACGTTGGCGGCGCAGTTGACGTTGCCGCGCGATGCGTCGTTCGCGCTGTTTGCAACGGCACGCAGTGTGGGGCTGCTTGCGCATTCTATCGAGCAGTTGCGGGTGGGCAAGGTAATACGGCCGCGAGGTCGTTATACCGGGCGCGCGTTGGAGGATATGGACTCCGCGCTACCGGCGGAAGATCGCGGGAGTGCGATTGATCCGGCTACCTTGGACAGGAATCGGGTGTTTAAGGTGGTTGAGCGTTGAAGGGCGGCTGAGCTGGGCTCACGCTTGGCATCAATCACCACGTTCATCTTCTGGAGTGTGACGTGCACCACCGTATGTCAGCGGTCTAACAGACTGTATCCGCAAAGTTCATCGGCAAGTGTTTGAGCGCAAGTGAATGTATGCCCGTAAAGCCCGGGTCGACGTGCACCGGTCACGTTGACTGCCAGGTCGTCGATGAAAAGAGCTTCGGCTGGCGTTACCCCAAGCACCTCAAGGCATCCGTGAAACACGTGCACAGATGGCTTCGCTGCCCTGAACGACGCCGATGCAAACACGTTGGCCCCGAAGAGTTCGGCGATTTCGGGGCACAAGAAAGAAATGTGTGTCGATACGAGTTGCGGATTGTTAGTCAGCACGGCGATACGGCATCGGGCTGAGATCTCCGCTGCCAAGGCCAGCACCGAAAGGTTGGCGGACATTGATCCGTGGCGTGCGCACGCGATGTAAAGGAATAGCGTCCCAACATCCCGACAAACGAATCGCACGATCACGTCAACTGGAGAAGATCCATGTCAAGTCCCTGGACGGGATGTTGCCTTTGCGGCGCCGTGCAGTACGAAGCGCGGGGCGCCTCACTCGCGCAGCTCATCTGTCATTGCCGGGATTGTCAGCGCGCTTCAGGCTCGGCCGGCTTGCCTGTTGTCGTAGTGAAAGCCGCGGACTTTTCATTCAAAGGAGAAATCAAGGCTTATACGATGATCGGCGGCAGCGGGATGCCAACAACGCGCAATTCCTGCGCACATTGTGGCAGCCTGCTATTTGGCACGCCGCATCACGCACCGGAAATCGTGACCATCTATGCCGGAACGCTTGATGATCCCTCGCGGTTCAAGGCCGAATTCGTTCAATTCACGTCTGAACGCCATCAACTGGACGGCAACCAAGCGGAGATTCCCCAGCATTTGGGAAGGGTGCCCTAGCTGACACAATCAAAGATGCAAGCTCTCCACAAACAGACGCTCGAGCGATTCGCCGCTGATTGCATCGGCTAAGGTTGCCGCGGTTCATTTCCCTGATGCTTCACGTCATGGTGGCCGTGGTAGAGTCGAATAGCTTTCTTTGTCGCGTAGCCTCGATGTCGGCCACGCATCAAATCTGAATCCGTCGATCCGTCAGATCGTCAACAAGGCATGGGAGGCGCCGCCGCGGCGCAAAGCGTGAACATGCAGATTCCAGCGATCGTTCCAGCCCAAACCGCTTTAGTGGTCATGCATTATCAGACCGACATTCTCGAGTTATTTCCATCGGTCGCGCCCACGTTGATAGCCAATACGCGCAAGCTATGTGATGCTGCGCGGACCAAAGGTGTCAGCGTCTATTTCGCCAGGATCCACTTTAGCCCGGGCTATCCGGAAGTCAGTCCGTTGAACAGGAACGGGCAGGGGATCAAGCAACTGGGTCTATTCATCGACGACCAGATCTCGCCGGAACTCGCCCCGCAGGCCACCGAACCGGTCATCATCGCGCATCGTGCGAGCGTGTTCTTTGGCACCGATCTGCAGGTTCGGCTGTCCGCGCAAGGTATAGATACGCTGCTCATGGTGGGCATAGCGTCGACCGGTGTCGTGCTCTCGTCGGTTGCGTACGCGAGCGATGCGGACTTCCGTCTGTTCACGGTCAAGGATTGCTGCTACGACCCGGATCAGATCGTGCACGAGCATCTTTTTTCTACGGCGTTCGATTCGCGCACGACAGTACTCTCGCTCGCGGATGCCTTGTTGCTCCTTGGCTAGCGTAGCGATTCGGTGACGGCACCCAAAGGCTCGCCAAAGCGTCGCAATCTACTGCTGCGCAGTACAGACGAAAACAAGATCATATGAAGCGAAGCTATCGGGCGCTATATCGCCCGCTTCACTCGCGAGCGTAATCGCGCGATCAAGCGAATCCCAATCGAGCGCTTCGATCAGGAGCAGACCCGCGAATTCTCCTTCTGAACTTCGGCGCATGGACTTTTCCTGTGTGGCAATCGACGTCGCCTCGTTCTTCACGGCATTATCTGGACATTCGCAATCCAATCGCTACTTGCCAACGTGTTTAACAATGAGCGCCGGTCAGGACCTGCATATCACGGGCAGCGAAGTAATCGCAGCACAAAACGTGTCCGGCAAGGCGGCCAACGTCATCATCGATGCGGCCACCAACACCTCACATCATGACGATTCGCGGGAGATGAAACAGAGCGGGTTCACGCTCGGGTTGTCGGGCAGCGGAGGAGGCAGCTCACGATCTGGAGAACGCTGAGGCCAAGTTGCGCGCGCTGGTCGGCCAAGGCTCGGCGATGACTCCGCAGGGTGAGCCTGCGAGTGTCTTGCCGACGACTTCCCTGACGGCAGGTGCTGCGGCGATGGGGGGCAATAAGGCCGTTACATCTGGTGGTATAGCGAACTCATCGACAGTTTCGGGACTAAAAGGGCAGTTAGCCAGTCAGAATCTGGCGAATATTGCCGCGCAAGATTCAAGACTAGCAGCGGCGGTAAGCGGAAGTGGTACGTCAAATCCAAACTTCTCACTTGGGACTGGTTCGGGCGCAGAAGCAAATGCGTTGGGTCAAGCTTGGGTCGGCGACGGTGCGACTAGAACGAGCGACGGCTCTGGATTGGTAAGTGCTGACGGAACGCGTGTTTATCGGTTTCCCACCGAGAAAACTTCGCCCTATGCAACGACAGGTGCACAGGCAAACTTCGAGACTTACAATATCAATCCGGTGACCGGTGCGCGCACAAAGGTTAGCAACGGCCACCTCAATGTAAAAGACTAAGGAACACGTGATGCACGCGGCCATAAAAAGCATTTCAAATGATGAAATCGATGTTGCGAAGTTTTCTCCCGAAAATCCGACATGTTTTTCTTTGAATCTTCGTATCCGAATCGGTGCTAATGAAACGGCCGGATCTGATGACTTTGAACTTTGCGTATGCACCCCAGAATGGCTTCATCAGACGACATGGGAGCCACGGTGGGGACGGCATTTATTGATCGTTCGGGAGTACGACTTTTCAGCTATTGAGCAGTGTATTCAAAGTTATGTAGCCGACTGCAAGGGCGATAGTTGGAATATCGTAGCTGGAAAGCTCGCGCGTGTTTTTGCTTGGGAGTTTGAGGACTACCAAGAGTGAACGGAATTAGGATTTGATCAATAATGATAATCAGAATGAGGCTGGCGGCATTGCCGTTCACAGCCCTGGTATCACTCGCGCACGCGCAGCAGACCCCGACCCCAGCCGACACCGCAGCAGCGGCCCGTGCCAATGCCGAACAGAACCAGCAGGTGCAGGAACAGCGCGACGCACAGCAGCGCGCCGCGGCGGTGAATGCGCCTTCCGTGCGTTCAACAGTTGAGCGCGCCTCCGACTGGCCTGAACTGCCGGTCGAAACGCCATGCTTTCGCATCGACTCGTTCGCGCTCGACGTGCCTGCGACGTTGCCAGAGGCGGCACGCGCGCAGGGCGCGTCAGCGCCACCCCTGGACCGCTTTGCTTTCGCGCGCGAATGGCTCGACCACTACAAGGGGCAGTGCGTCGGCAAGTCGGGACTCGATACGCTCACAAAGGGGTTGCAGAAAACCATCCTGAGCCGTGGCTACATCACCACGCGCGTACTGCTGCCCGAACAGGACCTGTCAACCGGGACGCTCAAGGTCGCGCTGGTGCCGGGTGTGATCGGCAAGGTTCGCTTTGCCGACCCTGCCACGCGCGGCTCGTGGAAGTCCGCATTCCCGACCCGCGACGGCAACGTGCTGAATCTGCGCGACCTCGAACAGGGACTTGAGCAGATGAAGCGCGTTAGCAGTCAGGACGTTTCGATGCAGATCGTCCCGACCGACATCCCCGGCGAAAGCGACGTGGTACTCGATTTGAAGCGCACGAAGCCTTGGACCGTAGTCGCGTCGGTGGACAACTCCGGCACGCGCGCTACCGGCAAGCTGCAAGGCAACCTGAGCCTTGGCATCGACAACCCGCTCGGGCTGAACGACATCTTCAATGTGGGTGTGAGTCAGGACCTTGAATTCGGCGACAAGGGTCTCGGCTCGCATGGCTGGAACGGCTCGTATTCGGTTCCGTGGGGCTACTGGACCGGTACGCTCTCGGCTTATACGAACACGTACTATCAGCAGATCGCGGGCGCGAACACGACTTTCGTGTCTAGCGGCAATTCCCAGACGGTGGACTTCAAACTTCAGCGCGTTCTCATGCGCAACCAGAACAACATACTCGGCGCGCAGTTCCGGCTGACGAAGCGCTTTGGCGAAAGCTTCATCGAGGATACGGATATCCCGCAGCAGCACCGCAACAACACCTTCATCGAAGCGGGTCTGACCGATCGCCATTACTTTGGCCACGCGCAGTTCGACGGCAGTCTCGTATACCGCCAGGGCATCGGCGGACTCGGCGCGACACCGGACTACTACGAGAATGGCCCTACGTACCGCTTCCATATGGCCGTGCTCGACGCGAACCTGTCGGTGCCGTTCCAGATCGCAACCCAGCCATTGCGCTACGTGACGAGTGTTCATGGCCAGTTCACCAACAACACGCTCAACTACATCGATGACCTGACGATAGGCAGCCGCTACACGGTGCGCGGTTTCGACGGCGAAACGATGCTGGCGGCAGAGTGCGGTTTTTTCTGGCGCAATGAATTGCAGTTGCCAATCGGCTCGACCGGCCAGTCGCTCTATGCAGGCATCGACTACGGCCATGTGTTCGGCCCGAGCGCCGCGTATCTCGTCGGTACGCAACTCGCGGGTGCAGTGATCGGTTTGCGTGGTGGCGTGCCGTCGCGATTTGGGGGGCTTTCGTACGACCTGTTCGCCGGAACGCCCATTTACGAACCCGCTGGCTTTCCGACCGCACGCGTGACGCTCGGTTTCCAGGCGACGGTGCAGTTCTAACGTCGAACCGTATCACTTTCAAACGCTGGGCACGCGGTGCGTCTGGGGGGCCACAGAGAGGAAACAATGCAAACCAACAAAATCAGGATAACGAACCGGATTCAGACCTGCACGGCGACTCTCGCCGTCGCAACGGCAGTAATGCTTGCTGCTTGCGGTGGTAGTAGCAATAGCGACAGCTCCCCGATCACGTCCAACTCGCCATCTGCAGTAACCCATCAAACTCGACCGGCCCGTCGAGCACCGCTGCAACCTTCTTCGATAGCGTCTTCCTCAAGGATAGCGGCACGGGATTCTTCCAGTTCGGTGCGAACTTAGACTCATCGAAGGGCACGCCCACCGCAACCGGCCGCACCCAGTTCTACGTCAACTCGGACAGTGACGCGAACTTTGCCGAAGTTGGCAGCGTCATCCTTGGCCCCTATACACAGGAACACGACGATCAGGCGTACATCAGCGCTGAGGGTGCAGTCACGTCGAGCAGCACCCCGTACATCGATATCGGCAGTAGTTCGAAAATCTTCCAGATACTGCCACAGGGCTATCAGCTCGGCATGAATGGCATGTCCTCGGCGCTGTATGAAGTTACAGTCACGCCACAGGATGTGTCCGGCCTGCCCGTGTCCCAGGCAATCGACAAGGACGAAGGACCGTCGACAAATGGCCTGTCCGTCTGTCGGGCGGGCGATCACCTCCTGGACATCGAAGCCATACCGCTCGCGCAGATCGTCCGTCAAGCGCACAGGCTGACAGATCACGATGCAGCAGATCAGTCAAACGGATACCAAAGATGCGCGAGAGCGGCGCGGCAAGTACTGACACGCGCACCTTTCGCACTTCCAGCGCCCATAACAGTGCGCGCACGCGCCGCCGTTCCTGACGGGGCGTATTGAGCGTCATGGCTTCCAGCGATGCAAGCCGGTTCCACTGGCAAAGTGACAGAATGGGATTCACGTTCCTGCTGAAACACATTTGCCTCTCCCAAAGAGAACGCCCGCACAATTGGCGGACGTTCTCTCAGGCGGGCAAGCGGACTGGGCGCGTGCAATCTGGGCTCGTCTAGCAGTCCATATGCACCTCGGCGGATTCGGGCACGCGGGCCCTCGGTCGTGCAGGATCAGGAATCGTGCCCGTATAGACGTTTCTCAGTCGGAAAATATTCCCTGAGGGTTTGCCCTATATTTGACTCGCGATGAGGCGTCGTACGAAGCGGCTATATTGGCGGGCAGCATCAGAGTGACCCAAAACGGCCCTTCGAGTGAATTATGACCAAAGCCAAAGCGCTGAGTTTGATACCCGACAGCTTCGCCGAATACGACGACCTGAAGGCGCTGCTCGACGAAGGCTCGCGGTGGTTCGACACGCGTAGCGTCGCTACCGTGGAGGTCCGCAATCGCAAGTTTGAACTCTTCGTCGCTAGCGTCGGAAGCAATGACCCGCAAGCACCAGCCGTCGGGTTTTTCGGCGGAATTCACGGGCTTGAGCGTATCGGCACACGGCTCGTGCTGGAATATATGCGGTCGCTCATTTCTCGACTGGAGTGGGACGACCTGCTCATGCAGCAGCTCGAAAAGATACGTATTTATTGCGTACCTCTCGTCAACCCCGGCGGCATGTGGTCCGCCACCCGCGCAAATCCGAACGGCGTCGACCTGATGCGCAATGCGCCACAGAACGCCGACGCACGCGTGCCGCTGCTCGCTGGGGGGCAACGGCTGGGCGCATGGCTGCCGTGGTATCGCGGCCGCGACGGCGAGCCGATGGAGCCGGAAGCCGCCGCGTTGCTGCATGTCGTCGAAACGCAACTGGCCGCGCGGCCTTTGAGCATCGCGCTCGATTGCCACTCGGGTTACGGCTGGAGCGACAGCATCTGGTTTCCGTACGCGCGAACCCGCAAGTCGATGCCGCACTTGCCGGAGATGTACGTGTTGAAAACGATGTTCGAGCGTGCGCATCCGCATCACGGCTATGCGTTCGAACCGCAGAGCCATCAATACCTGTTGCATGGCGATCTATGGGACTTCGCGTACGACCGCGCGCCCGCGCCCAACATCTTCCTGCCGATGACCCTCGAACTCGGTTCATGGCTCTGGATCAAGAAAAACCCGCGCCAGCTGTTTTCGCGTCAGGGCATGTTCAACCCGGTCAAGGCGCATCGCACCGCGCGCGTGTTGCGCCGTCATGCGAACCTGCTCGACTTTCTGGCGCGCGCGGCGTTTTCGTCGCAGCGCTGGCTGCCGCAAGGCAACCGCCGCGAGCAACTGCTGCAAAGCGCAATCGACCACTGGTATAAATCGGACGCCGTATGAGCGCGTGGATTCTGCTGCGCGGCCTGACGCGCGAAACGCGCCACTGGGGCCGCTTGCCCGATGCGCTGCGCGATGCGGTCGACGGTGGCCTGCTGCCGATCGATCTGCCCGGCAACGGCGCATTCGCGCACCTGCGCTCGCCAGCCACGGTCGCGCAGATGGTCGGCTTCGTCCGCCATGCTGCTTGGCAAACCGGCGTGCCCGGTCCGTATCGCGTGCTTGCGATGTCGCTCGGCGGCATGGTGGCAACGGACTGGGCGCAGCGGCATCCTGAGGAGATCGAACGGCTCGTGCTGATCAATACCAGCATGCGGCCGTTCAGCCGCGTGCACGAGCGGCTGCGGCCGTCGGCATGGCCCGGCGTGCTGGGTGTGGCCTCACACTGGAGCGACGCGCCGCGCGTCGAGCGCGGCATTCATCGGCTGACGTGCAATCGGGTCGACGATCTGGACGCGGACCTTGACACGTGGAGCGCGATTCGCCGCAGCGCGCCGGTGAGCCGCGGCAATGCGCTCCGACAGCTGTGGGCCGCCGCGCGTTTTGCTGCAGCCGCTGCCGCACCGCATTGCCCAGTGCTGATTCTGTCTTCGCGGGCGGACAAACTGGTCGATCCGGCATGCTCAGCAAAGCTCGCGGCGGCGTGGCGTGTGCCGCTGCGCGAGCATCCGTGGGCCGGTCACGACCTGCCTCACGACGATCCCGCCTGGACAGCCGAACAGGTGCGCGCATGGCTCGACGCGGCGCAACCGCCCGAACCCGCGCCCACGCAGGCCGTACCGAAACCCGTGATTTAAGCAGCCGGCTGTGCAACTGCAGCATCCGTCACGGTCAGCGGGTATTACCTAACTGCGGTCGTCGCCGGATTCGAGGCGGCAGGCGCATAATTCCCCTTCGGACGATGCATGTGAATCACGCCTTACTCGCCATAGCCGCTAGCCGGGGGAGTCGATCATGCAAGCAAAGAACGAAGAAGCCGTTACGCACCTGCTGAACGATGTCGTCGAATTTGCGCGTGGGCGGCTGCCCGAGCCGACCTTCACCATCGTCGAGCCCTTTCTGCGGCACTACTACGATTTCGTCGATGCGGACGATCTGCAAAGCCGTTCGATCGCCGATCTGTACGGTGCCGCGCTCGCGCACTGGCAAACCGCGCAGCGCTTCGTGCCAGGCGCCGAACGGCTGCGTGTCTATAACCCGATTCTCGAACAGCACGGCTGGCACTCGGATCACACCGTGATCGAGATCGTCAACGACGACATGCCGTTCCTTGTCGATTCCGTGTCGATGGCAGTCAACCGGCAGGGGCTCGCGCTGCATTCGGTCGTGCATCCGGTGTTTCGCATCTGGCGCGGCGCCGAAGGCGGCATCGCGCGAGTCAGCCAGGGCGCGGAAGAAGCCACCGATACGCGCTCGCATCTGACCTCGTTCATTCACTTCGAAGTGGACCGTTGCGGCGATGCCGCGAAACTCGACGCGCTGCGCGACGAGATCGCCGGCGTGCTGCGCGACGTGCGCGCGGCGGTCGAGGACTGGCCGAAAATCGTCGAACTCGCGCGCGTGACGGTCAAGGGCATGAAGGCAGGCGAGGCGGGACCCGAAGGTGTCGAAGCACGCGCGTTTCTCGAATGGATGATCGCGGATCATTTCACCTTCCTCGGCCAGCGCGACTATGAACTGGTGCAGGTCGACAACGGCTACGGCCTGCGCGCGGTGCCGGGCTCCGGTCTCGGCATTCTGCGCGACGCGATGCGGCCCGCCGGCGCCGCCGAAGTCACCGCATTGCCGCCGGCCGCGGCCGAGATCATCGCCAGTTCGTTGCCGATCTTTCTGACCAAGGCCAATTCGCGGGCCACCGTGCACCGGCCCGGCTATCTCGACTACGTGGGCGTCAAGCTGACCGGCGCGGACGGCAAGGTGACCGGCGAGCGGCGCTTCATTGGCCTTTACACGTCCACCGCTTATTTCGTATCGGCTGCCGAGATTCCGATCGTGCGGCGCAAATGCGCGAATATCGTGAGACGCGCCGGTTTTCTGCCGAAAGGTCATCTGGCGAAATCGCTGGTGACGGTGCTCGAAACCTATCCGCGCGACGAACTGTTTCAGGCCGACGAAGACCAGCTCTACGAGATCGCGCTCGGCGTGCTGCGTTTGCAGGAGCATCAGCGCACGCGCCTGTTCGTGCGGCGCGACCGCTTCGATCGCTTCGTGTCGTGTCTCGTGTTCGTGCCGCGCGACAAGTACAACACGGACCTGCGGCAACGCATCGCGAATCTGCTGGCCGCCGCGTTCAATGGGGAGAGCGTCGAATTCACGCCGCTGCTGTCGGAGTCGACACTCGCGCGAATTCACTTCGTCGTGCATGCGAAACCGGGCGGCATGCCCGATGTCGATACGCGAGAACTGGAGGCGCGGCTCGTGCAGGTCGCGCGCCGCTGGCAGGACGATCTCGCGGATGCGTTGCTCGACGCGTACGGCGAAGAGCAGGGCAACCGTCTGCTGCAACACTATGCGGATTCGTTTCCGGCCGGCTATCGCGATGATTACCCGGCGCGCACGGCGGTGCGCGATATCGAACTGATCGAACGCGTGCAGGGCAGCGAGCGGCTCGCGATGAACCTGTATCGCCCGATCGAAGCAAGCCCTCGCGCATTCCGCTTCAAGGTGTATCGCGCGGGGCAGCCGATCGCTTTGTCGCGCAGCTTGCCGATGCTCGAACATCTGGGCGTGCGGGTCGATGAAGAGCGGCCCTATCTGATCGAGGCGGTGGGCGCCACGCCCGCGTGGATTCACGACTTCGGTCTCGAACTCGCTGACGACGCGGAGTTCGATATCGAACGCGTGAAGGATCTGTTCGAAGAGGCGTTCGAGCAGGTATGGACCGGCGCGATCGAAAGCGACGACTTCAATCGTCTCGTGCTGCGCGCACAGCTGAATGCGCGCGAGGTGACGATTCTGCGCGCGTATGCGAAGTACCTGCGCCAGGTCGGCTCGACGTTCAGCGACGCGTATATCGAGCGCGCGGTGACCGGCAATCCGGCCATTGCGCGGATGCTGGTCGAACTGTTCATCGCGCGTTTCGATCCGGTGTTTGGCGACACGCGCGAGGCGCGCGTCGACGGCTGGCTGCGCACGATCGACAGCGCGCTCGATCAGGTGCCGAATCTCGACGAGGACCGCATACTGCGCCAGTTTCTTGGCGTGATCAGGGCGACCAAGCGCACGAACTACTATCGCTTCGACACCGATGGACGCCCCAAACCGTATCTGTCCTTCAAGTTCGATCCCGCGCAGGTGCCCGGCTTGCCCGAGCCGAAACCGATGTTCGAGATCTGGGTGTATTCGCCGCGAGTGGAAGGCGTGCATCTGCGCGGTGGCCGCGTGGCGCGCGGCGGCTTGCGCTGGTCGGATCGGCGTGAGGACTTCCGCACGGAAGTGCTCGGTCTGATGAAGGCGCAGATGGTGAAGAACGTGGTGATCGTGCCGGTCGGCTCGAAGGGCGGTTTTGTCGTGAAGAATCCGCCGCCGCAGAGCGAGCGCGATGCGTGGATGCGCGAAGGGGTCGCGTGCTATCAGACTTTTTTGCGTGGCCTGCTCGATCTGACCGACAACCTCGCGGGCACGGACGTGGTGCCGCCACCCGACGTGGTGCGCCACGATCCCGACGATCCCTATCTGGTCGTCGCCGCCGACAAGGGCACAGCCACGTTCTCCGACTACGCGAACGCGATCTCGCAGGAGTACGGCTTCTGGCTCGACGACGCGTTTGCGTCGGGCGGCTCCGTTGGCTACGACCACAAGAAAATGGCGATCACCGCGCGCGGCGCATGGGAGTCGGTCAAACGGCACTTCCGTGAAATGGGCGTGGATACGCAGACGATGGACTTCACGGTAGTCGGTGTCGGCGACATGTCGGGCGACGTGTTCGGCAACGGCATGCTGTTGTCGCCGCATATCAAACTGGTGGCCGCGTTCGATCACCGGCATATCTTTCTCGACCCGAATCCCGAGCCGGCCGCGAGCCTCGCCGAACGCGGGCGGCTCTTCATGCTCGACCGTTCGAGCTGGGCCGACTACGATCCGTCGCTGATCTCCGCGGGCGGCGGCGTGTTTGCGCGCAGCGCCAAGACAATTCCGCTGTCGTCGGCGGTGCAGTCGGTGCTCGGCATCAGCGCGCCGGCGCTTGCGCCCGCCGAACTGATGCGCGCGATTTTGCAGGCGCCGGTCGATCTGCTTTATAACGGCGGCATCGGCACCTACGTGAAGGCGAGCCGCGAAACGCATCTGCAGGTAGGCGACCGCGCGAACGACGCGATCCGCGTGAACGGCGCCGATCTGCACTGCAAGGTGGTGGCCGAAGGCGGCAATCTCGGTCTGACGCAACTCGGGCGCATCGAATTCGCGCAGCGCGGCGGCCGCCTCAATACCGATGCAATCGATAATTCCGCGGGTGTCGACTGCTCGGATCACGAGGTCAACATCAAGATTCTGCTGGGCCTCGTGGTAGCCGATGGCGAGATGACCGGGAAACAGCGCAATGCGCTGCTCGCCGAAATGACCGACGAAGTCGGCCTGCTCGTCTTGCAGGACAACTACTATCAGACCCAGGCGTTGTCGATCGCGGGGCGCTACGGTGTCGAACTGCTCGATGCCGAAGCGCGGCTGATGCGCTACCTCGAACGCGCGGGGCGGCTGAACCGCGTGATCGAATTCCTGCCGACCGATGACGAAGTCGCCGAACGGGCCGCCGCGAAACAGGGGCTCACGACGCCCGAGCGCGCGGTGTTGCTCGCGTACAGCAAGATGTGGCTGTACGACGCGCTGCTCGACTCGTCGATGCCGGAAGATCCGCTCGTCAGCGACATGCTGGTCGAATACTTCCCGAAACCACTGCGGCAGCGCTTCAGTGTGCCGATGCAGCGTCACCCGTTGCGCCGCGAAATCCTCGCGACGCATTTGACCAACGCATTGGTGAACCGGGTCGGCTGCGAGTTCGTGCATCGGCTGATGGAAGAGACCGATGCACGGCCGGGCGACATCGTGCGCGCGTGCATCATGGCGCGCGACGTGTTCGATCTCGACGACGTATGGCGCAGCATCGACGCGCTCGACAATCGCGTCGCCGACGACGTGCAGGCGCGCATGTTCGTCGAAGTCGCGCGGCTCGTCGAGCGTTCGGCGCTGTGGTTTTTGCGGCATCTGCAATCCGGCGCGGTCGGCAACGATGATGTAGCCGGCCTGCTCGCACGTTGCCGCGACGCGGCGCAGCGGCTCGCGCCGCAATGGCCGGTGCTGTTGCCGGCCGCCGATCTCGAAGCGCTGTCTGAACGCCAGCGCGTGCTGGCCGATGCGGGCGTGGACAGCGAACTGGCGGTGCGGATCGCGAGCGGCGAAATCTCGGCGGCGTTGCTCGACATCGCCGAGGTGGCGTCGACCTGCGGACGCAGTCTCGAACTGGTGGCGGGGGTGTACTTCGAACTCGGCACGCTGCTGAACTACGGTTGGATCAGCGAGCGTGCGGCCGCTTTGCCGGCGCCTTCGCACTGGGACATGCTGGCGCGCGCGACCGCGCTGGCCGAACTCGCACGGCTCAAACGCGCGCTGACCACGAGCGCGCTGGCCGGCGCGGACGACGCGTCGACGCCGGATGCGCTGGTGCACGCATGGCGTGACAAGCGCGCCGCTCAACTCGAACGCTACACGCGCCTGCTGACCGATCTGCGCGCCACGGGCGGGGCGAGTCTGTCGATGCTGCTGGTGATCGTGCGGGAAATGGCGGCGCTGGAGCGGGCCTAGGGGGCCGCGCGGGCCGCGGCGGCGCGCAGGCGGCGGGGACACCGTCGAGTATCAGCAGGAGTGTGGTGCAAACAACGCCGGGGTTGGACGCATGCCGCCCGGCGTGTCCATAATACGGATTCTTGCTAACCGAAAGCACTCTGCAAACTCACGGCCCCCATCCCGACGATGAAAGAAGAATCGCCGAAAGCCATTTTCTACGCGCTCGCCGCCAACCTCGGCATCGCCATCTGCAAGTTCGCCGCGGCGTCGTTCACGGGCTCCGGTTCGATGTTCGCCGAAGCCATTCACTCGACCGCCGATTGCGGCAATCAACTGTTGCTGCTGTTCGGGCTGCGCCAGGCGCGCAGACCCGCGAGCCCGTTGCATCCGATGGGCCGCGGACGCGAAATCAACTTCTATTCGCTGCTCGTCGCGTTGCTGCTGTTCTTTGTTGGCGGTGCGTTTTCCGTGTACGAGGGCGTGCATCGACTGTTCACGCGCGAGCCGTTGCAGTTCGCGTATGTCGCGTTGGCGGTGCTCGGAGTGTCGGTGGTGCTCGAGGCGTTGTCGTTGTGGGGAGCGGTCAAGGAGATCCGCAGGAAGCATCCGGACAAGGGCATGTGGCGCTGGTTTCGTGAGACGCGCGAATCCGAACTGCTGGTCGTCGCGGGCGAGGATATCGCCGCTCTGGCTGGTCTCGCGATCGCGTTCGTTGCCGTGTTGCTCACGATGGTGACCGGTAATCCCGTTTGGGATGCGTTGGGCTCTATCGGCGTCGGTTTGCTGCTGATGCTGATCTCGTGGCTGGTGGCGCGCGAAGTGAAGTCGATGATCGTCGGCGAATCGGCGAGCCCGGAAGTGCGCGGCGCGATCGAAGCGCATCTGCGCGCGCGCGCCGAGATTCGCGGCATCGTCAATATGATTACGCTGCAATGGGGACGTCACGTGGTGGTGGCGGTGCAGGCGGAAATGATCGATTACGCGAGCGGGCGCGCGATGGTCGATGCGATCAATGTGATCGAGGAGGATTTGCAGGCGACGTTTCCGCAGGTGCGCTGGGTGTTCTTCGAACCGGAAGTGGCGCGCAGCGAGGCGGCTTCTGCATGAAAAGAAGCCGGCGGATTCCATGGTGGTTTCCTGCCGGCTTGCGTGCTTGAACTTGAAGCGGCTCCGCTTATTTGAAGCCGGTCACCGCGTGCGGAACATAGAGTTCTTCAAGCTGCTGAATCTCTTGCGCGCTGAGATTCAACGAAAGCGCGGCAACCGCATCGTCCAGGTGATGCAGCTTGGTCGCGCCGACAATCGGCGCGGTAATCGGCTTCTTCTGCAACACCCACGCTAGTGCCACTTGCGCGCGCGGCACACCGCGTTCCTTCGCGATCTGGCTGACCCGCTCGACAATGCGCCGATCCGCGTCTTCCGTGTGCGCGTACAGCGTGCGGCCGAACTCATCGGTCTCGGAGCGCGCGCTCTCGGTGTTCCAATCACGCGTCAGACGTCCGCGTGCGAGCGGGCTCCACGGAATCACGCCGACGCCTTCGCTTTCGCACAGCGGCAGCATTTCGCGCTCTTCCTCGCGGTACAGCAGATTCACGTAATTCTGCATCGTCACGAAACGGGTCCAGCCGTTGCGCTCGGCGACGTGCAGCGCCTTGGCGAATTGCCACGCGTACATCGACGACGCGCCGATATAGCGGGCCTTGCCGGCTTTCACGACGTCGTGCAGCGCTTCCATGGTTTCTTCGATCGGCGTGTCGTAGTCCCAGCGATGGATCTGGTACAGGTCGACGTAATCGGTCCCGAGACGCCGCAGGCTGTGATCGATTTCCGCCATGATCGCCTTGCGCGAGAGGCCCGCGCCATTCGGGCCTTTGTGCATGCGGCTATTCACCTTGGTGGCGAGCACGATCTCGTCGCGCTTCGCAAAGTCCTTCAGCGCGCGGCCGACGATTTCTTCACTGGTGCCGTCCGAATAGACATTTGCAGTGTCGAAGAAATTGATGCCGTGATCGAGCGCCTGCTTGATGAAAGGCCGTGCGGCTTCGTCGTCGAGCGACCAGGGATGGGTGCCGCGCGAAGGCACGCCATAGCTCATGCAACCGAGACAAAGACGCGATACATCGAGGCCGGTGCGGCCGAGTTTCACATAGTCCATCGTGGTGCTCCTGTTGTGAACTGCACAAAGGCGGTGCGCTCTCCGGGAGTTTTCCTTCGGAGGCGGGCTGCGGATTCCGATTATAGGGAAATGGCGTGAACAACGTCGTGAGCCCGGGCACCGTGCCGTGTCCGCTGTTTACATTTGCCGTACAGGGCATCGTTCATCACGTAGTGGCAAATAATTTCTTCGCACCTATACTTCTTTCGGCTTGAAAGCAGCACTCTCTCCCAACCTGCATCACAAGCATAAAAGGAAGAACATGATGCTGACTCGCTCACTCGGCGCGTTCTGCGCCGTTGCACTTGCGGCTTGCGCCGCCTTTTCGTCCGGACCGGCCAGCGCGGACGACAACGACGCTGCCTCTCACGGCAACGGCGGCTCACATGGGCAGCCCGTCAAGGTGATGATCATTTCGATGTTCGGCCCCGAAGGCCAGGTGTGGCTCGATCGGCTCGGGCCATGGCGCGATATCACGGTGGATGGCTTGTCACCCGATTACCCGGCGGTTCATTGCAACAAGCAGGATATCTGCGTGATGACCACCGGCATGGGGCACACCAACGCGGCGGCGTCGATCATGGCGCTGAGCTTCTCGCCGCGTTTCGATTTGCGGCACACGTACTTCATGGTCGCCGGCATTGCCGGGATCGATCCGCAGCAGGGCACGGTGGGCTCGGCCGCTTGGGCGAAGTATCTGGTCGACTTCGGCATTCAGTGGGAGATCGACGCACGCGAGATTCCGCCTGGCTGGAACACGGGTTATCTGGGAATCAACACGACGAGCCCTTCGGACAAGCCGCCGCTCGACTATCGCACCGAAGTATTCCAGTTGAACACCCAACTCGCCGATACGGCATTTTCGTTGTCGCGCAGCGTCGTGTTGTCCGATAGCGCGCAGGCTCAGGCCGCTCGCGCGAAATATTCCTATGCGCCGGCCAATCGCCCGCCGTCGGTCATTCAATGCGATACGCTGGCTGGCGATACGTGGTGGTCCGGCACGCAGCTCGGCCAGCGCGCCCGCGACTGGACGAAGATTCTGACCGATGGCAAAGGCGTCTACTGCACGACGCAGCAGGAGGACAATGCCACCTACGAAGCGCTCAAGCGTGCGGCCTCGGTGCATAAGGTCGATCTGAATCGCGTCGCGGTATTGCGCGCGGGCTCCGATTTCGACCGCCCCTACGATGGCCAGACGAGCGCGGATAACCTGCTCAACTATGCGGCGCAAGGCGGCTTTACGATCGCTATCGAGAACCTGTTCCGCTCAGGCAATCCGCTGGTGCAGGACATCGTCACGCATTGGGGCGAGTGGCGCGAAGGTGTACCGAAACGATAATGGCCAATCACTTCGATAGATCCGGATAGCAATGTGCCCGCGGAGCAATACCGCGGGCACACGTACAACGCTTACCGCAAACTTCAAACGGCCGGTCACGCTCAATGTTGTGGCGCGCGATACGGCGTCCACACTGGCGTGTCGGTATCCCAGTTGTCCAGTTCGGATGGTGTCATGATGAGCTCCTTTTTGAAGAGTGCATGAATGACGCCGCAATGATGATTTATTTTGGAAACCGAATCATTGTGGCGTCTTTGTCTGTCTTACTGACCCTTGGCGACGCGTGTGACGTCGCCGCTCGTGCTTTCCTGCAGTGCGATACGTGCGGCCTGTGTCTGTCCGATCAAGCCTTTGTTCGGATAGCTGGTGCGATTCAATGCGGGTAGCGAACCGTCACGATAAGCGGCGACCAGTTCCGCCTTCACTTCGGCACGCGTTTTCGCGCTCGCGCTCGGCGTGGGTGGCGTTTCATAAGTGCCGGCGCGACCGATACCACCGCCGCCGTTGCTTTGTGCGAACACGGATGTGCTTGCAAGCAGAGAAAGAGCGAGACCTGCGAGAAGATTGCGTTTCATGATTCACTCCTGATTCGTTTGCAGCACGAGGAGTGCTGCGGCAGGGTGAAATGTAGACTTTGAGCGAGTGCGGATAAATCGCACTTTCGCGAAATGAATTGTCGCGATTCCGGAACAATCGAGTTAAAGCCATTGATGGAATAAAAAAACCGCGGCATTAGAGCCGCGGTTGGAATTCAGTGTTCCAGATTCCGTACTTCAATTTCAGTGCATCACGCGACCCATTCGGTAATCACCGGCGTGTCGAGCATCGGCGCGGACTCGCGTTCTTCGAAAGTGCGTTTCGTGCAGGTCGCGTCGAGACTGCCGCGTCCGCTCAGCAACGGGCAACGGTCGAACAGCTCCGCGATCCAGTCTACGAAAACACGGACTTTAGGCGACAGATGACGACTGTGCGGATAGACTGCGGAAATCGGCATCGGCAAGGGCTTCAGCTCCGGCAACACTTCCACCAGCTGACCCGAGCGCAGATGCGGCAGCACCATGAAGAGCGCCGGCTGAATCAGGCCGAAACTTTCGAGTCCGCACGTCACGTAGGCGTCCGCGTCGTTCACCGACACGATGCTTTTCATCTTCACTTCGACTTCTTTGCCCTCAACCATGAAGGCCCAATCGATCGTGCGCCCCGTACGGCTCGAAAAGTAATTAACTGCTTTGTGATTCTCCAGGTCTTCGAGCGAAGACGGCATGCCTGCACGCGCAATGTAGTCGGGGGCTGCGCAGGTCACGCCCTCGAACAGGCCAATACGCCGCGCCACCAGCGAGGAATCCTGTAGCGCGCCCACGCGCACCACGCAATCCACGCCTTCCTGCAACAGATCGACCGGCCGGTCCGACAGGCCGAGTTGCAGGTCGATGTCCGGATAGCGCGTGTGGAATTCACACAGCGAAGGAATCACCAGCAGGCGCCCGATCGAACCCGGCATGTCGATGCGCAGCTTGCCGTGCGGCTTTTTATTGCCGCTCTGAAAACTGGCTTCGGTCTCTTCGACGTCGGCGAGGATACGCACGCAGCGTTCGTAGTACGCCGCGCCGTCCGGCGTGAGCGACAGACGCCGCGTGGTCCGATGCATCAGACGCGTGCCGAGGAACGCTTCGAGGTTCTGAATAATCGTGGTGACGGATGCGCGCGGCAGGTCGAGCGTTTCCGCTGCGCGGGTAAAGCTGTTGGTGTCGACGACTCGCGTGAACACTTGCATGGCCTGAAGCCGGTCCATTGCAAACCTCCAGAAGGGGCGGGCGCACCGGGCGGAAATCGAATCCGCAGAGCAATCGCACTCGATTGTTCAGGGGCGCCGAATTGTGTTGCCGGATTATAGGCATTTATTTACGACTCTGCTGAACCCACAATTCGCACCATTGAAAGTTCTATGCGCATTGCGCAGCCCGACATGGATGCATTTAAACCGCCGTACTCTTTCGCGCCCGCCGCCAACAGCCCGGTAGCCGCAGACAGCACGGCACTCGACATCACCGACGTACAGATTGAGGGACACGCACAGGACATCACACTGCGTTTGTACCGGCAGGCGAAGAAAACCGCATTGCCCGTGCTGCTTTATTTCCACGGCGGCGGCTTTACGAAGGGTTCGATCGACCAGGCCGACTTCGCCGCGCGTTATTTCGCAGAACACTTACCGGCGCTGGTCGTGTCGGTCGGTTATTCGCTCGCGCCGCAGTTTCCGTTTCCGGCCGCGCCAGAAGACGCCCACCGCGCGGCGCTGTGGGTGCAGACGCGGGCGCGGGCGTTCGGCGGCAATAGCAGAAAGGTCGGCGTAGCGGGCCACGACGCGGGCGGACAGTTGGCCAACTGCCTCGCGTTCATCGCGCGCGATCGCGGCGACGTGCAGATTGCCGCGCAGGCGCTGTTCGGGCCGATGCTCGATCCAAGCCTCACGCGTCTGGGTGACGAACAGCGTTTGGGCTCCGACATCACGGCAAAAGAGTGCGCGGCATGTTATCGCGCGTATCTGCCGCAGGCGTCGCAACGCATGCACCCGTACGCGGCGCCGCTCGAATCGGCGCGGCTCGCGGGCCTGCCTGCCACGCTGATCGCGACCGCGCAGAACGACGTGCTGCATGTGGAAGCGGAGAAGTACGCAAGCAGTCTGATCGACGCGGGTGTGCTGACCCAGGTGGTCCGCTATCCGAGCGTTTCGCACGCCGCGCTGGCCGATCATCCGCCCGCTTTGCAGGAAGCGGTGCGCTTTTTTCAGTGGCGCTTCGATGCGCGCGCCCATCGATAAACAGAATTTCAATCAACGATACCGGGAGCTTCACATGACCATCCTTCCTCTTTCCCGCCGCCGCGTGGCGATTGCCGCGCTAGTCGTCATCGCCGTCGCCGGGCTCGGCACGTTCGGCGCGATCCGCGTCGATGCGAGTTCGCCCGCCGCGCCGACCATCGTGCCGGAAGTCGATGTCGCCACCGTGGTGCAAAAAACGATCACCGACTGGCAGAGCTATTCGGGCCGTCTCGAAGCGGTCGAAAAAGTGGACGTCCGTTCGCAGGTGCCGGGCACGATCGTCTCGGTCAACTTCAAGGACGGCGCGCTCGTGAAGAAAGGCGACACGCTGTTCGTGATCGATCCGCGCCCGTACGCCGCCGAAGTGGATCGCGCCGAGGCGCAGCTCGCGGCCGCGCAGGCGCGCACGGGCTACACGCAAAGCGACTGGGAGCGCGCGCAGCGCCTGATCGCCGACAACGCGATCGCCAAGCGCGACTATGACGAGAAGCAGAACGCCGCGCGCGAGGCGAGCGCGAATCTGAAGGCCGCGCAAGCCGCGCTCGAAACCGCACGCATCAACCTCGGCTATACGAAGATCGTGGCGCCGGTGGCGGGGCGCGTATCGCGCGCGGAAATCACGGTGGGCAACGTGGTGTCGGCGGGCGCGAGTTCGGCGCCGCTGACCACGCTGGTGTCGGTATCGCCAATCTACGCATCGTTCGACGCGGACGAACAAACCTACCTGCAATACCTGAGCCGCGCAAAAGACGGCAGCAAGGTGCCGGTGGAACTGGGTCTCGCGGATGAAAGCGGCTACTCGCGCAGCGGCACGATCGAATCGGTCGACAACCGGCTCGACACGTCGTCGGGCACGATCCGGGTGCGTGCACGTTTCGATAACCAGGACGGTGCATTGATTCCCGGTTTGTACGCACGCGTGAAGGTGGGCGGCAGCGCGCCGCACCCGGCGCTGCTGATCGACGATGCGGCGGTCGGCACGGATCAGGACAAGAAGTTCGTGCTGGTGGTCGATCAGGGCAATCACGTGGTGTACCGCGAAGTCGCGGTGGGCGGCATGCAGGGCAACCTGCGCGTCGTCAAGGACGGACTGAAGGGCGGCGACCGCATCGTCGTCAATGGTATTCAGCGCGTGCGGCCGGGTGACTCGGTGCGTGCGCACATGGTGCCGATGACGACCGACCAGGATCCGAACAGCGCGCCGCTCGCGCAAACGCGTGCGAAAGCGGACAAGAATTCGTGAGCCCCGTGCGCCGCGGCACGCTAGCGCGGCGCATGCTCCAACGTTAAGAGCTTCCCATGAACATATCCAAATTCTTCATTGATCGACCGATCTTTGCCGGGGTGCTATCGGTATTGATCCTGCTGGGGGGCATCATTTCGCTCTTCAAGCTGCCCATTTCGGAGTATCCGGAAGTGGTACCGCCGTCGGTGGTGGTGCACGCGCAGTATCCGGGCGCGAATCCGAAGGTGATCGCCGAGGCGGTGGCTTCGCCGCTCGAAGAACAGATCAACGGTGTCGAGAACATGCTGTACATGCAGTCGCAGGCGAATAGCGACGGCAATCTGACGCTCACGGTCACGTTCAAGCTCGGCACCAATCCGGACCTCGCGACGCAGCTGGTGCAGAACCGCGTCAACCAGGCGCTGCCGCGCCTGCCGGAAGACGTGCAACGGCTTGGCGTGACGACCATCAAGAGTTCGCCGACGCTGACGATGGTGGTCCACCTGATCTCGCCGAACAACCGCTACGACATGACGTATCTGCGCAATTACGCGCTGCTGAACGTCAAGGATCGGCTCGCGCGGATTCAGGGCGTCGGCGAAGTGCAGTTGTGGGGTTCGGGCGACTACGCGATGCGTGTGTGGCTCGATCCGCAGAAAGTCGCGCAACGTGGGTTGACGGCGACCGAAGTGGTCAACGCGATTCGTGAGCAGAACATTCAGGTGGCGGCCGGTGTGATCGGCGCATCGCCTTCGGTGCCGGGCACGCAATTGCAGTTGTCGGTGAATGCGCGCGGCCGTTTGAAGACCGAGGGCGAATTCGGCGACATCATCGTGAAGACCGCGCCGGATGGCGGCGTGACCTATCTGCGCGATATCGCGCGCGTCGAACTCGCGGCGTCGGAATACGGTCTGCGTTCGCTGCTCGACAACAAGCCGGCGGTCGCGCTCGCCATCAACCAGGCGCCGGGTGCGAACTCGCTCGCGATTTCCGAACAGGTTCGTGCGGCGATGAAAGAACTCGCCGAAGACATGCCTGCCGGCGTCGAATACCGGATCGTCTACGACCCGACACAGTTCGTGCGCTCGAGTATCGAGGCCGTGGTGCATACGCTGCTCGAAGCGATTGCTCTGGTGGTGATCGTCGTGATCGTGTTCCTGCAGACGTGGCGCGCGTCGATCATTCCGTTGATCGCGGTGCCGGTGTCGATTGTCGGGACTTTTTCGCTGCTGCTCGCCTTCGGCTTCTCGATCAATGCGTTGTCATTGTTCGGTATGGTGCTCGCCATCGGGATCGTGGTGGACGATGCGATCGTGGTGGTGGAGAACGTCGAGCGAAACATCGAAAATGGGCTGAGTGCACGCGATGCGACGTATAAGGCGATGCGCGAGGTGAGCGGGCCGATCATCGCGATTGCGTTGACGCTGGTCGCCGTGTTCGTGCCGCTCGCCTTCATGACGGGTCTCACGGGTCAGTTCTACAAGCAGTTCGCGATGACCATCGCAATCTCGACGGTGATCTCGGCGTTCAATTCGCTGACCCTGTCGCCGGCGTTGTCCGCACTGCTGTTGCGCAGCCATGGCGAGAAAGAAGACTTCCTGACGCGGGCGATGAACCGTGTACTCGGCGGCTTCTTCAAGCGTTTCAACAAGGTCTTCCATCGCGGTTCGGAAGCGTATGGCCGGGGCGTGACGGGTGTGCTCCGCCGCAAGGGTGCCATGCTCGCGGTGTACGCGATCCTGCTGGGCGCAACCGTGCTCATCTCGCGCGTGGTGCCGGGCGGTTTCGTGCCGGCGCAGGACAAGGAGTATCTGATCGCGTTCGCGCAGTTGCCGAACGGTGCGTCGCTCGATCGCACGGAGAAAGTGATTCGCGATATGAGCGCCATTGCGCTGAAGCAGCCTGGCGTGGAAAGCGCGGTGGCTTTCCCCGGTTTGTCGGTGAATGGCTTTACCAATAGTTCGAGCGCGGGCATCGTGTTCGTGACGCTCAAGCCATTCAAGGAGCGTGGCAACAAGAAGCTCTCCGCCGGTGCGATTGCCGGTGCGTTGAACCAGCAGTACGCCGCGATCAAGGATTCGTTCGTTGCGGTGTTTCCGCCGCCGCCGGTGCTCGGTCTCGGCACGCTCGGCGGCTTCAAGATGCAACTGGAGGATCACGGCGCAGTCGGTTATGCGGAGTTGAACAAGGCGGCGGAAGCGTTCGTGAAGCGCGCGGCGCAAGCGCCAGAACTCGGCCCGACCTTCTCGAGCTATCAGATCAACGTGCCGCAACTGAACGTCGACCTGGATCGCGTGAAGGCCAAGCAACTCGGCGTGCCGGTCACGGACGTGTTCAACACGATGCAGATCTATCTTGGCTCGCTGTATGTGAACGACTTCAACCGTTTCGGCCGCGTGTATCAGGTGCGGGTGCAGGCGGATGCGCCGTTCCGTCAACGTGCCGACGACATCCTGCAACTGAAGACGCGCAATGCGGCTGGCGACATGGTGCCGTTGTCGTCGCTGGTGACGGTGACGCCGACCTATGGTCCGGAAATGGTGGTGCGTTACAACGGCTACACGGCGGCCGACATCAACGGCGGACCCGCGCCCGGCTTCTCGTCGGGGCAGGCGCAAGCCGCGGCCGAGCGCGTGGCGGCCGAAGTGCTGCCGCACGGCGTGAAGCTGGAATGGACCGACCTCACGTATCAGCAGATTCTTGCTGGCAATGCAGGTATGTGGGTGTTCCCGATCAGCGTGCTGCTCGTGTTCCTCGTGCTCGCGGCGCTATATGAAAGTTTGACGTTGCCGCTCGCCGTGATCCTGATCGTGCCGATGAGCGTGCTGTCCGCGCTGACCGGTGTATGGCTCACCGGCGGGGACAACAACATTTTCACGCAGATCGGTTTGATGGTGCTGGTGGGGTTATCGGCGAAGAACGCGATTCTGATCGTCGAGTTTGCTCGCGAACTCGAACATGACGGACACACGCCGCTGTCGGCGGCGATCGAGGCGAGCCGCCTGCGTCTGCGGCCGATTCTGATGACGTCGATCGCATTCATCATGGGTGTGGTGCCGCTGGTGCTGTCGAGCGGAGCCGGTTCGGAGATGCGTCATGCGATGGGTATCGCCGTGTTCTTCGGCATGCTCGGCGTCACGCTGTTCGGTCTGATGCTGACCCCTGTGTTCTATGTGGTGCTGCGTACGCTGGCAGGCGGGACGATTCACGTCGCGCAGAAGGATTCGCCGCACTATGGCGCGCCGGTGACGGACGCGTGAGGAGAAAACAATAATGAAACGCTTTGAATCTGGACCGCACTCGCGCTTTGACACGTTGGGCGGGTGGGGCCGAGCGGCGGTCAGCGGTTTGCTGGTTGCGCTGCTCGCCGCCTGCTCGGTGGAACCGACGTATAAGCGGCCGGACGTGGATACGCCGGTCGCGTTCAAGGAAGCGCCTGCTGCGGCGTCGGCAACTTCCGCTGCGTCCGCGCCTTCCGCGCAGGACGTCGGCACATGGAAGCAGGCTCAGCCCGCCGACGACGCGCATCGCGGCGAATGGTGGACGATTTTCGGCGACCCGCAATTGAATGCGCTCGAAGAGCAGGCGGCTGCCGCGAATCAGGATCTGAAGGCAGCGGCGGCGCGTGTCCAGCAGGCGCGCGCGGTGACGCGGGCAGCGAAATCGGACTGGTTTCCGAAGATCGATGCGGGCTTCGGTCCGACGCGTGAGCGTGCATCGGCGGCCTCGCAATTCCAGCCGGACAGCGCGGGCGGCACGACGGGCACGATCTGGCGCGCGCAGGTGGGCGCGTCGTACGAAGCGGATCTGTTCGGGCGTGTCGGCTCGAACGTGAACGCGTCGCGTGCGGACGAGCAGCAGAGCGAAGCGCTGTTCCGTTCGGTGCAACTGTCGTTGCAGGCCGATGTCGCGCAGAACTACTTCCAGTTGCGCGAGCTCGATAAGGATCAGGAGCTGTACCGCCGCACCGTCGCGTTGCGTGAGGACACGCTGAAGCTGGTCGAACGTCGTTTCAAGGAAGGCGATATCGGCGAGCTGGATGTGTCTCGCTCGCGCAACGAACTCGCGAGCGCGCGTGCCGATGCGGTCGGCGTCGCGCGTCAGCGTGCGGCGTCCGAGCACAGCCTTGCGATTTTGCTCGGCAAGCCGCCGGCGGACTTTTCGTTCGCGGAAGCGCCGCTCGCGCCGGTGACGGCGCGCGTGCCGGCCGGTTTGCCTTCGGCGTTGCTTGAACGGCGGCCGGATATTTCGGCGGCGGAACGGGCGATGCAGGCGGCGAATGCGCGCGTGGGGCTAGCGAAGTCCGCGTTCTTCCCGAAGCTCGATATCACCGGCGCGGCTGGTTTTGAATCGGCGACGCTCGGCGATCTGTTCATGTGGTCGAGCCGCGCGTTCATTCTCGGTCCGCTGGCGGGTACCGCATTGACGCTGCCGCTGTTCGACGGTGGCCGTCGCAAGGCGAATCTCGCGCAAGCGCGCTCGAAGTATGACGAGGATGTCGCGCAGTATCGTCAGCAGGTGCTGGTGGCGTTCCGTGAGGTCGAGGACAACCTTGCCGATCTGCGTCTGCTCGACGACCAGATGCGTGAGCAGAACGACGCGGTGCAGGCCTCGCAGCGGGCGGCGCATCTGTCGCGCACACAGTACACGGAGGGTGCGGTCAGTTATCTGGATGTGATCGACGGTGAGCGGCAGGTGCTGATTTCGCAGTTGCAGGCGAGCCATCTGTCGGGCACGCAGGCGGTAGCGACGGTGAATCTGATTCGCGCGCTGGGCGGCGGTTGGGGAGAGGTGACTGCGCAGGATACCGCGGTTGGGGCGGTTGCGCCGGCTGCGGGTTCTGATGCGGCGTCGCCTTTGGCATCGGCTTCGACCTCAGCCTTGCCGCAACAGGTGGCAAAGCGCTAACTGATTGACTCTTCAGCACCGCAACGTAACAAACGCCGGGTCGCGCAACAGCGCGACCCGGCGTTTTTTCATCCAAATCGTTTTTATCGATTTCCTTTCGAAAATCCGTTCGTAGACCGCCGGATGGCTGCCCTCTATGATGATTCGCACCTCATCAGGAGAGAGGCGATGACCTGTCCGACCTTCCGCTGTCCGCGCTGATCGCCCCGCGCGTTTGACCGCCGCCACGCGGCGCTCAAGCCATACGTTGCACCTTTCCGCTGCCCGATGTTTGCCGGCCTGTCTGAGCGCGCCTCTGCGCAGGCCGTTGGATCGGCTCGTCCCGAGATAACACCACGCCCAATTCTGCGAGTTCATCATGAGCATTTTCCTGTCCACCGTGCGGCGCTTTTTACGCGCTTCCCACACGTCGATTCTCACGCTGACCGGTGCATTGACATTCGCTTCCGTGCTCGCACTGCCAGCCTCACTAGCGTTTGCCGCCGATGCGCCGACGCTCAAAATCGGCACCTCCACGAGTCCCCAGATCGAGGCGCTCAAGATCGCCGTGCGCGAGGCGAAGGAGCAGGGGCTCGACGTGAAGCTCATTGAGTTCACCGATTGGAACACGCCGAACGCGGCGCTCGCGAACAAGGACATCGACGTCAACTACTTTCAGCACATTCCCTTTCTCGAGAACGCGAAAAAACAGGGCGGCTATAACTTCGTCGCGATTGCGCCGGGCACGATCATGAAGATCGGCCTGTATTCGAAGAAGATCAAACGGTTCGACGAGTTGAAGGACGGCGCGACGGTGGCGATCGCCAACGATCCGGTGAATGGTGGGCGTGGTCTGTTGCTACTGCAACGCGCCGGCCTCATCAAGCTGAAACCGGGCATCGACTATCGCGCGACGACGCTCGACATCGTCGAGAATCCGAAGCACCTGAAAATCGTCCAGCTCGAAGCGTCGCAACTCGCGCGTTCGCTCGACGACGTCGATCTCGCGCAGGGCTACCCGAGCTTCATCAAGCTTGCGGGCACTACCGACCCGAATAGCGCATTGCTGTTCGACGGCCTCGAAAACAAGAACTACGCGATCCAGTGGGTCGTGCGTCCGGAAAGTGCGAACGATCCGCGCATCCGCAAGTTCATCTCGATCTACCAGCATTCGCCGGCCGTGCGCGCCGCGCTCGACAAAGCGTTCGGCAACCTCTATGCCGTCGCGTGGTAAGCATTGTGCGCAGCCGTAGCTGAAAACGACAGGAGCCGTACGATGGCGAAAAAGAAGATTCTGCTGAACGCGTTCAACATGAATGCCGTCGGCCATATCAATCATGGATTGTGGACGCATCCGCGCGATCGTTCGGCGCATTACACGGACCTCGACTATTGGACGAGTCTCGCGCAAACGCTGGAGCGCGGCAAATTCGACGGGATCTTTCTCGCTGATATCGTCGGTGTGTACGACGTTTATCAGGGCGGACCCGATACGCCGTTGCGCGAGTCGGTGCAGATTCCGATCAACGATCCGTCGCTGATCGTGCCGGCGATGGCGCACGTGACGAAACATATCGGCTTCGGCGTCACGTCGAATCTGACCTACGAGCCGCCGTATCTGTTCGCGCGGCGCATGTCGACGCTCGATCATCTGACCAAAGGACGCGTGGGCTGGAACATCGTCACGGGCTATCTGGATAGCGCTGCGCGCGGCATGGGCCTCGCGCAGCAGCTCAATCACGACGACCGCTACGACCGCGCCGAAGACTACATGGACGTGGTCTACAAGCTCTGGGAGCAGAGCTGGGAAGACGATGCGGTGGTGCGCGACCGCGCGGCGCGCATCTTCTCGCATCCGGACAAGGTACACCGCGTGAAGCACGACGGCCCGTACTATTCGATCGACGCGATTCATCTGAGCGAGCCGTCGCCGCAGCGTACGCCCGTGCTGTATCAGGCGGGCTCGTCGAGCCGGGGCGTGGAATTCGCGGCGCGTCACGCCGAATGTGTGTTCGTCAGCGGACAGAACAAACAGTTGACGCGCTCGATCGTCGACGACATCCGCTCGCGTGCGGTGAGTTTCGGGCGCGCGCCGGACGACATCAAAATCTTTGCGGGCATTACCGTTGTAGTCGGCGAAACAGAACGCGCGGCGCAGGAAAAATTCGCCGAGTACCGGCGTTATGCGAGTGCCGAAGGCGGCATCGCGCATTTCTCGAGTTCGACTGGTATCGATTTCTCGCAGTACGAACTGGATGAGCCGATCTCCTATGTGAAGACAGAGTCGATGCAATCGGCCATTGAAGCGATTTCGAAGAAGAGCGTGAACGGCGTGTGGACCAAGCGCAAGGTACTCGAACAGATGACGCTCGGTGGCCGCGCGAAGCCGGTGGTCGGCTCGCCGCAACAGATCGCGGACGAACTGGTGTCGTGGATCGACGAAGCCGGTGTCGACGGTTTCAATCTGACACGCACGGTGATGCCCGAATCGTTCGAAGACTTCGTGAATTGGGTGGTACCGGAGTTGCAGAATCGCGGCGTCTACAAGGAGGATTACGACCCCGCGCCCACGCTGCGCGAGAAGCTGTTCGGCGGCGGCCGTGCGCGGCTGCCCGAGGTGCATGCCGGTGCGCGGCATCGGCGGCAAGCACAGGTTACCTTGAAAGCCGTCGTGCAAGCGTGACAGGAGCGAAGCAATGGCGAATCTTTTCGACGTGACGCAATTCATTGAAGACGCGCCGTCCCTCGCGATGAAGCCGGGGCCGGACGACGGCGCGGCGACGCAAGCCGCCGTGGTGTTCGACGACGTGGGCAAGGTGTTCGCCAGCGCACGCGGCGAGCCGACGACGGCACTTGCGAACGTCTCGTTGCAGGTGACGCGTGGTGAGGTGTTCGGCATGATCGGCCGCAGCGGTGCGGGCAAGTCGACCTTGCTGCGGCTCGTCAACGGCCTGGAAAAGCCGAGTTCCGGCGCGGTGCGTGTGAACGGCGTGAGCGTGGGCGAACTCGACGAGCGCGGGTTGGTGACGTTGCGCCGACGCATCGGCATGGTGTTTCAGCATTTCAATCTGCTCTCCGCGAAAACCGTGCGGGAGAACATCGCGTTGCCGCTGAAAATCGCCGGTGTGCCGAAAGCGGCGATCGATAAAAAGGTCGATGCGCTGCTCGAACTGGTGGGTTTGTCAGCCAAGCGTGACGCGTATCCGGCGAGCCTGTCCGGCGGCCAGAAACAGCGGGTCGGCATTGCCCGCGCGCTGGTCACCGACCCGGACATTCTGCTCTGCGACGAAGCCACGTCCGCACTCGACCCTGAAACCACTCAGGCCATTCTCGCGTTGCTGCGCGATATCAATCGGCGGCTGAATCTGACCATCGTTCTGATCACGCATGAAATGGAAGTGATTCGCGAGGTTTGTGACACCGTTGCGGTGATCGAGCGCGGTGAGGTTGTCGAACACGGCCCGGTGTGGCGCGTATTCGGCGATCCGCAGCATGACGCGACGCGTGCGCTGCTTCGTACGCTGGTGCACGACCTGCCCGCGGACCTGGCCGAGCGCGTCAAGCCCGTGCGCGATCTCGCGCAAGACGACGCGCGCATTCTGCTGGACGTGCGCTTCACCGGCGCCGATGCACACGAGCCGGATCTCGGCGCGCTAGCGGCGGCATTGAGCTTCGATGGCGGGCAAGTGAATTTCGTCCACGGCGGGATCGACCGGATTCAGGGGCGTGCGCAAGGGCGTCTGGTGGTATCGGCGCAAGTGAGGGCGGATGCGGACAGACCCGCGCAAATACAGGTCGCCACGCTGCTCGAGCGGGCGCGCCGCTACGCCAACCATGTCGAGGTGCTCGGCTATGTCTGATCTCTGGCTCTCCGAACTGGCCGGCGCGATTCGCGACACCATCGTGATGGTGGGTGCGTCCGCGTTCATTGCCGCGCTGGTGGGCATTCCGCTCGCATTGGTGCTGGTCGGCACGACGCGCGGCGGCATCTGCGAAAAGCGCGCGGTCAATAGTGTGCTCGGTGCGCTCGTCAACGCGTTTCGCTCCACGCCGTTCATCATTCTGCTGGTGGCGCTGTTGCCGCTCACGCGTGTTCTCATCGGCACGACGATCGGCGTATGGGCGGCGATCGTGCCGCTCAGCATTGCGGCGATTCCGTTCTTTGCCCGCATCGCCGAAGTGAGCCTGAGGGAGGTGGATCGTGGGTTGATCGAAGCCGCGCAGGCGATGGGCGCGCAACGCCGGCACATCGTCTGGCATGTGCTGCTGCCCGAGGCGTTGCCGGGCATTCTCGGCGGCTTCACGATTACCGTGGTGGCGATGATCGGCTCTTCGGCGATGGCGGGCGCGGTCGGGGCGGGCGGCCTCGGCGATCTGGCGATCCGTTACGGCTATCAGCGTTTCGACACGACCGTGATGGTCACGGTGATCGTGCTGCTGATCGTGATCGTGACGGCGGTTCAGTTCGTCGGCGACCGTTTCGTGCGGCGGCTCGCGCAACGAACGTAACAGTCGCAGTCCGTAATATGATTGGCCGATAGGTGCGTGCATACCGGCTATCGCGTGCCGGCATCGCTGCCTGTCATGCTGGCTGACGCAGCAGGCGCCGACGCGGTGCCCGCATGTGTGTCCGTCGAGCAGATCAAAATTGTGTGAGACGCGACTGTTGCCGCTTACCCAACTTTTTCACATGGACATTGCATGAACGAACCTCGTCATGCCGACGCATTGCAAACGCGTCAGGCATCGGCCGCACCGGTAGCGCGCGATCTTGCCGGTCTGCTCGACGCGTTGCGTGCGAGCGCGGCGCAGCGCGATCGCGAAGGCGGCCACGCCGCGCAGGAAAAGCAATGGATCGCCGACGCGGGTCTGCTCACGCTCGCGGTGCCGCGTGAATTCGGCGGCCCCGGCGCGCGTTGGCCCGATATCTACGACACGATCCGGCAGATCGCGCGGGTCGACAGTGCGCTCGCGCATCTGCTGGGCTTCACCTGCCTGCAGGTGGTGAGCGTCAATGTCTGGGGCAATCCGGAGCAGCGCACGCGCTATCTGAACGGCACGGTCGAACATCGCTGGTGGTGGGGCAATGCGGTGAATCCTCTCGACACGCGGCTAGTCGCAACGGCAACAGGCGACGGCGGCTATCGGCTCGATGGACAGAAGGGTTTTTGCTCCGGCACGCGCGGCTCGCAGATGATGACGGTCTCCGCACACGATCCGGTCAGCGGCAAGCCGGTGTTCGCAGTCGTGCCGACCGGGCGCGAGGGCATCACCGTCCACGAAGACTGGAACCCGATTGGCCAGCGGCAGACCGATAGCGGCAGCGTGTCGTTCGCGCGGGTGCGGGTCGAGCCGCATGAAGTGCTCGAGCGCGCCGACACGCCGTACGCGAGTTTGCGCACGCTGATTTCGCAGCAGGTGTTGACCAATCTGTTCGTGGGCATCGCGCAGGGCGCGCTCGACGAAGCCCGCGCGTACGTCACCCAGCACGGCAGGCCGTGGATCACCTCAGGCGTCGACAAGGCCACCGACGATCCCTATCTGATCCAGCGCTTCGGCGAGATGCGCCTGCAGGCGGTGAGTGCCGAGGCGTTGGCCACGCGCGCCGCCTACGCACTCGACGACGCCTGGCGGCAAGGCCCGTCGTTGTCCGCCGAAGCCCGCGCGCAAGTCGCGCTCGCAACGTCGGAGGCGAAGATCGTCGCGCATCGCGCCGCGCTCGACGTCAGCGAAACACTGTTCGACGCCTGCGGCGCGCGCGCCGCGCATGCGCCGCTCGCGCTCGACCGTTTCTGGCGCAACGCCCGCGTGCATACATTGCATGATCCGCTCGACTATCGCGTGCGCGACGTCGGCCGCTATGCACTGAGCGGGACATTGCCCGAGGTTTCTTTGTACACTTGAGGCGGTTCGCGGCGGCTTCTCACGAGGCGCCGTGGTTGATTCCCTTCAAGAGATCTCCGGCTTGCTGTTCAAACTACCGACCACCGCTACGGCGCCGTTTTGCCCATCCGAGGTGCAAGGCTCGGTTGCCGTCTCGCAAGGCGCGCCCTTCTGGAAGAAGATCCTGCAATTCGCAGGCCCCGGCCTGCTGGTTTCGATCGGCTATATGGACCCGGGCAACTGGGCCACCGCGATCGAAGCCGGCTCGCGCTATGGCTACAGCCTGCTGTTCGTCGTGCTTCTGTCGAGCCTCGCGGCGATGGCGCTGCAATGTCTGAGCATGCGCTTAGGCATCGCCACCGGGCGCGACCTCGCGCAATTGTCCGCCGCGCGTTATTCGCCCACGGTCGTGCGAGTGCAGTGGCTGCTTGCGGAACTGTCGATCGTGGCCTGCGATCTCGCCGAAGTGCTCGGCGGCGCGCTCGCGTTCCATTTGCTCTTCAATTGCTCGCTGACTACCGGCGTGCTGCTGACCGCGTTCGACACGCTGATCGTGCTCGGCCTGAAGGGCAAGAACTTCCGCGATCTCGAAGCGATCATGCTCGGCCTGATCGCGACGATCGGCGTGGGCTACATCATCGAGCTCGCGCTGGTGCAGCCGCATTGGCCGTCGGTCGCGCAAGGACTGATTCCGTCGTGGCAGGCGCTCAATTCGCGCGAGCCGATGTATCTGGCGATCGGCATTCTCGGCGCGACGGTGATGCCGCACAACCTGTATCTGCATTCGTCGATCGTGCAAACGCGTGCGGTGAAGCGCGATTCGGCAGGCATCCGCTCGGCGATCAGCATGTCGCGAATCGACACCATCGCGTCGCTGCTGCTCGCGTTGCTGATCAATATGGCAATCCTGATTCTTGCCGCCGCGGCGTTTCATGCGACCGGCCACACCGAGGTGACGCAGATCGAAGATGCTTACCGGCTGCTCGCGCCGATCGTCGGCACCGGCTTTGCGGCCGTGCTGTTCGCCATCACGCTGCTTGCGTCGGGGCAAAGCTCCACGTTCACCGGCACGGTGGCGGGGCAGGTCATCATGGAAGGCTTCCTGAAGCTGAAGATTCCGTGCTGGCAGCGGCGGTTCATCACGCGTGCGCTGGCATTGATTCCCGCGTTGATCGGCGTGCAGATGCTGGGCAACGGCGCGGTCGGCCAATTGCTGGTCGCAAGCCAGGTCGTGCTGAGCCTGCAACTGCCGTTCGCGCTCTATCCGCTGATTCGCATGACCAACGACCGCGCGTTGATGGGCGAGTTCGCCAACCGGCTGCCGACCCGGCTTCTCGCGTGGTTGCTGTTCGGCGCGATCAGTGCTGCGAACCTTTGGCTCGTCGTGCAGACGGTGGGATTGGCCGGCTGATTCACCAACGTGACAGGCGTCGATGGGCGCCGTGATGGCAAAAAAAATCCGCACACTGTGCGGATTTTTTTTCAAGGCTTCGGTTCGAGTCGGGCCGGACCAGCCCTCGTCGAGTCACTTCGAATCAGGCGGCTTGCGCGACCTGCGCCGCTTCGAGCGCTTCCTGGCGAGCGGCTGCGGCTTTCTTCGTCTTGCCGGCGCGCGACGGCGGCTGGCAAGCGCCGCACACCACGTTGTGCTGCAGATCGTGCTTGTGCGCGACGAACTTGCCGGTGCAACGGCAGCACTTGGTCAACTGCAGGATCTCGGCGTCGAAGAAACGCACCAACGTCCATGCGCGCGTCAAGTCGAGCACCGGCTCGGTCTCGCTGTGCTGGCAATGTTCCAGATACAGCCGATACCCTTTGGTCAGGGCATCCAGATGCGAGCAACGCGCTTCCTTCTTCAGGAACAGGTACGTGTTGTAGAACAGCGACGCGTGAATGTTCGCGAGCCACGTCATATACCAGTCCGCCGAGAACGGCAGCATGCCCTTGGGCGGCGATACGCCCTTGACCTCGCGATACAGGCGGATCATGCGGTCGCGCGAGAGCGTCAATTCGCTTTCGAGCACCTGCATGCGGGCGCCGAGTTCGATCAGCGCGATCGCGCGGAATACTTCTTGTGCGTCTTCCGTCAGGCTACGCTTGAGCATCGCAGTCACCTCGATTAAGCAAACTGCTCGGCGGGCTGGCCTGCAAGCAGGATCGCCGCGTGAGTCGGTGCAACTGCTGCGTGCTTTGTCGTTTGCGTCAACGCCGACAACATCGAGTGGTCGTTGAAGCGGAAGAAGCACAGAAGCTGATCGGAAGAAGCCAGCTTGACGATCTGCGCGAGCGAGAGCCCCGCCAGCAAATCGGCCAGTTCCGACGACAGTCCCAGGCGGAACATACCGACCGGTTTGTCCTCGCGCAACATGCGTTGCGCAAGCATGATGTAAGACAAGTTGATCTCGCGGATTGAATCCAGCGTCTCGCTGCTACGGTCCATTTTCTCTGTTTCCGAAGCCCCGAATTACTATGTCGGCCTTCTTTTTTTTGGCCGTTATGTCATTTGTGCCTCGCCGGAAACGCAGCCCTCCGGCTACTGTCACCACCTGATACAGATGGCGACTTTTTGATACATCGCGTTACATTTCGTAACAGCTTGGGACGAATTGTATGAAGGGTAAAACAAGAAATCAATCCCTTCTAAAAAAAATATCTCAAAAAGATGCATCAATTTTCGGTAAGTTTTTCACGCTGCTGTAATCGACGATGCTTAGCGGATTTTTTTCGACCCGAGATTTCCCTCTAAACGACGAAACGCTTTGTAATACAGTGGGTTAGCTCGGTTGCCCGGGCGAGGAGCTGAAAGCCGGGGAGAGTCGGTAATTCTGCTTGAATAAAAAAGCAAGAAAGAAGCGAGCGCCAAGGCCGTGTAATAAATACCTAGCTTTGGCACTGCGTGGGGACACATCAAAGATGTAACTTGTTGGTGCGGCCCCGGTTACAACCGAAGCCGCGTTTGTAACGTTCTTTGTAACGTCTAGCAACCCGTCTGACGCACACGTTCCACTTCGAGGCCAAACGCCGGCCGCAGGCGTGTGCCGAGGACGTTGCCGGCGAACGCTGCGACGAGCCAGAGCCAGCCGTGCAGGCTGCCTGACACGATGCCGCTGAAGTACGCGCCGATGTTACAACCATAGGCAAGACGGGCGCCGTAGCCCAGCATCAGGCCGCCGACCACCGCCGCGAACAGCGAGCGCGCCGGCACTTTCCACACTGGCGCGTAACGGCCGGCGAGCGCCGCAGCCGTCATCGCGCCAAGGACGATGCCGAAGTCCATCACCGACGTGACGTCATGTGTAACCGGGGCAGCCAGCGAGCCCGCATTCGCGTGAGCGGCCCAATACGGCCAGCTGGCCACGTCGATGCCGAGCGCCGCGAAGATCTTGGCGCCCCACAGCGCGAACGCCGACGTCACGCCCCACGGACGGCCCGACAGCGCCAAGGTGGCGAAGTTGAGCAGAACCAGCGCGATCGCGCCGACGAACAGCGGCCACGGGCCATGCAGCCACGGCGACGCGTGAGGTTGACGGGACGGCTCATTGACTAGCCGGCCATGGCGGCGCCGCTCGACCAGCACAGTGAGCGACGCGATGGCCGCGAAAACGATCAGATTCAGCACGATGGCCCAGCCTGCGCCGAGGGTCGTCACCATCGAGAGCGGTTTGAGCGACGGCAGCGCGGTCCAGAACGGCATATGCGCGGTCGCAACGACCGAGCCGATGATAAACGCTGCCAGCGTGACGAGCATGCGGGTGCTGCCGCCGCCCACCGTATACAACGTGCCGGACGCGCAGCCGCCGCCCAACTGCATGCCAACGCCGAACATGAACGCGCCGACCACCACGGACGTGCCGGCCGGAGCGACGAGCCCGACCACCGGATGGCCGAACAGCGTGCCGGCGGCGAGCGCTGGGAAAAACAGCAATACGCCGAGGGCGAGCATCAGCATCTGGGCACGCAAACCGGCGCCGCGGCCATCGGCGATGAAGACCCGCCAGGCCGACGTAAAGCCGAACGCGGCGTGATAAAGCGACATCCCCAGCAGGGCGCCGACGATGTAGAGCGCCGCCTGGCGGCCACTGACGGTTTGCGCCAGATAGATCGCGCCGAGCGCGATGAGAACGAGTGCCGCGCCAAGCGGTTTCGGATTGATATCGAAACGGCGCGGCACGCGTGGGAGCAGAGTGGAGAGGTCGGACATGGTGAGTTGACTGACAAACGGCTGATCAAAGGCTGCCCGAAGGCGGGCGGGGAGACAATTTGAGGCGGGTGTGGCGGGGAAAGCCAATCGAAAACGATAGCATGGATCGCGCAAGGGATGGGCGGCTGGGTTGAGGTGCCGGGCGCGCAACCACTTGGAAGCTCACGCGCGAACGCCGGCACTCAGATGCTCGGCCCCGCGTCGGTACCGCCGGCGCGGATCTCGCCGGTAGGCCGTGCGTGCCGCGCGTCCACCTCCATCACATAAACCGCATCATCAGATCAGTGTCGTAAAAAACGCCATCGACATTCAGCCCCTCGACTTCCCGGCCGTACTGACGAAAGCCCACCGACTCATAGAGTTTGCGCGCCGCCCCGTTGCTGCTGTCGACCATCAACTGAAGTTGCCGCAAACCGTCGACGCGCTCCGCTCGTGCCAGCAATTCGTTGAGCAACGCGCGCCCGACGCCACGGCCTGTGGCTTCCGGCGCGACGTACATGCCGACGACGGCAGCTTTGTGCCGCTCCCTCGCGCGCGGGTTGCGCGCCAATCCGACCACACCTATCAGCGGCGTATCGGACGATAGAAAAGCGCCCAGCAGAAAGTCACCCTCGGCGGCGTGCAAGCCCTGCAAGCTCGCATCGTGCTGCGCCGCACCCTTCGCCAGCGCTTCCTCGTAACTCTGGCCGAACAATTCCGGATGCGCCTTCAGCCCGCGTAGACGAAGCTGGAAATAGGCGTCGCGATCGGCGGGTCCGAGTTGGCGTACGAGTATGGCGGCGTCGTTCAAGCGCATCTTCTTGTACCTCTATACGGGGGCTTGCGTGAGAATGGCCACGAGCTAAAAGGCCCGGACTGCGAGCCCGCTTCCCGATAGCGCGCAAGCGCTTTGGAAAGTCTATCGCTCAGCTTCCGCGCGTTGGCTTTCGGCAAACTCGCGCAATGCCGCGGCGGTTTGTTGATCGGCGGGAAAGAACGCCTCGATCGCAAGTTCCGATAGCGTGACGTCCACTGGCGTACCGAACACGGTGGTCGTGCTGAAAAACGACAGCACGCCGATCGGCGTGCGCAGCCGTAGTGGCACGGCGATCTGACTGACGGCGGTGTCGTCCTTATCAGCTGCATCCGCGCCCGGCGGCGCGGGATACGCGGCCAGCTCGTCGCGTAGCGCGCTCAAGGTCTCGTCGCCGCTCACGTCGATCTGACGTTGCAGCCGCGTCAGCACATGCTCCCGCCACGCATGCCAGTTGACGATGGACGCCGCGATACCGTCCGGATGCAAGCTCAGTCGCAGCGCGTTGACCGGCGGCTTGAGCAGTTCGGGACTGGCGCCGGCCAGCAGCGGCGCGAGCGCGTTGTTTGCCGCAACGATGGTCCAGTGCCTGTCGATCGCGAGCGCAGGGTAGGGCTCGTGGCCTTTGAGCACCAGCTCGACGGCCTCGCGCGCGGCAGCCAGTTGCGGATCGGACAACGCACGCTCGCGAAACAGCGGCGCATAACCCGCCGCGACCAGCAGCGCATTGCGTGCCCGCAGCGGCACGTCGAGACGTTCGGCAAGATGCATGACCATTTCCCGGCTAGGCACCGCGCGGCCCGATTCGACGAAGCTCAGATGCCGGGTCGAGATCTCGGCTTCAGTGGCGAGCAGCAACTGACTCATGCGGCGCCGCTGCCGCCATTCGCGCAGCAGGTCGCCGACCGTACGACCGGCCTTCGATGCGTGCGAAGGAACCGTTTGCGCAAGAGAAAGTGTGTTCATGCGATCGATGATAGCCAAAGCATCCGAGCAATCCATTACCTGACAGGTAATGCGGGAGTGCCGCGACCGACGTCCCGCCCAAGGCGCCCGGAATTCGTCCGGAATGGTATCCGGCTAGTTTAACTTCAACCTGTTCTCTACCGCGCGTGTGCCTACGCGTTTCCGTCATGGCGGGGGGCTTACTCAAGAACGTGCCGCGAACAGGGCGCCGCTCCCGGTCGGCGTCGCCGCTATCACTTGCGCGGGTGAAGATCCAGCAGTGCGAATCGTGATGCGTACCGCTTTCCACGGCGTGACGTCCGAATCGCAAGGCCTCTTCCCAGTCGTGGTGCTTCTCTGCGCGCTCACGCGTCGTGCGTCCCGTCCAGATGTTCTTGCCGCTGACTTTGACGACGTTCAGACCATATCAATCACTGAGTGTGGTTGCGGAATACGAGCTTGCACAAGATAGTCAGTGCGACTCAGGCGGGCGCCACGCCTTCGGGCACGGCGTTGAGCTTGACGCCGAGTGCGCGAAGTAGTTTGAACACCGTGTCCATACGCGGTTTGGAACCGGGCGCGAGCGTTTTGTAGAGGCTTTCGCGCCCGAGTCCGGCGTCAGCCGCAACCTTCGCTATGCCGCGCGCTTTTGCGATGTCGGCGATTGCCGCGAGAAGGAGGTCGGCGTCGCCTTCTTCGAGTGCTGCGTTCAGATACTCAGCGATCATTTCCTCGCTGTCGAGGTAGTGCGATGCGTCGAACCGTGCCGTTTTGATCTTGCTCATGATCGATCCTCTCTGATTGTTGTCCACATTGTTTTGGCATGCTTGATATCGGCCTGCTGCGTGGACTTGTTGCCACCGCAAAGCAGCAGATACACCATGCGCCCTTCACGCGCGTAGTAGACCCGGTAACCCGGACCGCAATCTATGCGCATCTCGAACACGCCTTCTTCCAGCAACCTCACGTCGCCGAAATTCCCTCGCTCCGCGCGCCGGACCCGCACGAGGATTTTCGCCCTTGCGCGTAGATCTGGGAGTTCCGCCAGCCAGGTGTCGAACACCTCGGTGCGGTTGACCGTGTACACAGGCGGTGTGCCGATCTGTTTGTGATTGTATCCCTGTGGATACGTCGATGCAAGTGAGAAAATCATATTGATAAAGCGGCTTGCCGCCGCACCCCGTTCGTTGCTTCACATGCTGCGCGCTGTCTCCGCGCGGCCCCCTTTTGCCACATGAGGTTAGCGGTCTGCTCGGCTCCTGACGATTCGGCCAGATGGCTAATCCGATGGACAAACACAGACGCAAGGCACCGTAAAAAGGCGGGTGTTCGCCCGTGCCGGTGCACCCGAATCCTTACCTCCCACGTAATCGACGCCGCGCTTGCGAGCGATCAATCTTCACTCCGAGCCCGCCGCATACGACGTGTCTGCCGAGCGTAGTGCTCAGTCATGCCCACAAGGAGTCTTGAGATGAATGCGCATACCGATCTGATCGACCGTTATTTCGACGTCTGGAACGAGACCGATGGCGCGCGCCGTCGCGAGTTGATCGCCGCGACATGGAGCGCCGAAGCCGACTATCGCGATCCGCTGCTCGCCGGCACGGGCCACGACGGCATCGACGCGATGATTCGCGCGGTGCATGAACGCTTCCCGCAGCACGTGTTTCGCCGCACGACCGAGGTCGACGGTTTTGCGAACCGGCTGCGCTTTTCGTGGGAACTGACCACGCCCGCAGGCGACGCGATCGTCAAGGGATCGGACTTCGGTGTAGTGGATGCGCACGGCCGTCTGCAGGCAGTCACCGGTTTCCTCGACGAGGCGCCCGGCGGCGCCTGAGCCGCGCATTTCTTCACGGAGACGAGTCATGCACGAGCCTTTCGCCCCAACGCCGGTTCAAACCCTCATCGCGTTCGCGCGCCTGTCGACGGCCGTCGACGCGTGGTCCAGCGCCATCGCCGGCTTCGCGCTGCTGGCCGGCGCGCGGGCGTTCATGTTCATCGCGTTGCTGGGCTGGCGCGAGCCGGTGTTGGGCGGCGCGGGGCTCGTGTTGCTCGCGCTGATCGGCTGGCTGCGGTGGCAGTGCGGCTGCACAGCCAGCGCCGCTCCGGATGCCGCGCGGCGTGGCGGCCTGCCGATGTGCAGCGTCGACAGGGAGGGCGGCGGCGCTCTCGTAGCGGTCGGCGGCGTCCAGCCGCGTTGCGCTGAGGCTCGCAACGTTGCTTGCTACAATCGATCGTCGCAATGCGATGTGTGCGATGCAACGCGCTGCAGCCGCACGACCGTCTTCGGGCAAGCCCGAACCCAGCGGTGAGCACGTGCGCGTCGCGCTACCCAACCCCGACGGCAAGCCCGTCGATCGGGGCAACCGGACAACAAGGAGACACCGTGCTGAAGAATCTCGACCCGCTGCTGAACGCCGATATCCTGCATGCGCTGCGCTCGATGGGCCATGGCGACGAACTCGTCATCTGCGACGCGAACTTCCCGGGCACGTCGGTTGCGCAGGGGACCGTGCTCGGCAAGTTGCTTCACCTCGACGGCGTAAGTTCGCCGCGTGCGATTCGCGCGGTGCTCTCGGTGATGCCGCTGGACACATTCATCGAGCAGCCCGCGTCGCGGATGGAGGTGGTGGGCGAGCCGCATACGATTCCGGCGGTGCAGCGCGAAGCCCAGGCCGAGGTCAATGCAGCGGAAGGGCGCGAGGTGCCGTTTGCCTCGATCGAACGCTTCGCTTTTTATGAGCGGGCGCGCAAGGCGTATTGCGTGATCGCGACCGGCGAGGAGCGGGGCTATGGTTGCTTCGTCTTCACGAAAGGCGTCCTGCTCGCGCCGGATGCACCCCGCTCGTGATTTGAGGCGCGATAGCGCCATCACGTGAAGCGGTAAGCCGCAAAGCGGAAGCTGCACGCTGCGGCGACGACCGCATGCGAACTTCCGCTCTGCTCGCAATTGCCGTGATCCTGACGGCAATCTGATTGAAGTCCCGACCTATCCGACGCCTGGCTGAAGCCTCGCCAAAGCTTGGCCAAAGCGACGACATGCGCATCCGGGATGCCTGTCAGCAGCGGCCGTTCGCGGCGCGCCCGGACGCCTTTTTCTTCTCCGCGACCCGGCGCGTGTCGCGCGGCGCAAGCTCGCCCGAGCTTGGAAAACGCGGCCATTGCACATATGCTCAGGTGCTAAGCGGGGAACTGCGGCTGGTCGGGCGGGTCTGCTGCTTATTCATTTACAGGAGTCCCTCATGTCGCGTCCCGTCGATTCCGGCGTTATTTTCATTGCACGTATCGCCCTTGCAGTGCTGTTTCTGTGGAGTGGTGTGATGAAACTGCTGGGTTATGCGGGCTTTGTCGGCTATCTGCATTCGAAGGGGGTGCCGTTCGTGCAGGTTGCCGCGCCGATCGCAACCGCAGTCGAAGTGCTCGGCGGTCTGCTGCTGATCATCGGCTTCAAGGTGCGCCCCCTTGCGCTGATCCTCGCCGTATACACGGTGGCCACCGCGGTGCTGGGCCACGATTTCTGGAATGTGGTCGATCCCGCCTTGCAGCGTGACATGGTGATTCATTTCTGGAAGAACATTGGCATCGCCGGCGGTTTCCTGCTGCTGTTCGTGACCGGCGCAGGGCGCATGAGCGTCGACGGCGCGCGCGCGCCGCGCGGCGGCCTGGGTCTCTGATGCCGCCCGTGGTTCGGTAGTCGGCGCCGCGGCTTTCGATTCTGGCTGTAATCAAGGGAGAACATAATGATTCAAACTTTCGAGCAAACCATTGCTGGCAAGGTCACGCAGTTGTGCGCGAGTCTCGGCGAAGGACCCACGCCGCATCGCGTGATCATTAGCCTTGCCGATTCGGCGAAGACCCTGGTGGTGCTGGATGCGTCCGGATTCATCAGCGCGATCAAGGCCGAAATCGAGGAGCCGGAGAAATTGATCGCCGACGCGATCACCAAGGCGCAAAGCGAAGGATTGATCGAGCGCGCGATCGATACCGGCGTGATTCAGGAGGCGACGCTGTAAGCACGGTGGTGGCGATGGGTGTTGCGTGACCCCCGGCGTTGCGCTGCGAGTTGTCCGTCACTATCCCCCGTCGTGCGCAAGCATCGCGGGGGTGTTTTTTGCACGAACAGGACGGCGAAGTTGACGGCCGCAAAAGAGCAGAACGGCTATCCGGCCCAGGCCTTCAACGGGATTCGCCGATTCGCGTCGAGTCCCGCTCTTGCGTCATCTCGCGCGAGCCCGCAGCCGCCGCATGCGGCTCGGGATCCACGAGGCAGCTCAACACGCCGCCCACCACCAGCAAGCCGACCGAGATCACGGTCGAAGCCTGCATCCCCGTGACGATCTGTGCCGCCGTCGTGCCGCTCGCCAGCGCGCCGAAGGCGGCCACGCCCACCGCGCCGCCCGTTTGCCGCGCCGTGTTCAACACGGCGGACGCCGTGCCCGCGCGTTGGGCGTCGGTCGACGCGAGCACGGCGGTGGTCATCGCCGGGACCGCGAGGCCCATGCCCGACGGAATCAGCAGGAACGGCAGCAGCAGACCAATGAGCGGGGTGGCGGCATCGACCCGATGCAGCAGGCCGTAGCCGAGCCCGGCGGTAATCGCCCCGAGGATCATCGGCACCCGCACGCCGAAGCGGCCGACCACCCAGCCGCTCGCCACGTTCGAGAGCAGAAAGCCGCCCGTCAACGGCAGAAACGCGAGCCCCGCCTGCAACGGCGTGTAGCCGCGCACGCGCTGCAGATAAAGACTCAGCACGAACACCATCCCGTAGTACGTCAGATTCACGCAGATGCCGAACAGCACGGCCGCGCTGAAAGTGCGCTTTCTGAACAGCGAAAGCGGCAGCATCGGCGCGGCGACGCGCGCTTGCACGGCGACGAACGCGCTCGCCGTGAGCAGTGCGACGACGAAGCCGCCTGCCACGAGCGGGTGACCGAGCCCCAGCGGCCGCCATTCGATCACCGCGGCGACGAAGGTGGTCAGCGCGACGATCGCAAGACACTGGCCGCCCAGATCGATTCCGCGCGGATTGACGTCGCCGTTTCTGCCGGCGTCGGCTGCAGGCGGGCTTCGGCGCCCAGCCTTGGGCCGCGGCACCCAGAGCAGGGTCGCCAGCAGACCGGCCGCGCACATCGGCAGATTGACGAGAAAGATGGCGCGCCAGCCGAATGCCGCGATCAGCAGACCGCCGACAACCGGTCCGGCCGCGATCGAGATCGCGCCCGCGGCGGTCCACAGGCCGACGGCGCGTGCCCTCAGTTTGGGATCGTGTCCATACGACTGATTGAGCAAGGCAAGCGAGTTCGGCAGCATCGCGGCGGCACCGATGCCCTGCAATGCGCGCGCGGCGACCAGCATCGTGGCATCGAGCGCGAGGCCGCAGGCGAGCGACGCGAGCGCGAACAGCACGATCCCGGCCGCGTACATGCGCCGGGCGCCGAAGCGGTCGCCGAGCGCGCCGGCCGACAGCATCAGCACCGCGAAGGCGAGCGTGTAGGCGTCGACGACCCATTGCAGGCCAGCGACGCTCGCGTGCAGGTCCGCGCCAATGCCTGGCAGCGCGATGTTGACGATGGTGACGTCGAGTTGCGTAACGACGAAACCGACGCTGACAGTCGCAAGAACGCGGCCGAGGGCGGGCGAAAGGGGGGAGGCTGGGGAGTTCATGCGGTACATCGTAGAGCCGATGCGGCGCACCATGCTTCGGGCTGGTGTGAAGTGTGGATGTTGGCCGGGGTGTGGTTGAGCGCGCAAGCCTGAAGCCCGGGAACCCTCAGTCGCAAACAACAACGGCGCTCCAAAGGAGCGCCGCCTCGTAACAGATCAGTCAGTCCACCCCGCCCGCTCAGCCCGCCCGCGGTGCATCCTTGATGAACAGCGTCGTCAATGCCCCGAGAACGCAGATCACCCCGACATAGATCGGCGCGGCCATCGGATTGGACTTCATCATCAGCGACACCGCGATCGGCGTGAGCCCGCCGAACACCGCATACGCGACGTTATACGAGAACGAAATGCCGGAGAAGCGCACGACGGGCGGAAACGCCTTGACCATCACGAACGGAATCGCGCCGATCACGCCGACGAACAACCCAGCCACCGCATAGAGCGGCACCAGCGCCGAGGTATCGACGGCGAGTTGCTGGAACATCACGTAGTACGTCACGGCCAGCGCGAGGCCGCCGATAAAAATCGTGCGTCCCGCGCCGATGCGCCCGGCGATCGAGCCGGCCATCACGCAGCCGATCGTCAGACAGAGCGTCGCCACGCAGTTCGCCAGCAACGCAGTGGCCGGCGCGATGTGAAACTGCTTCTGCAGCAACGTCGGCGTCATCAGAATCACGACGACGATCGCAGCCGACAGCATCCACGTGAGGAGCATCGACACGATCACGGCGCGGCCATGATCGCGCAGCACGGCCTTGAGCGGCACTTCCGCGGCGATCGCCTTGCGTTGCTTGAGCTCGGCGAACACCGGCGTTTCATGCAGCCAGCGGCGCAGATAAACCGAGAACATGCCGAACACGCCGCCCACCAGGAACGGCACGCGCCATGCGTAGGCGGAGATTTCCTCCGGGGCGAAGTGGTGGTTCACTGCCGACGCGATCAGCGAGCCGAGCAGGATGCCCGCCGTGAGGCCGGCGGTCAGCGTGCCGCACGCATAGCCGATGTGCCGCTGCGGCACGTGCTCGGAGACGAACACCCAGGCGCCCGGCACTTCGCCGCCGACCGCCGCGCCCTGCATCACACGGAACAACAGCAGCAGCACGGGCGCCATCACGCCGATGCTGGCGTAGGTGGGCAGCAGGCCCATCATCAGCGTCGGCACGGACATCAGCAGCACGCTCAGCGTGAACATGCGCTTGCGGCCGAACAGGTCGCCGAAGTGCGCCATGATGATGCCGCCGAGCGGCCGCGCGAGATAACCGGCGGCGAAGATGCCGAAGGTCTGCACCTGGCGCAGCCAGTCGGGCATCGCGGCCGGGAAGAACAGCTGGCCGATCGCCGGCGCGAAGAACACGAAGATGATGAAGTCGTAGAACTCGAGCGCGCCGCCGAGCGCGGCGAGACCGAGCGTCTTATAGTCGCTGCGCCCAAGAGGGCGTGGGGTGACAGCCTGCGCTCCACCCAGATTTGTCGCTTGCATTGCTATGTCGTTGTTTTGGAATGGGAAGCCACACGTAGCGCGTGGAAATACGGCGGTCGTCGGGCGAGAAGTGTGGCAGGCGCTGGGTAGAGCACGGGACACCGGCGCGCCGCCCGGGTAGGACGAACGCGGTGACGACTGGGGCCAGGCCGGGATTTTACAGGATGAAAGCCGCTCGCTTCGGGAAGTGCTTAATTGGATGGAAGCAAGTTCCCCCAGGCAAGGCTTTCTTGCGGTGCGTTGAATCGTACTCGCTGAGTCAGCTCAATCAATATGAAAATTAAGAATATTCCTATGGGATAGGGACGACATGCCTTGGAGAATGGCCTCCCAGCTATTCCGTTGAGAGTCACCTATGCGCGTTGCTGTACTTCAGCGTGACCCGGTCATGCGTTTGTCGATCGAACAGGCTCTCGTGAGAGCCGGCCACGCCTGCGTGACTTACGACGACGGCCTCGCCATGTCGAAGGCGCTCGCTCGTTCCACCGTGGATCTGCTGGTGCTGGACTGGCACGGCACCCGTCTGTCGGGTGCCGAAGTGCTGAGGTCGGTGCGTGCGGTCGGCGACGGCCGCCTGCCGGTCATGTTCGCGTCGAGCGACACGTTGGAGGAGAGCATGGTGCGCGCCTTCGCCAATGGCGCGGACGATTACGTGGCGTTGCCGTTGCGCCCGGCCGAGTTCCGTGAACGCGTCGCGGCTTTGTTGCGGCGCGCGTACCCGGATCGCCTCGGCGGCGCGAGTTTCCACGTCGGGCCCTATCATTTCGATACGCGTCGGCAACTCGTCATGCTGCGCAATCAGCCAGTGCCGCTGTCCGGCACTCAGTACCGGCTGGCGACGCTGTTCTTTTCCAACATCGGCCGCGTGATGTCGCGCGACCATATCTTCGCCATGGTCTGGGGCCGCGAGTTCCGTGAGTTCACCCGCACGATCGACAGCCACGTGTCGCGGCTGCGTCTGTTGCTCGAGATCGAGGCGCAGAACGAATTTCGTCTGCAACCGGTTTATAAGAGCGGTTATAGGCTGCTGCATTTGCGTCAAGGTGAATCGGATGATGAATCCGGTGTCGTGCAGAAGCAGGCTGCTTGAGATCTATTCCGGTTGGGTTTTGCGTTGATTCGATTTTAGGGGGGCCGGCGGGTCGTACGCCGTACTTTCGAGGAAACGTCATCCGTTCGGTCGAACTTTCTACTGAGCTCATCAAAACGTACTCTCTCCCGGAGACAGACTTCCTCGATTGATGCCGAAGCGCTGCAAAAAAGGCGGCATGCAGAACGTTTCTTGCATGTTCGAGTCCGCGAATTTTCACAATACGTTGAATTCATCAGTTTATCTGGATCTGTGCGACACAAATTCTGGCGGGAGTTGGCTACGCGAGCGTAGCTACGTAGCGAGGACCGGCTCCAGATGAATACCAGGCGGCTACATTTTGCCGGGAGTGCGACGTGCAAAAACAATCGCCTGGTTGCTAACTGACCTGGAACATGATCGGCAGGCTTTGCCTCCTCGCGAACTAGATGTCTTTTTCTCAGCGCAATGCGGCGAAAAAGGCGTCGCTTCGATGTGTTCGGCTTTGCATGGTGCGTCTACATTAGACGGCTGCGTGCAATCGTGGATTGAGCTAATGCTTTTGCTCGCGTTACGGTCGACTATTGAAAATATGATGAGTATCGCAAGCGAAATGAGGATGTAGTCGACAATGTCTAGATGTGGGTATTGCATTGATAACAGAACAAGGTATGCATAAGTCACGGAGCTGCGAGGGAAAATCGTGTAAAGACTTTTGTTTTCAGCGCGTTGTTAGAATTTTCCATGCTAGCAATGCGCCGGTAATGTTGCTGTCAACGATTGAAAGATAGATGCTGTGAAGCGGTTGCGAATTGCGATGAATGGTTTACCTGGAATCAATTTGTTTGTCAGCATAGAAGGACAAACTGACGCGAGCAGAGCGCCGTCGTCAATCAGAGGGCGTCTCTACTGTCGTGTCAAAAGAGGCAGTAGAGCGGGAGCGAAAAATCTCCGTGTCAAAACGCGAAACACGAATCACTGCAAAGCAGCCTCGTTGGCGAGGGGCCGCGTTGTGGCGATGTTATTTACTGAAACTACACGCGGAAGACGATAGATTAGTTCGTCGTCCGTATATATGCGTTGGATGTGATCGTGAAGACTTGAATGTCGGGCAGTATTTATGCTGTCTTCGAGATTCGAAACGCTAACTGAATGAAGAGCTTTTACGGAATGAACCGGGAAGACGAATGCTGGACGATCGTAGGAAGTCGTTATGAAGGTAGCTGTACTTGAGGATAGCCGGGAGATTCGCGAGTTTGTCTCTCACCAGTTGACGAGCGCAGGTTATCAATGTCAAGAATTTGTCGATAGTCGCTCGTTGCTGGACGAGCTGCGGCGGCAGACGTTTGATCTTCTGGTGCTCGACTGGATGCTTCCAGATAGACCAGGAACGGAAGTGCTTCACTGGGTTCGAGCGAACCTTCCACGCACGCTTGCGGTTCTGTTTTTGACATCACGAGCGAGCGATGACGACATGTCATCGGTCCTAAACTCGGGGGCCGATGACTATCTCGTCAAACCGGTCACATCAGCCATGCTGCTTGCACGCACTCGCGCGCTTCTGCGGCGATGTTCCATACCCGCCGAATCGTCTGGTCCGCAGAGTTTTGACGATTTCGAATTCGACTCCGGGCGCGGAGAATTACGATTGCGTGGCACGCTCATATCGCTGACGCCAAAGCAGTTCGCGCTCGCTCTGCTCCTGTTTCAGCATCTGGACGACCCGTTACCTAACGCACAGATTATCGAGACGGTGTGGAGAAGGGCGCCCGACGAGCCGGCGCTGCGGACGCTGAGCACGCATGCCTCGATGCTCAGAACAAAGCTGGGCCTTCGACCACAGAACGGCTATCGTCTGATGCCGATATATGGCTACGGATATAGATTGCAACGTGTGCCATCCGGTTGATTGAAATATCCTGGCTCGCCAACGTGCGGCGGCTAATCCCTTCTGCCGCCTCTGTTCAGTTCGACTCGCCCAGGCGCGAGAGCAACTGCAGGGTGCTGCATCTGCGTCAGGGCGAATCCGGCGGCGAGTCCACCACCGGTACACGCAGCGAGCAGTCTGGAGCGAAAGCCTGCCGCGTTAAACGGCAGGCAGCGTCGGCCGTGTTTCGATCGCACGACGAATCAGCGCTTCGACCGTCTTGCGTTCGTCGCCCACGAGCGCCAGACGAGGCGGCCGCACTGGCTCTGTGCCCAAGCCGACAACCGTCTCGGCCAGCTTGATGTTCTGCACGAGCTTCGGCGACACGTCGAGCGCCAGCAACGGTGCGAACCAGCGATAAATCGTGCGGGCTTCCTCGAGGCGTCCCGCTTTCAGCAGCTTATAGATCACCACGGTCTCGCGCGGAAAGGCGCACACCAGACCCGCCACCCAGCCATGCGCGCCCATCAGCATCGCTTCCATGGCGAGGTTGTCGACGCCGCACAGAATCGCGAAGCGGTCACCGACTACGTTGATCAGATCCGTCACGCGCCGTACGTCGCCGCATGACTCCTTGATTGCGACGATCTTCTTTTCGTCGGCGATCTCGGCGAACATGTCGGGCGTCATGTCGACGCCGTAGGCGAGCGGATTGTTGTAAATCATCAGCGGCAGCGAACTCGCATCGGCGACGCTGCGGAAATGGTTGAGCGTCTCGCGGCGGTCCGACAGATAACGCAGCCCCGGCAGCACCATATAACCCGCTGCGCCATGCTTGCTGCCGGCCTCGGCCTGGCGGCAGGCGTCGAGCGTGCTGTTTTCGGCGATCGTCAACAACACCGGCACGCGGCCGCGCGCGGCTTCTACGGCGACGTCGAGTACCTGCAGCTTTTCGTCGAGCGATAACGTCGATGCCTCACCGAGCGAGCCGCACACGATGATGCCGTCCACACCCGCGTCGATCTGCGCTTCGATATTCTTGCCGGTCCACCCGCGGTCTATGCTGAAATCCGCGTGGAATTTGGTGGTGACTGCGGGCAATACGCCTTCCCAGATATGCGCCACGACTGCTCTCCTGAGTGTGATGTGTCGATGCGCAGTGTAAGCAGGGAAAATGGCGGCGTCTTGCGCGAATCGCGCGCGGTGGATGACGATTTCGGCATAGTCGATCTATGTGTCATGACGTGCTTATGCCGCGCAACCGTGCTGCAAAGCGCATTCGCGGAGGGACCCATAATCAGTCGAAAGCGAATGAGCCTATCCATCCATTCATGACCGTCGCGATATCCGACGCGTACTGCCTACACGGACGCGCGGCGTGAGCATTCTCCATCGGCGCACCGGCAGCCTCTCGCGGCCGCTATGCCGAAATCGTCACAATCCACGCGCACGCTCACCAAGACCCGAATGCCCGCCGTTCCTACCATGAGCGTCATGAAAACGTTGAACATCATCGATTCGCACACAGGCGGTGAACCGACCCGCCTCGTGGTGTCAGGCGGCCCCGAACTCGGCGGCGGCACGCTCGCGCAACGGCTCGACACGTTCCGCACGCGCTTCGACGAGTGGCGCGCGGGCATCGTTACCGAACCGCGCGGTTCGGACGTGGTAGTCGGCGCACTGCTATGCGAGCCGGACGACCCCACGTGCGCGGCCGGCGTAATCTTCTTCAACAACGTCGGCTATCTCGGCATGTGCGGGCATGGGACGGTCGGACTCGTCGTGTCGCTCGCGCATATGGGACGGATCGGGCCGGGGCGTCATCGGATCGAGACGCCGGTCGGCGTGGTCGAAGCAATGCTTAACGACGACGGCAGCGTGGCCGTGCGCAACGTGCCGGCCTATCGCTATCGCGCGGCGGTCCTGGTTGACGTGCCCGGTTATGGCACGTTGACTGGCGACATCGGTTGGGGAGGCAACTGGTTTTTTCTCGTCGCCGATCATGGGCGCTCACTGGACGCGTCGGATATTCCCGGCCTGAGCGCGTTCAGCTCGGCGATTCGCGATGCGCTGATTGCGCAGCAAATCACCGGCGCGGACGGTGCGCTGATCGACCACATCGAACTCTTTGGACCCGGTTCGCGCGACGGCATCGACAGCCGCAGCTTCGTGCTGTGTCCCGGCAATGCGTACGACCGCTCGCCGTGCGGCACCGGCACCAGCGCCAAAGTCGCGTGTCTCGCGGCCGACGGCAAGCTGGCCGAGGGCGCGGTGTGGCGGCAGGAGAGCATCATCGGCAGCGTGTTCGAAGCGAGCTACGTTCAGGCGGGCGACGGCGTCTCGGTGATTCCCACCATCACGGGCCACGCGCATATCACGGCGGAAGGGCGGCTCTGTTTCGACGAGCGCGATCCGTTCGCGTGGGGCATTCGCGCGGCATGAGCGCGGACGCGGTGATCGTCGGAGCCGGAATTGTCGGCGCTGCATGCGCGGCGGAATTGGCCGCGCTCGGCATGCGGGTCGAGGTGCTCGACGCGCAGCGCATCGGCGGCGGCGCGACGGCCGCGGGTATGGGCCATATCGTCGTGATGAACGACTCGCCGGCGGAATTCGCGCTGAGCCGCTATTCGCGCGATTTGTGGCTGCAACTCGCGCCGCAGTTGCGTGCGCGCGACGCGTTTGCGCGTTGTGGCACGCTGTGGGCCGCCGCCGACGAAGAGGAATGGGAAGCCGCCCGCGCGATGCAGGCGGCGTTCGAAGCGCAGGGCGTCGCCGCACAACTGCTGAGCGCAGCCGAATTGCGCGACTGCGAGCCGGCATTGGCTGCGTCGTTGACGGGCGGCTTGCGTATCGAGCACGACAGCATCGTTTATGCGCCCACCGCCGCCGAATGGCTGCTGACGCAATCGCCCGACGCCGCGAACATCCGCGTGCGGCTCGCGGCGCCGGTGGCGTCGGTCAACGCGGGCGGCGTCACGCTGGCCGACGGCGAACGCGTCGGCGCGGCGTATGTGATCGTGGCGAACGGGCTGGGCGCGCGGCAACTCGTGCCGCGACTGCCCTTGCAAGCGAAGAAGGGCCATCTGCTGATCACTGACCGCTATCCTGGACTGATCCGTCATCAACTGCTTGAACTCGGCTATATCAAGAGCGCGCACCATGCGGCCGGCACGTCGGTAGCGTTCAATGTGCAACCGCGGCCCACGGGGCAACTGTTGATCGGCTCGTCGCGCCAGTTCGACATCACCGATCCCACTGTCGAAATGCCCGTACTCGCGCAGATGCTGCAGCGCGCCGCGCGCTATCTGCCGATGCTGCCGACGCTCAACGGCATTCGCGCGTGGACCGGCTTTCGCGCGGCCTCGCCGGACGGGTTGCCGCTGATCGGACCGGCTGGCGAGTTTGCGCCCGGCGTGTGGCTCGCTGTCGGGCATGAGGGGCTGGGCGTGACGACCTCGCTCGCCACCGCCAAACTGCTTGCCGCGCAGATCACGGTGAGCGCCGCGCCAATTCCCGTGGAACCTTATGTGCCCATCCGTTTTGCCGGGCAGGTGGCTCATGACTGACGCAGACGCTGACGTGGCCCGCATCCGTTTGACCATCGACGGCCGGCGTATCGATGTCGCAGCCGGCACGACCGTGGCGGCGGCACTCGTTGCCGCGGGCGTGCAGGGCTCACGACTCTCCGTCGGCGGCGAGCCTCGCAGCGCGCTGTGCGGCATGGGCGTGTGCCAGGAATGCCGCGTGACGATCGATGGCCGGGCACATGCGCTCGCTTGCCAGACGCTGTGCCGCGCCGGCCAGATCATTCACACGCAAGACGCGGCGGGCGTGCGATGACGCGGCACTTCGACATCGTCGTGGTCGGCGGCGGCCCTGCGGGCTTGAACGCCGCACACGCAGCGTTGCGCGAGGGTGCCACGGTCGCGCTGATCGACGACAATCCGCGCGCCGGTGGGCAGATCTGGCGGCAGGGTCCGGGGCAGACGCCGCAAGCGCCGCTGCACACGCTTCTCGTTGAATTGGAACAGCAGAGCAAGCTCACGCACTGGCCATCCACTCGTGTAATTGCCCCGCTGGATTCGCGCGGGTTGCTGCTCGAATCGGCGGAACTGGGTGGTGTGTGTATCAGCTATGACCGATTGATCCTCGCGACCGGCGCGCGCGAGCGGCTTTTGCCGTTCGCGGGCTGGACGTTGCCCGGCGTGACCGGCGCGGGAGCGTTGCAGGCGCTCATCAAAGGCGGCATGCCGGTGCGCGACGAACGGATCGTGATCGCCGGCAGCGGTCCCTTGCTGATCGCTGCGCTCGCCACAGCACGCGCGGCCGGTGCGCGGGTGGTAGCGGTGGTGGAACAGGCGCCGGCGTTCGAGGTCGCGCGCTTTGGCGCTTCATTGCTGACCGAGCCCGCCAAGTTGCGGCAAGCGCTCGGCATGACGCGCGGTTTCGCAGGGTTGCGCTACTGGACCGGCAGCATCGTGCGCGAGGTGCAAGGTGCAGGCCACGTGCAGCGAGCGATCATTCAGCGTGGCAGCCAGCCGGAGGTGACGCTCGATTGCGAGCGCGTCGCCTGCGGCTATGGACTCGTGCCGAACATCACGCTCGCGCAGTCGCTCGGCTGCGCGATCGGCGACGCGGGCGAGATCATCGTCGACGGCGAGCAGCGCACGTCGGTCGACTGCGTGCTCGCGGCCGGGGAGTGCACCGGCATCGGGGGCGCGGAACTGGCGTGTGTCGAAGGCGAGATCGCCGGGCTCGCGGCGAGCGGCGCTGCGGCTGCAAAGTGGACCGCGCTGCATTCGATACGGGCGCGCTGGCGCCGCTTCGGCCGACGCGTCGAGACCGCCTTCGCGTTGCGGGACGCCGCCCGTACGCCGCCCGCCGACGCCACGCTGCTGTGCCGTTGCGAAGACGTGCGCATCGGCGAAGTGCGCCACTGCGCCGACTGGCGCGAGGCCAAGCTGCTTACGCGCTGCGGTATGGGCGCTTGCCAGGGACGAATCTGCGGCGCGGCCGCGAGTGTGTACTTCGGTTGGCCGGCCGCCGCGCCGCGGCCGCCGTTCAGCCCAGCGCAAATCGGCACGTTGATGGTGCCTGGCGTGCCGGCGCCACCGGGTGATTGACGCACCCGCCCCACACCTTGCCGGGCGCCTCCGGATATTGTCGGCTACCTCACGGCCCTATAATCGACCGACCGCGCCAACGCCACTCGCGAATACACCTTTTCAGCAACGGACCAACGGGACCCGCACGATGAACACACTCGCTCATCCGCTCGAACCGGACAATGCCACGCTGTCGGACATGCTGTCGCACTTCAGGTTGCTGGAGCCGGTGTTCGACGCGATGCCGGACGTCGTGTTCTTCGTGAAGGATGCCGACGCGCGCTATGCGCTGGTCAATCGCACGCTGGCCTCGCGTTGCGGTTTCAAGGAGAAGGCCGCGCTGCTCGGCAAAACCGCCGAGGACGTGTTCCCGCGCCGCTTCGGGCGCATCTATACGGCGCAGGACAAGGCGATCATCGGCGTCGGCAGCCAGATGCTCGATCAACTGGAACTGCACCTGTATCCTGGCCGCCAGCCGGGCTGGTGTCTCACGTGCAAGCAGCCGCTGCGGGACCCGGCGGGCAAGGTGGTCGGGCTCGCCGGCATTTCCCGCGATCTGAAAGCCGACGAGAGCAGCCACCCGGCCTACAGCCGGCTCGCAGCGGTCGTGCAGTCGATCCAGGAAAATTACGTGCAGCCGTTGAATCTGAAGCAGCTCGCTGCGATGGCGGATATGTCGGTCGCGCAACTGGAACGCTATTTTCACAAAGTGTTTCACTTGACGCCGCGTCAGGTGCTGCTGAAAACGCGGCTGGACGCGGCCACCGCACTGCTGGTCTCGCACGACAAGGTCACCGACGTCGCCGCACTCTGCGGCTACACCGACCACAGCGCATTCACGCGGCAATTCAAGGCGACCGTCGGCGTCACACCGAGCGAATACCGGATGCTGCTGCACGGCACTTCGCGGAGCTGAGCCGCCGTCCATGGTTCGTCGCAGGCATCAATACTACGTGTACGTCGTCGCGCTCGACGACGCGGTCTGGAACGAGGCGCGCTTTCGCCGCGCGAATCCCGATTACCGGTTCGACAAGCCTTGCGTGTACGTGGGAATGACGGGATTGGACCCCGATTTGCGCTTCGACCGGCATAAGGCCGGCATTCAGGCGAACCGCTATGTGCGCGATTACGGCTTGCGTCTCGTCCCCGAACTATACGAAGTGTTCAACCCCATGCCTTACCGCGGCGCACAGGACATGGAAGTGGAACTGGCGATCGGGCTACGCGAAGCGGGATACGGCGTGTGGCAGGCCTGAAACGAGCGAGGTGGTGGTGGATGTGGGGGCGTGGCCTGCGCGTCGGGCGCGTGCACCGGCCGAAGCGCGGCGAGCCGGGAACCTTGGGTCTCTTGCAAGGGGGCGCGATTCAGCGGCCTCAGGCGCGGCTCGCTTTACTTGACGCCGAGCCCGCGCAGCACCGCATTGCCTTCGCGCGTCAGGCGAATATGCGACGAGCCGGCGTCGCCGGAAACGGTTTCGATCAGACCGGCTTCGTGAAGCTGAGGAATCTCGGGTTTCGCGGATGCGTCGATCGGCGCGTGCAGCAACAGCAGCAGCGTGGCGAGTTCGTGGTGGCTTAGCAGACGGCGCAGTATGGTGGGGCGCTTTGCCGGCGCGGGCGTATCGTTCGTGTTGGGATCGGGCTGGTTCATCGTGCGCACCTCGTGCGGGGTCGTGTCCGGGGGATCATGCGGACGGAGTCTTAAACGATTCTTAAGACTCCATTGTCCTGTAATACCGTGACATGAACATTGCAAAGGAACAACTTTCCGGATGTCCCACTTACGGTTCTTTAACCCGCAAATCCTTACGGGGCGCAGGTTTTGCCGGCCGACTCGAGCCACAGGTTGTTCACATGGCGCTTGCCCGCATAGAAACGGTAAGTTGTCGCCCCATTGTCGCTGCGCACCTTGATGATGTTCGAGTCGCCGAAGTCGAGCATCTGGCCTTGCGGGATCGCGGTGGACTTGAACGCGGCGTCGTGGCGGGTGGCGACCTGGGTCAGGCAGGCGACGACGTCGTCGACGGAGCGCTGCGTCGCGGTATCCGTGACGGGCTCACCGGCATCCGGATTCTTCTGAAAGTACGCGCAAGCGCTGAGGAGCAGGGGAACTGACAGGACTACGGCAAACTTCTTCATATCTCTCCTGGCGTTTCATTCGGCCGACGGGGATGTGACCCCGTACGTGGCGCAGCCGCGCGGCGTGGGCCGCAAAAATCAGGCGCCATTATATCGGGGCGGCGCGGATGCACGAGGCGAGGTCGCATGTGCCGTGCCTGAGATGGGGGGCGATGCGGCTGGAACTGTCTGGACTGCCGGGTCTGCCCAACCGCCAACCGCCAACCGCCAACCGCCAACCGCCAACCGCCAACCGCCAACCGCCAACCGCCAAACCCGCACACGGTCCGCGGAAAAGCAAACCGCCTGCTGCCTACTTACGCCGCTGCGCCTGAGCAGCAAGCCGCACCGCAGCATTGGCCGCGCCATAACCGTCGTAATCGCCGCGCCGCTCGACGATCTCCAGGAAAAAGCGCTGATCCAGCTGTTCCGTGTAAGCATGGAAAAACTCGCCGCCACGCTCATCGCGGTCGTACAGGATATTGCCGGCGCGCAACGCCTCCAGCATCTCGTCGGGCAACGCGTAACGCGCGGCGAGATCGTCGTAGTAATTGCGCGGGATGCGCAACACCGGCAGGCCGTCGGCGACGAATTCCGGAATCGCGCTGAAGATGTCGCCGGTGCTGAACGCCACGTGGTTCAGGCCGGAGCCGTGATACGTGTGCAGTGCCTCGGCCACCGCCGTGTGATGATCGACCGACGCGTTCAGCACGATCCGCACCGATCCGTCCCGACTGCGAAGCGCGCGGCTGCGCACCAGCCCGTACGGGTCCGGCACCAGCACGCCCGGCTCGGCCTGGAAGCCCAGTGCGGTTCTTAGAAACAGCACCCATGTATCCAGCGAATTCGCCGGCACCGACAGACACACGTGATCGATGCGGGAAAGCGGCCCGACTTCGGTCGGACCGTTGACGTCGGTGAGGACGAAATCGGCTTCGAACAGCGTGGGCTGATCCGGCGTTTCGTCGACGAAATAGTTCAGGCTGCCGTCCGGCCCCTGCACGGCGGGCAGCACGCGCTCGTTCGGGCCGATCTGACCGGAGAACGGCGCGTAGCCGAAACCGGCCGCGCGTTCGAACGCCTGATTGGCGTCGTCCACGCGAAACGCCGACGCGCACAGCGACAGGCCATGCTGCTGGAAGAACGCGTTGGCGAACGAATCGGGTTCGGCGTTCAGCACGATCGACGCTGCGCCGTGCTGGAACAACGTGACCTCTTTCGAGCGATGCTCGCCAGCCCGACGAAAACGCAGCTTGCCGAGCCAATCGACGAGTTGCGCGCGCGTGGTGTGGTCGACCGCGAATTCGAGGAACTGATAACCGACGTGGGCCGGTGCCGCAGGTGAGCGGTACAGATCACCGACCGGCTCCTGCGTGGATTCGAGCAGCGCGCGGGTCTGTTCCTCGAGGAACAGCAGCGAGCGGTGACCGTCCGCGGCCGTGATCGTGGTGGGGGCGGCGCGAAAGCCGTCATTGAAAATTTCCAGTGAAAGCGGGCCCTTGTAGCCCGTTTTCACGACCTGCGCGGTGAAGTTCGCCAGGTCGAAATCGCCCTGGCCGGGGAAGCACCGGTAGTGGCGGCTCCATTCGAGCACGTCCATCGCGAGCTTCGGCGCGTCGGCGATCTGCACGAACGCGATGCGCTCGCCCGGAATGTCGGCGATCGCGTCCACCGTGTCATTGAGCGACAGCGTGTGAAAACTGTCGAGCACGAGCCCGAGGTTCGGATGGTTCACCGCATCGACGAGTTTCCACGCGTGGCGGTAAGTCTTGACGTGCTTACCCCACGCGAGCGCCTCGTAACCGGCGATCACGCCGGCCGCCTCGGCCGCACGAGCCAGCGCGCCCAGTTGATCGACCATCAGCGCGTCGTCGCCGATGGTGTCGGGCGACACGTTGCTGCACACCAGAATGCGGTCCGTGCCCAGTTCGTGCATCACGTCGAACTTGCGTTTCGCGCGATCCAGATTGCGTTCGAGGCGCTCCGGGCTCACCCCGTCGAAATCGCGGAACGGCTGGAACAGCATGATCTTCAGCCCGAGATCTTCCGCGATGCGGCGCACGTCGGCGGGAGAGCCGTCGAAATACAGCAGATCGTTCTCGAAGATCTCGACGCCTTCGAAGCCCGCCGCCCGGATCGCGGTCAACTTCTCGACGAGGGTTCCGCTAATCGACACGGTGGCAATCGAACGTTGCATGAACGGCTCCTGCAAAAACAATCAGAACGGCAGTTGAAGAATAGGCACAGCGGTCAGCGCGGCGCGCCCGCGTGTGTCGCGCGATGCATGCTGCAATGCGCAAAGCGGGCCGACCGGCGACGTGCGTCCGCAAGACGCAGGCCAGAATTACCCACTCTAACGGAAGTTTCGCCAGTTTATACAAACTAACTAGATGGTACAAATTCGTAGAAACCCCCAATGACGCCGCTCGCCGATGAGTGCACACTTCGCTCCACGTCGTGGAGCAACCACGAGTGGCGTGGTCGGGTTTGCGCCTTACTTTGCAGGAGTCGTAGTCATGAGTTTTGCCTCCGTACTGGTCCTCAACGGACCGAACCTCAATCTGCTCGGCACGCGCGAGCCGGCCATCTATGGCGCGGAAACGCTCGACGACGTCGCGAAGCTGTGCCGCGACGCGGGCGAGCGCCTCGGTCTCGCGGTCGACTTCTGCCAGTCGAACGCCGAACATCAGTTGATCGACTGGTTGCACGCGGCGCGCACCAAGGTCGATGGCATCGTGATCAATCCCGCCGCTTACACGCATACGTCGGTTGCGATCGCCGACGCGCTTTCCGCGATCGACAAGCCGGTCGTCGAAGTGCATATCTCGAACGTGCATCGGCGCGAAGCGTTCCGCCATCATTCGTATGTGTCGGCGGTGGCGGATGCAATCATCGTTGGTTGCGGCACGCAGGGTTACGTCTTCGCGCTGGAGCGGATGGCGACCATCCTTAAGAATAGGGCGGCTAAGTGAACACACAAGCGAACACACGAGCAAACGTACCGGCGAACGCGCTGGTCAGCTCACAGGCCACGCCGAATTCGTATCTGGTCGGCCTGATCGGCGCGGGCATCGGCGGATCGCTGACGCCCGCTATGCACGAGGAAGAGGGCAGCAAGCTCGGCCTGCATTACGTGTACCGGCGCATCGATATCGAAGCATTGAAACTCGACGCCGCCGCGCTGCCGGACCTGCTGAACGCCGCCGAGCGCATGGGCTTCAACGGTCTGAACATCACGTATCCGTGCAAGCAGGCGGTGATTCCATTGCTCGACGAACTGTCCGACGACGCGCGCGCACTGGGCGCGGTCAACACGGTGCTGTTCAAGGATGGCAAGCGCATCGGCCACAACACCGACTGGTCCGGCTTCGCGCGTGCGTTCCAGCGCGGCTTGCCCGACGTATCGCTGGAGCGTGTCGTGCAACTCGGCGCGGGCGGCGCGGGCGCGGCGGTCGCGCATGCGGCGCTGCAGATGGGCGCGCAGTCGCTCACGCTGTTCGACGTGGACGCCGCGCGTGCCGCCTCGCTCGCCGACGAATTGCAAAAGCGCTTCCCGTCCAGCACGGTCAGCGCCGGCACGTCGCTCGCGGAATCACTCGCCGCCGCCAACGGCCTGATTCACGCGACGCCCACCGGCATGGCGAAATTGCCGGGCCTGCCGTTGCCGGTCGAATTGTTGCACCGCGATCTGTGGGTCGCGGACATCGTTTATTTCCCTATCCGCACCGCCTTGCTGCAGGCGGCCGAAGCCCTCGGCTGCCGCACGCTGAGCGGCGGCGGCATGGCGGTGTATCAGGCGGTCGACGCGATGCGAATCTTCACGGGCCTCGAGCCGGACGCCGAACGCGTGTATACGCACTTTCAGTCGTTGTTGCAACGATAACCAGAACGAGGAGACTAGCTCGACATGTCGCAACCGATTCAATCCACTTCTTCCGGCACGCCCCATCAGAAGGGCGCCACGGTCGGCACCGCGCGCCGCTCGAAGGCCCGTTATCAGATTCTCGGACTGCTCGCAGTCGGCACGATGATCAACTATCTGGACCGCACGGTGCTCGGCATCGCGGCGCCGCAGTTGACCAAGGAACTCGGCATCAACGCCGCGATGATGGGGCTGCTGTTCTCCGTCTTCTCATGGAGCTATGTGGCCGCGCAAATTCCGGGCGGCCTGTTTCTCGACCGCTTCGGCAGCAAGGTGACCTACTTCCTGTCGATGACGTTCTGGTCCCTGTGCACGCTTGCGCAAGGCCTGGTGCACGGGATCGGCGCGCTGTTCGCGTTCCGGCTGGGGCTCGGCGTGTCGGAGGCACCCTGTTTTCCGACCAATAGCCGCGTGGTGGCCACCTGGTTCCCGCAGAGCGAACGTGCGATGGCGACGGGCACGTACACCGTCGGCGAATACATCGGCCTCGCGTTTTTCAGCCCGTTCCTGTTCATGCTGATGGGAGCGTTCGGCTGGCGTTCGCTGTTCTATGTGGTGGGCGGCGTGGGCATCGTGTTCGGGCTGATCTGGTGGATGTTCTATCGCGAGCCGCACGAGCATCCGTCGGCCAATCAGGAAGAGCTCGACTATATCGAAGCGGGCGGTGGTCTCACGCATAGCCGCAAGCGCGACGATGTGGCGGCGGCGCCTGCGAAGAGCGGCTTCGAATGGCGCACCATCGGACGCCTGCTCAAGCATCGTCAACTGACGGGCATCTGCCTCGGCCAGTTCGCGGGCAATTCGACGCTGGTGTTCTTCCTCACGTGGTTTCCCACGTATCTCGCCACCGAGCGTCACATGGCGTGGCTGAAAATCGGCTTCTTCGCGATCATGCCGTTCATCGCGGCGTCGATCGGCGTGATGTTCGGCGGCGTGTTCTCCGACTGGCTGCTGCGCCGCGGCATCTCACCGAATGTCGCGCGCAAGCTGCCGATCATCGCCGGCCTGCTGCTCGCGTCGACCATCATTCTCGCCAACTATGTCGAGAGCAATGTGGTGGTGATCGCGATCCTGTCGGTGGCGTTTTTCGCACAGGGTATGGCCGCATTGGGCTGGACGCTCGTGTCGGATATTGCGCCCGAAGGGCTGCTCGGCGTGACCGGCGGCATCTTCAACTTCGCCGCGAATCTGGCCGGCATCATCACGCCGCTGGTGGTGGGTTTCATCGTCGCGGCAACCGGCTCGTTTGTCGGCGCGCTGGTGTTCATCGGCGTGGTCGCACTGATCGGCGCGCTGTCGTACATCTTCATCGTCGGCGATATCAAGCGGATCGTGCTGGTGGACTGAGCGGTCTTTCATTGGCTGAATGAGAAACGGGACGGGGGCTCACAAGCCCACGTCCCGTTTTCATTTTCATGCTGGCCTAACCACGGGCCGATACCGGTTCAAGCGCGCTTCAATCGTCCTTGCGCACGAAACGCAGCACCGCATCGACGATCATCGCGCGATGCCTTGCGCGCAGGCGCGGATGCGACGGATCGCGGCCGAACGCGGTGCCGAACGTATGGCGATTGCCGACGCGGTGAAAGCACAGCGAGCTGATCAGCAGATGCAGATCGATCGGGTCGAGGTCGCTGCGGAACTGTCCCGCCGCGATACCGCGCGCAAGCAGATCTTCGATCGTGTGAATGACGGTGACATTACGGCCCTTGAACGACTTCACCTGCTCGACGTACTTCGCGCCGTGAATGTTTTCGATGGTCACAAGACGCACGAAGTCACGCTGACGGTCGTGATAGTCGAACGTGAATTCGACCAGCGCGCGCATGCCCTCGACCGGATCCAGTTCGCTGACGTGCAGATCCTGTTCGAGCGCGCGAATGTCGCCATACACCTTTTCCAGCACGGCCTGGTACAACCCTTCCTTGCTGCCGAAGTAGTAGTACAGCATGCGCTTGGTGGTGTTCGTGCGTTCCGCGATCGCGTCGACGCGTGCGCCCGTCAGTCCCATCGCGGAGAACTCCTGGGTCGCGACGTCGAGGATGTTGCGCTTCGTCTGTTCGGGGTCGTACTTGCGCCGGGCGTCTCCACGCGGCGTATCGGACGGGATGCCGTTGGTATCAGGCTCGGCGGCCTTGCTTCCCTTTTTCATTGTGTATTCGAGCGGCGGTGACGGCGCATTCTAGCATGGCGAAACTGGCCTCTGGCGCGGGTCCCGGGCATAAGTGGCGGCGTATTGCGATGGCTCAGACGACGGGGCGCGCGGCCCGGCGGCGCGCGGCGAGCGCGTCGCGCGTCTGCATCGTGGTGTAGGTCAGTTGCGCGGCGGCGAGGCCGAGCGCGCCGAAGGCGGGCGTCAGGCCGAAGCGCGCGAACGCGTCGGGCACCGGATGCTCGCCGGCAATGGCCGCCGCGAGCAGTTCGCCGGACACGGTGGTCGGCGCCATGCCGTGTCCGCCGAAACCGACCGCATACCAGACGCCGTCCGCGCTGCGGCCGATTTGCGGCATCTTGTGCCGCGCGTAGCTCATCAGACCGCCCCAGGCGTACTCGATCCGCACGTCGCGCAATTGCGGATAGACCTTCAGCAGATCGCGCCGCAGCAGTCGCGCGATCGTGCCGGGCGCGCGGTCGCGCACCGAGATGCGGCCGCCCCATAGAATGCGCGTGTCGGGCAAAGGCCGGTAGTAGTCGAACGCGAAACGGGTGTCGTAGACGGCGGCGCGCGTGTCGATCGCATCGTGCAGGCGCGCGCCGAGCGGTTCGGTCGCCATCACGTAGGTGGCGATCGGCAGCACCGCGCGCTCGACGCGTGCGTAGACATTGCGCGCATAGCCGCCGCCCGCCATCACGACATGGCGCGCGTCGAGCGCCCCTTGCTGCGTGTGCACGACGAAGCCCGCGCCCGCGCGCTGCAGGCGAACGACCGGCGAGTGCTCGTGGATCGTGACGCCCGCGCGCGCCGCGGCATCGGCGACGCCGAGCACGTATTTGAGCGGATGAAAGTGGAACGCGTTGCGCTCGAACAGGCCGCCGTGATAGCGGCGCGTCTTCAGTTGCGAAGCGAGCTGCGCGGCCGCTACGGGTTCCCATTCGACGCCGAACGATTCGCGCATCAGGCGCCGCTGCGCGTCGAGACGGGCCGGTTCGTCGAACCAGTTCGCGAGGATCACGCCGGCATCGGTCGCATCGCAATCGATCCGGTAGCGCGCGATGCGCTGGCGCATCAGATCGACGGCGTCGGTGGTCAGCGTATAGAGCTCGCGGGCGTGAGCGGGGCCGAGGGTTTTCAGCAAATCGGCGCAATCGAGGCTGTAGCCGCCGAACACGAAGCCGCCGTTGCGTCCCGACGCGCCGAAGCCCACCTGCTGCGCTTCGAGGACGACGACCTCGCCGACGCCGCGCTCCGCAAGTCCCAATGCCGTCGACAAGCCGGCGAGCCCGCCGCCGATGATGCAGACATGGGCGCTGCGCCGGCCGGCCAGCGGCGCATGGTCGGAGGGGCGGGTGACGGTGGCTTCGTAAAAGCTTTGCATGGGGCTAAGGGTAGCGGCAATCGAGCGCTCGCGTCCAGTTGCACTTTAATGGAGTGACATCGCTGGAGCGGAGCGTCGCGGTATCGCCCGGGCGTTCAACACTCAATACTCCGAACAAAAGGCCGGCATCCGCACGCAGCGAACGCCGGCCTCGTCACTCAACTACAGAACCAGCTCAGGACACCGGCAGCAGCTTGCCCGTGAACACCACCGGACCACTCGGCGCATTGTGATCCGGCGAGCCGCCAGGCGCTTCGATCGATACCGCAAGCGCCTCGTAATTCTCCGGCTTCTGCTGACCGGCGGTGACCGTGCCGGTCGCGCTGTCCGGCAACAGGCCGAGCGACACCGGATGCCCGTTCGCCGGAATGCCCCACAGCTCCATCGTGCGGCCGGGCGGGACGTCGACCTTGCCGAGCGGTTGGAGCGTCATCGTCGAGCGGCCTTCGTCCCACGCGATCAGCATGACCGGACGCGCGTCCGTGCTGTTCAGCACGGCGACATGCGACACGGACGGCGCCGGCTTCTGCGCGATGGTCGGCGCGGGTGTCGGCACAGGTGTCGGGGCGGTCGGTACTGTCGTGGCCGGCAACAGCGCGCGCACCGCGACCACCACGGCGATGGCGGCAAGCGCCGTGGTGCCGATCGCCCAGCCGCGCCAGAACGCGAGGTTGTCGAATCGTCCGCGCGAAGGGCGCGCCGGCGTCGGCAACGCGCTATGCGGCCGCGCGGCCTCGCGCGCGGCGCTCAGGCCCAGACGCTGTTCGATCGCTTCCCATACGGCCGCAGGCGGCATGCGCGGCTGGGCGAGTTCGGCCATCGGCGCGAGGTGCCGTTGCCATGCGGCGACCGCAGCGCGGATCGACGCGTCCTGATCCGCATACCGTTGAAAGCGACGCCGGGCGGCGCCGCGCAACGTGCCGAGCACATACTCGGCGGCCAGCAGATCGACGAGCTGAGGATAGCGAGTCAGATTCATCACTCGCCTCCCAGACAGGTTTTCAGTTTGGCGAGGCCGCGTCTGATCCAGGATTTGATGGTGCCGAGCGGCACCCTCAGCATGTCGGCGATCTCGCTATGGCTCTGATCGCGCAGGTAAGCAAGCGCGACTGCCTGACGCTGGGCCGGTTCCAGCTGCTGCATGCAGCCGGCCAGCAGGCGTGCCTGCAGGCTGACCCCGGTCAACGCTTCGGGATCCGGATCGCCGCTTGCCACGAGATCGTCCAACGCATCGCTCCATTCCGTTTCCTGCGTATTGAGCCGTCGCAGGTGATCGAGAGCACGGTTCCGGACGATCGCGGACATCCACGTCATCGGTGCGGACAGTGCGCGGCGATAGTCGCCGGCAAAGCGCCAGATATTGACGAAGCTGTCCTGCAAGACTTCTTCAGCCCACTCATGCCTGTTCAATATACGGAGCGCGAGACCAAACAGTTTCGGAGCGGCGAGATCATAGAGTTCGCGCAGTGCCGCTGCATCTTCCCTGGCAATGCGTTCGATCAGCTCGGCGAGGGTTTCCGGCGTCAGTTCTCGAGGATCGGCGGTCATGGAAAGAAGTAGGGTGGGCTTGCGGGCCTATGTTACTCACTTTCTTCCCGGCCTTATATGTGGATTTTTCTTGCGACGCGCATCCGTGCGGAGATGGAACACGTATAGGCAACAGAGGCTGGCGCTGCGCTTATGCGTGCGGCCTCTCGAACACAAACAGAGCGATGTGGCTTAGCCGAATAGCAAGGACACGGGGTGCGTGGGCAGGGAGAGGCGTGCCGTTGCGCGGGTTCGAATCGACAGCCGGCGACGGAGCCATGCGATGCGGGACGGACAAAGCATCGCGGGCGGGTTTGATGTGGGGTTGCTTGAGCGTAGCGCTCATCCCTGTGAAGGTTCGAACACTTGCCGACAGCCTGGCAAGCGTTCGAACCGGAATGGATTCGCCGCCGCGTTTCGACGAACGCCTTTTAACGACCCCAGCGCAGCACCAGCGGATCGAGCCGCCGTGCGACTTTGAGCAAGCCTTCGCGGGTCGCCGGATGCATTGCCGGCAGCGGATGGCGCACCGCATCCGAACGAATCACGCCGCCTTCCTTCATCAGCGCCTTGCACGAGGCAAGCCCGCCCTGGCGGTTTTCGTAGTTGATCAGCGGCAGCCACTGCTGATAGTGCGCGGCGGCCGCTTCGGTCTCGCCGGCCGCATAGGCGTCGATGATCAGACGGATGCCGTCGGCGTAACCGCCGCCAGTCATCGAACCCGTCGCGCCCGCATCCAGATCGGCCATCAGCGTGATCGCTTCTTCGCCGTCCCACGGACCCACGATCGCATCGCCACCCAGTTCGATCAGCTCGCGCAGCTTGTTCGCGGCTTGCGGCACTTCGATCTTGAAGTACGACACGTTGTCGATCTCGCGCGCCATGCGGGCGAGAAACGGCGCCGACAACGGCGTGCCGCTCACCGGCGCGTCCTGGATCATGATCGGAATCTGGATTGCATCGGACACCGTACGATAGAACTCATAGATGCCGCGCTCGCCGATGCGGATCGTCGCGCCATGGTACGGCGGCATCACCATCACCATTGCGGCGCCCGCGGCCTGCGCGCTGCGGCTGCGTTCCGCGCACTGATACGAGCTGAAATGCGTGGTCGTGACGATCACCGGCACGCGGCCCGCGACGTGTTCGAGTACGACGTGCATCAGCGTATTGCGCTCTTCGTCGGACAGCGCGAACTGCTCGGAAAAGTTAGCCAGAATGCACAGGCCGTTCGAACCCGCGTCGATCATGAAGTCGATGCAGCGTTTCTGGCCTTCGAGGTCCAGCCGGCCGGCGTCGTCGAAGATGGTCGGCGCGACGGGGAACACGCCGCGCAATGCGGTGGGATGCGATGCCTGGGTCATGGTGATGTCGTTGTCCGTGGATGATCGGTGAAGCAGTTTGAATGTCTCCAACGCCGACTATACGGCGGCCCGCGTCGCAGGTATATTGAATTGTTTCCATCTTGTGATCGCTTTTACGACTCACCCCCTGAAACCTCGCACTTCTCCCATGAAAGACACGCTGAACGTTCTGCTGGCGAAACTGCGCATGAAGCAACTGCAACTGCTGATCGCGCTCGACGACCTGAAGTCGCTGCACAAGGCCGCCGGCGCAATGTCGATGACACAATCGGCGGCGAGCAAGGCGCTGCAGGAACTGGAATCGATGCTCGACGCGCCGCTCTTCGAACGCTCGAAGACCGGCATGATCCCGAATCAGCTCGGCCACTGCGTGATCCGCTACGCGCGCCTCGTCGCGACGGACCTGACCGCGTTGTGCCAGGACGTCGCCGAGATACGCTCGGGGCGCGGCGGCCGGCTCGCGGTCGGCGCGATCATGGGCGCGATTCCGGAGTGCGTCGTGCCGGCGCTGAACCGGCTGCATGCGGGGCAGCCGAATCTGTCGATCGAAGTAATGGAAGACACCAGCGCGCGGATGCTGCTGCAACTCGACGACGGCCGCCTCGATCTGGTGATCGGCCGCGCGGCGGTGGCGGCCGATCCGTCGAAGTATCAATATCGTCCGCTCGGCGACGAGCCGTTGTCGGTGGTGGTGGGCTACGGCCATCCGCCGCTGCCGAAGAAGGAGGTGCGCTTGCGCGATCTGGCCGGCCACCGTTGGGTGATGTATCCGTCGCACATGCCGTTGCACGCGCTGCTCGAACGGGAGATGGATCTGGCCGGCCTCGACATGCCGGACAACCCGATTTCGACCGCTTCCACGTTTGTGACAGTCGCGTTGCTGCAAAGCAGCGCCGAGCTGGTTTCCCTGCTGCCGACCGCGATCGCCGCGATGTTCGTCCGGCAGAAGATGCTGCGCGTGGTGCCGGTCAAGCTGAAGTCGCCGTCACAAACCTTCGGCGTGGTGACGCGCAAAGGCGGCGTGTTGTCGACGCCGGCCGAACAGTTCATCGAGTTGCTGCGCGACGAGGCGCTGGAGCACACGCCGACGCCCGCGCCTGCGCGGAAACGGGCGGCGCAAAAGCGCAAAACCGCCTGAGGCGGCGCGCCTCCGACGCGTGAAAGACACTCAATATCTCACGGCAATTCGCGTTTTGCCACGTGCCGCGACCATGTGTTGTAGCCGCGACACTGTGGGGTTAATACGAACCCATGGCGGCACGAGGTTCCGCGCTACACTGCTCCGAAGTCAGCCGGGTTAGGAAGCCTGGCGATCGCTCGGGGAGAGCAGCCATGAATCGGCCACTGCTTCGGTTTCCGCTTCGCGCGACCGGCACGACACCAGTGCGGAAGTGGTTCAAATGGGGGCTGGCGGCTGCGTTGCTGCTTGCGCTGGCATTGGCGGCGCGTTTCGTGCAGGTCGAGATCGAAACGTCACGGCTCCAGGCGCGCTACCTCTCCGAACTGACCCGCGACGTGGGCTATTCCGTCGCCGAAGGTCCCAGTCATTCGATCCGCTTTCCTCAAGCCGACAAAGGCCCGTACGACAGCCGTCTCGGCTATGCACTGCTGCCTTCGATCCAGCAACGATTGCTGACACGCGGGTTTGAAATCAGCGAGCAGGCACGCGATTCCGAGCGGATGCTGTCGTTGGCCGATAACGGTCTCTTTCTGCCCTACGCCGAAAAAGATATTGCCGGGCTGCAGCTTTTCGACGGCACCGGTGCGCCGCTTTTCGACGCCCGCTTTCCGGGCCACGTGTACGACAGCTTCGAGGCGATTCCGCCGGTCATCGTGAACTCGCTGCTGTTCATCGAAGACCGCTATCTGCTCGATCCCAACCAGCCGAACCGCAATCCGGCGATCGACTGGGGACGCTTCAGCCGCGCGTTGGCCGACCAGGGCGTACGCATTTTCAACAGTCATCAGCCCGCGCCCGGCGGCAGCACGCTCGCCACGCAGATCGAAAAATTCCGCCACTCCGCGGGCGGCCGCACGGCGACACCGCCGGAGAAGTTGCGGCAGATCGCATCGGCGTCGGTGCGAGCCTATATGAATGGCCCGCAGACGCTGCCCGCGCGGCAGCAGATCGTGGTCCGCTATCTGAACTCGGTGCCGCTTGCCGCACAACCGGGGATCGGCGAAATCAACGGCATCGGCGACGGTCTCGCCGCGTGGTACGGACGCGATTTCGGCGACGTCAACCGCCTGCTGAACGCGCCTTCGAGCGCACAGAACCTGGCGGAGCAGGGCAAGACGTTCCGCGAGGTGCTCTCGCTGATGATCGCGCAACGCGCGCCGTCGTATTTCCTGCATCGCGGCTATGGCGAGCTCGAACGGCTGACCGACAGCTATCTGCGGTTGCTGGCGAGCGGCGGCGTGGTGTCGGGTGAATTACGCGATGCCGCACTGTCCGCGCATGTCGAACTGCATCGCGCGCCCGCCGCCATGCAGAGCGCCGGCTCGTTCGTGTCGCGCAAGGCCGTCACGTCGATGCGCTCGCATCTGCTGGCCTCGCTCGGCATTCCGAGTTTCTATGAACTCGACCGCCTCGATCTGCAGGCCAGAGGCACGCTCAACAACGCCGTGCAGCAGGCCGTCAGCGAACGGCTCGCCGCCGCCTCGACGCGCGACGGCGCGAAAGCCGCGGGACTCGTCGGCTTCGAAATGCTGCGGCCGTCGGACGATCCGTCGAAAATCGCCTATAGCTTCACGCTGTTCGAGCGGCGCGACGGAGCGAACCTCGTGCGGGTGCAGACAGACAGCGTCAACCAGCCGTTCGACATCAACTCCGGCGCGCGCCTGAACCTCGGTTCGACAGCGAAACTGCGTACCGTGGTCACGTATTTGCAGATCGTCTCCGACCTGCACGCGCGTTATGCACCGCTGAGCACAGCGGAGCTGAAAGCCGTGAAGCCCGATCCGACCGATCAGTTGACGCGCTGGGCGCTCGACTATCTCGCGCACACCTCCGACCGCTCGTTGCAGGCGATGCTCGATGCGGCCGTGGAGCGCAAATATTCGGCGAGCCCCGGCGAAACGTTTTACACGGGTGGCGGCGCGCAGACCTTCAACAACTTCGAGTCCGACGACAACAGCCGCATCCTGACCGTGCACCGCGCGTTCCAGCACTCGGTGAATCTGGTGTTCGTGCGGCTGATGCGCGACATCGTCCACTACGAGATGGTGCAGACGACCGGGCCGTCCGCGCTGTGGCTCGGCGATCCGGCGATCCGCAAGATGTATCTGACGCATTTCGCCGATCAGGAAAGCCGCGTGTACATGAACCGTTTCTACGCGAAGTATCACGGCAAGACGCCTGATCAGGCGCTGGCGCTACTGATGCTCGGCGTGCGCAAGTCGCCGCCGAAAGTGGCGACGGTCTTGCGCAGCGTCGCGCCGGTCGAATCGAATGCGTGGTTCAACGCGCAGATGCGCGCGGCGCTGAAGAACACCCCGGCCGCATCGATGCTCGACGATGAAGACCTCGCGAACCTGTACGCGAAGTATGCGATCGACCGCTTCAATCTGAACGACCGCGGTTATATCGCGAGCGTCCATCCGCTCGAACTGTGGACGCTCAACTATTTGCGCGCGCATCCTGCCGCCACGCTCGACGAGATTCAGAAAGCGAGCCGTGACGTGCGGCTGTCGACCTATTCGTGGCTCTTCAAGACGCGTTACCACGCCACGCAGGATCGCCGCATCAAGCGGATGGTCGAGCTGCGCGCATACGACGCGATCGGCAAATCGTGGCAGGCGCTCGGCTATCCGTTCACGACGCTCACGCCTTCGTATGCGGCGGCGATCGGCGCATCGGGCGACCGGCCTGCCGCACTCGCCCAACTGATCGGCGTAATTGCCAACGACGGCAACAAGGTGCCGACCGAAAGCCTGACACAACTCGACTTCGCGAAAGACACGCCGTACGAAACGCACTTCAAGCGCGCGGCGCTCGCGCCTGAGCAGCAGTTGTCGCCGGAGATCGCCGGTGTGATGAAAACGCTGTTGCGCGATGTCGTGACGGGCGGCACGGCGCGGCGGCTCGCGCAAGGCATGACGTTCCCCGACGGCCAGACGCTGGCGGTGTACGGCAAGACGGGTACAGGCGACCAGCGTTTGAACGTCTATGCCAAAGGCGCGCGGCTAATCGAGTCGCGCAAGGTGAACCGCAGCGCGACCTTCGTGTTCGCGATGGGTGACCGCTTCTACGGCACGTTGACCGCGTGGGTGCATGAGCCGTATGCAGCGCATTATGAATTCACCAGTGCGTTGTCGGTGCAGTTGTTGAAGTCGATGGCGCCCGTGTTGCAGCCGCTGCTGGATAGTCCAAAGCCAAAGACGGCTGTGATGGCAAAGGTGGCCGCGAAGTGATGGCGAGGGCGAGGTGGGCGCGTGTTACTTGCCGTCAGCGATGAACACTCAATAATCCGTCTCGGACGCCGGCTTCAGGAACAGCTCATGCACCGGCGCGAAATGTGCATACAGCGGCAGAATCGCACCGCCCATCGCACGCGCATCGGCGCCGATCGCGCCTTCGAGCAATTGCGGGCGCACCATCCCTTCCCATTCGAAACGATCGAGCACACGCTCGGTGCGGCGAATGATCTCGCGCACCAGTTGCCGGTCGAGTTCGCCGTCGATCACGATCGCTTCGAGATCGAGCAACGCGGCCGCATTGGTCAGCGCGCTGGCGATTGCCGGACATGCGCTGTCGAGCCATTGCTCGGTATGCCGCCACAACTCCGGCGACAGCGCGCGATGATCGTGTGCGGCGGCGGGTAACGCGCCCGCGTCGCTGAACAGCTTTTCGAGCACGAAGCCCGATGCCGCGTGCAGCAATTGCCGCGCGGGTTTGCGCGCGCTGCCGTCGCGTAGCGGAATCGAACCGACGGCGCCCGCGTTGTCGTGCGGCCCGCCATGCAGGCGTCCGTCGATCACGAGCCCGCCGCCGATGAAGGTGCCGACGAACAGATACAGGAAGTTGTGAATGCCGCGGCCCTGGCCCATCACGAGTTCGGCCGCGCAGGCGGCTGTCGTGTCTTTGGCGAACTCGACGGGCAGCCCAGTCATGGTCGCGATGCGGGCGCGCAAGTCGATCTCGTTCCAGGCGTCGAGCGCGTCGGGCGGCGCGCCGAGAAAGTCGCGCCAACCGCCGAGCCACAGCGGCGCCGCGACGCCCATGCCGACCACCTTGGCGGCTTTCGCGCCGAGCGTGCGCTTCACGCGCGCGAGCTTGCTTTCGAGTGCGGGAAACAGCGTGCGCGGATCGGGATAGGCATACTCGAATACATCGCGGCACACCACGTGGCCGGCGAAATCCATCGCCAGCACGTCGAGGCTGCGGCGTCCCACCTTGATGCCGATGGTGTACGCGCCGTCCGCGCGCAACGCGATCGGCACCGACGGCTGGCCGATCCTGCCGCGCAGGCGCGCCTGCTTTTCGAGCAGGCCGTCGTCGATCAGACGGTCGACGATCATCGACACCGTTTGCATCGACAGGCGCGTGAGGCGCCCTACGTCGGCTTTCGGCAGCGGCCCGTGCAGGCGGATCGCCTGCAGCACGATGCGTTCGTTGAATTGACGCATGCCGACCTGATTCGAGCCGACCGTGCGTTTGAGCGGGGAGCGGGCGCCGGTGGTATCCATCGTCGGCAATCCGCTCAGTAGTGGGCGCGCGTCATGCAATCGCCTTGACGTCTGCTTCCTTTGCGCCGGTCATGATCGCAACCGCCTCCGACATGTGCACGTCGCTCCGGTTGACGAGCGCCGCGCGCCGGCCGAGCCGTTGAATATGAATGCGGTCGGCGACTTCGAACACGTGCGGCATGTTGTGGCTGATGAGAATCACCGGCAGCCCGCGATCGCGCACGCGCCGGATCAGTTCGAGCACCATGTTGCCTTCCTTCACGCCGAGCGCGGCGGTGGGTTCGTCGAGAATCACCACGTGGCGCGCGAAGGCCGCGCTGCGCGCCACCGCGACGCCTTGGCGCTGGCCGCCCGACAGCGTTTCGACCGCCTGGCGCATCGAGCGGATGCCGATCTGCAGGTCCTTCATATGCGCGGTCGCTTCTTCGAGCATGCGGCGCTTATCGATCATCTTAAAGAGCGAGCCGCGCCAGCCTGGCTTGAGCAGTTCGCGGGCGAGAAACAGGTTTTCGGCGATGCTCATGGCCGGCGCCACCGCGAGTTCCTGGTACACGGTTTCGATGCCTTGTGCGCGCGCATCCAGCGGGCTGCGGAATTTGACCGGCTTGCCGTCGAGCAGAATCTCGCCTTCGTCGGGCACGGTCGCGCCGGACAGCGCCTTGATCAACGACGATTTGCCTGCGCCGTTGTCGCCGATCACCGCGAGAATTTCTCCGGGCAGCACTTCGAAATCGCAACCGTCGAGCGCGGTCACGTTGCCATAACGTTTGACGAGTCCGCGTGCCTGCAGAACGGGCATCGTGGGGGAAGCGGAAATAGGTGTCGACATGACGGGCTCCATGCAAGTGCCGTGAGTACTCAACCGCGACGATGAGAGAGTTTGTCCGCAGCCACCGCGAGAATCACCAGCATGCCGGTGATCAACACCTGGTAGACCGAAGAAACGCCGATCAGCGTCAAGCCGTTGCGAAACACGCCGACGATCAGCGCACCGAGCAAGGTGCCGACAATCGAGCCGCGCCCGCCGAACAGGCTCGTGCCGCCGAGCACGACCGCGGTAATACTGTCGAGGTTCTCGGTTTGCCCCGCCTGCGGATCGCCGACGCCGGTGCGCGACACCGACAGCAGCGCGGCAATCCCATAGATCGCGCCGGCCAGCGAGTACACGGTGAGCAGGATTTTCTGCGAAGAGAGACCCATCAAACGCGCGGCCTCGGCGTTGTTGCCGAGCGCATATAAGTGACGCCCAGGCACTGTGTCGCGCAGCACGAACCAGGTGGCGAGATACATCAGCAGCGTGAGGACGGTGCCGTACGTGACGTCCGCCGGGCCGAGCTTGAACGTATTGCCGAAGAACATGATCGCGTCCGGCAGGTTCGACACGCTTTCCGCATTCGAATAGATCTGCGTGAGCGCGAACGCGATGTTCAACGTCCCCAGCGTGACGATGAACGCGGGCAGCTTGATGCGCGTGATCAACACGCCGTTGAGCGCGCCGAACAAGGTGCTCGCGGCGATCCCGCACAGGATCGCGAGAATCGGCGGCACGCCTAGCGTGACAGCGAATTTGGTCATGATGATCGAGCCGAACGCCATCACCATGCCGCACGACAGATCGATGCCGCCAGTCAGCACGATCAACGTCTGACCGATGGCGATGACCGCGACCACCATGGTCTGTTGCAGGATCAGCGAGAGGTTCTGGAACGACAGGAAGCGGCTGCTCTGCGAGATGAAGAAGCCGCACGCCAGCACCAGCGCGATCAGCGGACCGACCTCGGCAAGCGACGGCAGACGATCGGCGAAAGTACGTGAATGGCCGGCGGGCGCGGAAGGAGTCGACATGATGATGTCCTCGATACATGAGCGTGCCATACAGGCCACGCGGTAATTCAGATTGCGGCCCGCCGCGGCGGGCACGTCACACGGTGCGCGTTACTTGTTGCCCCAGCAGTTGTCGAGGCCGAACTTCGTATCCTTGCTGTCGATGCCGGACATCGGCTTGTCGGTGATCAGCGTCACGCCCGTGTCCTGATAGCCGGAGACTTTCTTGCCGGTCTTCGCGTACTCGACCCCGGCGTTCACGCCGAGTGCGGCCATCTTCAGCGGATACTGCTGCGAGGTCGCGGCGATCGAACCGGCCTTCACGTTGCGCACGCCTTCGCATCCACCGTCGATCGAAACGATCATCACGCTCTTGTCCTTGCCCGCCGCCTTGAGCGCGCGATACGCACCCGCCGCGGCCGGTTCGTTGATCGTGTAGACCACGTTGATGTCCGGCGATTTCTGCAGGCAGTTCTCCATCGCCGTCTGGCCCTTCGCCTGATCGCCGCGCGTGTCCTGGCTGCAGACCACCGACGGGTCGCCTTCCTTCACGCCGAAGCCTTCCAGAAAGCCGTTATGACGCAGCACGCCGACCGATACGCCGGGCGCGAGATCGAGCGTGGCGATCTTCGCGGGCTTGCCGTTCAGCGCGGCTTTCGCGTATTTGCCGATCAGCACGCCGGCCTTGAAGTTGTCGGTGGCGAAGAGGGCGTCGGTGGCATCTTGCGGATCGGTCGGCGTGTCGAGTGCGACCACCATCACGCCGGCGGCGCGCGCTTTTCTGATGCTCGGCACGATCGCCTTGGTGTCGCTCGGCGTGATCAGAATCGCTTTCGCGCCGGCCGTCATCATGTTTTCGATTGCGGTGACCTGGCTCGCGTTGTCGCCGTCGAACTTGCCTGCAGCGCTGATCAGCTTCGCGCCGTCTTTCGAGGCGGCCGCTTCGGCACCCTGTTTCATCTTCACGAAGAATGGGTTGGTGTCGGTCTTGGTGATCAGGCCGACGACCGGCTGATCGGCGGCCTGGCTTGCGCTCGCACACCACACCGCCGATGCCGCGACGCACATCGACACGATTTTTCTGGCGACAGGATGCCTGCGGGAATGATGATTCATGGGACGCTCCTCCGGTTGTTGGTGACGACGTTGTGAACTACTGGCTGCCAGCGGCGGGCGCGCAACGCTACGCGCCGGCAACCGGGTTATCGCGTTGATGTGAAGTGGCGGCTTGCTGCGACGCTGCGGCGAAAACGGGTCGCCTAAATCAGTTTGGTTGATTTAGTACAGCAGGCTGTGTGACTTGCGTCAAGGCAGGATTTCGACGGGACGTCGACACACGCGAGCATGCCCGAAGGCGGCGGGCCTTATGGCGAGAGGCTTACGCGCTGTGGTGCGATGCAAGATGAAGGAGCGGGGCTTCGGGAAAGTCCTGGCTCGTTCGACAGGTGTTTGAAGTCTGAATGATGCGATTTTCGCCGGCAAACGGCGTGCGTCGAGTGGGTATTCAGCAAACCCTGAAGTGCGTAGCGAACACGCTGGCGGCCAGGTGATTACCGTGCTCGAAGGATTCGCTACGTAACGTGCGCGCCGCGCTGTTACGGCTCCATCACCGCGCGCGCGGCGCACCCGTGGAGGCCCGCACGACAAGTTCGGGCGGGGACGAGACCCGCATCGGCACGTCGGCCGCACCGCGCCCTGTCTGACCGTACGACGACTCGATCAGCTCGCGCAGTAGCGACACCGCGAGTCCCGCTACCTCGACCGTAGGGACGGCCACCGTCGTCAACGCGGGCCGCGATTCGCGCGCGAGTTGAATGTCGGTAATGCCGATCACGGACAGGTCGCCGGGGACGTTCAAGCCGAGATCGGCGGCGGCGTGCATCGCACCGAGCGCCGGCAGGTCGTTGGTCGCGAAGATTGCGGTGAGCTTCGGATCGGCTTCGAGCAGTGCGCGCGCCGCGACGTAACCGCCGTGGATCGTATCGGCCGCGTGCCGGACGCGGTTCTTCGGCGCGCCGGCCGCGCGCAGCGCGTCGACGAAACCCTCGTAGCGGGCCGCATGAATGCCCGAAGCCTTGCTGCCGACAATCGCGCCGATCCGCCGATGCCCGAGCTCCAGCAGATGCGCGCCGGCCAGCTCGCCCGCGCGCCGGAAGTCCACCGCGACGCACGGCAGCCCTGGCGGTTCGTGCGGCCGTTCCCACATGCACAGCACCACCGGCGTGCCGCGCGCTTCGGTCGTATGGAGGTCGGCGAAGTCGAGATTCGCGTTCGTCACGAGCACGCCCTCGGAAAGCGTGCCTGCGATCTGGTCGAGATACGCGCGGCCGCTCAACGGATCTTCGTTCGTATTGCAGATGATCACGAAGTGGCCGCTCGTGCGCGCCGCGCGTTCGACGGCGAGCGCGAACTCCGGATAGAACGGATTGGCAATGCTCGACACCATCAGCGCGAGCGTCGGCGCGCGGCCTTCGGCGAGTGCGCGGGCGGCCAGATGCGGACGATAGCCGAGCGCCTCGACGGCATCGAGAACCCGCTGCCGGGTCGTCGCGCCGACGCGGCCGCGATTGCGCAGCACGTTCGATACGGTGGCAGGGGTGACGCCTGCATGACGCGCGACTTCGCTGAGTGTGGGCATGTTGTTTTCAATATTTGGGATGGCTGTTCGACATTTGCGTCGCGACGCAAGGCGCGGCACCATCTGTCGCACAAACAAACGATATCGGAGACAGGCTGGGCCCAACGATCGCAAGCGATCGATTTTTTCGGGTCTGCTGATTAAGCGCTTAATCTCCGACTTCGAGCTGATTAAATCACGGAGTCGATGCAATGGCGAGCATTTCGTTACGAGGCGTGCAAAAAGCGTATGGCGATGGCGCGCCGGTGATCCGCGACGTCGATCTCGAGATCGCGGAGAACGAGTTCTGCGTGTTTCTCGGTCCGTCGGGTTGCGGCAAGTCCACCTTGCTGCGAATGATCGCCGGTCTCGAAGACGTCAGCGACGGCGACCTGTCGATCGGCGGCAAGCTCGTCAACGACGTGCCCGCCGCGCAGCGCGGCGTGGCGATGGTGTTCCAGAGCTACGCGCTGTTTCCGCACATGACGGTGTTCGAGAACATGGCCTTCGGCCTCAAGCTCGCCAAAACCCCGAAGGATGAAATCGATCGCAAGGTGCGGGAAGCCGCGCGCATCCTGCAACTGGAGGCGCTGCTCGAACGGCGGCCCAAGGCGTTGTCGGGCGGACAGCGGCAGCGCGTGGCGATCGGCCGGGCGATCGTACGCGAGCCCGGCGTGTTTCTGTTCGACGAACCGTTGTCCAATCTCGACGCCACGTTGCGCGGGCAGACCCGCGTCGAGATCGCGCGGCTGCACAGGCAGTTTGCCAAGGCGAGCGTGGTCTACGTGACGCACGACCAGATCGAGGCGATGACGCTTGCCGACAAGATCGTGCTGCTGCATGCGGGCAAGGACACCGAGCGTTACGGCAGCATCGCGCAGATCGGCGCGCCGCTCGAGTTGTACCACCGTCCGAAGAGCCGCTTCGTGGCCGGTTTCATCGGCTCGCCGCGGATGAATTTCCTGCCGGGCAAAGTGACGTCGATCGATCCGCAAGGCGTGGCCATCACGCTCGACCACACCGCTGAAAACTTGCGGGTGCCGGTCAGTGGAGAAGGGCTGCAAAGCGGGCAAACGGTCACGCTCGGCGTGCGTCCCGAGCACCTGGAGTTTGTCGACGCGTCGTCCGCTTCAACCGCCGGTTCCGCCGACGGCGTGCTCGCGCGCACCGTGTCGCTCGTCGAGCAACTCGGCGAACACAGCTACGTTCACCTCGATCAGCCCGGCGGCGCCGTGCTGATCGCCAAAGCGCCGGGCGATACGCGCCTGGTACCCGGGGACGCTGCGCACTTGCGCGTGCCCCGTCTCGCTTGCCATCTGTTTACCGAAGACGGCTTTGCGGCCGCTTCGCTCGAATCCGTCGAACACTACGCATAACGTTAGGGGACATTGGGATGCGCCTTGGAGTCTGTTATTACCCGGAACACTGGCCGGAGTCGATGTGGGAAGACGACGCCCGCCGCATGAAAGCGCTCGGCATCGAGCAGGTGCGGATCGCCGAATTCGCGTGGAGCCGCATGGAGCCGACGCCCGGCGAATACGACTGGGGCTGGCTCGATCGCGCGATCGACGTGCTGGGCGCAGCCGGGCTGAAGGTCGTCATGTGCACGCCGACCGCCACGCCGCCCAAGTGGCTGATCGATCGTTATCCTGACATTCTGCCGATCGGCGCGGACGGACGGCCGCGCGCATTCGGTTCGCGGCGTCATTACGATTTTTCGTCGCCGTCGTATTTCGAAGCGTCGCAACGCATCTGCACCGCGGTGGCCGAGCGTTACGGCAAGCATCCGGCAGTCGCGTACTGGCAGACCGATAACGAGTTCGGCTGTCATCACACGGTGGTCAGCTATTCGCCCGCGGCAGTGCAGCGCTTCCGTGAATGGCTGAAGTCGCGCTATCGCACGATCCAGGCATTGAACGACGCGTGGGGCACGGTGTTCTGGAGCATGGAGTACCGCAGCTTCGACGAGATCGATGCGCCGGTGGCGACCGTCACCGAAGCGCATCCTTCGCATCGCCTCGATTACCGGCGTTTCGCGTCCGACGAAGTGGCGCGCTACAACCGCATGCAGGTCGAGATCATTCGCACGCATTCGCCGGGCCGCCCGGTTGCGCACAACTTCATGCAGCTCTTCACCGAGTTCGATCACTACAAGGTCGCGGCCGATCTCGACGTCGCGAGCTGGGACAGCTATCCGCTCGGCGCGCTCGAAGAACAATGGTTCGCGCCGGACGTGAAGGCGCGCTGGCTGCGCAGCGGCCATCCCGACTTCGCGTCGTTCAATCACGACGTGTATCGCGGCATGTCGAAGCTGCCGTTCTGGGTGATGGAGCAACAGCCCGGTCCGGTGAACTGGGCGCTGTGGAATCCGGCACCGCTGCCGGGCATGGTGCGCCTGTGGAGTTGGGAGGCGTTCGCGCACGGCGCGGGCTGCGTGTCGTACTTCCGCTGGCGTCAGGCGCCGTTTGCACAGGAGCAGATGCACGCGGGGCTGAACACGCCGGACAACCGGCTCGACGTCGGCGGCAACGAGGCGGCTCAGGTGGCGGACGAGATTCGCACGGTGCTCGCCGCGAATGCCGACGCCAACGCGGCGATCCGTTCGAAGGTCGCGCTCGTCTACGACTACGAGGCGAAGTGGCTGTTCGAGATTCATCCGCAAGGGGCGGACTTTCACTATCCGCGCTTCGCATTCGAGTATTACTCGGCGTTGCGTGCGCTCGGTCTCGATGTCGATGTCGTGCCGGTGAACGCGCCGCTCGATGGCTACAGTCTGATCGTCGTGCCGCCGCTGCCGGTCGTGCCGGACGATTTCGCGGCGCGCCTCGCCAGTTCGGGCGCGCAGGTGGTGCTCGGTCCGCGTACCGGTTCGAAGACGCCCGATTTGCGGATTCCGGCGAATCTTCCGCCGGGTTCGCTGGCCTCGGTGCTGCCGGGGCGTGTGTGGCGTGTCGAGTCGATGCGGCCGAACGCGACCGAAGGCGTGCGTCTCGCGGACAGCAAGAATGCGGGCAATGACGACGGTTATGCACGTCACTGGCGCGATTTCATCGATAGCGATGCGGCAGCCGCGCTCGACGTGCGCGCCCGTTTCGTGGATGGCCATCCCGCGTATGTGCGCAGCGGCTCGTTCCACTACTTCGCGAGTCTGTTCGACGACGCGCTCACGGTGCAATTGTTCGAGCGGATCGCGCGGGAGGCGGGTGTCGCGACCATGCAGCTCGGTGAGAGCGTACGCCTCAGCCGGCGCGGCGCGTTGACGTATGCGTTCAACTACGGCGACGCCACTCACGTGCTCGGCGACGTGGCCGACGACGCTTTCGTGATCGGTTCGCGCACGCTCGCGCCGCAAGGTGTGGCAGTCTACCGGTCGCGCTGACGCGCTGAAGCAGGAGCTTGAAGAGGATTCCACGCAGTAACAAACAACGACGCTAAATCAAGGCATAAAGGAGACAGGCAGCATGAAACTGAAACCACGCAAGATTCTGTTGGCATTCGCGTTGGCTGCGGCGGCAGCGGGGGCATCGGTCGTCAGCACGGCTTCGCAGGCCGGTACGCTCGCGGTCAATATCGCGTACAAGGGCGCAAGCCAGCGCGCGGTGTGGCAGTCGGTGATCGACGAGTTCAAGAAGACGCATCCCGGGATCGACGTGAAGGTGTCGTTCATCGATGAAGAAGCGTACAAGGTGCAGTTGCCCGGCTGGCTCTCCACCGTCGCGCCCGATATCGTCAACTGGCATGACGGCGAACGGATGGCGTATTACGCGCAGCGCGGCCTGTTCGAAGATCTGAGCGGCGACTGGGCGAAGAACGGCTGGAACGACATGTATGCGTCGACCAGGGAAGCGTCGTCGTATAAGGGCAAGCAGTACGCCGCGCCGACGGTGTACTACTCCTGGGGCATGTTCTATCGCAAGGACCTGCTGGACAAAGCCGGCGTGAAGGGCGAGCCGAAAACGTGGGATGAGTTTCTCGACGCTGCGAAGAAGCTGAAGGCCGCCGGCATTACGCCGATCGCCGTGGCGGGGCGCGACGCGTGGACGCTCGCCGGCTGGTTCGACTATCTCGACCTGCGTCTGAACGGCAATGCGTTCCATCAGAAGCTCATGGCCGGTGAGATTCCGTACACCGATCCGCGCGTGAAGAAGGTTTATACGACGTGGAAGCAATTGCTCGACGCCGGCTATTTCATCGACAATTCGCTCTCCTACGATCTGGACTCGGTGCAGCCGTTCCTGTTCCAGGGCAAGGCCGCGATGATGCTGATGGGCACCTTCATCACCGCCGGTTTCCCGGCGAACGTGAAGCCGCAAATGGGTTACTTCCAGTTTCCGGTGATCGACCCGAAGGTGCCGACTGCCGAAGATGGTCCGGTCGAATCGCTGCATATCCCATCGAAAGCGAAGAACAAGGCGGACGCGCACGCGTTCCTCGCCTTCGTCGAAACGCCTCAGATCGGCGCGCAACTGGCGACCGGACTCGGCTCGCTGTCGGCGAACAGCAAGTCGCCTGAACCTGAAGACCCGATCTCGAAGATCGGCTTCCAGATTCTCGCGAATACGAAGGGCGGCATTGCGCAGTTCTACGATCGCGATATGACCAAGGAAATGGCCGACGAAGGGATGAAGGGGATGCAGCAGTTCGTCTCCGATCCTACCAAGCTCGACGACGTGCTTGCGCAACTCGAGCAGACGCGCAAGCGGATCTATAAGAAGTGAGCGGGGCGGCCGTGAGGCCGCTTTTCCGTTGTATTTGACCGCGTTGCATGGGACCAGAGTAAGCGCTAAAGCGCCAACTCTGGTCGACCGCGTTGCATGGGACCAGAGTAAGCGCTGAAGCGCCAACTCTGGTCGACCGCGTTGCATGGGACCAGAGTAAGCGCTGAAGCGCCAACTCTGGTCGACCGCTTTGCATGGGACCAGAGTAAGCGCTAAAGCGCCAACTCTGGTCGACAGGAGAAAAGATCGTGTCGCAATCCGTGAGCCGTCACACCGTCGGCGGCCCTGTTGAACCTGGAGTGCCGGGAGCGCCTGCGCCGGGCGGCGCCGTGCGTGGCGGGCCATCGGCTGCGCCGCGCCGCCGCCGTCCCACGCCGACCGCGCGCCGGCAGCGGCGTGCCGCGTTCCTGTTTCTCGCGCCGGCCTGCGTGATGGTGGCGATCTATGTCGTCTGGCCGATCCTGTCGACCATCCGGCTAAGCTTCTTCAACTGGGACGGCATGACGGAGCCGTCGTTCATCGGCCTCGCGAACTACGTGGAGTTGTTCCAGACGCAGACGTTCTACACCGCGCTGAAGAACAACCTCATCTGGCTGGTGCTGTTTCTGCTCGCTCCGCCGATGGGCCTCGCAGTCGCGTTGTATCTGAACCAGGCGGTGGCCGGCATCCGCATCGTCAAATCGCTGTTCTTCGCGCCATTCGTATTGTCGGGCGTGGTGGTCGGTTTGATCTTCTCGTGGTTCTACGACCCGACCTTCGGCCTGCTCGCGCTGATGCTCGGCCATGGCGTGCCGGTGCTCGGCGATCCACGCTATGCAACATTCGGGATCGTGTTCGCGGCGCTGTGGCCGCAAACCGCCTATTGCATGATTCTTTATCTGACCGGGCTTGCGTCGCTGAACGCCGAACAGATCGAAGCCGCACGCATGGAAGGCGCGCATGGCTGGTCGATGCTGTGGCACGTGATCCTGCCGCAATTGCGGCCGACCACGTTCATGGCGATCGTCGTCACGATCATCGGCGCGTTGCGCAGTTTCGATCTGATCTCGGTGATGACGGGCGGCGGACCGTTCGAAAGCTCGACCGTACTCGCCTATTACATGTACGACCAGGCGATCAAGTACTACCGCATCGGCTATTCGGCGGCAGTGGCCGTCGTGCTGTTCGGCATCATGCTGGTGTACATCATTTATCACTTGCGGCGGATGCTGCGCGCCGAGCAATAAAGGAACCGATCATGTTTCCGATCCCGATCGACAAATGGAAGCCGCTCACGCGCCGCGCGTACAAACTGACGTTGCCCGTCGCCTTGCTGATCTGGCTGCTGCCGATGATCGCGGTGCTCGTCACCTCGGTGCGTTCGACGGAAGAACTGAGCGAGGGCAACTACTGGGGATGGCCAAAGCACTTCGCGATGTTCGACAATTATCGCGAGGCGTTGACCACATCGCCGATGCTGCATTACTTCTGGAACAGCGTGCTGATTACGCTGCCCGCGGTGGTCGGCTCGATTGCACTGGCCGCGATGGCTGGCTTCGCGTTGGCGATCTACCGCTTTCGCGGCAACTCGACATTGTTCGCCACCTTCGTCGCGGGGAATTTCGTGCCGGTGCAGGTGTTGATGATTCCGGTGCGCGACCTGTCGTTGCAACTCGGGCTGTTCAATACCGTGAGCGCACTGATTCTGTTCCACGTGTCGTTTCAGACCGGCTTTTGCGCGCTGTTTTTGCGCAACTTCATCAAGCAGTTGCCGTTCGAACTGGTCGAGGCGGCGCGGATCGAAGGGGCGAACGAGTGGACGGTGTTCTTCAGAATCGTGCTGCCGCTGATTCGTCCGGCGCTCGCAGCATTGGCGATTCTCGTGTTTACGTTCGTGTGGAACGACTATTTCTGGGCGCTGTGTCTGACGCAAGGCGATGATGCCGCGCCGATCACGGTGGGCGTCGCCGCGTTGAAGGGACAGTGGACGACGGCATGGAATCTCGTTTCGGCGGGGTCGATTCTGGCCGCGTTGCCGTCGGTGGCGATGTTCTTTGCAATGCAGAAGCACTTCGTCGCCGGCCTCACGTTTGGGGCGACGAAGGGGTGAGGGCGGGTTGCTTGATGCTTGATGCCGCAGAAGGGTTGCCCGCGAAAGCGGGCTTTTTTTGGGGCTTGCTATTCGGACCGAGGGTTGCTCACGGTCGGTACATCACGGCGCGCAGCGCTGCGTGGGGGCTATCGAGCGGTTGCCGGCCCTGGCTCGCGAACTTCACGGCTGGCGCCATCCATGGATGAGCAAACGCGACAACGCTTGCGCCCGCCTCATACGCGTCGTCCGCCGACGCCGCGACAGTGGCGAGACATGCATCCATGTCGCCACTTTTGAACAGCGCCCAGACTTGCGGCACATGAATGACTTTCACGGACGCATCGGTTCTGCTCGCGTGTTGCGCGAAGAGTCGCCGCGTGGGCTCGATCGCGGATTCAACGGCGCACAACACGGCGATAGATCCGCCGACTTCCGCTGCTGCGGCGGCCAATGCGGCATCCGCTCTCACGATGGGCACGGTCGAGCTTTCCATCTCCGCGACGGCGGGCCCGAGCGTAGCGCAAGTCACAATGACGGCGTCGGAATCGGCCGCCAATTGCTGAAGACAAAGGCTTGTCTGTGTCAGCAAGTCGGCGGTGAATTCCCCCGCGTGCTCAACGGCCTCACGGAGATCCGGTCTCACTTCATGGCGAAGTTCTTCGCTTCGCAGACCAATACGATTGGCCGCGTGTTCGAATACCTGGCGATTTCCGCCGATCGTGTGCAAAAAAGAAATGCGCACGGGTTTCTCCTCTCGGTGAAGTTGTCTGAGCCGGATTCATCCGCCTCGAGGCGGATTCGGCGCGTCGTGCGTCGGCAGCCGGGTCGGTTGCTGTACCGGCATTGTTGCGATGTCACGCTCGGCTAACAAGACAACTTGTGCTACTGGTATGACTGATACCTCTTTTGGGGAATGAATTGATGCCGACCGTGTATCGAGTTGCAGGAACCGGTGTTCCGGTTCAGACGCCGGCCTTTGGAGGAAGGCCGGCGCGTTCCCGCGCTCGATGCCGCGTTTAGCTCGCGTCAGCGTACTTCAACGTCCAGCTCAACGTGCGATTACCACCGCCCGTCAGTGCAAACGGATTCGTTGTACAAGCGAAGTTCGAATGCAATTGACCGATCGGCGTGGTCGACAGCGGATTGGTGGCCCCGGCCGCCATCGAAAAGTCAGACAGCGCGCAACTGTCGAAACCCGTGGTGCCGTAGTTGGTCGCAGCGCTGTTTGCATAGTTGACCGAGAAGGCACCGCTCGGGGAGGTGTTCTGGAAGTCCGCGAAAGACGTGAAATCCGTCTCGACCGACAGATTGCCGGTCAGCGTTGCCGAACTCAGCGTATCGGTTCGCGTCATTTCGCCGTGACTGAACGTCAACACCGTATGAACCTGGAGATCGAGATCCGACGCATAGGTCGCGTTCTTCGCCGCCTGCCGGAATTTGGCGGTGTCGAAAGAAACCACGACCTGGCCATTGTTTTCCTGAACATTCAGGTTCTTGTAATAGGTGACCGGGATATAGGTCTTGCCGTTATAAGAAACCTGAGGGATCAGCAAGGCGTAGCTGAGGTCCGTCGTGCCGTAGATCAGCTTGTCGGAGAACGGCGTTGGGTAGTAAGGCGTGAACGAGTTGTAGTCGGGCGCCTGGCTCAGGTTCAGGTTGATGACACGCTTGCCGTCTCGCACGGTGATGAGCGCGGCACTATAAGGATGCGCGGTATCGGTCGGCTGGTTGTACCAGGTGAGCGTGTAATGCGGCTTCGCATCGAGCCAGGCTTTCAGGTCTGCATCGGCCATGGGCGCTTTGCCGTTGAAGCCCAACTTGTCCCACCAGGCATTCACGTACATGAACTGATGCAGCAGGCTGAAGTTTTCACCCATCACCCGAGGCTTGCCGCGATACGTATCGGTCCCGCGGCCTTTGACCCACATGTTCACGGAAGGCGTCGGCAAGGTCGGGTCGTACCAGAACGTTTCGTAGCGATAGGCCGCCTTATAGATGAACGAATAGGCGACCTGCATTTCCTGCTGGGTCAATACACCCGCATTGGCGGCCGCGGTCAGCACTTCCATGAACGCCGTATCGCCGTACGGGCCGATGGAGCGCCCGTAGTTGAAGCCCTGGCCGTCGGCATTGAGCTGCGGGAGAATCAGGTCGACCGATTTGCGCAGATACGATTTCAGCTCCGGCGTCAGGTTGGCCTCATTGCCCATTTCGAGCGTCCGCTCGGTGACTTCGCCGATCAGCAGCGTGCTGTACCGGTCGAAACGCGCCTGATCGTAATAGGTCGTATGGGTGTTCGACGCTTCGTCCGAGAAGCCGCCAGAGGAATCGTTTCTGATGTGCCTGGTCAGCGTGTAGAGCAGCGCATCACGCGCGCCCATGGTTGCAACCGTCGCATCCGAAGTGGAAGACAAGGCCGGATTGCTCCAGCCGAGTTTCTGCCTGAGCCCCGCAATGCCGTAAGAGACGGCGTAATAGTTCTGAGCGGTATTGAGCGAGGCGACGTCGATCGACGTACCGGCGGCGGGGCAGGTATTCGTCTTGCCGCTTGCATCCGCACCGAACATGTCGCAGAAGGTCAGGCGGCTTTGCAGTGTGGCCAGCATCGCGTCGCTGAAGACTTCATTCAGCATGCCGTGCGCTTTGAAATTGTTGAGCGCAACGAGGTAGTAGTACTCGCCCCAGGACGTGTTCGCGTACATGTAATTGGCGCCGTTCGTCTGCGTCATCATGGCGGTCGTTATTTTCTGATACGTCGCCAGATAATCCGCGTAGGCCGGATCGCCCTTCGATTTCATGTCGATCAATATCCACGACAGACCAAGCGCGAGTTTGCCGGGCAGGAATTTATCGCCCGTGTTGGTATCCAGCACGTGGACTGGATTGCCGTCGCCAAGATCCATGGCGACTTGCGTGAAATCGGGTGCCTTCTTGATGAGATCGAATAACGCTCTCATCTGTCCCATCATCGTAATGGGGATGCCCGCGTCGGCCTGGACGCTCGTGTCGGGCGCGCCGTAGACGATCCCGTGCAGCGAAATAGCGCCGCCTTTGGATGGGTCGGGTGTGGTGACCGGTGGCGTGACGGGCGGGGTGTTCGGTGAACCGTTCGAGTCGTCATGGGTGCCGCCGCATGCGCTGAATAAAAGAGCCGTGGCGGTACTCAGCGCGAACGCAAATGAGGTTTTTCTCAGTGAAAGCATTTTTGTCTCCAGATTTTAATTTGATTTGATGCCTCAATTGATGCTTTTTATACTCGGTTGTCTGTTTTCAAACCTCCTTTAATCAGTTGAATCTGCAATTCTGTTCAATAAGCTCGTCAAGGCAAATTCGCGTGCATCGTTCGGCCCGTGAAAAGCCTTTGGTGCTGTCGTACTTCTTTAATCATCAGTTGTCAGATGACATGACCTGCTCGTACGCTTTCGTCGCGCATGGGGTGGATGCATGCTTAGCCATGCGCGCCATCATCGGCTCGCAGCCTTAATTCGGATGATGTCTCCTAAGGCGCCATCGCTGCGGCGCACCATAACGGTCCTCTCTCCGCCGATGAAATATTTCGTAAGTCATAGGAGATCATATCTCAACAAAGTTGGCAAGTCGGATGAAATTTGTTGAGCCGAGGGACGGCGCCATGCGTTGACTCGCAAAGTGGGGAGGCGGGAACACAATCCGAGGCTATTGATCAAATTTTCGATTTCGGACGTTAATGAATTCCCAGTGGACGAATAGCGAATTGAATTGGAAATGCATATGCACTTGCAAGGACCTCTCTCGATTGATTTGAAGTGAAGGATGATGCGCTCGATAGCGGATGGATAAGAGCAACGAAGTTCTCGCCCGGCGGCGGGCCACGCGTCGCATCTACGCTCCCGCATCGGTGCATATTTGCAGTTGAGTCCGACGGGATGGTGTGAAACGTTTGCGCGGCTCGAACCGAACCAGCCCAGAGCCGAAGAAAACGCGCCTGCTGATCAAAGCTGCACGCCAACGGATTTGACGTGCGACACCGCGCTAGAAGCCGCCTTGCGGATTTAACGAGGATTCCCTGGCATCGACCTCCATCCGCAGCGCGATTTCAGGTTCAGCATGGGTCGCCTGCAACGACACCGCGTTGAGCCGACACCGCTGCGCAAGCCTCTATCAGCTAAGATACGGCCCGCCATGTATTTTTTAGAACAGAAGGAGTGTTGTCAGTGATTCAACCGAGCAGCGTATTCAAGGAAAACCTCGCACAGATGCCGGCGATCGACGGTATCGCGCGTATCGATCTGGTCGACGGCAAGGGCATCGTGGTCGCGAGCATCGAGAACAAGCCGGGCAAGCAGGGCTCGCTCGCGCTGTACAACTATCTGCGCGAGACGTTCGGGACGCTGGACGTCAAAGCGGCCGAGGCAGGCCTCGCGCTGTTCGCCGAACACACGGCCGACGCGCGTAACCGTCCGGGTGCGCACCCGAACGTCGACCTGCTGCTCGCGATCGTGTCGGGCGGCGAGGCGTTGCGTATCGAAGTCGTCGCTGCGGGTTGAGGCGAGACGTCGTGGATCGGGCAGGTTGCCTCGATTGACGCTGAGGCCACTTGCCCTAGGCGCCACTGCCGGCGCGCAGCGCGATGTACGCCGTTTGACGTTGGCGTGGTCCTCAAGCCTCGACCATCGCGCGAGCTTTTCGCCAACAAACGAAAATAGCGCGCGAGAGACACACAGTGTGCGGCACCTAGCTACGTTTGCCCGCTGTCTTGCCTCGCTGCGCCGCACGAGCGGCGCGAAGCTCGGCCGAATCGAGAAAGAAGTTTTTGTTATCCGCCATCCGTTCGACCATGAAGTCGATAAAAGTCTTCACGCGCAACGGCTGTTCGGTTCTATGCCCGTAGTAGATATAAACGGCGCCGTACTCGGTGATGTGCGGCGTCAACAATGCAACGAGCCGGCCGGTTCTGATATGCGGGACCGCGTTGAAGCTGCCCAGCTGGCCGATGCCCAGACCCGATAGCACCGCCTGCGTTTCCATTTCCGTGTCGTTCGCGCAAATGGCAGGCGGCACGTCGCGATTGACGATCTCGCCGTTAATGTGGAACTGCCACGATGCGAGCTTGCCCGTGTTGGCGCGCCGATAGCCGGTGCAACGGTGCTGGTTGAGTTCGTCGATAGTTTGCGGCGCACCATGGCGCTCGATGTATTCCGGCGATGCGCAGACGATCAGCTGAATCGGCACAAGCGCGCGAGCAATCGAGCCGCCCGACGGCGGCGGCCCGCCGCGAAATCCCACATCGGCACGCTCGGTCACGAGGTCGGTGAAGTGATCGTCCAGTTGCACGTCGAGCTGTACGTTCGGATATAGCCGCTGGAACTGCTCGAAGTACGGCCACAGAACCGGCAGCCCGAGTGCTCGCGGCGCGCTCACGCGCAGCAGACCGCCCACCTCTTCCTTCGAGCGCCGGGCCTCGTTCAGCGCGGACGAAAAAATGGCAAGCGCCGGCTTCACGCTGTCGAACAGCCGCTGGCCTTCTTCGGTCAGGCTGAGCTTGCGCGTGGTCCGGTGAAAGAGCCGCACGCCCAGTTCCTTCTCGAGTTGCATGACCGCATGGCTCGCCGCCTGGGGCGAGATGCCCTGATCGACTGCCGCGCGCCGCAGGCTTCCCAGCGTCGCGGCGCGCACGAACGTGGTGATCGCACGAATTTCGTTCATCGGCCGCGCCTCGGATTAGCAAATAAAAGTTGATTATCAGTCTAGCAATGAGTGGCTAGTTTGTGTCAGTCGGCGCTCCTACCATGAGCATCACTTTTACACCACTCGTAGGAGAAACATCATGGCTGACCTTCATCAAAGCGGTTTCAAGCGCGTCTGGTTCATCACTGGCGCATCGCGTGGCATCGGCGCGCTGATCGCCGAAGCCGCGCTCGCAGACGGCAACGCGGTCGTGGCGGCGGGGCGCAATGTGGCGGCCATCGTCGAGCGGCTGGGAGACTCCGCCGCTTTGCTGCCGGTTGCGCTGGACGTGACCGACGAGGAGCAGGCGAAGGCCGCAGTGAGCGCCGCCGTGGAGAAATTCGGCCGCATCGACGTGCTCGTCAACAACGCGGGCTTCGGCCTGCTGGGTGCGGTGGAAGAGTCCGCCGACCGCGACGTGCGCCGCATGTACGACACCAACGTGTTCGGCCTGCTGAACGTCACGCGTACGGTGTTGCCGGTGATGCGCCCGAACCGCTCGGGCCATGTGATCAACATTTCGTCGATCGGCGGCTATCGCGGCGCGGCGGGGTTCGGCGTGTATTCGTCGACGAAATTCGCCGTCGAGGGCATCACCGAGGCGCTGCATGACGAGTTGAAGCAGCTCGGCATTCACGCGACGGTCGTCGAGCCGGGCTATTTCCGCACGGACTTCCTGGACGCGTCGTCGCTGATGGTCGCGCCGGATGTGATCGCCGACTACGACGCTTCGTCGGGCGAGGTTCGCCGCAAAGCGAGGCAGATGAATCACAATCAGCCCGGCGACCCGAAGAAACTGGCGCACGCGCTCGTCGTGCTGGCCGACGCGCCGAATCCGCCGCTGCGTCTGCCGCTCGGAACCGACACGCTGGCCGCCATCGCCAGGAAAAACGCCTACGTGGAGCAGGAAACGCAGACCTGGAGAGCGCTGTCGGCCTCGACGGATTTCCCTGCGTGAGAAGCTTGGGGCGTTGCAAGCGAAAGCGGGCCGTCAACTGGCGGCCCGCACCTATTCTTCAGCGGAATACCGCGTTTTTCGAAGGCCTCGGATTGGCTTCACAAACGGCTTCTATTCGACAGATTGAAAACTGCGGGTCCGGCACAAACTAGCGTCGTGCCATTCGCGCTAGGAGCCTGCGATGTCTTCCCGCCACGACAAAGATCACCCGTTCGAAGCCGGTTTGCCGGAACAGGCCATGCCCGAACCGAACACCGCGCCGCTGGGTCGGGACGCTGCAATGCACGAGTTGCAACGCGCTTCGGAAACCGTGTTGCGCCTTGCCACGCAGACTCACACCGCTGTCGCCCGTAGCGACGTGGCGGGCGCGGACATCGCGCGCACGTCGCTGGAACGGCAACTCACACTGACCACGCGCATGATCGACGAACTTCTGTTCGGCGGTAGCGACGATCAGCCTACGACGCACTGAGCGGCCGGCACCCGCGACGATATCAATCCCAGTCTCGATCTTCTGAAAACTGAAATGAGCGCTTTAACGGTACTTCTTTGCATCTGGGCCACGGTCGCTTTCTGCGCGATCCTTTTTATCCGTGGCGCCAGCGCGCGCGTCGAGCGTCCGGCGAAAACGCCGCCATTGCGTGCGTCGCGCTATTCGATCGCGGAGTAACGGCGGCCCATGCTGCCGCCGCGGCGCAAGCAGGCGAGGTAACATGAAGTGCGCCAGCGCCCATGCTGGATTGCACTGACGGTACCTTCAGCGGAGGTTTTCGCATGGACACGCATTCGATTCTGGGCATGATGCACGCCGAAGAGGCTTTGCTGGTTTCGGTCGTGCGGTCGTTGCCGGCGGACATCAAACGCAAGATCGCCAATGATTTCCACGAACAGGTTCAACTCGCGGAAACGTCGCATCTGAATCCGACCACCGATCGAGAAGCGAGCGACGCATTCAAGGCCCATCTCAGACGGTTGTCGAACATGCTGGCTTCGTTGTCTTGAGCGAAGAGGGCGGGACGGAATTCTCAATGCGGTGCGTCGCCGGATCAAGCCGGGCAATTCGACTCACGCATTCATTGGAAGCATCGAGCCGCAGCCAGACAGCCGCTCGTCCCCCCGTGTTCCGATTTGCCCCCCAAAAAAGCCGATAAAACGGGCTCCCTCCGCCATTCGCGCTATCTCCGCTGACATGCGGCAGTGCTTACCGAAAGCGCGCAGTCGCAAGCTGCCAGGCCCCGTTTATTGGGGGCAGCTTAAGCCTCGCTTAAGAAAGCGTCCCTAGGCTTGCCACCAACCTTATGCAGCGCCTCATGCAGTGACCAGCGGCGCTGATCAATAAACCCACCAGCATGTGCGTGTCGTCGGCGCACCGCCGGTCGACCGCTTTCAGTCAATGCCCCTATCTGTAGCTCGTGTCCTGCCCGGACGGGCCGGCAAAATCATCGTTGTCTGTGCGATCAGCTCCGTGTGCGCGGCCTACCTGGTGAGCCATGATCGCGCGACTCGCACCGAGGACCCCGACGTGTCTCTGGTGAGCAAAGACTCGGCGAAACCCGCCGCCACTTCACCTGCCGCGCCGGACTCAACCAGCATCCCCGAGACGAAGCCTCCCGTTTTCACCGTCAAGCACGCATCGATCGAACACAGCTTCGCTGCCGCCGCGAAAGCCATGGGTGTCGACGCAGCCACCACGGCGATTCTGGCGCGCGCATTCCGCGGTGAACTCAATTTTTCGCGCGATCTGCGATCCGGCGACAGCGTGAGCGCAGTGTTCGACGACAGCGGCGACAGCGCTGCGGAGAGTGAGCCGCTCGCGGTTAGAGTCGTTCGTGGCGGGACGACGCACGACCTGTTCCTGCACAAGGATCTTCAGGGCAAGCCTTTCTATTATTCGAAAGACGGCGCGAGCACCAGGCCTTCGTTCGAGCGCTATCCGCTGGAATTCACGCGGGTGTCGTCGGGCTTTTCGTTGCATCGACTCGATCCGGTGCTGCATCGCTGGCAAAGTCATGACGGTGTCGATCTCGCCGCACCCGCCGGCACGCCCGTTCATGCAACGGCGCGTGGTGTGGTCCGCTTCATCGGCCGGCAGACCGGTTACGGGAAGGTGGTCGTCATTCAGAATCCGCCGCCATACTCGACGACGTTTGCCCATCTGTCGCGCTTTGCGAAGGGCTTGCGTCGCGGCAGCCGGGTCAGTCGCGATCAGGTGATCGGCTATGTCGGCGAAACGGGCTGGGCGACCGGTCCGCATCTGCACTATGAAGTCCACGTGGACAACGTGCCGCACGATCCGCTGACCGTCGAGTTGCCGCAGAAGACGCCGCTTCACGCCGACGAGATGCCGCAGTTCAAGGCACGCGTCGCGGAATTGACGGCACTCCTGTGAGCCGATGCGGGCCGCGATGACGCAACGCGTGCGCGGCCCGTCGCGTCATGGTGAGCGCGAAAATCCTTCGAGCGGACGGTGCCTGCGTCTCAGCTTTGCGACATCTCGGTCCGCTCTGGGAAACGCTATTTTGTTCACACAAACAACGGTATATCTGACCGAAGCGTTCGGCAAAGCATTGTCAGCCGGTACGGCTACGGGTTTTCCATCGGCCGGTAAAGCGCGCGGCCCGCTTCGCACGGAAGCGCTGCCACGCTAACGGGTCGCGTCTCAATTCCGAGTCATTACGTGCCGTGAAGCACGTGTTAAAGCAGAAGCCGAATTGAAAACTGCGCACACGATGTTGTCCAGCAAGGCTTTGAGGTCTCATGGCATAGCTGTTGCAATAAGCGAATCACAAAGCAAAACACGCTGCAGCCGGAGATACAAAGCAGGTACCACGCAGTGAACAAATTCCGGCAGCAGCAAATGTCTTCGTGGATCGCGTTCGGGGAGATCGACGCATCTCACGGGGTGCGGCGGGGCCAACAAAAATACGGATGTCGATAAAACAACGACACGGGTGACCGATACGAAATATATCGACCACCCGTGATCGTGACGACGTGTGACGCGGGGGCCTCGCCACTTTTTTTCTGTCCAGTTCGTGCGAGGCGTCATTCATTCGAGCGTGAGTCAGGCAGAAGATTGCTGAAACTACGATGCCGTTCGATACCCATCCAGCCCAGACGTCGACATGACGCTTCACATTCATATCACCAAAGCTCACGCGAACCGAACGCTTGCGTACCACCCGGCAGACTGCGAAGATCGCAGAAAGCGCCTGTCATCTCTGGCTTTGCGTTGACCCGCGCCACGCCGACCAGCTGCCCGGCAAGGTGCCTTTGATAGACCCTGGTCACCGGGGAATCCCATGTTTGCGTCAAGCCCGTTTTCCGGCCTGTTGCACCACGCGAGCCTCTGGCTGCAGGCGTACGCGCTCGTGCTGGCCATGATGGGCGTGGGTGCGTTGCTGGAGCGTCGCTGGCCCGCCACGCTGCTGCAATCGCGCTCGGGGCAGCGTTTGAACATGGCCTATGCGGGTTTGTATCTGGCGCTCGTGGAGGCGGTGAAGCCGTTGACCGCGGCGGCGAGCGTCGCAATCGTGAACGCGCTCGGCGGCGGCATGGTCGTGCTGGTGTCGCGGGGGTGGGGTGCGCTGGCGTCGTTCGTGATCGTGCTGCTGACCATCGACCTGCTCGAATACGCGTTCCATCGCCTGCAGCACACGTGGCCCATGCTGTGGAAGCTGCATTCGCTGCACCATAGCGCCGTCGATTTCAACGTCACGGTGACCCTGCGCCATCACTGGTCCGACGCGCTGATCAAGGGGTGTCTGCTGTATCCGCTGGTCGGCGTGCTGTTCAGGGTCGAGCCGTGGATCGTCGGGGCGACTTCCGTCGTGTTCATGTCCGGCAATTATTTTGCGCATCTGAATCTGCGCGTGGACCTTGGCCGATACGTCACGTGGATCAACAATCCGCAATATCACCGCTTGCATCACTCGACCCGCGCCGAGCATTTCGATCACAACTTCACGCAACTGCTGCCGCTCTGGGACCACCTGTTCGGCACGCTGTGGGTGCCGGCGAAACACGAGTGGCCCGCCACTGGTCTCGACGACGGCACGCAGCCGCACTCGCTGCTCGGCGCGATCAGCTGGCCGCTGGGCGTGCAGGTCGGGCGCGCCGTTGCGCTCGGCCGCGAGCCGATCGCGCTGCTGGACAAGGAAACGAAGTGACCTTGCCGAGCGGGCGCAGACCGGGCCGCTGAGTCAGGCGAGCCGCGCGCTGCGCACCGCCTTGCCGCCGAGCAGGCAAACGATCAATGTCGCCATCAGGAGCACGCACAGTGCCACGCGTAAGCCGAGCACGCCAGCGCCGAGGCCGATCAACGGCGGTCCGACCAGGAAGCCGGCATAGCCGGCGGTAGCGGCCATCGACACGCCCGTTGCCGGCGTCACGGTCGAGCGGCCCGCCGCGCTGAAAATCACCGGAACGATATTCGCGAGGCCGACGCCGACCATCGCAAAGCCCACGCAAGCGGTCAGCACGGTCGGCAGACTGAGCACCAGCGCGAGACCCGCCACCGCAACCAGCCCGCCGAGCGCGACGACCCGGCTCGAACCGAAGCGGCGCACGGACACATCGCCGACGATGCGGCAGGCCGCCATCGAGAACGCAAACGCGGAGTAGCCGATGGCGGCGACGCTCGCCTCCTGATTCAGGGTCGAGCGCAAGTACACTGCGCTCCAGTCGGCGACTGCGCCTTCCACCAGCATGCAGAGAAACGCGAGCATCGCCAGTTTCATCACGCCGCCGCTGGGCCACGCGAATCCACTCGATGCCGCGGCCGCGCGCGGACCGAGGTCGCGCAACGCCAGCGTCGCCGCGCTGACGATCAGCACGGCAATGAACGCGTCCGGCGCGAGCAGTCCGCCGATCACGCCGACGCCGCCTTTCTGCAACATTGCACCCGTTGCCGCGCCGAGCAGGCCGCCCGCACTCCAGGCTGCGTGAAACGACGACATGATCGGCGCGCGCCACTGCGTTTCGATGGTGCTGGCGTGGCCGTTCATCGACACGTCGAGCGCGCCGTTCGCCGCGCCGAGCGCGAACAGAACGAGGCACAGCACGGCCAGGCTGGGCGCGAACGCGGGCAGCGGCAACGCGATGACGAACGCCGCGCCGAGCAGCGCGGTGGCGCGGCCGCTGCCGAAGCGCGGCGCGAGTTGCCCCGCCAACGGCATGGCGACGATGGCGCCCAGCGCAAACGCGAACAGCGCGATACCGAGCGACGTGTCGCTGAGCGCGAGACTTTCCTTGATGCGCGGCACTTCGACGGCCCATGCGCCGATGCCGAAGCCGTTGGCGAGAAACACGCCGACGGTCGCAATGCGCTCCTTGAGCGGCTTGACGTGGTCCACATGAGCATTGGCGAGTGCGTTCATGAGCGCGCCACCATCACGTTGTCGCAGACCGCTTCGAGACTCGCGAGCCGAGCGGCCGGCACGTCGGCTTCGACGAACAGATAGTCGATGGCCGCGGCCGGCGCCACCGAAAAGGGCGCGGCGGTCATCAGCTTTTCCGAGGTCAGCGCGATGGCGATCTGGCCGCTCGCTTTCACCATCGCCCGTTTAAGTTCGGCATCTTCGGCATCGAACGCGGCGACGCCTTCGTCGGGATCGAGCGCACAGGCGCCGAGAAAGCACAGGTCTGCGCGGACTTGCTGGATCTGCAGCAGCGCGGTTGCGCCGAGTGCGCCCGCCGCACCGCGTGCGATGCGCCCGCCGACCAGAATCACGTCGAAGCCCGGGCGGTTCAGCAGACGGCTGCACGCCTCGGGCGAATTCGTCACCACGGTCAGGTCCGCGTTGTCGGGCAGCGCCGCGGCGATCGCGACATTGGTCGAGCCGGCGTCGAGCAGAATGATCTGCTTCGGGCGCACGATCGACGCGGCCGCGCTCGCGAGACAGGCCTTGCGGTCCACGGCTTCACTCATGCGGACCGCGGCGGGCTTGTCGGCGGGCGAGATCAGCAAAGCGCCGCCGTAGACGCGCTTGCAATGTCCCTGTTCGGCCAGATCACGCAGATGACGCCGCACCGTGTGTTCGGAGGTCTGGAGTTCGGCGGCGAGCGCGGCCGCCAGCACGCGACCGTGCGTGCGCAGCCGCTCCAGAATCACCTGCTCGCGCTGCTCGGGCAGCAGTCCGTTGAGGGCTTCTTCACGTGTTCGCTGCATATGGACACCTTGCCGTTGAGATTAAATCGATCATAAACGAGCAAAATGTATCGTAAACGTGCAATTGAGGCAATGCGCGCTTTTGAAAAGGCTGGCGAGTCAGGAGAAGCGGAGCCACGCGAAAGTGGCTGCGAGCAGGCGTGCGGCGCTCGGCACGGCGAGACCGTGGACGCCGCCGCGGCCTGAGCAGATTGAAGTATGCGGCGGGTAAGGCGGCTAGTTCGTCTAGCCGCGCGCTTCGGCTAGCCGCTGGTCAGACGCCGCGAAGTCCGCCCAAAAAACATCCAGTCGAGCACCCACACCGCGACAAGCGTCGCGCCCATCAACGGAAAAACGATGCCGAGCAGGACGAGGCCGGTTTTCCAGCCGCGCATCGGCGGCGCGCCGCGTTCGCGCGAGGGTGCGCCGAGCGTGCGCTGCGGCCGCCGCTTCCACCACATCACGCAGCCCGTCACGGCCATCGCCGCGAGACCGACCGAAATCGCGGCGCAGAGAATCTGATTGGCGAGCCCGAAGTAGCGGCCCATATGCAGCGATGTCCCGTACGACACGGCCTTCGACACTGCGCCGTAGTCGCTGTAACGGATGTCTTTCAGCACCGCGCCGCTGTATTGGTCGATATACAGCGTGCGCTCCTTCTTCGGATCGTCGGGAAAGTACGAGACGGTGTAGACACCGGTCGCGGAGGTCGGCAGCACGATGCTGTAGCCGTCCTTCACGCCAAGCGACGCGGCGATTTCGACGATGCGGCCGAGAGGTAGCGCCTGGGGCGCGTCGGCGTCCGCGTCGTCGTGGGTGACGGCGGAGGAAGGCACGCGCGTGTTGCCGACCGCCCAAGGGGTGAGCGGCAGAGGCAGGTCGTCCATCACCATGCCGGGCATCGAGTCCGCGTCGGACGCGTGGCCGTGGTGTTCGTCGTGTGCGTGTCGTGCAGAGTTGGCCTCGTCCCGCACAGGCATATTCATCGACGAGTCTCGCTCGCGACGCGCGCCCGGCAACACCGAGCGCAACGGCAAGCCGCCCCACGAACCGGGCGGCGCGCCGAGATTCGCGGCTGTCGCGAGGGCCTTGAACTGCTGACCCCACGAACCCGACCAGGGCAGGCCCGTCAACACGAATGCGAGCGCGCCGAGCGCGAGCCAGATGCCCATCACGGCATGCAGGTTTTTCCACAGTGCGCGCCCTTTGAGCGTGAAGCGCGGCAGCAGCGCCGCGCGTGCGGTGGTTTTCTCGCGCGGCCACCAGAGCGCGACGCCGGTGCCGATCAGCACCAGCGTCCAGCATGCGGCGAGCTCCATCAGCAGTTCGCCGGGTTTGCCGAGCAACAGCTTGCGGTGCAGCATCCGGTCCACCTGCATGAAGCGCCGCTCGACGCTCAAGGTCCCCAGCAATTCGCCGTTGTATGGATTCAGATAGGCGCTCTCTTTATCGCCGTCGGCGAGACGGAAGACGTACTCGGCGCTGCGGCGTGGATCGCTCGCGATGACGGCGGTCACCGCGGTCGAGCCAGGCGGCATGGCTGCGCGGGCTTTCGCGAGCAGGGCGTTGTCGGGCAGCCTGGGCGTCGCCTGTGATTCGACGATCAGCCGATGGCGATACAGCAGCGGCTCGATTTGCGGCTGGAAGCAATACAGCGTGCCGGTGATCGCGAGCACGACCAGAAACGGCATCACGAAGAGACCGGCGTAGAAGTGCCAGCGCCAGAGCGTCCGGTAGCCGGGGTTCGGGGCACCGGTGGCGGGGTTGATACGTTGAGCGGCGGTAGTGGTGGACATGCAATCCTCGTCAGGCATGAATGGGGCGGTCGGCTTGCGCTCGTGAGGCACTCATATCGAGCGTCCTAAGGCGCGCTGAAGCGCTCAGATGCGCAACTTCGCTTCCACATAAAACGTGCGGCCGGGATAGGGGTGATAAACGAAGTAGCGCGCGTCGAACAGGTTGTCGACGCCGATGCCGATCTCGCTCAGCTTCGTCGGCCTGAAGGTGAATTTCGCGTCCGCCACCGTGTACGAACTCGTGCCGCCGAAGACGTCCGGGTTCGTGTCGGTATTGGTCAGCGTGTTGTACTGGCGTCCCGAGTAGCGCGCGGCGAGCGTGAGCGCGGCGCGTTCGTCGAAGTGATAGGTCGCGGCGATATCCGCACGCCACAGCGGAATCCGGTAGAAGTACTTGCCGACCGTGGCCGGGTTCTGCGCGTTGGCAATGATCTTCGATTGCGTATAAGCGACGCTCGCCAGCAGGTCCAGACCGTGGACCAGCACGTCCTGTCCCGAGTAGCTCGTCTCGACGCCGCGTGAGCGAACCTTGCCGATGTTCTGGAAGTTCGTCACGTTGGGAATCACGGTCGTGTCGGTCTGGCTGAAGATCGTGTTCTTCACGTCGTCCTGGAACAGCGAGAAGCGGAACACGCCATTCCAGTGCGCCCATTCGGCGCTCAGCTCTTTCGACAGATCGTCTTCGGGTTTCAGGTTCGGATTATTGTTGACGATCGACGAGCCGTTGATTTGCCCCTGGAACAGTTCGCCGACGGTCGGAAAGCGGTAAGCGCGGCCAATCGATGCGCGCAAGGTCAGATCGTCGCTGACGTCGAACGACAACGACGCTTTCGGCGAAAAGTGACTCTGGCTCGCATCGCCAAACGCAACGGTCTTGCCAGGCAGCGACTGCGCGCCGTCATAGGCTTGCCAGTTTTCGTAACGCACGCCGTAGACGAGCTTCCAGCGCGGCAGAAAACGCCAGGCGTCCTGGGCGTACAGCGCCTGGGTCTGCGTCTTGCCGACGAACGCGTTCGCAAACGACGTCGCGTCGCCCTCGCGCCAGTTCAGCGTGTTGTAGCCCTGGTTGTCGAGGAAGTAGTTGTCGTAGTGATAGCCGAAGCTCAGTGCGTGATTCAGAAGACCGGCCTGAGTGTTCATCGGCGTATACGTGCCGCGCAGATCGAGCGTTTTCCACCCGGTGCCGTCACCGAAGATCACCGTGCCCGGTCCATTGCCAGGTGCGCCGGAATTCGCGGTGCGCGCGACGCTGTTGCTGATGTCGTAGTACGAAGCAATCGCCTCGCCGTTCCAGCCGGTGGCGTTGCGCGTTTTCAGCGAGAGTCCGTACAGCCAGTTTTCGCTGTTTCCGCGGCTCGGCGCGAATGCGGCTTCGGGAATCGTGTAGCGGTAGCCGCCTATCGACACCGTGCCGCTGTAGACGGGGTTGCCGTTTTCATCGCGCAGGAAGGTCGAGGTCTGGCTGTCGTAGGTCTGGTGCCAGTAGCCGAGCGTGAAGCCCGCTTGCAGCGTCGGCGTGAAGTCGTACTGCATCTTCAGCTTGAACTGGTCCTGCACCGTGTGTTCGATGCCTTCGCCGTTCACGCCGAGGACGGTGGTCGGCGTGTTGGTCTGGTTGTTGTAGAAGTACGCGCCGGTCACGGGCGTGTCGCCGGCTTTCGCGGGTGTGGCCGATTGCGCGAGCGTCGCGAACTGCAATGGCTGGCTGGTGTTCCCCAGGTGATTCACGCCGAGAAGATAGGAAAACTTACCGATCCGGTCGCCGATCGACGCGCTCATTTCGCTGCCGTTGAAATTGCGGTTCACGCCGTACAGGCTGAAGTGCTGGGTGAATGCCTTGACGTCCGCGTTGGCTTCGAATTGCTTCGGCATGCGCGTGCTGATGAGCACCGTCGCACCGAGCGAGTTGCCCGGATATAGCGCCGAATACGGACCGTAGATCACGTCGACCTGCTGGATCTCGTCGGGATACACCATCGACCAGCGCGGCGCGAACGTGAAGCTGTTGCCGAGCAGGTTGGAGAGCAGCAGACCGTCCGCGTAGACGAGACCGCGCGCGCTTTGCGCGTTGCTCGTGCCGCGCACGGCGATGAGCGAATTCAGATCGCCGATGAAGCGCTTGCGCACGGCGAGGTTCGGCATGTACTTCAGCACGTCTTCGGTGTTGACGACGTTCCAGTTGGCAAACTGCTCGCGCGTGACGGTCTCGACCGAGGCCGGCAGGTTCGGGTCGACGGCGCGCGGCGCGGTCGCCGTATTTGCATTGGCGCTGACGCTGACCGCGGGCAGCGTGGCCTCGGTGTTCGTGCTGTCGGCGGCGTGGGCTGACGACGATACGAGGGCCGTCACGAACGCCGATACGCAGGCCGGAATCAGCGCCGGCCAGTACGCGGGAAAACCCGCCGCGCAGCGCGGGTGCGGCAACCGGCGAAACGGGGCAACTCGTAGGATGCCGCGTGCGTCACGGCGCACGCAAAGGGACAGGCTTCGCAGGGCGAAGTTGAACATGAACGTTTCCTTGATGCATTGAACAGACGATCGCGCGCACCCTCGACGGGTGCGACGAATGCGCGATCAGGACTGGCAGGGATCAGGAAACGGCAGGCGGGGCTCTAGGGCGTCCCGAGGGGAACGCGCCGAGCGGCGTGAAGCGGGTGGAGAGCGTGGGCGGCGCGGTGCCGGACAACGCGAGGGCGGCGGGGGGCTCGACGGCGGCGACCGTCGGCATCGCGACATGATGTTCGAGCAGATGACAGTAGCCGCACGCGCCGAAGGCGTCGTCGTGGCTCAGATGCACCGGCTCGGGGGCGGTGTGGGCGGCCTGTGCAACAAGGCCGGCCTCGCTCGCGCTGGACGGCTGGAGCGCCGAACAGAGCGCGGCAATCGGCTCGTGCGCCCGGTCCGACATCAGCACCTGACTCACGAGCGGCGCGAACACGACGAGCCACATGGCGAACAGGCCAAGCCAGGCGGTCGTGCGGTTGCGGGATCGTAGCGTCATGATGATCGGGATGAAGGCGGGGCGATTCTAACATTGCCGCGCGATCCTTTTTCTCGTGATGCCGGTTATAGCGGTGGAATAGACGGCAAAAAGCCGCTCATTTCGGCGCGCCGGAGCCGCGGCGGATCACTTAAGCTGCCGGTTGCACGCAACGCCGCGCGTCTGGCCGGCGCCGTGCCGCTTTCCTTTTTTCTTCGCTCATGACGCCCACGCAGACGCTCGCTTTCCCAATCGCCGACATCAATCAGCAGGCCGTCACGTTATGTTCGGCCGGACAGTTCGCTGAGGCCCTGGCAATGGTGACGCCGCTGCTGAACGACACCACGCTGCCGGACGACATACACGTCGACGCGCTGAACATCGCGGGCGCCTGTTCGTTTGCGTTGCGCAACGTGGCCGATGCGGAGCGCCATTGGCGCGAGTGCCTGCGCGTCAAGCCCACTTATGCCGAGGTGTACGGTAGTCTCGGCTCGCTGTTCAGGTCGCTCGGGCGCCTGTCCGCCGCCAAGGCGATGTATCGTCAACTGGTGTCGCTGCAACCGCATCACGCCGACGCTCATCATCATCTCGGCGCCGTGCTGTACGGGCTCGGTTACAAGGAGGCGGCGGAAGCGTCGTATCGTCACGCGCTGACGCTGCGCCCCGACTATGCGGAGGCCCACTACAACCGGGGCATCGTGCTGCGTGATCTGCGCCGCCCGCAGGAAGCCGAAGCGGCTTATCGCGAGGCGCTGATCGGCCTGCATGATTATGCGGAGGTGCACAACAACCTCGGCAGCGTGCTGGTGGAACTCGGCCGCCACGAGGAGGCCGACGCGGCATATCGTCAGGCGCTCAGCATCCGGCCGCAGTATCCCGAGGCGCTCAACAACCTGGGCGGCGTGCTGAAGGCGGCGCACCGGTTCGTCGAAGCGGAGTTGGCCTGCCGGCTCGCGCTGACTATCCGGCCGGACTATGCGGAGGCGCATCTGAACCTCGGTGCGGTGCTGGAGGACCTCGGGCGTTTGCCCGAAGCCGAGGCCGCCTACCGCGAAGCGATTGCCTGCCGCCCCGACTACGCCGAGGCGCACTACAACCTCGGCATTGCGCTGTTCAGGCAGGAGCGTCTCGTCGATGCCGAGCAGGCTTACCGCGACGCGATTCGCTGGCAGCCCGGCATCGCGCACGCGCATAACAACCTGGGCTGTGTGCTCCGTTTGCTCGACCGCTTCCCGGAGGCAATCGAGGCCTTTCATCGGACGCTCGAAATCTGCCCCGAACTGGCCGAAGCGCATTTCAACCTCGCCAGTGCGTTGACGCAATCCGGGCATCTGCACGAGGCCGAACGCGCCTACCGCGAGGCGCTTGCACTACGCCCCGACTATGCCGACGCCCGCTTCGGTCTGGCCGCGCTGCTGCTCGGCCTGGGCCGCTTCGAAGAAGGCTGGCAACTGTACGAGAGCCGCTACGGGCATCCGTCGTTCGTGCATCACCAGACGCGCGCCTTGCTCGCCTGCCCGCAGTGGCAGGGGCAGACGCTCGCCGGTAAGTCCCTGCTCGTTTGGCAGGAGGACGGCCTTGGCGACATGCTTCAGTTCAGCCGCTATTTCGCGTTACTCAAAGCGCAAGGGGCCACGCATATCACGTTCGCGTGCGCGCCGGCGTTGCATCGGCTGATGGCTCGCGTCGACGGCGTGGACGCCGTGGCCGATCATGTCGCCGCGATGGCGCGCGTGTCGAGCTACGACTGCTGGACGAGTCTCCTGAGCGCACCGTTCTATCTGCGCACGGCCCTCGATACGATCCCGCCTGCCGCACAACTGCCGGTCGCCCCCGCGCTCGTCGACCAATGGCGGCCGATGCTCGATGCGCTGGCGCCGTGCCGCAAGATCGGTCTGGTCTGGAAGGGCAACGCGAAACACCATAACGACGCGAACCGCTCCATTCCTTCATTGACGACGCTTGCGCCGCTCTGGCGCGTGCCGGGCCTGAGCTTCGTGAGTCTGCAAAAGGGGCAGGGCGAGGACGAAGCGCGCGATCCGCCAGACGGCCAACCGTTGCTCGACCTCGGCGCGAAGGTGACGGATTTCGCCGACAGTGCCGCCATCGTCGCGCAACTCGATCTGGTCATTTGCGTGGATACGTCCATCGCGCATCTGGCTGCGTCGCTGGGCAAACCCTGCTGGGTGCTGTTGCCGGAGCGGGATCCCGACTGGCGCTGGATGCACGGGCGCGACGATTCGCCGTGGTATTCCCACGCGTTACGGCTGTTTCGCCGCGCGCCGGGCGAGGGGTGGTCGGCCTCGGTCGAGCGGGTCAGGCAGGCGTGCGCCGAGCGTTTCGGCGCGGTGCCGCCTCGCGCACATCAGGCCGACACGAGCGTCATCGAGAAGCCGTCCCATCCTTTCGAGCCGACAGTCTGAATCGCGGTCGAGTCGAGGCGCGGATTCGTCGCGAGCAGCCTGAAGAATTCGTGCAGACCGATGACGTCGGGGTCGGTGCTCGCCGCATCGGCAATGCGGCCCCCGCGTATCACGTTGTCGCCGACGATCAGCGTGCCGGGCCGGCTCAGTTGCAACGACAGGCGCATATAGTCGGGGTAGCTCTTCTTGTCGGCGTCGAGAAAGATCATGTCGAACGGTTCGACGCCGTCCGTGACGAACTTGTCGAGCGTTTGCGCGGCCGCGCCGATCACGATCGAGACAACGCCCGACAAACCGGCTCGCTGGACGTTGGCGCGCGCCACTTCGGCGTTCCCGGGATTCGCTTCGAGCGAGATGAGCCGGCCGTCCGGGGGTAGTGCTCTCGCGAGCCAGATCGTGCTGTAGGCGCCTAGCGTGCCGACTTCGAGAATACGGCGCGCGCCGCGCAACTTTGCGAGCAGATGCAGCAGCTTGCCCTGATTGGGCGCCACGTTGATCGACGGCAGACCGGCTGCGGCGCTCGCGTCCAGTGCGGCATCGAGCGCGGCGTCCTGAGGCAGCAGCCGGCTCGTCAGATAGTCATCCATCGCATTCCACTGTTCCTGATTCATCGTCTCACCCTGGTCATGTGCCGATATGGAAGGACAGGTACGTTGTAGCAGAAAAGCGCGCTGCGCATTGTTGGGCAGCGCCGGTTTGTAAGCTGGAACGTTCGTTGCCACCATGCGGCGAGATACGGAGCACTCAGGTATCACTGTTACCGATAAACAGATGCGATGGCCTCGCGTACTGCTTTAAATGGTTTCAAAACAATTTCGACTCCTACAATGGGAGCTGATACGCAGACGCAGGAGGAGACATGCCACGCATCGCAATGCCACGCACGACCCGTTGGCGCTTCGAGCGCGCAGCCGGTGCGACGTCTTTCGCATGGGAAGCACGGCGATGAGCGGCCTGACACGCATCGATACGGTGGCTTTCGTCGGCTTCGGCGAGGCCGGCGGGATACTCGGCGCGGCGCTGGCCGCGAAAGGCGTGCAGGTGTCGATGTTCGATCTGCGGCGCGAGCAGCTTCGCGACAAGGCGCGGGCCGCAGGCGTCCGTGTCGCCGGGACGCTGCAAAGCGCGCTCGCTGGCGCACAGATGGTTGTATCGGCGGTGACGGCGGAAGCCGACCTCGACGTGGCACAAGCGCTTGCGCGCTGCCTCGAAGCCGGGCAGGTCTGCCTCGACATCAACTCGGTCTCGCCACACACCAAGCAACATGCGCAGGCGTGCATCGAGGGCGCCGGCGCGCATTACGTCGAAGCAGCCGTGATGGCACCCGTGCCGCCTTATGGCCTCGCCGTGCCGATGTTGTTAGGCGGCGCCGCTGCGGCGGATCTCGCGCCGCTGCTCAACGCATTGGGCTTCAATGCGAGCGCGGTATCGGAGAAGATCGGCGTGGCGTCGGCGGCGAAGATGTGCCGCAGCGTGATGATCAAGGGTATCGAAGCGTTGACCGTGGAGTGTCTGCGCGCGGCGCGGCATTACGAGGCGGAGTCGATCGTGCTGGCCTCGCTCGCCCAAACCTTCGGCAAGATGCGCGACGATGCGGACGTGCCCGGCTATCTGGTGAGCCGCGTCGCCGAACATGGCCGCCGGCGCGCGGCGGAAATGCGCGAAGTCGCACAGACGTTGCAGGAGGCCGGCATCACGCCGTACATGAGCGACGCGTGCGCGCATCTCCAGGACAGCATCGTGGATGCGATGCAGGCGGGCGGCATCGACTACGACACGCTGCCCGCGCCATTCGACTGGCGCGCGTTCTTCGACGGCTTGCCGGGCCGGACATAGCAAAAGCCCCTGCAAACAGCGGCTATTTCGCGCCGATGCTGATCGTGCGCGTGACGTCGACCACCGAGAGCCGGATCGCATCGATCAACGCGCGCGCCGCTGGCGACGGCGTGCCCGCCGCGCGCACGGTCAGGCCGATGTCGCGCCGCGTGTTGTGAAGCTGCACGTCGAGCACCACCAGTTGCCCCGACTGCACCTCATGATGCAACTGCTGCGCCGACAGCGCGGCCGCCATGTCCGTGCCGAGCAGCAGGCCGCGTATGACCGCGAGGTCGGCGGTTTCGACCGTGGGCAACGGCGGCTTGACCTTCATCCGCTTGAATTGCGCCTCGAACAGCGCACGCGCCGGCGAGTGGCTGCGCGGCAGGATCCATTGCACGTCACGCAGGCCCATGACGGTCAGGCCTCGCTCGCGCGTCAGCGGATGATCGCGGCGCACCAGCACCACCATGTTTTCCGACATCAGGCGCTCGTTCTTCAGGCCGCTCGACGCGTCGTTGTCGCGCAGCGCGCCGAGAATGAAGTCGATGTCGCCCGCTCGCAGACCGGCCACCAGCGTCTCGTACGAGCTTTCGTCGGTGACGACGCGCACGCCCGGGTTCTGCGAGGTCATCCGCGCGATCGCTTTGGGCAGGATCAGCGTGCGCCCGAGCGGCAATGCGCCGACCGTCACGGAGCCTTGAATCTTGCCGTGCAATGCCGCGATATCGTCGGGCACGTGCCGCAGTTCGTTCAGCGCGCGACGCACGTGCAGCAGGAACGTTTCGCCTTCGGCGGTGAGCAGGATGCCGCGCGGGCTCCGATGAAACAGACTCATGCCTGAGCCGCTCTCCAGCACGCGAATCGCGGTGCTCACCGCGGGCTGGCTAATGCCGAAGGTCTTCGCCGCGCTCGGCATGTGCCGATGCCGCGCAAGCGCCGCGAACAGTTGCAGCCGCCGCGTGTTGAGCAGATACGCCGGCAAGGCGCCTTCCGCCGCGGGGCGGCGGCGCGCCTGGCGCGCGGCGCACCACTGCGCGAGCTCCTCCAGCTCCGCGAAAATCCGCTCGCAACGATGCAGCACGGCGCGGCCGACGGGCGTGGGCAGCATGCCCGACGGGCCGCGGTCGAAGAGCGGCTCACCGAGCGCCGCTTCCAGTTCCTGCACTGAACGCGTCACCGCCGACTGTGCGCGAAACAGCGCCGCGGCCGCGCGCGTCGCGCTGCCCATTTCGGCGACGAGCCGGAACGCGCGCAGTTGCGCGAGATTGAGCAGGTCTTTGCTGTTCACGGACGACGGCGTTTTGACCGGCGCCGCGTCGCTGGCCATCGACGTGCTATCGCTCATCACGCGGCCCCCGCAATCAGATGCAACGACGGCAGCGACAGATTCAGGCTTTCCTTCGAGATGTGCGTGTGCTCTTTCATCAACGCATCGACGCGCGCGCCTTCGCCCTTCTTCAGCGCATCCACGATCGCATGATGCTGGCGATGCGCGTACATCAGCATCATGAACTGACGCTCGCGCGCGGCTTCGTCGAAGGCGATCGTGAAGGGTGACACGAACGGGACCTTGTCGTTCAGGCGCAGTGCGGCCGCCACCGCCATGTTCTGCGCCGCGTCGACGATCAGCGCGTGAAAGCGTCCGTTCATCTGCGCGTAGCGCAGGTCGTCGCCGGCTTTCAGATGCCGCTGGGCGAAGAGGTCGTCGCCTTCGCGCAGGCAGTCGTCGAGCGCCGCCGCGAGCGTCGCGCTCACGCCGCTCTCCGCCACCGAGCGGGCCGCGAGTCCTTCGAGCACGCCGCGCACGTCGATCGCATCGAGCACGTCGCGCACGCTGAAGCGGCGCACCACGTAGCCGCGCGAGCCCGAGCGGTCCAGCAGCCCTTCCGACGACAGCACGCTCAGCGCATAACGCAGCGGCGTGCGCGACACGCCGAGCCATTGCGCGAGCTGTGCCTCCACGAGACGCTGACCGGGCGACAACTCACCGGCGAGGATCTTTTCGCGTAACGTCTGGACAATCGCCTGCTGGGTCGTCTCGTTCATTGTGGTCTGCTCGTCGGAAGCACGGAAGTATAGCTACGCGCGCCGCGCCGCACCACGCCTGTAAAACGGCTTGCGACTTCTTTTCAGGGGCATCTGTTCTGTTTATCGCGTGCGGACGGGCGAGGAGGCTCGCCGGACCTTGCGAAACCAGCTTGGGATACCGACAAAGCCATGCGCCGCGTGGCTTGCAGCGCTGCGCCGCTGCTCGCCGGGCGCCGACTGGCGGCGTTTTACCCCATTAACCTATGGCCGACTGAGGTTTACCCGCACTTCCCGGCAGAGGGCACAATTCCTATCTTTGTATCCCAAGATGGTCGCGCTGGCTACTTCCCCGGTCACGCGAACCTATCCGATTGGCAGGCGGCGCGAAGCAACGGAAGACAACGAATATGGCAAGGATCATTGGCGGCATTGGCACCTCGCACGTGCCCACCATCGGCTTGGCGTACGACAAGGGCAAGCAGAACGAGCCCGCGTGGGCGCCGCTCTTCAAAGGTTACGAACCAGTGGCGAAATGGCTCGCGGAGCGCAAGCCCGACGTGATGGTGATGTTCTACAACGATCACGCCAACAGCTTCTTCTTCGATTGCTATCCGACCTTCGCGCTGGGCGTGTCGGCGAATCACGAATTCGCGGACGAAGGCGCAGGCAAGCGTCCGCTGCCGGACATCGCGGGCCATCCCGATCTGGCGATCCACATCGCCGAGCAGATGGTCGCCGACGAGTTCGATCTGACGATCTTCCAGGACCGTCCGCTCGATCACGGCTGCAATTCGCCGCTCTCGCTGATGCTGCCGCATGACGGCGGCTGGCCGATGTCGCTCGTGCCGCTCGAAGTCAACGTGCTGCAGTATCCGCTGCCCACCGCGAACCGCTGCTACCGGCTCGGCCAGGCGCTGCGCCGCGCCATCGAATCGTTCGATCAGGATCTCGATGTCGTGGTGGTCGGCACAGGCGGTCTGTCGCACCAGGTGCACGGCGAGCGCAGCGGCTTTAACAACACCGAGTGGGACATGGAGTTTCTCGACCTGATCGTCAAGGACCCGCAGCGTCTCGCGGCGATGAAGCACGTCGACTACGTGCGCCTCGGCGGCGCGGAAAGCGTCGAGACGATCATGTGGCTCGCGATGCGCGGCGCGCTCGGTCCGAAGGTCCGCGAACTGCACCGCAACTACTATCTTGCGACCAGCACCGCGATGGCCGTGACGATCTATGAAGATGAGGTGGCGCAATGAACCCGCAACTGATCGGCGTCGAAGAACTGACCGGCACGTACCCGTTCGACATTCGCCAGAGCATTAAGGCAATGCGCCTGAACCGCTTCTTCTGGCAGATGCGTGAAGCACCGGCCCGCACGCTGTGGCTGGAAAATCGCAGCGCCGCCTATGACGCGGCCAAGCTCACGCCCGAAGAGCGCACGCTGGTCGACAACACCGACTGGATCGGCTTGATTCGTTACGGCGTGTGCTTCTTCGTGCTCGAAAAATTCGCGCGCGTGGTGAAGATCACGAACCTCGGCATGTACGCCAGCATGCGAGGCGAAACACTCGAAGCGTTTCTGAAAACGCGCATGGTGCCCGACGCGGTATAAGGCGCCGGATTCCGCCGGGCCGCCCCGGCAGACATTCACTTCTCGACACTAAAAGACCCCGGATTCGACAGAAATCCGGGACGGGAAAGTATTTTCTCGGAGACATGCATGACCTTCACCGATTCAGCCGATAACGCGGCGTTTGCCGTCGCGCGCCATGTGCCGCGCTCGTCCTTACTGCGTGCGCATTTACTTTCGCATTTGCTTCCGCATTTACCGCAGCGCCATTCTCACGCGTTGCGCCGCGCTGTCTAACCAGCTTTGAAACCTGAACCCGTGCGCAGCAGCATCACGCGATGCCGCGTGGGCCGTTGCGGCTGCGGCGCACGATAGCCGTTGTGATGAAACGTGTTTCGAGGAGAGAGGAAATGCATGGCAATTTCGGCGTGAGCAGAGCGGACCTCGAAAGAGGCTTGCGATCGGCGGATTTCGAGTCGCCCGGCTGGAAGGCGACGTTGCGCGCAGGCGTGATCGGCGGATTGACCGGTGCGGTGGTCATCTGGATTTACGAAGCGCTCGTGTGGGTCGGCGCGCAACACCTGATGCCGCTCGCAGGCATACCGCGCAACGCGACGGGCCTCGTGTTCGGCAAATACGTGCAGGAGTCGCTGGGGATCTGGGCGTATGTGGTGGGCACGGGAATTCACTTTGTGTTCGCGGCGGCGTGGGGTGTGCTGTTCGCGCTCGTGTGGCCTTACTTTCGCCGACGCGGCTACGAAGCGACGCTCGTGGCGCTGTTCTATGCGGTGCTCGCGTGGATCGTCATGCACGTGGCGATCATGCTCGCGTCGGACAACCACCCGAACTATTACGACCCGGCGGTGATTATCGGCGGGTTCATGTCGCACATCTTTTTCACCGTACCGCTGGCTTTGACCGTCAAGCGATTGCTGCAGCCCCAACGGCACTAGCGCAACAGGTTCGACAAACCTTCAGGCGCCATGCCGATAAAAAAGTATTTCAACGAGACGTAAAACCTGGAGATCAGAAGCATGAAGAAGAGTTTCAGACGCGTCGACGCCGTGCTGTTCGGCGCGACGATCGCAGCCGCCGTGCCGGCCTTCGCTCAAAGCACCGTGACGTTGTACGGTATCGTCGATAACGGCCTGTCGTACACCAATAACCAGGCGTCGCTCGGCGCCACCAGCGGCGGCAAATCGGCGGTCAAGATGACCCCCGGCGTGTGGGCCGGCAGCCGCTTCGGCCTGAAGGGCGCAGAGGACCTGGGCGGCGGCACGAAGGCGATCTTCCAGCTCGAATCCGGTTTCAATTCGGCGAGCGGCGCACAGCAGTACGCCAACGCGATGTTCGGCCGTCAGGCGTGGGTCGGCGTGACCAACGCAACGTACGGTACGTTGACGGCGGGCCGCCAGTACGCGTCGTATTACCAGATGCTCTCGCCGTATAGCCCGACCACCTGGATCACCGGCTACTACGGCGCGCACCCTGGCGATATCGATGGCCTCGACACGATCTACCGTTCGAACAACACGCTCGAGTACACCTCGCCGAAGATCTTTGGTCTGACGGTCAGCGGTTCGTATTCGCTGGGCGGCGTGCCGGGCAGCGTCAATCGCGGCTCGACGTGGACGACCGGCGCCCAGTATGCGCTTGGCCCGGTCGGCTTCGCGGTCGGCTTCTCGCGGATCAACAACTCGACGCTCGGCGGCGGCGCGTGGGGTGCGGATTCGACGACCACGAACGGCGGCGCGCAGATCGGCGTTTCAGCACTGACCAACGGCTAACAGACTGCGCAGGCGCAACAGCGTTTTGCAGTAGGCGGTGGCTACACGTTCAATAGCGCGTGGGACATCACGGCAACCTATTCGAACGTGCAATACATTCCGGGCACGGGTTCGAAATTCCACGACACGGCGATCTTCAACACGGGTGGTGCGGTGCTCCACTGGAAACCGGCCATTGCATGGGATCTGGGCCTCGGCTATAGCTACACGCGTGCGACGCGCGCGAACGCGATCGACGATAACGCGCAGTACCATCAGTTCAACCTCTCCGAGTACTATTCGCTGTCCAAGCGTACCGGACTGTATGCGCTGCAGGCTTATCAGAAGGCGAAGGGCAAGACGCTGGGCACCAATGGCGCCGGCCAGATCATCGATGCGACGGCGACGCTGGGCGACGGCTACAACACGACACCGTCTTCGTCGGGTAGCCAGTTTGCGGTTGGGGTGGGCATTATTCACCGTTTCTGATGTGAGGTTCATGTAGTGAAGAAGCCGGGTTGCTCGATAGCCCGGCTTTTTTTACGCGCTCGTTTTCGCGTGGGCTATTACATGGGAGGTAATTGGCGCGCTGCTCGGCCGCATCTAATCTTCGATGGTCGCGCGGTTCATTCCGGATCGCGCTCAACATCGAGGACAGATCATGTCGACGTTCCAGATTCATACCATCGAGTCCGCGCCGGAATCTTCCAGGCCGGTATTGCGCCAGCTCCGGCAGAACTTTGGCTTCATCCCCAACATCGCGGGGGCGATGGCCGGGTCGCCCGTTCTGATCGAGGCCTTCTTCAGTCTGTTCCAGAAGGTTCATGCAGGCACGTTCGACGAAGCGCAAATCCAGACCTTGCTGCTGACGAACGCGGTGACCAACGCGTGTTCGTGGGCGGTAGCGTTTCACACCGCGCTGGCGCTGAACGAGGGACTTGCACCCGCCGATGTCGAAGCGATTCGCGCCGGTCGCGCGCCGGCGGACCGCCGGCATGCAGCGCTTTCCACGCTGACCAGGACGTCGATCGAGAAGCGTGGTCATCTCGACGAGCGGGACGTGAGCGCGCTTCTCGAAGCCGGCTTTCGCCGCGATCAGGTGCTCGAAGTGCTTGCCGTCGGGGCGGCGTCGACGATCACGAACTACGCCGGCAACATCGCGCAACCGCCGTTGGAGGAGCAGTTTCACGGGCACGTTTGGAAGCGCGCCTGAGTTTCTTTCATACGAAGTCCGGCAGGCCGAAGGGAGTATGCTGACCCGCCCGGTTCGGTGAGCCCGCGTGGCTCGCCGGTCACCAGACTTTGCGTGCCTCCAGACTTGCGGACAGACAGCGATGAATCCTGCGAACCCAATCAAGAAAGCGCCACCGAACGACCTCGGCGCGTTGTTGCGTCACTGGCGAGATATGCGCGGCATCAGCCAGCTGGACCTGTCGTTCAATGCCGGGGTCTCGCAGCGTCATATCAGCTTTATCGAAAGCGGACGCAGTGTGCCGAGCCGTCAGATGTTGATGGATATCGCGCAGGCACTCGACATTCCCCTGCGCGAACGCAACACGCTACTGCTGGCCGCAGGCTACGCGCCGATGTACGCCGACCCCGCGTGGAACGCGCAGGAAATGCAGAGTGTCACGAAAGCGCTCGGAAGGATGTTGCGCCAGCACGAGCCGTTTCCCGCGCTGGTCATGGACCGCTACTGGAATGTGCTGATGACCAACGAGTCCGCCCCGCGATTTTTCAATTGCTTCATCGATATGACGGCGCGCAAGGGACCGCGCAATATGCTGCATCTGATGTTCGATCCCGATGGATTGCGCCCCTTTGTCGCCGATTGGAAAAGTGTTGCGGATAGTTTAATTCAGCGGGTTTATCGGGAAGCGGTAGGGCGGGTGATTGACGAGCGCACGCGCGAGTTGGTTGCGGCGTTGCGTGCGTATCCGGATGTGCCGCTGGGGGAGAATGCCGAGCGTCAGGCCGGTGCGGATTCCGCTACAGCTGCTGCTGCGATGCCGGTGATACCCATTGGCTTCGTCAAGGACGGCCATGTGCTGAGGTATTTCTCGATGGTCGCGAGTGTCGGCACGCCGCAAACCGTCGCGGCGCAGGAACTACGTATCGAATGCATGTTTCCCGCGGATGACGAAACGGAAGCGCGTCACCTGGAGATGCTCGACGCGCTGCCGCTGCGGGATTGAGGCGTGGAGTCGATCGGTTCGGGGTGGACGCTTCGGGTGAATCAATGCCGCACCGGCGCGCGGCGCCGTGTCGTGTCCGTTCTGACGATCGTTGCGCTTCTCGTCGACACGCGTTTGCGTGGCGTCGCCTTTTCCGTCGTTGTCGGGCTTGGCGGGTCTTGCGTCGCGACGTTTGCCGCCTCTGCCAGCAGACGGGCGGCCTGGTTCGCCGTGATGCGGGTGTGCGCGATGCCCTTTGCATCGAGTGCGATCACCTGGAATAGCTCGCGGTCGCATGCAAGTTCCTGCTGGTATTGCTCACTGGTCTGGACCAGCAATTCGAGCATCATTCGCTGGCGATGACGTTCATCATTCGTGATCGCAGGACTTCTGCAGAGCGAAGCCGCGAGTGAGATGAGCGTGTCCAGTTTGCTCATCTGGCGCTCGCATAGCTCGAAGGCGGAGAGGGCGAGTTTTTCGTATTGGAGAGCGTCGACCGGCGGGCGGGATGCGGGTTGTTTGGTGGGTTTGGTCATGGTGCGTCTCCCTGAGATTTTTGAATCGCCCGACACTCGCCTGGTTACGTGGGTGAGCGGGCACGTGATGGGATTGGAAGACCGGGATCGTAGCCAACCGGCGAGCCTTGCGGCTCTCCCACCACGGCTCGCCCATTGACAAACAGATAGACGTGCAGCAGTAGACGCACGACGCGCCTGGGCGGGTGTGCGATGACGATCGCAGGCTTCCAACCTGACCGTCGGGTGTTTTCCGAAGGCCTGGTGATTATAGGCGAGGAAACGAGAGCATTTTTTATGGGATAGGGTTGGTCGACGGAGTTGAATCTCCAATTCAATCGGGTCGATAGAAGGAGCAGCAGGAAAAGATCGCGTAGTCAGTCATTTGCCCTTGGTGACGGTTGATGTTCAACCTGACTGCGGGCATTGAGCGGCTTTTTTTTCGAGAGCACAGGTGAGTGCCGAAAGCTGAACGAAAAGAAGAAATCACGTGAGCGTCATGTCGCATCTATAAGGTCTCCGGCACGGTAAGAGGCGACAGCTTCGTCGCCGCCGTCAATGGAGACTAAAGACATGGCACGTGTTCTTTTCCCTGCATCGGCAACGCTGAAGGCGCTCGCCGCCGCGGCGATCATCGGCCTCGCTTCGGCGAACGCGCAAGCCGACGTGCCCGATCCCACCACGCAGATCACGCAAAGCGGCTACTCGCCGGTGTACGTCGGCGTCGATGCCGAAACCGCGACCGTGCCGTCGAATCCCGCGGCGGCGGGCGGCAAGCCCACCGTGAGCCGCGCGTACGTGATGCGCGTCGATCTGCGCGCGCCGGGCGTGAGCGTCGAGACCACCGGGCATAGCGGCCCGCTGATGACGACGTCGGAGACGATTTCCCAGTTTGCCGCCCGCACCGACGTGCGGCTCGCGATCAACGCGAACTTCTTTGCGCCGTGCTGTGCGACAACGCCCGAGCCAAAAACGGTCATTGGCTTGCTGGTGTCGCACGGCCAGATCGTGAGTCCGCTGACCAATGATCCGACGCAAAGCGAAGCGGTGCTCGCGATCACGCGGCAAGGTAACGCGTATATCGCCAATGCGCCGCAGATTTCGGCGCAGGATCTGAAGCTGATCGATACGGCGGTCGCCGGCGCGGCGATTCTGCTGAAAAACGGTCAGGACGTCAGTGCCCAAAGCCCGAACGAAGGTGACCCGCTCAATCCGAACCCACGCACGCTGGCCGGCCTGTCGCATCAGGGCCGCTTTCTCTACTTCGTCGTGATCGACGGGCGCATCGCGGGTTATTCGACGGGCACGACCAACGCGCAATCGGCTCGACTCATGAAGGCGATCGGCGCGGACGATGCGATCAATCTCGACGGCGGCGGCTCGACCGAACTGGTGCGCGCCGATCAGGTCGGCGTGCCGTTCATCGTCGATACGCCGAGTGGCGGTGCGGAACGGCTCGACGCGTCGGCGATCGGCGTGCATGCGTTAAAGCTGCCGGAATTGCCTGGGTTGCCGTTTTGAAGCGCTTGGTGTCTGCGGCAGTGCCAGTTGCCTAAAAAACCAGGCGCTCATACAGACGTCTGGTTTTTTCGTCTGGATTTGCGACAGACCGAGGTCCGCGATCACTCCGCCTCGAGCAGGTCCTTTAGCCTGTTCAGATCGCGCATGACCCATTGCGCGTCGGCGGCGAATTTTTCGTCGTTCATCCCCGGCACGCGGAACAGCGTGAGCATCACCTCGCTGCCCGTGCCATTCGCGACTACGCGCATCGGCACGTAAATCTCGCTGCCGTCGGGCAACTCGACGTACTGATCGAGCACGCCGTATGCGTTGGGTTCGGTGAAACGGATCTTCACGGGGCCACTCTCGCCTTCGAATCGCCACACAGCGCCTTCGTTGCCGAGCGGCTTGCCGAGACCCGATGCCCAGCGCGCGAACGCGGCAGGTGGTGCTGTGAAGTCATACACGTCCCGCGGGTTTCGCTGGATCGATACGCTGATCATTTTCGATTCGGTCGTTGGCATCGCGCTGTCTCCGGTTTTCCTCACGCATTCGAATTCGTGCCGCGTTGGTGGATGATGCAGCCTTCACCTCCGGCAATAGAATGCTGGCGAGTGTGTTCGAGGTGCAGGCGTCATCAATGATAGATCGTCGTGGACGACTGCAGCTTCGTCAGCACGCCGCGTTTTAGCCGGAACCAGCCTTGCGAGCTTTGCATCACGACTTCATCGCTTTGCCAAAACACGCGCCTGACCGTCATGCGCTTACCCGAGCGCTCTACGATCGGCGGATTGTGTCGGAAGTCGTACAGCACCGGGCCGGAATCGGTTTGCACGAGCGTGCGCGTGACGGTGTCGTTTGCATCGCCGATGTCGTCGAAATGCGTTAGCGTGTTCGCGCCGAAACGATCGAAGGTTTCGTTGTCGAGCATCCCGACGAAATCGCGGTCGACGCGCACGAATTGCAGTTTGCCCGACGGCGTGACGAGCGGTCCGGCGTCGTTGCTTTCTGCATGAACGTACGTCGCGAAAGAGGTGGCTGCGAGCGCAGCGATGAACAGTCGTCTCATGTTTCGTATCTGGTCAAGGGGCGCGCCGATCGTGCCTCGCGCGTTGCCGGTAGCGCGGATCGTACTGCACCGAGTGTGGCGTTGCCATTATGCGTGGGCCGCGTCAGCGGGGCTTGTCGTCGTTGGACGACGACGTATTTCTGAACAGGCGGGCGCCGGAAAGGATCAGCAGCGCGATCGCCAGGCTGAGAATTGCGGTAGCTTCCCGGCCCATGCCGGCCGCCATCCCGAGACCGGCAGCCACCCACAGGCTGGCTGCCGTCGTCAGGCCGCGCACTTCGCGCTCGGCGCTGAGCTTTATGATCGCGCCCGCGCCGAGAAAACCGATGCCGGACACCAGCCCTTGCAGCACGCGGCTCAGGTTGTCCTGCGAGAACCCGGCCTGTAGCGGCACCAGCACGAACAGTGCGGAGCCGACCGAGACCATCATGTGCGTGCGCATACCGGCATCCCGGCCTGCCATTTCTCGCTCGAAACCCAGCACGCCGCCGAGCACGAGCGCCACCACGAGCCGGATGAATAGCTGGGTCAGGTCTGCCGCGTCGTTCAGATCGGCAAACTCGCCCAGCACCTTTTGCCAAACCTCATCCCACCAGCCATTCATGGTCGTCTCCCTGAACTCGCTTTTCGCGTGACCAGCACGACTGTAGCGGAAATGAGGTCCGTGGACGGCCGCGCCGCCGCGTTTTCATGCCGCGTTACCGGTGGCGGAGCGGCTATGAGACATCCGTACACGAATTCCAACGAGGCGGTTGCCAAATTCAGGCGCTTGCAAGCCGCACTGGGACCGATAGCGGCTACCTCAGAGTGGGCGTTACGAATTGACGCTGAACTTCCGCAGGCGAGCCACCACGGTCCTTGCTGCCTGGCGTCTCGGCGAGGCTACGCTGGAGGGTTAGCGAGGGCTCGCAATAGCCTGTGTGCGCCATGTGGGCGTTGCCATCCGCGCCGGGCGCCGGCCTGTCGGATGGCCTGATAGTCCGCTACAGACCGGCCAAGGCCCACAACAACGAGAGGTCAGATGAATGCATCGGCGGCGTCAGCGGATAGCCTGAACTCTTCGGTTTCATTCGAAGGAGAATCGATTTCGTGACGAAAAACCCGGTCAGTAGCGCCGCACCTGCGATTAGTCCGTTGGCGACAATCGTTCCCCGGATGGCTTGCCAGGCGAGCAATAGACCGCGCGCTACTGAACATCCCGTGTCGATTATTGTTTTTTGGCCCCGCGCACTGGAAGTAATGAATGGATATGTGCGGGATATTCGACGAAACGGTTGGCGTATTACCAATTAACAATGCGCCAAACAGTAGCCTCCGCAGCCTCAATTTGGTTCGCTTCTGCACGCGTTAAGTGCAGGTGCAGATTTTTTACAGCTGATTGGAAAACATTTTATTTCCAAAAATTTCTTTAGGGCTATATTGGCTGGCATATAGCTTATTCTGTTGCCATCGTGCGCAAATGCGGTGGCTGGTGCCCGGGCAATGTGGCACTCACGCAGCCGCCATGCCTCTGTGCAAGTCCTGCGCGCGTAATGATGAGTTCGGAAAGTCTCTCTGTCGCGACGGAAAGTAAGTGCAGTGAAGATTGCGGGTTGGTGTGGCTTACGGCGGGTGTGGTGTGGTCATCGATTGCGGCCGGCGGGCTCCGTCTCAACGCGCGTCGGACCTTACCCGTCGTGAACGTCCGTCGTTTTTAACGCGGTCTGAAGCCAACAAAACGTACTCTGCCAGCGCCCCGAAAACCGTGTCGCTCGCCAAAGCCATAACGTTTTAGTTTTCGACAAGCCTCTTCGCTGCTGTACCAGAAGATCGCGTGCATGCGGCTCTCTCACGAACGCTGCAACGCGCTTCTAAAGCATGAGTAACCACGCCCGACCGTCGTCCAACGATGGCGCTTCATTACGCAAGCACGCACACCGGTATGTCGATCGACACGTACACCCCACGCTACGAAGCCCCGCTCCTTACCATCGTTGTAGCGGCCTACAACGTCGAGGGCTACATTGAAGAGGCGCTCGCGTCAGTGCTTAGGCAACCCTATGGGGATGCAATCCGGCTGGTCGTGGTCGACGATGGCTCCACCGATGACACCTACGCCGCCGTGCAGGCTGCAATGAAGCGCGATGGGCGCAAGCACGTGGAATTGATCCGTCAGGAAAATGCGGGAGTGAGCGCTGCGCGCAACAGAGGCCTGGCAGCGGTCAACACGCCGTACGTCGGATTCCTGGACGGCGATGACATTTATCTCGACGGATTCTCGGCTGCGGTTGTTCCGCAGTTAGCCGATCTTGCGTGGGACATCGTCGAATACAACGTGACTATTATCGACGACGATGGACGGCGGCTGGAGGACCTCGAGATCGTGCCGGCGGGCAACGAGGGCGGCAAGCGCATGGACGACGCCGGGCGCAGACAGTTCGTCGATCTCTTCCATACATTCGTATGGGCGCGCGTGTTCCGGACGTCGTTATTCGGCATTGCGTCGTTCCCCGTGGCGAGGCATTACGAAGACATGGCTGTGATGCCGTCGATCTACATGCGAGCGCATAGCGTGTTTCGCATTGGCACGCCGTTGCTCGGCTATCGACGCCGCTTCGGCAGCATTACGCAACGGGCGTCATTACGTGACCTCAGGGATCTGCGCACGAACGGGCTTGAAGCGCTCGCGCAATGTAGCCACAGCGAGGCTGCCGACTTCTGGCTTCGTGTGTTCAACAATAATTTCGAACGTGCGTGCCATGTGGGCGCGCGCGTAGATCGCGGCTCCTTTCGCGAAGCTCTGGATATTCTCTTTGCGATGGCTGCCGATCGTCGCGAAGCCTATAGTGACCAGGGGCAGGCGACTCCTCGCCACAACGCGGAGCTCGGCCGGTTGCACCTTAAGGTCGGCATGGACAGATTGGTCCATTTGCTCAAACGTATGGTGAAGAAGGCGCTGCGGCGCAGGCTCGACCGCCAGGCTCGACCGCGTCGCCAGTCGAGCTATTAGCGTCTGGCGGCTGGCGCGCCGTGCGGGACCTGGCTACAGGTACCCAGATATGAACGTAGCTGTTCGCTTACCGCATCGAGCAAGTCGGTGCTTTTTCTATTAAAAGAGAATGCGCTGAGAGGAAGGTTTTTCTGCCGTTCTTTCGTTCCCTTCCCGTGCTCCACAGCCTCAAGGACCGAGTCGCCGATACGATCCGCAAGGATGCGATTTCCCAGGGCGGTGCTTGCGTACGCGTCGATCGCCCCCGGGTGCACCGCCGCGATAGCATCGTTCTAATGCTCGAAGAGGGGTAGTTGATCGTCGGTTGGATCAAGTTCAGGCGCCGCGCGCGGCGCTCAGCAATTTACCCCATTCGTAGTCGACGCGATCGGGAGTGAAAGGCAATACACCGGCGCCTGGCGTGAACGTCAATTCGCCGAAATAGAGCCGATCGTCAAAGGCATAAAGATCGACACGAACGTATTCGAAATCGCTCGCCAGTGTCGCGGCCGCTTCCAGAACCGCATCGAGGTTCGATGGCCGAACCAGCCGGTGATCGCTTCGCTTGTACGGCCCAATGGCGATTTCCATGCGGCTCCAACTGGCATCGTACACATCTCCACGTGTGTTGCTGCCAAAGCGGTCGGTAATGACGAGGATATACATTACCGGCTTTCGGAGGTTTCCCGAAAAGCAATGGATCTTGAAGTCGGCCGGAATGTGTCCGTCGTGATCGAGCAGCAGGGTCTCGAAGAAAAGGCGTGGTTTGATCTCGCGATAATGCCGCTCCCGATCCACCCAATAGAAATCTGTGGAGAGCCATTTCTCCTCAAGTTGCTTCAACTCTTCAAATGAAGTTTCGGATTTGTTTCTGACTATTTTGACGAAACTACTACCGTGATTTGCCTTCATGACAAACTGATCCGGTAGTCTATCGTAGACGTCCTGGCAAAAATCGACGGGTGCCGCAATCAATGGAATGACATGCTGAGGGCCCAGTTTCTCTTCGACATACGCACGCGTGGCGAGCTTGTCGCTCAATACCGCGTAGCGTGGATCGGGTCGCAGATTGCGCTGAAGTATCTGCTCGTTGAACGTCACGGGATTGCGCAGTCGTGGGAAGCGCCCAATGCACTTCTTGTGCAACAGGCGAAGGAACAGGGCATCGGGCAACAGTGATTTCGCGGCTTCCTTGAATCGGCGAGTCAGGCTTGGCGGCTCGGATTGATGCAAATGCTCGCCGGGCAGAGCGTGATTGCCATTGCAAACGCCGTCCAGCTTCTCAAGAAGCCTGACTGCTTCAATGCGCGAGTTGAATCGCGCCTCGATCTTATGGCGCGCATTCGCCGCTATTTCCGCCAGGTTGTACATGCCCGCGGCAATTTCATCGACGATCTTCGCCAGGTCGACCGAATCGCGCTCATTCACGAGAAAGCCTGACACTCCGTGATCGATCAACTCAGGAATGCCGCCATGACGTGACGATACGGTTGTTACGCCCGAGGCCATCGCTTCCATCAACACGACCGGCACGCCTTCCATGTCCCCATCCGACGCAGTCACCGATGGGAGCACGAAGATGTCGGCTTCGTTCATCAACGTGCGCACCTTCTCGTGAGGCTGCGCACCTAGAAAACAGACACGCGATTCGAGATTCAACTGGACCACTAAAGCTCTCAGCGAATTTTCAAGGTGACCTGAGCCGACTATGGTCAGCTTCACCGCAGACGTGACGTATGCCATGGCTCGAATCGCATATTCGATCCCCTTCTTTTCTGTCATTCGTCCAATGAGCAGAATATTCAACGTCGCCGATGATGAGTCGCGCCGCGAGAACGGAAATTTGTCGATATCGACACCCATGCGGCCGACATGAATCTTTGCGGGATCGCAACCCCAATCCCGAATGCGATCTGCAAGGAATTGACTAACTGGCAGAAAAAGTTGGCCACTTGCGAAGAGGCGCAGATAGTCGCGACGATAGGAATCTACCAGCCTGTGGCTCGTCACGTCATGGCCGTGAAAGACAGTAACCAAGGCGCCGGAAATCAGTCCTGCCTCGCGCAAGTATTGCGCACGAACGCCGACCATGCCGAAATGTGCGACGACTGCTTCGTACTGCATGGTCGAATTCATACTCGAGACGCGCGCGATATCGGCCGCCGCCGCCCACCGCCGCTGAAGGGCCGCCCGCGCCGCGACTCGACACGCATGGTGGGCGCGCCGATCGTAAAGTCCGCGAAACGCGAGCTGTGCAACAGCAAGCATTTTTGCGGTGCGACTCGCGCCGCACTGCGGACTCACGAAGGACAGACACTCGCGCTCGACTATCCGGACAAGCGAGTCATCTCCCCGCGTCAGACCGAGAATGGAGACATCGGCGCCAGCATCAAGCAGCGCCTTCGCTTGCTCTATGATGAACGTCTCGGAAAGCACAGGAAAGCGTTGCGCAATGATAAGTATCCGCATGAGTCGGCCCTCGTTAAGCGTGCCGGGAACAGATAGCCGCGTGCGCCCTTCGCGAAAAACCGAACGTGCATCTTATTGCTATCGACCTTCGCGAGACGCCAAACGCGTGCGAGCGGCCTGACAACTCCCCGAGTCGTGCGCGTCCGGTTGGCATTCTGGCGATCCGTACATAACGAGGAAGACCGAACGCGTTGCCGCCGAACGTTTGTGGGCGGATCCGGATTTGCCGGCGCATGGCCGACGCGTCAGTGCGATGAACCGATTCCGTCGCTAACAAACACGTCGCAAACAAACATCCGCGTATCGGCGCCGACATCGCGACAAACCAAACGACCGCACGGTCCAACATCGGCCACGCCACTACCGGCAATTGCGCCGTTCATAAAGCGACCATTCGCCCTCTTGCTTGACCAGGACAACATCGCATTCGTTGTTGGCAAAGAAATTCGCCGGCAACGGCCCGATCTTGTGAACGAAAAAATAGCGGTACAGCCGGCCGTTGTTCCTCTTCCAGTCGAAACTTCCCGGATCGTGTTCAAGCGCGGGCGGACCGATGGGCAGCATGCCCGGCCTGAAGCGCACGATCTGCGGCAAGAAGGTCGCAAAGTTCAGATCGACGAAACCGTGCTGCTCCGCCTGATACCACAGCGACTGGTGCGCGTAAGCGGCTGTGCTTTTGTACGCGGGGCTTGCGCGATCGAAGATCAGACTCAGCGCGCGTTGCCCCGGTTCGGTTTGCGCAAGCAGTTCGTCCAGCGGTGCATTCTCGACGGCGAAACGGTGCAGACGAATCGTCTGGTCCGTCAGGAAGATCCAGCATCCCGCAATGATCGCCGCTTGCACGCCGCAGCCACGCAGCGTGCCCAAAGTCGAACCGGACGACGCCCGGCGAGCGCCGCTCGTGGAGGATGGCGGCGCGCGGAACATCAGCGCATAGGCGGGCAATAGAAACAGCGCGAAACGGTGATACAGGTAGGCGGTTTTGAGCGCCGTGCCGGGCGCGAGAAACCAGATGAGCGTCACGGCGAGCATCGGCACGACCACCGAGCGATCAGGGTTGATCCTGTCGCGCCACAACCATGGCGCGGCGAACATCAACGCGGCGAGCGGCAAATACGCGGCCACAGTCTTGTTCATGCCCCACACGTAGGTGGGCAGCGCGAGCAGCCGCGGCAGGTCAAAGCCCCATTTGAATACGTCTAAGCCAGGTACGGTCTGTCCGAGCAGCGGATCGGTCGCGCGGCTCCACAACGCATATGCGATGCATAGCATGCCGAGCGGCACGAACGGCGCGAGCGCGAGCACCTTGCGTGCGAGCGGCCTCTGCTTGAAAAGTACGAAGCCGACGCCTATCGCGTTTGCGAGCAAAAACACGAGTCCGTGACAGAAGAACAGCGCCGTGCCTGCAAGAAATATCAACACGCCTTTTCTGCTTGACGTCGCCGTCGCATAACCGTGCGCGAGCCAGATGAACAGAATGCCCAGCGGCGCCGCGACCAGAAACGTGTAAAAGCCCCACGCGAAGGCAAACCCGAAAAATCCCGGCACGAAAAGCCAGTCGAGCCGTGCATCGCCATGCAGGTGCCGGCGAAAGCCGACGCACGACGCCACGAACGCGAAGTACGCGAGCATCAGCACGCACTTGAGCGCAGCGCCGACCGGCATCAGATACGTAAGCGGCAGCGCCACGCCGTAACCGACGAGATACGGCGTGAGCAGATTGATCTGCACGAGGTTTTGCCACGGCGACGTGTGTTCGAGCAGATCGCGCAGCAACATCACCTGACCGGCGTGTTGCGGCACGTCGACCATCGGCGGACGCGGCGCGATCCAGAACAACACTCCGCCATACAGCACGGTGACGATGAACAGAACGCGCGGCAAAATCGCGGCGAGCCGACCGGCGCGCGGCAACAGCGCGTGTCTGGGGCTCGTTTCGACGCCAGCATTGGCCGGCGCGGAGCGATCGATGGGCAAGTTCATAGCGTTTGCTCGATGATGAAACGCGGACGCTGCTTGGTCTCGGCGTACGTCTTCGAGATGTAGCCGCCGATAACGCCGAGAAAGAGCAGCTGAATCCCGCCGAGGAAGTACATCGGAATGACGGTCGAGGCCCAGCCGGGCACCGTGAGGTCGGTGAAGAGGCGAGCGAAGGCGGCCCACGCGCCGAAGCACAGCGAGCCGAACGCCAGCAACGCGCCAATGCGCGTGCTCCATTGCAAGGGTACGGCGGAGAACGACGTGATGCCATCGAACGCGAACGCGAGCATCTTGCTGAGCGGATATTTGCTCTGGCCCGCAAAGCGCGCGGCGCGCTCGTATTCGACGATCGCCGTCTTGAACCCGAGCAGCGGAATGATGCCGCGCAGGAAAAGATTGACCTCCTGAAACTGCCTCAACGCTTCCACGGCCTTGCGGCTCATCAGACGAAAATCCGCGTGGCCAGGCAGGATATCGACGCCAAATGTCCTGAGCAGCTTGTAGTAGTTGCGCGCGGTGACGCGTTTGAACACTGTGTCCGTCATGCGCTTGTGACGCACGCCGAAGACGATCTCCGCACCTAGCTGATACTGAGCGAGCATGCGCGGAATGGCTTCGACGTCGTCCTGAAGGTCGGCGTCAAGGCTCACGAGCACATCGCCTTGAACCGTCAGCAGACCGGCGAGCAATGCGTTCTGATGGCCCCGGTTGCGCGAGAGTTTGATGCCGCCACAGTGCGCATTCTTCGCATGCAGCGATTCAACGATCGACCAGGTGCGGTCGCGGGAACCGTCGTCGACGAAAGTGACGCGGCTCTCGTCAGTCACTTCGCCGGCGTCGATCAATCGCTCCAGAAGCGCGAGAAGCCGTGTACCCGTCTCAGGAAGGACTTCTTCTTCGTTGTAGCACGGTACGACCAGGTTCAACGTCGTCATAGGCAATTCCCCATTTCTGAAGCTGCCTTGACCCGGAGTCAGGCGTTTAACGTATTTGGACATTAATACGCATCTCCGATCACACGCAAGCGCAAGGACCTCGTGTGTCCGAAAACCACTAAAACAGCGAGGAAAATGCCGAATCAGATTGCGTAATCCGGTGCGGTATACGCAGAAGGGAAGGGGAATGGTCCTGCAATTCCCGTATGATGGTGTTGTTGTGAAAAGAGACAATATCTGGGTGTCTGTTTCATCAGCTTGTTTTCAATGGCCTTTGGAATCGATGTTTTACGGGAGGGAGAGCCATCACATGGACAAGGCCGAATTCGACAGCTTCGCTGACGAGTACCTTTCGCTGCACGCCCGTAACATTTCGGCATCGGGCGAAGGCCCGGCGTTTTTTGCCGAGTACAAGATTCGCGACATCGCCGAGGAGATGGCGCGCCGTCATGCGCTGCCCGCACGCATGCTCGATTTCGGCTCGGGCGTGGGCACGTCGATCCCCTGGGTGAAGCGCTATTTGCCGAACGCGCAGCTCACCTGCGCGGATGTATCGGAGCGCTCACTGGAAGTCGCCCAAAGCCGTTTTCCTGATTCTTCGCGCTTCGTTCACTTCGACGGCCACACGCTGCCTTTCGAGGAGGGGGAATTCAATCTCGCCTACGCAATGTGCGTGTTCCATCATATCGATCATGCTGAGCATGTCCACTTGCTGCGCGAACTGAAACGCGTCGTGGGTCCGCAAGGCACGGTCGTCATCTTCGAGCACAATCCGCTGAACCCGCTGACGGTCAGAGCCGTCAACACCTGCGAATTCGACGTCAACGCCAAACTGATCACCGCACGCAACATGAAGCAGGCCTGCCGCGACGCAGGTTTTTCCGATGTCGCCGTGCGCTTCCGGATTTTTTTCCCCCACATGCTAGCCAAACTTCGTCCGCTCGAAAGATATCTGACCCATGTTCCGCTCGGCGCCCAGTATTCCGTTTATGCGACGGGCGCATGAGGGCTGTGATTCGATGAACGGCCTGCGCACAACCGCACCGCGTACCGAATCGCTTCAGCAGTTCATCAAGTATCTGCTGGTTGGCGGCCTCAATACGGCGATCTCGGCCGTCATCATCTTCGTCGTCCAGGCGGCGGGCGCGAGTCCCATTGTCGCCAACATAGTCGGCTATGCCATCGGTGTGACATTCAGCTTCGCCCTCAACAGCAAGTTCACGTTCAGGACAGCGGCAACGCGGCACTCCGCGATGCGCTTTCTGGTCGTCGTGCTGATCTCGTATCTGGCCAATCTCGCGACCATGCTTGCGGTGTTGCATCTCACACACGCACCCTACGTCGCACAACTGTGCGGCATTCCCGTCTACGTGATCGTCGGCTTTCTCGGCAACAAGTATTGGGCGATGCGCGCGCGCTGAAGACACGAGTTGGATCCACACATCATGCGCACGATCTTTTAAACACAAGGTCCGTCGTCCGACGCGCGTTAGCGATGTCTTCAGGCTAACTCGATGGTGCGCGACTCTGCGCTCTGGTCATGTTTCAGGGACGTGGTTGCGTCACCGACTCGTCAAGAGTCGAGACGGGCGTGGCAATGAGTCCGCGCATTCAGGAGAGCAAAGCTGTATGGGGAACAATACGTTTCATCATCATTGACTATCGAACGCAATGACGTTGCGCGACCGTGGTCGCACGCGATGAATGGCGACGAAAACGCTTATCGAGCGGGAGCGCGTGTCACGTGGGCAGGCCTAGGGTAGAGTGGAACTCGTCCTCCGTGTGAGAGTGTTGTGCTTCCAGGTTTGGTAGCCTATCTGCTTTTCGACGTTCCGGAACCACCCGTCGACCGATAGCGATGGAACCGTGCGTTAGTATTCCGAAGTGACCATAGACGCGGCAAGTGCTCAGCGAGCGCAATGTCGATCCAGTTGAACATGTCGTCCGGCTGGTCAAGCGGTGCGTAGATTTCCGCAAACGCGAAAGGCGATGTAGAGCGTCTTTGACGTCTCGCCAACATGTCCTGCAAGTACCATTGCAGGACTTTTTATAACCGCCCGAGCTCCCAGATCGTGCGGATGGTTTCTGCGCGAGCGAATTCGTTGCAGCGCGTTAGCGCGTCGATGGTCGCTTCGACCGCTTCCTCGTATTGCCCCAGCATTTCGCACGCGATGCCCAGTAGGTGATAGATCAGCGGGGAGCCGTTGCCGCGCCCCGCGCTCGGCTACTCGTGAATCGCCTCTTCGGATCCGCCGGCCTGCACGTGCCCGAATATGCGCGAACCTTCGAATCCCGCGACAGGAGCCGGCAATCTCGCATGCTCTCCCGGGCACGACGAATTACCGCCTCACACATCCTTCAAGCCGAACCCGTTTCGCGGGTCGCCGAATGTTGGTGTTCGTGCGAAGAGGCGAATCCATGACTCGATTCGCATCCGTCTTTGCCGGCAATCAAAAGTCGTTGGTCGAACGCTTTTCGAATTGCCATTCACCGCAGACCTGGGTCACCGCATAATGCAATCGGCATATAACCATCCGCGGTACTGACAGCAGTCCGAGAGCGCACCCAAAAACGCCCGTCTGTGCACCGGATAGACGCCATCAACCATCACGGCTACCTCGCCCCAATCCTTACGCCAGGCGCGCCGCAACTTATCCAATGCGCAACACCGCTCACACCCCCACAAAAAAAAATCCTCACCTTCACCGAATGTGCTAGAAATAACAACTGCACGGGGGCACCGGCAAACAGCCGTACGGGGCAAGCGAGCAAGCGATCTTGGGCTTTCAAAATTCTTAATCGCCGCGAGGTGGATCATGAGAATAAAAACGCTTTTAGGGTTTGGGGTGACGACGATTGCCTCGGCGCTAACGCTACAGTGCGGCCTTGCGTGGGCCGACGGTCCCGAAGCCGCCTATGCGGCCGACGAGGAAGCGCCGGCCGCCTCGCTCAGTCCGGATGAATATCAGGTCAACGCGGACGGCATGAAAGAGGATCCGAAAGCGAAGATGTCGGATGTGGCTCGCGCTTATCGCAACGGCTATATCAATCGCGGCAAGGAGGATCAGGCCGGTTATAACGCGATGATCGAATCGCACAACCATGGGCAGCGCAAGCCCACCAACACGCAGGTCGCCCGAGTGGACGTGCCGCCGTTGCCGGCCGGCCTTCCCGAAGACGACAACTCGAAGTACACCACCATCCCGCCGCAGCCTCGTCAGTACGCGCAGCGCCAGGTCTCGCAACCGCGTCAGGTGCCGCAACCGCCGCCGCAGCAACAGCCGCAGCCGCAGCCGCAGTACCGGCAGGCTTATCAAGAGCCGCAGTACGCACCGGCGATGGCGATGCAGTACCAGCCGTCGGAGTATGCACAGGCGCAGATGCAGCCGGTCTACGCCGACAGCCAGCCTGTCTATGTGCGGCAGGAGTATGCGCCGCCGCCTCCGGTCCAGTATGTCCCGGTCTACGCGCAGCAGCAGTACGAGGAGATGCCGGTGGTGGAAACCGTGATGCAGCCGGTCGCGCCGCCTGTCGCGTATCAGGTTTATCGGCCGCCGGTCTACTACAGCACGCCGCGCATGTATGCGTACCGTGCGCCGGTGATGAGCTATCGGATGTGGCGCTGACGCGTTAGCCAGGCGCCGCTGAACGGCGGCGCACGGTCGGCGGGGGAGACGAACGCTCGGAAAGCCATCGATGGAGTCTGTTTGGGCTCGGCGGATTCACACCGAGCCTCGGGTCTTTGCACGCGCGAGAAGTGCGATAGCGCAAAGTGCGCAACAGATGGCGCCGCAAACTGAAGGGCTGCCGGTCGGCTCATGCAAACCAGGCCGGTCATGTCGAAGCCGCTACGGCGGCATCGATCCCGGTCGATCGATGCCGTCGAGCCATGCATCGACGGCAACGTATCGAGTCTACTGACCGCTGCTGTGCCTTGTGCGCACCGTCAACCGGTTCGTCACGGATCTGACGCCGCGAACCGATCTCGCGGCGTTCCCGGCCCGCTGAATCTGTGAGCGCTGCGGCACGCTGCCCGTCAGTGTTACCACGCCGTGGCGCGCCTGAACATGAATCGACGCGGAGTTCAGCCCGGTCGTGCGCGTAAAGGCGCGACGAACGTCGCGGACCAGCTGGCTATCGGTTCTGGCTCGAGATGAAGACGTCGTGACTGGCTGGTTTTGCGCGGAGGCATCGTTCGGCATGCCGCCGGGCGTCTGCGCAAACGCGCAAGTTGCGCCAATCGCGAGGGATACGGCGGCAATCGCGCCGACTATTCTGCTCGTGCCGTTTGTTCTCACTATTCCTCCTTTGCCGGTTTGTCCGGGTCTGCCTTTCAAGCTGCGTGGTGCCAGCGGGGGCGAAGCGGTGAAGCGTGACGCCGCCTCGAGAAGCGTGTGCGACCGCCGGATCTGATTATATGCCGCGCTGACAGTATGAACGGGGCATTCACGACATTGCCGCCCAACGGCGCTTCTCATGGACGAGGCGAGGACGATGAGTCGCGACGTGTCTGTTACGGCGGCGGTGTGTCGATGGAGCAGGCCGGAAAGCGGCTTGCCGGAGGATAGCGAAAGCGCGGAGAGAACACCTGACTCTCCGGCCAGTCGGCAGCGCAAGCAGCGCAGACCAGCGGGAAGATTGCATCACGAACGCGCGCCGATCGCCTCGCGAGCGGGCGCGTCCGTCAGCGCGTCAGACTTCGTATGCGATCGACTTGTTCGTTGAGTTGTGCGACCGAATTGGCGAGAAACTCCGCGCGCGCAGCTTGCGCATCACGTGGCGCTGATTGGCGCTTCGCAGTGCGTGGGCGCGCCAGAGCGCCGCCGTCGACGCTGCGATTGCAATGATGATCGATGCCACGAAGATGGCGGGATCGTAGTGAATCGCAGGCTCCATCAGCAACGCGTGCATGCCCACGTAGTGCATGCTGGCGATGCCCAGACCCATCAACATGCCGCCGACCAGCAACCGGATTACGCCCAGAGCTTTGCGCGTGACGACATACAACGCGAACCATGAGACGAGCACGGCAACGAGGAGCGACTGGCCGGTCACGGCGAGATCGCAGCCGAGCGGAATGCTCAGGGAGAACGACAGCATCCCGATGAAGTGCATCGACCAGATGCCGATGCCCATCGCCAACGCGCCGCCGGCCAGCCAGATCTACCGCGTGCGCGCATAGGCAAGCAGGGAGATACGGTCCGCGAGATCGAGCGCTGTGTAGGAAGCGAGCGTCGCGATGACGAGAGACAAGGCGACCAGGCCCAGGTTGTAGCGACTTTGCATAGTTCCGCGGCTTCTATAAGAACTCGATTAGTGATGACTGACAGACCCGCCGGTATTCGTTGCCGACGAATGGCTCGCGAATGGCCCGCCCGGCAAACCGCACTGGCCGATGCGGCTGTCTATTCAGCCGGGGGTCTGCTCCGTGGCAGTCCGATCATTCCGGCGGCATTGCCTCGGTTTCGAATCGAATTCGGTTTGGATGCAGAGTGGCGTGGAAAATAAACGGAATCGGGTTTAGTACAGCTAGCCGAAAGCTAATTGAAGAATTGAAGGGAAAATGACGGCTCTATTGCAATGGCTGCCGGATGCATGGCGGGGCGGCGGCGTGGTGCGCAAGCGCGATGTTGAAGTCCGACGCAGGCGAGTATTCAGCATCCGCTTCAAACCGTTGAAGCCCCATGTCTCATGGACGAAACCGGCCGTGCAGGGCCGCCGCCTCGTCGAGTGCATAGTATCCTGGCGGAGTTGATCAATCCGTCGTGTGCGTAAGCGCACTGACGGCGACCATTACGCCGGCGCGTAATAGAGCGAAATTCCCCGTTCAGAAAACCCGATATGGCCAACGCATTGGAAATGCTTTCCGCTACAACCCTCGAGAATCAGCGCGAACATAGCGAGGCGAATAAAGTGGACTTCAAAATGCATCCCGTCAGTTTCGGCGGGCATTTTGGCTGGCTTTCCGAACCGTTGCCAAAATCCAGTAAAAATGGCAAAGCGGGCATCGTGCTCTGCGCGCCGCTCGGTCATGAAGCGTTATGGCTGCATCAAACTTTGCGCTCGCTAAGCGAGCGCCTCGCGGCCCGGGGATTCGTGGTCCTGAGATTCGACTATGTGGGCACCGGCGATTCCATCGATCCCGGTGGCCTGGTCGAACCGGATAAATGGGTGGACGAGACCGTCGAGGCCGTTGGCTTCATGAGACGCGCGACGGGTGTCCAGCGAGTCGCGTTGGTCGGATTCCGCTTTGGCGCGATGGTTGCCGTGCAGGCGGCGCGGGCGGCGCATGTCGATACCGTGGCGCTCGTCGCGCCGGTCGTCGGCGGACGGCAGTTCGTGCGGGAAATGAATGTGCTGCAGCGCACCTGGCTGGAGAAGTCAGGGCAAAACGTTCGCGACGACGCTGCCGCGCCGGCCGGTGCGTTCGACGTGCTGGGGCATCGCTTCAGCCGCGCCGCCATCGACGCGATTACCGAATGCGATCTGCGCCGCGCGACGGCATCCCCGGCGAGCAAGCTGCTGATCGTCCACCCCGGTGGTCAGGGCCCCAGTAACGAGTTGGCGCAGACCTATGGCGCGCTCGGTGCGCAAGTCGATTCGCTTCCATTTGTCGACTACGCCGAGGCGCTGCAACCCTCGTGGCAGGCGAAGCTGCCCGAGGCGACACTCGCCTCCGTCGAGGCATGGTTCGGCCGCGAGTTCGAGCCGTCGTTCTCGGCAGCGGGTTTTCCTCCTGCGCCATTCAATACGGTCGCGTCGCTGCTCGCCTATCGACGCTCGCGCGGCTTGAGCGGCGCGGTCGAAAGACCGGTCGAACTGGCTGAGGGGCGTTTGTTCGCGATCCTGTGCGAACCGGAAAACCGTGCGGAACGCGCGCCCCTCGTCGTGATCGCCAACACGGCGGCGACCAGCCATGTCGGCGACGGCCGCTTTAACGTCGAACTCGCGCGCTCGCTGGCGCGGGCAGGCTTCGCCTCCTTGCGCGTCGATGCGCACGGCATTGGCGACAGCCGCAATGCGTGGATGGTCGCCGATCCGTCCTTGCTCAGTTACGACCAGCTCGCCGCCGATACGTCGCTGGCGGTCGATTGGGCAGTGGCCCGAGGGCATCCGCGCGTGGCGGTGTTCGGCATCTGTTCGGGCGCCTATCTGGGCCTTCAGACCGCCACGACCAATCCTGCGGTGCGGGCGCTGCTGCTGGTCAATCTGCAGAGCTTCGATTTCCCGGCAGGCTTCCGGATGTGCGACGCCACCAAGATCGGAGCGGGGTCGACGCGCGCGCACTTTCGGGCGATGCTGCGCGTGCGGAAATGGTCGCAGGTTCTGCGCGGCGAGGTCGGTCTGCGGCCTGTGTTGCGAACGTTGTCGCGCTATGCCGTCGACGCCGTCGTGAGCAACGTCGCGGCATTGACCGGCGACGCGAGCCGCGCCACGGTGAATAAAGGCTCGCGCGCCCGGCGGCGGATGAAAGATCTCGATGCGCGCGGCGTCCGTGTCAGGCTGCTGTTCAGCCCGCTGGATCATGGGCTCGACGAACTGCGCATGCACTTCGGGCCGGGCGGGCGCCGGCTCAACAAGCTGCTGCACGCGAGCGCGATGGTCATCCCGAACATGGACCATGAAGTGTTGAATCGTGCGGCACGGCAGCAGGTTGCCGCGGTGTGCGAGAGCTTTCTCAATCAGGCATTCGCTCACGAATAAAGCGGGCGACGCCGCGCCTCGCTCAGGACCTGTTTGCCCAATGCTGCGGCGCATCGCACGGGACGGTCGCCGTGCCGGTCTTTTCAAGGGTGAGGTTCACCGATCGCGCCCCGACTGGCCGCGTTCGATGACGCACGCCCGCTGGCACGCTCAGCAATTGGCCGGGTTGCAGGGCGACCGACCCATCGTCGAAATCGACGGCGAGGATGCCTTCCACGACCAGAAACGTTTCGTCCGAGTTCGGATGCAAATGCCAGAAATACGGCGCATCCATGACGCTCAGATGGACGTCGTGGTCATTGACGCTCGTCAGCACACGGTTTGCGTATCCTCGATGCATGCCGCGGGTGACTGCGCTCAAATCGATCGGTTGGATCATGTCGTCTCCGTGCGTGTCATAAGCAGGAGTCAGCGTAACCCGGTCTCGACGCGATCGCTAAGTCAGATTTTTTCGCAAGTATGTGAGCGAGATGATCCGATGTGCGGACGGCAGGACGCGCAGGGTCGCCGCGATTTACCGCGGAGCTCGATCCGTCTTATCCTGTCGCCACGCCCTTCAATCTGGAATCACGCGATGCAAACCCATCCTGTGCGTCTTCTTCCCGGCGACGATCTGCGCGCCGCCCTGGAAAACGTTTTGCGTCAGGTCAACATGTCGGCGGCCTTCGTGATTCAAGGCATCGGGAGCCTCAGCGTCGCCCAATTGCGATTTGCCGGAAATGAGGGGCCAACCGAACTGCGCGACGATCTGGAAATTCTGACGCTCGCCGGTTCCCTGTCATCTGATGGCGCGCATCTGCACATGTCGGTTGCGGACCCGCGCGGTCGAGTGTTCGGTGGACATGTGGCCCGCGGTTGCGCTGTCCGTACAACCGCTGAGATATTGATCGCGCTTCTTCCCGAACATCGCTTTTCCCGCGAGCCCGACGCAAGTTCGGGTTTCATGGAACTGGTGATACGCAATGAGCCGCTCGGGGAGCAGGTGTCGTCTGGAAGCGACGCCAACCATCCATAAGCAACTGGCCGGCCGACATCATCTAAGCCATCGACCGGCCGCGATTGCCCGCCTTGACGGCACGCCCGAACGCTGCGCTATACTCCAATTCATGGACACGAAACCGACCGCGTTGAACCTGCATCGTTGGTGGCCCGCCTGAATCCGGCGGCCCGTTTCCTCACGCATATCGCAAACGTGATGCCGCCAGTCCCTGGCGGCATTTTCGTTTCTGCACGCCGAAGACTGGTGGTTTCAAAAGTATGAGACTCCAGTTCATGACATCAGCCAATCGACCCACTATCCTGACCGGCGACCGGACCACCGGTCCGCTTCACCTCGGCCATTACATCGGCTCCTTGCGAGCCCGCGTTCAGCTTCAGCACGAGGCCCAACAGTTTCTCCTTCTCGCCGATACTCAGGCGCTGACCGACAACGTAGGGCGGCATCAGCGGGTCACCGAGAACGTCATCGAAGTCGCGCTCGACTATCTTGCCGCCGGCATCGATCCGGCGAAGTCGACGATCTTCATCCAGTCGCAGGTGCCGGAACTGGCGGAGCTCACGCAGTACCTGCTCAACCTCGTGACGGTCGCGCGTCTCGAACGCAATCCCACCATCAAGGAGGAAATTCGTTTGCGTGGCTTCGAGCGTGATATTCCAGCCGGCTTCCTGACCTACCCGGTCAGTCAGGCGGCCGACATCACCGCGTTCAAGGCGACGCACGTGCCGGTGGGTGATGACCAGATCCCGATGATCGAGCAAACCAACGAACTGGTGCGCCGCTTCAACAACACAGCCGAGCGGCCTGTGCTGGTCGAGTGTGAGGCGGTGCTGTCCCAGGTCACTCGACTACCCGGTATCGACGGCAAGGCCAAGATGAGCAAATCCCTCGGGAACGCCATCGCTTTAGGCGCCACGCCGGACGAAATCACGGCGGCGGTCAACAACATGTACACCGACCCGAACCACCTGCGAGTCAATGACCCAGGCCAGGTGGAAGGCAATGTCGTATTTGCGTTCCTGGATGCGTTCGAGCCGGATGTGCAGAAGGTGGATGAGCTCAAGGCGCACTATCGCCGAGGTGGATTGGGCGATAGCGTCGTCAAGCGAGTACTCAACGAGCGGCTCCAGGCGCTGATCGAACCGATTCGCACGCGCCGTGGCGAGTTGGCGAACGAGCGGGCCGAGGTGCTCGCGATTCTGCGTCGCGGCACGATGCGCGCGAGAGAGGTGGCCGGACAGACGGTGTCCGAGGTGAAAAGCGCGCTGGGTTTGACCTACTTCGAGACTTGAAAGACGGTTAGCCGCACCTGGAAGGGCGGCCCCAGCCGGACAGCTTCATCTGCGCCGGCGGGGGCCTGTCACTGCACGAAACGGCAGACGCAATGCGAGCGACCGGCTGCGCTTCCCAGTCAGGCGAATCGGGAAGCGCGTCGCCGTAACGTCGATCTACTCAGCGTATTGCGCGTCGGCTCAATACGAAAGCCCGTATCCGTACGGATATAACGGATGTGCCGTATCGTGCGGCAAGTCCTCCAGCTGAGCGTTGACTTCATCCATCGACGAAGGCAGTTCGAACGGCAGTTTGCCTTCCGGCTTGCCTTTGCCGGTCAGGACGTCGAACAGCGCGATATCGCTTGCGCCGAAGTTGGCGAGAATCGCGGTCGTCTTGTCCTGCACGTTGGTCAGAATGGCCGGTCTGTCCATGTAGACGGATACGATCGATTTCGGCGCGGCAGCCGCCTGTTTGATCGCCTCATAGTCCTTATTGCCGTCGACGAACGCGAGACTTCCCTCATGCTGCATCGCGCCGAACACGTAGTTCGGATGCAAGGTCTCATAGGGCGTACTCACGCGCAGGACGGCCACATCGGCGGCTTGCGGCGTATCGACAACCGTGTAGCCGTATTGCTGCGCTACCGCCGGGTCGATACCGTACAGCCACACTTTCTTGCCCGTCGCCGTCAACGGCAGCACGTTGCCGCTGTTTTGCAGGAGCACCATCGAACGGCGTTGCGCATCGAGCGCCTGCGCCTTGAAATCCGCATTACCGACGATCGTGCCTGCCGCATCCGCATCGACATAAGGATGATCGAAGAGCCCCTGCTGGAATTTCTGCAGCAGCACACGATACGCGGAATCCGCGAGCCGTGTTTCACTCAGCAAGCCCTGATTGACAGCTTGAATGAGGAACGACGGATCGTCTTCGCCACCGAACTGGTCGATGCCCGCCGTGACGGCCTTCACGAAACGCTGCAGCCGCGTGGTGGTTTCCATGCCCCACGGCATGCCGAGCCCCGCGAACGAGGGTGAGCCTGACGAAACGCCGTTCATGCAGTTGGTGTCGCAATCCGCCGCGATCAGCCAGTCCGACACGACCACGCCCTTGAAGCCGTATTTGCCGCGCAGCAGGTCGGTCAGCAGCGCTTTGTCGTAGGCCGCGCCCACCTGTTCGAGCGCGATGCCGTCCACGGTCACCGGCGCGTCCGGCTCCGAATAGGTGGGCATCACCGAGCCGACGTTGGCCGCGAATGCGCCCTCGAATGGCTTCAGGTGATAGGCGAAGTTGTTACCCGGATACGTCGCATAGCGGCCATAGTAGTTATGACTGTCAAAGCCGGACTTCTGCGCGCCGTAGGCGGCCCAATGCTTGACCACGGCAATCACGCTCTTCTCGTTGATGCCCGAGTTGCCGCCCTGAAAGCCTTCGATGTACGCCTGAACCTGCGCCCTGGCGAGATCCGCATCTTCACCGAAGGTGCCGTTGATGCGGGCCCAGCGCGGTTCGGTCGCAAGATCGGCTTGCGGCGAAAGCGCCTCCGTGATACCGACCGCGCGATATTCCTGCCGCGCTATATCGCCGAACTTGCGTGTCAGTGCGCTATCGCCGATCGCCGCGAAGCCCAGCGTCTCCGGCCATTGCGAAAATCCGCTGCCGCCCGCGCTCGCCCCCAGCACATACTGGAAGTGATTGCGCGGATCGGAACTGATCGACACAGGAATGCCAAGCCGCGATTGTTCCGCGAGCGTCTGGATCTGGTTGTATTGCGATGCCATCGTATTGGCATCGCCGCTCATGCGCGTAATGTAGGTGCTGATGTCGAGATCGTTGATTTGCGTCTTCAACGCCGCGAGATCGTAGGCCGAGCCGGTTCCGGCGCCGGTCGTGTCGTTCAGCACGGGCGCGGTGCCGTGCATCATCAGGCCGGCTTTTTCTGCCAGCGTCAGACGGCCGGTCAGATCGCGTGCGCGGACCTCGGCGGAAAGACGCCAGTCCTCGTAGGGATCGAGCTGGCCATTGCGATTCATGTCCTTGAACTTGAGATTGTCCTTCGTGAGCAACGGCAGAGTGGTGTACCCCAGGTCGCGTTGCGCGACGGCGGGGGAATCGTTGACGTCGCTGCCGCAAGCGAACAGGCCGAGCCCGAGCGCGGCGCTGGCGGCGGCGATTGCCGTGACCCGGCAAGCGGGTTGGGAAAAGAGGTGCATCTGTGTCTCCGGGATTCGGTGGATCTTTCGAGTTTTGGCGGCCCAATCGACGGGCCGCGCATTACCTTATCCTTACCGTCTACTACCGGTTTGACTGCGCGGAGCACGGTTTGCCTTTGTGGAGCAGGGCGCATAACGAGCCTAGCTGAAAGTTGGGGAAGGCGAAATGTAATGGCAATTCCTGATGGATTCGCGCGCGAGCTGTGGGCATGATCGGGACATGCCCGCCCATCTGGAACTCATGTCTGCCAACTTGACGTCGCACGTCGTCCCGCGCCGTACCGTTTCGAACCGCATCGCCGTCGCCGCGCTGCATGCTGCCGGGTCCGCCGGTATGTCACCGGAAACATTTGCTGCGCGCACCGGCATTGCGGCACAAGACCTGATCGACATCAATGGCCGGATCGACGGAGCGCGGCATCGCCGGCTGGTCGAGTTGATGGCTTCCATGAGTCCGAATGTCGAACGGCTTCTGGATGAACGCTGCGGCCTCTTTCCGGATTTCCCTGTACTGGGCAACCTGTGTCTGAATGCACGCACGCTGCGCGAGGCTATCGACGCATTCATCACTTTTCGCCCGCTCATTGGCGAGTTCGATTTCCTTTTCTGCAAGGAAACGCCCGAATGGGTGCGCTTCGAGTACATTGCCGAATTCGCGCCCGACAACTGCTTCCAGGCGCTCGCTAATTTTCACGTGCTGGCGACATTGATCCGCGCATACGATGGCGCGCATGCCACGGCATTTCGTGTCGCGTTGACCTGTAATGAACCGCGCCGCTCTCGCACGCCAGGCGATTTTTTCGGCACGACGGTGCAGTATTGCGCGCCGGCGAACCAGATGCAGTTCTCCGCGGCAGCGTTAGACCAGCCTTTTTCCAAATACAATGCCGTGCTCGCGCCGTTTCTGCTGGAGCAGACGCATAAGGAATTGCAGCGCGTTCAGCAAAGCGGTCTGTTTTCCGCCCGTGTCGCGGATCTGGTCAGGGACATCCTCGCGGACGAAAGCGCGGAGGCGCCGACGTCATCCTCCTTGCTGGCTCAGATCTGTGAACGCCTGAATACTTCGCGTTGGACTTTGCGTCGTCAATTGCAGGCCGAAGGTCTGCATTTCAGCGAGCTGGAAGCGCGGGTCAAGTTCAAGGAAGCATGCCGGTTATTGGCCGATACGCGCTTCAGCGTCGCGCAGATCAGCGAGCAACTCGGCTTCTCGTCGCAAAGCGCCTTCACGCGCTTCTTTCGTAGCCGGCACGCGACGCCGCCGGTGGCTTTCAGGCAGTGGGCGCAGATGCAGCAGGAGAGTAGAGGGTGGATTTGAGGTTGGCCTTTTGCTCGTACTCGCCAGCCTGAGAGAACGACTGCTCCGACATTGGGATCGTCGTTGAGATCTCATCGGGAACGCCGAAACGGTTTTAAAAATCCGCCAGAGTCATTTGCCAGAAAGAATCGAATCTGCAATTTCATACCGCTCATCGCCAACGGAAATCAGACTAACCTCACCGTTTTTTCTGGCGACAGCTTTCTCCGCCGGTGGCTGATCGGGCGTCGTGGTACTGACTCCAATCACCGCACCGTCTGCACCGAAGAAGATCGTTCGGGCGCTGCCTCCTGGCCAGTAGATCGTGACATTCGCGCTACGATCGCTGTGGCGTGTGACGTGGAATCTGCACATGCTGGTAGTCTGTCCCGCACGGCGGGCGCACGGTAGCTTCCCTGTCGCGCTGAAAGCGGTTCCCTTTGTCTTTGAGTGCTCGTCTTTGTGATTGGGCACGGCGCTGCTCGTCGCTGCATCCGTCGGAACCGAAATGAGCGTCACGCCTTCGGCTTGACCGACCACATGCCCACGACGATCGCGAAGCATGGCCCGCACGCTTGCGCTATCAGCGCCGCCCGGACAACCGACGAGCGTAGCCGTATGGTCGAGGTAGGCGGAAGTTGCGGGCGACTCGCCAAGCCGACGACACGCATTTCCTGCCTTGGGATAGCCGTCACCGAAGGGCGCGAGTGATGCCGGCCATGCGAAGGGTTCGCGCGCATCTGCCGCATGCACCGGGCTGCTGAGCGCGATGAACGCGAGCGCCGCGAACGTTGCGCGCGAACGGAAAAGCTTGATAGTGTTCCCCATCGGACTTTCTCCGTGCGTTGACACCGGTTTGCCGTATCGACACCGAATGGCGCGCCGCAGCCCCCGGCAAGCGCTAACCACAAGCCCTTTCCAGCAAGGCCACGTCAATCTACGCTTCAGCCAGAACCTGCTCGATCGCCTTGACGAACTGCTCGACGGGCTGCCCGCCGCTCACCAGGTATCGACGGTTGAAGATAATAGCCGGCACCGACTGGATGCCCATCTCCTGATTATTCCGTTCTTCCGCGCGAACCTCGTCGCCATAGATGCCGCTCGTCAGCACGTCGCGCGCTTCTGCGGCATCGAGTCCCACGGATTGCGCCGCTTCGAGCAGCACGTCATGGTTGCTCGGGTCCTTCCCGTCGGAATGATAGGCCTGCAGCAGCGCCATCTTGAGCGGCAACTGTTTGCCTTTGATGCCGGCCCAATGCAGCAGGCGGTGCGCATCGAAGGTGTTGTAGACCCGCGTACGCGGTCCGAACGTAAAGCCGACGCTCGCCCCGCGCTCGCGGATCATCTCCTGCGTTTCGGCGATTTGCGCCGGTGTGCGTCCATACTTTTTGCCGAGATAATCGACGATGGCCTCGCCGGCCGGTCCCATCTGCGGATTCAGTTCGAACGGATGCACGGCAATCTCGGCGTCGACGGTGTCGGCAAGACGCGCGAGCGCAAGTTGAAGCGAAGATAGGCCGATCGCACACCACGGGCATGCGATGTCGGAGACAAAATCGATGGTTAGCGCCTGTTTCATGGTGGTCCTTACTGGAATGACGCGTTGCGCAGCCGGTATGGCGCGCGAGTGACAGAGGCCGACAGCGTAGCCTGAATTGCCGACTCTTGCAGGGACCGCGCGTCGATGCGCGAGTATGGTCGAATTGAACCGCAAGACCCGGAGTGTTTTCTTTTGTCGACGACCGTACACTGGCTCGAATGATGATATCTCATGGACCCGACTACGCGTACGGTCGCCAATCAGCTATGAACCCAAGTGAAGCGAAAGCGCCCACCCTCCCATGTGCAGCAACGATCACGCAACGGATCGACGCACTGGACTGGCGAAGAATCGAGCAGGATCTCGACCTGTACGGATGTGCCACTGTGCCCGAACTCGTCACAGCGTCCCAATGCGACATGCTGGCGGCCCTTTATTCGCGCGACGATCTCTTCCGAAGCCGCGTCGTGATGGCTCGCCACGGTTTTGGCCGTGGCGAATACAAGTACTTCCGGTATCCGCTGCCGAACACGATTGGCGAATTGCGCACGGCAATCTATCCGCACCTGGTGCCGGTCGCGAACCGATGGAATGAGGCCATGAACGTCGACGTGCGTTATCCGGCGATGCACGCGGACTTCATCACGCGGTGCCATGACGCCGGCCAGGTCCGTCCGACGCCGTTGCTCCTGCAATACGGCGAGGGTGACTACAACTGTCTTCATCAGGATCTTTACGGCGAACATATATTCCCGCTTCAGGTCGCGATTTTGCTGTCGGAGCCGGGGCGGGACTTTACCGGCGGGGAGTTCGTCATGACGGAGCAGCGTCCGCGTATGCAGTCGCGTGCGGAAGTGGTGCCGCTGGCAAAGGGCGATGCAGTGGTGTTCACGGTCAACAGCAGGCCTGTTCAGGGGACGCGGGGCCCATATCGTGTCAATCTGCGTCATGGGGTCAGCCGTTTGCGTTCGGGGCACCGGCATACCGTGGGCATTATCTTTCACGACGCAGTGTGAGGTGAGTCGTCCAGCGTGGAAGCGGGATCGCCGGGGCCGAAAGAGCGTCACAAGCCGCGTTGTCGTCATGACGCGTGAAGCTCCGCACGAGCAAACGCCGGCTCCTTTGGCGAATTCCGTAACCCGCGTCACAATCGAGGTATCGGCCGCGACACGACACCATGGAAAACCTCCTCAAGAAACTCGACCTCACTTCGCTGCGCCTGTTCGTCGCCGTCTGCCAGGAGCGCAATATCGCGCGCGCGGCCGAGCGGGAGTTCATCGCGTCGTCCGCGGTGAGCCGACGCATCGCCGAGATCGAAGTAGTGATCGGCTTGCCGGTGATCCAGCGCCAGTCGCGCGGCATCACCGTGACGCCGGTCGGCGAGACCGTGCTGCGCTACGCGCTGGCGATCATCGGCAACATCGAACAGATGAGCGCGGAGTTGTCGCGCTTTTCGTCGGGCGCGAAAGGGCGCGTGCGAGTGGTCGCGAATCTTTCGTCGATCGTGCAGTTTTTGCCGGAGGACGTGGCGGCATTTGGGCGCGCGTTTCCGGACGTTTCGATCGAACTGGAAGAGGAAAACAGTGCGGACGTGCTGCGTATCGTCGATGAGCATGGCGCCGACTTCGGCATCTGCAACCAGATCGCCGGCAGCGAGGCCTTCGAGCAGGTGCCCTACCGGCAAGACCGGTTGGCAGTGCTGGTGCCGGGCGGACATCGGCTCGCCCACGCATCGCGCGTCACATTCGACGACCTGCTCGAAGACCGCTTCGTCGGCCTGCGCAGCGAGAGCGCACTGACGCGCCTGCTTGCGCAGCAGGCGGCGAGCGCGGGACGTCAGCTCGACGTGAGGATTCGCGTCAGCAGTCTCGACGCGCTATGCCGGATGGTACACGCTGGACTCGGCATTGCGATCGTGCCCGAGCAGGTCGGGCTGCTGTACGTGAATGCGCTCGACGTGCGTTTGCTGTCCTTGAGCGACGCGTGGGCCGTGCGCCGTCTCATCATGATCTTCAAGGCGCGCGAGCAGTTGAGCGCGAGCGCGGCAGCTTTGGTCGGGTTCCTCGGCGACCAGCCCTAGCATGGCCGACGCGGCGTAACCCGGTGCGAACCGGCCCACGCCGAGGCGCCCGCCGCGATATTCAAAGCAACACAACGCACCCAGCCCTCGCCAAACGAGACGGCTGCGTTGCCGCACCGGCACTTCGGCATCAACCCTGCGCGCCGTATAGTGAGCGCAAGGAGAAATGCACTCATGAGCGATACGATTCGTCTGGACGGCCGCGTGCTGTACCTGTCTCAAGACCCTGCGGTGATCGACGCGCAACTCGCGGGTGAAAATGTCACGCGCGCCACAGCCGGGCCGTTACGCGAGAACGTGTCCACCGATGAGATCACGCCGGTCACCGTGATGCTCACCTACGACGAACGCCTCGGCCAATATCCCTACGTCGGCTTCAAGGCGGGCGAGCGCATGCCGATCGGCCGCAATGCGGTGAAGGACGGCGGTTTTCAGATCACGGTGGCGGGCAAGCGTTACGGCAAGGGCTCATCGCGTGAATCGAGCCCGTTGGCGGAATTATCGGCGGGCATCCGGCTGATCGTCGCGGAGAGCTTCGAGCGGATCTATCAGCAGAACTGCGACAACATTGGCATTCTCACGACCACCGATTTCTCCGTGCTCGATCGTCTGGTCGCCGGCGAAACGGTGCCGATCGACGAGTTTCTCAAAGGCCGCGACGCGCTCACGCAGCAGATCATTCGCAGCGGCGGCCTGCTCGCATACAGCAAGTTCGCGGAGTGGCCCGCGCCGCGTGTGCGCGATGCCGCGAGCGACGGAGCGCAGGCCGCTGAAGTTGGCGAGCCGAAAACGCTGGTCGAGAAAATCATCGATCGCCATCTGCACCCGGGCATCGCCAGCGCGCAACGCGGCGACGGTGTGTTCATCGCCACCGACTGGCGCTTCAGCCACGACTATTTCACCGGCATGTGCGCGCATCTGATGCATCGCGCGTTCGGCAAGCCGGCGCCGCTGCACGCGGCGGATCACATCATCGCGTTTCAGGATCATCTGGTGCTGGCGGAACAGAGCATTCCGCACGTGCGCGACGGCCTGTTGCCGGGTGTCGCCAATCTGATGGAAGGGCATACGTCGTTCTCGCGCGATTATCCGGTGCGCTCGCACGGCGCGCTCGACGGCGTGCCGGGTTCCGAGGGCATCTGTCACGCGTTGATGGCCGAACAATATGCGTTGCCCGGCCAGGTAGCGTGCGGCACCGATTCGCACACGCCGCATTCGGGCGCGCTCGGTTGCCTCGCGTTCGGCGCGGGCGCGACGGAGATCGCCAATAGCTGGGTGACGGGCTACGTGCGCTGCAAAGTGCCGGAGACGCTGCGCGTCGAGGTCGACGGCAACTTGCGCGAAGGCGTGACCGCGAAGGACGTCGTGCTGCATCTGCTCCAAATGGATGCGATCCGCTCGGGCGGCGCAATCGGCCTCGTGTTCGAATACGGCGGCGCGGCGGTGCGCGCGATGTCGATCGACGAACGCGCGACCTTGACCAACATGGTCGCGGAATTGGGCGGCTTCACCGGCATCGTGGAGCCGGACGAACGCACGGTGGCGTTTCTGAAGGAACGGCGCGGCGTCGATTTCGCACTGGAAAGCTGGATGAAAAGCGACGCGGGCGCAATCTATCGCGACACGATCCATATCGACGCCAGCGCCATCGAACCGATGCTCGCGCGTCCTGGCGATCCCGGCAATGGGGTGCCGGCGCCGCAACTGGAGCAGGACGTCGCGATCGACATTGCGTACGGCGGCTCATGTACCGCCGGCAAGCGTGAAGACTTCGATTTCTATCACGAGGTGCTACATTGGGGCGTCGAGCGGGGCATCCGTGTGCCTGAGGGCACGCGTCTTTATCTGCAATTCGGCACCATGGCGGTGCGCGAGTATTGCGAGGCGCAGGGCTATTTGCCGGTCTTTGAACGTGCAGGCGTGACGATCGTGATGCCGGGTTGCGGGTCGTGCGCCAATTGCGGGCCGGGGCAGTCGACCGACGCGGGGCAGGTGACGATCAGCGCGATCAACCGTAATTTTCCGGGTCGCTCGGGTCCGGGCAACGTTTGGCTGGCGAGCCCGTACACGGTGGCGGCGAGTGCGCTGGCCGGGAAAATCACGACCTTTGAACAATTGAAGCGCGCACGCGGCTAAAATGCTGGCCGGATCTTGATGCCGGCATCGTGGTGCGTGCGACGCGCGAACGTACGGATGGCTGGCGTCAAGCCGGTTTCGGCGAGCTGTATTTTTCGCCGGTATCACGAGCATTCGGGTTGCATGGGACTGGAGTGGGCGCTAAAGCGTCAACTCCAGTCGACAGCTTTGCATGGGACTGGAGTAAGCGCTAAAGCGCCAACTCCGGTCGACAGCTTTGCATGGGACCGGAGTAGGCGCTAAAGCGCCAACTCTGGTCGACAAAGGAGACAGACAACATGGCATCCCCAGATCACGCCGACTCCGTCGCACGCAACGGCGGCAGCGTGACGTATTCCAGCACCCCCGGCAACACAGCGCCCGACACCACGGCAGCCGCGCCGCTCGACGCCGGCAGCATTTCGGCGCGCCTCGACCGGCTGCCCGCCACGCGCTCCATCTGGAAGCTGGTAGTGCTGCTGAGCCTCGGCTTCTTCTTCGAACTCTACGATCTGCTGTACTCCGGTTATGTCGCGCCGGGTCTCGTCAAGAGCGGCTTACTGACTGCGACGACGCACGGTCTGTTCGGCTCGACCGGCGTCGCGAGTTTCATCGCCGCTTTGTTCAGCGGCCTCTTTATCGGCACGATCGCTTGCGGCTTTCTGGCGGACCGCTTCGGACGCCGCGCCGTCTTCACGTATTCGCTGCTCTGGTATACAGCGGCCAACGTCGTGATGGCCTTTCAGGAAACGGCCACTGGCCTGAACTTCTGGCGCTTCGTCGCGGGCGTCGGTATCGGCGTCGAACTGGTGACGATTGGCACGTACATCTCCGAGCTGGTGCCCAAGCAGATTCGCGGCCGCGCGTTCGCGTGCGAGCAGGCGGTCGGCTTCACGGCGGTGCCGGTGGTCGCGTTCCTGTCGTTTCTGCTCGTGCCGCGCACGCTATTCGGCCTCGACGGCTGGCGTTGGGTCGTGCTGATCGGCGCGCACGGCGCACTGTTCGTCTGGTGGATTCGTCGCGCGCTGCCGGAAAGCCCGCGTTGGCTCGCGCAGCAGGGGCGTCTTGCCGAAGCCGACCGCGTGATGAGCGCGCTCGAAGCGAAGGTGCGCAGCGAATATGGCCGCGAGTTGCCGCCGCCCGCACCGCCGCTGCCGGTGACGGCGCGCGGCAGCTTCCGCGATATGTGGGTGCCGCCGTACCGCAGCCGCACGCTGATGATGACTATCTTCAACATCTTCCAGACGGTGGGTTTCTATGGCTTTGCGAACTGGGTGCCGACACTGCTGATCAAACAGGGCATCACGATCACGACGAGCCTGATGTATTCGAGCGTGATTGCGCTGGCCGCGCCGCTCGGTCCGGTAATCGGTCTCTTCATCGGCGACCGCTTCGAGCGCAAGACGGTGATCGTCGTCATGGCCGGCGTGAACATCGTCTGCGGGCTGTGGTTCAGTCAGGCGTCGGGCGCGGTGCTGCTGGTGAGCCTCGGCGTGTGTCTGACGCTTGCGGGCAACATCATTTCGTACAGCTTCCATGCGTATCAGACTGAGCTCTTTCCGACCAGCATCCGTGCCCGGGCGGTGGGCTTCGTTTATTCGTGGAGCCGGTTTTCGGCAATCTTCACGGCTTTTCTGATCGCGGCGGTGTTGAAACAATTCGGCACGTCCGGCGTGTTCGTGTTCATTGCCGGTGCGATGCTCATCGTGATGCTGGCGATCGGTTTGATGGGGCCACGCACGAAGGGGCTGGAACTGGAGAAGATCTAGAAGCAGGCGCGCGGCGTTAGGGTTCTGGCTGGAATAGCGGCAACACGTCCTGCGCGAGTTCTTCGATCACGTCGGCGGCAGGGCGCTCCGACGCGAGATTGAAGGTCACATGATGCGTGCCGCCGGCGCGCATGTCGTTGAGAATGCCGACCAATGCATGCCGGCCCGTTCGATAGCCCAACGTGACGGGCTGCGCCGGCTCATGCGGATCGCGGCTGAGTTCGAGCCGCATCGCCACGCCGAACGCGCGAAACGCAGCGGGCGCCGCGCGTTCGGCCGCGGCGCGCCACATGCTGTAACGCGCGCGCTGTGCATCGGGCTCGCGATGATAGGTCATCCACCCCAGCGAATGCCGCGCGATCCAGTCGACGCTCTGACCGCCCGAGCCCACCGCCAGCAGCGGTACGGTGTTCGCGCTGTCGGGCAGCAGGTGAAAAGTCGGTGCGCCTTCGGGCGCACGATCGGGAATCACGCGGGACGGCTTGCCGAGCGCCGCCGCTAGTGTGTCCCAATGTCGTCGGTACAGGTCGCGCCGCTCATCCGGGTCGCGGCCAAAGGCTGCGTACTCCGGCGGGCGGTCGCCTGAGCCGAGACCCAGAATGAAGCGACCGTGACTGAGCATGTCGACGGACAGCGCCGCCTTGGCAATATGCAACGGATGGCGCAGCGTCAGCACGATCGCGCCGCTCACGAGCGCAATACGCTGTGTGTGCACGGCAAGTGCGCCGAGCAACGCCCATGGGTCGAGATGGCCGACCGGGTCCGGATAGTCGGCGCTGTTCAACGGCACGTCGCGGACCCAAAGCGCGCGAAAGCCGCGTTCGTCGGCGAGCCGCGCAAGAGCCAACTGCTCGTCGAAATCGGCGGCGATGGTGCCCGTGCGCAGCAGCGGCAGCGTGAGTCCGAGACTGAGGGCATCGTTTGCGAACACGCGGCTCGCCGTGGTTTGTGCGTGGTTCTGCTGTCCGCTTGCTGTCGCCAACTTTCGACTCCTTCAGGTTGAACGGATCGCGCCCGGCCCGATGCTAACACCGCGTCAGAACAGCTGCTTTTGCCCCGACAGCAACGTCGTGAAATCATCGCGCAGCAGCGGCAGAATGGCATCGGCGACAGGCTGCAATTGCCGCGTCAGATAGTGTTCGTAATCAATTGCCGAGCGCAGCGTTTCCAGCGGTTCGGGACCGGCCACCGTCATCACGTAGCTGATCCAGCCGCCGTTCTGGTATTGCAGCGGGCGCCCCTGGCTACGGTTGAACTCGTCGGCAATGCGCGCCGCGCGCACATGCGGCGGCACGTTGCGTTCGTATTCGCCGAGCGCTCTGCGCAGGCGCTTGCGATAGACGAGCTGATCGTCGAGCTTGCCGTCGAGCGTATCGCGCACATAGTCGCGCACATAATCCTGATACGGCTGCTGCCTGAATATGCGCCCGTATAGTGCCTGCTGAAACTGCTGCGCGAGCGGCGTCCAATCCGTGCGCACGGTTTCGAGTCCTTTGTAGACGATCTCCTCGCCGCCGTCGGGCAATACCGTGAGCCCCGCATAGCGTTTCTTGCTGCCTTCCTCCGCGCCGCGAATGGTCGGCATGAAAAAGCGCCGATAGTGCCGCTCGAACTGCAATTCGAGCGCGCTGTCGAGCCCGAACCGCGCGCGCAGATTCTGTCGCCACCACGCGTTGATATGCTCGACGAGCGCGCGGCCGATGCGGCCGGCGTCTTCTTCGCTATGCGCATGTTTGAGCCACACGAAAGTCGAATCCGTGTCGCCGTAGATGACTTCGTAGCCTTCGGCCTGAATCAGCTCGCGCGTGGTGTGCATGATTTCGTGGCCGCGCATCGTGATCGACGACGCCAGACGCGGGTCGAAGAAGCGGCAGCCGGTAGACCCGAGCACGCCGTAAAACGCGTTCATGATGATCTTCAGCGCTTGCGAAAGCGGCTGGTTGTGCTCGCGTTTGGCGCCTTCGCGGCCTTGCCACACTTGCGCGACGATCGACGGCAGGCAATGGCGCGTGCGCGAGAAGCGTGCGCCGAGAAAGCCCGGCACGGAGTGCTCGTCGTCGGGGTTCAGCATGCCTTCCACGAGACCGAGCGGGTCGATCAGAAAGGTGCGGATGATCGACGGATACAGGCTCTTGTAGTCGAGCACGAGTACCGAATCGTACAGACCGGGGCGCGAGTCCATCACGAAGCCGCCGGGGCTCGCCGCGCCCGCGACATCGCCGAGATTGGGCGCGACGTAGCCTTGCCGGTGCATGCGCGGCATATACAGATGCGTGAACGCCGCGACCGAGCCGCCGCTGCGATCCGCGGGCAGGCCGGTCACGGTCGCGCGTTCCAGCAGGAACGACAGCAGCTCGGTCTTCGCGACGATGCGCGTGACCAGCTCGCAATCCTTCAGGTTGTAGTGCGCGAGCGCGGGCTTGTCCTCGTCGAAGCGGCGCTGGATTTCATCCATGCGCTGATACGGGTTGTCGATGGCCTTGCCCTCGCCGAGCACCGAGCGCGCGACGTGTTCGAGACTGAACGACGGAAAGCTCCACGTCGCGGAACGCAGCGCCTCGATACCGTCGATGATCAGCCGTCCCGCGGCACCGGCAAAGAAGTGATTGCGCGTGAGACCATGTTCGCGCCACTCCATCACTGCACCGCCGCGGCCGAGCCGCAGCGGTACGCGATATTGTTCGGCATGCTGCTGCAACACACGCAAGTCGAACTGCACGAGATTCCAGCCGATGATCGCATCGGGGTCGTGCCGCTCCATCCACAGGTTCAGTTTTTCGAGCAACTGGGCGCGCGTTTCGCAGTATTCGAGTTCGAAGTCGAGCCCGCTCGCATCGCCGTTCGGCGGTCCGAGCATATACACCTGGCGTTGTCCGCAGCCTTCGAGCGCGATCGAATAAAGCTCGGCGTGCGCGCTGGTTTCGATATCGAGCGAGACGAGTTTCAACGGCGGACGATAGTCCGTGCCCGGCTTCAACTCGCTGTTCAGCAGCGGGCCGCCCCGTTGCGGCTCGCCGCTGAACCACACCGGCGCGGTGATGAAGCGCTCCATCATGTAGCGCTCGGGCGGGAAGATGTCGGCTTCGTAGACGTCCACGCCGCCTTGTTTCAGGCGCTTCTCGAAGCCCGTCAATTGCCGGTACTGCGGGCAGTAAAGCCCCATCACCGGCCGATGCTGGAAGTCGCGCAGTTCGAGGGCACGCAGATCGAGCGGCATGTCACGGCGCAGGATCGTTTCGGCGCGCTCGCGGTGTTCGGCGGGAATGAACGCGACCGATGGCTGAGGGCGCAAGCGGATATGACGGGGCCCGCCGTCTGTTGCCAGCCAGAAATCGATCTCCGTGCCGGCGGGCGTATCCCGCCAATGCCGGGTCAATATGAAACCCTGTTCAAGCTCAGTCAAACTTCCACCTTTAAACGGGCGCCATCGCCTCACGCGATTTTACCGCCATGCGCGCCGAGCGGCGCCGATGAGCAAGGCGCTGTTCGAGCGCGGCATCCGCACGATGCACCCTGACTGCAGCGACGCGGCGCAATCTGTATGATCGTGCTGCAGCGATTCCTTCGGCGCAGCGCATGCGCCGGTCAAGTCTACTAAGAACGGAGTGAACGAGATGACGTTGGGCAAACTTGTTGTCGTAGTCGCGGTGGCTGCAACCAGTCTGGGTGCACAGGCGCAGGTCGCCGGCACGCAGACGCTGAGTGTCACGGTCGAACAGTCCAATGCGCTGCTGAGCGGCTGGAGCGTGAAAAAGAGCATTCTCGGCAAGGCCGTGTACAACGATCAGAACGAAAAGATCGGCACGGTGCGTGATCTGGTGGTCGCACCGGACGGTTCGCTGTCGGCAGCGATCGTGTCGGCCGGCGGCTTCCTTGGTGTCGCGTCGCATGACGTCGCGGTGCCGATCGCCGCGCTCGATATTCATGACGGCAATTTCTATCTGGCAGGCGCTTCCAAGGCTGCATTGAAGGCGACGCCCCAGTTCCAGTACAACAAGGTGCAGACGCCGCCGAAGCCGAAGAAGCTGACGGGGCAGTGAGGCCGGGAGCCGGTCGAGCGATCGGCTCTGATGCGTCTGGCGGCTTGCAATCGAGCCGCCAATAAATATGCGGCGCACGTGGCGCGAAGCGGTTGATGTAGTGCAAACCGGTTCACGCTAACGGCGCCGCTATTGTATTGCTGAGAGGCTATGCGAACCGTCCGGGTTCGAATAAAGCCCGCGAATATAGGCCTCAAGTCAGACCGGAGCGCCGAACCGCCGCCCCGAACACCCCTTCAATCAAGCCTCCAAAGCAAGCGTCGCGAAAGTACCCAGCCAGTGCTCGCCCATGTAATCGCCGGCCACATGAGGTAGGGCGCTTTGCAGATGACGCTCGGCGGTATCGAACAGCACGGTCCGGCGAATGTCACCTGCGGGCAGCGCCCGTGCGAGCGAGCGCTGGCACCACGCACGGCTCAGATTCAGCCCGTCCAGGTGCGCGATCTTGCCGTCGCTGCGATCGGTCACGCTCACCGGTTCGAATAGCGTCGCGGGTTTCTTCGCGCCGAGATCCGGCAGAAAGCGCCCGAACCAGTCGACGAATTGCGCGGCAGGCAGCACGCGGCGCATCAACTCCGCTTCCATCAGCGAAGGCGAGAGGAACTCGTCGCCGGCCGGCTCCCAGGCCTGACACGCGACGTCGTTCAGAAACCAGCGCTCCGCGGTTCTGACGAGTAGCGCTTCGAGCGAGCTGTGTGAAGTCTGGCGGGCGAAATCCAGCGTGAGCGCAAGGGCGAACGCCATGTTGAAGTGCGTGCCCACGCGTAGCGGGTAAGTCGCCTTCGGCAAAAATTCCTCGAAGCGTTCGACGAAAAAACCGGTAAGCGGTGCAAAAGTCTTCGACCAGCGCGCCGCGTCCGCGAGCTTCAGCGAGTGCAGCTGCGCGCTGAGCGCGAGCAGCCAGGCCCAGCCATACGGTCGTTCGAAACCGCGGTTGTGCGGCAGCTCCAGATACGCGAGTTCGCCGGCCACGTTGGCGTCGGTGAAATGCTCGTCGACCACCGCGATGATGCGCGCGGCTTCGGGCAGATCGGGAAAGCGCTCCAGCAGATGCAGGATCAGCCAGTAGCCGTGCACGCACGAATGCCAGTCGTAGCTGCCGTAGAAGATCGGATGCAAGGCGCGCGGACCTTGCATGTCCTGCGGTCCGGCGAGCGAGTGCGTCAGCTTGTTCGGATACTCGCGCGTGAGGTGAGCGAGCGCGAGGTTGGCGAAACGGGACGCGATTTCGCGAGTGAGTTGAACGGTCATCGCAGGCTCCTCAGAAGCGGAATACGAGCAGATACAACAGTATGGTATTGACGATCAGCAATAGTAAAGCGGTCGGCCATTGCGCCTTGATCACGCCGTTCTGATCTTTCAGCTCCAGCAGCGCTGCCGGCACGATATTGAAGTTCGCGGCCATCGGCGTCATCAAGGTGCCGCAAAAGCCGCACAGCATGCCGATTGCGCCCAGAATCGCGGGGTTGCCGTTGAATTGATGCACGATCAACGGCAGGCCGATGCCGGCAGTCATCACCGGAAATGCGGCGAATGCGTTGCCCATGATCATCGTGAAGATCGCCATGCCGAAGGTATAAGCCGCGACCACCGCGAATGCGGAGTCGACCGGAATCCACGTCTTCACGAGATCCGACACCACGTGGCCCACGCCGGCAATCGCGAACAGGGCGCCGAGCGCGGCGAGCATCTGCGGCAGGATCGCGGCCCAGCCGACGGTGTCCATCGTGTGCCGTGCGTCCTTGAGCGCGTGCACCGGCGAATCGCGCAGCATGAAGAGCGCCGTGCCGAACGCGACCAGCGTGCCCAGTACGAGCGAAATCAGCGTGACGTTCTTGGTTTCGACGAACGGTGCGTATTTCAGCGTCAACGTGCCGAGTAGCGTAATCACCGGAATCAACAGCGCGGGGATGAACAGCTTGTTGCCGAAGCGCTGCGCATTCGCTTCGCGGCGCGCGGCGGCGGCTTCGCTGTTGCTGTCCGCGCGGCCTTTGCCGAGCTTGCCGGAACCGGCGATCAACGCGAGCGCGATGGCGAGACAGCCCATCACGAAGTGCGGCAGTTCCCCGCCGAACATGAACGTGATCGCGTAGATACCCCAGAACAGAAAATTGACGACGCGGCGCGGATTCGAACGGTCTTGAAGATTGAAGAGCGCGAACGCGGCAAACATCAAACCGGCCAACACATAGAGGGATTCGAGTTTGATCACCATTGCGCGGCGCCCCGGCCCAATGCATTCATCTTGTGCGAGAGATTGCGGTCGAGCAGCATCAGCCGAACCATGTGAATCACGAGCGCGGCGACCGCGGTGGGAATCGCCCATACCGACACGTGCAGCGGTTCGACCACGATGCCGTTCTGTTCGAGAAAGCCTTTGATCAGCAGGATCGACTGGATCGCGATGAAAATATCTTCGCCGAAGAACACCGCGATGTTGTCCACCGCCGACGCGTTCGCGCGAATCTGCTGGCGCACCGCGTCGGGCAATTCGCCGTAGCGGTTCGCGGCGGCTGCTTCGGCCATCGGCGCGATCAGCGGACGCACCATCTGCGCGTGACCGCCGAGTGACGTGAGCCCGAGCGCGGCCGTGACCTGGCGAATCACGAAATAGAGCATCAGCACGCGGCCTGTGGTGGCGGCGTGAAGGCGCGAAATCAGGTGCCGCGCCTGTTCCTTCAGGCCGTTGCGTTCGAGCAGCGCGATCACCGGCAGCGTGAGCCAGATCAGGCCCATGTAGCGGTTATCCGCGAACGCCTTGCCAAAGGCGCTGACGATTTCCACCGGTTGCAGGCCGCCGGCCACGCCGGTGGCGACCCCCGCAACGGTCACCACGAGTAGCGCGTTAAAGCGCAATGCGAAGCCGAGTACCACGATCGGCACGCCGATTAGAACCCACATAGGGGTCTCCTTGTTCTGTCTTCTGCCTGGTCGGGGTTGTGCCGCCGCCGTGCGTTCCGGCGCAAATTTGCCAGTTGGCAATGGCTGGCAGGCGACGGAATCTAACACGAGAAATTATCGATAAATAGTCGGCAATTTGGGTTTGTCGGGTAAACGCCAGGGTTGGGGAGAGATGGCGCAGGCAGGGCATGGCGAAACCGACCGCGGTTCCAGACAGCGAAAAATTGCGCCTCAGCGGCCGAATAATTGCGTTTGTCGTCCTCGGTGTTCGCCGATAACCTGCCCGGGCCCGGCATGCGCGACGTGTTCCGCGCTGTACTCGGATGTGTCGATCAGCATGTGGGGATGGGCTGACGGATTGCCTTGCGTAACGCTATTACCCCACGCCGAGTTGCCGCGCAGTTGCGTCGATCGCCGCTTTGGCCTTCGACACGATTTCGTCGATCTCGATCTTGCTGACCACGAGCGGCGGCGACAGCAGCATCCGGTCACCGGTGGCGCGCATGATCAGATTGCCGTTGAAGCAGAAGTCGCGGCAAATCGTGCCGACGTCGCCGCCATTGGCGAAACGCCTGCGTGTTGCGGGGTCTTGCGCGAGTTGCAGACCGGCCACGAGACCCGCACCGGCAATCTCGCCGACGATGGGATGATGGGCGAAGGTATCGCGCAGCTTCCTCTGGAAGTACGGGCCGGTATCCGTTTTGACGCGCTCGACGATCTTCTCGTCGCGCAGCAGCCTGAGATTGGCGAGCGCGACGGCGGCCGCCACCGGGTGGCCGGAATAAGTGAGGCCGTGATTGAAGTCGCCGCTCCCGATGATCACCTTGGCGACCCGGTCATGCAGGCCGACCGCCCCCATCGGCACATAGCCGCTCGTCAGCCCCTTCGCGAGCGTGATCAGATCGGGCTCGAAACCGAAGTGCTGATGTGCGAACCATTCGCCCGTGCGGCCGAATCCGCCGATCACTTCGTCGGCAACCAGCAGAATGTCGTACTTGCGGCAGATGCGTTGAATTTCCGGCCAATACGTCGAAGCCGGAAAGATCACACCGCCCGCCCCCTGGAAAGGCTCACCGATAAAAGCGGCCACCTTGTCCGCGCCGATTTCGAGGATCTTCGCTTCGAGTTGCTGCGCGCGCGCCAGCGCGAATTCGTCCGGCGTCTGATTGGCTTGCGCTTCGCCGAAGAAATACGGCTGATCGATATGCACGATGTTCTCGACTTTCGACGGCATCTGTTCATGCATATAACCCATGCCGCCGAGCGTGCCGCCCGCGATCGTCGAACCGTGATAACCGTTCTTGCGCGAAATGACGAACTTCTTCGAGTACTTCTGCTGTGCCGCCCAGTACTGGTGAACGATGCGCAGCACCGTGTCGTTGCCTTCCGAGCCGCTGTTGCAGTAGAAGAAGTGCTTGAACGGCGCCGGCGTCAATTCCGCGAGCAAGGCCGACAGTTCGATCACCGGCGGATGCGTCGTCTTGAAGAAGGTGTTGTAGTAGGGGAGCTCCAGCATTTGCCGGTATGCGGCATCGGCGAGTTCCTTGCGGCCATAGCCGACGTTCACGCACCAGAGTCCCGCCATGCCGTCGATGATCCTGTTGCCTTCCGAATCCCACAGATACACGCCTTGGCCTTTGACGATCACACGGCTGCCGCTGCGATTGAGCGAGCCCATATCCGAAAACGGATGAATATGATGAGCGGCGTCGAGCGCGCGGTATTCGGCGGTGCTGCGCGACGTGCGCTGTGTGGCTTGCGCGGGTTGCATGTAAGCGGCTTCTTCGATTCTGTAGCTCATGCTGACTCCAATTTTTCCATTTACATCTGATCATGACATCGCAAGACAGGGCCTTTTCTACGATCCGGTCTCAAACGTGCAACAGCAAATGCCGGCGTTCCCACGAACTGATCACGCGGAAAAACGCCTCGTACTCGGTTTCTTTCAACGCGAGGTAGGCTTTGACGAACTTCTCGCCGAGTACTTCGGCAATCGGTTCGCAGGCCGCCATCAACGTCAGACCTTCTTCGAGGTTGCGCGGCAATTGATACGGCAACGCATAACCGTCGCTGAGCAGCGGCTCGGTGGCATCGAGTTGCTGTGTCATGCCGAGATAGCCAGCGGCCAGCGTCGCGGCAATCGCCAGATAGGGATTGCAGTCCACGCCCGGAATGCGGTTTTCGATGCGGCGCGCGGCCGGTCCCGAATGCGGAATGCGAAAACCCACTGTGCGGTTGTCATAACCCCACGCGACGTTGATCGGTGCGGCCATGAAGCGCGAAAGACGGCGATAGGAGTTGATGTACGGCGCGAAAATCGGCATCAGCGCCGGCGTGTACTTCTGCAAGCCGGCGATATACCTCGTGAACTGCACAGTCGGTTTGCCGTCCGCGCTGGTGAAAATGTTCTCGCCGGTTTCTTCGTCGATGAGACTTTGATGCATGTGCATTGCCGAACCCGGTTCGCTTTCCATCGGTTTGGCCATGAAGGTCGCGTACATCTTGTGGCGCAATGCCGCTTCGCGCACCGTGCGTTTGAACAGGAAGACGCTGTCGGCGAGCTTCAGCGGGTCGCCGTGCATGAAGTTGATTTCCATCTGCGCGGCGCCGACTTCATGGATCAGCGTATCTACTTCCAGTTCCTGCACCTCGCAGTACTCGTAGATGTCTTCGAAAAGCGGATCGAATTCGTTGACCGCTTCGATCGAATACGACTGCCGTCCTGTTTCCGGACGGCCCGTGCGGCCGATGGGCGGTTGCAGCGGCAGATCCGGGTCCTTGTTCATGTCGACCAGATAGAACTCGAGTTCGGGCGCGATGACCGGCTTCCAGCCTTTGGCTTTGTAGAGTTCGAGTACCCGGCGCAGCACGCGGCGCGGCGAGAGGGCGACCGGCGTGCCGTCGAAATGAACGCAATCGTGAATCACCTGGGCGGTCGGATCGACGGCCCATGGAATCATCCGAATGGTGGCCGCGTCGGGCACGCACACCATGTCCGGATCGGTGACGCCCGTGAGCGAGCCGTCTTCCGGATACTCGCCCGTGACGGTCTGGATCATCACCGCTTGCGGCAAGCGCATGGACTCGCCGGATTCGAACTTGCTGCGCGGAATGATCTTGCCGCGCGCGATTCCGGCCATATCCGGGATGATCGCTTCGATTTCGGTGACGTGATGCTTCTTCAGAAAATCGTCGATGTCATGCATGATTGTTCTCTCAGTTTTTGGCGCGCGACCGGCTCAAACCTGCATGGCGGCGGATGCAAATGCCGCGCCGTGGCCGGTCCTGATGCGCATTCGATCGCGGCATGCGTCGCCGAACGCGCGGAAGATCGCGGTGGATAGCGGGTCGTCGGCGAACTTCCACTCCGGGTGCCACTGCACGCCCAGCGCGAAAGCGCGCGCGTCATTCACGCTGACCGCTTCGATCAAGCCGTCCGGTGCGATGGCTTCGGCCGTGAGACCCAGGCCCAGCCGCTCGATGCCCTGACCGTGCAGGGAATTCACACGCGCCTCATTCGTGTGGCCGGCGAGGCGCTGCAACAAGCCGCCTGGCGACAACGTGATCGAATGCGACGCCCCGTATTGCACGTCGAGGCTGTCCTGTTTGTTCTCGCGGTGGTCGTTCAGGCCAGCCACTGCGTGAACGCTTTGATGCAGGGTGCCGCCGAACACCACGTTCATTTCCTGGAGTCCGCGGCATATGGCCAGCACTGGAACGCCGGCGGCGAGCGCCGCGCGCATCAGCGGCAGCGTCGTTGCATCGCGCGCGGCGTCGTGCAGCGTGCCGTGGGCACCAGGATGGCCGCCATAGCGATGCGGTTCGACGTTCGAATAGCTGCCGGTAAAAAGCAGGCCGTCGACTACGGCCAGCACATCTTCAGTGGACTGACGTTCGCCGAGCGCAGGCAGCAGCATGGCCAGCGCCTGCGAGCCATCGACAATCGCGGCAATGTATTTCTCGCCGACTACGTGCGACGGGTGGGCCCCGATCATCGTTCTGTCGGCGCTGATGCCGACCAGCGGTTTGTTTCGCATAGCCAGGTGTGTGATGTGAATAGCGCTAAAACGCGGCGCGACTTGACCCCGCAGCCGCGCACGATGCACGAGGCCGCCAGGAGGTTGCGTACTGTCGCTGTCGGCGAACGGCGCGCCGCGGGCAGTAGCAGGAATGGCCGTTCGATTCGATCCGCCGCAATGCGCGAGTCACTGAGCCGCGTTTATCCGCGCGAAGCGCAGGGACGGCAGACAGCACCGCGCATACGCACGAACGCGCATAGGCAAACGGATAGAACGAATGGCGAAAAGGAGGGAGGCGCTACGGCAGCAGCGAGGCGACTTCGTCGGTTCGCACCGCAATGAAAGCGCGCGCGCAAACGGAGTTGTGACGTCGAATTGAACGGCGGGACAGGATCGGAAAGACGGACAGGAAGCGGCGGAACGTAAGGCTGCCGTTGCTGCCGTCGGCGATGGCGCTGTCAGCGAGCGTACAACCCGCCTGACTGCGATTCCATCTAACCAAAGGGCCTCGGACTCTCACGATTACACTCGACTGGCAACGTTGAAAGTATTGAACGGCCTGCTCGAAATCCGCACGGGGCGTTTAAAGAAACAGACCGCTGGCATGGTCGTCTCGAAGCTGGGCGAAATGAATTCGCTGCGCCTCAGAATGTCTTTGGCGTGAGCCTGACGACCGCCTGACAACTAGCATATACGAGCCAATAAGGCCGTCAAACCCCTTTTATGAAAAAGATTGATCGGGATTTACCCAATGGTGCAGTCACTCAAGCGATCAAAGTACTCAATACTCATCGCGCACATTGCATCGATCACCACACTTACTCCGCGAGCCTCGCACGCACCGTGTATTCGCCCTCGGCGCCTGAATGATCATGATCCTCGATCATATGGGCCATTGCCGTATTGAAGTCGGGCGGCAGCGGTTCGACCGGATAGCCGCGTTTCTCCCACGCGTCGAGTCCGCCCTTTAGCGCGCGGATATGATGAATGTTCTTGCGATGCAACCGGGCGACGATGCGCTTGGCCGTCGCCTCGTTGGGGCACACGCAGTAGACCACGATCGGCCGCTTCAGGAACTCGGGATGGATCGGATCGGGTGAATCGAGATCCAGCGGCCGCGCGCCGGCAATCCGGTGCGACTCCTTTTCGCGCACGCTGGGTGGACGCGCGTCGAGAATCAGCGGCGGTTCGTTCGACTTCATCAACGCGTCGAGCTGATCCGGCGTGATGCGCGTATGCGCGAGCCAGCGGCGAAACTGCAAACGGCGCACCCAGCGATACAACAGCGCGGCCACGAAGATCGCCGCGAAAGCATCGAAGATCGTGCCGCCGTTTTGCCGCACGAGCAGCACCAGTTGCACGATCTGATCGTGCAGCGCGGCGCCGCCGACCACCCACACGCTGGCCCACAACGTGGCGCCGACCAGATCCCACCACAGAAACACGCCGACACTGATCGCGGTCGTGCCGAGCAATGGTGCGGAAATCAGACCGAGTCCCGGCAGAAACTTGGCGATGGTGAGAATCGGCGCGCCGTAGCGCTCATAGGTATGGCGCGCGACGCGCACCGTGGTGTCCAGCGAAAGGGAGAAGCGCACCAGATAGTTCAACAGACGCCGGCCATATGCCCGTCCGGTGAAGAACCAGAGCGAGTCGGCGATCAGCGTCGCGCCGACCGCGGCGAACACGACGTTGACGTACGAGGTTTGCCCCATGGCGGCCATGGTGCCGCCGAAGATCAGCATCGGTGCGGCCGGAATCGGCACACCGAGCTGCGTGACGAGCACGCTCATGAAAACGGCCCATACGCCCAGCGAGGATGGGATAGCAACCGGGAAATGCCACACAACCGCGCTCCTGAGAAGGCAATGAAAGGAAATGAAATGAAGTCGGGCTCTCGTTCGCGCATGGCGAACACGCATCGGCGCGAAGAGCGGATTTAAGCACAGGTGGCGAAAGGGCGCAGGGAGGACGGCCGAACGCCGCGCGGATTCCGGCTGGATCAGTACGCAGGAGGCCACCTGCGAGCCGGCTTGCGCAGCCCGACGGGCCGGCTGCTCAGCGCGAATTGAAAGAGGCGGCGCGTCCGGTCAGATCACGCCTCGGCGCCCGGGTCGTAGGGCACGACACGTTCGTGTTCGTCGGAATGGTTGCGCGCGACGATGGCGCGCGCGGGGCGGGCGTCGTCGAGATTGAAGGGCTGATGCGGCACGCCCGGGGGAATGAACAGGAAGTCGCCCGCTTCGGTAATCACGGACTCGCGCAAACCCGGACCATAGCGGGTCTCGATTCTGCCTTCGAGCTGGAAGATCGCGGTCTCGTAGTCGGCGTGAAAGTGCGGCTCGGCATGACCGCCCGGCGGTACCACGACCATGTACATCGACAAACCCGTGGCGCCCGCGGTGCCTGCGGAGATGCCGACAAAGTAGGGCAGCCGCTGGATCGTCATCATTTCCTGCTCGGGACGCACCTTGACGACCGTGGCCCGCGCGTCGCGCATAGCGTCTGACATGCTCACTCCTGTGCTGGTCGCCGCCGCTGCTCGCGGTTCGGCTCACACTCCCTGAGACTGAAAGTCTAGACGATACGGGCGTCGAAATCGGACCTTGTCGAGCGCGCGGCTGCTGGGCTGACGGTTGCTACAATCGTCGTCGTGCACATAGAGATATAACGGAGACACCGCATGACAAAAGCTCAACCGATTAGCCGCTACCCCGTGCCGCAGCCGGGCGAATGGCCGGACGACATCCGCGCCCGCATCCTCGAAGTGCAGGAGAAAGCCGGCTTCGTGCCGAATGTATTTCTGACGCTCGCCCATCGCCCGGACGAATTCCGCGCGTTCTTCGCCTATCACGACGCGCTGATGCTGAAGGAGGGCGGCCTTACCAAGGGCGAGCGCGAGATGGTCGTGGTCGCCACGAGCGCCGTGAACGAATGCCTCTATTGCGTGGTCGCGCATGGCGCGATTTTGCGCATCTACGAAAAGGCGCCGTTGCTTGCCGATCAGGTCGCCGTCAATCATCGCAAAGCGGATCTCACCGCGCGGCAGAAGGCAATGCTCGACTTCGCGCTGAAGGTGTGCCGCGAATCCGGCACGGTCGGCGACGCCGATTTTAAAGCGCTGCGCGAGCACGGCTTTAGCGATGAAGACATCTGGGATATCGCGGCGATTACCGCGTTTTTCGGTCTGTCGAACCGGATGGCCAACGTCATATCGATGCGCCCGAACGATGAGTTCTATCTGATGGGGCGCGTGCCGAAAGAGGGTTCGCACAAGCCGAAAAAATAACCGCAATGATTTGTTTCGGTGTCCAGATTGAATACAGGCGCTGAACCAGGCCCACTCAGGCACGCACCGGTTCGCGCCGAAGCGCGGGCTTGTTCACCGTGGTGTCGTCGATCGGAAAGTGCAGCATCGCGGCGGCGAGCCCGGCGACGACCGTCGCTTCCCACAGCAGCGAATACGACCCCGTCAGATCGAACACCAGCCCGCCTAGCCACGCACCGAGAAACGAGCCGATCTGATGGCTCAGAAAGCACACGCCGAACAGGCTGCCGAGGTGGCGCGTGCCGAACACTTTCGCAACCAGCCCGCTCGTGAGCGGCACGGTGCCGAGCCAGGTCAACCCCATCACGGCCGCGAAAATCACCACGGACGCGGTGCTTTTCGGCAACACGAAGAACGCACCGATCGTCATGCTGCGAATCAGGTAGAGCCAGCCGAGCACGTGCTGCTGCCGGAACCGGCCGCCGAGCCAGCCGCACGCCCAACTGCCCGCCATGTTGAACAGGCCGATCAACGCGAGCGCGGTGGCGCCGAGCCCGAGCGGCATATGACAGAGCGACAGATACTCGGGCAGATGCGTCGCGATGAACGCAAGCTGGAACCCGCACGTAAAAAAGCCGAGGGTCAGCAGCCGGTAGCCGCGATGCCGGGTCGCCAGCGCGAGCACCTCGCGCAGCGGCGCGGCAGGCGCTTCCTGGACCGGCGTGCCGACTCGCGCGCGGCGGTCGAGCAGGATGCCGAGCGGGGCGATCGACAGCATCAGGAAGGCCAGCACGAACAGCGACGTGGCGACGCCCGAACTCAGCCGGATGCCTTGCACGAGCGGAATCATCAGCACCTGTCCCGCCGAGCCGCCCGCGCTCACCAGCCCCATGGCCATGCTGCGCTTTTCCGGCGTCGCAATGCGGCCGACCGCCGGCAACACGACGCCGAACGTGGTGCAACTCACGCCGATGCCGACCAGCAGTCCCATGCCGACGATCAACAGCGCGCTGTTCGGCGCCACGGCCGCGAGCCCGAGACCGGCCGCGAAGGTCGTGGCGCCGAACGCGACCACCGGCGCCGAGCCGTAGCGGTCGGCGGCGGCGCCCGCGAACGGTTGCGCGAAGCCCCACACGAGATTGTGCAGCGCGATGGCGAACGCGATCTGCGTGACCGGCAAGCCGCGGTCGAACGAAAACGGACCGATGAAAAGCCCGAAGGTTTGGCGGATGCCCATCGCCGCGCTCAGGATCAGCGCGCCGGCGAGGATCACGAGCGTCGTCGGGTTGAAGACGGGGGCGAAGCGTTTGCTGTTGGCGCTCGACATGGTTCTGATCTCCTTGGACACCATGGTCGCAGTGAGCGTCGGAAGCGGCAAAAGAAAAGATTTCTTCGACAGGTGAGCGTGGCTCACCTGTGGGGCGTTACGTGAGATTCGGATTCAACTCGATGCGTTTCCCGAATCCGGACCCTCGGCGTCGGCGGTCGCGCCGAACTGCCCGGCCTCGCCGATGAGCCAGCGCTTGAAGTCGTACAGTTCCGGCCGGCGGTCCGCGTTTTCCGCGCTCACGAGCCAGTACGCGCCGGCCGAATCGATCGTGTCGGAAGAAGCTTCGACGAGCGCGCCGCTCCCGAGATCGCTGTCGACCAGCGGCCTTCTGCCGAGCGCGACACCGAGGCCCATGGCGGCCGCCTCGAACGCGAGCTGGATCGTGTCGACGCGCAGGCCGCCGGTGGGGTCGATGCCGTTGGCACCGGTCGCATCGAACCACGCCTGCCAGTCTTCGCTCGCGGCGTTCACGTGAATCAGCGTCGCGTGTTCGAGCCTGATGTTGCCGCCATCGTCGCGCAGACTCTCCAGATAAACGGGGCTGCACACCGGTACGAAGCGTTCGCCGAACAGGCGCGTCCACGCGGCGCCCGCGACCGGAGACCGGCTCAGGCGAATCGCGAAATCGAAGCCGTCGACCGGAAAGCCGACCTGACGGTGCGATGTGTCGACGCTCACGTTCACCTTCGGCCAGCGCTCGCGAAAACCCGCGAGACGCGGCACCAGCCAGCGCGACGCGAAAGTCGGCGCGCAGCTCAACGCGATCGGGCGATCCGCGCGATGGTTCGGCAGACGCTGCGTGCCGATGGCGATCAGCGAAAACGCTTCGGCAACGTAGGACAGGTAATCGGCGCCGGTCGCCGTCAGCGAAATGCCGCGCGGCTCGCGCACGAACAGCTCGACGCCGAGTGCCTGCTCCAGGCCGACGATGCCGTGACTGACCGCGCTCGGCGTGACGTTCAGTTCCGCGGCGGCGAGCTTGAAACTTTGATGCCTGCCGGCCGCTTCGAAGAAACGAAGCGCGGGCAGAGGTGGCAGACGAAGCGGCATGTTGCATCCCCAAGGACGGCGCGCGGTGACGGTGGCTCTGGCTTGCGCCGCGTTTCACGCGCGCGTGCTGTTTCGCAAAAGCATACCTTGCCGCGTGGTTTCGATTACGGCCACCGTGGCGGGGTGGTCGGATGCCGTGGCCAACGTCGGACGATTTTTTCGCCATGAATGTCGATTTGCGACGACCCCGATCGTCGTGACCATATGGAGGGCGACAGGAGCGACGATAAGCGCCCTCCATCCCTTTTCCGCACAAGGAGATGGCTGATGACTGACGTAGACACATCCGCGCAAACGCTCAAGCCGGCGCGGGAACTGGCGGGGCAGCCGCCGCGTTTTCCCGGCGAGAGCGCCGACTATCGCCGCGCGCGCAACGACCTGCTGGCCGAGGAAATCGAATTGCGCCGCCATATCGAACGGGTGGCGGTGCAGCGCCGCGCGCTGCCGCCTGGCGGCGTCGTGCCCGAGGACTATCGATTCGACGGCGAAGCGGGCCCGGTGACGCTGTCGGAGATGTTCGGCGAGCACGACACGCTCATCACCTACAACTGGATGTACGGCCCGCAGCGTGCGCGGCCCTGTCCGATGTGCACGTCGCTGCTGAGCGCCTACGACGGCGAAATGCCCGACATCCTGCAACGCGTGGCGTTCGCGGTGATCGGCCGCTCGCCGATCGAAAAGCTCGTCGCGTTCAAGAAGGAGCGGGGCTGGCGGTATCTGCGGCTGTACTCGTCGGGCGGCAACACGTTCAACCGCGATTACGCGGCCGAAGATCCCGCCGGCGACGACTATCCGGCGTTGAACGTGTTCACGCGTTCAAACGGCACGGCGCGGCATTTCTGGGCCGAGGAGATGGGGCCGGCGTCGGCGGACCCGGGCCAGGACCCGCGTGGCGCACCGGATCCGATGCCGCTGTGGACCCTGCTCGACATGACGCCTGGCGGGCGCGGCACCGACTGGTATCCCCGGCTCGACTATCCGGGCGTGCCGCGTTAAGCGGGCGGCGGCCGCGTCGTCGCGCCGTGTCTTGCTGCCATTGCGCGCGATATCGCGGGATATCGCGGGGTATGGACGTGGGCCGGACTAGCGCTGCGCGTCCGGCGCGTAAGCCTGCCCCGGCGCCGCTTGCAGATACGCGGCAACGGCGCACGCGCGCATCGGCCGGCTGAACAGATAGCCTTGCACCGCGCGCGCGCCGAGCGCCTGCACGACTTCGGCCTGCGACGCCGTTTCGAGTCCTTCCACCACGCATTCGAGCCCGAGGTTGCGGCACAGGTCGAGCACCGACTTGACGATCTTCTTCGACGCGCTGTTCGAGTCCACGTCGATCACGAAGCTGCGGTCGATCTTGATCGTATCGAACGGCAGCCGATGCACGTAGCTCAGGCTCGAATAGCCGGTGCCGAAGTCGTCGAGCGATACACGGCAGCCGGCCTGTTTGATCATCGTGAGCGAGCTGCGCGCCTGCTCGAAATCGCGCGTCACGGCGGTCTCCGTGATTTCGAACGAGACCCGCTGCGGCGGCACGCCGCTCGCCGCCACGATATCGATCAGACGACGCGCGCGCGCCGACGTCGAGATGTCCACCGCGGACAGGTTGAACGAGAGAAACAGATCGCATGGCCAGCGCGAAGCTTCGTCGAGTGCTTTGTGCAGCAGCACCTCGGTAATGTGCAGAATCAGTTCCGTGCGCTCGGCAATCCGGATGAACTCTTCCGGCCTGACGGCGCCGAGCCGTGCGTTATGCCAGCGCCCGAGCGCTTCCAGACCGATCGGGCGGCGCGTGAGCAGATCGTAGATCGGCTGGAATTCCAGAAACAGCTCCGCTTCGAGATCGGCATGGCGCAGTTCCTGGGTCACGAGGCTCGAACGCCGGATGCGCGTTTCGTGCTCCGTCGAGAAAATCACCGGCTTGCCGCGGCGGCTTTCCTTGCCGAAGTACAACGCGGCGTCGGCGCGTTCGAATACCTGTGCGACGGTCTTGCCGGCTTCGGGAAACGCGGCCCAGCCGATCGTTCCCGACAGCTCGGCGATATTGCCCGCCACGCGATACGGTGTGCTGAGCGCTTCGCAGATGCGCTGGCCCAGCTCGACGAGCGCTTCGTCCGATAGCCTCTGCTGTGCGAGGACGCCGAATTCATCGCCGCCGAGGCGCGCGAAGAAGAGGCCCGGCTCCGCTTGCGCGAGCAGCCGCGAACCGACTTCCTGGAGCACGAGGTCGCCGCTCGCGTGGCCGTAGACGTCGTTGACCTGTTTGAAGCCGTCCAGATCGATCAGTCCGACATTGAAGCCGCTGCCCGTGGCGAGCGACTGTTCCGCCATCGCGCGCAACGACGCGAAGAAGCTGCGCCGGTTGGGCAGGTCGGTCAGACTGTCGATGCTCGCGAGACGGAAGTTATCGTCGCTGAGCCGCTGGGTTTTCTGCTGGCTCGCCTGCAGTTCACGCTGCGCATGCACCACGTCGCTGAAGGTCCTGTAATAGAGCTGGATGATGACCGCGAGCGCGACGCCCACCAGCGTCATGTCGATCGCCATCGCGATGAACACCGGATATCCCGTGAACACGAGGAAGGTGGAAAAGCTTAGGATGACGATGGAAAGCAGCAGTAGGGCGGCCGTGCGCAGATGCATCAGGCAAAACACGCAGCCGACCAGCGTGGTCGCCATGTAGAACGCGACCTGCGCCTGCTCGAACGCGGTGCCATACGGAAACAGCAGAAGCGACCAGGCGCTGAACGCGACGCCGAACAGGGCGGCGAGCCAGGTCAGTTGGCGCAGCTCGGCCTCTGCCGTGTCGCCGGTGAGTACGCGATGCCGGACGTGCCACCAGCGTATGCAACGGACAATGCACAACGTGCACAACACGGCGGGCAAGTAGAGGGACAACCATGCCGGCGCACTGTGCCAATGCGTAACCGCAACGGCCATCGTGTTGACGAGCAGGATGAAATAGAGGAGCGGGATTTGACGGCTGAACGCCTGAAGCTGCGAGCACGCGAGCGCTGGGTCGCTTTCCGTGACCCAGCGCGCTTCCCTCCATCTGGCTAACCGGCCCATTCCCTTCCTTTTTAACGTTTGCGTCGCGTACGCAGCTTTGTATATCGGCAATACAGGGACGAGCTTGATAGGCTATCGGAAGGAAATAAATGGGCCGTCGAGCGAGCGGTAAGTCCGACCTGGCAGGCCTTTGATGGCGAGTCATTTATGCCGCGCCGCGTGCCGCGCCTGGCGTTTTTACCTATTCACAACGTCGGGCACGATAGCACGCGTTGAGGGGGGACGTCCGTGCCGGGTTCGCCGTTCGTGGCCGGCGTGCCTTGCGGCGGGGTCGATACGAGACGCACCGCATTCACGCCCGCATTGGCCAGCACGTATTTTTCCGCGCTTTTTTCGGGTTGCCAGTAGGCGCGGAAGGCCCCGCTGTCGCCGAAGATCAGCAGCTTGCCATGGACCGTTTTCGCGCCGCTGACCAGATCGACGGGTTCGCCGTCGCGCATTTTGAAGCCTTCGGGTGTTGCCGAACCGGTTGCGCCGACGAGCGTGGCGCAGCCGTTATCGTCGGCGGCCGAGGCGGCGCACGACAGCATGGCAATCAGCACGCCTGTTGCAATATGGCGAAACATCATTTTTATTTCCTCCCGAATTTTTAAATTGCTCGGGGCATCGCGCGCCCCGCGCCGAATCTCGGCGATCCACCCTAACACGGTAAGAATGCGTGCTGGTGGCCGTTTTGGGGCCGCTAAAGTACTGAAATTGCAACGGATTGTGATGCGCCGCCGAAGCGCGCAAAGCGCTGGAAGCGCGTAAGCGCGCGATTCTTATGGCACTTTGCAACGAAAAATCGTCAAATTGGCTCTGGGCGGGTGATACAAGCCTTACACGAAGGTTTGCGCGAATGCGCGCCTATGCGTTAGTGTGTCGGTCCCGGCGCAACAGATGTGGCGCCGGTTCCATGATTACCATACGGGAAGTGCTATGAACAAACAGGAACTGATTGATGCAGTCGCCGCAGCGACGGGCGAAAGCAAAGCGGCCACCGGCCAAACCATCGACGCAATCGTCGAAGCGGTGACCAAAGCGGTTGTCAGCGGCGATACGGTGCAACTGGTCGGTTTCGGTTCTTTCTCGACCGGCGCGCGCGCAGCACGCGTGGGCCGCAATCCGTCGACGGGTGCCGAGATCCAGATCGCGGCAGCCAAGACGGTGAAGTTCACCGCCGGCAAGGCGTTCAAGGAAGCCGTCAACGCGTCGTAATGCAACGCGCTTCACGCCGGAGCATCCGCGTGCGCGCTGCCATGCATGGACGCGTGCGGCGAGCCATGTATCGGGCGTGAAGAATCACGCGCTGCCCAACGCCCGTCAAGCTGGACTGATCGGCGGCTGGTGCGGCGCGTGTGCCTGAGTCGCGGTAAATAGCGACTCGCGTTCGACTCGCGGCTTAACCCGCCGCACGACGCTTGCGGGTGGCGTCGGCGAGGGTGTCGAGCACCGGCTCGGTTTGCGCCCAGCTCACGCAGGCATCCGTAATCGATACGCCGTAACGCAGCGGCACACCGGCCTTCAGATCCTGACGGCCTTCTTCCAGATGACTCTCCAGCATGACGCCGATAATGCGGCGCTCACGCTGCGTGAGTTGCTGCGCCAGATCCTGCACCACTTCCAGTTGGCGCAAATGCGATTTGCCCGAGTTCGCGTGCGAGCAATCGATCATCACCTGCTCGCGCAAACCCGCTGACTTGAGCGCCGCGCAGGTCGCCTCCACCGACGCGCTGTCGTAGTTCGGGCCTTTCTTGCCGCCGCGCAGGATCACGTGTGCGTCGTCGTTGCCGCGCGTTTCGAAGATCGCGGCCATGCCCATTTTCGTCATGCCCATGAACGCGTGGCTCGCGCGCGCCGCGACGATCGCGTCCGCGGCGATCTGCACGCCGCCGTCGGTGCCGTTCTTGAAGCCGATCGGGCAGCTCAACCCCGACGCCAGTTGCCGATGACTCTGGCTCTCCGTCGTGCGCGCGCCGATGGCGCCCCATGCGATCAGATCGGCGATGTATTGCGGACTGAGCAGGTCGAGAAACTCGGTCGCGGTGGCGAGGCCCAGACCATTGATGTCGAGCAGCAGTTGCCGCGCGAGACGCAGGCCTTCGTTGATGCGGAAGCTGCCGTCCAGACGCGGGTCATTGATATAGCCTTTCCAGCCGACCGTGGTGCGTGGCTTCTCGAAGTACACGCGCATCACGATCAGCAGATCGTCCTTGTAGGTGTCGGCTGCGGCCTTGAGCTTGCGGGCGTATTCGATTGCCTGATCGTGGTCGTGAATCGAGCATGGGCCGACGATGAGCACGAGCCGGTCGTCGCGGCCATGCAGAATGTCGGCGATTTCCACGCGCGTTTTTTCGACGAGCGTCTGCACGGCGGGCGGCACCGGCAGTTCGTCCTGCAACAGCGCAGGGGAAATCAACGGACGTACCGCGCCGATCCGAACGTCGTCGATGCGCGTGGTGTCCTGGGTGGCGTCGGCCGAGCCGACTTCCTGATCGTGCAAAGGATTGTCGATGGCGCTCAAAATATTCTCCCGGGGCCTGGATGATGAGGCGGCGTAGCCGCCTGAATGTGCGCGTGCCTGCACGCCGGTTTCGCGTGGACTCTGCGCTGAGGTTAGGTTGTTTGTATTGCGTTTGCGTTGATCCGCTGGCGCGATTATGACACCCGCCTGCCGCAGCCGGGACTGCGGCGGATCAGAGCTTGCCGATCAGCGCCATCGCGGCGGCCGGATTGCGCTCCTTGAAGCCGCTGATCACGTACAGGTAGACATCGCGCTCGGCCGCTTTGGCCGGCGGCTCGGCGCAGGTCTCCAGGTCCGCCGGTGTGGTGCCGGCGGCAAGCTGGCGCGCGCGGTCGGCCCATGCGTCGAGCGCTTTCGCCGAATAGCCTTTGGCCTGCCTGTCGGTCGTGCCCATGATGCGGGCGTACACGAACGGCGCGGTGAGGTCGGCGATTTGCGGGTAATCGCTGTCGCCGGCGAGCACGACCGCGACCTTGTACTTCCTCGCGAGCGCGATGAATTCCGGCGATTTGAACGTGTCGTTGCGCACTTCGATCGCGTGCCTGAGTTTCTGGCCTTCGATACTGGCGGGCAATAGTTTCAGAAACGCTTCGAAGTCTTCGTGATCGAATTTCTTGGTCGGCGCGAATTGCCAGTTGATCGGACCGAGTTTCTGTTTGAGCAGCAGCACGCCGCTCGCGAAGAAGCGTTCGATCGTTTCGCCCGCGTCCGCCAGCACTTTTCTGTTGGTCGCGTAGCGCGGGGCCTTCAGCGAAAAGACGAAATCGTCCGGCGTTTCCTGATACCACTTCTCATAGCTCGCCGGCTTCTGAAGACCGTAAAACGTGCCGTTGATTTCAATCGACGTGAGATTGCGGCTCGCGTATTCGAGTTCGCGGGCTTGCGTGAGGCCGTCCGGGTAGAACGGCCCGCGCCACGGCGCATAGGTCCAGCCGCCGATGCCGATGCGAATGTTCGCGGGCTTCGTGGGTTTCGCGCGCTTTGTGCTCGCTACGCTTTTTGCTTCAGCCACCTGGATTCTCCTTCTGGGCACGGCCGGGGAAGCAGTAGATTAAGCTTCTTTTTGCCCGGCGCACAGACGTGGAGAATCCCCTTCGCGGAGAAACGGCGCATTGACCGTGCGCTATGCGTCACGCGGTGTAGTCGGCGAACGTCGTGCAAGCGCCGCTTCTTCGAAGCGCCGGTTCGCCTCCGCCACTTCCATCCTGAACTGCTGCAATGCGCTGACCGCCAGGTCCGGCGGCGTGAGCGCGCTCCACAACACGTCGATCAGTTGATCCGCGGTCGCGTCGATATCGATCTGCCGATTCGTCAGCGTGGCGTCCCACAGCACGTGCTCCATCGGCCCGAATACCATCGAGCGTAATAGACGCAGCGGCATGTCGGCGCGAATCTGCCCGCTCTCCTGGCCCTGCGCCAGCACGCGCATCAACGGCGCGGTGTAGCGGCGCTGCAGTTCGGTCAGCGCCTCGCTCAATTCGTGATGACGCGCGCGGCCCTCGGAGAGCACCAGCGCGCACAGATCGGTGCCGTTCACCAGCATCAGCCGCAAATGCGTGCGCACGATGAAAGCGAATTGCTGGCGCACGTTGCCGTCGCGCGGCAAGCCGGACTCGATCGCCTCGATGATCTCGTCGTACCAGTCGCCGATCACGCGCGCGCACAGCTCGCGCTTGCCGCGGAAATAGCTGAACACGGTCGCCTCTGAAATGCCGAGACGCTGCGCGATCTCCGCGGTCGTCGCACGTTCGTAGCCCTTTTCGGAGAACACGTCGCGCCCCGCCTGAAGAATCTCCTTCACGCGTTGTTGCGATTTGCGTCCAGCCGGCTGGCGGCGCGACACGGGTAGTTCGGCCTTCACGGCAACCGTCATATGAGTCGAGTTCAGATTTACGGCTCCGATCGAGCCGGTGGATAGGCGTTTGACGCCTGATGACGGCGATCCTATCACGGAAGATGGCGTGCGGAGCCTCCTGGAGCATTTTCTGAGTAACACTCAAAAATACCTATTGACGCTTACGTCAATCTGGCGTGAAATGCGCGTTGAAGCTAGCGCGCCTCGCGCAGCATGGCAGCGGCCCGGCAGGCCGCGAACCTCCGCCACGCTGCGCCCGACCCGCGCCCGGACCTGCCGGCGCCCCATGAGGGCGACCGGTCGCCAACGAACTCTGGAGACACAGCAATGCACAACCTGCCCGGTTTGCAATTCCCGCTCGGCGAAGAAATCGAAATGCTGCGCGACAGCATCGCGGGATTCGCCGCCAAGGAAATCGCCCCGCGCGCCGCGGAAATCGATCGCACGGACCAGTTCCCGATGGACCTGTGGCGCAAGTTCGGTGATCTCGGCGTGCTCGGCATGACGGTGTCGGAGGAATACGGCGGCGCGAACATGGGCTATACCGCGCACATGATCGCGATGGAGGAGATCTCGCGCGCGTCGGCTTCAGTCGGCCTTTCGTATGGCGCGCATTCGAATCTGTGCGTGAACCAGATTCACCGCAACGGCACCGACGCGCAAAAGCAGAAATACCTGCCCAAGCTGGTCTCCGGCGAACACGTCGGCGCACTTGCCATGAGCGAGCCGAACGCGGGCTCGGACGTGGTCAGCATGAAGCTGCGCGCCGAGAAGAAGGGTGACCGCTACGTGCTCAACGGCACGAAGATGTGGATCACCAATGGGCCGGATTGCGACACGCTGGTGGTCTATGCGAAGACCGATCCCGAAGCGAATTCGCGCGGCATTACCGCGTTTATCGTCGAGAAGGGCATGAAGGGCTTTTCGGTGGCGCAGAAGCTCGACAAGCTCGGCATGCGCGGCTCGCACACCGGTGAACTGGTGTTCGAGAACGTCGAGGTGCCGGAAGAAAATATTCTTGGCCAGCTGAACGGCGGCGTGAAGGTGCTGATGAGCGGCCTCGATTACGAACGTGCGGTGCTCGCGGGCGGCCCGACCGGCATCATGGTCGCGGTGATGGACGCGGTGGTGCCGTATATCCACGACCGCAAGCAGTTCGGCCAGTCGATCGGCGAGTTCCAGCTGATTCAGGGCAAGGTGGCCGATCTCTACACCACGCTGCAGGCGTGCCGTGCTTATCTGTACGCCGTGGGCCGTCAACTCGACACGCTCGGCAACGAGCATGTGCGCCAGGTGCGCAAGGACTGCGCAGGCGTGATTCTCTATACCGCGGAAAAAGCCACGTGGATGGCGGGCGAGGCGATCCAGATTCTCGGCGGCAATGGCTATATCAACGAGTATCCGGTCGGGCGCTTGTGGCGCGATGCGAAGCTCTATGAAATCGGCGCGGGCACGAGCGAGATCCGCCGCATGCTGATCGGCCGCGAGCTGTTTGCCGAAACGGTCTGACGTGCGGTGATGGCGTTGCGTCGTGCGAAGAATCGCGCGGCGCATGTCCATCACACGATGGCGCGCCTTGACGTGGCGCGCCGAACGCCCGGCCCCTATAAAAAGCGGCAAAAAGGAGAAGCTACTTCATGCCGATCATCGAATCCAGGCTGAATCCGCGCTCGGACGACTTTCGCGCCAACGCGGCGGCGCTCGAAGCGCTGGTCGCCGATCTGCGCGCGAAGGTCGCCAGGCTCGCGCTAGGCGGCGGCCAGGCCGCACGCGACAAACATACGGGGCGCGGCAAACTGTTGCCGCGGGACCGCATCGAGAAGCTCCTCGATCCCGGCACGCCGTTTCTCGAGTTCTCGCAACTCGCCGCGTACAACATGTATCACAACGACGCGCCCGGCGCGGGTGTGATTACGGGCATCGGCAGAATCGCGGGGCAGGAGTGCGTGATTGTCTGCAACGACGCGACGGTCAAGGGCGGCACCTACTATCCGGTCACCGTGAAGAAGCACGTACGGGCCCAGGAGATCGCCGCGGAAAATCATTTGCCCTGCGTGTATCTGGTCGACTCGGGCGGCGCGAATCTGCCGAATCAGGACGACGTATTCCCCGATCGCGATCACTTCGGCCGCATCTTCTACAACCAGGCGAATCTGTCGGCGGCGGGCATTCCGCAGATCGCCGTCGTGATGGGCTCGTGCACGGCGGGCGGCGCGTATGTGCCGGCGATGAGCGACGAGTCGATCATCGTGAAGAATCAGGGCACCATTTTTCTCGGCGGCCCGCCGCTCGTGAAAGCGGCGACGGGCGAAGTGGTGAGCGCTGAAGATCTCGGCGGCGGCGACGTGCATACCCGTTTGTCGGGCGTGGTCGATCATCTCGCGCAAAACGATGCGCACGCACTGGGGATTGCGCGCAGCATCGTCGGCAATCTGAATCGCACGAAACCCACGCCGCTCGCGTTGCAGGAACCGAAGCCGCCGCGCTACGACGTGAAGAGCATGTACGGCGTGATTCCCGTCGATACGCGTAAGCCCTTCGATATCCGCGAGGTGATCGCGCGCATCGTCGACGACTCCGCGTTCGACGAGTTCAAGGCGCGCTACGGCACCACGCTCGTCACCGGCTTCGCGCATATCTGGGGGCATCCGGTCGGCATCATCGCGAACAACGGCATTCTGTTTTCGGAGTCGGCCTTAAAGGGCGCGCACTTCATCGAACTGTGCTGCCAGCGCAAGATTCCGCTGGTGTTCCTGCAGAACATCACCGGCTTCATGGTGGGCCGCAAGTACGAAAACGAAGGCATCGCGCGTAACGGCGCGAAGATGGTGACGGCGGTCGCGACCGCCAAGGTGCCGAAGTTCACGGTGATCATCGGCGGCTCGTTCGGCGCGGGCAACTACGGCATGTGCGGGCGCGCGTATTCGCCGCGTTTCCTGTGGATGTGGCCGAACGCGCGCATCTCGGTGATGGGCGGCGAGCAGGCGGCGTCGGTGCTGGCGACGGTCAAGCGCGACGGCATCGAAGGCAAGGGCGGCGCGTGGAGTGCCGAAGAGGAGGAAGCGTTCAAGCAGCCGATTCGCGACCAGTACGAACATCAGGGCCACCCGTACTACGCGAGCGCGCGTCTATGGGACGACGGCGTGATCGACCCGGCGCAAACGCGCGACGTGCTCGGCCTTGGCCTGTCGGCCGCGATGAACGCGCCGATCGAAGACACGCGTTTCGGCGTGTTCAGAATGTGACGATGCGCGACGAAGCGCGGGAGCTGCGACGATGCAATACGAAACACTGAATGTGCAATTGGCCGGACAGGTCGCCACGGTCACGTTGAATCGCCCGGACGTGCGCAATGCGTTCAACGAGACGATGATCGCCGAAGTGACCTCGGCCTTCACGGCATTGAACACGCGCGACGACGTGCGTGCGGTCGTGCTCGCCGCGAACGGCAAGGCGTTCTGTGCGGGCGCCGATCTGAACTGGATGAAGAAGATGGCCGGTTACTCGGACGACGAGAACCGCGCCGATGCGATGCTGCTCGCGAACATGCTGCAGTCGGTGTATCGCTGCAACAAGCCGGTCATCGCGCGGGTGAACGGCGACGCGTACGCGGGCGGCATGGGCCTGATCGCGGCGTGCGACATCGTGGTGGCGGTGCAGAGCGCGCGTTTTTGCCTGTCGGAAGCGCGGCTCGGTCTGATTCCCGCGACCATCGCGCCGTACGTGATCCGCGCGTTGGGCGAGCAGGCCTCGCGCCGCTATTTCGTCACTGCCGAGGCCTTCGATTGTGCGACCGCGCTGCGCCTCGGCTTCGTCAGCGAAGCGGTCGAAGCGGGGCAGCTCGACGCCACCGTTGCCCAGATCGCCGACACGCTCTGCGCGAATGGGCCGCAAGCGGTGCGCGCCTGCAAGCAGCTCGTGCAGGACATCGCGGGCCACGAGTTGAACGATGCGATGATCGAAGACACGGCGGCGCGCATCGCGCGCACGCGTGCCGGCGCGGAAGGCCGCGAAGGCGTCGCGTCGTTCCTCGAAAAACGCACGCCGGGCTGGCGCGGCTGACGCGCGAGCAGGCCCATTGCCGGGGCGCATGAGTGCGCCTCGACCCGATCAGAACAACAGCGCCGAACGGCCCATTTCATCGAGACATTCATGTTCAACAAGATCCTGATTGCCAACCGTGGCGAGATTGCCTGCCGCGTTGCCGCGACCTGCAAGCGGCTCGGCATCGCGAGCGTGGCCGTCTATTCCGACGCGGACGCCGACGCGAAACACGTGGCCGCGTGCGACGAGGCGGTGCACATCGGCGGCTCGACGGCGGCAGAAAGTTATCTGCGGGTCGCGCGCATCATCGAAGCGGCTCAGGCAACCGGCGCGCAGGCGGTGCATCCGGGCTACGGATTTCTGTCGGAGAACGAAGATTTCGCGCACGCGTGCGAGGCGGCCGGCATCGTCTTCATCGGACCGCCGGTATCGGCCATCGCCGCAATGGGCTCGAAGGCCGCCGCGAAAGCGCTGATGCACGCGGCCTCGGTGCCGCTCGTGCCCGGCTATCACGGTGACGATCAGGACCCGCAGCTGCTGCATCGCGAAGCGGATGCGATCGGCTATCCGGTGCTGCTCAAAGCCAGTGCGGGCGGCGGCGGCAAGGGCATGCGCGTGGTCGGGCGCAGCGAGGATTTCGCGGCGGCGCTGGCCTCGTGCAAGCGCGAGGCCGCGAGCAGTTTCGGCAACGACCGTGTGCTGATCGAGAAGTATCTGACGCGGCCGCGTCACGTGGAAGTGCAGGTATTCGCGGACCGTCACGGCGGCACGGTGTATCTGTTCGATCGCGATTGCTCGGTGCAGCGGCGTCATCAGAAAGTGCTGGAGGAGGCGCCGGCGCCCGGGCTCAGCGCTGAAATCAAGCGCGCAATGGGCGAGGCTGCGGTGGCCGCCGCGCGGGCGGTGAATTACGTCGGCGCAGGCACGGTCGAGTTCATCATGACCGGAAGCGGCGACTTCTACTTCATGGAAATGAACACGCGGTTGCAGGTCGAGCATCCGGTCACGGAGATGGTGACGGGGCAGGACCTCGTGGAATGGCAACTGCGCGTCGCCGCCGACGAACCGCTGCCGCTCACGCAGCAGCAGTTGAAGCTGGACGGTCACGCGATCGAGGCGCGCATTTATGCGGAGCATCCGGCGCGCGGTTTTCTGCCGTCGACGGGCAAGCTCAAGCACCTGCGCATGCCCGAAGGCGTGGAGTTCTCGATCGATGCGGCCGGGGCAGGCGCAGCGGGCCGTAAGGCGCCGGTGCGGATCGATAGCGGCGTGCGCGAAGGCGACACCATCACGCCGTTCTACGACCCGATGATCGCCAAGCTGATCGTCCACGGCGCCACGCGCGAAGAAGCGCTCGCGCGCCTGAGCCGCGCATTGCGTGCGTGCGAGGTGGTCGGCCCGCATACCAACGTCGAGTTCCTGCAACGCATCGTCGCGAGCGAGCCGTTCTCTACCGCCGATCTCGATACGGGCTTGATCGAGCGTCACCACGACGCGCTGTTTGCTCCACACAGGAAGCCCTTCAAGGAAGCGCTCGCGCTCGCCTGCGCCGCGCTGCTCACGCGCGAGGGCGGCACGGCGCACGGCGCGTCGCCGTGGGACGCCTTATCGCACTGGCGGCTGAACGGCGGCTACACGCAGACGCTCGGCTGGCGCGAGGTCGATCATGGTGACAACGAACACGCGTTCACCGTTTCGTTCGCCCGCGACGGCGGCACGCAGACGCTCGAACACGAAGGCGTGCGCGAAGACTTCTCGTGGTCGAGCGGGGCGGGCGAGCACGAATTCCGCGCGACCCTCGGCGATGCGCGTGTGACGGGCCGCGTGTTCGTCGACGGCGATACGTTCCATGTGTTTTGTCTCGGCGAGGCGCTCGCGTTCGAGTGGCAGAACCTGCTCGCGCATGCCGCCGACGCGGAAGGCGGCGAAGGCCGCCTGACCGCGCCGATGCCGGGCAAGGTGATCGCGGTGCTGGTCGAACCGGGCGCCGTGGTCGAGAAGGGCGCGCCGCTGCTCGTGATGGAAGCGATGAAGATGGAGCACACGATCGGCGCGCCGGCGGCCGGTACGGTGACGGAAGTGCTCTACGCGGTCGGCGACCAGGTCGCCGACGGTGCGCAACTTCTGGTGCTGGACGTGCAGTAGTTTCGCGGCTCAGGCGAGGCGCGCATAGCCGGCGGCGCGCGCTTCGTTTTCAAGCTGCCCGATCCGTTCGTAGTCCGTCAGCGGTAGAACGGAAAAGCCCTGCAAACGCAGGCGTTTTGCGCGTTCGGGGCGCACTTCGAGGGTTTCGTTCAGCGCGTCGCGCAGCGCTTCGATGGTGGCCGGCGGCACCGTGCCGGACGCGATCAGCGGCAAACCCGGCGACGCCGCCGTCATGCCGATCGCGCGAACCCGCCGCGCCAACTCGGGCATCACATCGTTGACGAAGGCGAAGGTCACGCAATCGACCGCGGCGACATCCGCGCGATTGTCCGCGATGGCCCGCAGCGAACCGAGATGCGAGCCCGTGCGCAGCACCGTGCTGAAGAACATGCCGGCGCGCGCGAGCGGCGCGACCGCATGACGAAACACATTCATGCCGCTATTCGAATCGTCCTGGTTGTAGGCGGCGCGCGCGCCGCGGCAGGCCGCGAGCGTATCGAACTGGGCGTCCGCCCGCGTCACCAGCACGCTCGCGTAGTGCGCGCCCTCGCAGCCTGGCGCGTCGAAGCGCGGCGTCGCGATCAGGCGAACCTGTTCGTGCAGGCCGTGCATCAGCGGATAGCCGCAGGTTTGCGAGAGCAGCAGGTTGGGGCGCCGCCAGAAGCCGTGCAATTCCTCGTCCGGCTCGACGATGCGGCACGCCGGCTTGACCCGGCGCAGCACGTCGACGAGCCACTCGCGCCACTCGAAGTCGAGGGCGGGCGTGACGTTATACATCGGCAGGGCGGCGATCCAGGTCATGATGCGATTCTGACACGGCTAATGTCTGACCATTCGGAATTCGTCGAGTCCGAGCCGCACGGGCTCGGTCGGTCTGAAGATCCACTTTTGCGCGGCGACCGACAGGATCTCCAGTTGGGCGTCTTCGAACGCGACGAGCAGGTCCTCCTTGCGCCTGCTAGCCGCCCCGCAGAACGTGACGAGCGCTTCGGCGCTGACTTCGAAAATCTGCGCACGATCGTCGCAGCACACCCGGAACGCGACCGTCGCGCATTCCGTCACACAGGGCCTGAACCCTTCATCGACATAAACCGACATGACGATCTCCCTCCGACGCCCGAGTCAACAGGATGACGAGCCGTAAGTTTTGAGTATGTGGGAGAACCGGCATTTGCGGTGAAATGGCGGGCATTCCAAGGCCTGACTTGGGCGGAAATTGACTACCTGCCGGCAAGCTTTTGTAAGCGGCTGCCTGTTTCTGGCCGGTATTCGTCGGTTGTTCGCGCGCATGCGCTGGCTACACTCGCAGCGGCGATTTCGCCTTTGCTCGGGACAGTCGGTACGGAGGGGGACAGGATGAATGACGGTAGTCAATGCGGCACGGTGGTGATGCGCAAGCGGGTCCGGCGTTGGTTATTCGCCGCGACGCTGGTTTGCACTTGTGGTCTGCAGGGCTGCGCGACTTCGCTCGAAACGTTCGGGCTTGGCGCTGGGGTGGGCATTGTCGGGGCGCTAGGGGCGCTTGGTTGTGCGATCGGTTGCCATTGATCGCGTGAGCGGCTTCGTGTGCGAAGCAGGCCGCATGAATCGAGCGAGCAGGCGAAGCCGGGTGTGACGCATCTATCGTTGCGACTGCGCACCGGTCTGAAGATCAGCCGGTATGGTCGATGGTTGCAGCGCTCGCCAGCGCCTGACCCACGGCAACGCATCGAGCCAGGTGTCGTCGGGTAGCGGGTAGTTTGCCGGATGCACGGCATGAGCGACCGGCGTCCATGCGTAGCGCGCCAGCCATTCCCTATAACCGCTTACCAGAAAGCCGCCGTTGCGATCGAGGTAAGCGTCGCGCCGCGCTTCGTAGATCTTTTTCAGCGCGAACCACGGCACGTGTGGCAGATCGTGATGTACCGCGTGGTAGTTGTTGTTAAGAAACAGCAGCCGCCAGCACCACGCCGCTTCATTGACGACGGTGCGATGCGCATGATCGTGCGCCGTGCGATGCTCATGAAACGAGCGGACCGAACCCAGCGACAGCGCGCCATAGCCCACGCCGACGATGAAAACCCACGCCGGTATGCCACAGTTGCGCTGCAACCACACCGTGAGCGCGGCCAATGCGGCGAAGTGCGCGAGCCACGACGGCACGTCGCGCCAGTCGCCGCGCTTGATCCTGCCGAGTGCCTCGACGCCGGTGGCGGCGATAGCGAACGCGGGCCCGACCAGCAGCCGGCCGATAAACGTATTGCGGAAAGCCAGCAGCGCGCGAATCGTCCATCCCGCACGTTGCCATACGCGCTGGCTGACGAAATAGCTCTCGGGATCGATGCCGGGATGCGTCAGATGCGGATCGTCGTGATGCTGAAGATGGGAGTCGCGATAGATGCGGTAAGGAAACCACACCGCGAGCGGCGCGAAACCCAGCAACGCGTTGACGAACGGCGAGCGTGTCGGATGCCCATGCAGCAGTTCGTGCTGCAGCGACATGTACCACGCGCCGAATACCGCCAGCAGTCCGGCGGTCAACGGCAGGCCGAGTTCGCGCGCATGAGCCACGACGCCGAACCATCCGCCGTAGATCACAACGATCAGCGCCCAGGTGGGCCATTGCGTGCGCCAGGTCCAGCTTTTTGCCAGCCGGGCGATGGAATTGCGTTGTGCGTCGTCGAGATAAATCGCCATGGGCAGGATCGGTCATCGTGCAGGTTCAGACCGATCCTACGGACCCCTACGCGCTACCAGAACCAATTTATCGAGCAAAGTATCTGCTCAATCGTGCATAGGCGGCGAGGCCTTGCGGCGGCGTGTTTTCACCCGTTCACGGCGCATCCGCGACGCGGCACGCGTGATCCATCAGACCTTCGGCCGAGCCGCTGCCATTGTCGATGTCGATGCCGCTGTTCAGGATCAGCCAGCCGTCGGTGTCCGCTGTCGGCCCCGCGCCCGTCACGAGGATGGTTTGCGTCGCCATGGCTTCGGCATCCTGATTGTCCCGCGCGACGATGCGAAAAGGATTGCCGGCCTCACTCAACGAAGTCACGCGCATGATCCGGTAGCGCCTGCCGTCGATCGTATCCCAATGCCATTGGCCGGGCGCGTCTTTCGCGTGACGCCCGAGCGCGAGGCTGACGTCGCGGCGCAGGCAGTCGATATGGATATGCAGCTGGTTTTGCGAGCGGCGATCTTGGGAGTTGATTTCGAGCCCGAGCAGATTGTCCGGCAGCGTACGCTTGACCGACTGCTCGACATCATGCCGCGAGTCCCACGCGTCGACCCAGTAATCCTGCGCATGCGGCGCGAGTATCAGTGGACTTTCGATTCCCGTGATGCGATCGGTCGGAATCAGCAGATACTGCGAACGCCCGACGATATCCTTCAGGATCACGTAGCGTTTGTCGAGATCGACGCGCGTGCATTGGCCCGGCGTGCCGGTGGCCTGCTGCGACGGCACGCAGCGTATGTCGACGATTTTCCACAACGCGTTCGAATCGACGGTGGCAAGGCGCGCGCATGCGGCGACGGTGAGGGCAATCGCGAGTGCCGCGGTCAGCCGCGCGGCATGGCGTAATCGGGTTCGCTGAGGGGAGGTGGATAAGCGGGCGGGTAAGCGGGTGGGTGTCGGTGTTGGCATCGGCACTTGGGATGATGTGTTCGGAAGAGTGGGCTGTCGAACGGGCAAAGGGCAACCGGCGGCCTCAAAGCACAGGTGCCGGTACCGGACCGAGCACCTCCTCGAACGCGACGCCGATCGCAAGCAGGCGCCGGTCGGCACCGAGCGGCCCGTCCAGTTCGAGGCCGACCGGCAGGCCGCTCGCGGTCATTCCCGCGGGCAGCGACAGCCCCGGAATGCCGGACGTGCTGGCCGGATCGGTATTGCGCAGGAACGCCTCCATCGTGTCGATCGACGGCCCACCGTCGATCGACACACTCGACGAACCGCTCAGCTCGTCGATCGGCACGGCGGCGAGACGCGTGGTCGGAAACAGCAGCGCGTCGAGGCGCTCGCCGGCGAACGTCGCGGCCATGTACTGCTGCAAGCGCGGCCGCCACTGGTTCAAGGCCGCCGCGTAGTGGCCGCCTAGCGCATCGGCGAGCACGCTGTCGTAGATCGCGCGCACGTCCGGGCTCGCGATGCGCACCGCCATGTCGGCGACCGTGCTCACCGGGGCGTCGTTGGCGACGAGCCAGGCGCGCACGTCGTCGAGCGCTTCGTGGATCGCAACCGGGCCGCCGACCATCCCGTTCAGGTGCTCCAGTTCGTCCATCGCGAGCGGCACGAACACGACGCCCGCCGCTTCGAGCCGGTTCAACGCGGCGCGCGCCACGTCTTCCACCTGTCGTTCGAGCCCCTCCCAGAGCGGCACGGGCAGGCCGATGCGCAGGCCGGTCAGCGTGAGCGCCGGCAAGGCGTCCGAGCCGCTGATCACGCCGTCGAGCAGCGCGAGGTCGGCGACGGTGCGCGCCATCGGTCCGACGGTGTCGCGCGTGTGGCTGATCGGCACGACGGCGTTCGGGTCGTGATAGCGCCGCTCGGCGCCGCCGTTGCCGACCGACGGACGAAACCCGGCGGTGCCCGTCAACGCGGCGGGAATGCGGGTCGAGCCGCCGGTGTCGGTGCCCAGACCCGCGGGCGCGATGCGCGCGGCGATCGCCGCGGCGGTGCCGCCCGACGAGCCGCCCGGAATCAGCGAGGGATCGTAGGGATTGCGCACCGGGCCCGCATGCGCGGCGAAATTCGTGCTCGTGATGCCGAACGCGAGTTCGTGCATGTTGGCTTTGCCCAGTACGATCGCGCCCGCATCGACGAGCCGTTGCACGGACGGTGCATTGGCCTTCGGAATGAAGCCTGCGAGCGCGGGCGTGCCTGCCGAAGTCTGCAAGCCCGCCGTGTTGATGTTGTCCTTGACGACGATGGGCAGGCCCGCGAGCGGCAACTGCGCCCTGGCAGGGGCCGGCAAAGCGTCGATGCGCTGGGCGGCGGCGAGCGCGCCGTCGAGGTCGAGCGCGGTGAGCGCGTTGAGGCTGGAGAGCGAGGCCGCGCGCGCGAGCAGCGTGGCGACGTAGTCGGTGGCCTTGAGGCGCCCGGACTGGATCGCGGCGACCGCTTGCGTGGCGGTCAGCGCGAGTTGTTCATCGACGGTCCATGGCATGGCCGCGTCTCCTTGTCGTGTGCGTGGCGGGCGCGAAAACGCAATGCGAAGCGCGCGAGCGACCGCAAAGCCGGGTTGGCGAACAGTCTGGATTCATCGGGAAGGGAGGGCGGCGCAGCTGCCTGCGTCAGCAGCGCCGCAGAGCAAACCCGCAGGCCGCGCGCCACGCGGGCACGATGCCCGCGGGCATGGGTGTGGGTGCTCGACAACATCGGCTGATGGATCAGGCATGGCAGGCGCGCGAAAGGCGAATTCGTGGTGCCGCCTATTCTGGCACAACCGTCTGACAGACGATGCCGGGGACTGCAGCGAAGCGCGCGCCGGCCGGCTACGCCACCGACGCTCGTTGCCGTCAGGTTCGCGGCGCAATCGCTACGGCCGCGTCAATCCCGTTGAGTGCGCGGACCGGCGCGACCCTCGTCATTGATGGTTATCGATCCACATACGTCCCCATCGGAACGCGTAAGCGAGCGCATGTTCCTCGTCGAAGAAGTAATCGAGCGCATCGAACGAATACGCTTTCCCGTTGTTGGCCGAGGTTTTTTCGATGGTCAGGTTGGCGGCGAACAGCCCGTTGGGCAGAAGCTGTGCGGCCGGAGCGACCTCGTAACCCTTGTAGCGGATATGTGAATTCATGGTATCGACTTGTCAGTGTGCCCGCATGCGTTGCAAGGAAACCAGTGCGTAGGACGTAACCCGTCTCGCCACGACTCCAGTGAATGGGCGAACAGGGTCAAGCGTAGGGCGCGCTGCGCAGCGGGTGAACCAATCTTTCGTCGTTAGCAAATCAGCGGGGTTCGGGAGCGGTCTTCAGGAGCCCGGATCGGATCGTATCGCTGTGTCCGGACACACTATCAGGGTGGCGGCGAAAGCGTCTGTTATGTGCCGCACGGATCGCCGGAACGCCGATGCCGTGGGCCGCGAGCGCGGCGTCACGGGCATCGTGAGAAAGGGTGGCCGGACCGGGAATCGGAAGAATCAGACCGCGTGCAGCAGGCGCGCGGGCGGCGCTTCGTTGAGCGTGCTGGTGGACGGCAGCGGGCCCGTGGCGCGATGCGCATTGAACGCCAGCGCGAATTGCGCGGCCTGCTGGCCGACTGTGGCGAGCTGCTCGACGACCTTCGCATCGGAGCAGGTGTCGACGGAATCGAAGCGCGTTTCCAGTGTATTGATGCCCGCGCCGAACGGCGTGGGCCAGCCGCGCAGCGCATGGACGATCGAGCGCAGCGACGTCAGCACCGAGCCGGCGGCCTGCCAGCCATAAGCGGTGACGATGCAGCCGACCGCACGGCCGTCCAGATACGGGCGCTCGTCGGCGCGCAACTCTTCGAGCGTGTCGAGCGCGTTCTTCACCAGACCGGACACGCCGCCGTGATAGCCGGGCGTCGCGATGATCAGCGCGTCCGCATGGCGCACGGCTTCGATCAGTTCGAGCTGTTCGGCGGTCCGGTTAGGCTGTTCCGGCGCGTAGTGGGGCAGGCTATGCAGGAACGTGCCGCCGAACAGGCGGGTGTTCGCGCCCGCGGCTTCGGCGCCGCGCAAGGCGAAGCCGAGCGCGCGTTCAGTCGACGATGCCGCGCGCGTGGTGCCGCCAATGCCGATGACGAGCGGCCGGCGATGATGATCGAATCGGGTCAACGAAATGCTCCTTCGGTAGCGGTTCGCGACACGCCTGCGCTGGGCTGCACGCAGACGGGCCGGGGCGAACCGGACTTTGAAGTGTCATCTTAATGACCGCGGGACGCGGGGCTAAGCGACTTTTTGTTCTAACGATATAACCGCGCGGTCCGGCGGCACGCCGCAATGCACGTGAGGCCACGCCAGATAAGCATATGGCGAACCGTTGTTTGGGGGCGGGCCACGCACGGCTATGATCGAATCGTCTCCTCCATGACACTCCTTGACATGGGACTCGGCCTTGCCACCACGGTGGCGAGGCCTTTTTTTTGTGCCGTTGCAGCCGCGCCCGCACGCGCCGCGTCACGATAGCGGCGTTTTTCGCATGCTACGATGGGCCGCGATGATTCCCGGCGAGGTCGAGCAAGCAATGACAACCCTTTATGACACGCTTGGCGTGCACGCGCACGCCACCGATGACGAAATCAAGCGCGCCTATCGGAAAGCCGCGATGAAGTGGCATCCGGACCGCAATAGCGGCGCCGAGGAAGTGGCGCGCGCCGCGTTCCAGGAGATCAAGGACGCCTACGCAATTCTCTCCGACGCCGCGCAGCGCAAGGTGTACGACGCGGTCTATGCAGAGCAGATGCGCGGCTGGGAAGCACAGCGCACGCGCCAGCAGCAGGCGCAGGCAAAGCGCGAGGCGGCGGCGCGTGCGGCCGACGAAGCGGCGTACGCGGAGATGGTCTCGGTCGCGATCCGTTTCGCCGACGAAGGCCACAATCGCGACGTGCTGTTCGGTGTGTTGCTCGGGCGGCAATGCGAAGCGAGGCGAGCCGCGCAGATCGCGGACAGCGTGGCGGCGTTGCAGGCGTCGCGCCGTGAGGCCGCGAGGACCGACGCGGCCGCTGCAGCAAGCGAGGCAAGCGAGGCAAGCCATTCGAGCGATACGGATGAAGCGGCTGAAGCGACCGCATCGGGTCATGCCGACGCCGCTGCGGCGAAGGACGCCGCCGCTCGCGACGTACCCGGCAAACGCGCCGGCCAAACCAGCCAGCCCAACCACGCGAGCCACGCGAAGCGCGAAGACCCCACCACCGACGCGCATCCGGCCGGCGCCCTCGGCGGTCTGTGGTTTCAGTTTCTGAACGGCTTGCGCTTCTGACGGCTCACGCGGGCCCGCTGCCGAGGCCCATCAGTTCGGCCGCGAGTTCGTCGATATAAGGGTCGTTCAGACCGCAATCCGCCAACGCGCTTTGCAGCTTGAACACATACTCGGCGTTGGTGCCGAACAGACCCGTGGCCACGGCCATCGACGGCGCGATGGCCGACGCTCGCGCATCGCTTTCGTATTGCGACCCACCGGGCTCCGCCACGAAGGCGATCGCCGATAGTTGGGTGCCGTCGTCGAGCGTGAGCGCGGCCCACGTCGGACGATAAGCGCCCGTCACCATCTCGCGAATCCAGAGTATCCGCAGCTCTTCTTCGAGCGTCGCGCCGGGGAGGCGCAGTGCAACGCCTTGCGTGCTGCCGCCCGCTTCGAGCGAGAGCATGCGTCCCGGCTGCTCCGGCGTGCCGCGCCCGGCGATCATCCGGATGCAGAAGCTGCGATGCCAGCCATGCAGCGTCGCGATACGGCGGCTGTCGAAGTCGGAGATCGGATTCCACATCAGCGAGCCGTACGCGAAAACCCACACGTCGTCTGCATGCGGACGCTGCCGCAAGGTTTGCGCGAGCGAAGCGTCGATTCGCGCCTGGGTCCAGAGCAGCTCGCTCGGCAGTGAATCAAAACTTTCGAGGTATGCGCCGGAGCGAATGGCGTGTCGGTTCAGCATCCGTGGGTTCCGTGATGGTGGGGCGCGCGGGTATCGGGGTATCGGTCGGCCTCGCGCGCCGCTGCAGAAGTCAACCTGAAGTATGACCGCGGGGCGGGGCGGAATAAATTCGTCCGCGGGAAATACTGCGTCGCGCGAACGAGGCTAATCGGTACGCGCGCCGCCACGCTGTCTTGCCCGCCGATGCGGTCGTCACGCCGCGATTGCCGCGTCCCAGGCCGCTCAGTCACGACACGCACGCTCTTTATCCGAGCCGACTCGGCCACGAGAATAGCCCCCTTGAGTGCCGCACCACGCGCGCGAGGCAAGTACGCGCTTCGCTGCGCGATTGACGGGCATTGGCTGGATTCACACGCAAGGAAAGGGCTAGTAATGAAAACTGCAAGCCCACCTGTCGGGCAGCGCGGCAAGCCGGCGATTCTCGCCGGCCTCGCGCAGACGAGCCTCGCGCATAGCGTTGCGCATAGTATTGCGCAGACCCCGCGGGCCGGGCTGACGGTGGTGACGGTGACAGCTGAGCAGATCGCCGAAGCGGTGCAGCGTCTGACGACCGGCGATCTTGCGCAAGCGGCCGCGAGCCTGCCGCAAATCAGCCGGCATGATCTGGCGCAGAGCTACACGCAGGCGTTCACGCGTTTGGTGCATGTGCTGATCGTGATCACGCTGCTGTCGGCGTGCGCGTCGTTTGCGTTTCTGAGCCGCCGCACCGCGTCGAGCGGCGATCAGCCCGGCGAGCCGCAGCGCAAGGTCGCCGAAACCGCCGCTGTGTGATGAATGACGCCTGACGCATTGGCCGCCAGATCATAGACGTAGACCGAATTGATATAGGGAGCGGGCTTTAGCGTTCGAACTGGCGCTTCTAGAATCAATGACACGTTCGTGACGCGCCAAGGTGTGAAGTGCCGCGTGGCCTCGCTGCCGGACGCGCGGTCGCTGATGCATCGGCACGCCGTTCGCCTATGCGCGTGCGATATGTCCGTCCGCGCGCCGCGCCGCATGACGGGCGATCGCTCTTTCTCATCCTTTCCCGCGAACACCCCGCTTCGCTCGACTCCCGCAGTCCATCCCCGGAGGTACGACGGCCATGTTTACTTTCATCGTGGTAGTGGCGATCGCGGCGTTTATCCCCTACGTCGCGGCGCCAGCCATTGCTAATGGAGTGAAGGCGGTCAGCACGCCATCGCCGGAGGTGTCGCTCGACGAGGCTCCTCAAGCGCCGGCCGCCGGCAGCGATGCGGCGGATCGGCCCATGCCGCGGCAGCGCGACGGCGAGAGTGCCGGTTGAAGGCGGCACGTCCTGGCCTCGAAGCCGGCCTGCAGCAGTGCGTCGCCGTACCCGCCGCGCATGCGACCGACAGCCGGATGTAAGCCGAACCATTCACGCTGGTACACTTCGCGGCGAACACGATAGAGCGTTCAGTGCCCGTGAGTTGAGACCCCTGGTAGAAATTCCCGTGGCGCAAGTATTTAAGACATCGTAGTGTCACGGGGGCGCAAGACTGGGCCGGCACAATGGCGCCCAGAAGCAAAAATAAAACATGGGTACGGGGTGAGCGTGACCAGAAAATACAAAGTGCTGTTTCTCTGCCGCGATAATTCAATACGCAGCATCATTGCCGAAGCTTTGCTGCGCGAACTGGCCGGACACAGGTTCGACGCATTCAGCGCTGGGCCGGAGCCTGCCGCGCGGGTTCATCCGCTGGCGCTCGCGCAACTTCGGCCAGGCATTTCGGGGCGCGACGTGCTTAGCCCGAAAAGCTGGCTGGAATTCACCGGCGAATGGGCGCCGCGCATGGACCTCGTCATTGCGCTCGACGAATCCGTCGACGAACATCACGCGCCTGCGTTTCCTGGTGCGCCTTCGTTGCTCGCGTGGACCTTCGCCGATCCGCTCGCCGACGGTGTGCCGGATGACGAGCGCGTGCGGCTGTTCGACAAGATGTTCTGGCAGATCGTGAAGCAGGTCAGCGCGTTTATCGAATGGCCGCAATATGCGGCAGCGCCGGCACGCGCTGCTGAGGCCCATATTGACGCCGCCGCGATCACGAGCGCCGGGCAGACCTTGAACGCGAGCGGCGCGCCCTACGCGGACCGCCACGTCGCGCCCGTTTCGGCCGGCGATGCATTGAACGCCGGAACGGTCCTGTCAACGGATCGAACCACCACGTGCAACGCCTGAGCGACGCATGAACGACGCCTGAACGGATACCTCGGGCCATCCATTGCCCGGCGTCGGCTGCCTCATTGCCCGGTCTTCGTGGCCTTCACCGGGCCTTTCGGCGACGTAGGCTGCATACCGCCATCCATCGCATCCAGTTTTTTCACGGCGCCGCCCGGCATCGCGTCGAGCGGACTCGGCGCGGGGTCGCCCCAATGCGTCATGCCCGCCGTCGCGGCGCTATGCGCATTGCCGCCGCCGCTGCCTCCCTGACCGTTGCCGCCGCCTTGCGCGAACGCCGGGCCGCTCGCCATTGTCAGAGCCGCCAGGCAGCCCAGCGTGATTTCAAGCATCGATAGTCGCATCACATTTCTCCTTGCGAGCTCATCAGGCGTCAGGGGGCGCTGCGAGCTGGACATGTCCCGCTCATGACGTGCATGACCGGTCCCGGGCGGCAACGCGCGATTGCGCTGCTCTCACCGGATATACGGCGGGCACGGGCGTCTGGATGCAAATCGGCAGGGCGCAAGGGGGCTTTGCACGCGCGTCGGCGGGCACGCCTGTATGCCAGAACCAGTGATGACCCACGGGAGAAAGTGGGGTGTGCGTTTTACGTGAGCGGCTCGACAGTATTTTACGGCTTGACTGTGACTTAGCGGCTATTGGAACGCGCAAGCGGACTTCCGGCGAACGGATCGTTCTTCCAGTCCACGTGTTTTTTCGGCTGCGGGGCCGGGGCCGGTTTGGCCGTCAATTCGAAGTGGTCGATTGATTGACCTGCGCTGATTGCCTGTTTCAGCCATTGGGGCATTTCACCCTGGCCATCCCAGCTGTCGCCGGTCGCGCTGCGGTAGCGTTCGGCTTTTTGCGCCATCGGCTCGGACGCCAGCACGGCAGCAAGGTCTTCTGGTTTGATGCCAAACTCTTCCATGCGATGGCGGAGATACGCAATCATGCTATCTCGCTTTCTTTCGTCCATAAGATATTCGTCCTTCTAAAACGTCCAGCGTTCTGTCAGTTACAGATTGCAAGGGAAAGTCGCGATGCGTCGATCCCTTTTAAAGGGGCCGGCCCGCGTTGGGGTGATCGATCGAAGGAATTCCATGAGCTGCGTTAAAAACGTTGCTCCATAAATCGCAATACAGCTTATGTCCGTTGCGGGCACCTATAAACCGCCGTGCCGACCAGTGAATATTCCAGCGCTTCGCCGTGCGGCGGACAAGGCTCGATAAGCCTCGCGGCCGCAAATGGAAAAAACTGTGATGACAATGCACTGATTGCGAATGGCTGACTTCAGGTCCACGCTCCGTCTCTCGGCGGTGCTGCGTGCGCGCCGCTTTTTTACGTTATGGCAGCATCATAACGCACTGAGCGGCCAAAGCACGCGCCGCACTGGGTGATTTTATCGGTGAATGCGGTTTATCGAACGGTATCGGCCTCATCCGGCACCCGTTCCCCCGGTTTGAATTCCCGGATGGGCGAGCTATAACCAAATAGCGCAACAGCTATTCGCGCTGCCAGCTTGTGGCGACCGGTTCCGGCGATTTGCCAGAACGCATCTGGTATCGGTCGCGAGGATGGCAATTATTTACCCGTTTAGTTCGATGGCCCGGCACGGCAGTCGCGCATCGGCATCGATCTGTTCCTCAGCCCGATTGGGCAAGTTGGTTTTCGCGGATCACTCTTCAGGAGGACGAGCACTGCCGCGCCGGATTCGAGGAGTTGGCCATGAAATTACGTTTATTGGTGGTAGCCGCAAGCGCCGTTCTGCTTCTCGCGCCCAGAACGGCCAACGCGATGGGGCCGCAGGGCCAGCCGGACAGCGCAATCTCCGGCAGCGCGCAGATGCAACGGAACGCGAATGAATCGGCGCAGGCGACGACCGATATGTCGCTCGGCGAAACCTGGCACGGTACGGAGACGGGCGCGCAAGGAGCGCAGAACGTGTCGTACGGCGGCGTGGCCGCGGGGCAGGCGCAAACAGGCGGGCGGCACGGCCAGGCCTGCGGCTCCGGACCTCAGTGCAAGATCTATTTCGGTCAATGACCGCTCAACGAGGGGCATGCGGCGTCCGGAGGAAGACGCCGCGTCCCGCGTGTCGTTTTCACGCCAGCGCCAGAATTTGCAGCGACTGGCTTGTCTGCCCGCCAATGCGGTCCATCATCTCGGCGACACCACGTCCTTGCAGTTCGCTGCGCTCGTTGTAGCTGCGGAATTCATCCAGCAGCGCGCGCCACGACGCGTGCCAGCGCATCTCCCTCACACAGAAACCCGACGGATCCGCAATGCGCAGCACGCCATTGTCCGGATAGAAGGTCAACGTGACGGGCATGCCGTCGAGTACGCAGGTGGCGGTGCAGGGGCGGGTGGTCAGCATGGGCGAGTTCCTTCTTCTGGTTGGCCGATGAGTTTGCGTTGAATGCCGACGGGCTTCAGCAAACGCTATACCCGCATTGCGCGCGCAGCCGCCTCAGACAAATTCACTGCGATCCGCTGAATACCCCCACGACCGACTGCAATTTTCCGGTGTGGTCAGCGAGCGATTAAAGACGATGTTAAGGTGTCGTCCATTCGGGTTTCACCCACTGTCTTTCCCCGACGGCAATCGCAAGCAGGCTACCAGGCCTGCTTTTTCAATTGTGATTCGCCGTGCGCGAGTCGATTAGTGCGGTGCGGCCGCTCCAATCTCACCCGTTGTTGAATAACCCGCGAACAATACTATGTTGATTGAAGATAATCTGCCGGCGCAAAGCGCCGCGACGGACGACGGCGTCTCGTCGTCGCTGCGTTCGTGGCTGGCGGTCGGCGCCGTCGCGATTGGTGCATTCGCATTCGTGACGACGGAGTTTCTGCCCGTCGGCGTGCTGCCGCGTGTCGCGGTGGATCTGGGCGTGTCGCCCGGCACGGCAGGCCTGATGGTGACCGTGCCCGGCGTGATCGCCGCGATATCGGCGCCGGGCTTGATGCTGGTGGCGGGCCGCATGGATCGGCGGCGCGTTTTTCTTTTGCTCACCGCGTTGCTGCTGGCATCGAACCTGATTTCGGCTTTTGCGCCCAGTTTTCTGTTCATGCTGCTCGGACGCGCGCTGCTCGGTGCGTCGTTGGGCGGTTTCTGGACGCTGGCCACGGCGGCCTCGGGGCGTCTCGTGCAGCCTAAAGATGCGCCGCGAGCCATGGCGACGATCCTGACCGGTGTCACCTGTGCGACCGTGATCGGCGTGCCGCTCGGCACCTTCATCGCAAGCTTTGCCTCATGGCGCACGTCGTTTCTTGCCACCGGCGTGCTGGTTGCGTTCGCGCTCGTCGCGCAGTTCTTTTTCGTGCCGTCGCTGCCGTCGTCCACCGCACTGCGTCTGCGCGATCTGGTCGATGTACTGCGCCGGCCGCATCCGCGCCGCAGCATGCTGATGGTGGCGCTCGTATTCGGTGCGCATTTCTCGTCGTACACGTACGTCACGCCGTTCCTGCTGCGCAACGCGAATCTGTCGATGTCGACCATCACGTGGCTGCTACTCGGCTTCGGCATCATCGGCTTCTTCTCGAACTTCGCCGTTTCGTCGACGGTGACGCGCAACCTCAAAACGTCGGTCGGCGCGATGATCTCGCTGTTGATGTTCGCGTTGGTCTCGCTGCCGCTCCTGCAGCATTCGTCGCTTGGCGTGATGGCGTTCGTGCTCGCGTGGGGGGTGTCGTTCGGTGCGTTGCCGTTGTGCTTCAGCATCTGGGTTCAGCGCGCGACGCCGGACTCGCCGGAAGCGGGGTCGGCGCTGTTCGTGAGCATCATCCAGGTCGCGATTGCCCTGGGGTCGCTGGTGGGCGGCGTGGTGGTCGACCATGTCGGCATCCCGGCCGACTTTCTGTTCGGCGCCGGCCTCGCGCTGCTGGGACTCGCCGCGCTGGCGAGCTTCGCCAGCATCGAGCAGCGCGTGGCGGCCAAGGCGATCGCCTGTCCGGCGTGCATGGACTAGCGGTTCTGCGGGACGGGCGCGATACGTGGCGCCGGTGAGCCAGGCGCAATAGGCATGCAATGTGCTGTGAACGTGCTATCAGCGGTAATTGGATAACACGATTCGCAGCCAACGGAGGCAGCCATGCGAGAAGCCGCACCTAGCTCATCTGCGGACAGTCCTGGCACCGCACCGGACGCATCCCGTACGGTTCCCGCACCCACCCATCCGGTCACGCGAGCATTCGACGCCTTTGCCAGTTCGGTGATGCGGCTGGCGGGTTCGCCGGTTGCCTTCGGCGTCGCGGCGATTACGGTGCTCGTTTGGGCCGTCACCGGACCGCTGTTTCACTACTCCGATGGCTGGCAACTGGTCATCAATACCGGCACGACCATCATCACCTTTCTGATGGTCTTTCTGATCCAGCAAGGGCAGAACAAGGACAGCGTGGCCGTGCATCTCAAGCTGAACGAACTGCTCGCCTCGCATCGCGCCGCGAACAATCAACTGATCGGCATCGAGGCCGCCTCCGAGGACGAGCTTCGACGCCTTGCCGCAGCGTATTTGCAGCTGGCGAGCAAGGCCGTCGGCACGCGCGCGGAAAGCGTCGATGTGGATGCCTGTGTGGAAAAGAAGCCGGCGCAGGCGAGTGAATAAAAAAAGCTCGATGCGATTACTTGCCTGCTGAGCTTACCGCGGCATGCGGGGCGTCGATGTTCCGCCAGGTCGGTCGCGAACTGTGACATGTGCGCACGCGGTGAATAGCTCACGCCGATGCGCGTTCTGATCAGCACGAGTAAACGTCCCACCGCTCATCGGCGCGGAGCGGCCGACCGATTGGCCGCCCGGCAGCACTTGTTCAACCTTCGCGCGAAGTTGTGGCGCAATACCACGGGATGCGAATTCATCCCCTGCGTATCTGATTTGCGCCAGCCGGAATAGGGTAGCGTATCCGCACGGCTGCCGGACCAATGCATTTGCAATGCGCCATGGATCGACCACGGCGCCGATCCGTGCCGCCATCCCACAATCGCACCCCACACCACAGAAACAGCAACGGCTGATCATGGCGGCCGGGCAGGCTCGCGTGTACGATCATCCTGCGCGGCCTGTCGAAGACAGCGCACGGGCGATCAATGGAATGGCTTGTGGGATTGACTTGTACCAACGACACAATCAAAAGGAGTAATCCATGGCTTGCAAGACACCGAAGTCGAAGTTGAGTCGCATGAAGGCTATTCCGGCCGTGCTGGCGCTATTGCTCGCAACGGCTTACCCGGCTGTGGCTCAGGAGGCGGCTTCAGTGCCGCAGGCGGTCGGCGCGGCGGCGCTGGTTCGCGTGCAGGCGCGTGTCGTCGAAATCGATGCGGAGTCGAACAGCGTCGCGTTGCGTGGTCCGCGTGGCAACGTCGAGGTCGTCGACGTGAATCCCGAGTTGGCGGACGTGAAAAAGCTGCACGTGGGCGACATCGTCAACATTGCATACCAGAAGGCCGTTCTGATCGGCGTCGACAAGGTCGCGACGAGCGGAATCCGTCAGCGTATCGATACCCAGCTTGCACAGCCCGCATCGGGTGGCGTCGTGGCGTCGGCGCGCCGTGTCGAGGTCGTGGCGACCGTGCAGAAAATCGACCGCAAGCGTCACTCGGTCACGCTGCGCGGGCCGACGCGCACCGAAACGCTCGACGTCGCGCCGGACGTTTCATTGGCCGGCCTCAAAGTGGGTGATTCGGTGCGGGCGGTCTTCGTCGCCGCTATCGCGGCCTCCGTGTCGCGCGACGGCGCCGAGCTCAAATGACGAACGCATGGTGCGAATGACGCGCCACATCGCGTACGACGTCGGCGGCAGCGCGATTGCGGTTCGAAATCGCGCTGCGCCCGAAGTTCGACGCCGTGCCCGGCAACGATCGTCGACGCGGTCATGGCGTCGCGTGAAGGAGCATGGAATGGAACAGAAACCAGTGAAGTCCACCGACGCATCGGCTCGCAGAAAACTCCTGCGCAGCAAGGTGCATCTCGGGCTCGCCGCGTTCGGCACGTTGGCGGCGGTCGTGGGAATCGGCGTGGTGATCAAGGGCGGCCTTTATTTCGACCGGACGAAAGTGCTGGTCGGCGTGGGCATCATCATCGTGTCGACCGTGCTGTATGTTTCGATGCTTTTCATCGAATCGGACGAGTAGGCGTGGCTTGCGCGGTGTGTGGACGCGGCGCCGCCCGGTTTCCGCGCGAGAAGTGAAAGCTCGCGCGGAAACCGCCTTCGTAGAAGCAGGCGGAGTTCGTTCCTATGTGTCGACATATCCCTGCACGGGCAGTGCTCATTCATTGGCAAAAACACACATGGACCTGTGGATTCAACCTTGCAGACCGTGCTCTGATCTTTACGGCGAACCGGCTGCGAGTCCCCCGCACGAGAATCTCAGGTTCGATAGCGTCGGCGCGGTAGCGGATACGCGAAAGGAAGAGCACTACACCTGCATGCGATGCCGCGCGGTGTTTGCGCGAATACTCGCCGGCCCGCCAGCGCAGCAGATCTGGATGCTGTTGAACGCCGGACAGCATTGAGGCTGCGCCGGCTGCACCGCGGACCACGTAAGGCGCCGCAGGTAACCGGATAACCGGTGATTTCGAGTGCGCTCGCTACTCTTCCCACGTCGGCTTCATGGCGCCTGGTCGGGCTGCCTGTGCACGTGCCCCTGGCGATATATATCAACATTCTTTGTCAGTCGCGCCCTATGCCAAATGTCATCGGCGCCGCCGCTAGGGTAGACGATAGTTGCCAGTCTTTTTGCCAATGTAATGGAACGAGCCTTTTTCGGCCGGCAACGCCTGCACTACCTGCCAGTCGAATTGCCCCTGGATGCCCTTGTATTTTCCAGTGCCCGAAACGAGGGTTCCTTTTCCCGATGTTGCGGCATGTGGATGGTTAAAAGCCTCGACGAATTTGTCTCCGTCTTTGTCCGAATACACGCAGTAGCCGTTTCCGGCTCCGGCAGTAAAGCCGGCTTCAACGCAGTGCGCCGTGATGTTTTGCAACAAGGGCGACTTGCTGTTGTTTGCCATCAGGAGAGTTGATTCGTACAGGTACACGACGTCGTCGGCACTGGTTCCGATCTCTCGTACGTCGGTGCCCGCAGCGGAGTAGGTGGCGTCGATGGTTCCTTGCTTCGGTATTGTTTGAGCCGATCCGGTGCATGGCGCCAGTGTCGTAAAAGCGGTCAATGCAGATAAATAAAAAATCTTTTCAGCGATATTGCGAGCGAATTTCATTGTGACGCCCTCATAATGACCTCTGTTGAGAATCGCACTATCCATCGAAACAGGCGGACTGAACAGGATGGCTCTTGGGGCGCACAGTTCGAAATTCCTGGCCCATCGCTGCTGGAAATGCGAAGTATCCAGGAATACTAATGGAACATGAAGTAAATTCTTCTAATTCAGATCGTATGACACGCGATTGATTTATAGAGCTTTAAAACTGAAGTGCCAATATTTATTTATTGTTTCTGTTCTATATCTGTTCCAGGAGAGTAGAAGCTAGAGGCTGACCTCGCTTGTCAGTCGACCTGCCGTTCGCGTGGAATCTGATTGAGCCAGGGACGCGCGCCCAGATCCAGGCGCCCGTTGTTTGCGCCGTGTTACGCCTCGTTCGCGGCCGCCTGCTCCTCGCGCGCGTACCGCGTCGGTGGCCGGCCAACATGTCGGGTGAAGGCGACGCTGAAGGTGCTGGCGGAGCTATAGCCGACGCGCTCCGCGATCTCCGCGACCCGCCCTTCGTTACGGCGCAGCAGATCCTTCGCGAGTGCCATGCGCCACGTGAGCAGATATTCCATCGGCGCGACGCCGACCGCGCGGCTGAAGCGCTCGAAGAAGGTCGAGCGCGACAGCGCGGCTTCCTTCGCGAGCTCGGCGACCGTCCATGCATACGCCGGGCGGGCGTGCATCCCGCGGATCGCGGCCGCGAGGCGGGCATCGGCGAGCCCGCTGACGAGACCGGGTGACGCGTTCGTTCCTCCTGCCGTGGAACGCAGCGCCTCGATGAGCAGCACTTCCAGCAACCGCGAGAGCACGACTTCGCGCGCGGGCCGCTGCTCGTGTGACTCCTCGCGCACGAGTTGCACGAGCGTGGCCAGCCGCTGTTCGCCGCGCACATGCACGAGTTGCGGCAGCAGCGAGACCAGCAGGGGCGCATCCGGCGAACCGAAGCTGCAATGCCCCGCCATCATTCGCACGTCGACCGGATTGCCCAAGGGGCCGATTCTGAACTCACCGCTGCCCAACGCGACGGGCGCGGGCGCGTCCAGCCCCGGTGGCGGCTCGAGGCTGGACACTGAGACGCCATAGGCCGCGGGAATCAGAACGAAGTCACCCGACTGGAGTTCGATGGGATCGTGTCCGTCGATTGCGATGCGGCACCCGCCTTCGAGGAGCACGCAATAGAACGGCTGGCCGGTATTCGAGCGGCCGGTGCGCCAGGGGCTCGCGCCGTGGATGAGTTTCGAGAACCGGGCACTCGGCTCAAGCAGGGTCACCACTTCGGCCAATGGATCGATCATCGCCGGACTCCCGCAAATGAAATTCGGATTTTTGATTGTAGCAAGTACGGACGCAGAGACCTATCGTAGGAGCTCACACAAACACCTCACAGGAATGCCCATGCAAACTGTCCTGATCACCGGCTGCTCGTCGGGTTTCGGCCTCGAGATCGCCCGCTACTTTCTGGCCCGCGACTGGCAGGTCGTCGCCACGATGCGCACGCCTCGCGCCAACGTACTGCCACCGGCACAACGCCTGCGCGTACTGGCGCTCGACGTCACGAATCCGGAGAGCATTCGCGAGGCGGTCGAGGCCGCCGGTCCGATCGACGTACTCGTGAACAACGCAGGCTTCGGCGCGGCTTCCCCGGCCGAACTCGTCCCACTCGCGACAGTGCGCGAGCTCTTCGAGACCAACTGTTTCGGCACGATCGCATTGACGCAAGCGGTGCTGCCGCAGTTCCGGCAGCGCAAGGCCGGCGTCGTCGTGAACGTCACGTCGAGCGTGACGTTGAAGGCGCTGCCGCTACTCGCCGCGTACCGTGCGAGCAAGATGGCGGTGAATGCGTTCACCGAGTCGATGGCGCTGGAACTCGAGCAGTTCGGCGTGCGGTCACACCTGGTGCTGCCGGGCCGCGCGCCCGACACCCGCTTCGGCGAGAACGCACGCGCCCACATATACGGCTTTGAGCACGAGGCCTATGCCGATCTCGCCAGGACGATCGTCGAACAGCTGCGGGATACGTCATCTCCGATCACCCATGCGCAGGACGTCGCCGAAGCCGTGTGGCGCGCGGCGACCGACCCGTCATCGCCGCTGCGTATTCCGGCCGGCGCCGACGCCGAAGCATGGGCGGCCGAAGTTCGCTGATCGGCTTTCAGGGCCACGCTACGACGCAATACAACAGCGATACAGCGATGCAGGACAATCTCATCGCGCTCGTGACCGGGGCGACTCAGGGAGTCGGTTTCCCGAGCGCACTGACCGGCAGCCGATACGTCTCAGGAGTGCTGGTTTCAAACTGTCCGGTTTCGATCGTGTTACGGTCGAAGCCCGTGTACCAGCCTCCACCTTTCTACATCGTCTTCTCCATTTATTCGGGATTGCGAGCAGGTCAAATCACGAACTGTTCAAGCGTGGACGGTGCGAACAATTCGTCGATCTTCATGAGGCGCGAAGACAATCCCTGAGCGTGGTGGTAGCGTAGAAACGCGTTGATCGTCGCTTCATTGCCGGCAATGCCATAACGCCAGTAGTCCTTGCCGAGCAACGCGACAGTTTCTTCGTATTCTGCGGCAAGCCAGGGCAGGGTCGCCTTCAGCGCGGCCAATTCAGCGAGATTCGCGAGCGCGAGATTCTTGGCTTCGGTGAATGCCTTGAGCACGCTTGCCGGCAACCACGGATGCTGCTCCACCAACTCGCGGCGAATACCGATGACATGCATGATCGGAAAGATGCCAGTCTTCGCGTAATACGCCTTTTCGGTGGTGCGGAAATCCGGAAACAGGCGTGTAAGCTCAGGGTGCCCCGCGAGGAAGGCGCTCGGGGCGCGCGGCGCGACGATACCGTCGATGCGGCCGTCGATCAGCCATTGATTGAGCGTGGCGTCGGATGGAATCGGCTCGATCTCGATCCCGGATTCGTTCCTGTAGGCCACCTTCTCATGACGGCCAGGCTGCTCGACGCCGCCCGTGCGCCACCGGATGTCGCTGGACTTCACGCCGTATTCGTCTTCGAGCATGCCGCGGGCCCAGACGGGTGCGGTCAGCTGGAATTCCGGCACGCCCAGCGTCTTGCCCGCCAGATCACGCGGCGTGACGATGCCCCGGTCGCGACGAATGTAGATCGAAGAATGCCGGAACATCCGCGAGATAAAAACCGGAATCGCGACATATGGCGACTCGCCGCGCGAGCGCAGCATCGTGTAGCTGCTGAATGAAAGCTCCGCGATGTCGAACTCGGCCGATCGCAGTGCGCGGAAGAACGTTTCCTCGACCGGCAACGAAAGATAGTTGGCATCGCAGCCTTCGATCTGCACGCGTGCGTCGAACAGTGCGCGGGTTCGGTCGTAATCCCAGCAGGCGACCGTAAGGGGCAACTTCATATAAACACTCCTGAATTCAAGCGGTAGTTTGGGTGGAAAGATCGACTGGTGTAGCGATGGCAGCCGTGGGATGGCGGCGCCGGTAGAAGGCGAGGGCTGACACGCTGAGCGCGGCGACGATCACGGGCGCGGCTACGGCCGCGAACATGAATGTCGAGCTCCAGTGCGCGGCCAGCATCGCGGCGCCGATCATCGAACCGACAATCGACCCCACTCTTCCCATGCCGAGCGTCCAGGCGACGCCGGTCGCACGCGTGACGGTCGGATAGAAACTGGCTGAGAGAATGTTCGTGCCGGTCATCGTGCCGCCCGTGCCGATGCCGGTCACGAACAGTGCGGTCAGGGCAAGTGCCGGTGTCTCGATCAGATGACCCAGCGAAGTCAGGCTGGCGGCGGCGCACAAAAACGCAACAGCAAGCACGTATTGCGGATTGAAACGGTCCATCAGGAAGCCGAGCAGGATCGCGCCCATGCCGTTTCCTGCCAGATAGAGCGCCGTCATCAACGAGGCCTGGCGGAATGGAACGCCGCTCGACTGAATGAGGATCGGCAGCCAGTTGCCGAGGAAATAGATGACGAGCAGCGCCATGAATGCCGTGATCCAGAGCAGCAAGGTGCCGCCGCGCAGGCCGGGGCGCAGCAGATGTTGGAGCGAGGAACCGATGGGCATCGGTTCGGCGAGTGTCACGTGGACCCCGCTCAGATCGGTAGCCGGCGCGATTCGCTGCAAGATGTGGCGCGCGCTGTTCTGCCTGCCGTGTGCCACCAGGTATCGCACCGATTCGGGCAATCCCAGGTACAGCATCACGGTTAGCGCGAGCGGCAGGGCGCCGCCGAGCAGGAGCATCGACTGCCATCCATAGGCGCCGATCAGATGCGGAGCGACGAGGCCGCCAAGCGCGCCGCCTGCGGCGATACCGCAGCCAATTGGCGCGACGAGCGTCGCGCGAAGGCGATCGGGGCAGTATTCCGCCGCCAGCGTATAGGCGTTGGGCATGGCGCCACCGAGCCCCAGCCCGGTGAGGAAACGCAACACGATGAGCGTCTCGATGGACCCCGCCCACGCCGACGCGATGCTGAAAAGCCCGAATAAGGCCACCGAACAGATCAGCGTCGGTTTGCGGCCAAAGCGGTCGGCGACCGGCCCGAACAGAAAGGAGCCGATCGTCAAACCGAAGAGGCCGGCGCCGAACATCGGCGCAAGCTGCGCATGGCCCGCGCCAAAATGAGTTTTCAACGCGGGCGCGATATAACCGACGACAACAGTGTCGTAGCCGTCGAATATGAGAATCAGGAAACAGAGGAAAAACGTCCGGATCTGAAACGAGGACATTTTTTGAAGATTGATAAAATTGTGGACTACTATATTTTCTTTTTGTGTCATGGCACCTGTCTCCTTTGTTGGCATTGTTGCCTTGTTCTAGTCGTTGGCGGGCAACCCTATCCCGCGGCGATGCGTTTGATCCCCTCCGTCATGCGCTGGCCGAGTGCGGCGACGATCTCGCCTTCTGCCGGGATACGCGCGGCGTCGTATTCGGACGCGTGGCGCACGACGCTGATACTGCCGGTTACCCGGCCCTCGGCATTGAAGATCGGCGCGGCGAGTGCGAAGACATCCGGGTCCACTTCGGCCTGCGCGACGGCATAGCCTCGCTGGCGGATCGCGCCGAGCGCTTTCCTGCATTCGCGCCAGCTCGAGCCGAGCGTCGCGGTGTTGATGTGTTCCTGGTTTTCCAGGTAGATACGCATGAGTTGCCGTTCCGGCAACCAGGCCAGCACGGCCGTGGAGGTCGCGCCACGCAACAGCGGCATCGGACAGCCACGCCGATAACTGAGGTCGGCGTCCAGATGGCCGTACTCGCCGATTGCGATGACCTGATCCCGGAACAGGCGGCACAGGTGCCACTTCTGTTTGGCCGCGAGTTGGGGCAGGTGGGCCTCGATATCCTTCATCGTCACCAGCATCGGGTCGCTCTCGGCCAGTTGCCGGCCGAGTTGGATGATCCGTGGGCCGAGGCTATAGCGTCCGGTCTCGACTGGCGCGATCAGCCCCGAATCGGCGAGTTCGCGAAGATAACGATAGGTGGCCGAACGGGTGAATCCCCGCTCGGCCGCGAGGCCGTCCGCGGACCATAGAGGCTTCTGCTCGGTGAAGAGATCCAGCAACGACAACATGCGCTCAAGGCTGGAACCCCTGGCTTCTTCCTGGTTTTCCCTGTTGCTGACGGGCTCCACGTACAGCGCGTCGTCCTGGTTTTTTATCATGGCAGCACGTTGGAAGCCGTCCATTCGAGACGGCTTCGTTATTCCTGAAATATCGAATTTCAGCAAAATTACCGCAATATAGGAAAAATGTAAACGGCGGCCGCGGGGCTGACTTGCGCGAAAGAAGATGCGCGCCTGCCCCCAAGGCGCGAATGCCCCCGATTCACTTTTGTTATCGCCCCCTCCAATACTCGAATTGTTGACGCATCGCACCGCTCGTATATTGCTGAACTATCAGCACGGACAGCAGCGATACAACAACTTACAGGCACGCCCCTCGGGCGGCCCACAGGAGCACAGCGATGAATCAGATCGATCTGGAGGGGCGCGTCGTCGCCATAACCGGCGGTGCGCGCGGCATCGGCTACGCGGTCGCGCAGCGGGCGCTGAACTCGGGCGCGTCGGTCGCGTTGTGGGACGTCGACGCCGAGCGCCTCGCGCGCAGCCAACGCGAACTGAGCGAGCTGGGCAAAGTCAGCGCGATCACGGTCGAGCTGACCCAGGAAGCCGCCGTCGCGCAGGCGGTCGAGCAAACCGTCGCCGGGCACGGCGCGATCGACGTGCTGATCAATTGCGCCGGCATCACTGGCGGCAACGGTGCGACGTGGGAACTGGAGCCCGATGTCTGGCGCCGCGTGATCGACGTGAACCTGATCGGCCCTTATCTGACCTGCCGCGCGGTGGTGCCGCAAATGCTCAAGCAAGGCTACGGGCGCATCGTCAATATCGCGTCGGTGGCGGGCAAGGAGGGCAATCCGAACGCTTCGCACTACAGCGCGTCGAAAGCCGGACTGATCGGTTTGACCAAGTCGCTCGGCAAAGAGCTGGCGACCAGGAATATTCTCGTCAACGCGGTCACGCCGGCCGCGGCCAAAACCGAAATCTTCGACTCGATGTCGCAACAGCATATCGACTACATGCTCTCGAAGATTCCGATGAACCGCTTCCTGTTGCCGGAAGAGGCGGCGTCGCTGATTCTGTGGCTGTCCTCGGAGGACTGCGCGTTCAGCACGGGCTCGGTGTTCGACCTGTCCGGCGGACGAGCCACTTACTGAGCGCTCACAGCGCGCGACCCGAACGTCCGCGCCGCAGCGGTATTCAGAACGAGACAGACGCGCCGAGCCGCCGCGCGCTTCGCGTAGGAGACGACATGCACCCGCACGCGCCTGGTTCACGTCACGCGAGCGATGGCGGCGCAATGCGCCGCAGTCACGCTCACCCCGACACGCCTTCCCGCAACTTACTGCATCGCGCCTGCTAGGCGCATTGTCGACAATACGTTCGACGCATCCATAACGGAGCTCCTTTCATGGCCATGCCTACTATCCGGCACGTGCGTGCCTTCATCGTTCGCGGCGGCGGTGCGGACTATCACGATCAGCCCGGCGGACACTGGATCGACGATCACATCGCCACGCCGATGGCGCGCTATCCCGAGTATCGCCAGAGCCGCCAGTCGTTCGGCATCAACGTGCTCGGCACGCTGGTGGTGGAGATCGAGGCGAGCGACGGCACGGTCGGCTTCGCGGTGACGACCGGCGGCGAGATCGGCGCGTTCATCGTGGAGAAGCATCTCGCGCGTTTTCTCGAAGGGCAGCTTGTCACCGACATCGAGAAGATGTGGGATCAGATGTATTTCTCGACGCTGTACTACGGCCGTAAAGGCGTGGTGCTGAATACGATCTCGGGCGTCGATCTCGCGTTGTGGGATCTGCTCGCGAAAGTGCGCAAGGAACCGGTGTATCAGTTACTGGGCGGGCCGGTGCGCGACGAACTGGTGTTTTACGCGACCGGCGCGCGGCCCGATCTCGCGAAGGAGATGGGTTTCATCGGCGGCAAGCTGCCGTTGCAGCACGGTCCAGCCGAAGGCGAAGCGGGCCTCAAACAGAATCTGGAGAAGCTCGCCGACATGCGCAGCCGCGTCGGCGACGATTTCTGGCTGATGTACGACTGCTGGATGAGTCTCGACGTGCGCTATGCGACACGGCTTGCGCAAGGCGCGCACGAATACGGCCTGAAATGGGTCGAGGAGTGTCTGCCGCCCGACGACTACTGGGGTTACGCCGAACTGCGCCGCAACGTGCCACGCGGCATGATGGTGTCCACCGGCGAGCACGAGGCGACGCGCTGGGGTTTCCGTATGCTGCTCGAGATGGAGTGCTGCGATCTGATCCAGCCGGATGTGGGCTGGTGCGGCGGTATCACCGAGTTGATCAAGATTTCCGCGTTGGCCGATGCGCACAATGTGATGGTGGTGCCGCACGGTTCGTCGGTGTACAGCTATCACTTCGTCGTCACACGGCACAACTCGCCGTTCGCCGAGTTTCTGATGATGGCGCCGAAGGCCGACGAAGTCGTGCCGATGTTCACGCCGCTTCTGCTCGATGAGCCGGTGCCCGTGAATGGCCGGATGAAGGTGCCGGACACGCCGGGCTTCGGCGTGAGGTTGAATCCCGAATGCGCGTTGGTGCGGCCCTATCCACGTTGAGGCACGTTGAGGCGCGTTGAGTCGTGTTGAACGCGCATTGAGTTAGCGTCGGCCTCGCACCGACGCTCGCCGTTTCGATGACCAGGCAAAGGAGAATGACGTGCTGCTCAAGGATAAGGTCGTGATCGTCACTGGCGGCTCGCGTGGCATAGGCCGCGCAATCGCCGTCGCGTGCGCCGCCGAAGGCGCGGACGTGGCGATCAACTACTGGGGCGATAACGACGCATCCTATGGACGCCGCTCCGCCGTGGCGGAAGTCGTCGAAGACATTGAGGCGCTTGGGCGGCGCGTGATAGCGGTGGAGGGCAACGTCGCCGCGCGCGACACGGGCCAGCAACTCGTGCGCCAGACCGTCGAAGCATTCGGCAAGGTCGACGTGCTCGCGAGCAATGCGGGCATCTGTCCGTTCCATGCATTTCTCGACATGCCGCCGGACGTGCTGGAATCGACGGTGGCGGTCAATCTGAACGGCGCGTTTTACGTCACCCAAGCCGCCGCGCAACAGATGAAAAAGCAGGGCACGGGCGGCGCGATCGTCGCGACGAGTTCGATCAGCGCGTTAGTGGGCGGCGGCATGCAGACGCATTACACGCCGACCAAAGCGGGCGTGCATTCGCTGATGCAATCGTGCGCGGTCGCGTTGGGGCCGTACGGTATCCGCTGCAATTCGGTGATGCCGGGCACCATCGCGACCGACCTCAATGCGGAAGACCTCGCCGACGAAGCGAAGAAAGCGTACTTCGAAAAGCGCATTCCGCTTGGCCGGCTGGGACGCCCGGACGATGTCGCCGAGTGCGTGGTGTTCCTCGCCTCGGACCGTGCGCGTTATGTGACGGGCGCCGCGTTGCTGGTCGACGGCGGCCTGTTCGTCAACCTGCAGTAACGCGCGGAACGTGCCAATACCGCGCGCGATGCCGATCTCAATGCACTGGGTCGGGCGCGATCAGCGAGTCCGGCGCGCACAGCGTGGCGAGGTCGTCGCCGTCGCGAGCGAGCGTGCGCGAGAAACCGCGCAACAGGTCGATGAAACGCAGCGCCGGTTCGGCGAGCGCTTCTCCCTTGCGCGTGAGAATGCCGAATCCGGCAAGACTCTTGCCGATTTCGAGCGGCAGGGCGACCAGCAGCTTGCCGCGCAAATGATCACGCACGACCGACTCCGGCAGCATCGCGACCGCGTCGTAATTCTCGAGCAGTTGCAACGTGGCGAAGATCGACGCGCATTCGGTCAGGTTGACCGGCGTGGCGAGTCCCGCACGCGCGAGCTCTTCCTCGAACAGCACGCGCGCCGGGCTGGTGACGGGTTGGGCGACCCACGGCCAGTCCACCAGTTCGGACAACGTGATGCGGGTGCGCTGCGCGAGCGGATGCACCGAACGCACGACCAGCAGCAAAGTCTCGCGCGCGAGCGGTTCGAAACTGAAGTCGTTGTGCTGCAGCGGACTGGTCAGGCGGCCGAGCGCGAGATCCACTTCGCGGCGATGCAGCAATTGCACGACCTGGTCGCTGGTTTCGCCGAGAATGCGCACGTTGAGCAAGGGGCTTTCGGTTTTCAGCGCGGCCACCGACATCGCCAGCAGATCGGGCGCGGCGCCCATGATCGCGCCGACGGTCAATTGCCCGTGGCCGCCGCGGCGTTTGACGTCGAGGTCTTCGGCGAAGCGCGTCAGCTCGGCCAGCGCGCGGCGCGCGTACGCGAGCGTGACGACGCCGAGCGGCGTGGGCGTCATGCCGCGCGCGTTGCGCTCGAACAGCAGGAAGCCGAACGCTTCTTCGATGTCGCCGAGCATGCGGCTCGCGCTCGGCTGCGCAACGTTCACGGCCTCGGCGGCCTGATGGAGATTGCGCGTGTCGTCGAGTGCGACGAGCAGCGCGAGGTGCTTGAACTTGAGCCGGTTGACGAGTGCGACGGCAGCTGAATATTGGCTCATGGTCCGGGTGCGATTCGGTTTGTGGATCGCCCAATCCCAACTACGGATTGAGTTGCTATCGACGCAGGAATTATAGTCGCATCAGACGCTTCTCCGGAAAGCGCCCCAATACGACGGGAGACAGGCCGCAATGGAAACAATCGCTTTCCGCATGGTGCTCAACCCCGGCATGCGCGAGGAATACGAACGACGTCACGCGCAGATCTGGCCCGAACTGGTTGATGCGTTGCACAAGGCCGGGGTGCGCGACTACCGGATTTTCTTCGACCCGGATTCGAACCACCTTTTCGCCATGCTGACGCGGACCTCCAATCACACGATGGACGACCTGCCGCAACTCGACGTGATGCGCAAATGGTGGGATTACATGGCCGACATCATGCAGACCGCGCCGGATCACACGCCGCTTCAACAATCGCTCGAACCGGTGTTTCATTTGAATTCGCTGAGTTGACGGTTCACCGCACGACCACGTTAATTGACTTCGAAGTGACCTTCACCGGACGGAGAGTGCTGCATGCAGGTTGTCGATTCGCATATCCATTTGTGGGATCTGAAGACGCATTGCTATCCGTGGCTGGAAAACCCCGGCGTGTCGTTCGTGGGCGACGCGCGCGAGCTCAAGCATGATTACCTGCTCGACGATCTGCTCGGCGAAGCCGGCGATATCGACGTGCTGAAACTGGTCCACGTCGAGGCGAATCACGATCCCGCCGATCCGGTCGAAGAGACGCGCTGGCTGCAGTCCATCGCGGATCGCAAGGACTCGCGCGGCATGCCGAACGCGATCGTCGCCGCGGTCGATCTGTCCGCGCCGAATGCGCCCGCGTTGCTCGAAGCGCACGCCTCGTTCGCCAATACGCGCGGCATCCGGCAGATCCTGAACGTCCACGAGAACAAGCTGTTCGATTACGTCGGCCGTCATTTCATGCGCGAGCCGCGGTGGCGCGAACATTTCGCGCTGCTGCGCCGGTATGACATGTCGTTCGATCTGCAGCTGTATCCGTCGCAAATGGAAGAGGCCGCAGCGCTCGCGCGTGCGCACGGCGACACGCTCTTCATCGTCAACCACGCCGGTATGTTCGTGGATCGCAGCAGCGTCGCCGGGTATCGCGCGTGGCGCGACGGCATGCGCCTGCTCGCGGGTTGCCGCAACGTCGCGGTGAAGATCAGCGGACTCGCGATGTTCGATCACCGCTGGACCGTCGAAAGCCTGCGGCCTTACGTGCTCGAAACGATCGATACGTTCGGCGTGGAGCGGGCGATGTTCGCGTCGAACTTCCCGGTCGACCGCCTGTTCGGCTCTTATGCGGACTTGTGGCGCGCGTATGCGGCGATCGTCGATGGGGCGAGCGTCGCGGAAAAAGAGGCGATGTTTCGCCGCAATGCGGAGCGGTGCTATCGCATCTGATGCGGGCGGCAGACGCATCACGGCTGCACCCCGAACGCGAATAAAGAAAGAAGGAGACAGGCAGTGCAGCAACCCACATCCGCTGTGCCGAGGCTCGAACTGCGGCACGCGAGTAAATCATTCGGCCGCGTGCGGGCGCTATCCGACGGCGACCTCGCGCTCTGGCCGGGCGAAGTGCATGCGCTGCTCGGCGAGAACGGCGCGGGCAAGTCGACGCTCGTGAAGATTCTCGCCGGCGTGCATCAGCCGGATACCGGCGAGCTGCTGGTGGACGGTGCGGCCCGCCGGTTCGCGACGCCCGCCGAAGCGCGCGACGCCGGACTCGCAGTGATCTATCAGGAACCGACGCTGTTCTTCGATCTGTCGATTGCGGAAAACATCTTCATGGGACGGCAGCCGGTCGACCGCCTCGGGCGCATTCAATACGACGCGATGCGCCGCGAGGTGGACGGCCTGCTCGCCTCGCTCGGCGTCGATCTGCGTGCGGATCAGCTGGTGCGCGGGCTGTCGATTGCCGATCAGCAGGTGATCGAGATCGCCAAGGCCCTGTCGCTGAACGCCAACGTGCTGATCATGGACGAACCCACCGCCGCGCTGTCGCTGCCCGAAGTGGAGCGCCTCTTCGCGATCGTGCGCAAGCTGCGCGAGCGCGAGGTCGCGATCCTGTTCATCACGCACCGGCTCGACGAAGTATTCGCGCTGACGCAACGCGTGACGATCATGCGCGACGGCGCGAAAGTGTTCGACGGACTGACCGCCGATCTCACCACCGAGTCGATCGTCGCGAAGATGGTCGGCCGCGATCTGGAGACGTTCTATCCGAAGGCCGACTGCGCGCCCGGCGAGGTACGGCTGTCGGTGCGCGGCCTCACGCGCGTGGGCGTCTTCAAGGACATTTCCTTCGACGTGCGCGCAGGCGAGATCGTCGCGCTCGCCGGCCTCGTGGGCGCGGGACGCAGCGAAGTCGCGCGGGCGATCTTCGGCATCGATCCGATCGATTCCGGCGAAGTCTGGCTCGGCGGCGAGCGCCTGAGTACGGGCCGGCCCGCCGCAGCGGTGCGCGCCGGCCTCGCGCTGGTGCCGGAGGACCGTCGCCAGCAGGGGCTCGCGCTGGAACTGAGCATCGCGCGCAATGCGTCGATGACGGTGCTCGGGCGGCTCGTCAAACACGGCCTCATCTCGACGCGCAGCGAGACGGACCTCGCCAACCGGTGGGGCACGCGGCTGCGCCTGAAAGCGGGTGATCCCAATGCGCCGGTCGGCACGTTGTCGGGGGGCAACCAGCAGAAGGTCGTGCTCGGCAAGTGGCTCGCCACCGGCCCGAAAGTGCTGATCATCGACGAACCCACGCGCGGCATCGACGTCGGCGCGAAAGCCGAGGTGTATGGCGCGCTGGCCGAACTGGTGCGCGAGGGCATGGCCGTGCTGATGATTTCGAGCGAGTTGCCCGAAGTGCTCGGCATGGCCGATCGCGTGCTGGTGATGCACGAGGGGCGTATCAGCGCGGATATAGCGCGCGCCGATGCCGACGAGCAGCGCATCATGGGCGCCGCGCTCGGTCAACCGCTTCCTCCGTTGGGAGCCGCCGCATGATGCGCCATTCCCCGACTCATCCCGCGCCGGTTCAGCCGCCGCTGCCCAAGCGCTCCGCCGGCACGCCGGGCGGCTTCGTCGCGAGCCTGGCGAAGAGCCGCGAGACCACGCTGTTCGTCGTGCTGATTCTGCTGATCGCGGGGACGGGACTTGCGAAGCCGCAGTTCCTGAATCTGCAGAATCTGCGCGACGTGCTGCTGAACGTGTCGATCATCAGTTTGCTGACGGCCGGCATGACCGTGGTGATTTTGATGCGCCATATCGATCTGTCGGTCGGCTCGACGGTCGGCATCAGCGCGTACGCGGTCGGCAGCCTGTACGTCGCGTTTCCGCATATGCCGGTGCTGGCCGCGCTGGCGGCGGGGCTGGCGATCGGGCTCGTCGCGGGCGGCATCAATGCGCTGCTGGTCGCGGTGGGGCGCGTGCCTTCGCTGGTCGCCACGCTCTCGACGCTGTACATCTTTCGCGGCGCGGATTACGCATGGGTGCACGGCGGCCAGATCAACGCCACCAGTTTGCCCGACGCGTATTCGCGTCTCGCGACCGGCACGCTGCTCGGCATTCCGAACCTCGCGCTGATCGCGCTCGTCGTGCTGGTCGGCCTCGCCGTGTACCTCAAGCAGTTTCGCGGGGGCCGCGAGCACTACGCGATCGGCTCGAATCCCGAGGCGGCGCGTCTGGCCGGTGTGAACGTCGAGCGCCGCGTGATGTCGGGCTTTCTGTTGTCCGGCGCGATTGCGGGTTTCGCGGGCGCGTTGTGGCTGGCCCGTTTCGGCACCGTCGACGCCAGCACCGCGAAGGGCATCGAATTGCAGGTGGTCGCGGCGGCGGTGGTCGGCAGTGTCGCGATCACGGGCGGCGTCGGCACGATACTCGGCGCCACGCTCGGCGCGCTCGTGCTCGGGGTGATCAGCATCGCGCTGGTGGTGCTGCACGTGTCGCCGTTCTGGGAGCAGGCGATCGAAGGCGCGCTCATCGTCGCCGCGATCACCGCCGATACCTTGCTGGCGCGCTCAGTCGCCAAACGCATGATGAGGAAACGCGATCATGGCTAAACCCGATTCCGCGCTGCTCACGCGCAAACGCGAAACACCGCTGCAATGGGAAGTCTTGCTGGTGATCGTGCTGATTCTGTCGCTCGGGCTCGGGCGCTGGCTGTCGCCGGTATTCCTCACCGGCGCGAATCTGAGCAACGTATTGGCCGATCTGACCGAGATCGCGTTGATGGCGCTGCCGATGACGCTCATCATCGTCGCCGCCGAAATCGATCTGTCGGTCGCCTCGGTGCTGGGTGCGTCGAGCGCATTGATGGGCGTGCTGTGGCACCTGGGCCTGCCGATGCCGGTCGTGATCGGACTCGTGCTGATCGCCGGCGCATTGGCCGGCCTGTTGAACGGGCTCGTGATCGTCAAGCTCAACCTCCCTTCGCTCGCGGTGACCATCGGTACGCTCGCGCTGTTTCGCGGCCTCGCGTACGTGCTGCTCGGCGATCAGGCGGTGGCGGATTTTCCGCCGGCTTACACGGCGTTCGGCATGGACACGGTGGGGGCGAGTTTCATTCCGTTGCCGTTCGTCATCGTGATCGTCGGCGCGGTGCTGTTCACCGTGCTGCTGCAGTCCACCGCGTTCGGCCGCAGCCTCTATGCGATCGGCGCGAATCCGACCGCCGCCGCGTTCTCCGGCATCGAGGTCGCGAAGATCCGTTTGCGTCTGTTCGTGCTGTCCGGCGTGGTGAGCGCGCTGGCGGGCGTGGTCTATACGCTGCGCTTCACCAGCGCGCGCGGCGATAACGGCGAAGGCTTCGAACTGTCGGTGATTGCGGCAGTGCTGTTCGGCGGCGTGAGCATCTTCGGCGGACGCGGCTCGATGATCGGCGTGCTGCTGTCGCTGCTGATCATCGGCGTGCTGAAAAACGCGCTGACGCTCGACGACGTATCCAGCGAAACGCTGACTGTCGTCACCGGCGTGCTGCTGCTCGCTTCGGTGCTGATCCCGAATCTGGTTGCACGCTGGCGTGCCGCGCGCGACCGGCGTTTCATCGCGAAGTCGGCCGCTTCTTCATAACGTTTTAAAGGCGCAGGCAAAAGCAGGTTCAACAACTGATAACCCGGACACCACCACGTCCAACAACAAGGCAGGAGACACTTCATGTTCAAACCTCTTCTACGTCACACCGGCACGGCCGCACTCTGCGCCGCGTTGCTCGCGGCCAGTTGCATGGCGTCCGCCGCGGAGCTGAAAAGCGGCCTGAAAATCGCCTTCGTGCCGAAGCAGATCAACAACCCGTACGAAGTGATCGCCGACGACGGCGGCATGGCCGCGATCAAGGAGTTCAAAGGCGTGGGCAAGGTGGTGGGGCCGTCGGATGCGGGCGCGTCGTCGCAGGTGCAGTACATCAATACGCTGATCACGCAGCGCCAGGACGCGATCGTGATCGCGGCCAACGACGCGAATGCGGTGGTGCCGTATCTGAAGAAAGCGATGGGTCAAGGCATCAAGGTCGTGACCTTCGACTCGGACACCGCACCCGAAGGCCGCCAGCTGTTCGTCAATCAGGCGAACGCGGAAGGCATCGGCCGTGGCCAGGTGCAACTGGTGGCGAAGCTGATGGGCGGCGAGGGCGAGTTCGCGGTGCTATCGGCCACGCCGAACGCGACCAACCAGAACACGTGGATCAAGTGGATGCAGGAGGAATTGAAGAAGCCCGAGTACTCGAAGATCAAGCTCGTGAAAATCGCCTACGGTAACGACGACGATCAGAAGTCGTTCGTCGAAACACAGGGTCTGTTGCAGGCGTATCCGAACCTGAAGGCGATTGTCGCGCCAACGACGGTCGGCATTGCCGCAGCCGCGCGTTATATCTCGACGTCGTCGAGCAAGGGCAAGGTCGCGGTCACCGGTCTCGGCACGCCGAACCAGATGCGCGCGTTCGTGAAGAACGGCACCGTGAAAGCGTTCCAGCTGTGGGATCCGAACCAGCTCGGCTACCTCGCGGCTTACGCCGCGGCGGCGTTGTCGTCGGGCGCGATCAGCGGCAAGGAGGGCGAGTCGTTCGACGCCGGCAAGCTCGGCAAGCGCACGATCGGGCCGCAAGGCGAAATCATTCTCGGACCGCCGACCACGTTCGACGCGAGCAATATCGACAACTTCAATTTCTAGTTCGGACTGCGTGATATCCGCGCGATTCGCGGGGGCATCACGCGTGTAACGAATCGATGCACGAGGCGCGTTGGGCGGCGGGAGCCGCTCACGCACCTTATCTGCGCGCCATCCGCTAGCGGCGAATCGGAAAGCGCTGCGCGTAAGCGGCCGACGACGCGCCGCTGCCCCACACCTCACCGTCGATCAACACCCGCGTCATCTCCTCATCGGCTACCGCCACGTTCACGCGCGCGGCCGCCTCGCGATACAACTGCGTCTGATTGATCCGCGCCGCGATCTGCGCGTAATCCGTACGCGCGTCGATCATGCCCCAGCGTTCGAACTGCGTGAGAAACCACGCGCCTTCGAAGGGATGCGGATAGTTGACCGTGCCGTCGTCGAAGAATCGCACCGGCGGATTGCGCGGCGAGACGGCGGCGTTGTCGTGGCCGGCGCCTGCCTGCGCATGTGCGCCGAGCCGCGCCGCGATCTGTGTTTCATCGATGCCGATGTACTCGGGCCGCGCAAGCCAGCGCGCGATGTCCTCGCGATGCCCTGCGCCGTCGAGCCAGCGGCACGCTTCGAGCATCGTCTGCACGAGCGCGCGGGTTGCGTTCGGATGCATATCGACGAAATCGCGCCGGCACGCGAGCACCTTCTCGGGATGATCGGGCCACACCTCGCTCGTGTACGCCACCGTTCTGCCGACCTGCTGCGCTTCGGCGAGCGCATTCCACGGCTCGCCGACACACAGGCCGTCGAGCTTGTCGTCGGCGAGCGCCGCGACCATTTGCGGCGGCGGAATCACGACGCTTTCGATATCGCGCAGCGGATCGACGCCTTGCGATGCGAGCCAGTAATACAGCCACATCGCATGCGTGCCGGTCGGGAAGGTCTGCGCGAACACCGGCTTGCGGCCGAGCGCCGCAAGCGCCCGAGGCAGCGTGCCGTGTTCGGCGAGCGCATCGGCGAGACGGTTCGACAGCGTGATGGCCTGGCCGTTGCGGTTGAGCACCATCAGCACCGCCATTTCCGTGCGCGGCGCGCCGAGGCCGAGCTCCACGCCGTAGACGAGCCCATACAGCGCATGCGCCGCGTCGAGATCGCCCGACAGCAGTTTGTCGCGCACGGCGGCCCATGACGGCTGACGCAGGAGTTCGAGCGTCAGACCGTGCGCGTGGCCGAACTCGAGCAGCTTCGCGGCGATAAGCGGCGCGGCGTCGGACAGCGCCACGAAGCCGAGCCGCAAATGGGTCTTTTCGAGCCGCCCCGCGAGAGACGATGCGGGCGGCGCGGCGTGGGGAGCGGGAGTAGTCATGAGCGGCGCTTCATTTGAGCGAGTCGGCCGACGCGACGACCGCGCGCGCGACTTCGGCGAGTTTGACGCCCTCGTTCATCGCGCGTTTGCGCAGGCAGGCGTAGGCGGCGGGTTCGGTGATCTTCTGCTGATCCATCAGCAGGCGTTTGGCGCGGTCGATCAGCTTGCGTTCGGCCAGTTCGTTCTCGACCTGTGCGAGCCGTTCGCGCAACTGCGATTCCTGCGCGAAGCGCGCGAGCGCGACTTCGAGAATCGGCGCGAGCCGCTCCGTCGCGAGGCCTTCGACGAGATAGGCGGTGACGCCCGCATTGACCGCGTCGCGGATCAACTGCTGGTTGGCGTCGTGGCTGAACATCAGCACCGGGCGCGGCGCGGTGGCGTTCATCACCGCGAGCTGTTCGAGCGTGTCGCGCGACGGCGACTCCGTGTCGATGATGATGACGTCGGGCCGCTCATTCTGCACCGCGCGATGCAGCGCCTGGGGTGTCGCCGTGCCGGCCAGCATCTCACAGCCGAGCCGGGCGAGGGCATCGCGCAGATCGCCGATCGGTTTGTCGGTATCGGTGACGAGGAGAACACGCAGCATGGGGTAGGGTTTATCGACGGCTGACTACTGTCAAAGCAACAGATATGCCAAGCGGCGCCCTTGGGTGTGACTGTAAGGCAATCATGGGGTTGGCGGCGGCGTCCGCATGGACCGGCGCGCGCCGCTGCACCCGCACGGGGCACGTCCGTTCGATGCACCGAAGCGGCGCATCGGCGCGCCGCCCATGCCGTCAGCGCCACCGTCTGTAGCTGCGCGGCGAAAACAGCAGCGTCAGCGCCATCATCGCGGCGACGCAGACGGCCAGCATGACCCAGGCGGCGCCGAAACCGCCGCTCCAGCCGCGCACGAAGCCGGCCACGACCGGCGCGATGGCCGCCACGATAAAGCCGACGCCTTGCGTGAACGCGACCAGCTTGCCGGCCACGCGATGATCGGTCGAGTGATCCATCGCGGTGACGAGCGTCAGCGAAAAAGTCCCGCCGAGCCCCGCGCCCGCGACGCCGACCCACAGCAGCGGCGCGGCGTCGGGCCAGGCGATCAGGCCCAGCAGTCCGAACAGTTGCGCGGACAATCCCAGCATCAGCCACGGCCGCCGATCACGGAACGACGCTGCGGCGAGCGGCAGCAGCAACGCCGCCGCGGCCTGGAAGACGGTCATGCTCGCCAGCAGCGAGCCGCTCGCCGCGACGCTCGCGCCGCGTTGCTGATAGAACGCCGGCAACCAGGCGACGAGGCTCGTATAGCCGCCGTTGACGATGCCGAAGTACAGGCCGAGCGTCCACGCGCGCCGTTTGTTCCAGAGTGAAAGCGTGATGGCCTGCGCAGCGCCGGCCTGGTGTGCGGTTCGGCGTGAAGCGCGGCGATTCAAGGCCCACCAGCCGGGCAATGCGACGCACGCCGGCACTGCCCATACCGCGAGCCCCGCGTGCCATGACCGCGCCGCGTGGCTCACCCACGGGCTCAGGCTCGCGCCGAGCCCGCCGCCGCCCATGATCGACGCTGAGAACACGCCCATCGCCAAGGGCACGCGCGCGTGAAAACGCTGCTTCATGACGGCAGGCAGCAGCGCCTGGATCGCCGCGACGCCCGCGCCCGCGAGTATCGCCGTCGCGAGCAGTGCGGCGCCGCTCGACGCCGTCCATCTTGCCGCGCAGGCCAGCGCGATCGCCAGCAGGCCGAGCGCGACGCCGCGCGTTTCGCCGACCCCGCGAGTCAGCGCGCCCGCGCCGAACGCGCCGAGCCCCATCGCGACGACTGGCAGGCTGGTCAGCAGCGACGCGCCGTAGAAGCTGAGGCCTGTGGCGTCGCGGATCGTCGTCATCAGTGGGCTGATCGAAGTCAGCAGCGGGCGCAGATTGATGCCGATCACGACGATCGCGCCGAGCCATACGATGTCGTGCCGCGTCAGCAGTGTGGAGGGGGAGGCATGGTCGGATGGAGGATGAGCGGGGCTTGCGCTGGAGTGCGTATTCACGATGGACCTGAATGCGGAAGGTGGGCGGCGGACTGAGCGACGCGCGGCAGTCACGCTGCAACGGCACGGCCGGTGAATGGACTGGGCGAGCGCCGCCATGCGCGGTTACCGGAATCGAAAAGAAACGTCTCGAGTTCGTTTTGGTCAACCATAATATCATTGGATGGTTGACCATTTTTGTGATGCCGGGTATAGCTCGCGTCATAGGTGGAGCGTTGCCTATGACGTCCAGGCATGCCGCAATGTTCGGTGAATGACGAGACAGCAAGCCGAAATCAGCACGAACGAATGGCTACCGAGCGGTCTTTGTGGCGCACGAGCGCAATGCAGTCGGCATCGGTCGGTTGCGGTGCCAGTCAAGTCGGTCAGGGTGATGGCGATGCATTCGCGCACCGCATTTCCATGAAGCGTGGACCCGACGCGCGGCGTCAGCGTGCGCTGAACTGTGGCCCCGTTTCGAATCCTTGGCGCTTGATCGGGGTGTCAGGCGCGCCGCGCCCTCGCCGCGCAAAATTGCGATGGAATTGTTTTGTGCCGGCATCGGCGCCTTGCCGCGGCTAGAATGCCGGTCGAGATCGCTTCGTTCCCACTTACCGAATCTATGGCCCCACGCTCCCGCCGGTCTCCGCCGGCCGCCACCGACACCGAAACACCCATCGGTACCCCAACGGGCGACGATACGCCCAGCGTCGAAGCGCGTATTTACGCGTCGATTACCACGGCATTGCTGCAAGGGCGTCTACGGCCCGGCGCGCAACTGGTCGAGCGCGATCTCGCGGCCGCGTTCGGCTGCACGCGCGGCGCGCTGCGCAAGGTGCTGGCGCGGCTCGGCTTCGAGGGCAAGCTGGTGCTCGAAGCGAATCGCGGCGCGTTCGTGCCTTCGCCGTCGGAAGAGGACATTCGCCAGGTGTACCGCGCGCGGCAGATCGTCGAGGCGGGGATTGTCGCGGCGTTGTGCGGGTCGTTGAGCGCCGCGCACAAGCGCCGTCTGCGCGCGCATGTGCGCAGTGAAGAGAAGGCCTTGCGCACGGCAGCCATCGATGAATCCGTGCGCCTCGCCGGCCAGTTTCACGTGCTGCTGACGGAACTGGCGGGCGGCACCGAACTGCTCGGACTGGTCGGGCAACTGGTCGCGAAGACCGAGTTGTACAAGGCACTGTTCGACCCGTCGAAAGGTTCGGCCTGTTCCGCCGACGAGCACGCGCGGATCATCGACGCGCTCGATGCCGGCGACCTGGCCGCGGCACTGACGGCGATGCGGGAGCATCTGTCGGAACTGGAAGAGCGGGTGGTGGAGCAGGTGCGCAAAAGCGCCGCCGGAGAGGATCTCGGGGCGGTGTTCGGGCTGTAGAGAAGAAGCGGGGCGGCGCACGGAGACGCGCAACATCCACTGAAAATGCGAAAGGGCGCACTGCTGAAGCAACGTGCGCAGCGGCGCGTGCGCCAGAGGCCGCGCGCAGCGTCTTGTACGCTTGCGTGGCCGCACAGCTTGCACTGCAGAGCGAAAGTGAACGACGCACGCGTGAGCAAGCCACCCGAGCCGATCCACCTGAACGACCTTCGGCGGGCCGCCCTGCACAGCACGTGCACATTCATACGACGCCGAGACGCGCCGCTCAGGCTCGAATCAACCAGTCAGCGAGTCAAGCCGGAGAAGGCGCGCGAAAGGCTTCGCATACAACTCGATCGCAACGATCACACGACGACCGCGCACAGCGCGGTCAGCGTGCCGTCAAGCCTTTAACGGCGACGGAATTGCGTATTGCGGGCGCCGCCGCCACCGGTGGCGCGCTCGTCTTTGTGACGGAAATTGATCCGGCCTTTGGTCAGATCGTAGACCGACAGTTCCAGCGTCACGCGGTCGCCCGCGAGAATGCGGATGTGGTTCTTGCGCATGCGTCCGGACGCATAAGCGCCAACCACGACGCCGTTGTCGAGCGTCACGCGGTAACGGCTGTCCGGAAGTACTTCGTCGACGATACCGTCAAGTTCAAGCAGTTCTTCTTTCGCCATGCATAACTCCTGGTCGATGGGATAACGGGTTGCCGGGTCGCCCGCAAAGCCGGGCGGCACAGCATTGGATACGGTTGACAGCGGGTTTTCAGACCCGCTGCGCTTGCGGCATCAGCCTATGCGCTGATAGTACCGCTCAAAGATCGGCGACGGACTGGCCGTCCACACGGCCGTCGATCAGTTGTTCGGCGTGAGCCATGCACGCGATGCGCGCCTTGCCCGTGCCGTCGAACGGAAACAGATACTGCAAACGGAACACCCGGCCGTCGGCCGCGGCGTTCGCGCCCACGCGGCAGATGCGCACCGACGCGTCGTAGCCCGCATCGGGATTGCGGCCCGTCTGCCCCTGAGCCGGGCGGCGCGGATAGACGAGCGGGTGAATTTCGTAACCCTTGTACGTCTTGACAACTGAATTCATGAAGCATGTGTCCTGTATTACGTGGCCGACATGTCACGCGTGTGTTACGCGCGGCACGACAGGCCGGCGGCGCTGCACCCAAGGGCGCGCCGCCATGGAAAAAGTTGGCATAGGCCCCATGGCAAGGGCTTGAGCGCGGCCGCGCAAAATCGCGGATTCGATGGAGAAGAAACACGCTGAAGTCGCGCAGACATCGGGCGCGTAAAGCTGAACCGCTCAGCTGTACAACTCGCGACGGCGAATGCATGCAGCGCATTGCCGGAGTGACGGGATCGCCGACGGGCGGCGGTCGAACAGTCGGGGGTGGTGCGGAGATGCCGGTTTGAGACTGCCTGCAGCTGTTGCCTGATGTTGCCGGTGCTACGAATGCGGATACAGCTATTCCAATATGATGCCCTAAATGGGGCTAATTAGATAGCAGAAAGTTCCGAGCACGGGCAAATCGCCCGTCTGGCGGGGCTTTGGGCAATATCCGGCGGGACACTGACGGTGCGCCGCGCATGAGCGGGGCGCCGTGTGTGCGTTGCGACGCGCTGAACCGAAGGCGGACCGCGGTGGCCCGGACGCGTTCTAGCGCGACGTTTCAGCGACGCGTTTCTGCAATTCTCGCGCGGCGGCGAGCGGGATGCGGGCGTCGTCCCAACTGGCCAGCCATTCGACCTCTTTCGACGTGAAGATCTGCCCGTGATTGCGCAGCGCGTATTGGAGCGAATCGATGATGTGATTGCGGATGATTTCGGGCGTGCCTTCGTCGTCGAGCACGGTGCGAAACGCTTCGAGCGTGGCCATCTGTAGCTCCGTGGGGTGAATGGCTCTGTTATCGCATGAAAAAAATCACCTCGCCACGTGGAAAAAAATCGCCGGGTCCCTGTGGAACGTCAAACGGGCGCGTGGCGGGTTTTGATCCGGGCGGCCCGTACGGCGGTCGCGAGGGAGGGGCGGGGTGGCTACAATGGCGAGTTGCCGCGGGCGGGGGTTCGTCCCAGCACCGGCTCCGCCTTCGGTATTGGCATCGGCGCATTTTCACCACCCGGCGCGGGCGCAACCCGCGCCGCATCCTTCGAACACTGCGATTTCCCATGCGCAACACAAACGTGTCTCCCGTGAAAGACCTGCTGCTGCAGCGTTACGCTCCGATCGCCGACGGCATCGCGGCGCTCCTCTATCCCTGTGCCGAAGTGGTGATTCACGACCTGCGCGATCAGACCATCGCGTACCTCGTGAACAATCTGTCGAAGCTCGAAGTCGGCGGGCCGTCGGTGCTCGACGAGGTCCATTACGCGGCGCGCGGGCAGACGATCGGACCGTACGAGAAACTCAACTGGGATGGCCGGCGCATGCGTTGCGTGAGCAACATCCTGTTCGATGACGACGGCAAGCCCGCGGGCATGTTGTGCGTCAACTTCAATATCGCGGTGTTCGAGGACGTGCGCTCGACACTCGATCTGTTCATCAAGGGCGGCAGCCTGTCGGACGCGCCCTCGGAAGACCTGTTCCGCGACGACTGGCAGGACCGCATCAACACGTATCTGCATACGTGGCTGCGCGAGCGGCAGATCGGCATCAATGCGCTCACGCGCGAACACAAGCGGGAAATCGTCGAGGCGCTGCACGCGCAGGGCGCGTTTCGCGGGCGCAGTTCGGCGAACTACGTGGCCGCCGTGCTGACGATGGGGCGCGCGACGGTCTACAAGATTCTGAAGCAGATGAAAGAGGGCGGGTGACGCCTGGAAGAAGGAGGTTTCCTTCGCGGGCGGTTCGCCCGTCGCCGCGCCGAGGCGTGGCGGTTTTCAATCACGAGGAGGATGGCAATGGTGCGTTACCGGCACTACAAAGGCGGAATTTACGAACTGGTTTGCGAGGCGACGCTGGAGTCCGATCCGACGGTCACGATGATCGTCTACAAAGCGGCCAATGGTACGATCTGGACGCGTCCCGCTTCGGTGTTTTTCGAACTGATCGAGCAGGACGGCGCCATGGTGCCGCGCTTCGCACCGATCTGACCTGGCGCGGGTGTTCAGTTCCTCTCGCCTCGGCTCATCGGGGCCCGGACGAACGCGCGCCGTCATGCACGACCAACAGGAAATCTGAATGCGTTTATTGCTTGCCATCATTCTGCCGTGGTTGCAGTTCTTCACGATCGGCCGCCCGTTTGCCGGCATCATCTGTCTGATTTTGCAGATCACGCTGATCGGCTGGATTCCGGCCGCGATCTGGTCGGTGTATGCGTTGAGCCAGTACAACACCGACAGGAAAATCGCCCGCGCGATGGGCAACGGGCGTTAAGGCCTGCTTGCGATGAGTGCGCGCCAGCGGCTCGTGACCTAGAGTGCGCGCGCCGCGACGTGATGCACGAGGTTGCGGCCGCGCAGCGGTTTATCGCGACGACGGCATGTCGACGGCGTCCGGCGCTTCGATCACCACGTCGGTTTCCGCGATCGCCACACACGGCAGGATATAGCCTTCGACCTTTTCTTCGCGGCTCAGACCCGGCCATTCGATCGTGTAGCGCACGCGGCCGGTGGTCATCTTGCAGATGCAGGTCCGGCATGTGCCGTTACGGCATGAGCGTGGCAGACGCAGATTCGCGAAGCCGGCGGCTTCGAGGATGGTCAGCGAATCGGGCGCTTCGAAGCTCTGGCCGAGCGGCTCGATGCGAACGCGAGGCGGGCGGGTTGGATCGGACATCGTGTGACGTGGGGTGGCTGCGTGCGCGACACTTTACACGGGATGGACGGGGCGGGATTTGTCGCTTCGTGGTTGTGGCTGATTGAGCTGGGCATTTGCCGCTCGCAGCACGCGCATTCGAGGGTGCGCTTCACGTCAAAGGCAGAACGCACCGCTGCGCGCCTCAGCAATCACCGCTCGATCACGATCCCCGCGCCACATCAATGCGTCGTCCCTGCGCGCCGCAAATACCGGTACACCGTGTTGCGCGCGAGCCCCAACTCCCGCGCCGCAGCAGACACATTGCCGTCAAGCCGCGCGAGCGTCCGGGCGATCAGCGTGGCCTGCCAATCTTCCATCCGCGCTGGCGCGCCACGCACGGTTCCCGCAGCAGCGCCATCCACATCGTTACCTGAGCTTGCCGCCTGCACACTAGCCGCATCCGCTGCATCGACACAATCCGGCAAGAAGTCATCCGGCAAATCGTCCACCTCGATCTGCTCGGCGCCTTCCGCCATGATGCTCGCGGTGCGCAGCACGTTGGCCAGCTGCCGCAGATTACCCGGCCAGCGGCATTGCTCGAAGCGCGCCAGCACCGCAGCCGACACGCGCCGCGGCAACTGCTCGTCCTCCGGCTGCAAGGCCAGCATGCGCGTGACGAGCGCAGCCAGATCGGTGCGCTCGCGCAGCGCCGGCAACGTCACGACGAGGCCGTTGATCCGGTAGTACAGGTCTTCGCGGAAGGTGCCCGCGTCGATCATCGCGCGCAGGTTGCGGTGGGTCGCGCAGACAATGCGCAGATCGACCGGGATCGGTCGCGTCCCGCCGAGCGGCACGACGGTGCGTTCCTGCAGCACACGCATCAGACGCACCTGCTGGGCGAGCGGCATATCCCCGATCTCGTCGAGAAACAGCGTGCCGCCGTCCGCCTGCACGATCTTGCCGACGCTGCCGCGCTTCTTCGCGCCGGTAAACGCGCCGTCCTCGTAACCGAACAGTTCCGCTTCGATCAGCGTATCGGGCAGCGACGCGCAATTCAGCGCGATGAACGGCGCGGCGCGCCGTGGCGAGTCGTGATGGATCGCCCGCGCGAGCCATTCCTTGCCGGTGCCGGTTTTGCCGAGCACGAGAATCGGGATGTCGCGGCCACGCAGCTTGGCGACGCGCCGCAGAATCGCCGCGACCTGTGCGTCGCCGGTGTCGAGCGTCTCCAGCGTGGCGGGCGGCGCGGGATCGGCGCAGCGCGGCGGCGCGTGACGGGCGCCGGCCGGCATCGGCGCCCGCATCGCGCCGCCGCTGTCCTCCACCGGCACGACGACGTGCGCAACATGGCGCGGCGCCGCGTATTCGCCACGCGCGACCACCCGCACGCCGCTTGGCAGCGTCAACAGGATGCTTTCGCCGGGCGCCCGGGCGATCTGCTGCAACAGCGCCGCGAAGGCGACGCCGAACAGCGCCTCGAACGGTTGCCGTTGCAGCTCGGCGAGCGGCTGCCCGAACTGGAACAGCGCGCTGCGGTTTGCCGACAGAAACACGCCGTCCGGCGCGAACGCCGCCAGCCCTTCGAACAACGTACCGATGAATTCCGCGCGTGCGTGAAAGTGCACGCGAATCGCGTCGGCGAATTGATTGGAGAACAGATGATTTTCAATCATCTGTGCCGACATCCTGACGAGCGCCAGGGTGTGCTTATGAAAACCGCGCGTGTCGCCGCTCACGTCGAGCGCGCCGATGGTGCGCCCGAACGGGTCCGCAATCGGCGCACACGAGCAGGTGAGAATGCGGTTCGCGTGCAGGAAATGCTCGTCGGCATGCACGACGGTCGGCTGCCGGTCGACCAGCGCGGTGCCGATCGCATTGGTGCCGCGATCCGCTTCGGCCCACGACACGCCCGGACACAACGCGACGCGATTGGCTTTTTCGACGAAGTCGCTATCGCCGAGACTGTGCAGGATCACGCCGTGATTGTCGGTGAGCAGCACCATGCTTTGCGTGTCGACGATCTGCGCGTGCAGCGTCTCCATCACGGGCAGTGCATGCGTATAAAGTGATTGATTGCGCTCGACGAGCTCGCGCAGCGCGGGCCGCCGCAGCGGCTGAAAGTCCGGCGTTTCCGACGCGCGCAGGCCGATTTCGAGCGAGCGCGCGTGAGCCTGCGCGATGACATCGGGCCGGCCGATGCCGGCCGGTGAATCAGGGCAATGAGCAGGACGATGAGCAGGACGATGGGTCAAGGCATGTCTCCGGTGATCGGACGCGCGGCGGGTACTTGGCCCGCCGTTCGATGCCGCAGCGCAGCATGCGCGCGTGTGGCCGAATCCCGATCTTACAGGACGAAACGCGCGGCGCGCGGCAGCGAAAACACCGCAAACGTGCAGGCCGCGTGCCGCAAAAATACGCGTGAGGCACCAAAATCAGGCAAACGAAAAGGAAAACTTGCGCGCCGCCCGAACTCGTCTAAAGTGAATCAATTCACCTCCGCGCGGCGCGAACTGCAGCGCCGTCGCGGCGGGTGACGAGCCCGCGTCGTCAGCATTGGACAAGGAGGAGGAAGCTGCTGGCGCGATCAGATGCAACCGGCGCGCGCACTACCTGGCCACACCATGCGCGGCCCAACCTTCCAGGTGAACCCATGCAGATCCTATTCCCCAATGAAACTCCTGAATATTCAGGTCGCGAACTCACCTTGGCGTTCCCGGCGATGGTCGATGGGCAGAGGGTGGAATGCATGATCACGGCGGAGGCGCTCGAGGATCACTTCGGCGCCGCCTCTCCGCGTCTGGAAGACATGGTCGGTGCCTTCGATGCGCACCGCGCCCGGATCGAAGCCGCCACGCGTCGTTTGCTGTCGGAAACGCGGGCGCAGTGCCTCGTGCTCCGCAGCGGCTACGTGCGCTTCTACGAGGCGAACTGGCGTAACTGATGCAAGGCCGAGGTTAGTGCCGAGGGCTGAGGGCGTTTCCGGCGTCCGGAAGTGCTCGAAACACTTTCACGCCATCAAGCTCGAACGAGCAGGAAAGCTGCGCGTCAATCACGGGCCGTCGAAAGCCGCGCGCGGCGCGAGCCGTCCGAAACCGGCGGCGGCCAACGGTGCCGTCGTTCTCCCTGAGCGCGCCCGATGGTGCCTCGGGCACATTTCAGCAAAATCACGTGGTCGATGCAGGCGTTTCACGCACCGCGTGAACGCGTGCGAGCACACTTGCGATGCCGACGAGCGCGGCATCCCGTCAGACTATCCGCCGCAGCGTCCGGTCCTTGAAAATCACGTGATGCACGATCGCCGCCAGCGCGTGCAGGCCGATCACCCAGTAGAACAGATTGCCGAGCCATTCGTGCGCGTCCTTGAGCAGGGGCCGCGCGATCGAATCAGCGCTTACCAACGTAAAGCTGACGTTGACCCACGCGAGGCTCACCGGCCGTCCACCGGCATTGACCATCAGAATGCCGAGCAGCGGCTGCGCAAAGATGAACACGTAGAGCGCGAGATGCGCCGCGCGCGCGACGAACGCAAGCAGCCGGTTGCCGCTGAGTTCCTCCGGGGCGCCGGCCCACAGTCGCCAGAGCAGGCGCGGCACGGCGAGAGCCAGCACGAGCGTGCCGGCCCAGAAATGCACGCTGGTCCAGAACGCGCGGCTGTCCGAGCCGCGCGGCCCGCGTATTTCGATGGCCAGATAGGCCAGCGCGACCAGCAGAAAAATGGCCCAGTGAAAGAAAATCGCGGGCGGCGTGTAACGGTCCGCGGGGCGGCTGTAGGACATGGGGACTCCTGCGACCTGGTCGATCCGATTCTTGAATCCCGCGATGATAAACGGTGCCGGAGCAGGAATGCGCTCTCAATAAAGTACCGTTGATCCAGGATCAGATGCGGCGCGGTCCACACCTGATCTCATGCCCTCCGCCCGCCGGTTATTCGCTGCCGAGATAGAAATAGCGGAACAGGAAAATCGCCGCGATGATCCACACCACCAGCTTCACCTGACGCGCCTGCCCGGTCAGCAGCTTCAGCCCGGCATAGGAGATGAAGCCGAACGCCACGCCGTTGGCGATCGAGTAGGTGAACGGCATCAGCAGCGCGGTCAGTGCGGCCGGCACGACTTCGGTGGCGTCGTCCCAAGGCAGGTCGAGCATTTCGCGCAGCATCAGGCACGACACGTACAGTAGCGCCGGCGCAGTCGCGTAGGCGGGCACCACGCCCGCCAGCGGCGCGAAAAAGAGCGCCAGCAGGAACAGCACGGCAACCGTGATCGCGGTCACGCCGGTGCGCCCGCCCGCCTGCACGCCCGACGCGCTTTCGATGTACGCGGTGGTCGACGAGGTGCCGAGCATCGAGCCGGCCAGAATCGCGGTGCTGTCGGCGAGCAGCGCGCGGTTCAGGCGGTGCATCTTGCCTTCGACCAGCAGCCCCGCGCGATTGGCCACGCCCATCAGCGTGCCGGTCGCATCGAACAGTTCGACGAGGAAGAACACCAGCACCACGTTCAGCACGCCGGTGGACAGCGCGCCGCGGATGTCGAGCTGGAATAGCGTCGGCGTGATCGACGGCGGCGCGGAGACGATGCCGTGGAACTGGTTGCCGCCGAAGAAAAAGCTCAGCGCCGTCACGCCGACGATGCCGATCAGGATCGCGCCGCGCACCCGCAGGTAGTCGAGCGTGACGATCGCGAAGAAGCCGATCATCGCGAGAATCACGTGCGGTTCGTGCAAATTGCCGAGCGTCACGAGCGTGGCCGGGCTGCTGACCACCACGCCGGCTTCCTTCAGCGAAATGATCGCGAGGAAGAGGCCGATACCGCCGGTGATCGCGATGCGTATCGAATGCGGGATACCTTTGACGATCACTTCACGTACGCGAAACAGCGTGACGATCAGAAACAGGCAGCCGGAGATGAACACCGCACCGAGCGCGGCCTGCCAGGTGAAGCCCATGCCCTTGACGACCGTGTACGCGAAGTATGCGTTCAGCCCCATGCCGGGCGCGAGCGCGATCGGGTAGTTCGCGTACAGACCCATGATCAGCGAGGCCAGCGCGGCCACGAGGCAGGTCGCGACGAACACCGCGTCCTTCGGCATGCCGGCGTCGCCGAGAATCGCCGGATTGACGAAGATGATGTAAGCCATCGTCAGGAAGGTGGTTACCCCGGCGAGCACTTCGGTGCGCAGGTTGGTGCCGGCGGCGTCGAAGCCGAAGTAGCGTTTTATCGAGTCCATGAGGCGGGTCTCTCGTCGTTCAGAAAGCGTTTCTTGTGGTGGAGGCGGGTGAGGCGTAGCGGCCCGGCGGGTGGGCTGCCGGCCGACGCGGCGCGGGGCTACGGGCGGATTGTAATCATGAATGGCGGGCGCACGCGGTACCGCGTGGCCGAATCGGCGTGTAAAGGCGGCTCAGGCGGGCGGTTCGCCGCGAGAGTGTGGCGTCGGCGCATCAGGGCGCATCGGGGCGCGGCGGCCGGCGCGCGAGCCAGCGGTCCAGTTCGCCCGCGAAGCTCTTGCTGTCGCGCGCGCTGAACGCGGCGGGGCCGCCCGTATCGACGCCGCTCCCACGCAGCTGGTCGAGCATCGAGCGCATGCGCAGCCGCTCTTCGATGGTTCCGGGCGTGTACCAGTTGCCGCGCGGGTCGAGCGCCTCGGCGTTTTTTGCGAGGACGGCGGCGGCGAGCGGGATGTCGGCGGTGATCACGAGGTCGCCCGCGACGACGCGCTCGGCGATCAGGTCGTCGGCGGCGTCGAAGCCGGCGGGCACCTGGATCGTGCGGATCAGCGGCGACGGCGGCACGCGCAGAAACGCGTTGGCGACCAGCGTTAGCGGCATGCCGGTGCGGCGCGCGGCGCGAAACAGCATGTCTTTGATCACGACCGGACAGGCGTCGGCATCAACCCAGATTGGCATCGTTCGGAATCCGGCAGCGGGGTTTGTCGAAGGGGCGAGATGATACCTTGCCTGCGCGGGGCGCACGGGGCAAGAGGGGCGTGAGCCGAGCGGCGGGGTGGTTGCGAAGGAGCAGCAGCCTGGCGGCGCAGGCGTACGGCCAGGCGGCACTCGGAAGGTCTGAACGACGACAGGGAGAGTCGACGGTTGAAGGTGGGCCAGTTGACCCGGCCATGCGGGCGCACGGCAAGCACACGTCACCCCTCGGCCTGCCGGCGAAAGGCAGGCCACCAGCCGTCGAGGCAGCGTGCGGGGGCCGCATTCGCCGACGACCATTGCAGTCGTCGCGTGCAGCCCGTCAACCCGCCGCGCGTTACTGCGTCATCGTCCCACCCGCCTGCTGCGCGCGCCGTGCCGCGACGATGCGGCCCGCGCGCTGCGCATTTTCCGGGTAGTCGATCCAGTCGAGCGGATCATAGCCGGCGGCACGCCACTCGATCAGATCGGCCCGGACCTGCGCCCGCGTTTTCGGCGCCGACGGGTCATTGGGCTGCGCCTGCGTCTGCGCGAACGCGGTGCTGATAGTCATGGCGGCCAAAAGCGCGCCGAATCCAACCTGAGAAACCATTTTCATGATGAGCTCCTTGGGGAGCGGTTAACAAAACAAGCCCGGCATTCTAATTTCCGGTTGCCTGTCGAGTAAGACGATGGAAAGCAATGCATCATTTCGTGTGGCGGCATGAAACGCGTGACGCGCGCGGCAACCGCGCCGAACGCGCCGAACCCGCGCCGGTTCGCGGGCGTTCACAAAAACTCCCCCCGCATCACGGCGCAGTCGGCTTGCCGAAGCGCTCGAGCAGCGAGCTCAGCAGATCGATCGGCAGCGGAAACACGATCGTCGAGTTCTTGTCGGCGGCGATCGTCGTGAGGGTTTGCAGGTAGCGCAACTGCATCGCCTGGGGCTGCTTCGCGAGCGTCTGCGCCGCTTCCAGCAGATGCTGCGAGGCCTGCAATTCGCCTTCCGCGTGAATCACCTTGGCGCGCCGTTCGCGCTCGGCTTCGGCCTGACGGGCAATCGCGCGGATCATCGTTTCGTTGATGTCCACGTGCTTGATCTCGACGATCGAAACCTTGATGCCCCACGCGTCGGTCTGTGCATCGAGCACTTTCTGGATGTCCGCGTTCAGTTGCTCGCGCTCGGCGAGCAGTTCGTCGAGTTCGTGCTTGCCGAGCACCGCGCGCAGCGTCGTCTGCGAAAGCTGGCTGGTCGCCTCGAAGTAGCGCGCCACCTGAATCACCGCTTTCTCCGGATCGACCACGCGGAAATAGACCACCGCGTTCACCTTCACCGAGACGTTGTCGCGTGTGATGACGTCCTGTGGCGGCACGTCGAACACGACGGTGCGCAGGTCCATGCGCACCGCCTGCTGCACGACCGGAATGATCAGCACGAGCCCGGGGCCCTTGACCTTCCAGAAGCGTCCGAGCATGAATACGACGCCTCGTTCGTACTCCCGGAAAATCCGCACCGACGACGCAATCAGCGCGGCCGCCAGCAGAATCAGAATGCTGCTGAAACCGAATGTGAAACCGATCATGAGCGTTCTCCTTGTAGGGCTTCACCCGGCGCACCCGATGCACCCGATGCGACCGGCACCACGGTCAGCGTCAGTCCGTGCCGCGCGGTGACGCGCACCGGCTGGCCCGCCTCGACCGGGGCCGCGCTGGACACCCGCCAGCGCTCGCCGTGCACGCGCGCCCAGCCTTCGGGCGGGCCGTTCGGCGTCGCGTGCCCAGTTGAAAGGCCGCCGTCGAGCACCACGCCGACGCTGCCGATCAGCCCCTCCGAACCGGTCACCACGGGCCGGCGCCGCGCGTGCAGCGCAAGCCGTGACACGCCGAGCACGAACAGCACGCTGAACACGACGACCGCGGCGATCAGCGGCAGCGGGATGCCGTAGCCGGGCACGTCGGTGTCGATCAGCATCAGCGCGCCGATCACGAACGCGACCACGCCGCCGAAGCCAAGCGAACCGAAGGTCGGCAGGAACGCCTCGCCGATCAGGAACGCGATGCCCAGAAAGATCAGGCCGAGGCCGACGTAGTTGATGGGCAGCATCTGCATCGCGAACAGGCCGATCAGCAGGCTGATCGCGCCGACCACGCCGGGCAGCACGAAGCCGGGATTGGCGAATTCGAAGAAGAGGCCGTACATGCCGATCATCAGCAGGACCAGCGCGACGCTCGGGTCGGTGATGACGGCGAGGAAATGGCTGCGCCAGTCGGCTTCGAGCGTCGCAAGCGGCGCGTGGGCGGTGCGCAGTGTGACGTTGCCGCCGCTCGTCGCGATCGTGCGGCCGTCCACCTGGCGCAGCAGGTCGGGCACGTCGCGCGCGACCAGATCGACGACGTGCTGCGCGAGCGCGTCCTCCGCCGACAGGCTCACGGCTTCGCGGACCGCGCGCTCGGCCCAGTCGATGTTGCGCCCGCGCATCTGCGCGAGGCCGCGGATGTAGGCGGCGGCGTCGTGGACCTGCTTGCGCAGTTCGGTCGATTGGGTGTCGAGGGGGAGGGCGGCGCCTTCGCTGGCTGAAGTGGTTGAGGCGGGCGTCGATGCTGATGATTCGCTGGCACCAGAGCCGGAACCGGCGCCCGAACCGGCACCCGAACCGGCACCCGACCCGGCACCAGGCAGCCCGGGCACGCCTCGTCCCGGCAACCCCGGCGCTCCGCCACCCGCAGGCGGCTCGCCGCCGCCAATCCCGATCTGCACCGGCGTCGCCGCGCCGAGATTGGTGCCCGGCGCCATCGCCGCGATATGGCTCGCGTAGACGATATACGTTCCGGCGCTCGCCGCCCGCGCGCCGCTCGGCGCGATGAACGTGGCCACCGGCACTGGCGAGCCGAGAATCGCCTTGATGATCTGCCGCATCGACGTATCGAGCCCGCCAGGCGTATCGAGTTGCAGCACTGCGAGTTGCGCGTGCTCGTCGGCGGCGCGCTGCAGGCTGCGCACGATGAAGTCCGCGCTGGCCGGACCGATCGCTCCGTTCACCGGAATCACCACGACGCTGTTGCCCATCAGCGCGGCGTAGAGCGGAGCCGCCATGAATTCGCACGATGCGAACCCAAACGCCAACAGCGCGCCAAGCGCGATCATGCCGCGCATCAACCGGCCCACGACGCCGCCACGGGTAAGCGGCCGGCGCGGACCAGACTGCCGGAACGGGAGACGCGGATACGTGCTCATCGCTGACGGCTGCCGCGCCTCGCCAACAGGTATTGGCCGGCGCGGGCCGATATCCCAGAAGAAGGCTGGCCTGCCGCTTACAGCTTAGTCCGATTCCGCGCGCTGCGTGAAATCCGCCCGCGCCGGCCGGTAGTCGCCGGGCCGCATGCCGGTCCACTTGCGAAACGCGCGATGAAACGCGCTCGGTTCCGCAAAGCCGACCGCGCTGGCGATGTCGGCGATCGTGCGCTCGCCGCTCTGCAATTCGCCGATCGCGATGTCGCGCCGCAAGTCGTCCTTGATCGACTGGTAGGTATGGCCTTCCTGTTTCAAACGCCGCCGCATCGTGGCCTCGGCGACGTGCAGGCGCGCGGCCATCTGATCGGCGCCGGGCCAGCCGGCCATCGGCAGCGCGCGCAGCGTCTTGCGCACGCGCGCCGCGAGCGAACCGGCATTGCGATACTTGACGATGAAGCTGCCGGGCGCATCGCGCAGGAACGGCTTGACCGACCTGGTCGTCTGGATCACCGGCAGGTCGACGAAGACCGGCGCGAGATCGACGTACGACTCGGGCTGATCGAAGCTCATCTGATCGCAGAACATCAGCCGGTATTCATGCGCGGCGGGCGGCGCGGCGCAGCGAAAGCGCGCTTCGAGCAACGGAATGCGCCGTCCGACCAGCCAGCACAGCAACCCGTACACGAGGATGAACCAGGTCGCGTAAGCGAACATGGCCGGCGCCGGCGCGCCTTCGCGTTCGACGAATCGGAGCCGCACGCGCTCCGTGCTGGTGTCGATCTGCGCGCCGAGATCGTCGAGCACGAGGCGCATGAAGCCGACCGCGCGCGCCAACGCCTGCGCGCCGTTGCGCGCGGTCAGCGCGGCTTGCGTCATCGCGATGAAGCTGCCGCTTTTCATGCGATGTGAATCCTGGCCGAAGAATTCGTCGTCGAGCGCACGTGCAATCGCGGCCCACAGCGCGCCGTACTGCGCCGACGACACCCGGCTCTTCGGCGAAGCCAGCATCGGCGCGGCGATGCCGGCGGCCTCGGCGAGCGGCAGCGCATCGAGGCCGCGGGCTCGGGCGAGCGCGAGGGTCTCCTCGACCAGACTGACGGAAATCGTGCCCTTGTCGTTTTTCATGGGTAAGCAGCCTGGCTGGCAAAAGCGCTCAGTGTTTTCCTTGTAGTGGCCCGCTAAGTCCTTGAAATAGCGGGCCGAAGAACGTGTACATGGTAACAGTATGGCAAATGCGCTCACTCAGAATGATCGGGCTGAGCATCGAAGCAGCCCGGCGGCTTGCCTACACTTTGCGTCAACCGGGTGCGCTCGCGCTTGTCATCGAGCGCCGCGACCGGCCGCACCGCACGACAAAGGACCGGCCCATGGACAGCTTCTACACCGACGAACAACGGATGATCCGCGACGCCGCGCGCGACTTCGCCACCGAGCGCCTCGCGCCGCACGCGGCGCAATGGGACCGCGACGCGCAACTGCCCGCCGACGTCATCGCGCAGATGGGCGAACTCGGCTTCCTCGGCATGATCGTGCCGCCGGAGTGGGGCGGCTCGTACACCGATTACGTCGCCTACGCGCTCGCGCTCGAAGAGATCGCCGCCGGCTGCGCCGCCTGTGCCACGGTGATGAGCGTGCACAACTCGGTCGGCTGCGGGCCGATCCTCAACTTCGGCAGCGACGCGCAAAAAGACCGCTATCTGCACGATCTCGCGACCGGCCGGCGGATCGGCGCGTTCTGCCTGACGGAGCCGCAGGCCGGTTCCGAGGCGAACAATCTGCGCTCGCGCGCGGTGCTGCGCGACGGCCAGTGGATTCTCAACGGCAGCAAGCAGTTCGTGACCAACGGCGCGCGCGCGGACCTCGCGATCGTGTTCGCCGTCACGGATCCGGAGCGCGGCAAGCGCGGCCTGTCCGCGTTCATCGTGCCGACCGGCACGCCGGGCTTCAACGTCGGCAAGCCGGAACACAAGCTCGGCATTCGCGCGTCGGACACCTGCCCGATTTCGCTCGACGACTGCGCGGTACCGGAAGCCAATCTGCTCGGCGAGCCGGGCGAGGGCCTGCGCATCGCGCTGTCGAACCTCGAAGGCGGGCGGATCGGCATTGCGGCGCAGGCGGTCGGGATCGCGCGGGCCGCGTTCGACGCCGCGCGCGGCTATGCGAACGAACGCGTGCAGTTCGGCAAGGCGCTCAAGGATCATCAGACCATCGCCAACATGCTCGCCGACATGGCCACGCGCCTGAATGCCGCGCGCCTGCTCGTGCATCACGCGGCGCGGCTGCGCTCGGCGGGTAAGCCGTGTTTGTCGGAGGCGTCGCAGGCGAAGCTGTTCGCGTCCGAACTGGCCGAGGAAATCTGCTCGAACGCGATCCAGATTCACGGCGGCTATGGCTATCTGGAGGATTATGCGGTGGAGCGCCATTACCGCGATGCCCGCATCACGCAGATTTACGAAGGAACCAGCGAGGTACAGCGGATGGTGATTGCGCGTCATGTCTGAGCGGCAGCGGCGTGGCGTTTGAGCGCAAAATAGCTGGGCCCGGCGAGCGCAGGTGAAGCATGGGCGCCAGCAGAGCAGCAGGGCAAGACGAAGTATCAGCGGGACAAAAGCAGAGCGCATACCGCGCCATCCACTAGCAACGGTGTTGCATGAGACCGGAGTAAGTGCTGTGCATGGAGGCGGAGTCAGTGCTAAAGCACTCACTCCGCCCGACAGCTAAAGCGCCAACTCTGGTCGACAGGAGACGACGATGACTGCAGCGAAGGCCTTTTTCGACGCGCGCGATCTGTTATTGCGCCACCGAACCGACTACGAGCGCGCCTACCGCGAATTCACCTGGCCGGCACTGGGCGAATTCAACTGGGCGCTCGATTACTTCGACGTAATCGCCCGCGACAATCACAACCCCGCGCTATGGATCGTCGACGACCCCGCCACCGAGGGCCTGCGCCTGTCCTATGCGCAGATGTCCGAGCGCTCGGCGCGCATGGCGAACTTCCTGCGCGCGTCGGGCGTCGGCCGTGGCGACCGCGTGCTGCTGATGCTGCCCAACCGCGTCGAACTGTGGGACGTGATGCTCGCGGCCATGAAGCTCGGCGCGATCGTGCTGCCCGCCACCACCCAGCTTTCCGCCGACGATGTGCGCGACCGCGTGCAGATCGGCGGCGCGCAGTTCGTGGTGGTCGATAGCGCCGAGCTGGCCAAGTTCGACTCGCTCGACGTGCCGCTCACGCGCTTCTCGGCCGGTGCGCCACGCGACGGCTGGATCGATCTGGCCGCCGCCTACGATGCGTCACCGCAATTCACGCCCGACGGCGTCACGCAAGCCACCGACACGCTGCTGCTGTACTTCACGTCGGGCACGACGTCGAAACCGAAGCTCGTCGAGCACACGCATCAGAGCTATCCGGTCGGCCATCTGTCGACGATGTACTGGATCGGGCTGCAACCGAACGACATCCATTGGAACATCAGCTCGCCGGGCTGGGCCAAGCACGCGTGGAGCTGCCTGTTCGCGCCATGGAACGCGCAGGCTTGCGTGTTCGTGTACAACTTCGCGCGCTTCGTGCCGAAAGACACGCTGAACGCGCTGGTGCGCTTTAACGTCACCACGCTGTGCGCGCCGCCGACCGTGTGGCGCATGCTGGTGCAGGAGCCGCTCACCGACTATCCGGTCAAGCTGCGCGAGATCGTCGGCGCGGGCGAGCCGTTGAATCCGGAGATCATCGAGCGCGTGAAGCACGCCTGGGGCATCACCATTCGCGACGGTTTCGGCCAGACCGAGAGCACCTGCCAGATCGGCAACCCGCCGGGGCAGCCGGTGGTCGCCGGTTCGATGGGACGGCCGCTGCCGGGCTACCGGATCGAACTGCTCGACGCGGACGATCAGCCTGTAACCGAAGGCGAAATCTCGCTGCCTTTGAACGAACGTCCGCTCGGTTTGATGACCGGCTACGCGAACAACGTGAACGCCACCGCGCAGGCAATGCGCAACGGCTTCTACCGCACCTCCGATGTCGCGCTGCGCCGCGACGACGGCTACTACGTCTACGTAGGCCGCTCCGATGACGTGTTCAAATCGTCCGACTATCGCCTGAGTCCGTTCGAACTCGAAAGCGTGCTGATCGAACACGAGGCCATCGGCGAAGCCGCCGTGGTGCCGAGTGCCGATGCGCTGCGCCTCGCGGTGCCCAAGGCGTTTGTCACCGTGCGCCACGGCTACGAAGCCGGGCCTGAACTCGCGCGCGCCGTGTTCGCGTTCTCGCGCGAAAAGCTCGCACCGTATAAGCGGATTCGTCGCCTGCAGTTCAGCGAACTGCCGAAGACCATCTCCGGCAAGATCCGCCGCGTCGAATTGCGGCGTCGTGAAATGGAACGCGCCGCCGAACCCGCGCGCTTGCCCGGCGAGTACTGGGAAGAGGATTTCCCGGAGCTGCGTTGATCATTTTCATTCCGCCATTTCCCCGTCGTTTCCGTTATCACCGTCACGCTGCGGCCGCCGCGCGGCCCACGCACAGGAGTTTCAGCATGAGCGCAATTGCTTCGAACCAGGCCGTCGCCAACGTCAAGCTGCTGATCAACGGCGAGTTCGTCGATTCGACAACCCGCGAATGGCGCGACATCGTCAATCCCGCCACCCAGGAAGTGCTGGCGCGCGTGCCGTTCGCGACAGCCGACGAAGTCAACGAAGCGGTGCGTAGCGCGCATGCCGCGTTCAAGACCTGGAAGGACACGCCGATCGGCGCGCGCATGCGCATCATGCTGAAGTACCAGGCGCTGATTCGCGAGCACATGCCGCGCATCGCGAAGACGCTGAGCGCCGAGCAGGGCAAGACGATTCCCGACGCCGAGGGCGACATCTTCCGCGGACTCGAAGTGGTCGAGCATGCGTGCTCGATCGGCACGCTGCAGCAGGGCGAATTCGCGGAGAACGTCGCGGGTGGCGTGGACACCTACACGCTGCGCCAGCCGCTCGGCGTGTGCGCCGGCATCACGCCGTTCAACTTCCCCGCGATGATCCCGCTGTGGATGTTTCCGATGGCGATCGTCTGCGGCAATACCTTCGTGCTCAAACCGTCGGAACAGGACCCGCTCTCGACGATGCAGCTGGTCGAGCTCGCGCTCGAAGCCGGCGTGCCGAAGGGCGTGCTGAACGTGGTGCACGGCGGCAAGGAAGTGGTCGACGCGCTCTGCACGCACGAGCTGATCAAGGCGATTTCGTTCGTCGGTTCGACGGCGGTCGGCACGCACGTGTACCGCCTCGGCAGCGAGCACGGCAAGCGCGTGCAGTCGATGATGGGCGCGAAGAATCACGCGGTGGTGCTGCCCGACGCGAACCGCGAGCAGACCTTGAACGCGCTCGCCGGCGCGGGCTTCGGCGCGGCCGGACAACGCTGCATGGCGACTTCGGTGGTAGTGCTGGTGGGCGCCGCGCAGCAGTGGTTGCCCGAGCTCGTCGCGAAGGCGAAGACGCTCAAGGTCAACGCGGGCAACCAGCCGAATACCGACGTTGGCCCGGTGGTCTCGCGCGCGGCAAAGCAACGCATTCTCGGATTGATCGATGCGGGTGTGAAAGAAGGCGCGACGCTCGCGCTCGACGGCCGCGACGTGAAGGTGCCCGGCTACGAGCAAGGCAACTTCATCGGCCCGACGATTTTCACCGACGTCACCACGGAAATGGAAATCTACCGCACCGAAATTTTCGGTCCGGTGCTGCAGGTGCTGAACGTCGCCACGTTCGACGACGCGATCGCACTTGTCAATCGCAATCCGTTCGGCAACGGCGTCGGTCTGTTCACGCAGAGTGGCGCGGCGGCACGCAAATTCCAGAGCGAAATCGACATCGGCCAGGTCGGCATCAACATTCCGATTCCGGTGCCGGTGCCGTTCTTCAGCTTCACCGGCTCGCGCGGCTCGAAGCTCGGCGACCTCGGTCCCTACGGCAAACAGGTCGTGCAGTTCTACACGCAGACCAAGACCGTCACGGCCCGCTGGTTCGACGACGACACGGCCAACGACGGCGTCAACACGACCATCAGCCTGCGCTGAGCGGCGCGCGAAAAACGGAGACGACATCATGAAAATAGGCTTTATCGGACTCGGCAATATGGGCGCGCCGATGGCGCACAACCTGCTGAAAGCGGGCCACGCGCTCAACGTATTCGACCTGAACGCGCAAGCCGTGCAGGCGCTCGTCGATGCGGGCGCGAAGGCGGCCGGTTCGCCTAAAGCGGCCGTGACCGACGTCGAGTGCGTGATCACGATGCTGCCCGCCGCCGCGCATGTGCGCAGCGTGCTAAGCGCGGACGACGGGGTGTTCGCGGGCATCGCGAAGGGCGTGACGATCATCGATTCGAGCACGATCGATCCCGCCAGCGTGACGGCCTTCGCCGAACTCGCGGCGCAGCATGGCAACACCTTCGTCGATGCGCCGGTGTCCGGCGGCACGGGCGGCGCGGCGGCGGGCACGCTGACCTTCATGGTCGGCGGCAGCGCGAGCGCGTACGAACAGGTCAAGCCGGTGCTCGGCGCGATGGGCAGGAACATCGTCCATTGCGGCGGAACCGGCACCGGCCAGGTCGCGAAGATCTGCAACAACCTCGTGCTCGGCATCACGATGGCGGGCGTGGCCGAGGCGATGTCGCTGGGCGAGGCGCTCGGCATCGACGCGAAGGTGCTCGGCGGCATCATCAATACCTCGACGGGGCGCTGCTGGAGTTCGGACACGTATAACCCGATGCCCGGCGTGATCGAAACCGCGCCGTCGACGCGCGGCTACACCGGCGGCTTCGGTACCGATCTGATGCTCAAGGACCTGGGGCTCGCCACCGACGCCGCCCGCAGCGCGCGTCAACCGGTGTATCTCGGCGCGCTCGCGCAGCAGCTTTATCAAACGATGAGCACGAAAGGCGCGGGACGTCTCGACTTTTCGGCGGTCATCAAGCTTTATCGTCACACTGCCGACGACGGCACGCAAGGAGGCGCACGATGATCGAACTCTCCTACGCGCACGAAGGCGCCGTCGCGCAACTGACGCTCAAGCGCCCGCCCGCGAACGCGTTCACTGCCGATGGCCTGCTGCAATTGCAGCACACCGTCGAACGGCTGAACGGCGAGGCACGCGTGCGCGCGATCGTGATTACCGGTGACGGTCCGAAGTTTTTCAGCGCGGGCGCCGATCTGAACACGTTTGCCGACGGCAACCGCGAAGTCGCGCGTACGGCGGCGGCGCGCTTCGGCGCGGCTTTCGAAACGTTGCAGAACGCGCGGCCCGTCGTGATCGCGGCGATCAACGGGTATGCGATGGGCGGCGGACTCGAATGCGCGCTCGCGTGCGACATCCGCATTGCCGAACAGCATGCGCTGCTGGCGCTGCCGGAGACCGCGGTCGGCCTGCTGCCGTGCGGATGCGGCACGCAGACGCTGCCCTGGCTGGTCGGCGAAGGCTGGGCCAAACGGATGATACTGACCGGCGAGCGTGTCGATGCGGCGACCGCGTTGCGCATCGGTCTCGTCGAGGAAGTGGTGGAAAAAGGCGCCGCGCTCGACGCCGCGCTGAAGATGGCCGCGCGTGTCGCCGGTCTGAGTCCGCAAGCGGTCGGCTTCAGCAAGACGCTGATCCATCAGGCACGCAACGGCGTGCCGCGCGCGGCGGCGCTGGCGCTGGAACGCGAGCGCTTCGTCGATCTGTTCGACGGCGCCGATCAGCGTGAAGGGGTCAACGCGTTTCTCGAAAAGCGCACGCCGCGCTGGCAGGCGGACTCGCCTACGCAAACAGGGCAGACCACCCACGCACAAACGGAGATTCATTGATGAGCGCCTTGCAAAGCATCGCGCCCGATGTGGGCGCGCAGGCGGAGCGCGAGATTCTGTTTCGCGTCGTCAACCGCGTGGCGATCATCACGCTGAACCGGCCGGCCGCGCTCAATGCGCTCTCGCATGCGATGGTGCGTGAGCTTGCCGTGCTGGTCGAACATTGCCGCCATGACAGCGGCATCGTCGCGCTCGTGCTCAAGGGCGCGGGTACGAAAGGCTTTTGCTCCGGCGGCGATGTGCGCGAAGTGCATCGGCTGGCGAAGAATGGCGATCATCGCTGGCTTGCGTTTTTCGCCGACGAGTACCGGCTCGACTACGCGCTGCACACCTTCGCGAAACCGGTGGTCGCGTTGCTTGACGGCATTGCGATGGGCGGAGGCATGGGGCTCGGTCAGGCGGCGCGACTGCGCATCGTCACCGAGCGCAGCAAGATCGCGATGCCGGAGACGCGTATCGGTTTTTTGCCGGACGTCGGCGCGACGCGTTTTCTGAGCGTGATGCCGGTGGAACTCGAGCTTTATGTCGGGCTGAGCGGCGCGACCTTGTCCGGCGCCGATGCATTGCGTCTGCAACTGGCTGACCTGTGCGTGCCGGTGGAATGGCTCGCAAGCTTCGAGGAACGTTTGCAGCGCATGTCGCACGACGGCGATTTGATGACCGCGTTGCGCGGTGTGTTCGAGCCGCCGTGCAACATCGTTCCGCATGCCGCGTTGGAGCCGTTGACGCAATCGATCGCCCGGCACTTCGACCGGCGCTCGAGCGTCGAGCGGATCATCGCAACGTTGCGCCACGATCTGGAGCGCGAGCCGCCGCGCGAGGTGAAACAGTGGTTGCAGTCCACCTACGACGCACTGACCGGCCACTCGCCGACGATGCTCTGCGTCACACGGGAAGCGCTGTTACGCGGCCGGCAGATGACGCTCGCCGAGTGTTTCCGCATGGAGCTGGGCATCGTCAAACGGGTGATCGAGGAGGGTGATTTCTGCGAAGGGGTGCGGGCGCAGTTGATCGACAAGGATCGCAAAGCGCGCTGGGCGCCCGCGACGCTCGCGGAAGTGCGGCCGGAACGGGTCCGGCATTTTGTCGCTTCGCCGTGGAAGAGCGAGGAACATCCGCTGGCCGGGTTGGGGACGGAGTAGCGAAGATGCGGCGCAACGGCGCAACTGCGCAGAGCGCGCGCTATTGGGCGCGAGCAGCCTCCGGCAAGAATTGCAATCGATGCGCTGTGCCGGAACAGGAATTTCCGCTCACCGGCAAGGCGAACGCGAGCGGCAATCTGGCGAATCGTCATCCGGCAGTCGGTAGCACGTCCGCGATCGCAGCCTCGCGCTGACTGACTCGCGCGCACGGTCACGAAGGCCGCATGCGTGGTTTTTTCCAGCGGTACTCCCTTCCTCCGACGTCCCCAGGCACAAAGTGTGCTGACATCCCCAAATTGTTGCTCCGAAGCGGATCGCGCAAAGCGAAGCGGTCCACGAAATGATGTTGGAGTGATGCGCGGGTCGAATGCAGGTGCAACGGATGCCATGCGCGGCATCGGGCAACATGCATCGAAGCGGTGCAGCGAACCCGCAACCGGTGCCCACGACGAACGCGCTCGCACGTAGCACCGCAACGTTGCAACCCACCCGGCAATTCATTCATCTCCAGCATCACCTGTCTGCAACTCAATCGTTTGGGGAAAACGTCATGGACAAGAATCGTATCGAAGGTGAAGCGAAGCAACTCAAGGGCTCGGTGAAGGAAGCGATCGGCAAGGTCACAGGCAATCGCATGACACAGGCCGAGGGCGCGGCGGAAAAGCTGGCCGGCCGGGTGCAGGCGAAGCTCGGTGAAGCGGTCGACGCGCTGCGCGACCGCGCGAAAAGGTAGGGCGATCATCGCCACGCGCCGCAGCGCTGCTGCTCGATCAGTTTCAGGCCCGTAGAGCGGCATACGCTCAACGGGCGCAAACTCACCTCTCCCTCTTAAACCTCAAAGGACAATCACGATGAATGCAAACCAGCTCGACGGAACGCTCAAAGACGCAGCGGGTCAAGTGCAGGACGCCGTCGGCGGCCTGACGGGCGATCTCGACTTGCAGGCCGAGGGCAAGGTCCGCCAGCTATCCGGGCAAGCGCAGGCGAAATACGGCGAAAGCGTCGAGCAACTCGCCGAAGCGACGCGCAATAATCCGCTCGGCGCGTTGCTGATCGCGGCGGGCGTCGGCTTTCTGCTAGGCAAGCTGTTGTAGCCGATCCACGGCACGCGTTTCCAATCCCGCGGCCGCCGGATATTGTCCGATGTTCCCGGCGCGCTCGAGGCGCCGGATCTCGTCGTCTACTCATCGTCTACTCGAGGAAGGTTCATGCTGGGATTCGATGTCCGCACGGCCAGAAAAGTCTGGACCGCGTCCTTGATCGCGCTGCTGTTTTTCGTCATCTATATCGCGTCGACCACCGTGCTGGTGGTGGTGTTCGCGGTGTTCTTCAGCTATCTGATCTACCCGATGGTCGAACTCGTCGAGCGCGTCAGGCCGCGCCGCATGCCGCGGGTCGCATCGATCGCGCTGGTGTTCGTGGTCGTCGTCGCGCTCATCGCAGTGGTCGGTTCGATCTTCGGCGTGCAGTTGCAGGATCAGGCGACGCATCTGTTCGCGCAACTGCCCACCTTGCTGAAGTCGGATGTGCCCAGTCGCTTACCGTTGCCGCACTTTCTCGAACCATTGCGCGAACGGATCGTCGATTTCGTGCGCAGCCAGATCGAGACCGGTTCCGACAAGGCCGTGCCGGTGGCCCGCAGCGTCGGGCTCGGCGTCGTGCATGCGGCGAGCAATCTGATCTACCTCGTGCTGATTCCGATTCTGAGCTTTCTGCTGATCAAGGAAGGTCCGCAGATGCGCGACGCGTTTCTCGAACTGCTGACGGCGCGACATCGCACGCTGTGGGCGGAGATCGTCACGGACCTGAACGTGCTGTTGTCGAAGTACGTGCGTGCGTTGCTGTTTTTATCGCTGGCTACGCTGATCTGCTATGGCGTCGCGTTCTCGCTGCTCGGCGTGCCTTACGCGTTCCTGCTCGCGGTGAGCGCGGGCTTGCTGGAGTTCGTCCCGTTTGCCGGACCGCTCGCCGCTGTCGCGATCACGCTGGTGGTCGCGGTGTTCAGCGGCTATCCGCATCTGCTGTGGCTGGTGGTTTTTATCGGGCTGTACCGGCTGTTTCAGGACTATGTGCTCAACCCTTATCTGATGAGCGAAGGCGTGGAGGTCAGCCCGTTTCTCGTCATCGTCGGGCTGCTGGCGGGGGATCAGCTCGGTGGCGTCGCGGGTATTTTTCTCGCCGTGCCCGTGATCGCGATGTTGAAGATCATCATCGGCCGAGCGAGAGTTTTTTACGCGGCGTCGCACGCTGAAGGCGAAACCGCGCGGCGCGCATTGACCGGGAAAACCGATTGATGGCGAAAGCCCGATGCCCCACGCCGAACACACGACACGCGGTACTTCAACAGAACGTGTCGCGCATTGCGCTCGGTACTTCGAACAGCACGTAGCCGAGAAAGAAGATGCCCGCGCCGGCGCCGAACACGGCAGGGGAGAAACCGGGCTCGCCGCAGACTTTGCATTTCACGCAGATTCTGTGGGCACGTTATCCGTTCGATATTATCAACGCCGCCGGGAACCGCGCTCAGGATGCGGCCAGGGAGCATGATGAGATTCTGCAGGCGCATGCATCAGGAGACGTCACCGCCACCATGCTCGCAATGCGCAAGCACATCGAGTCGGGCTGGACGGTCTTGAAGTCAGTCAGGTAGTCGATTGCAGAATTCGCCCAGTGAGGCGGTGATGGCTATGAATGGAGTCGGAATAACTGGCCACTATCTACGTGAATGAATGACGCTCCGCTACGGCGCAGTTCGTCTGTTCATTCACCGCGATTTCCAGCGTGGTTTTCGCTTCTTCGACCCGAAATTCGCCGGGTAATGCCACACCGTTCTTGACCGCTGTAATTTCGGCGAGGATCGACACCGCGATTTCCGGCGGCGTACGGCTGCCGATATAAATGCCAACGGGCCCGCGCAAGCGGGCAAGTTCATGTTTGTTGAGATCGAAATGGGTTTCGAGCCGCTCGCGTCTTGCGGCATTGTTGCGGCGCGAGCCCAGCGCGCCTACGTAGAATGCGGGCGTTCTGATCGCCTCCATCAACGCGAGGTCGTCGAGCTTCGGGTCGTGCGTGAGCGCAATGACCGCGCAGCGCTCATCGAGCTTCATGTCGAGCACGGTGTCGTCCGGCATCGAACGCACGAGCGTCGTGCCCGGTACGTGCCAGCCGTCGGTGTACTCCTCTCGCGGATCGCACACGGTCACCTGATAGTCGAGGCCGAGTGCGATCTGGCAAAGATAGTTCGAGAGCTGACCAGCACCGATCACGAGCATCCGGTAACGCGGACCGTGAATGGTCAGCAGCCGGTGCCCGTCGAAATCGGTGCCGTCGGTCGAGTGCGCCGGCATGAGCCTCGCCGCGCCGCTTGCCATGTCGAGCGAGCGCGCGACGAGTTCCCCGGCGGCTGCCCGGCGATACAAATCGTCGATGCCGCTCGCACACGTCAGCGGTTCGAGCACCAGCTCGATCGTGCCGCCGCACGGCAATCCGAAGCGATGCGCCTCGTCCGCGGAGATGCCGTACTTCAGCGCTTGCGGGACCGTCTGCTCGATGCCGAGCCGGCGCACGCGGTCAATCAGGTCGTCCTCGATGCAGCCGCCGGATACCGAGCCGACCACCGAGCCGTCTTCGCAGATTGCCAGCATCGCGCCTTCGGGCCGCGGCGACGAGCCCCACGTCTTGACTACGGTGACAAGCAGCACGCGACGGCCGCTTTCGATCCAGCGAACGCTCGCCTTCAGCACTTCGAGATTGACGCTATCCATGAAGATAATTACCTGTTGGAGCCGCCGGTCCCGCACCGGCGCCGTATGACAACGCTTCGGAAGACACTCGCTAGTGCCGCGACAGCGCCGAGCGCAAGGACATTTCTCGCGCGGCTTCTGGCGTGATGGTCCTGTTGAGCATGAAGCAGGCGACACCGGCCGCCAGCATCGGCAGCGCACCGAGAAGAAAGATCGTTCCGATCGGCGTTCCGACGGCGATCAGGACACCGGCGAGCAGCGGGCCGACGATGGCGCCGATGCGCGCCACCGCGAAGGAGGCGCCGGTCGCGGTCGACCGGATGAAGGTCGGATAGATCATGCTCGAAATGGCATTGAGGCCGATATTCCCACCCAGCACCAGCAGACCCGAGACCAGCGCCATCGCCATGGTGAGACCGGCGCCGGTACCGGCACCCATTCCGACGGCCAGCCCGAGGGCCGCCACGGGAATAGCGCCGAGGATCATCGTGAGCGTCATCACCGATACGCCCTTTCTGTCGATCATCCAGCCGAAGAACCAGCTGAAGCCGGCACCAAGCTGGAACAGGGCCTGGCTGCGGGCCGCATTGGCGAAGCCGATTTCATCGGTCAGCAACGTCGTCATCCACTGCGACAGGAAGAAGTGGGTGACGAAGGAAAAGCCGAGCGCCAGCCACAGGAAGCCGGTCATGGCCGAACGACCCTCAGTGAAGAGGTGCCTTACCGGCACGCCCGTGCGTGCCTGCTCCTGGATGGTGAAGCGCGTGTCGTCCGCGAATTGCGCGCTGGGTTTCAGCTTGCGGGCATAGGCCAGGATGCGCTGGCTGGTGGGGTTGCGCAGGGCCAGGTAGCGGATGGATTCAGGCAGGCCGGCGAACAGGACGATGCCCACCACCACGGCGCCGGCGCCCCCGACATAGAAGACCGAGCGCCAGCCATGGGCCGGGATGATCTCCGCCGCGAGAAGACCGCCGCCGGACGAGCCGGCGGTGTAACCGAGATAGAGGAGGGTAATGATCAGCCCCCGCTTACCCGAGCGGGCATAGTCCGTGATCAGCGACACCGCCATCGGCATGCCGCCGCCGATGCCGAGCGCGGCGCAAAAGCGCAGGATCGACAGTTCGACCAGATTGTGGGCGAACGGCACGGCGAAAGTGAAGCCGCCGAACAGCGTGGTGGCCAGCAGGATCGCGCGCCGCCGGCCGATGCGGTCGGCCAGCATGGCAAAGACGACCGAACCGGCCATCCAGCCGATGATGCTCACGTTGAACACGGGCGTCATCAGGGCCCGGTTGATGCCCCACTCCTTGATGATGCCGGGGGCGGCGTAATTCAAAGCCTGATTGTCGAAGCCGTCCGCCAGCATGACGAGGGCGCACAGAACGAAGAGGGTCACGGTGAACCAGCTGCGCTCCTGCGTCTCGACGACGTGGGCGATATCGACGGTATTCTTTTGAGTCATGGCGGTCTCCGGATGCCTCTGCTCCAGGGGTTGTTTACATTCGGCTGGCGCGTTGGAGCTCACTCGCTGTGGCCGCCCGAAGCCTCGCGCACCGGTGTTTCCGGCTTTACGCCGCCACGCCGGTTGGCCCAGGTGCGCTCGCCCGTCTCGCGCCAGCCGCCGGAGGTCGCCGCCTCTGCATACTCATCCCAGCGTTTGTCCCAGTCGCCCAGGTGATAGCCGTGCCATGGCGGCTGCGGCGTGAGGGCGGGGAGTTCCAGCTCTTCCCAGATCTTGCGTGCCGCGCTCATGTATGGCTCCTTCGGCAGGGCCAGCGGCGGCATGGCGTGCTTCAGCGTCGCGTCGATCAGCAGGGTGCTTTCGAGCGGCGCGCGACCGGACTTGGGGCCATGGCCGCTGGCGCGATAGGGCGTCACGTGCAGGTCGTGGGTGAAGTCGGCGCGATAGGCCAACGACCAGAAGATCGCATCGGCGTTTTCCGGGTTGATATCCTCGGAGACGGCGATGACCAGCTTGCCGCACTGCGCCTGGAGCGTCGCGGCCCCTTGCAGGCCGCGCCAGACTTCCGCCTGCTGCGTGCCGCGCGCAAACTGCAGGAAGATCACCTTGCGCAGGTTGGTCAGCGGCTCGTGCATCACCACCCGCTCGATGCCGCGCACGCCCATCACCTTGCGCAGATGCTCGAGGTACAAGGGCTCGTAGGCCACTTTCTTCAGCACGGAGCTTTCGCTGGGCGTGACCTGGCTGATGATCGAGACGAAGACGGGCTTCTTCTTCATCGTGATCGCGGTGACGTGCATGGACATGTTGTAGTCTTCGAGCGCGATGTGGCCGTGGCTTTCGCCGAACGGGCCTTCGGGCTCCAACGCATCGGTGTCGATCAGGCCTTCGATCACGATTTCGGCATCGGCGGGAACGACGAGATCGATGGTCTTGCAGCGCACCACTTCGACCGGCGCGCGCATCAGGCCGCCGGCGACGGCCATCTCGTCCTGGTCGATCTGGAGCTTCTGCGGCCCGGTGAACAGCACGGCGGGCGCGCAGCCTAGCACGATGGCACACGGCATCTGCTGGCCCTTGGCCCGATATTTCTCCCAATGGAGATAACCGCCGGCTCCTGACAGGCGGCTCGCCATGCGCACACCCAGCCGGTTCTCCGACTTCAGCGCGGCGCGGTAAGTGCCCATGTTCTGAACGCCGCTCTCGGGATCTTTGGTCACGCAAAGCGTCGCGGTCAGGTAAGGCGCCGCGTCGAAGCCGGGCGTGGAAACCGGCACGGGCAGGCGCGACAGGCCTTTCTCCTTCAGCGCATCGCCGCTGATCACCACCTCCTGGCAGGGCGCCTGCGTCACCGTGACGGGGGCAACCGGCTCGGCGATCGCCTCCGTCCAGGCCTTGCCGATCTGCTCGACCGGCAGGCCGAGGCCGGTGGCGTAAATCTCGGGCGAGGCGGCAAGCCCGCCGATCAGCACCGGGATGTCATAAGTCTGGCCGTCGCCGTCCACCACATTGGTGAACAGGAAAGCGCGGCGCTGATCTTCGTGCAGCCCGCCCTGGAACTGCCAGCGCGCGAGCGGGTGCAGCTCCGTGTCCTTGTTGATCGGCCGCTCGATGCGGGTCAGCAGCCCCTTGGCCTCCAGCCGGGCGATATGTTCCTGCAGGTCGCGCGGGGCTCCGCCGGCGGCGGCCGTTTGCGAAAGATCGTGAGGCGATGATGACATTCTGTCTCCTTGATATGAAACCCAATGGGTGGGTAAGTTTGCATGATTGTATGATTGCATGCCGATGTTGAGGGTGTCAACGCGGCTTTACCCACTGACGCATGGCGCCCAGGCGGCGTCTGGACTGCTGTCGAACGACTGCTGGGCGTTGGTTCTGGCCTGACGAATTCGGGCCGGCAACTGGCGCCGAAGCGGCATCGCTCAGAGACCACCCATGCACAGGTACTTGATCTCGAGATATTCCTCGATGCCGTATTTCGAGCCTTCGCGGCCCAAGCCGGATTGCTTGACGCCGCCGAACGGCGCGACTTCGTTCGAGATCAGGCCGGTGTTGATGCCGACCATGCCGTATTCGAGCGCCTCGGCCACTCGCCAGACCCGGCCGATGTCGCGGCTGTAGAAGTAGGCGGCGAGACCGAACTCGGTGGCGTTCGCCGCCGCGACGGCCTCGTGCTCGTCGTGGAAGCGGAACAGCGGGGCGACCGGGCCAAAGGTTTCCTCGGTGGCGAAGCGCATCGACGCGGTGACGCCCTCGACCACGGTCGGCTCGAAGAAAAGTGTGCCGGGCGCAAGGCGCTTGCCGCCGGCGAGCACGCGTGCGCCGTGCGACACCGCGTCGGCGATGTGCGCTTCGACCTTCTCGACGGCAGCCTCATTGATGAGTGGGCCCTGCGTGACGCCGCTCTCGAAACCGTTGCCGACCTTGATACGCGCGACTGCCGCCGCGAATTTTTCGGCGAACGCGTCGTACACGCTGTCCTGCACGTAGAAGCGGTTCGTGCACACGCAGGTTTGCCCGGCGTTCCGATACTTCGAGGCGAGCGCGCCTTCGACCGCCGCGTCGAGATCGGCGTCGTCGAACACGATGAACGGCGCGTTGCCGCCCAGTTCGAGCGAAAGCTTCTTGACCGTCGGCGCGCACTGGCTCATCAGCAGTCGGCCCACTGGCGTCGAGCCCGTGAACGAGAGCTTGCGCACGATCGGGTTGGCGGTCATCTCCGCGCCGATCGCGCGCGGATCGCCGACGACCACGCTGAACACGCCGGACGGTACGCCCGCACGATGCGCGAGTTCGGCCAGCGCGAGCGCCGAGAGCGGCGTGGCTTCGGCCGGCTTCACGATCATCGCGCAGCCGGCGGCGAGCGCGGGCGCGACCTTGCGGGTGATCATCGCAGCCGGGAAGTTCCACGGCGTGATCGCGGCGCAGACGCCGATCGGCTCCTTCGTCACCAGCATCCGCTTGTCGGCGGCCGGCGAGGCGAGCACGTCGCCGTCGATCCGTTTGGCCTGCTCGGCGAACCATTCGATGAACGACGCCGCGTAACCGATCTCGCCTTTCGCTTCCGCGAGCGGCTTGCCTTGCTCGGCCGACATGATGATCGCGAGGTCGTCCGTGTTCGCGATCATCAGCGCGTGCCAGCGCTTCAGGACCGCCGCGCGCTGCGCCGCGGTGAGCGCGCGCCAGCCGCGCTGCGCGCGTTCGCCGGTTTCGATCGCGCGGCGTGTTTCGACGCCGGTCATCAGTGGCACGTCGGCGATCTTCTCGCCGGTGGCGGGATCATTGACGGCGAATGTGCGGGCATCGTCGGCACCACACCAGGCGCCGTCGATGTAGGCGAGCGTGCGCAACAGGCTCGGGTCGGCGAGCCGGGAAAGCGGATTGGATTCAGTCATGATCGTCGCAAAGGGCGGCCCGCCGACGCACGCGGCGCGGCGGTCCTGTGATGTTGATGAAAGCGGGGCGGCGTCTGCGTTACTGCCGCATGACCAGGCTTATGGCTGCTCTTTCCAGCGCTTGACCACGCCGGTATCGATGTCGAACAGATCGAGCATGCGGCCGACCGTGTGATTGACGATGTCGTCGATCGTTTGCGGTTTCGAGTAGAACGCCGGGACGATCGGCGCGATGACCGCGCCCATGTCCGAGAGCTGCACGAGCGTGCGCAGGTGTCCGCCGTGCAACGGCGTCTCGCGCACACCGAGCACGAGACGCCGGCGCTCCTTCAACACGACGTCGGCGGCACGGCTGACCAGCGAGCTCGTGATGCCGGTGGCGATCTCGCTCATCGAGCGCACCGAGCACGGGACGATCAGCATGCCCTTCGTCTTGAACGAGCCCGAGGAAATCGCCGCGCCGATGTCGCCGGGCGAATACCAGTGCGACGCGCGCGCGCGCAGGTCGGCGGCGCGGATGTCGGTTTCGTAGGTCATCGTCAACTCGGCGGCCTTGCTGATCACGAGATGCGTCTCGACGCCCGCCTCGGCGAGAAGTTCGAGCGCGCGAATCCCGTAGATCACGCCGGATGCGCCGGTGATGCCGACGACGATCCGCTCCGGAGTACCGTTATTCATCGCCACGATCGCCCTCGACGCCGCGTACCGGCGAATTCGGTTCGACGCCGCTGCGGCGGCGCGTCTGGTAGGACGCGTCGCGCTGCATCCATTCGCCGCGCGTCGCCTGCTCGGCGTTGCGATCCCATTCCTCGGTCCAGTCGCCGAGCGAGTAGCCGTACCACGGCGACTCCGGCTTCAGCTTCGGCAGGCCGAGACGTTCCCACAGCACCTTCGCGTTCTCCATGTATTCCTTCTTCGGCAGCGCGAGCGGCGGCATGGGCGTTTTCATCGTCGCGTCGATCAGCATGGCCGAATCGAGGCCGGTTGCGTGGTCCGAGCGCGGACCGTGGCCCGGCTCGCGGTACGGGATCAGCTTCACATCCTCGACCGGATTGCAGCGATAGCCCATCGCCCAGAACACGGCGTCCGCGTTGTCGGGATCGATGTCGTCGTCGATCGCGATCACGAACTTGCCGATCGCGGCCTGCAGCGACATCGTGCCGTACAGCGCGCGCCAAACCTCGGTGCGTTTCGCGCCGCGCTCGAACTGCAGGAATACGAAGCGCCGCAAATTCGTGAGCGGCTCGTGCAGCGACACCTTGCGGATGCCGCGAATGCCCAGATGGTCGCGCAAGTGGCGCAGGAACATGGGCTCGTAGGCGAGACGTTTGATGACGCTCGATTCGGACGGCGTGACCTGCGAGATGATCGATGTCAGTACTGCGTCCTTGCGGCGCGTGATCGCCGTGACTTCGATGGAGAGGTTGTAGTCTTCGAGCGCGACGTAACCGTGGCTTTCGCCGAACGGACCTTCCGGTTCGAGATACTGCGGATCGACGTAACCCTCGACGACGACTTCCGCCTCGGCCGGCACCAGCAGATCGACGGTGCGGCCCTTGACGACGCGGATCGGCGCACCGGCGAGGCCGCCGGCGACACTCAGTTCATCGACGTTCGGGCGCAGTTTCTGCGGGCCCTGGAACGCGACGAGGGGCGGCGCGCCGAGCACGATGGCGACCGGCATCTTCTCGCCCTTCGCTGCGTACTTGCGCCAATGGTCGAGGCCGCCCGCGCGCAGGTTCACGAGCATCATCATGCCGAGCCGCGTGGCCGACTTCAGGTGGCCGCGATAGGTGCCCATGTTCTGCACGCCGGTTTCCGGATCGCGCGAGATCACACCGGTCATCGTCATGTACGGCGCGGCATCGAAGCCCGGCGTCGAGATCGGCAGCGGCAGCGATTCGAGGCCGTTGCCCGGACCTTCGAGGTCCTTACCTTCGATCACGATGTCATGCACGGGGCCGCTTTCAACGACGACAGGGGGCACCGGATTATCGATCGCACGGTTCCACGCGTCGCCGATGTCGTCGAGCGACGGCACGTTCATGCCGATCCGGTAGATCTCCGGATTCGCGGCGATGCCGCCGACGATGACCGGAATGTCGTACTTGCGGCCCTTGCTATCGACGATATTAGTAAAGAGGAATGCCTTGCGATCGGCTTCCGGAATGCCGCCGCGGAACTGCCAGCGCACGAGCGGATGCATCTCGGTGTCCTTATTGACCGGCTCGTCGATCCGGTACAGCAAGCCCGCCGCTTCGAGGCGCGCGATGTGTTCGTGCAGGTCCGCGTACCCGGCTTGCGCGGAAGACGTGGAAGTGGTGTCTTGATCAGCCATGGCTAGATGTCCCGTGAAGCGCCGCGTTGCGCGGCGTCCTTATTGCTTGAAGTGCTGCCCGAAGCGGGCGAGGTATTGCGTGTTCGATCCGTCTCACACGTGCCGCGCGCGTGCAATGCGACGACACGTCGGTGGTGTATCAGCGGCGCATCGACGTCATTGCGTTGGCGAGCGACGCTCCCGCCACTTCGCTCGCGAGCGAGAAGTCGGGAATCGTGATCTCGCGGAAGTACGTCTTCAGCGTCGCGATGGCGATCCGGTCACGCGTGCAGATCGAGGCGACCATCGCGTCCGCTCGCTCGCTCAGGCTCGCGCCCGCCACGACTTCGGCGACGATGCCCCACTCGCGCGCATTCGCCGCGTCGATGGTCTCGGTCAGGTAGACCATGTGCGCGGACGCCTTCGGCGGCACCTTGTGGCGCAGCACGGACAGCACGAGCGTCGGCGGCAGGTTTTTCTGCAGTTCGGGCAAGCTGAAGCGCGCGCTGTCCGAGGCGACGGCCATGTCGCACGCGGTGACGAGCGCACAGCCAAATCCTTCCGCATCGCCTTGCACTTCGGCGAGCAGCGGCACTTCGCTTTCGTGCATCGCGCGGTAGACGTCGAGAATCGGATCGGCCACGTTGCGGCGGAACTGCGCGGACGTCGGCGGCGTGGCCGGCGGCGCGCTGACCGCGCGGCCGCGGCAGAACGCGGGACCGGACGCGCGGATGCGGATGATCTTCACGGCGCTGTCGCGGCCGGCCTTGCGGATCTCGGCGGCGAGCGCGCGCATTGCGTCGAGCGTCAGCGTGTTGCCCAGGTCCGGCTGGCTAAGGGTGATCCGGTATTCGGAATCGTGGAGCGCTGCGATGAATTCGGTCGTCATGGAGAAGAGGTCCAAACAATGAAAACAGGGGATGAGCGCCCGCGACGAGCGAGCGCCCGCGCAGGTCAGCGCGCGTAGGCGCCGGCCTCCTTGAGTTTCTGGAAAACCCGCTGCGGTACGAGCGGCGCTTCGGTGAATTCGACGCCGTATTCCGAGAGCGCGTCCTCGATCGCCCCGACGATTGCCGCCGCGGCCGGAATCGTGCCGCCTTCGCCCGCGCCCTTGACGCCGAGCGGATTCAGCGGCGAGGGCGTTTCGAGGTGCACGATGTCGATGTTTGGCACGTCGGTCGCCATCGGCAGCAGGTACTCGCCGAAGTTCGTCGTGGTCGGCTGCGCGTTCTCGTCGTACTGCATCCATTCGAGCGTCGCGTTGCCGATGCCGTGCGCCACCGAGCCGATCACCTGGCCGTCGACGATCATCGGATTGATGAGCTTGCCCGAGTCGTGCGCCATCACATAATTGAGAATCGTGATGTGGCCGGTCTCGCGATCGACTTCGAGTTCCACGACGGCTGTGCCGTTGCAATACGTCGACTGCGCGGGGGAGAAGTATTTCGTCTCCTCGAGGCCGGCGGTGAGGCCCTTGGGCATCGTGAAGCCCGGCATGCCCTGCGAGATCTTCGCGAGCTGGCCGTAGCTCGTGCGGTGTTCGATGCCCGAGCGGCGCGCCACATGACCCTCGACGAGCAGAAGCTCGGCGGGTTCGCACTTCCACAGGTGGGCGGCGAGCGTGAGCATCTTCTCGCCCACGGCCTGGGCGGCGATATAGACCGAGTTGCCGGCATTGACCGTGACGCGGCTCGCGAACGTGCCGACACCCATCGAGATGCCGCCCGTGTCGCCGGTAATGACGTCGATCGTTTCGAGCGGTACGTTCAGCTGTTCGGCGCAAATCTGCGCGAAGGTCGTCTTGTGGCCCTGGCCTTGCGGCGATGCACCGGTGATCACGGCGATACGGCCGTTCGCCTGCACGCGCACCGTCGCGCCCTCGAACGGGCCCATGCCGGTGCCTTCGACGAAGCTCGCCATGCCGATGCCGACGAAGCGGCCCTCACGGCGCGCGTCAGCCTTGCGTGTGGCGAAACCCGCGTAGTTGGCGCGCTCCAGTGCCGCTTTCTGGCAGGCCGGATAATCGCCGCTGTCATAGCGCAGCGGGCTGCCGTCGCGGTAGATGAAACCCGCGTCATACGGCATCTGCTCCGGCTGGATCAGATTGCGCCAGCGTAACTCTGCGCGGTCCATGCCGAGTGCGCGCGCGGCCTTGTCGAGAATCCGCTCCATGGCGAACACTGCCTGAGGACGGCCTGCGCCGCGCACCGGCGAGGTTGCGCACTTGTTCGTGTAGACGACGTCGAGCTTTGCGCCCATCGCGGGGATCACATACGGGCCGGGTGTCGTCGTGATCGAGATGTACGGCGTGATGATGCCCCACGGCAGGAACGCGCCGTTGTCGTGCACCATCTCCAGCTTGACGCCGCGGATTTTGCCGTCGTTTCCGAGCGCCATCCGCACGGTCCACCACTGGTCGCGCTCCTGCGTGACCGCGAGGAAGTGCTCGCGCCGGTCCTCGATCCATTTGACGGGACGCTTGAGCGCGATCGCCGCGATCGAGACAAGCGCCTCTTCCGGATAGAACGGCAGTTTCGGACCGAAGCCGCCGCCGACGTCGTTCATCAGCACACGCAGCTTCTCGGCATCCCACTCGAGTAGCTCGACGAGATTCTTTTTCTCGTGGTGTGGCGCCTGACCCGACGACCAGACGGTCAACTCGCCGTTGGTGGAATGATATTCGGCGAGATAACCGCGCGTCTCCATCGGATGTGCGGAGCCGCGGTTCTGCCAGTACGTTTCCTCGACGATGTGCGGCGCTTCGTTGAAGGCTGCGTCGATGTCGCCGAAACCCATTTCGATGTGCGCGACGACGTTGTCTTTCGCGTCGGTGTGGCAAAGGGGCGACTCGGGACGCAGGCCGTCTCGACAGTCGGCGACGGCGGGCAGCGTCTCGTACTCGATCTCGATCAGACCGCACGCGTCTTCCGCGATATAGCGGTTGTCCGCGACGACGAACGCCACCGCTTCGCCCGCGAACGTGACTTCCGTAGAGACGAGCAGTTCCTGGGTGCGCTCGAAGCGGATCGCCGGGTTCGGCAGCATCGACGGCGCGCGGCCGCGTGCGCGACCGCTCAGGTCCGCGTGCGTGTAGACGGCGTGCACGCCCTTGAGTTCGCGGGCGGCCGTGCAGTCGATCGAGATGATCTTCGCGTGCGCGTGCGGGCTGCGCAGCACCGCGGCCTGCAGCATGTTCGGCAAGTGCAGGTCGTCCACGTAGGAACCCTGGCCTTGCAGCAGCTTCTTGTCCTCGGTGCGCGTGACGCGCTTGCCGATGTAGCGCTGGTCGGTGGGGGTAGCTTTCAGATCGGAAATTTCCATCGTGTTACTCCGTGGCGTGCGCGGCCGGGGCGGCGGCACGCTGATCGCGGATGCGTTGCGCGGCGAGCAGGGCCGCGGCCACGATCGGCTGGTAGCCCGTGCAGCGGCACAGATTGCCCGTGATCGCTTCGCGGATCTCGGCTTCGGTCGGCGAATCCGTTTCGTTCAACAGTTCGGTCAGCGTCATCAGCATGCCGGGCGTACAGAAGCCGCATTGCAGCGCGTGCGTTTCGGTAAAGGCCTTTTGCAACTCGTTGAGCGTGCCGTCCGCGTGGGCAAGCCCTTCGACGGTGGTCAGCGAGCGGCCGTTCACCTGGGCGGCGAGCGTCAGGCAGGCGCGCGCGGTGCGGCCTTCGATCAAGACGGTGCAGGCACCGCATACGCCGTGCTCGCAACCGTAGTGCGTGCCGGTGAGATCGAGGTCGTGACGCAGGAAGTCTCCGAGCATGCGACGCGATTCGACCTCGCGCTCATAAGCGGTGCCGTTGACGACGACTCTGACGGTATGAGTCTCCATGTCTATCTCCTTTGTCACTCTAGGATTGTCTTGCGACGCGCGAGAACGCTGTCTTCAGCGCTCTTTCGGTCAGGACGCCGGCGAGATGCTGGCGGTAGTCCGTACTCACGTGCGCGTCGGTCATCACGTCGAGCGCGCGCGCGGCGTCGCTCGCGATGCGCAGCGCGCTGTCGTCCATCGGGCGGCCGCGCAGGGCGGTCTCGACGTCGTGCATCCGCACGGGGCCGGGGGCCACGCCGCAGATCGTCAGCGAAATGCGGTCGAGGTGCCCTTGCGCATCGGCGGTGCAGAGCGCCGCGACGCCGACGATCGCGTAATCGCCATGGCGCCGTGCGAACTCTTCGAATGCGTAGCCATGGCCTTCGGGCCAGATGTCGAGCGAGATGCCGGCGAGCAGGTCGCCTTCTTCGAGCGCGGGCGTCATATACATCAGCGCCCACTCGGACATCGGCAGCTCGCGGGTCGCGACTGCGCCGTCTTCGTAGCGAGCGATCGTCAGCACGCCGTCGAGCGCGGCGGTGAAGCACGGCTGCTCCGACGACGGATCGAGCTGGCACAGGCTGCCGCCAAGCGTGCCGCGGTTGCGGATCTGCTTGTGGCTCACGAGCTGGTACGCCTCGCGGATCAGCGGCGCACGTTTCGTGACGAGCGGCGACAGTTCGATGTCGCGTTGCCGCGCCATTGCGCCGATGTGAAGGCGGCCGTTGCGCTCTTCGATGCGGGTGAGCGCCTCGACGCCGTTCAGGTCGATCAGGTGACTTGTCATCAGATACCGGAAGTTCATCATCGGCATCAGCGACTGGCCGCCGGCGAGCACTCGCGCATCCTCGAGCGTGCCGAGCAACTGCGCGGCTTCGTCGACGGTGGTCGGCGCGTGGTACTGGAATTCACTGGGTTTCATGCGTGCTCCGATAGTGCGGCGATGGCTTCGTCAGTGATGCTGCTTGACCCCGAAGAGGCGCGCGAAGAAGTTCCGGATCGACTGCCACATCGCCTTGCGCACGAGTGCGCCGGCGTCGAGCGGCGCAACCGGTGCCGCGGCGGGCGGCGGGCGGCGCGCTTCGGTGGCCGGCGTCGGCGCATCTGGTTCAGCGGCCGTGTTCGACGCGCCCTGCTCACTAGCGAGGTTCGGCTCGGCGGCCGGAGCGGCTTGGGCGGCGTGTGCCGCGTCCGCTTCCATGAGTGCAGCCAAATTCTTTGCGAACTGGTTCAGCATTTGCTGCGAGAGCGCCTCGATCATCCCGGCACCGCGTCCGTACTGCGCGACCGTGCCCGACAGGTTCACGTCCGAAACGACGTCGACCGTGGTCTTGCCACCGCCCGCGTCGGTCACCACTGCGTTGATCTGCGCATCGGCGCCGCCACGGCCTTTGGTGTCGGTGCCGCTCGCGGACACGACGACCGTGCGCTCGGCGTCGTTCTGTTCAGCAATCTTGAATTTGCCCGCGAACTTCAGCGTGAGCGGGCCCAGCTTGACGGTGAAGCCGCCCTTGTAGCTGCCGTCGGGCTGCTGTTCCTTGAGTTCCGCGCCCGGAAAACACGGTGCGGACCGCTCGATGTCGATCATGGTCTTCCAGACGTCCGAGGGCGGTGCATCGACGGTGAAAGACGAACGGATTGTGATTGCCATACTGCCTCCTTGGGGCGATCGGCCCGTGCGGGCGCCGCTCCACTTATCTAGTCGCTGAGCCACGCGGCGCGTGAAACTGTCCCAACGCGCGGGCGGCCCGGGTTTCATTTCATGGCGCGAGGATCGACAGAAAATCGTCGAACACCGTGGCGAAGACGTCGCGCATGTCAAACGCTCCAAAGTGCGCCGCGCCTGGAATCACGACGAAACGGCTGTTCGGCAGCGCCTCGGCGATCTTCTGCGATACCGCCGGCGCAATGCTCGCATCGGCATCGCCCGCGACGACGAGCGCCGGCGCCGAGACGGCCGGCAGATCGGCGAGATTGTCGAGCTGCGAGATCGCCTGCCAGTTTGCACTCCAGCTATACCAGTCGTCCGCTGCGAGCCGCGCGCGACACTTCTGGAGAAGGTCGGGACGCGGCGTGTTTGCGGCGAACCAGCGCGTGATGGTGTCGTCGACCACTTCGGACATCGAACCGCGCCGGCTCATGTCGCCGCGCGCGAGAATGCGCGGGCGCACTTCGTCGGGGAATCCGCCGGCCGTTGCGCAGAGAATCAGCGCGCCAACGAGCTCGGGGAACTGGATCGCAACACGCTGCGCAATCATGCCGCCCATCGAGACGCCGATCAGGGTGGCACCCGTCAGGCGTTCCTGACGCAGCACCGCGGCGACGTCGGCCGCATGATCGGCGAGCGTAATGGGGGCGAGAACGCTGCTGGAGTCCCCGTGGCCGCGGATATCGATCGCGACGACGTCATGCGACGCGGCCCAGTGCTCGACGTATTCGTCCCACCAGCTTCGGTCGACGCCGATCGGGTGAAGCAGTACCAGCGGCCGGCCCGTCCCGCGACGGGAGTAGGCGATGCGGCCAGCTGGGATTTCACAGAAAGTTGAATGAGACATGAGCTATACGGGTAACGCGCGGGGGCGACAGATGCTCCGCGCCATCGGCTACCGGGTCGGCAACCCACGGCGCGAAACGCCTGCGCCCCACTGGACCACCAGGCATGCGCGCCTGGGATGAGATGACGAATTGCGCGGCGCCTTCACGACGCGCACGCCGCCTTCAGGCAGCAGCGGCTTTTGCTTTCTGGTCGAGCACGACAGCCTTCGCGCGACGCAGCCCTTCGGCCGCGACCGGAATGCCTGCATACACGCCGGCCTGCAGCACCACTTCGGCAATTTCTTCTTCCGTCACGCCATTGTTCAGCGCGCCGCGCGTATGCACTTCGAACTCGTGCCAGCGGCCGAGCGACGCCAGCATCGCGAGATTCAGCATGCTGCGCGTCGCGCGCGTGAGGCCCGCGCGGTTCCAGACGTTGCCCCAGCAAACGTCCTCCGTGTATTCGAGGAACACCGTGTCGAACAGGTGGGGGTTGGCATTGCTCTGCGTGTGGCTCCCGCCCAGCACTTCCTTGCGGATCTTTGCGCCGATCGCACGGCGCTCCGACAGCGTGATGTCTTCCATGAGTATCCTCTGGTTTGTCCAACGGTTGTAGGATTGTATAATGGTAGGCAGTATCGGAGCTTCGCTGCAGAATGTCAATATGATTGTATTACGGTATTGGGCGTAGCTCCCACTCATTGATATGACAAAGGGATGGAATGAACACCAACAGATTGGTAGTGCGGCCGGTGGCAACGCTGCGTCAGCAAGTGATCGACGGTTTGCGCGCATGTATTAGCGACTTGACCTTCAAGCCGGGCGACCGGTTGATCGAGCGCGAGTTGTGCGAAATGCTTGGGGTGAGCCGCACACTGGTTCGTGAGGCGCTGAGCCAACTGGTGGCCGAGGGGCTTGTGCAGATCATCCCGCACAAAGGTCCGATCGTCTCCGTGATGACAGGAGAAGAGGCAAGAGGTCTCTATGAAGTGCGTGGGGTACTTGAGGCGCTGGCGGGCAGGCAGTTCACCGAGCGGGCGACGGACGATCAGCGTGTGGCGCTGAAGCAGGCGTTGAACGAACTCGCGTCGATTCGGGACATGCGGGGCGAGGAGGTCACCATGCTCTTCCTGAAACAGAAGGCGCGGTTCTATGACGTGATACTTGAGGGCGCCGGCAACCCGGTACTCACGGAGATGCTGCGTCTCGTCCATACGCGCGTCATGATGCTGCGCGCGACGACGCTCTCGCAGGAAGGGCGCCTCCCGCAAAGCTATGACGAAATCGCAACGATCGTCGACGCCGTCATGCGCAACGATGCCGACGCGGCCGCGGCGGCGTGCAAGCGCCATGTCGAGCAAGCTGAACGGCTTGCTGTCGAGGTGCTCGCCGTACCGGCCAGCTAAGTCGACAAACGCCGCGTCTGCCGATTCCTTCGTGCCCGACATGTCAGGCAGAGGGTGAGATCTTCGCGGCGCGGCGTGTCGGCTTCTCGGCTTGCGAACTGGGCCGGTCCGGTCCGATGAACGGCTTACAACCCGACGCGCTCTTTTCCTGCTCATCCGCGTCTTCAGCGCTTTCCCAGCGGGCGGTTCGGCCCCGGATTCCGCCTCATTGCGGGCGGTGAAATCCCCGTTTCTTCTGATCTTCCCCTCAACACCCCCCGCGCGATGGATCTCATTCACCCCTGAGGTGTCGTTAGACCGTAATACAATAATCTGTATTGCAATCTAATTGCATTACGCTATACTGCGCCGAATGATGAATCGGGCATACGATCCGTGTCAGGCAAGTCGCTTGCCTTTGCGCAGAAGATCAGGAGACAGGAACGATGGGCATAACACAGGGCGCCAAGGCGGCGTCGGTGGCTTCGGCCGAATCGCAGGGAGTCAGGTTGTCGCGCTATCAGTGGCTGGCGCTGATTTCGGCGTTCCTCGGCTGGATGTTCGACTCGATGGACCTGAATCTCTTCACGCTCGTGCTCGTGCCGAGCGTCGGCCAGCTGCTGCACAGCACTGACGCGACCGAAATCAGCAAGATCGGCAGCTATATCATTTCGGGCAAGCTGCTCACGTGGGGCATCGGCGGCGTGCTGTTCGGCGTGGCCGCCGACCGCTTTGGCCGCTCGCGCATCATGGGCTGGACCATCGTCATCTACGCGGCCTTCACGCTGCTGAGCGCATTCTCGAGGACCTGGACCCAGCTTGCTATCGCGCAGGCGCTGGCCGGTTTCGGCATCGGCGGCGAATGGGCGGCAGGGGCCGCGCTCGTCGCCGAATCGTGGCCCGGCCGGCAACGCGCCCGCGCCATGCAGATCATGCAGATGGCATTTGCGTTTGGCTTTCTAGCGGCGGCCCTCGACAACCTGCTGCTCGGCCGCTTCGGCTGGCGCGTCGTACTCGGCGTGGGCGCCGCGCCCGCGCTCGTCACGATTCTCGTGCGCCGCTTCGTGCCTGAGCCCCAACGCTGGGTGCAAGTGCGCGACAGCGTCTTGGCCGAATCGGCGATGCAAACCTTCACCGCCATCTTCGCGCCCGGACTACGCCGCAAGACGATCATCGGCGTGATCGTCTCGTCGGCCGCCATGCTTGGCTGCTGGGGTGGGCTCACGTTCCTGCCGAGCTGGATTCATCAGCTGTCGGTTGTGGCCGCCGATCATCGCGACGTCAGCGGGACGGTCAGCTACGCATTCATTCTCATGATGATCGGCGCGACGCTCGGCTACCTGACGCTGATCTGGATGCTCGACGCGCTCGGCCGCCGGATGTCTTACTTCATCTTTTCGGCAGGGTCGCTCGTGGTGTCGCTAGTGCTGTTCACGACGGTGCATGACATCGGTCGAGTGCTGTGGCTGATGCCGATCTACGGTTACTTCGTCATTGGCGCCTTCGGCACGTTTGCCGCATATTTGCCTGAGCTCTTCCCGACCCGCGTGCGTGCGACAGGGCAGGGCTTCTGCTGGAACATGGCCCGTGCGCTGACGAGTATTGGTCCGATCGCCGGCAATGCGGTGGTCGCGAAGTTCGGTTCGTTTCCAGCGGCATCGGCGGCGGTATCGCTGCTCTTCATCGTTGGCATGGTGTCGATCTGGTTCGGTCCCGAGACAAAGGGCGTTCCGCTCGACAACTAAGGATCACTGAAGATAACTGGGCGGGCGAGTCGTTCGCGCCGGGGATACAAGGGTTCCCTTCGTGCGATGGCGCTTGAAGGGAAAGGGAGCGCCACGGCTGCCGTCCGCGTCGCCAGACAGGATTTCGTTTTTGCTCTAATGGAACACACCTTGAGTACAGACATGCCGAAACCCGGCGCTTCAATCCAGAAGGCCATCGCCGAGAATCCGCCGGCGCGCGTCTTCGACGTCGGAATCAACGAGCGGTTGCCCCTCTCGCAACTGGCCGTGCTTGCGCTGCAGAACGTCTTTGGAATGACGGGCATGTTTGTGTTCCCGGGACTTCTCGGCCGCGCATTTCATTTGTCCGATCCCCAGATCGCGTACCTGTACGGGATGACCTTCATGGCGTGCGGAATCATCACGATTCTGCAATCGGTGCTGCTGTTGCGCCTGCCGATCGCGCAGGGTCCCTACGCGGGCAGTTTCGGTGCGCTCCTGACGGTCGGTCATTTGCAGTCGGGCGGCCTCGGTACGGCATTCGGGTCATTCTTCGCCGCCTCGCTGATCTGGTGCCTCCTCACGGTACCGATCCGCGGACGCAGCGTGGCGGGCATGTTCGCGCGGCATTTGCGCCTGCCTGTCATCTCCGGGATGATCGTCATGCTGATCGTGGTGCAGATCGCCAGCGTTGCGCTGCCGACCTGGATCGGCAGCCCAAAAAGCCCCGGCTTTCCGGTCGTGAACCTGCTTTCCGGCGCGGCCGCAGTAGCCGGTATCGTGTTCGCGATGCTGTGGGGCGGCCGCCGGTTGCGGCGCGTGGCGATCCTGCTCGGCCTCGCGCTCGGCACTTTGGCCTACACGCTGTTCGAGCCGGTTTCGTTCGCGGCGGTGGCCGCCGCGCCGCTCGTCGTCGAGCCGCGAATCTTTCCGTTCGGCTTCGGCGTGCGCCCCGATCTCGTTGCGGTGTTCCTGCTCGTGCTGATTCCGGCGGGCATGGGATCGATGGCCCTCTATCAGACTGTCGCCGATTGGGGCGAAGAGACGCTGAGTCCGGGCCGCATGTCCGAAGGGCTGTTCGGCGTCGCGCTCGGCTCGGTCGTCGCGGCAGTGTGGGGTGGCTTCAGCACGATCGCGTATCCGGACAACATTGGCATCCTGCGCGCGACGCGTGTCGGGTCGCGCTTCGTGACGCTCGCTGCGGGCATCCTCCTGATCGTACTCGGCGGCTGCGTGAAGTTCGACATGCTGCTCGTCGTCGTGCCGATTCCGGTGATCTCGGCCGCCGCGACGCTGCTGTTCGGCATCGTCTTCATGCACGGCGTACACATTCTCGCGCACGTCGAGTGGGACGATCGGCGACTGATCGCGTCGGGGCTCGCGTTTCTCGTTGGCCTCGGCGGTCTCTTCATTTCACCCGAAGTCCTCCATGCGATGCCGTTGATGCTCCAGCTCGTGTTTCAACAGCCGGTGATTTCCGGCGGTCTCACGCTTGTCGCACTGCACTCGCTGCTTTGCTCGAAGCAACAGCCGAGCCCGTCGTCGACCGCGCCTTCCCGCGCCCGGAACCAGGCTTAGGCAAGGTCGCAAAACATGTCCGGGCGGGCTGCCCGTCCGGATCCCTCGAAGCACTGTTATTTCTGAAGATCGTGCGCAGGTATCGAGAGAAGTTCTGCAACACCCATTTAATAGTTTGCACTACATATCAATAAACATTGCGGGTATTTGGAGCGAATTTCGGCATGCCGACGTGTGAAGGCGACCCCCTTCGCAGCGGCGAATCCAGGGCTTGGAAAGGCAGGAGACATAGATGAAAATAAATTTGGGGATGAAAGCGCTCGTTCTTGGCGCAGTTCTGTTCGCTGAGGGCGCGCACGCGCAATCGAGCGTGCAGCTCTACGGGCTTCTCGATGCGTTCGTCGGCTACAAGAAGCCGATGAACGGTCAGTCGAGTGTGATCGCGGGCAACGGCGGCATGACGGCACCGTACTTTGGCCTACGGGGAACAGAGGATATCGGTGGCGGCACGAAGGTCATTTTCGACCTCGAAGGCTATTTCAATATCCAGAACGGCGCGATGGGCCGCACCGGTTTTCCGCACGACGGCCTGTTCTCGCGTAACGCGTATGTTGGGGTGAGCGGCCGGTACGGTACGGCGACCGCCGGTCTGATTCCGCCGCTGCTGTGGTTCTCGACAATTACATTCAACCCCTTCTGGAACTCATTCGTGTTCTCGCCGATCGTGCTGCACAGCTACGTCGGCGTGAACGGCCAGGGCGTATTCGGCAATGCGGGCGAATGGTGGAACGCCGTGTACTACGCGTCGCCGTCGTTCAACGGCTTCGTCGGCCGCGCAATGTACTCGTTCGGCAACGATCCGGGCCATCTCGGCCAGAACAAGTGGACCGGCCAGGTCTCGTACAACAACGGCGGTTTCGCGACGTCCGTTGTGTATCAGCAGATCAAATACAGCCTGAATGCCGGCGACCTCGGCACCGTGCTGCCGGGACTGACGACGCAGTCGGTGGTGAACCTCGGCGTGTCGTACGACTTGAACTTTGTGAAGTTGTACGGCCAATACCAGCACATCTGGGATTCGATCTCGAATGGCGACGTCGGCATCGATACCGGCCAGATCGGCTTCTCGATTCCGGTGGGCGTCGGCAGGATTCTCGGCTCGGACGCGTATTCGAAGAGTAGCGGCCATAGCTCGGTTTATCGCAACAGCTGGGCGCTCTCGTATGACTATCCGCTGTCGAGGCGCACCGATGTCTATGCGGCGGTGCTGTCGGATCGCGCGAGCAGGATGTCGAGCGGCACCACGATCGGCGGCGGTTTGCGCACGCAATTCTGATCGAACGCCGGCGCCGACGACGCACGAGACCCGCTGATTCGACGCCACGGGAGCGCCGCGGGCGCGCGAGTTCAGACCGCGCAATGACAGGTCGTCGCACGCAGTTCGAACTCGACCTTCGTGCAATCCACGGTTAACGGCATGGGAAGTGCAGCGCACCGCACAGCCCCCGCCCCAAGAATTTAACGATGTCAATGGAGGAGATATGTTTGAAATTGGAGGAGCAGGTAGCGGTGCGCGCAGGATCGGTCTGAGGCGCTCGCTGGCCGCAATGACCTTGTTGGGGCTTTCTGGCGGCGCCGCTCACGCGCAAAGCAGCGTGACACTGTATGGCTCGCTGGACGGCGGTCTGCGCAATCTCGTGAACGGCACGAAGGCAGGCGGTGCGGCGCTGACGATGGCATCGAACGGCGTCTACAAATCGAATCGCTGGGGTTTCCTCGGCATCGAAGACCTGGGCGGTGGTTACTACGTCCGCTTCAATCTGGAAGCGGGCTACATTCTCTCGACCGGCGCCAACAGCAGCACGACCAACCAGCTGTTTCAGCGTACGTCGACGGTTGGGATAGGCGGACCGTTCGGCCAGGTCAACATTGGCCATCAGTTCACACTCCAGCACCGGCTGATCAAGGACTTCGAACCATTCGACCTGCATTATCTGGGCATTACCGAAGCGGCAGCGATTTCGGGCGGCACTAATGGCCGCGACGACAACGCGATCCACTACCACGGCGACTTCGGCCCGTGGACGGCGCGCGCGGTCTATGCACCGGGCGGTGTAGCAGGCAGTCTCGCGAGCGGCACCATGCTCGCGGGCGGTGTGAATTACCACACCAGACTGTTCAGGTTCGGCGCAGGCTATACGCATCGCTCGAACCCATTTTCGGCCACATCGAGCGCGTATTTCGCCAACAATCAATACACCGCGGGCGGTGCCGTGACGCTCGGTCCCGTTGATCTGATGGGCGGCTATTCGCTCGCAACACAAGCGGTTCCTTCCACGGCGCACGGCGAGACGCGCAATCAATATCTGTGGGGTGGCTTCCGCTATCATGCAACGTCGGTCTTCAACGTCACGGGCGCTTACTACGACGACAAGAACACGACGGCCGGCGTGGATGGAAGAAAGGGTGTCGCCATTCTGGGCATCAACTATGTGCTGTCGAAAAGCACCGAGCTTTACGCCGATATCGACTACACGCATTTCACCGGTGGCTACGTGACTAATCTAACGCTGAACCCGTCCGGGCATGGCAAACAGACAGGTGTCTCGTTCGGTATGAACCATTTTTTCTAAACCCGCTAACGTGCGCTGGACGTGAGAAGGGCAGGCGTGGAGTATTCGCGAGCCCGTGCAACACGGGCTCGCAGAATGCACTGATTTTTTCCGGTGGGGCGCCGAACGCACGCCCTCACCGTTACGAACCGCCGCGAAGCGACCAGATGCCAATCACGCAGTGATGCCTGATTTCGAACGACGCGTCGATGACGTACTGCGATCCTTCGCAACCGGGTTAAACCGGCGCCGCAATCGAAGTCGGGTATAGCAGCGTATCGGTCACGCAAACCCGGCTTTCAAACAGGAACCGGTGGCCGTCTGCAACAACGACGCGGTCGATATAACGCCCTGACGTCGCGATTTCTGTCATCCGGTCAAGCATCGCCTGCGGGATTGGAAAATCCGCGTCGACGCGGTAGCCGTCGCCATCCACGTGAAGCGAAGCGTTCAGGCGCGCAGCGTGGCCGCGAGGGAGACCGCCGTTCCAAATCGTGAAGGCCTTCATCGATCAGCACCGCTGCACCTTTGCGGACGAGCCGATCCACAAGGTTTTGCAGATTGCCCCGTCGGGTTACCGACGTGGCTGCTGATTGCGTACTTCGGTCGATTCCTTATTGTTGTTCGACGCGCAGCGTCTGCGGGAGCCCACATCGCTCGCTCATCGCGCTCGCCGATGCCCGTGCGAACGCGGTGTCCGGCGAGCGCATACGTTCAATCGTCGAGCGATTCGTGGACTGCTTGCGCGCCCTGTTTCCAGTAGCTAGCCGCGCGAATACGCGACTTGTCGACACCGCGTTCCGAGCACAGATGCTGACGCACCGCACGCATTGTCGCGGATTCGCCGGCGGCCCACACGTAGCCTTCGCCGTCTTCCGGCAGATAGACATCGCGGACTGCCTGCAACAGCGCCGCGCCGCGTTCGCCCGCTTCGCTGCGATAACACCAGACCAGATGCAGTTCGGCCTGTGTCGTGAACTCGATCTGCGCCGACGGATCGGCCACTTCGATCACCGCGGCGGCGCGCGTACCGGGCGGCAGTTCTTCGAGGCGGCGAGCGATTGCGGGCAGGGCGGTATCGTCGCCGACCAGCAGATGCCAGTCGAACGCGGTGGGAATCACAAGCGAGCCGCGCGGGCCGCCGATGCCGAGATACTGGCCGACTTTGGCCTGCGCCGCCCAGTTCGCGGCGGGGCCGGCCTCGTGCATCGCGAATTCGATGTCGAGCTCACGCGCTTCGCGATCGAAGCGGCGCGGGGTGAAATCGCGCGCGGTCGGGCGCTGGCCTGCGGGAAACACCGGACCGTCGGGACCGGCTTCCGGCAGCGTCGGTTTGTCCGCGCCGGGCTCGGGGAAGAACACCTTGATGTGGTCGTCGAACGAAGCGGAAACGAAGTCGTGCAGATCGTCGCCCGTGAAGGTCACGCGAATCAGGTGCGGGGTCAGCGCGCGCACCTGCTTGACCTGCAGCAGACGGAACTTCAGCGGATGGCGCACTCGATGCACGGCCAGGTCGGGTCGATTGTCATTGCTCAGCATGAGGGTGGTGCTCCTGTTGGGTTCGAATCGCGCGGGGGCGGTCGCGCAGGGGCGCTGCTGGCGTGCGGACACGCAAGCAGCAGACCGCGTGATTTCAGCCGGCGGGTTCGCCGCCGCTGCTGTCAATGCCGGCGCCTTCGCTGGCTGCCTCGATGTCTCTTGCCGCGCGCATCAGGATCGCGGCGATCCGGCGCTGCTCGGCGGCCGGTGCGTTGTCTCGGCGCAGCAGGGCATGCTTCAGCGTGCGGCGGGCTTCGTTCAGCTCGGGCAGCCAGCCGCCTTCGCTGATGTCGGCCGGCTCTTCGCCGGCAAAGGCGCGGCGCACCGAATCCATCTTGCGGGCGATGTGAGTCAGCTTCGCCAGCATCAATTCGACGCGCTCGCGATTGGCGGCCAGATATTCGCGGCCCATGTCCGCCAGTTCGTAGCGCTTGCGGTTGCCTTCGAGTTGCACGGTGACGTAGCCGAGTTCTTCCAGATACGTGAGCGCCGGATAGACCATGCCGGGGCTCGGACTGTAGAAGCCGTTCGAGCGCGTTTCGAGCGCCTTGATCAATTCGTAGCCGTGACTCGGCTGCGCGTCGATCATCGACAGCAACAGCAGTTGCAGGTCGTCCGAACTGAATTTGCGGCTGCGCGGAAAACCGTCGCCATCGCCGCCGAAGCCGCCCGGGCCACCGCCGAAGCGCCCGCCACGGCCACCGCCGCGCGGGTCGTGATGACGGCCGATGGCGTGCCACAGCAGCGCTTGCGGCGAGAAACGGTGGCGACCGTGCGGGCCGTGGTTGCGTGCGTCGGCGTGGAAATCGCGGCGGCCGTGATGGCCAGCTGCGTGGCCGTAAGGCTCGCGTTCAGCATGTTCACCACGTGGGCCACGCTCACCACGCCGGCCAGATTCGTCGCCGTAGAACTCGTGGCGCTCGCCACGCTGCGCCTGATCGCGGATGAACGCATGCCAGAGCTCATGGAAGGTCGCATGATCCTGGCCTGCGCGAAAACCTTCGTCCGCCTTGCTCGGACGGGAAAATCGATGCGGATGTCGCATTCTGGGCACTCCCGTGAATGTCTTAAGATATGTCTTAAGATATATATCTAAAGATAGTTTGTCAAACTTCTTTTTCGCGACTTATCGGCGGCAACAGAGTGTGCGGAACGCAAAAATTGCGAGCTCGGGCTTTGCCGAAGCGAGCGAGACGAGCGCTGCATTGCAGCGCGCACGCTGAGGTGGCACGCGCGTTCGGCATGCCGACTGCTCGTCGTGGCAAATTCGTGGCGGCTGGACTCCTGCCCGCTTTTTCCCTTTGGGGCAACCGCATTGCCCGAACTACCTATGGCCTCACCGCGGCGCCTATGCGAAAAAGACTGTTGCGCCCGACCGGCAACGCGACTCTCCGGAGAGGGTTGTAATGCACGCCGTGCCAATGGCCATTTCGCAGGCCGTTCGGCGCCTGTCAATCGCAAATAACCGGAGGTGGCCATGTCTCAGTCCGACGACGCAGCGAAAGCCGGATCACGCAGGGCATTTCTGAAGAACGTCGCGGTAGCCAGCGCTGCGACCGGTCTGTCGGGTGTGGTCGGCGAGACGCTTGCTCAAACTGGCAATGTGGCAAACCCCACCGGCCCTGCTTCGAAGCCCGCGACGCCCGCTACTATTGCACTGAACAAGCAGTACGCCGACTTCCTTAATTTCGCCGACGTTCAGGACTTCGAGGATGCCAAACGTGGCCTCGTCGCGACGTTGCCGGAGCCGGTCATCATCAAGGGGCAGGGCGAATTCCCGGCGTGGAACCTTCAGCAGTTCGCGTTTGTGAGTGGCGGTCCGGAGAACAACGCGCCATCGACCGTCAATCCGAGCCTCTGGCGTAACGCCAAGCTCAACATGAATCACGGGCTTTACACGGTGGTCGATGGCATCTGGCAGGTGCGCGGCTACGACCTTTCCGTGATGAGCATCATTCGAGGCGACCACGGCTATATCGTCATCGATCCGTTCATCACGACCGAAGTTGCCTCGACGGTGTGGAAGCAACTCGTCATCCCGCATCTGGGCGACAAGCCCATTACCCACGTTATCTACACACATAGTCACGTCGATCACTATGGCGGCGTGCGCGGCCTCGTTAGCGACGAGGACCTGAAGTCGGGCAAGGTACAAATTGTGGCGCCGGTCGGCTTCACTGAAGCCGCCGTTGGCGAGAACATCATAGCCGGCAACGCAATGGGAAGGCGCGCCAGTTACATGTATGGCTCACTGCTGCCGCGCGACCCGGTGGGGATTGTCGACGGAGGGCTCGGCAAAACGACCTCGGTTGGCACGATCACGCTGGCCGTGCCCTCGATGTTCGCCGAAAAGACGGGGCAGAAGTTGACGCTCGACGGCGTAGAAATTGAAGTTCTGATGGCGCCCGAATCGGAGGCACCGGCGGAATTCATGTTTTATCTGCCGAAATTCAAAGCGTTCTGCGCGGCGGAAGACGCCACCCATACGCTTCACAACCTCTATACGCTGCGCGGCGCAAAGGTCCGTGACGCCTTGCTCTGGTCCAAGTACCTTCAGTCGGCGCTCGACATGCACGGCGACGACATGCAGGTCATCTTCGCCTCGCACTACTGGCCGACCTGGGGCAACGATCGCATCAATGCTTTCTTGCGCGCCCAACGCGACATGTATCGCTATCTGCACGATCAGGTGATGCGCATGGCCAACCTCGGTCAGACGCCGCTTGAGATCGGTGAGGCCATCCGTTTGCCGGACAGCCTTGCGAAACACTGGTATTGCCGAAGCTACTACGGCACGGTCTATCACGACGCGGTTGCGCAGTACAACCTGCGTCTCGGGTTCTTCGACGGCGTGCCGGCGAACCTGCACCGGCTGCCGCCGACCGAGAGCGGCAAGCGCTACGTCGAGTTCATGGGCGGCGCACCCGCCGTATTGCGAAAGGCGCATGAATCCTTCGACAAGGGCGACTATCGATGGGTGGCGGAAGTCGTCAACCACGTCGTGTTCGCCGACCCGCAAAACACCGCCGCCCGGCAACTGCTGGCGGATGCTTACGAGCAGTTGGGCTATCAGTCGGAGTCGGCGCCCTGGCGCAACTTCTATCTGACCGGCGCAATGGAATTGCGCAACGGTGTCAGAAAAGGGCAGGCGCCTGCACCGCAGAGCCCCGATACCATTCAGGCGATGCCGCTCGACATGTTCCTCGACTATCTGGGCATCCGGCTCAATGCGGAGCGCGCAAACGGCAAAACGGCATCGTTCAATCTCGTGTTGACCGACACGAAAGAGAATTGCGTTCTGGGCGTCGAGAACAGTGCGTTGCATTACTCGAAGGGCAAGACCTCGAAGACGGCAGATGCGACGGTCACCATGACACGCGCGGACCTGAACAGCATCATGATGGGCCAAACCAATATGCAGAAGCTCGTGATGGCCGGCAACGCCAAGATCGACGGCAATAGCCAGAAGCTGGGCGAGTTCGTCTCGTGGCTCGACAACTTCGATTTCTGGTTCAATATCGTCACGCCTTGAGGTGAGACCATGTGCGCGATCTGCAGCTTCAAGATTGATTTCGGTGTTGGCCACCCACTGGCCCTGAGCGTCGCGGTGGCGACCCGAAAGGCGATCGAGGCCGGGCGGGTCGAACCAATCGATGCCGCGGAGGGTGCGCTCGCGTCCGCCCGCATGCGCATGTCCGCCGTTGACGCGCTGAACCTGCTGCAGGCGCGCATCGAGGGCGCGCTCAGCGAAGAGGGGCTGCTGGGCCTGCCCGATTTTTACGTGCTGCTCATCGAGAACGATACATGGGGCTTTTTCCACGCGACAACGAATGGCTTCGATCCTGAGATCGTTCCCGACATGCCTGACCTGGCGACAACGGATGAAGCGCGGCGCAGCAGCATTGTCATTGCGTCGGAGGCCGGGTTGCGTGCGTGGCTGGAAGGGCGTTTCGATAGCGAATATGCGCTACGTGAGTCGCTGTTCGTCGTCGACGCACCCCGCGTGCCCGCCGCCTCCATGGTGCAGATGCTTGCTGCTACCGACTTAGCCAGCATCGATCGTTAGTAACCTTAAACGCCGGACGCGACGTCCGCTCGATAGCATGAAGGTGCTATTGATGCCGGGAAACGATGGACGCGTTCATCGCCTCGGCGTGGGAATCGGAAAAATAGGCTTACGGCGTATCCGACAGCTGTGCAGGTTCGCTTGCACAGTGCAAGTCACTAGCGTGCTTCTGATCGCGAGCGGCCTGTGGCTCATGCCCGGTATGGCCGAAGCGCAAGCTGCGTCGGGGCCCGCATTTACCGGTCCGGATGTGCAACGGCGCGCTAACGCGGTGCTCGCCATGCTGTCCTTCACCGTCACACCGGATCTCTCCGCGAGTACGCTCGGCATCCGGGATGGATCGACGGGGAATCCTTCGCTGAATATGACGCAGTTCGGCGGCGGCTTCACGCTAAGCCCGAACTTTCCGCTTTATCTGGAGGGGGCATTGGGTGGTTCGCGCTACGATCCCACGTTTCTGGTGTCGGACGGTCAGGAGCAACGGGTACTGCCAACGCGGTGGACTAACGTCGCGGCAACGGGTGGCATTGGCTGGGATTTTCCGCTTAACGAAAGCAAGAATCTGGTCATCAGGCCGATCTTTAACTTCTCGCTCGGAGAGGTGTTGAGTGACGCAACGGCAGCTCAGTTCCTCATCAATCGCAAGACGGACAAGAACATCGATTTTATCCAGGGTGGTTCTCTCAGTGCTTACGGGCTCGGTGGGTCGCTCATGCTTGGCTGGTATCCACGCATGGAACCGTATGAGTTCGACCTTGAACTACGCTTCACGGACATTTATCTCCAGAGCTTTGGCTCGTCGAGCGGGGTTCGGGGTTCCGCCAATGCGGAGTCCACGAACCTGTATGCCCGCTGGCGCGCACCGACTGGTTTGCTGGTTTTGCACCGTCCACTGCGTTATGTCCTCGAACTTTCTCATTCGACGTACCTCGGCAGCCAGGCGAACATCCTCGGCTTCAATCAGCTAACGTCGTTGGGCACAGGCCTCGAGATCGATACAGGCGCCGTGACGAAGCTTTTTCCCGCCTGCGAGTCGTTGCGCGCTACGCGTTCGGAAAGGACGTGACTGGCGTGTCACTTGGCCTCGCCCTCAGCTTCTGATCGACGCCGATGTGTCGGCATCGGACTATGCATCGAGGCGCGTTATCGCGGCATGTTCGTCATCGTTAAGGTCGCGTGTCTTGCAGCACGGACCGTGAAATCGCATCCAGGAGATCCTTGGCCACGAACGGCTTGGTCAACAGTTCGTGGCCGCCGGCGCTCATGACTGCGCTGCGCGTCGCGGGACTGTCGTGCGACGTGATGAACACGGCAGGCGGACGTGGAGAACTGAGTTGTTCGTAGCATCGCGGACCCGATACCCCGGGCAGTCGAACGTCCAGCACCAGACAGTACGGCACGCGCGTGTCGTTCGCGCCAAGTAATGCCTCAGCGCTGTCGTAAAGCAGGGTATCGAAGCCCGACACGCGTAGCAGGCGTTGCAAAGCGCGACGCATGCCGGCGTCGTCTTCGACGACCACGATCAACTGTCTGGTATCGTTCATTGCCGGCCACGTTTCGGTGCATCAATTGTCGTGCAGGCCGACGTTCAATGCTATCGGGGCTTGGGGCAACGGGTTGCCCTTCGGGGCAAGCATGGCTCAGTTCGGGGCTCGCGTTCGCATGATTGGCTCCGCCAGTCTCACGAGGTCGGCAAACGAACGAGCATGAAGCTTGCGCATCAGATCGGCCCGGCAGGACTTGATGGTGCGCTCACTCAATGCCAGTTCCGCTGCAATCTGCTTGTTAAGGCGGCCTGCAACAATGCCGCGCAGCACGACCTGCTCGCGCGCGTTCAGATCGACGGCGTCTGCGGCGTTCGCAGGCTCATCGGAATCAGGCGCGACGGCTACAGTCGCGAGGGCGGATTCGATAGCGGCGAACAGGGCCTGCGCATCGATCGGCTTGAGCAGGAAGTCGCTTGCGCCGGCCTTGATGGCCATGACCGTTTTGGGAATATCCCGGTGTGCGCTGATAAACACGATCGGCATCGGACTGCCAACTCTTTGCAGTGCGTGTTGCAAATCGAGTCCGCTCGGACCGGGGAGTTCCAGGTCCAGCAGCAGGCACCCGGGTGATGCGTCAGGCGCTGTCACGAGAAAATCCCCGGCGCTCGGGTAGCCTTTTACCGTGAATCCCGCGCGAGCCAGTAGCCGCATCAATGCGGTGCGTAGGGCAAGGTCATCGTCAACGACATGGATGACGGCATCAGCATGATCGCTCACGTGTGTCCTCCTTGTGTTGTAGGCCGGGCTTTCAAGGTGGCCCTTTCAGTGGGGTTATCAAACCCGGGTCGAGCCTCGCGAGCATGCGAGCTCGCATGCTCCGCGGCCGAAGGAAGCCAGACGGTGAACACGCTGCCGCCGCCATACCGGGACGCGGCCGAGACACGTCCGCCGTGCGTCATGACGATGGTGCGTACGATGGAGAGTCCGAGTCCCATCCCGTTGGGTTTGGTCGTATACAGCGAGTCGAACAGGCGCTCTCCGACACCGGCCGGAATGCCGTGTCCGCGATCGGCGACGGTCAGTTCGTAGCCTTGTCCCACCGCCCGCGTCGAGATAGACAATATGCGGTCCGCGGGGGGGGTGTCCTCCATCGCGTCCATGGCATTGATGGCCAGATTGAGCAAGACCTGCTGCAGTTGCACGCGGTCGCCCTGCACGCGGGAGTTTTCCGCGGCCGGATTCGACTCGATGACGATGCGCCGCCGCCGGGCTTCGAGGCCGAGCAACGCCAGCGCTTCTTCGAACGCCGAATTCAGGTCGAGCATGTCCATCTTGAGCGGGTGCTTTTGCAACAGTGCCCGCAGGCGCTGCACCACCTGATTCGCGCGCAACGCGTCACGGCGTATATCGCCGAGGATCGAGTGAAGCTCGTCGATATCGGGTTCGTTTTGAAGCATCATGCCAGCCGCGTCGGCGTTGCTGAGAATAGCGCCTAGCGGCTGTCCGACTTCATGAGCGATCGACGCGCTCAGTTCACCCGCCGAAGCGAACCGCGCCGCGCGAGCCAGTTCGTCCAGTCGCAGCGTTGCTTCATCTTCGGCAATCCGCCTGCGCCTGCGCTGCCAGAGCAGACCAGCAATGGTCAGCGCCTGGAGCAGCACGACGGCGAGGGCGATCAACACGATGTCCCTGTATTCCCGCCAGAGCGAAGGTGGCACGTCGATCAATTCGCAGCCCTCGGGCAAAGCGTCCGCGCGCAGCCCCAATTTGTCGATCACCCCGACGTCCGCAACACAGCGGGAGGCGCTCGCAGCTACGGTGGCGCTTTGCGGTGGCACCTTGCCAAGCAGGATCGACGCGGCCAGTGCACCGGTCAACTGGCCGTTGGTCTCGAAGCCGGTCATCGATCCCGCCGCCAGCCCATGACCCATGTAGGTGGGGTACCAGCCGTAAATCGGCGCGTTGGAGGCCTTCGCCATCGGGGCAACGACCTCGTAGGGGAAAAAGGTTCGACCGGTACGATCGCGATACATCGTCGTGTAGAGCACGGCAGTATCGCGGTCGAGTGCAGCGAGGCGTTGCTGTAGTTCGGGCACCGTCAAGCCACTCCAGACATCGACGGCCCACTGGCGCGATTTGCGCGCACGCGCCGCATCCGCGCCACGCTGCGCGAACCGGAGATCCAGTGGCGCCACGCCTGATACCACCACGAGATGCCGCGCATTCGGCTGCAGCGTCTCGGCCAGCGCAAGCGTGCCGTCCAGATCGAAATGCACCGGTACGTAGGCGAATTCGGCGGGAATATCTTTTTGTCTTGCCGGCGCGACGCTGGAAATCACAACCGGTACGCCCGGCCAGATCTCGTCGTGATAGCGTTTGGTGAAATCCAGTGCGAAGTCCGCGAGCCCGATGACGACGTCGACCTGTTTCTGTTCGTACTTTCTCTTCATGAGCGCGAGAAAGCTGGGCATCAGTTCCGCATCGTCGAACCGGAGGTCGTCGAGCGAATCTGTGTAGAACTCCGCACCATCCGGAGCGGCAGAGGCTATCGAGTTGCGTATTGCCTGAATTTGCTGCTGGGCAGCCGGCTGCGTCGGGTCCGCGCCAGGCAGAATGACAACGTGCCAGACATGTTCCGCATAAACGCTCGTGGATAATCCAAGCATTACCAGAAACACGCAGCGTATGGCGTGAGTACGCGCGATCGCTCGCCGCGTGCGGGCAGCCAAGAGGATTCTCGAAGCGCGTTCCTTTTTCATGGTTTCTGAAAAGACTGGCGTCGCGAATACTATGCCAGAGCGCCTGATAATCCGAATAGCCTTTTGTAAGAAAAATTTCCGTGAAAACTACAATTTAATTGGGGCTAAATCAGCAGGGGATAATCTGGCTGTTTCCATTCGACCGAAATCTAAATCGCATAGGTGAATGCAGAATTCGCATGTCGCGTAGTTTCCATGCGGTGGCGTCTTTGCACGGTCGCTCTCTTCGCAGGCGTAAAAAAATACCGCTGACGTGTTGCTAAATGAAAAAATCGGTATTTTTTGAAATCAAGCAGTCGCTTATGTAGGAGTGGGGCGGAACAAAAAACATGATCTGGGGCTTGTGGCGGCCAACTGCCGCGCCAGTTCCGTGCGCACGCTATACCTGATAATCAGCGTGACGAGCGATATCTAGAACGCCTGCAAATGCGCCAGTCTATTTCATGATCAGATTGTGATTGGCGGCGGCGATATTCGGCGCTTCCTTCTAGTTGTCGTAAAGCCGCTCCAGCTAATGGACCACGAGCGCGACGTTCGCCTACACCAAGGTTATCCACGAGACGTTTTATACCGCAGCGTGTCAGGAACCCGGTTGATGGAGGGCAGCATGTCGGCGACATGCCCCGTTTTGCCGGGCACAAGAGAGGCGATCAGCACTGATGCCGTGTCGAAAGCGAAATGCGGGTGCCTTTGACCATCAAGGTTCGAAGCAGGGCGACGACCTGAAGCATGAAAAAAAGAACAGCGTAGGCGCGAGCGCCTTCATGCATGCTCGATGCTTGCCCGGCGACGCGCTCATGTTGCGATCTCTCCCGGTTCGCTCGCAGCGCTGGATGCGAAGCCGCGGAGCGCCCGGGTGCTCAGCCCGACGGCAAGCGCATCGCGGCTTCGAAGCTCAAATGCACGACCACGCGAGCCTTCAATATGGTGGGTTGACTATGACGTATTGCGCACCTTGCGGCTGATACCAGGTACTGCCGCAACGCTGGTAGACCATGCCCCCGTAGTTGACGGGAGCGCAATTAGGCGGCACCGAATTCACCATCGACCCGACGATGGCGGAGGTGACGCCGACCGCCGCTGTGACCGCTGCCGCCGTTGCCACCGGATGGTAGTCGTCGTCCCAGCCGCCGTGGTGCTCCACGTTTGCGTTGACATTGACATTGCGGTTGACGTTGACGTTGTTCACGCTGGTATTGCGGACGTTGCGGGTGCGCGCATCCGCGTGGGTATTGTTCAATTGGGCGCCGCCGTGCGGTCCGCCAGCGTGCATGCCACCTCCGCCGGCGTGCATTCCGCCACCACCACCACCACCGCCGCGAGCGCCCCGCTCAACGTGTCCGCCGCCGCGCCCCGCCGCGCTGGCCGGCGCATTGACGCAAACGATGGCACACACCGCAACGAGGATCGGTAGGAGTACAGTTCGATTTCGCCTGAGTGTGGTCTTCATGGCCTACTCCTGTTTCGCGCCAACCGGAACGATTTCGATCTTCTTCGCGCCCTCCGGTGGCCGGAATGTGAACACGGAGTCCTTGAAGTTGGGCGAGGTCGTCCAGTCGAGGATCGAGACCGACTGCGGACGCGCGTCGTCGTCGCGCCTCGTGATCACGAGCTTGCGCGGCAATGGGTTCGCACCCGCCGTGATCCAGATCTGCCAGTCGGCATTTTTCTGGCGGAACGCATAGTGATCGGTAATATCGTGGCCGATATAGTCCTGCCCCGCGTACATCGCGGACTCGAACTGATCGGTGGGCGCGTCGGGCGTGCCCCAGACGAAGAGATCGGCGAGCGGGATCTCCACGCCGTAGCGGGCACGAATCTTCTCGACCAACGAATCGAGGTTGCCGTTGAAAGCCACGGAGGAGTAATACTTCTGCTGCGGCGAATAGAACGTCACCGTCTTACCGTCATAAAAGATCTCGCGCTCACTTCTCGCGCTGCTCATCGAAGCGCGCATCCGGTTGGGGCGGTCGACGTCGAGTTGCGCGGTCGCGGTGTGCTGAAGCTTCTGACCGTCTTCTAGAACGCGTTCGCCAGTTAGCTCGGTGGAAACGCGAAAACGCTTGAGGGACTGAAGATGCGCGCCCATCTTCTGAAGCGCCTGTACGGCAGCGGGGTCCACTGGATTCGCCGGCGTGCCCGTCTCGCTGGCCGGGGTGGTTTGCGCCTCGACGTGCGGCATGAAAATGGTCCCGGCCACGACGAGAACGGCTAAAACTCTTTTCTTCATTCTGCGCTCCCGATTCGTGAGAGACATGCCGCATAAACCTGAAGGAGTGGCGATAGCGCGCGCATCGCGACAATTTGCAATGCACATGTAGACGAATGTAGGGGGCATCCGCGCGAAAGAAAAGGGGGGAATCCGATATTGCCCAAAAGGGAAATCGGGTTGCCCCAAACACCTATGGTGTTGAAAAGGCTTATGTGCAAAAAATTGGCAATGGCAAGCAGATCCGCCCTTGTGCGAATTTGAACTGGCGCACCTATCGTTCACGTTACATCCCGAACGGGGGCGACGGAGCGAATCGTCATGACGGTGCCGCGCTTTACGATCTGATTGTTCATCAATTCGATCCACTTCAGCGCGAGCTGAGCCGAAGCGAATTGATCGACGTCAGGCATTGATCGATACCACGGGAAACACGATGAAACCTGAGACATGCTTTAAGGCTCTGGCGAGGCCTGTCAAACGCGCCCCTTTTGCGATGGTGGCCGCGGGGCTGCTGAGTGTTGCGATCAATGTGCAGGCACAGACAGATGCGCAGCAGCAGCCCACGCGCCCCAATATCGTGCTGATCGTGGGCGACGACGTCGGCTGGGGCGACCTCGGTGCCTATGGCGGCGGCGAAGGGCGCGGCATTCCCACGCCGAACCTCGACAGGATGGCCGACGAGGGCATGACGTTCTTCGACTTCTACGGCCAGCCGAGCTGCACGCCGGGCCGTGCCGCTCTTCAGACGGGCCGCAATCCGAATCGCAGCGGCATGACGACCGTTGCGTTCCAGGGCCAGGGGGGCGGCCTGCCGCACGCGGAATGGACGCTGGCGTCGGTCCTGAAGCTCGCGCATTACAACACCTACTTCACCGGTAAATGGCACCTTGGCGAGGCGGACTACGCCCTTCCCAATGCACAAGGCTACGACGACATGAAGTACGTCGGCCTGTATCACCTGAATGCATACACGTATTCCGATCCAAAGTGGTTTCCCGACATGGACCAGCAGACCCGCGACCTGTTCGTCAAGGTGACGACGGGCATGCTGTCCGGTAAAGCCGGCGAGAAGGCCCACGAAGACTTCAAGCTGAACGGGCAATACCAGAACGAGCCACAAAACCATATCGTTGGCATTCCGTTCGTGGATCGCTACATCGAGAAAGCCGCACTCGACGATATCGACGAAGCCGCGCAAAGCGGACAGCCGTTCTTCATCAACGTGAACTTCATGAAGGTCCACCAGCCGAACATGCCCGATCCGGACTACGTCGGCAAGTCGCTGTCGAAGTCGAAATATGCGGACTCGCTCGTCGAACTCGACGCACGCGTCGGTCACATCATGGACAAGCTACGCGAGAAGGGCCTCGACAAGAACACGCTGGTGTTCTTCACGACCGATAACGGCGCGTGGCAGGATGTTTATCCTGATGCGGGCTACACCCCGTTCCGCGGCACCAAGGGCACCGACCGTGAAGGCGGCTCGCGCGTGCCGGCGATCGCCTGGTGGCCCGGGAAGATCAAACCGCATTCGAGAAACTTCGACATTCTGGGCGGCCTCGACTGCATGGCGACTTTCGCGTCGGTGGCGGGTGTCGATCTGCCGAAGAACGATCGTGAAGGCAAGCCCATCATCTTCGACAGCTACGACATGTCGCCGGTTTTGTTCGGCACGGGAAAGAGCAAACGCAACTCATGGTTCTACTTCACCGAGAACGAACTGACGCCGGGTGCCGTGCGGGTCGGCCAGTTCAAGGCTGAGTTCAACCTTCGCGGCGACGCGGGCGTGAAAACGGGTGGCCTTGCGGTGGATTCCAACCTCGGCTGGAAGGGCCCCGAAAGCTATGTCGCCACGGTTCCGCAAGTGTTCGATCTGTACCAGGATCCGCAGGAGCGCTACGACATCTTCATGAACAACTACACGGAGCATACCTGGACACTGGTGGCCTTCAACGCCGCCGTCAAGGACCTGATGCAGACGTACATCAAGTATCCGCCGCGCAAGTTGCAGAGCGAGGGCTATTCGGGGCCGATCACCCTCACGCAATATGAACGGTTCAAGTACGTCCGCGACCAGCTGCAACAGAACGGCTTCAGCATACCGCTGCCATCCGGCAACTAGTCCGCTGAACCTGCCGGCCAATCGGAACGCGCCGATTGGCCGGACACCGCGATGTGCCATCTGCAAAACGTCTAACGGTTGAGGGCAACAATGCGCTTCGTCGAACATCGGGTGGGGTCGCGGCGCGTGTTGCGTGCCCTTGGCGGGCTGATCGTATGCGTGGTGCTGGCCGCATGTGCCAGTCAAGATACGCCGTCGGCGGGAGGCTCGACTGCGGCTACGCAATCACAGGCGCTCGCCGCAGGGCCATCGGCGGCGGCGTTGCCTTCGTGGCGCGATGGCGACGCGCGCAGCGCGATTCTCAAGTTCATCGCCGACGTGACGCGCGAGGGTTCCTCGACCTACGTGCCGCGCGAGGCACGCATTGCCGTGTTTGACAACGACGGCACGCTGTGGAGCGAGCAGCCCATGCCGTTCCAGTTGTCGTTCATGATCGAGCAGGTGAAAGCCGCCGCGCCGCAGCACCCCGAGTGGCGGAACAATCCGGCCTACAAGGCGCTTCTGGCGAACGACACCGCCGCGCTCGCGCAGAACCGCAAGGCGTTTCTCCAACTGATCGCCGTGGCCAACAGCGGCATGAGCACGGACGAATACGACCGGTCGATCCGCAACTGGCTTGCCAGCGCAAAAGATCCGAGGTTCAACCGGCCCTATACCGAACTCGTGTACCAGCCACAACTCGAATTGCTCGATCTGCTGCGCGCAAACGGCTTCCAGGTCTGGATCGTTTCCGGTGGCACCGCTGAGTTCATGCGCGTATGGGCGACCGAAGCCTACGGCGTGCCGCCGCAACAGATAGTCGGCACCGAAGAGAAACTGAAGTACGAGGTGCGCGACGGCAAGCCGGTGCTGATGCGTCAACCCGGCTTCGATTTCGTCGACGATGGTCCAGGCAAGCCCGTCGGCATTGCGCGCGCGATTGGCAGGCGGCCGATTCTCGCCTTCGGCAATTCCGACGGCGATCGGGAAATGCTCGAATACACCGCGAGCGGCCCCGGCCGGACGCTTGCACTGCTTGTGCATCATGACGACGCCGAGCGTGAGTTCGCGTACGACCGGCAATCGTCATTGGCCCGGCTCGACAAGGCGTGGGACGAGGCCGTTGCGCGCGGCTGGGTCGTCGTTAGTATGAAGCGGGACTGGAACACGGTCTATCCCGCTCCGAAGACTGGCGGCGTGCAATGACAGGCCAGGCCAATCCCGCGCGAAGCCGATACCCGGAGACACCCGATGCACGATATCCATGACACGCTCGCTGAGCAGCCGGTGATCTTCTACCCGGCGCGGTCGTCTGAAACCGAGCCCGCTGCGCCCGAACAGAAAGGCCGCTTCCATGCGATGGCCAAGCCCATCGGCTCGACCTGCAATATCGACTGCACGTATTGCTACTACCTGCACAAGGAGCACCTGCTCGATCAGCATCGCGGCCGCCGGATGGAACCGTCGATGCTCGAGCGTTATATCCGGCAGTACATCGAGGCGCAGAACGGCGACGAGATCATTTTTTCGTGGCAAGGCGGCGAGCCGACCATGCTCGGTCTCGAGTTTTTCCGCGACATCGTCGAGATTCAGAAGCGGTATGCGCCGCGAAACCGCCGGATCTCGAACGACCTGCAGACCAACGGAACCTTGCTGAACGACGACTGGTGCCGGTTTCTCAAGGAGAACGACTTTCTGGTCGGCGTGAGCATAGACGGGCCTCGTGAACTGCATGATGCCTTTCGTCTGGACCGCAAGGGGCAGCCCACTTTCGACAACGTCATGCGCGGGATTGATCTGCTCCGCAAGCATGGTGTGAAATTCAACACGCTCACGGTCGTGAACCGCGTCAACGCGAAACGGCCTCTGGACGTCTATCGTTTTTTACGTAACGAACTGGGTTCGACGTACATCCAGTTCATCCCGTGTGTCGAGCCGAAGAATTTCCATAGCGTCGCTCCGCAGCACTGGCCGGCGGATTCGATGCCGATACTGGGAAGCGCCGCCGCGAGACCCGGCCAATCGGACTCGGTCGTGACGGACTGGTCCGTCGATCCCGACGATTGGGGTTATTTCCTGTCGCGCACCTTCGACGAGTGGTACAAAAAAGACGTGGGCCGTGTGCTGGTGAACCTGTTCGAAACCGCCGTCGTGCAAACAATGGGACGGCCCGCGCAAACGTGCGTGACGGCGGAATTCTGTGGCAAGGCACTGGCGATCGAGCACGACGGTGAAGTCTATTCCTGCGACCACTACGTGTATCCCGCCTATTCGTTGGGCAACATACGTACGACCCATCTCGGCGAAATGGCGTTTTCGAAGCGGCAGCAAGGCTTCGGCTACGCAAAGCGGGATTCCTTGCCTGCGTTCTGCCGCAACTGCAAGCACCTGAATCTGTGCTGGGGCGAGTGTCCGAAGAACCGTTTCGTGCGAAGCCCGGACGGGGAACCTGGGTTGAACTATCTCTGCTCGGGCATCCGCCGGTTTCATGACCATGCGGGCCCAGCGCTCAGGCAGTTGGCAAGGCGTTCCTCATGATTGGCCGAACAAGGACGTGGTGTCGGGCATTCCGGACAAGACTCTCCGTCAGGCGAGACCGTAACCTCATTCTTCTCCGGTGCCCAATCCGCGCTCGAATTCGGCAAGGCGTCCTGTTACCCGTTTCCCCCGCGCCATACGCTAACGCCTGGGGCTTTGCCCTTTTCCTGGAGGCCCGATGAACTCAAGTCTCGTAGAGGGCATAGCACTCGCATTGCGACACGTGGCGCGCAACCGGATTTTGTTGCCATACCCCCGCTTTCACTCAATGCTGCCAGCTCATATGCCGCTGTCGGTGCGATATGACTTGCTCGAGGCAGCGGCCGGAAGGCTTGAAGACCTGAAAGTCTGCGATTACGGCGTACTTCTTGCGCTGGATTGCGGAATGCCGGGGTCCGATTTTTTCCTCCGCTTCCGGAGACGGCGATTCGACGACTACGTTCAGGCGCTCGGGGATCCGCGATACGTTCGCCCGACACGCAAAAAGAAAGCGGCTCTCGTAGCGTTGGAGCGAGCACGCGTCTATCAGCATGTAGTGTATTGCACTGCGAACTGTCTTGAAGCGGAGAAAGTGTGACGGTTTCCGCGGCGACGCCGCATCGCATCCGCGCTAACGCTTTCGGGGATTGTTGCTGACCTGTTGTGACGGCTCGGCTTGCGCATGCAAGGAATTCTCGCTTCTTTGAAGCGGCAGCGCCCGTCGTTTCAGATACTCGTATTCATGGGCGTTCGAATGTCAGGAGAGGTTCGGTGAATTTTGGGTGAGTCTGGACACCTCACCGGAACGCATAGGCGATGCCGGCGCCGACTGTGACCTGATTTCTCGTTCCACGTTGGACGACGATGGGGCTATCAGCCGCCGGGCCGGTCAAACGCTGGTAAAAAATAAGCGCGCCCGCATACCACCTCGCGTTTATCTGGTAGACGCATGCAAGCCAGCTAGTAATCTGTTCGACTCCAGAAGATGGGCTGTATGCGGGCAACCCGCTGCGGGCAGAATCCTCATTGGTTACGCCGAAATAGGTCGTGTTGAAGCCACCGCTAGCCCAACTCGCGCCAAGCCCAACTCCCGTGTAAAACCGGGTCGACAGTGGGATCCACGCAGTGCCCGTCAGGGATACCCGTGCGCCAGTAAAGACAAAGCCCGCATTGGTGCTCACGGTTAGCTCCCCACGCAGGCGATAGGGGAATGCGCCGCTGTGAATGTACTCGTAGCCAGCGAATCCGCCGCCTTCGACGGTCGTAGGAATTGTGTGGATCTGGGACACGACAGGGTCGTCGACATCGTGGCGGCCAAGTCGCAACGAAAGCGCCGGTCCCCACTGGAAGCCCGTGCTGCTCCCGAAATTGAACTGCGCGTAAGGTCCGTACCATTCGAGCAGATGTCCGGAGGCGGTCGTGTATCGCAGTCCAGGTAATACGCCGATCACCCGTTCCTTGCCGCCGGCGTACTCTGTGGTCGTACCTATACCGCCGCCGAAGAAGTTGGGAAGCGAAGCAGGCAGATCAACCGGCCCGGCAATCACAGGATGGGCAACGCACGCGGTCAGCGCGACGAAGACGATGCGACAAATCTCGATCTTCTTTCTTTGACGCATAGCACCTCGGAGAGCCGGGACTTGCCGGGATAAACGGTGGACCTTGTCAATTTTGGATTGACCGCTGATCCGTCATGGCGGACGTGCTTCCTAAAACCCGCTCTGACGAATCAACGCCCCGATGAGATGCGTGCCGCCCTCGAACAGCAGACTTCGCCGGACCCCATCGATCTGCAACTGACCACGTGTTTCCCACAGCCCCGGCGGCGGCGCGTCGAGTTGCACGAGCACGTGGAATAGCGCGGGATTCGGGACCAGCACGTCGCGTTCGGTGGACACCGTGAGCGGGCCTTTGTAGCGCGAAGCGAGCATCGGATAGTCGAGCTGGCGCACGCGTGTGGTGTCGATGGCGAGTACGCGTCCGGCAATCGGCGTGACCTGCCCGACCGGATAGAAGCGCGCGCGGTTGCCTACAGCGATGCGTTGCACCGCCTCCTGCGTGACGAAAGCGTCCACTTGCCAGCTGCGCGGATCGATCAGCACGCCCACCGGTACTTTGGGATTGATCCATTGTCCGGCACGCCATTGTGGATCGACGTCCATCCAGCGGCCGGCGAACGGAGCGCGCAGTCGCAGGCGTGTGATCTCGGAGTGCGCCGCGGCCGCTTCCTCATACTGAACCCGCAGACGTTCGCGCACGGCCGTCTCCTGGTTGACGCCGTTCGCGTCGGCGATCAATCCCGCGAGACGCGCTTCGTAGCCTCGGATCCCGGCCTCGCTGCCGCGCATCTGGGCGGCGATATCGGGCTCGTCCATCTCCATCAATATCTCGTCAGGCTGCACCGTACCCGCGGGACGGATTGTCTGGATACGCGCAGGGAACGGCACGAACACGTGCAGCGCGTGCTCGGCGCGCGCGACGCCGTCCGCGTGAATCTGCGTGCGCCACGGCACCGCCAGCAGCACGAGCACACCGCCCGCGATCACACCGAGCAGGAGCTGGCGGCCATGGCGGACACGGTGACGATTGGCCCACCAGTAGCCAAGCTCGCGCCACACAGGCATGACGATGAACCAGCTCACCTCGACGACGAACAGCATGATGCCGAGCAGTTTGAAGAAGAAAAAGTAGACGGTGACGGCGATGCCCAGAAATAGCACGAGGCGATAAAGCCAGGTGACGAATTCAAACGCCACCAGCAGGCGGCGCTGTGTCGCGGTGAAGGGTTCGGGCCACGGGTCGTCGAGTCCGAGTATCGCGCGCCGCAGGCTGACCCGCGCGAGCGCGGAGGCCCGGGCATGCAGATTCGGAAAGTCGAGCAGATCGGACAGGATGAAATAGCCGTCGAAGCGCATGAACGGACTGGCGTTCAACGCGAGCGAGAGCACCCAGCTGGTCGTGGCGAGGTAGAGAAGCGCATTGCGCAGCGCGCCGGGGTCGGTCAACGCCCAACCCAGCGTCGACAGACCCGCGAGCGACAGTTCGCACAGAATGCCTGCTGACGCGATGGCGAGCCGTTGCCGCGAGCTGCGTAGCTTCCAGCTTTCGCCCGTGTCGGTGTAGAGCATGGGCCAGAGCACGACGAACGCTACGCCCATGTGCGCGACCTTCAGCCCGAGACGCGTCGCGACGATCGCATGCGCGAGTTCATGCAAGGTCTTCGCGACGATGATCGCAAGCGCGAAGCTCAGCATGCCGTCGACCGAAAACGATTCGACCACCGCCTTGGTGAAGACATCCCATTGCTGAAGCACCAGCACGATGCCCGTGAGGCTCGCCATGACGATGGCGATCGGCGTGAGGGGCGTGAAGAGCCAGTCGAGCTGCTTCGCGAGCACGGCGAGAAAGCGCTGCGGCCGCACGAGGGGAATGCGGAAGAACAGATAGTGATGCAGCCACCAGCGCCAGGTCAGCCAGCTCTGGGTGTGATAGCCGCGTTGCAGGTAAGCCATCATCTCGGGTGTCGGCTTGAGCAGCCCGTTTCGTTCGAGGAATGCGTGGAACGCGACGATCTGTTCGATCACAGGCCGAAGCGCGGTCTGTGCGGCAATGTCGCTGCAGATCTGCTGTGGCGGCTTGTCCCAGCGCAGCAGACATTCGAACTCCAGCCAGCCGATCCGGTAAAAGCGGTTCGCGACGATGTCCTGAATCACCCACGCAGGTTCGCCGTTTTTGCCCGGCGACGCTTCGCCTAGACGCAGGTCGTCACGCAGCGCGGGCGAGGGCACGCTGGGATCGATCGTGGTCATAGTCCCGCCCACGCGCGCAGCGTGGCCAGCGGCCGGCGCAGCAGGTAATACGCGAGACTGACCTTCTGTCCGTAAAGCTTGGCGGTGCCGTGCAGGCCGAGGCGTGCGTGGTCGTGTTCACCCTCGACGCTGGCGAGCAGCCGGTAGGCGACGATGTCGTCCTCGGTCGTGCGCGCTTCGTAGCTCGTTTCGATGATGCGGCCATGCAGCGGTGAGAGCGGCCACGCGCTCAGATACAGCGTGACCTCGGCGCCGGGATCGAGCGCGATGGCGTCGGCGGCGGCGAGGTGAATCAGAATCGCCGGTCTCGCCGGATCGGCCAGTTGCAGAATGCGCTCGCCCGTCACGACCGGTTTGCCGATCCAGTCGTTTGGATCACTGAATACGGCCACGCCGCTTTTCGGCGCGTAGACCCGCGTGCGCTGAAGCTGCGCCGTGACAGCGCCCAGTTCGGCGCGGCGCTGTTCGGCGACGCCGTTCAGTATGGTCAGTTCGTTCTTGCTTTGTGCGTTGTCGAAAGCGCGCTGGCTCGCGGCTGTCAGCTCCGCGTCGGCGACGGCGACCTGCCTGCGCAGCACGTCGACGCGGCTTCGCAACGACGTTTCGTCGAGCGAGAACAGCAGCGCGCCCGCGTCGACTCGCTGGTTCGGACGCACGGCGAGCGAGGCGATCACGCCGTCGATCGGTGAGCTGATGATGCGCGCGTCGCTCGACACGATCTCGGCCGGCGCCAGCACGGTTTGCCGCACGGGTATGAGCAACAGCAACGCGGCCGCCACACCCACGCCGATCAGTTGGCGGCGCGACGGCCGCCAGCCGGAGCGGATCGTGCGGCGCGAGAGCGCCCACCAGCAATATCCCCAGGTCCGCACGACACTGCCCAGCACGGACGCGAAGGCTTCCGTGGGCGGCTCGTCGAGCAGCATGAGCAGCAGTGCGAGCCGCTTTCCATTGGGCGCGTGCACCGGTACCGCCCAGACGCCGTTGGGCCACCATTCGGCCCAGCCGTCGGCGAGCTCAGGCGGCAGTTCGACGGCTTCACGGGCGAGCCAGCGCGGCTGCGCCGAGTCGAGTTGGGCGGCGGCCCAGGCGCTCGCGCGGTTGAGCCAGACGAGGTACGGCGAATCTTCCGTCGGCATCGCGAGACCGGACACGCACAGGAGTTCGCGGCGCTTACCGTAGTCCGCGAAGACCAATGCCTGGCGAAACGGCAGCACGGTGTGCAGATCGTTGGCCATCGTGAACGCGAGCGCGTTGATCGACTCGGCGGCCATCGCGCGCTCGCGCAGCGCGTCGAGGTACAGCAGCAGTGCGGACTGGGGTGTTGGCGCGTTCATTGACTGGCCGGAATTCGCGCGATGCCGCTCATGCCCGCCACGAGATCCGGCGGGGTGCCGTCGAACTGCGCTTCGAGTTCAACCGTTTGCGCGACCGCGTCGACGCGCGAGTTGACCGCGCTCACGTGGGCCGGATACGTCTTGCCCGTCTCGTGGATGGTGATCTCCAGGCGGCTGCCCGAGCGAAGTTTGACCAGCAGCGCGGATGGCACGTTCAGGCGCACCTTGAGCGCGCCGTCGCCGACCACATCGACGATCGGCGTACCGGCGCTGACGGTCTGATAGGGCTTCACGTAGACCTTGGCGATGCGTCCGCTGAACGGCGCGACGACCTGGCAATAGCCGAGCTGGGCCTTCGACAGCGACAGCGCGCCTTTGGCTTTTTCGACATCCGTCGACGCCATCGCGACCTCGATGTCACCCGCAGCCTTGAGATCGCGCAGGCTGCGCTTGGCCGTGAGATTCTGGCTCGCCATGTTCAGCTCCGCCTTCGCGACGTTGGCGCGGGCCTGCACTTCGGCGCAGTTCATCTGGGCGATCACTGCACTCTTCGCGATCGGCTTGCCGAGCGAGGCGCGCAACTCGGTGATGGTGCCGTTCATCTCGCTGGATAGCGTGGTTTCGAGGTTCGGCGCGAGCAGCACGCGGATCGCGTTGGGGTCGTCGAGCGGGTCGGCGTTGCCGGCAGGTTTCGCGGCATGCGCCGAACTCAGCGCGAGCATCAGGAGCGCGGCCACGAGCCGCGCGCCGCGTTCACTGCACGAAAGTCGTCGCATTGGGTGCTCCGGCGGGATGGGCAAGAAGAGGCTGCGGCGCGGCGGCTGCTGCCGCCGCGCTGGACGTGGTCGGTACCGCCGAGCGCGCGGCCGTTGCGTCCTGTCCCGCGGGCGGCTGCGCTTGCCCGAACGGCGCGAGCGGTGCCGCCGAATCCGGTGCGGGCAACCTCGGCAGATACTCCTCCTGGCGCGCCATCGTGCGCTTGATCTCCTGAGCGAGCGTCTCGACGTCGTCCTTCGCGATGGCGTCGGGCATGACGTCATAGCCGAGCGAGTTGTAGAGCCGGCCCCAGGCGGCCTGCGCGTCGGAATAAGCCGCCTCGCGCTGATAGCGCGATAGCAGGTAGCGTCCCTCCGCGCGGATCACTTCGAGTTCGGAGCCGAGCGACGTCGTGTGCGCGGCATTCGCGTAGTTGAGCAGGTCCTTGTCGACGCGCAGGCTGTCGTTGGCGAAATCGAGTTCCTGGGTCGCGAGCCGGTAGCGCAGCGAGCCGATCCGCACCTGCGTGAGAATCGCCATCGACAGCGCGAGGCGCCGCATGTCATCGGTTTGCTGCTGTGATTGCGCCTGCTCGTTCAGCGCGGGCAATTGCAGCAGACGGAACAGGTTCAGCGACACGCGCACGCCGATCGCGGCCCAGTAGTTGTTGTAGAGGTACGTGTTGGAGTCGTAATTCACATTCATATCGATGCCGACGTTCGGCCACAACTGAGCCTTCGCGATCTTGATGTCGTTCTCGTTGACCCGCTTGCGATACCACTCCTCCATGATTTCCGGCCGGTTCTGCAAGGCGATCAGTTCGAGCGTCGGTTGGGGCATCGACAAAGGCGGCAGTGGCAACGTGCCTTCCTGGGTATCGGCGAGCACGAGCGGCGTGCCGGGCGGCAGCGAGATCAGCGCGGCCAGCTCGGCCTGCGCGAACTCCAGATCCTGGCGGCGCACGGTCAGCAGCGAAATGGAATCGAGCAACGCGCGCTGATACGCGAGGATGTCCTGGCGCGGCATCAGTCCTTTGTCCTCGGCCTCGCGCGCTTCGTGCAAGGCGGCCTGGGTGCGCTCGATGAGCTTGTCGACTTCCGGCTTCAGGCGCTGCGCGGAGAGGGCCCGCCAGTAGGCATTGCGCACGTCCTGCAGCACGTTCTGCGCAACTTTGCGGCGGCGTTCTTCAGCCATCAGCATCTGATCGGAGCGCTGCTGGGTACGGTAGTACGCCATGCCGAAGTCGATCAGGTTCCAGGTGGCCCCCAGTCCGACCACCGCGTGATAGCGCTGTTCGGAGGTCGACGGACGCAAGCTGATCTGGCGGTCCTCGATGCCGATCGACGTGCCGCCGGAATCGTTGCTGCGCTGCGAATAGCCCGCCGACGCCACCAGTTGCGGCAGCAGCGCATTCGTCGAGACGTCGCGCAGATTGGAGGCGAGCGCGCTTTCCAGCAGCTTGAGCCGATAGTCGAGGTTGTACTTGAGCGCACGCGCGGCGGCTTCGTAAAACGTAATGGGCGCGGTGACCGGTTCCTGGGCGTCGTACATGGCGATCTGGTCATCGACCACACGCTGGCGAATCTGGTCGTGCGTCGCGGGCTGAGGTTCGAGCGACTTGCAGCCCGTGAGAACCGTCAACGTGCAGGCTAGCGTGGCTCCGACAATCTGCGCCTGATGTTTTTGCATGGAAAAGGTCCTTGTGGTCCCCGTGGTCCTTGTCGTTCTTCTGCGAGGGCTAGCGTTCATCCGCGTTGGCGCGCGCGCCGTGCAGGGTGGGCGATCTCGACGCCACGGCTTGCAATTGCGACGCGAAAGCCTGCGCGGTTTTCGGCGTTTCCTTCTCGGAGGGAGGATGCATGCCGCCCGTCATGTGCGGCGCGAGCGCCGCGAACACGGACGGATCGGACAGCAAGCCATCCGAGTCGAGACTGATGCGGCCGTGCCGGCCGAAAATCCACGCGCGGTCGAAGGCGCTTTCAAGCTGACTGTCCCGGACCACGTTGCTCACGAACTGGTCGGGTTGGAGTTCAGGCATGACGCGCGAGGAAAACGGGTTGGTGTCGGCGGTGAGCGGCCAGCCGATTTCGCTGCCGTCCGCTTCACGCGACACGACGCGCTCACGCACGGCATTCGCCTCGACGACGGGCGTCACGAAGACGACGGGGACGAGGTCCGGTTGCTGAAAGTGGGTGTTGGCCGTGGTCGCATCCGTGGCCCAGTGCGGGCCATAGCCTGTCGGCGGAATATAGGGCGACGAGATGTCGAGATGGATCGTCAACTGGGCTTGCGCGGTCGCGCCGGCCGTGTCGCTCACGGTATAGGTGAAGACGTCCTGCAGCACCTGACCGAGCCCGGCCGCGGCCAGCACCTGCGGATTCGTCAGGTCGATCGAATAGGTGTAGCTGCCGTCCGCGTTCAGATTGAGGGTGCCGTAGCGGCCCGCGAGCGCATGTCCCGGCGTAGCGGCGGCGCCGGCTTCCGTGGCCGTGCCGGCGTGAACGCCGACCACGCTGAGATGGTCGTTCGCATCGACGTCGCCGTCGTTCGTCAGCACGTTGCCGCTGGTTTGCGGTGCGCTTACCTGGTCGCTCGCGGTGCTGCTGTCGTCGTGCGGAGCGGGGGTGTCGTCGGCGCCGTGGATCGTGACGGTCAGCGTAGCCTGTGCCGTCGCGCCGGCGGTATCGCGCATGCGATACACGAACACCTCGGTCAGCGTTTCGTTGCTAGTGCGCAGGGCCTGCACGGCGGCGTTGGCGTTGTCGACAACGTAGTCGTAGCCGCCGTTCGCGTTGAGCACGAGCTGGCCGTAGCGGCCGGTCAGTGCCGTCCCTGCCGACACGGTGGCGCCCGCTTCGCTCGACACATCGACGACCTGTTTCGTTTCGCCGTTCGCGACGCTGTCGACATCGGTGTCGTTGGCGAGGACGTTACCGCTTGCGTCGCGCCCCGGCGTGCCGTTGTTCGTGCCGCCGGCCTCCAGTGCTGTGCCTGCGTCGTCGTGCGCAACGGGGCTGTCGTTCTGTCCGCCGATCGTGATGCGCAGCGTCGCGGTGCCCTGCTGGGCGAACGTGTCGGCGACCGTATAGGCGAACACGTCCTGGAGCGTCTGGCCGCTGGTGCGCAGCGCCTCGACAGCGGGCAGCGTGTTGTCCACCGTGTAATGCCAGCTGCCGTCGGCGTTGAGCGTCAGGACGCCGTACGCGCCCTGCAGCGTGGTGCCTGCTGTGCCCGTGGTGCTGCCGGCCGCCGACGCATCGCCGGTTTGCACGGCAACGACGTGCAGCGGGTCGCCGTCCGCGTCGGTGTCGTTGGCGAGCACGTTGCCCGAAGGATCGGTGCCCGGCGTCGCGTTGTTCAGGCCACCGGCTTCGACGGCGGTGGCCGCGTCGTCGTGGCCGACCGGCGCGTCGTCGCGTCCGCGCAGCAGGATCGTGAGCTGGGCCGCGGCCGATTGGCCGCCGCGGTCGGTTGCCTGATAGGTGAACGCGTCGGTGAGGAACTGCAAGGGCCCAAGCGCGATCACCGTCGGGTTGGTCGTATCGACCACGTACTGGTAAGTGCCGTTGGCGCCGATGATCAGATCACCGAACTGTCCATGAATCGTGGTGGCGTTCGAGGCGCTGCTGCTGCCCGCCGCGATCGCCGTCAGCGCGCCGCCGGCAGCCGTACCGCCCGCGCGCACGCCGGTTGCGGTGAGCACGTCGTTGGCGTCCACATCGGTATCGTTGACGAGCACGTTGCCGGTGGGATTGACGGCGTTGCCGTGGCCGTTGTCCGCGGCCGCGAGTGCCACGTCGTTCTGCGGCGTCGGCGCGTCCCACGCCCCCTGGATCTGCACACTCAGCTGCGCGGTATCGCTCGCGCCTGCCGCGTCGTGCATCCGGTACGTGAAGGACTCCGACACGCTCTGGCCCGGCGTCAACGCCTGCACGGCGGCGAGGCTGTTGTCGACCGCATAGGTGAAGGTGCCGTCCGGGTTGATCGTGAGTGTGCCGTAGGTGCCCGCGATCGATGTCGCGCCGCTCACGGCGGCGATTGTTCCGCCCGCGGCTTCGGGGCCGGCTCGCGCGCCGTCCACGGTCCTGGTATCGCCTGCGTCCACGTCCGTGTCGTTGGTCAGCACGTTGCCGGTGGGATCGATGCCCGCTGTGCCGTTCGCTGTGCCGCCTGCTTCGACCGCTGTTGCCGTATTGTTTTGCGCGACGGGCGCGTCGTTCTGGCCGGTTATCACGATGTCGAGTTCGGCCGGGGCGCTCGCGCCGTGCGGGTCGGACACCGTGTAGGTGAAGCGTTCGGTCAACAGGTCGGTGGAGAGCCGCAGCGCCTGCACGGCGGCGTTGCTGTTGTCGACGATGTATTGCCAGCTGCCGTTCGCGTTGAGCGTCAGGCTGCCGAACGCGCCCTGAATCGACTGGCCGGGCGTGCCGGCGGTGCCGGTGCCCGTCGATGCGCCGGTGCGGATGCCCGTCACCGTGAGCGCATCGCTGTCGGGGTCGCTGTCATTGGTCAGCACGTTGCCCGTGGGATTGATGCCGGGCGTCGCGTTGGCCACGCCGCCGGCCTCGACGGCGTGGCCGGTGTCGAGCTGCGGCGTGGGCGCATCGTTCACACCGGTCACCGTAATGACCAGTTGCGCCTGATCGGTCAGGCCGCTCGTATCGACGAGCTGGTACGTGAAGGTCTCGGTCAGGGTCGCGCCCGCCGCCAGCGCGCGCACGGCGGCATTGTTGCTGTCCACGGCGTAGTCGTACGAGCCGTCCGCGCCGATGTGCAACGTGCCATAGCTGCCCGCGAGGGTCGTGCCGCTCGCCGCGTTCGTGCCGGTTGCCACCGCCGTGAGGGTGCCGCCGGCCGTTTCGAGTCCTGTGCGAATGCCGCCGACCCGCAGCAACGTGTTCGGATTGTCGGTATGGTCGACGTCCGTGTCGATCCCGTTGCCGCCCGGCTGCGTGGCCGCGCCCGGCCGGCTCGCCTGGGTGATCAGGTTGCCGGTCGCGTCGACGGGGTTCACGCCGAGGCTCGCGGAGCCGGCACTCGCCGTGCCGGCATCGTTGCTCGCGACCGGGTTGTCGTTCGCGCCGTGGACTTCGATTCGCAGTTGCGCGAGATCGCTCAGTCCGCCCGCGTCCGTGGCCTGATAGGTGAAGGTTTCGATGAGCGGGGCGTCGGTGGGCACGAGCGCCTGGACCTGAGCGTTATTGTTGTCGATCACATAGCGCCAGGAGCCGTCCGCGCCAATCGTCAGCGTGCCGTACGTGCCCGCGATCTGCGTGCCGTTGCTGCTCGACGTGCCCGCCGTCACCACGGTCAGCGGGCTGTCCACGGTGATCTCCGGCTCGTTCGTGATGCCCGTTACCCGGTGGGTCTCGCCGTTGGCGGCACTGTCGACGTCGGTGTCGTTGGTGAGCACGTTGCCCGTGCCGTCGCTGCCCGGTGTGCCATTCGCGACGCCGCCCGCCTCGGTGGCCGAGCCGGTGTCGTTGACGCCGACCGGCGTGTCGTTCGCGCCGTGAATCGTGATCGTGAGGGTCGTGCTCGCGCTGGCGTTCGCGCTGTCGAAGACCACGTAGGTGAACTGCTCGGTCAGCGTCTGGCCGGACAGCCGCAGCGCCTCGACGGCGGCATTGCTGTTATCCACGATGTACTGATAGCCGCCGTTCGCGCCCAGGCTCAGGGTGCCGTAAAGGCCAGCGATCACGCCGCGTCCGGTGGTCGGCAGCGCAATGGTGGTGCCGCTCTGATTGGTGACCTGCACGGCGCGCAACGCGTCGCCGTTGGTGGCGATGTCGACGTCGGTGTCGTTGTTGAGCACGTTGCCGGTCGGATCGACGCCCGGTTGCTGGTTGCCATTGCCGCCGGCCTCGGTCGCGCTTGCCGTATCGGCGAGCGCGACGGGCGCGTCGTTCACGGCGATCACCGTGATGGCCAACGTGCTGGTGGTCACGCGCGCGTCGCTCGTCTGGCCGGGGGTGCCGTTGCCGTCGAAGTCGCCGAAGTTGCCGAGGTCGTTGGTGCTGATGGTCAGCGTGTCGGGCCCGTTGAAATTCGCGTTGCCGAGATATTGCAGGTTCGCGAGCGCGCTGTTCAGCCCGGCGAGTGTGCCGGTCAGCGTGAGCGTCGCGGTGTTTTCGCCCGAGTCGGTCACGCCCGCAGGCAGCGTGGTCAGCGAGAGCGTGCCGTGCAGCGCGCTCAGCGTGACCTGGAGATTGCGGCTGCCCGCGTCCACGTCGCCCACGGTGATGCCCGCGAGGCTGAACGCCGTATCTTCGAGCCCGCTCGGCGGCGCGGACGGCAGCGTGTTGACCGGCGCGTCGTTCTGCTCGACATAGCCGGCGTCGGCGGCTGCCGTGCCGCCATCCGCGAGCGTGATGCCGATCGTGCCGAGCGCCGTGGACGCGTCGCTGTCGATGCGCACCGCCAGCGTGCCCACGGGTTGCGGATAGGTCAGCGTGCCGGTCGGCGTCTGGATCTGATAGACGCCGACGGGGAGCACGCCGAACTCGTAGTGGCCGCTTGCGTCGGTGGTGGCGCTGAACGTCAGGTTGTCCGCGGTGGTGCTCAGGTTGCCGTCGACGCCCGCCCACGTGAGCGTGACGGTCTGGCCCGCGAGTCCGGGGCCGTCCGGCGTCGCCGATGTCGTTGCCGATGCGGTGTCGTCCCAGAGCGTACCGCTGATCACGCCGAGCCCTGCCGCGTCGTTGCGCACGTAGGTATTGGGCGCCGTGCCCGCGCCGGTGCGCTCGCCGTCCGCCGATCCCGCGCTGCCGACGCCCGAACCACCCCAGCTCGTGAAGCTGTCGGGCAGGCTGGTCCATGTGAGCGTCGCGTTGGTCGGCGCCACGGCGACGGTGTTCGGCGCGTCGGCCGAATAGAACACCTGCACCTGACTGCCCGCGTCGAGCTTCCCGAAGGTGAGCCGCAGACCATTGCTCATATCCACCGCCGCGCCGATGGACGCCAGTTGAGTGCCCGTATAGCTGACGTTGTTGACGACGACATGATCGAATGTGTAGCCGGATGCGCCCGTGAAGCTGTCGGTCAGCACGACGTCATAGGCGGCGGAGGTGCCGTTCTGGGTGAAGGCGATATCGACGTCCGCCGTGCCGAGACCCGCGCTCGCGCTGACCGGATCAAAGCTGTAGATCTGCTTTTGCAGGCCCGAGAAGTTCGGCTCGACGATGTCTTCGCGCACCGTGGTCGAAGCCGAAAGCGGCGTCGTGCCGGAAAGATCGATGGCCGACACCGCAAGCGTGGCGCCGCTTGCATTGGACGTCTGGTTGAGCACCCGCGCGCTGAATTCGAGCGAGATGCCTTCGAAGTCCGCGTCGTTGTCCGGGTTGACGATGTTGCCGAGATGGAACGTGAGGATCTGGTTGCCGCTCGCATCGGTCGTGACGGCGATCTCTGCCGGATTGAGCACGCCCGTCGGCGCTGCGCCGGAGAGGTCGGTGGGAATCGGCAGCGCCTCGGCACTGAACTGGTTGCCGCTCACGTTGAGCGTGCCGCTCGTGACGAGGTTGGTGATGTCGGTCTGAATGCCGTTGTTCGAGATGAACACGATGCGCACCGAGCCGTCGTTGATGAACGCAAGCCCGTTCGCCAGCGTGACCTGCACCGCGTAGTCGTTGGCGCTGCCTTCAGCCACCAGCGAGACCACCCGGTAGCGGATCACTTCGCCGATCGTCACGCTCTCGTCGGGTCCATTCGTCGGCGAGGACGCAGGCGTATCCGACAGGCCGCCCACGCGCGAAATCTCGACGATCTGCGCGACCGGTACGGTCACGACGTTGCTCGTCTGATAGTCGTTGAGCGTGCCGCCGTTGAGCGGACCGTCCAGGCCCGTGCGTTCGCCGGCCGGATCGGCGGCGCCCGTGGTCGTGCCGTTCAGGCTGCTCCAGTCGATGGTCGCGGTATTGTCGAACGAGGGCACGCTGGCCGCCGAAGCGAGCACCGTGCCCGACACGCGGATCGTGATGCTGCCGCCTTTGGCGATGTCGATATTGGCGCCGCTTGCCGTGCGCAACTGGCCGTTCACCAGTTCGAAGTCCGGGCCGCCGTTGTTGGTCGCGCCGCTCTGATAGGTCACACCGAGCACGCTCAGACCGGTGAGTTGCGCGGGCAGCGAATCGCGAAAGCCGATGTCGAACGCGTCGAAGTCGGTGGCCGACGCGCCGTTGCTGATCGTGATGTCGTATTCGACCGTGTCGCCTTCGTCGACGCCAAGCGTGGGCAGCGCAGGCGTTGCCTGCGTCACCTGGAGCGTCGGCTCGCGAATCACGATGGTGGGCGCGGCGCCGCTCTGCGCGACGGTGCGATCGAGCGCCGCTGTGCCGTTGGGCGTGTCGCCGTCCGGGTCGCTGTAGGTCAGCTGTCCCGGGTTGGCGAGCGTTACACCAGCCTGATTGCCGGCCGTATTGCTCGCCACCAGATGTACGCGGATCACGAACGAATTGTTGCCGGCCACATTGTCGGCGGTGGCGCCGGACGCCGAGAAGGTCCAGCGCGCGCCCGCGCCGTCCGTGCCCAGTTGGCCCGATAACGCGGCGAGGCTGGCGACGGTCGCCGTGCCGTTGAAGTTCGCGCCGAGCGCGCTGCTGCCCGCTGTCGTCGTGATGATCTCGTAGCCGAGGCCGCCGTTGAAACTCGTGTCGAGATGCAGGCCCGCAGGGATCAGATCGTCGACGCGCAGGTTGCCGGTCCCGCCTTCGGGCAACGTGACGACGATGTCGTAGGTCATGCCTTCGCCCACGACCAGGTCGCTGCCGGTGGTATGCGTCGCCGACGAATCGCCGTCGCTGAGCGCGCCGCCGCCGTATTCCACGCTGACGGTGGGCGCGGCGATCTGCTCGTTGGCGGTGTCGGTCAGGTCGGTCGGCGTGAAGTCGGTGCCGCCTTCGATGCTCGCGTAGTGCGTGAGCGCCGCGCTGGTTTGCAGCGTGCTGCCGGCGGCAATGCTGCTGATGACCGTCGCGTCGTAGCTGATCACGATCACGTTCGAGCCCGCCTGGTCCGCCGCGGTGCCGGCCCGTCCGGCGAGCAGCGTCGCGCTGGCGCCCGCGTCGAGGAAAGTGATCGTGTTGCCGCTCACGCTGTAGTCGACACCTTGCGTGAGCAGCGTGCTGTCGCCGCGATAGATCGAGAGGTTGGCCGCCGCGAGACTGCCGCCGGAGAATTGCAGACCGCCCGGCAAGGTCACGGTGGTGGACACGTCGAATGCGCCGCCGCCGCCGGTATTCTTGATCGCGGTGGCGAGACGCAGCGCGTCGCCCGCGTCGATGCCGCTCAGGTCGCCGTTTACCGCATCCACGTCCGTCACCGAGCCCGTGAAAGGCACGCCAGCGCTGCCCGGCGCGCTCCAGGTGCCGGTCGTGCCGGTGATGGTCCCCGCGCTGCTGGAGACGACGCCCTGCCGGACGTCGAGCACCGGTTCGGCGACGGAGGCGACCACCGCCACATCGGATGAGACGAGCGGCGTGTGGTTGATCGTCGTGACCTGATTCGACTGGGCCAGCACGTCGAACGGACGGTGGTCGGCGAAAGGCTGATCGCCGACGCGCATCGTAAAGACAATCTGGATCGTGCTGCCGCCCACGGAGGGCGTCGCGAAGCTGCCGAAGTTGAACACGACCGCATTGCCGCTGCCCTCGGACACGCTCACGAGACCGCCCGCGTTCGTGTTGAGCGCGCCATACGACCACTGGCCGACGCCGCTGCCCTGGGTCCAGTTGATACCCGACGCATTCAGCAGCGGCAACGGCAGATACGCCGCGAGCGAGAACTGTTCGTAGTCGCCGGTCACGAGGTTGTACGTGAGGCTGAACGACACCACGTCGCCGGGATTCAGTTCGCCGCTCGCGGGCGGTGTTGCCGAGTTGACCGACACCAGTTCGATATCCACATGACCGGCCGGGACGGTGCTGCTTGTCGACGAATCGTCGCTCACCGAGCCGCCCGTCAGATTGAGGCGGTCGACGAGCAGGGTCGCCGCGACGGTGGCGTGATTGCCGAACGAGTCGCCTTCGTTGATCTCGCTCTGGGTATAGCTCGTGGCGTAGCGTTGGCCGACTACGGCGAGATAGCCGATGCTGGCCGTAGTCGCGCCCTGCAATGTGCCATTGGAGGCGAGGTCGCCCGCCAGCGCGCCGGGCTGCAACACGCTGGCGGCCGCGATCGACGCGCCCACGTCGAAGGTCAGCGTGGTCGTGCCGTCCGCGTTGACGGTGCTGCTGTAGACGAGCGCGACCGTATGCGCGACGCCGTCCTGGTTGTACGTGATGGTGGGCGTTCCCGTTAACGTCTGGCCGTCGCCCAGCTGGTCGGTGACGACGAACTGGCCCGCGCCGAGCTGCGTCTTACCCATCGCGAAGTAGTCGGACAGGTCGACATTCAGCGTGTAGCCGAGCGTATCGCCGGGTGTCACGCCGGCCGTGCCGGTATCGGTCTGCTCGGCCACCTGTTTTTCGAGCGTGGCGACTTTCGCGACAAAGGTGGTCCCGGTGCCATCAGCCGTACCGGAAAACGCGACGCTCGTATTGGGCGGCGTGAGATCGCGCGGGTCGAGCGGCACCCACTGGCCGCTGCCCGACGCCGTGCCGAACGCGATGGTGACGGGCGCGCCCGTCGTCGGGTCGATCACGTTCGCGCCTGAGGCGTCGGCCTGCGGCACGTAGAAGCTGAGCACCGTATCGGCCGAGCCGGTGAGCGTTGCGTACTGCACCGAATACGAGCGGATGAAAATGTTGTCGGCGTTGATCGCGGCCGTGATCAGCAAGGGATCGGTGAGCACCGAGCCGTCCTGCAAGGTCAGCGAGACGATCGTGCCGCCCGCGCCCGGCGTGATGGCCGTCACCTGCACGTTGGCGGGCACGTCCTGGTTGATGACGACGTTCGTCAGCGTCTGTCCCGCCGCGGCCGTCGCGGTGACCGTCTCCGTGTGCACGTAGTTCGGTCCGGTGGCCGTTTCGTTCTCCGGCATGTTGACCGTCTGCGTGAGCGATACCACCGTCGGATGCACGACGAGATCGTGCAGCGACGACTCGACGAGCGTCGGGTCGGTCGTGGGATTGTCGAGCGAATCGTTGCCGAACTCGAAGCCGCCGCGCGCCTGGATCGTCAGGTCGGGGCTGCTGTCGGAGAACGCCGTGTCGGCGAGGTTGCTCAACTGCGCGGTCACCTGCACCGTGACAGCCGGTTGCGCCTGCGACACGCTCGCAAAGGGCAACTCGAGTACCACCAGTTCGTCGCCGGGGCGCAACCCGTATGCGGCGGCGTTGATCGTCAGCGCATTGCCGCTGGCGTCCTTCGCCAGCGGATGCACCGCGTTGCCGTTCGCGTCGAACGTGATCGTGAAGGTGGTCACGACCTGGCCGAGGTAGCTCGCCGAAAGGAAAGTCACGCCGTCGTTGCCGTCCTTGCCGGTCGCGGGGATCAGCAGGTCGACGTAGGGCGCGTAGCCTACCTGGGCTGAGCTGTTCGACAAGGAGACATTGAAGGTGAACTGATTGCCGAGCAGCACGTCCTGCCCGGACGCCGACAGGACGACCGTGGGGCTCGCATCGGCAAGCAGGCTGTCGTAATGGGCGAGGGTGTCACTGCTCAGCGCGATCGGCTTGTCGAGCGTGCCGCTCGTCACTTCGAGCGTCCAGTCGCCGCCGAGTGCGGCACTCCCCGTCGCATTGCTCGACGCGCCGACGGTCGCGCCCGTGAGGCCTGCAAGCGTCTGCACGAGGGCCTTGCCGCTATCGCCCGCGCCGATGCCGCAGCCGTAGAGTTCGATGTCCGCGTCGCCGCTCAGATGCCCGCGCCACGCGCCGAGCGCGCCGGCGATCTGGGATAGCGACGCGCTCGTGTAGATGTCGTTCCCGAGCGTGAACTGGCCCGCCGCGCCGTGCGAGAAGATCTGGATCGAGTCGGCTTTGCCCATGCCCGCGAGCGCGGCCGAGATGGCCGCGATGGCGTCCTGTCCGGGCTGAATCACGAGCACCTGGGTGCCGGGCTGCGGTTGCGCCGTCAGTTCATCGCCGTTCTCGACGCGGCTATCGACCACCACGAGATTGTGCGGCGTAACGGGCGCCGCTGCGGCCGGTGCCGCGGACGGTGGCGGCGCGGCAGGGGCGGTTGCGGCGCTGCGCGCGTCGGGAGGCGGGGCGGGTTCGGCGGTTGCGGGGGCGTGCGCGGAATCGGAATGATGCTGATGGTCGGCGGCGGCCGCCGCGGCTCCATCGAACAGGATGCGTTGTTCCAGAGCCAATGCCTGGCTGCGCGGTCGCAAATAGCGAGCAATATTCAACGGACTACTCGTATCGGCCATTGTTCGCCTCGCGTCGGGTTGCGCGTGTTAATCCGGTTAAAACGATTAAACCGGGAATCAAGGCGGTGTGAATCGGCCAGATATTCCGGTTTATATTGCCGAATCTGTTGCCGTGGTATTAATTGCCGCATCACGGCGGAACCACGTGCGTGTCATCTTGAGCCAAACGTTTTGCACGAACCTGTCTGCAAAACTCGCTATAGCTTCATCCTCGCGACGTGAATGCCGGATAGATCATGATTAATGCCGACTACGTCGCGGAATCCTTTATGCAGTCGGTTGGTGAAGCGCGTCCGGCACTTTGATGCGATAGCGAAATACGATTAATCTGTCATTCACGTTATAGACGATCTTTCATATGGAATGCGAACGTGAAGTGCTTTAATACATCTTCGCATAACTGATCATCCACGGCTGCGCCACTCCGAAAGCCGTGTCCCTGTTTTCCATTCCGCATTCGCTTTGACATCCGCTCCTCCCGTTTCACGTCGAGCTGAACGGCGGCGTCGACTTCGATATCGCCTGCGCGCTGCTCGATTCGCCCGGCGAGGCCGCCGGCGCCGCATACCAGCCGTCGCGCGGAACGACGACGTTGGTGGCGGGCTGGTTCATGAAGTGCGGCGACATGATCTGCACGTCGTATTCGTTGAACACGTCGACGATATGGCTGTGCAGCTCGCTCAGAATGACGGGGCGCAGGTTGGGGTTCGCCACGGCCACGTGCAGGTCGTACTCGATATAGAAGTCGGATAGCGCGCGCTGCAAAACGAACGGCGGCGGGGTGTCGAGCGTGTGTCGGGTGCGCGCCGCGGCAAGCGCCAGCATCACCTGCACCTGCCGCCACGGGGTGTCGTAGCCGATCGTCACCGAAGCCGTCAGGAAGGCGGCCGGCTTGCCCTCATGGTTCGAATAGTTGCAGACCACCGAGCCCACGACGACCGCGTTAGGAATCGTCACTTCCTCCTGGCGCACGTTCGTCAGCTTGACCGACAGCGTGTCCACGCTCACCACCGTGCCTGTCAGATCGCCGATCTTGACGAAGTCGCCCTTGTGGAACGCGCGGCTATAGGTGACGACGATGCCACTCATCAACTGGTTCACGATCCCGGCCGAGCCCAGCGAGACCATCAGACCGAGCAGCACGCTCAAGCCCTTGAAGACATCGCTTTGCGCGCCCGGCAGATACGGATACGCGAAGGTCAGCGCCAGCGCCCACACGACGATGCTGACGATGCGGCGCGTAGCGTCGGCGGTATCCGCATAGAGGCCTGGGATCGTCAGATTGCGCTGCTGCACCGCACGAAAGACATTGTCGAGCAGATTCTGCAGCGCACGCGTGAGCAGAAAAATGACGACCACCGTGATGATTCCGGGGATCGCGTTGACGACCGCGGAGGCAATGTCGTTGGCGAGCGCCCAGAGAAAGCCGCTTAGCCGCATGCCCATTGGTTCCGACGCAGGGAACCGCTCCAGCACGACGATCAGATAGAGGTAAATGAGCGCGGCGGCGAGAAAGAGCGACATCAGTTGCACGATCTGTCGCGCGAGGTGGAAGGCGGAGCCGGTCCAGTCGAAGCTCTTTGCCGTGCGCCGCAGGACATGGGCTTCGACCGCATACTGGATGCGCGCCTGGAGCCACGTTTGCATACGGCCGATCAGCCAGAGCGCCGCGACGAGAACGACCGTGGCCACCACCGAATACAGAATGCCGCGGACGATGTTCGGCCAGTGCAATTGCGCGCGGCGCGCGGCCAGCGCGGTATCGAGCCGGGCCTGCGTTTCGGCGGCGATGTCGTCGAGCGGGCGAGTGTCGGCAGGATCGACGTCGTCCTGCAGGAGCGCGAAGAGGATGTGATCGCCGCGCCGGAAGATGACGCCCCGTTGCTCGCCGAGCGAGCCGTGGACCGTTTGGGTTGGCAATTCGAGCGTGCGCTCCGAGAGTCCTTCGAGTACCGCCTGGGTGCGCCGCACGCGCTGCGCTGGCGTGGCGCCGCTGAGACTCGCGCGGAACGTGGCAATGGGGCGGTCCATGAGCGTGAGCTCAGCGGTCGTCGTGTCCGTCGCGTTCGTTGCTGAAGGCGCGCTGGCTTGTGCTTGTGCGTCGGCGGCACCCAGCAAAATCGAAACCATAACAAGCATGGCGCCTACAATGCCCTGAAATGCCCGCACCATGAACTTGCGCAGGAAGGCTTGTACGGCCGGACATGCAAGGCCATGCCGTACCTCTCCTGAGGACCTACGCCACGCTGAAGCGCTTGCCGTCATTTGCCTGGGCCTCCTATGCTCAATACGGTCGAGCAAAAACACATGCAAGGCCGATAGCTTTCTCGTCCGAAACGGAGCTTAGTTGACCGGGTCGGTTGCTGTCACTAGGGGAAAGGGGAAAAGCACTTGCCCGGGAGGGCAATTCAATTTTGATGCCGGCGAATGGATGGGCCAGCACATAGCATTGCTCGATGAGCCAGCGGAACAGCGCAGGCAGCACCGACAGGGAGTAGGCCGCCGAGCGCGGCGACAGGCCGTGTGCGAACGGGCGCCATCCGGCAGAGCGGCGCGAGCAGGGTTGTCCGGTCCAGCGCCCGCGAGGTGCCGGTCGCCGCAGGAAGGCACGGTAGCCAACGGCGTCATCGGCCGTAAGCGATGACAGCGGCGGCTGCCGTTCAACGATGGCCCACAGGAGGGTTCTGGTGCAAATAGAAAAGCAGGTTGAGAAGTTGTCTATAGGAAGGATAACTTGTCGAATGGAACGGACCGCATTCCATACAGCGACGCAGTGGCCTCCTTGAGGCCGAGCTCCGCGAGATCGAACTGGCTCTCATTGCGGGTCATCAGTTCGTTTTGCTCCGACAACGCTAACCGATTCACCGACCCTATTTGCAACAGAGCCCAGATATTGAGGGTTCGATGAACAGGCCATGTCCCCTCCGCGAACAGCAAGGCAGCGCAGACCGGCCCCGCTGTTCCTCATTTGACGGAAAGAAACCCGATCGGGTAATCCACTTCTCGCTTTGGCCGAGCCATGAAGTTTCATCGCGTCGTCGAGACCGCCGACATTGATGATTATCGTCATCGCGATTGGCGATGGTGCCTTTCCAAAAGACCACGAATGAACCGGCGTGCCTGATGCATGATGCTTCCACACCAGAATCAATTGCGAAACCGCATGGCCGTGTTTACCACGGTCGATAAATTGACGGAGTGAGACGAAGCAATGCAATTCGACCAAGCCATGAGTGGTCCGCAAACCCTTTACGACAAGATCTGGGACGCTCACCGGGTCATGACGCGTGACGATGGACAGGACCTGCTGTTCATAGACCGGCATTTCATTCACGACGTCACTACACAATCGTTCGACATGTTGCGTGAGCGTGGACTCAAACCGCGCTCACCCGAGCGTATCTTCGGCACGGCCGACCACTACGTTTCCAGCACCGCGAACGATCTGGCGTCCGTGGCAGATCCCGAGCGGCGAGGCATGATCACGGCTTTGCAACGTGATGCCGCTCAGTCGCGCATCACGCTGTTCGACATGGATGACTCGCGGCGTGGAATCGTCCATGTCCTCAAGATGAGATATGCGCTTGCTGAGCGCTGAAGGCGCGATGTTTTCGGCTTCTGCCACGCGGGCAATACTGCCGTGCTCGCAGACGGCAACGAACAGTTTCAGCGACTGGAAATCGAAACGCATTGAGTCTCCGGAAGCGCGGTATTCTCGCCGCGCTGTACTTTCTCGTGGCGGAAAGGGAGTATGCACGGGGGCGGACGCGAGTGCAAAAATTTAAGCCGCTCGCTCGATACGCGCCGCTATACCGCTAGTGTATTTTTACATGGGCTGAGCGTGATGGGCGACCGGACATACGTCCGCCAGCATCAAATGGAAAGTCATACCCTTAACGGTATTGTCAACTTGCGGTCAGCGTGGCGTGGATGCGCCGATAATGTTGGCCATGAAACCAGCGATCCAACAGAACCCACCTGTCGCCGACAAACCGCTGTCCTATGCGGGCTATCGCTTCCCACCCGACGTGATCAGCTACGCGGTGTGGCTGTACTACCGTTTCCCGCTGAGTCTGCGCATGGTCGAGGAACTGCTGGCCGCGCGCGGGATTGAACTCACGTATGAGACCGTGCGGCGCTGGTCGGTGAAGTTCGGGCGGGGCATTGCCCGGCGTATCCGGTCCACCGCCTTGGCGTGAGGCGACAAGTGGCACCTCGACGAAGTGGTCGTCGCGATCAACGGGAAGAAGCATTGGTTGTAGCGTGCGGTGGACCGGCATGGCGCGGTGCTTGACGTGCGGGTGCAAAGCCGGCGCGACCGACAGCAGGAGCGCTCCTCGCGCAGAAGACCGCGCTGCAGATCGCAGCCAAAACGCAGATCGTAGCGCGCCTGACGGTCGAGGAGCCTATAAAAACGGCCCTTGCCAGCACGGGGATTCGAATGACGGTAACGGGATAGGAAGATGCCGCAGGTGCTGAGACCATGCTCGGCTCGACGGGGCAAGATGCTGCCGCGCCGTGACAGACGCAGCGGAGGGGATGCGGCGAGCAGTCTCTCTTGGAATCGACGCGGCATAGTTGCGAGCGCTGATGACAGGTGCAGACGGGCCGAGCAACCGCCACTCGTGGCCGTCAGACTGAAGGGCAGTTGTGGGGCGAGATGGTTAAAAAGCTCCCCGCCGTCGGTTCTCGTGTACGGACGGGCCGACTCTGTCCTGCGTTTTCTTGCAGACAGTTCGACGAGATATCGAGAAGTGAAAAGGCGGTGCTGTTTCACCTATGCAAGTGCAGTGAGCATCTGACAAAATCTCAAGGAAAATAGTAAGAACGGAGGCAACTTGCGGACGGTCGAATACCGCTTTTCCACTATCTGGCGCATCGATGCGCCAGTGCAGGAAGTCTGGGCGGCAATCAAGGATTCGGCGCGCTGGCCCGAGTGGTGGAATAACGTCGAGCGCGTCGACCAGCTAGAAGCAGGTTCAGACGAGGGCGTGGGGGTCGTACAACGCTATACGTGGAAGGGCTGGTTGCCCTATCGCCTTGTATTCGACATGCGGGTGACGCGCGTCGACCCGTTGGTCGCGCTCGAGGGGCGAGCGAGTGGCGACGTCGAAGGGGCCGGCCGGTGGAGCTTTACGACCGTCGGACGCAACCTTACCGTTGTCCGCTATGACTGGTGCGTGCATACGAACCGCGCATGGATGAATGTATTGGCGCCGTTGTTGCGACCGGTTTTCCAGTGGAACCACAATGCGGTGATGCGCGAAGGCGGCGCGGCGCTAGCGCGGCGGCTGGACGCGCGTCTGCTTGGCGTCGAGCACGGATGAAGTCTGCGCGGCAATGGATTGAACTCGCTGTAGCGTCTACCCACCTTCGATCGTACCTCCTTGCATCGACGCAGGATGCGCTACTGCCGTTGACCCCAGGCGGCGTCGGATGCGATGTGCCATCGGTGGCAGTTCGGCGATCCAGTCCCCGCAAGCGCCCTTTGTTCCATCGCCCGGGCGACCCGCGCCATCCTGGCCTGGTATGCGCGAATCAGTATTCGTAAATCGTCAAGGAGCGGCCGCAGGCGCGTTGATTGGCTTCTGACCGGCTGCTTTTTGTTGAGCGTTCTGCAGATTCTGTGGATAGTTTGTTTGATTGCCTGCCGGGTTATAGCCGTTCTTTGCGAGTGTGCTCAGCTCAGCGTTCTTTTTTGCGCGATGCGCTTTGCGAGCGGCCTTTTTTTACGCCTTCAATTCCTGCTTTGACATAGCGTTATCGCTAGCGCCGGTGTCGATTGTCGCCGCATGAGCCGGCGAAAACGAAAGGGAGAGGAGACCCAGAGCCATGCCTGCTGAAACAGCAAAGGCGCGCAGTTGTGTGACCTTCATACGTATCTCCGTA
>NZ_JAQQCJ010000004.1:0-354994 GCF_046030495.1 Paraburkholderia strydomiana
ACCCCCCGGGCCGCCCCCGAAATGCCCCCCCCCCCCGCCCCGGGTGCAACGAAGGCTGCTTAGTCGAGCGGCGCCGAACGCAGATCGGACACTTGCTGCGGCGACACCGCCGTGCCGTGGTTGCCCCACGACATACGGATGTAGGTCACGACCGCGGCGACTTCCGTGTTCGACAGCGACTGTGCGAACGGCGGCATGCCGTACGGATGCGGGTTCGCTTCCGTGCTCGGCGGATAACCACCGTTCAGCACCATGCGGATCGGGTTGACCGCCGACGGCATCTGGATCGACTGGTTGTTCGCGAGCGGCGGGAACGACGGCGGCATGCCGAGGCCGTTTTCCGCGTGGCACTTGGCGCAGTTGTCAGCGTAGATCTTCGCGCCTTGCTTCAACAGTTCGCCGCCGAACTTTTCCGACGTTTCGAGCTGCAGCGGTTCAGGTGCCTCGCTCTTTTGCGGAATCGTCTTCAGGTACGTGGCCATCGCGTTGATGTCCTCGTCGCTCATGTACTGCAGGCTGTTGTGAACCACTTCAGCCATCGGACCGAACACGGCGCCGCGATTCGACACGCCGGTCTTCAGCAGGTCGGCGATGTCCTTCAGGTCCCAGTCGCCGAGGCCGGCTTCACGGTTCGACGTCAGCGACGGCGCGTACCAGTTCTGCAGCGGGATCAGGCCGCCCGCGAAGGCCGCCGAATTGACCGGGCCGCCCATCGCGTTGATCGACGTGTGGCACATGCCGCAATGGCCGAGGCCTTCGATCAGGTAGGCGCCACGGTTCCATTCGACCGACTTGGTCGGATCCGGCTTGAACTCGCCTTCACGGAAGAACAGCGTGCGCCAGCCGATCAGCATGTTGCGCTGGTTGAACGGGAATTTCAGTTCGTGCGGACGGCTCGGCACGTTGACCGGCGGGACCGAGCGCAGGAACGCATAGATCGCGTCGGAGTCGGCGCGCGTGACCTTCGTGTAGCTCGTGAACGGGAAGCCCGGATACAGCAGGCTGCCGTCCTTCGAGCGGCCGGTGTGCATCGCGCGATAAAAGTCGTCCTGGGTCCACTTGCCGATGCCGTACTGGTCGTCGGGCGTGATGTTCGGCGTGAACATCGTGCCGAACGGCGTGGCCATCGGCAGGCCGCCGGCGAACTGCTTGCCGCCGCGCACCGTGTGGCAGGCGATACAGTCGCCGGCGCGGGCGAGGTACTCACCCTTCTTGATCAGTTCGGCCTGATCGGCGGGCGTGGCCGCCATCGCCGAGCCGTTATGCAGGTTGTCGCCGCCCGACCACAGGACGGGAACGAGTGCGGCAGCCGCAACCACGACGACTGCCGAGAGGGCGAACAAGGACTTGCGTTTCATGTGAGTGTCTCTCCCGGTGCCTTATTGCGGTTCGCTGCCGCAGGCAAGCGGAGTCTTCAACGAGCGGGCCGGAGCCGGCACGGGGTTTTGTGGGGCCTGCTGCGTGGAAAGCCATGCCGCAACGGCGTTCACGTCTTCGTCGCTCAGGCGCGTGGCGATCGTGTGCATGCAATCAGGCGCGATGGCATGACGTGTACCCGAGCGCCATGCGCCAAGCTGCGCGCTGATGTAGTCGGCGTGCAGGCCGACCAGACCGGGGATGGCCGGCTCCATGCCGGTCAAGGCCTTGCCATGGCAGGCCGCGCAAGCCGGGATCTGCTTGCCCGCGTCGCCGTTCAGCACGAGCTGCTGGCCGCGCGCGAGCGTGGCCGACGACACCGTCGGCTTGGCCGGCGGCGGATACGGCGGGCGCTGCTGCGAGAAGAACGTCGCGATCTTATGAAGGTAGTCATCCGAAAGATACGTGACGAGGTAATTCATGGGCGGATACTTGCGACGCCCTTCGCGGAAGTTCTGCAACTGGTTGAACAGATAGTCGGCCGGCTTGCCCGCGAGGCGTGGGAAGTAGTCGTTGTCGGTACCTTGCCCATGCGAGCCATGGCACGCCGTGCAGCCCTGCACGCGCGCTTCCATTGTGTCGGGGGCCTTCGGTTGAGTCTGCGCTTTCGCAGCGCTATAGACACCCGCGGAGCCGATCAGGAGAAGGGCGAGCAACGGGCGGAAAAGGCGTCTAGAAGACACGCGTAACTCCATCAAAATCGGGGACCTGACCGAACTTCGAGCGGCTCGGTGTGAAGGGCAGCCGGCGCTGCGGCGACGCAGCATTCTATCATTGAAGGGTCATGGTGACTATTTGCCACATTAGAGAAGGTTCCTGGTGTAACAGCTATGCGACAGTTTGACGCGGAATACCGCCTCCTGCGGCGTTTTTCGTTATCTCAATTTAGCTGTTCCTTGCTTTTCCGTTCCTCCCCGTCAACGCCCGCGCGCGCCATGCCGTTCAACAAACCTGGTTGAACCGATGCCCGCGCGATCCATCGAAGCGTACACTTCCGGGCTCGCCGGCCGCTGTCCGAGCCAGATGCGCCCGGCTCGACACTCACCGTTTTCCTGTTCATCCGCTATCGGCCTTACATGAAGCTATTCCATTTTTCCCGTCCGGCGCTGCGTGCGTTGATGGTCGGCGCTGCGGCGCTGGTTGTGACGTCCGCCGCATCCGCGCATGCGCATCTGGCGTCGAGCGACCCGGCGGCCAACGCCGACGCCGTTGCGCCCACCGCGGTGACGATCCATTTCACCGAGCCGCTCGAGCCGGCGTTCAGCAGAATCACGCTGGCCGATGCGAGCGGCAAGGCGGCCACGCAGGCCGTCTCGGAAGTCGATAAGCAGGATGCCAGGGTAATGCGCCTGCCGCTGCCGCAGTTGAGCGCGGGCCGCTATGCGGTGCACTGGATCGCGGTCGCCACCGATGGCCACCGTACTCAAGGCGACTTCGCGTTCAACGTCAAATGAGCGTCGACGGATTGTGGATCGGGCAGGTCGCCATGGCCGCGCTCATGAACGTCGCGTTTGCGTTTGCCGTCGGGTCAGCGCTGCTCGGCGCGTGGCTCGCGAACGACGCCCAGCAGAAAATCTCCCCCGCGCGCCCGGCCTGGATGCGCGCGCAACGTTCGCTGCTGACCGCCACGGTCGTGCTGGTGCTCGCGGACCTCGGCTGGCTGCTGTATCAGGCGGCGTCGATGGGCGGCGTCGCGTTGCCGGCCGCGTTCGGCGTCGTGCCGACCGTGCTGACGCAAACGCATGTCGGCTACGGCTGGAGCGTCGCGTTTGCCGGCGCGCTGGTGTTGCTCGGCACGGCGATGACCAGTCACACGGGCATGCTGCGCAATGCGCTGCTGTGGCTCGCCGTGATCGCGGTCGCGGCGGGCAAGGCATCGCTCGGGCATGCGGCCGATGCCGGCGTGGCGTCGGCGGCAATCGGCATGCAGACGCTGCACGTGCTCGTCACCAGCGTGTGGGGCGGGCTGGCGATGGCGGCGGGGCTGGCGGTCCTGCCGGCGCTCGGCACCTCGACCGCGCGCGGCATGCTGATCCGCACCGCGACCCAGGTGTCGAATGTGTCGGTGATGGCGGTGGGCTTCGTGCTGCTGTCCGGCATCTTCAATGCCGTGCGCGGCTCGGGCGGCTCGCTCCAGGCGATTCAGTTCAGCACGTGGGGTCATGTGCTGACGCTGAAGCTCGTGCTCGTCGCGATGGCGCTCGTGCTCGGCGGACTCAACCGTTTCCTCGCGCTGCCGCGCCTGCGCCGCACGGCGTCGACGATGGATGCGCATACCTTCGTCAACGTGCTGTACCTGGAGGCGCTGGCGATGATCGGTGCGTTCGTCGCGGCGGCGGTGCTGTCGCATAGCGTGCCGGCGTTCGCGGCATTGGGGTGAAGCCGGCGGGCGGTCGAGCCGGGTTGAATTGAGCTGGGCAGGCGGGGGAGGGCGAGGCGTGTGATGTTGCGCGGATCTGTGCAACGCGCGCGTGAAATCGCCAACGCCTGGGTGCGGGACAGCCGCGCCGCGCAAGGATTTTTACGGCGACAAGCGTCTGCGCCTCAGGCTTGCAAACGGCTGCGTCTCAAGACTCTTGCGGTGCGCGTCCGGGCGCCCATTGTCCGCTCGTCCGCCTTGCTTCATCCCTGCAACGGGACACCACAAAAAAGCGCCGCACCGCCAGAGCATGCGGCGCGATACACACGGTCGCCTGGCGGTGGCCAGCAATCCGCGACTGCTCTTCAGGCGGCGAGCGCGTCGTGGCTCACCCGTTCCAGCGTCTCCTCCGGAAACATCTCCTGCTGCAACTCGCCGCTGTCGCCGAACCATTGGCAGATCAGCCACTTGCCCGGCGCGAACAGCATCGGGCCGCGCCAGGTGGTGGTCATTGGGTGTCCGCCGGATCTGAGCTTCAGCGTTTCGCCCATGTGATACGCAGGTTTCGCGCGTCTCTTTGCCAGTCGCATGGTGAGCATTCGCTTGATGAAGCCGCTTATTCGAGACCGAGCCGATGGCCGACGATCGGCGCGCAAAAGAGCGCGATCGCGCAGCCTGCGGCCTTGCCTTCGAGTTCGGCGCTGGCAGCGCGTGTGCCGTACGCATGCGTCAGCAGATCGAAGAGTTGCGGCAGGCAGTAGACGACGGCGGCGGCAACGAAGCATTTCTCGACCACCGAGATGCGCCAGCCGCGTTCGAACGCCAGCATCGCGCCGAGGATGCGCAGCACGCCGAACGCGACCAGTGCGCCGACGGCCGCCTGTTCGCGGATCAGATAGTCCGGAAGGAATTCGCCCATGATGTGCCCCGATGCGTGCGTTGTTTGCAAGCATTTGAGCGAGGAGCGGGCCATGCGTATGTCTGATGCCGTACAAATGGCTTGAAAGCCTTGATGGATAAGGCTTTGCGAGAAGTGAAGCCGGGCGGTTAAAGGGCCGTGAATGGTGTGTTTCAGCGTACGCGGCCCGGGATGTTACGTTACTGCGAAGGCCCGCGCGTCACGTCGCCGTAACACACGGGCGGGTCGTCGTAACGAGGCTCAAGCGGTCCGCTTGATCTTGCCCAGGACGAGTAGAGGACCATGCGCAGACCGCGCCGGGCGCATTCATGAACGTTGACGCGAGGCCGGCATCGCAGGCCGACACCGGCTTGCCGGTCAAAGCGAACATGCCGCCCGCAGGCGGCATGTCTTCACACTCTTACCATTCGGCGACGCTGCCGTCCTCGTGACGCCATACCGGGTTGCGCCAGCGATGTCCGACCTTGGACATCTCGCGCACCTTCTCCTCGTTGACCTCGATGCCGAGGCCCGGGCCTTGCGGAATCGACACGAAGCCGTCTTCGTACTTGAAGACTTCCGGATTCTTGATGTAGTCGAGCAGGTCATTGCCCTGGTTGTAGTGAATGCCGAGGCTCTGTTCCTGGATGAACGCGTTGTAGCTGACTGCGTCGATCTGCAGGCAGGTTGCCAGAGCGATCGGGCCGAGCGGGCAATGCAGCGCGAGCGCGACGTCGTACGCTTCGGCCATCGATGCGATCTTGCGGCACTCGGTGATGCCGCCCGCGTGCGACGCGTCCGGCTGGATGATGTCCACGTAGCCGCCCGACAGAATGTGCTTGAAGTCCCAGCGCGAGTACAGACGCTCGCCCAGCGCGATCGGCGTATTGGTCTGGTTGACGATGTCGCGCAGCGCTTCGGCGTTTTCCGACAGCACCGGCTCTTCGATGAAGAGCAGCTTGTACGGGTCGAGCTCTTTCGCCAGCACCTTCGCCATCGGCTTGTGCACGCGGCCGTGGAAGTCGACGCCGATACCGATGTTCGGCCCGACCGCCTCGCGCACCGCCGCGACGTTGTTGATCACGCCTTGCACCTTGTCGAACGTGTCGATGATCTGCAGTTCTTCCGAGCCGTTCATCTTCACCGCCTTGAAGCCGCGTTCGACCACCGCGCGCGCGTTGTTCGCAACGTCGCTCGGACGGTCGCCGCCAATCCACGAGTACACCTTGATCTTGTCGCGCACCTGGCCGCCGAGCAGGGCATGCACCGGCACGCCGTGATGTTTGCCCTTGATGTCCCACAACGCCTGGTCGACGCCGGCGATCGCGCTCATCGTGATCGGACCGCCGCGGTAGAAGCCCGCGCGATACATCACCTGCCAGTGGTCTTCGATCAGCAGCGGGTCTTTGCCGATCAGATAGTCGGACAGCTCTTCCACCGCGGCCGCGACCGTGTGCGCGCGGCCTTCGACCACCGGCTCGCCCCAACCGACGATACCTTCGTCGGTCTCGATCTTCAGGAAGCACCAGCGCGGCGGAACGATGAAGGTTTCGAGCTTGGTGATTTTCATGGTGTGCGTCTCCTTGCGGCCTGGGTGCCATGCGAAATATTTCGAGGATTCACATGCTACAACAAAAGCACGTTTAAGTACTATTAATAGTATTATTCGCCAAATAGTGGCCGCAGGTGGCCGCAGGTGGCCGCAGAGGGAGGGCGCCTGGTTGAAGCGGCCGGTCGTCGAACGCGGGATGATGCCCGGACGCTCCCGTCGGACGCTGCGTTCCGTGATCAATAAAAGGCGCCGCAAGGCCGTTGGGAGAAAGCTATTCAGCACGATCTGCATGGGCGCGTCGCCCATCTGCTGGCGACCGCGATTCTGCGCGGCGACTACGCGCCCGATTCGATTCTGCCGCGCGAGGCGGAGTTGATGGAGACGTTCGGTGTCAGCCGCACCGTGCTGCGCGAAGCGCTGCGCACGCTGACATCTAAAGGGCTGATCGAATCGCGGCCGCGCGTGGGCACACGCGTACGGCCGAAGCCCGCGTGGAATCTGCTCGATGCCGATCTGCTCGACTGGTACTCGCGCGTCGCCGAGCCGATGGCGTTTGCGCTCAAGCTGCAGGAAATGCGCGAGATGATCGAGCCGTATGCCGCGGCTCTGGCGGCGGCCTCGCACACGGACGACACCTTCCGCGCGCTCGCGGCCGCACATGCGGCGATGGCGGCGGCGCGCAACGTCGATGAGTGGGTGCGCGCCGATCTGGCATTTCATTTGAGCGTGCTGACCGCGTGCAGCAACGAATTGCTGATCCCGCTCGGTACGCTGATCGAGCGTACGTTGGAGGCGCAACTGCGCCTGAATGCGAAACGCGCGGACGTGTTCAACGCGTCGCTGGCCGAGCATACGGCGGTGTTCGACGCGATTCGCGAGCGCAACGCCGCTGCGGCGCGTGCGGCGATGGCGTCGTTGCTCGGGGTGACGCGAGGGCGGATCGAGGGGTGAGCGTAGGCGCGTGGCCGCGTTCAATCCATCGCGGCATGCGCGACCGACGCATCGGGCGCCTTGTGCGAAGGGCGGATCAACAGCAGCAGCGGGATCACCAGCAACGTCGCTACGAACATCAGCTTGAAGTCGTTCAGGTAGGCGATCATCGAGGCCTGCTGCGTGATCGACGCGTTCAACGCCGCGATGTCGTAGGCCGAGCCGCTGCTGAGCATCGGCTGCATCGCCGGATTGAACGGCGTGACGTTTGCCGCGAGATCCGCGTGCGAGATCTGCGTGTTGCGCGTCATCAGCGTCTGCACGATCGAAATGCCGATACTGCTGCCGATGTTGCGCATCAGGCTGTAGGTCGCGGTGCCGTCTGCGCGCAGCTCGGGTGCGAGCGTCGAGAAGGTCAGCGCGCTCAGCGGCACGAACACGAGACCGAGCCCGAAGCCCTGAATCACGCCCGGCCACACGATGTCCGACGCCGACAGCACGATCGTGTAATGCATCATCTGCCACAACGCGAACGCCGAAATCAGAAAGCCGGCGAGCAGCAACAGCCGCGCGTCGATCCGTTTCAGCAGGCGTCCTGCGATCAGCATCGCGACCATCGTGCCCGCGCCGCTTGGCGCGGTGACGAGGCCGGTGGTCGCGACCGGATAGTTCATCAGATTTTGCAGCATCGGCGGCAGCAGCGCGCGCGTCGCATACATCACCGCGCCGATCACGAAGATGAAGAAGGTGCCGGTCGCGAAGTTCGGGTCTTTCAGCAGCTTGTATTTGAAGAACGAGCGCTCGCCGACTGTCGCCGTGTGCACGAGGAAAAACGCAAAGCTGATCGCCGCGACGAGCGCCTCGATGACGATCTCAGTCGACGCGAACCAGTCGAGCTGCTCGCCGCGATCGAGCATCGCCTGCAATGCGCCGATCGCGAGACCGAGCGTGATGAAGCCGAACGCGTCGAACTTGACGTCGTGTTTCGGCTCGCGCGAGGGCAGGAAGGTCGCCACGCCGAATAGCGCGAACGCGCCGATCGGCACGTTGATGAAAAACACCCAGCGCCAGTTATAGCTGTCGGTGAGCCAGCCGCCGAGCGTCGGCCCGAGAATTGGCCCGACCATCACGCCCATACCCCACACCGCCATTGCCTGGCCCTGCTTTTCGCGCGGGTTGATGTCGAGCAGGATCGACTGGGACAGCGGCACGAGCGACGCGCCGAAAACCCCTTGCAGCAAACGCGACGCGACGATCTGCGTCAGCGTTTCCGACAACCCGCACAGCGCCGACGACACCGTGAAGCCGCCGATTGCGACGATCAGCAGGCGCTTCACGCTCAGTCGGTCGGACAGCCAGCCGGTGAGCGGTGTGGCGATGGCGGCGGCGACGATGTACGAAGTCAGCACCCACGTGATCTCGTCCTGCGACGCGGACAGTGTGCCCTGCATATGCGGCAGCGCCACGTTCGCGATCGTGCTGTCGAGCGTCTGGATCAGTGTCGCGAGCATGATCGAGAGCGTGATCATCGGCCGGTTGAGCGGCGTGGTCGCGCTCGCCGGTGAGGAGGCGGAGGACATGAGTGAGCGGGGAAGTCGATATAGTAAGCATGCTTAGTATATCGGGTGCACGCGCGGCCGCCATCAGGAGTTATGCGGAGGCTGAATTACGCCGCAGCCGCGCTCGAAGGCGCGAGGCTTTCGTATAATCCGCGCATGAAAACCCAACTCGAAGAGCGCTTCGGCTTTCTGGTTTCCGACGTCGGCCGGCTGGCAGGCAAGCGCTTCGACGACCTCGCGAAATCCTCGGTCGATCTGACGCGCGCGCAGTGTCGCGTGCTTGCTTATCTCGCGCATTACGGCGACATCAATCAGGCGCGGCTCGCGGATCTGCTCGAAGTCGCGCCGATCTCGGCGGGCCGGTTGCTGGACCGGATGGCGGAGGGCGGCTGGATCGAGCGGATCGCCAATCCGCAGGACCGCCGTGAGTATCTGGTGCGTATGACGCCCAAAGCGGGGCGTACGCTCGGCAAGGCGCGCAAGGTGGGCGATGAGGTCGCGCTCGAAGCGCTCAACGGCTTCACCGATGAAGAGGCCCGGCAACTGATCGCGCTATTGCAGCGAGTGCGCGGCAATCTGAGCCGGCTGGTGGATCGCTGAGGCACGCAGGCGGCGCGGTGGCCCGTGCTTGACGATGCGCGGGCTCATCGCCTGTGCCGTCACTTCGATTCGCTAGCCGGTGCTGTCCCCGATGGCGGGACCAGTTCGAAGCAGGCGGGCGCTTTCGTTCGCGCGTCCGGCTGCTGCGGGTCGATACATTTGAACGCGCTCTGATCGCGCTGCACGAAGATCGTGTCGGCCGGACCGGCGGCGCCGTGCGCGCCATTCACGACGGCGGCGATCTTGTAGCCGTCCTGCAGCAGCGTGGACAGGGTGATCGGGCTTGCGCGCCACTGACTGTCCGTCGGTGTCTGGGCCTGCGCCGTCAACGTGGACGTGACGCCTAGCAGCGCGATGGAAACGGTGGCCGCGGCGAGCGCGGTGGTGCGGAACGTCATCAAGAAACCTCCTTGAAGTTGCGATCGGGAAAGTCAAAATAAAAAAGCCGCTAAACCTTGAGGGTCAGCGGCTCTTTTGCAACTGGCGAAGAATCAATGGGAGGACGATAACTCACTCCATTGAAGACATCGGTTTGACGATGGTAACACGAGCGGGAGTGACGGCTTTGCGGGCAGTAGTTCGCAAGAGACTGGCGCAACTCGCACGCCGATTTGCCGCAGCACATTCGTCGCTGAAAAACGAAAGGCCCGCTCTCGGTTAAGAGAAGCGGGCCTTGCGAGTGATGCTGGTGGCGAATCAGGGACTCAATAGATTCGACGCCACCAGCTTGTGCAAGCCTTTGATCTAACACGATATGTTGAGCTATTGATGCGCTGTCCGGTGGCGAATGTGCTGCACCTGTGTGGTTGTCGATGACGCCATGTTACCTGCACCAGCGCATGGTTGGCAGTGCGTCGGCGTTAGAGGTGGGACTGCACGGCGTCCGCGTCACCACCGTTACAATGGCCGTGCGCACGCGACGGCGGATAGGTGCGCCCACAACGGGTTCCGCAACCATAACAATAGGCAAAGAAGATGAAGCGATTTTCGCTCACAATTTCGGCATCATGTGCGTTGTCCATCGTGGTTGGCGCGTGCGCTCCTGCAAGAGTTGCTGTTCAAACGCCTTATGATGCGAGCCAATACGCCACTTACAAACCGACAGGGCTAAACGCCATTCGGGGGCAGGCGTTTTTGACGCAGCAAGGGGGAGGCGTAGTGACATGTGCCGGAAAGCAAGTGTTTCTTACGCCCGATAGCCCCTATTTCCGCGAGCTTGCATCGATTGCCACGCATGGAAGCACGCCAGAATTCCCGCACGGCAATGGAGGACCGGAGGACGTCGTTCGGCATACGGTATGTGATGCCCAAGGGAATTTCGAGTTCACTAAACTTCCAGACGGCAAATATATCTTGATGACGGAAGTTCGGTGGCAGGTTGGATATGCCGCTCAGGGTGGGCCTATCTGGATGCCGGGGACTGTTGCTGATGGAGTAGAGAAGCACGTTGTTATGTCGAATGATGCTTTCGTTGCCAATCGTGCATCGCACTGATTAATCCTGATGCCTGTGATCTATAAGGTTTCACTCGTTCCTTTGCCAGTCGATGAATGGACGGCCATTCGATGTGCATGTTTTTCCTAAGACATCGCGTTTTTGGCGGCGCAGGCACTCTCTTCTGCACGTGTTCGACGTGTGCGCGCGTCGATTTACATCTGAGTTACGTAGAAAGACTTGGCCGCGTCTGCGTGCATGGAGCGGTTCACTCACCGGCATTCCATTGGTGGAGCTCCATCCGAAGACGGTGATGAGAACCGGATACATACAGTTATTAGGACTGCCATAACGGAATTCATGCCCGACGCGGGTTTGGGCGCGACAGGTCTACCTGTTTTCGCCCCTTTTTCTACGCAAGCCGCTCACAGCTGCAGGTGGCGCAAGGCATCCTTGACCGCGCGTTGAAGCTCGTTGTCGGCTCGCAGATGACTGCTCTCGCTGCGCGGCTTCTGCCACTTGTCACGCCGTCCCAATGACTCGAAACTGTGCAAGCCCCGCTCCGCGGTCGCGTCGTTCAAGCGCCTGTTTGCCTTAATCGCAACTAGCTTAAAGCGATTTCCGGTTGCTTGTATCTCTGGTTTGATGGGCGTCCGGAATCGAAAGAACCGTGCAAGGCTTGCAAACCTGTATCCGTCGAGATCGGACACCGTCGCCAGACCGATAGACTTCAGTGCATCCCCTTTGAGAGTGACTTCCACTCGCGCTCGCCACTCTGTCAGTGGTAGCGGCAACTTCTTATCCGTGCGTTTCCAGTAGACGTGCCACGCCACGTCCTCCCATTCGTTTCCCACGCGAAAGTTCAACTCGGGGTCTAAGCGCTGCCCTGGTTTGTCCATAAAGCGATTCTTGCCGCTTGATGGTTCAAACTGACGCGGCTTGATGCCGTTCGCAAGCAAGCTCGTCTGCAAGCGATGTGTCATAGAAACTGTCGCCGAATCACGCTGCGCAACGTCTCCTTTGTGGGTGAAGTCGCACGCGACCTCAATCGCGTGGATGACTGGCTCATCGGTCAGCGGAAAGGCTGCGGAAACATCCGCAATCGCCTTGCGAAGTGCCTCGTAGTCGTTCGCCAGACGGTCGGTGAAGCGCACTACAAATGTGTTCGTCACCCTGCCGGGGCCGGCCGCAACAGGGGAGACATAAAGCCGTCCGACACCTGCTGCATCAAACGCGGACTGGACGTGTTGAAACTGGGTTTGGCGTGCCGTTTGAAGCGTCACGTCTAGCCAGTCAACGCAAGCTCTGCGTCGGAAATCGCGAATGCCAATCACTGTCACATGCCCGCAACCGGGGAAGGGCTCTTCGCGGACCGGGTTACAGAGAGCCGTGCTACAGGTGCGCCGTCACGGTCGAAGTTGTTAACCCGCCAATCTGTGCCTCGATTGAGCGACAGCGAAGTCGTTTTGATGGGCCTCCTACCCGCGCTGGGTATTGCCTTCTGCACATTCTCGATGAACGCTTGCACGTCCGACACCGCGTAGACGGGACGGTAGGCCTTTCCGTCATGCTGTCGCGCGCACGGCATAAGCGTATATCCCGCGACGCTCTGCCGTCCGCGAATATTGTCGGAGAGAAAGTCGACCCAGCAGCGAAGCGGTCCGAGATTAGCTTGCAGAATGAATGCCGTGTCGGGACGGGATATCGTCGGGGTGATGGCGGCAGTCATTGCGCGTTCCGCTGGCCTGCTTGGGCAGCCTCTGTCAGTTCCTTGGCGAGCGCACTCGCTTCGCTCAGTTCCAGCCGATAGACCATGAGAGGCTCGCTCGTGACGAGTTGCACGAAGCGCTCCCCTGTTGCTTGGTCGAGCTGCAGACTGACAGTCGAAACATTCAGCTTGCGACCAGTTGTGCTTCCCCCCTTCTCGCCAATGCCGAATGCGCGCATTGCCTCGGCGGCGCGACCGGAAAGCCTTACCGTCCCGATCTGACGGCCTTTTTCCCACTCAATGAATCTATTGATCTCCTCTTGCAGGTAGAAGACGCCTCCAGCCATTCGTTCAAAAGGAATACGGTATGAAACCTTCCGAGCGTGATTGCGATTGTTCTGCAGCCAAGTCATCCAATGCTCAAGAGTTTTGCCGGGAAGATTCTCATCAAGGGTTTGTGCGGCCAAACTGTTGCTAAGCAGGTCCATTGTTTCAATTGGTCCGTCGAAAAACTAGAGGATAACAATCAATCGCCAATCAATCAATAAATGATTTGTAATTGATTGATTTGGCAGCCGCTTTGTTCTATGATGGCCTCACATTAAACGCTCGTCTGGTCGTGAGGCCAGCATTGTGAGGAACAGATGGCACACGGTCAGTTCGTCGCTTACTACCGCGTCAGCACAGCGCGTCAGGGTGAATCTGGGTTAGGACTTGAAGCGCAACGCAAAGCGGTTGCCCGCTACTTGAACGGCGGATCATGGGAACTGGTCGGCGAATTTACAGAGACAGAGACCGGCAAGGGTGCCAACGCCCTCGAAAAGCGCCCGCAGCTTCGCGCCGCGTTGGAGCTTTGTAAGCGTCGGGGCGCGACGCTCATCATTGCAAAGCTCGACCGGCTCGCCCGCAACGTGCATTTCGTGTCCGGCTTACTTGAAACCGGATGCGATTTCGTAGCCGCTGATATGCCGCAGGCTAACGAGGTCATGATCCAGATGCACGCGGTGATGGCTGAGTGGGAACGCGACCAGATCAGCAAGCGAACAAAGGACGCGCTGGCGGCAGCAAAGGCGCGTGGCGTGAAGCTCGGGGCGGCGGGAGCCTCAAACCTCAAGCCCAACTTAGAGGCCCGCCAGCGAGCCGCCGACGACTTTGCAAGGAAGCTGGCAGGCGTGATAGCTGGTTTTCGAGCGCGGAACCTCTCTCAGCGTGACATGGTGGCCGAGTTGAACGGTCTCGACATCAAGGCGGCGAACGGCGGTGCGTGGCATCGGGGCCAGTTGTGTCGCCTAATCAATCGAATCAACTCACTCTAACTGTGCCAGCTGTCATGTCGGCGCACCTCGCATGCTGCAAGAAAATAAGTGCGCGGAATAGTCGCTAATCCGATGTCGCCAAATTCGACCGATGACGTGCATGCGCCCATATCGCGGCGAAAGCCGGTCCGCCGCGAGAGTCGACCGATTTAAGGTAGGGCTATCCCATAATAATTTCTCTTATACGATCGCCAAGTAGCCTATCCTCCGGACGAGCAAGCTCGTTATCGATCTTTTCTGTCAATAGCTGATCCAAATCCTCGTCTGTTAGCGGAATAATTAGTCCGCGATTGTCAGCGTAGGTATCCCGGCAACGACGTATCAGGAGACCCATGTTTTCCACAGATCGGCATAACAGCATTCCAACTTGGCCTCTATTTGGTGAAAATCGGCCACTCAATTGATCAACCTCCGGGTTTCCCACTTCCCGGCCATAATTCTTGCATTCAACCGCAATATATTGACACGGCAGATGATGAACTCTATGCAATCTCGAAAATATACCGTTGTCTGCAGCATTGTCAAACGCGATATCAATTCTCTTGCGGCCCTCATGAATCTCTCGCTCAATCGACGGACTAATGAGCATCGGATAAAATATTGCCTCCAGTATGCCTGTCACGAGTCGATGATAAGCGGTCGCTCCATCGTTACCAACCGCAATAGTCGGCAACCGCTGACGCAGATAGGCAAGAGCTGCCGCAAAATCTAGCCCCGGCTGAATTTCATCGTCGTTTAAAGATGCCTCTGAACGTGCGGCCCATTCGCGGAACCCGGCAAACACATCTCTGTGTCGCACGGTAAAGCCAGTAACGAAGTCTTTCTCAGCTGGGGCTATATTATCTTTGAGTTCTGTCTTCGAAACCCAAACCCTCTCGCCGCCATTTTTAAGCTGGCGCCTGCGCACGAACGGCCCATTTGTTCGCAACTGCTCCTGTTTCAAGAAGTCAAGCACGAAGTGCTGATGATATTTGCCCATTCCGAATGTTTTCGCAAAACCAACAACTCCTTTCGGAACCAGTAAAATCGGAGCGCCATCAATGACCAGCATATCGTCGTGATGCTCTTCCCATTGGACATTCTCGCGACTCCAGCACGGTCCCGTTGCTGTATTGGGTCTAAGCGGAATTCCGTGCAGATAGCACTGCTGCTGAGTGTATCTGACCAAACATCCTCTAATAATGTTTGTGGTCATATCAGATACTTTGTCTTTATCAATGCCGTGAATAAATATCCGACAATCCTCAAGATGCTCAACCACGCCGGTTTGAATTGCGCGACTCTGGATGATACTGTCAAATATCTGCTGCGCCTGCTGACTTCCCACGCCACGACCATTGGGATTCCCACTAGAGATTCCCAAGCATGTTTCGTTGGGCTCATGCAGGTATTCGAATAAAGCTCGGGCATGATCGGTTTCGCCTGCGCGGATCAGATCAAGAAAAAAACGGAAGAAAGATTCCACAGTTCTGTGCGCCTCAGCGGAGAAGGCATCAGATCTATACCCCAGCGAATGGGGCGACAAATAGAGTGGCGTATCGCGATCTGGATCGATATCTACAAAATCGAGTTCTACCTGACTTTTTCCGAGCTGAAACTTCTCGCTTATTTTCATGTTCTTATCGAGTTCCAAGAAAATGCAACACTGTGTAGCTGCGTCCGACGTCATGGCATCACAAAAACGTGACTGCGGGCGGCTTAGGGCATTTCGTGTTAAAAGCCCCCGCTCCGAAGCTAATACTTTACCGCCTCTACTGCACCACGGGCAAAGTTGTCAGGGGTGAACCGACACGATACGATTCGCTCCCACAGAACGGTGTTACGGGCGCGGATATTGCGCGCTCATCGTTTTAAATTAAATCAACCGCTTGCGGTTATCCGTTGTGAGCGTTCGATGCCCATCGCCCGCACCGATTTCCCCGCTTCGGCTTGCCAGCCACCGAAGGAACTAAGTCAGGCCAAAAGAGCAGCATAGGCGGCTAGTGCCGGCTCCAACGCTTTCGACAGGACTTTATGGTCGTGTCGAAGCTTGGCATACGTCTGTGAGTTCATGCCGCCAAACGCTTGTCCTTGCAGTGCGGACCTATATTCCTCTGTTACGCCCGCCGCCGCCAGCGTGTTCGCGAACGTGTGTCGCATGCTGTGGAAGTAGGTCTGAGTGCCTTCAGGGAGGCTTCCAGCGTCTCTGAGTTCCTGCAGTATGCCGCCGCCCCACTTGGTGATTTTGTGGCTCCACTTAATGCCGCCATCGCGGGCGTTGCCGATGTGCGGATTCCATCCATTTTCAAACGGTCGCCCATATCCGGCGTCGCGCTGCTTGGTCAGGTATTCAACGAACCCGTGTTGGACGAGCGCACTATGTATCGGGGCGTGCCGCCAACTTGAATGCCGCTTTAGTGACTTGCGGACCACTCCGTCAGCGTCGGGTGTTTCCAAAAAATCGAGATACCAGACGCCGGCTTCCAAGTCGTGCTTTAGGTCGCTGCCGAGGTTGACCTGTGCCAGTTCTTCAATACGGCAACCGAGAAAGGCGGTCGCCACGGTCGCCCAATATTTGTGCGGTTCGTCCGCGCGGAATCGTGCCGCGTGCCGAAAGATCGTGCGAAGTTGGTCGAGGGTAAAAGCGGCACGGTCTAGCGCCGATGGGGTCGCGCGTTTGGGCTTCAGCGTCGCAGCGGTAAGCTGCGGCAAGCCGTTGCGGATGCGATGCCAGTTCAGGAATCCGCCAATGATGGTGATGTAATCGCCTTTGGTTTTGTCGTGGCGAGTATTGTCGGCAATGATCGTCTCGGCGAGCTTCACGAATCGGAATTGGTCGATGTCAAAGAGCGGGGTTCCGCCGCCCACTTGCTCAACCAAATACGCGAGCTTCGTTCGGTAGCTCGCACGTGTCGCCGGTTTTACGTCCGCCTTCTTAAAATATTCTTCGATCCCGTCTGCCAGCGTCAGAGCGTTTAGGCGAGGCATTGGGGGCGTGCGCCCCCGGTCTGGCTGTCGAAGCGCAGCCAAGCCCGCCACGGCTGTCTCAAGGGCCTTCTGTGCTGCTTCATGTTCGCCCGGCTCCGCATCGATCGTCACGGCTTGCGGGAGGCCGTTTTGGTCGAAACGCAGTTCAAGCGTGTAGTCGAGGCGGAAAGGAATGGTCTTCGGCATGGTGCGAAGTGAGGCGAAAATTCGATCGGTCTGCGTCGCGAGGACGCGAGCGCGAATTATGGCCTCTCGCCGGATACATGTGTCGAGTGACTTATAAATCTGTCGCTTGCCGATGACACAGAAGAGATCGGCGGGCACGCGCCGCCGGAAGTAGAACACGGAATCGTGCCGCGATCTTTGTAGGAAATTTGCTGCCATTTTGGGCCTGTGCTGCACTTTTGTGCTGCACCTGCCACTGGGAGGCACCAAAACAAAAGCCCTTGACCGTTAGATCAAGGGCTTCGGTGCAACTGGTGGCGAATCAGGGACTCGAACCCCGGACCTGCGGATTATGATTCCGTCGCTCTAACCAACTGAGCTAATTCGCCGAAAGAAGCGAGATTATGCTGACCGCGCCGGAGGCTGTCAACCCCCGGCGCACAACTTTTTTAATTACCCGGACTATCACGCGTTTCAATCCTTCGCGTAGATGTCCGAGTCCTTGGTCTCCCGCACGAACAGCATGCCGATCACGAACGTAACTAGCGCGATCACGATCGGATACCACAGCCCCGAATAGATGTTGCCCTTTGCCGCGACGATCGCGAACGCCGTGGCCGGCAGGAACCCGCCGAACCAGCCATTGCCGATGTGATACGGCAGCGACATCGACGTATAGCGAATCCGCGTCGGGAACATTTCCACCAGCATCGCCGCAATCGGACCGTAGACCATCGTCACGTAGATCACGAGGATCGTCAGGATCACCACGCTCATCGGCCAGTTGATCTGCGAGGGATCGGCCTTCGCCGGATAGCCCGCGGCCTTCAGCGTCGCGGCGAGCGTCGTGTCGAACAGCTTGCCTTGCTCCTTCGCATCGGCGGCGCGGCCGTCGAACGTGTTGACCACCGTATCGCCGACCCGGATCTGCGCCTGCGTGCCCGCCGGCGCCGCGACGTTCTCGTAGTTCAGGCCCGCCCGCGACAGCGCGCTCTTCGCGATGTCACAGGAGCTCGTGAACTTCGCCGTGCCGACCGGATTGAACTGGAACGAGCACTGCGCCGGGTCCGCGATCACGACGATCGGAGCCCGCAGCGTTGCGGCTTCCAGCGCCGGGTTCGTGTAGTGCGCGAGCGCCTTGAACAGCGGGAAGTAGGTGAGCGCGGCGATCAGCAGGCCCGCCATGATGATCGGCTTGCGGCCGATGCGGTCCGACAGCGAGCCGAAGAACAGGAAGAACGGCGTGCCGATCAGGAGCGCGATTGCGATCATGATGTTGGCGCTGCTGCCGTCGACCTTCAGTGTCTGCGTCAGGAAGAACAGCGTGTAGAACTGGCCCGTGTACCACACCACGGCCTGGCCGGCGGTCAGACCGATCAGCGCGAGAATCACGACCTTCAGGTTCTTCCATTGGCCGAATGCTTCGGAAAGCGGTGCCTTGGACGTCTTGCCCTCCGCCTTGATGCGCTCGAACACCGGCGATTCATGCAGTTGCAGGCGAATCCACACCGACACGGCCAGCAGCAGAATCGAGGCGACGAACGGAATGCGCCAGCCCCAAGCGCCGAACGCGTCTTCGCCCATTGCCGTGCGCACGCCGAGAATCACCAGCAGCGACAGGAACAGGCCGAGCGTGGCGGTGGTCTGGATCCAAGCCGTATAGAAGCCGCGGCGTCCCGCCGGCGCATGTTCCGCCACGTAGGTCGCGGCGCCGCCGTACTCGCCGCCGAGTGCGAGGCCTTGCAGCATCCGCATGGCGATGAAGATCACCGGCGAAGCGATGCCGATCGCCGCGTAGCCCGGCAGAAAGCCGACCAGGAACGTCGACAGGCCCATGATCACGATCGTGACGAGGAACGTGTACTTGCGCCCGACCATGTCGCCGAGCCGCCCGAACACGATCGCGCCGAACGGCCGGACCGCGAAGCCCGCGGCAAAGCTGAGCAGCGTGAAGATGAAAGCGGCCGTCGGATTGACGCCGGAGAAGAAGCTTTTGCTGATGAAGGCCGCGAGCGAGCCGGCCAGATAGAAGTCGTACCACTCGAAAATCGTCCCTAGCGACGATGCGAAGATCACCCGCTTCTCCTCGCGCGTCATCGGCACGTGCGAGATTTGCCCGCCAACGGTAGCCATATGCTGTCTCCAATATTGATATGCACGCGGAGCGCCGGTAAAAGCGTTCCCGTGAAACCGATTATTGGAGTGGAAACTTACGGCGCACTGACGTGGCGAGGTGAATGAGCAGAATCCGAAATGCAGGCTTCGGTTTGGCAACGTCTGTTAAATGCCTGGAAAATTTCCGCAAGATTCGCCTAACGTATCTCAAAAACCCGTGTGCGAGTTTTGCCGTTCAGGGCGCGTTAGGGTAAGTCCCGCCCCGCTCATGCACATGCAAACTGACACGCACGAGCGTCCCCGCAAGCCGCGGCGACTCCTGATAGACGTTGTCTTCGATGGCCAGCACGCCGCCGTGCATGGTCGCGATCTCGCGGACGATCGCCAGCCCCAGCCCGCTGCCGTCGCCTTCGCGGCCGAGAATCCGGTAGAAGCGCTCGATCACCCGCGACCGTTCGGCGACCGGAATGCCGAGGCCGGTATCTTCGACTTCCAGATGCACCAGCCGTGCCGCCGCTTCGTGTCTCACCCGAACGGTGATGCGCCCGCCCGCCGGCGTGTAGCGGATCGCATTGTCGATCAGGTTCGACAGCATTTCGCGCAGCATCACCGGATTGCCGTCGACTTCGACGGGTCCGTCGGGCGCTTCGTAGCCGAGGTCCATCTGCTTGGCGAGCGCGGCCTGCACCCAGTCGCGCACGGCGTTGCGCGCGACCTCGCTTACCTCGACCGGCGCGAATATCTGCCCCGACATACGGTTTTCCGCACGCGCCAGCGCCAGCAACTGCGTGACGAGCCGCGCGGCGTGCTCCGAACTGGTGGCGATCTGTTCGAGCGAGCGGTGCACTTCCGCCGACACGTCTTGGCGCAGCGCCAGTTCGGCCTGCATGCGCAAGCCGGCGAGCGGGGTTTTCATCTGATGCGCGGCGTCGGCGATGAAGCGCTTCTGCAACTCCATGTTTTGTTCGAGGCGCGTCAGCAGATCGTTGAAGGACGTCACCAGCGGCTCGATTTCCGGCGGCGCGCGGCGCGCTTCGAGCGGCGACAGATCGTCCGGGCGCCGCGCGCGGATGTGCGCCTGCAGCGCATGCAGCGGCGCAAGGCCGCGCGACAGGCCGAACCACACCAGCAGGATCGCGAGCGGCAGAATCACGAACTGCGGCAGGATCACGCCTTTGATGATGTCGTTGGCCAGCTGGCTGCGCTTGTCGAGCGTTTCGGCGACCTGCACCAGCACGGGCTGCGCGCCGGGCGTGCGCGGAAACTCGACGGTGGTGTAGGCGATGCGGATGTCGTTGCCGTGCAGCATGTCGTCGCGGAATTCGACGATGCCCGGCGGCGGCCGGTCCTCTTCATGCGGCAGCGGCATGTCGCGCTCGCCGCTCACCAGTTCGCCGCGCGTGCCGAGCACCTGATAGAACACGCTGTCGACGTTGTCGGCGCGCAGGAAGTCGCGCGTCGAGTCGGGCAGCGACAGTTCCGCGACGCCATTGACCGGATGGATCTGGCGGGCGAGCACGTAGGCGTCGGTTTCGAGCGCGCGGTCGAACGGGCCGTCCGCAATCGATTTGGCGACCAGGTAGGTGACCGCGAGGCTCATCGGCCAGAGCAGCAGCAGCGGCGCCAGCATCCAGTCGAGAATTTCGCCGAATAGCGAGCGCGGGCGGGCTGCGGCGGCGGCCTCGGTTTCGTCGGGCGGGGCGAACGGATTGGCGTAGCGCTCGTCGCGCGCCTCGTCGAGGTCCGCCGCGTGCGCCGCCGGGGCGCGATCTGCGCGCGCGGACATGGATGCCCTCTATTTGTAGTGATGGCTCGCCGGCATCGCGCCGGACGGCGGCGAGGCGGGCGGGTCGGGCTCGGCGGGGGCGGGGGTGCCGGCGCCCGCGCCGGCGGGCGCCGCGGCTTTTTCGAGGCAGTAGCCGAGGCCGCGCACGGTGATGATGCGCACGCCGCTCGGCTCGATCTTCTTGCGCAGGCGGTGCACGTAAACTTCGATCGCGTTATTGCTGACTTCCTCGCCCCATTCGCACAGGTGGTCGACGAGTTGTTCCTTCGAGACCAGCCGGCCGATCCGTTGCAGCAGTACTTCGAGCAAGCCGAGTTCACGCGCCGACAAGTCGATCACCTGCTCGTTCACATAGGCGATCCGGCCAACCTGGTCGAACGACAGCGAGCCATGCCGCACGACCGTCGGGCCGCCGCCCGCGCCGCGCCGCGTCAGTGCGCGCACGCGCGCTTCGAGTTCGTTTAGCGCGAAGGGCTTTGCCATGTAGTCGTCGGCGCCGAGGTCGAGGCCTTTGACGCGTTCGTCGACGCTGTCCGCGGCGGTCAGGATCAATACCGGCATGTGCGAATTGCGCGCGCGCAGGCGGCGCAGCACCTCGAGCCCGGACATGCGCGGCAAGCCCAGATCGAGGATCAATAGGTCGAAAGTCTGCATTGACAACGCGGTATCGGCTTCCACGCCGCTCTTCACGTGATCGACCGCATAGGCCGATTGGCGGAGTGATCGGACCAGACCGTCCGCGAGTATGCTGTCGTCTTCGGCAATCAGAATTCGCATGATGCGCCAGCCTGGCCTTGCCGGCACCGTGGGTGTTCCCGGCGCACAGCGGTCTCCGAAAATTATTGTGGGTAGTTTGGGCAGTGCGACGGTAAAAATGCGCGTTCGCATGAGAATCGCACTTGCCAAAACTACTGTTTTTTTATACAGTGTCTGGGTTTCGTGTGCTGTCCTTCAAAAATGGACGGTACACCTGCCTCAGACGCCGTTCATCATAGCAAAGGACGATTCATGGAAGAAAGCAAGAAAGGCTCGGCTGGACTGACTGCTGAAAAGAGCAAGGCGCTGGCTGCCGCGCTCGCGCAGATCGAAAAGCAGTTCGGCAAAGGGTCGGTCATGCGGCTCGGCGCAGGTGAGGTAGTCGAAGACATCCAGGTGGTTTCAACCGGATCGCTCGGCCTCGACATCGCGCTGGGCGTCGGCGGTTTGCCGCGTGGCCGTGTGGTCGAAATCTATGGTCCGGAATCGTCCGGTAAAACCACGCTGACGCTGCAGGTCATCGCCGAAATGCAGAAGATCGGCGGCACGGCGGCGTTCATCGACGCGGAACACGCGCTGGACATCCAGTACGCGGGCAAGCTTGGCGTGAACGTGAACGACCTGCTGGTTTCGCAGCCGGACACCGGCGAACAGGCGCTCGAAATCGCCGACGCGCTGGTGCGTTCGGGCTCGATCGACATGATCGTGATCGACTCGGTCGCGGCACTCGTGCCGAAGGCTGAAATCGAAGGCGAAATGGGCGACTCGCTGCCGGGTCTGCAAGCGCGTCTGATGTCGCAAGCGCTGCGCAAGCTCACCGGCACGATCAAGCGCACGAACTGTCTCGTGATCTTCATCAACCAGATCCGCATGAAGATCGGCGTGATGTTCGGCAACCCGGAAACCACCACGGGCGGCAACGCGCTGAAGTTCTACGCATCGGTGCGTCTGGACATTCGCCGAATCGGTTCGATCAAGAAGAACGACGAAGTGATCGGCAACGAAACGCGTGTGAAGGTCGTCAAGAACAAGGTGTCGCCCCCGTTCCGCGAAGCGATTTTCGACATTCTGTACGGCGAAGGTATTTCGCGCCAGGGCGAAATCATCGACCTGGGTGTACAGGCCAAGATCGTCGACAAGGCCGGTGCCTGGTACAGCTACAGCGGCGAGCGGATTGGTCAGGGCAAGGATAACGCGCGCGAATTCCTGCGTGAAAATCCGGACATCGCTCGCGAGATCGAAAACCGTATCCGCGAATCGCTGGGCGTCAATGCAATGGCGGAAGCCGTGACCGGCGCAGGCGCTGAAGTCGCGGACGAAGAAGAGTAAGCATCAAGTGATACGCAAGGGCCGACCGTTGTCCGATGGCGGACGCCATTCGGCCGGCCCGCGCGATGAAGGCGACGATCCGTTCGATCCATTCGAATCGTTCGACGCACACGACCGCGCTGCGGGCCACGGCCAGCAGCGCGCGCAGTCTGAACCCTCGCAGTCCTCAACCTCGGACCCTTCCGAGACCACCTACACCCGTTCGCGTCGCACACCTGGCGAAGCGAGACCGGGGCAAGATGAAGCAAAAAAATCCCAACGCCCGGCACGTTCGCTGAAAGGGCGCGCGCTCGGCTATCTGTCGCGCCGCGAATACAGTCGCGCCGAACTCGCACGCAAACTGAAGCCATTCGTTGAAGAAACCGATTCGCTCGATACGGTGCTCGACGCGCTGGAGGCCGAAAACTGGCTGTCCGACTCGCGTTTCGCGGAAAGCCTGGTTCATCGTCGCTCGTCGCGGCTGGGCGCGAACCGGATTCTCGGCGAACTGAAGCAGCACGCGCTCGACCAGACACTCGTCGAAGAAGCCAGCGCGCAATTGCGTGAGACCGAACTCGTGCGTGCTCAGGCCGTCTGGCGCAAAAAGTTCGGCCAGCTTCCCGAGACGCCCGCCGAGCGGGCCAAGCAGACGCGATTTCTGGCGGCGCGCGGTTTTTCGGGCGCCACGATCGGCAAAATCCTCAAAGGCCTCGACGAGGAGTGGGGCGGCGAATAGCCGCGTTGACTTCGGGCATCGTTTTTGGGCCGCCCCTTCCGGCCTCATACCCATTTCCTTCGAGACAGGCGCCCAGCCTCGCTGCCCGCCCTTGCGGATTCCAACCTGTCTCAAATACCCAGTATGCTAAAATTCGTGGGTTTTCCAATCCGGCCTTTCCTTCCCGCATGCCGCTTTCCCCGCCAGTGTCCCGTCAGTTGCGCCATCGTCGCGCAATCAGAGCGGAAGCCTATGAGCGAGCCGATGGCCTGTGGGATGTGGAAGCGTGCTTGACCGACGAAAAACCACGCGATGTGGCGCTTGCGTCGGGCGTCCGGCCCAATGGTCAGCCGATCCATGAACTCTGGCTTCGCATCACCATCGATCGCAAGCTCAATGTCGTCGACGCCGAGGCGTCGTCCGACTGGGTGCCCTATCCTGGTTTGTGCCAAGTCAGCAATCCCGCCTACCGTGCCCTCATCGGGCTCAATCTCCAGCACAATTTCCGTCGCGATGCTGCCCGTTTGCTCGGCGGCACGGCCGGTTGCACGCATCTCACCGAGCTGTGTGCGATCCTGCCGACCGCCGCGATTCAGGCATTCGCCGGCGACGTGTGGAACACCGGTGACTCCAATGGCGACACGCGAGGCGCGAGCGCAGGTTCAGGAGACGAATCGTCTAACAGCACAGGCGAGCATTCCAACGACAAACCGCCATTCCAGCTGGGACGCTGCCACGCGCTGCGTTTCGACGGCGAGGCGGTGCAACAGTTTTATCCGCGCTGGTATGGCCACGCACCGCATTCAGTGGATCGCGCGGCATCGTCAGGCGAGGGCGGCAACGCGTCCGGCATGAACGACGGCAGCGGAAACGAAGTTCAATCCAACTCTCAGACTGAAGGGAATCACGCATGAAGATTCACGAGTACCAGGGTAAGGAAATCCTGCGGAAATTCGGCGTCGCGGTACCGCGCGGCAAGCCGGTCTTCTCGGTGGATGATGCGGTCAAGGCCGCGGAAGAGCTCGGCGGCCCGGTATGGGTCGTGAAGGCTCAGATCCACGCGGGTGGCCGTGGCAAGGGCGGCGGCGTGAAGGTCGCCAAGTCGCTGGAACAGGTTCGCGAATACTCGAACCAGATCCTCGGCATGCAGCTCGTCACGCACCAGACCGGTCCGGAAGGCCAGAAGGTGAACCGTCTGCTGATCGAAGAAGGCGCTGACATCAAGAAGGAACTGTATGTCGGCCTCGTGATCGATCGCGTTTCGCAGAAGATCGTCGTGATGGCATCGAGCGAAGGCGGCATGGACGTCGAGGAAGTCGCGGAAAAGACGCCTGAGCTGATCCACAAGATCGCCGTCGACCCGGCGACCGGTCTGAAGGATGCTGAAGCCGACGAACTCGCAACGAAGATCGGCGTGCCCGCCGCTTCGCTGCCGCAAGCGCGCGCGATCCTGCAAGGCCTGTACAAGGCATTCTGGGAAACCGACGCATCGCTGGCCGAAATCAACCCGCTGATCCTGACCGGCGACGGCAAGGTCATCGCGCTCGACGCCAAGTTCAACTTCGATTCGAACGCACTGTTCCGTCATCCGGAAATCGTCGCGTACCGCGATCTGGACGAAGAAGATCCGGCTGAAGTCGAAGCATCGAAGTTCGACCTCGCATACATCTCGCTCGACGGCAACATCGGCTGCCTCGTGAACGGCGCTGGCCTCGCAATGGCAACGATGGACACCATCAAGCTGTTCGGCGGCGAACCGGCGAACTTCCTCGACGTGGGCGGTGGCGCCACGACCGAGAAGGTCACGGAAGCGTTCAAGATCATGCTGAAGAACCCGAACCTGACTGCGATTCTGGTCAACATTTTCGGCGGCATCATGCGCTGCGACGTGATCGCGGAAGGCGTGATCGCGGCGTCGAAGGCCGTGTCGCTGAAGGTGCCGCTCGTGGTCCGCATGAAGGGCACGAACGAAGACCTGGGCAAGAAGATGCTCGCCGAATCCGGTCTGCCGATCATCGCGGCGGACAGCATGGAAGAAGCGGCTCAGAAGGTCGTCGCGGCCGCTGCGGGCAAGGCGTAAGCCAAACCCCAAGCGCGTTTACCAGGATTACGAATGGCGGCGTGCGAGCGACGCGGGCGAGAACATTCCGCCTCGCGGCGCAACCGCATGACGCCAAACGAACAGAGGTTTATACATGTCGATTCTGATTAACAAAGACACCAAGGTCATCACGCAGGGCATCACCGGCAAGACCGGTCAGTTCCACACGCGTGCTTGCCGTGAATATGCAAACGGCCGCGAAGCGTACGTTGCAGGCGTGAACCCGAAGAAGGCCGGCGAAGATTTCGAAGGCATTCCTATCTACGCTAGCGTCGCGGAAGCCAAGGCTGAAACGGGCGCGACCGTGTCGGTGATTTACGTTCCGCCGGCAGGCGCTGCTGCGGCAATCTGGGAAGCGGTCGAAGCCGACCTGGACCTCGCGATCTGTATCACGGAAGGCATTCCTGTCCGTGACATGATCGAGCTCAAGGCACGCATGCGCGCAAAGAACAGCAAGACGCTGCTGCTCGGACCGAACTGCCCGGGCACGATCACGCCGGACGAACTGAAGATCGGCATCATGCCGGGTCACATCCACCGCAAGGGCCGTATCGGCGTCGTGTCGCGTTCGGGCACGCTGACGTATGAAGCAGTCGGCCAGTTGACGGCGATTGGCCTCGGCCAATCGTCGGCAGTCGGTATCGGTGGCGACCCGATCAACGGTCTGAAGCACATCGACGTGATGAAGATGTTCAACGACGATCCGGATACGGACGCCGTCATCATGATCGGCGAAATCGGCGGTCCGGACGAAGCGAACGCCGCTGAGTGGATCAAGGACAACATGAAGAAGCCGGTGGTTGGCTTCATCGCGGGCGTCACGGCGCCTCCGGGCAAGCGCATGGGCCATGCTGGCGCGCTGATCTCGGGCGGTGCGGATACGGCTGAAGCGAAGCTGGAAATCATGGACGCGTGCGGCATCAAGGTCACGAAGAACCCGTCGGAAATGGCGCGTCTTCTGAAGGCGATGCTGTAAAAGCAAAATTCGCGTGCTGTTATGGCGCGTTTTTTGTTACGCTTACGAAGTCCTTTCGTGAGCGGGCGGTCCCGAAAAGCGGGGGAGTTTTAGGCTCCCCCGCTTTTTTATTGTCCGCGCGGCAGATTTTTTCTTATTCTTCTTCTCATGCTCGAGTTCCTCACCACCCTCCATTGGGGCGCGGTCTTCCAGATCATCGTCATCGACATCCTGCTGGGTGGCGATAACGCCGTCGTGATCGCCCTGGCCTGCCGCAATCTGCCGCCCGCGCAACGCATACGCGGCGTGCTGTGGGGCACGGCGGGGGCGATCGTGCTGCGAGTGGCGCTGATCGCGTTCGCCGTCGTGCTGCTCGACGTGCCGCTGCTGAAGTTCACGGGCGGGCTGTTGCTGCTGTGGATCGGCGTGCGTCTGATGGCGCCCGCGCACGACCCGCATGAGAACATCAAGCCGGCCGACCGGCTGATGTCGGCGATCAAAACCATCATCGTCGCGGATGCGGTGATGAGCCTCGACAACGTGATCGCCATTGCGGGCGCCGCCGAAGCGGCCGATGAACAGCATCGCCTCGCGCTGGTGATTTTCGGCCTGGTGGTGAGCATTCCACTGATCGTGTGGGGTAGCCAGATCGTCCTCAAGCTGCTCGACCGTTTCCCGATCATCATCCTGCTCGGTGCTGCTTTGTTGGGCTGGATCGCTGGCGGCCTGATCATCAACGACCCGGCCGGCGACCGTTGGCCGATTCTCGACACGCCCGCCGCCGAATACGGGATGAACATCGCGGGAGCGTTGTTCGTCGTGATCCTTGGCTACCTGTTAAAGCGTCGCAATGCCAATCGTGCGGCGGCGTGAGGCGCACGGGCCGCATGTGCGCATGTGCCGGAACCTGAACCAGAACTCGCCGCCGCTATAGCGCTTGAGCGCAACGTTAGCCGTTCGGCTGACTGTGGGCCGGGAGCGTCGCTGGCTACGATTGAAACGCCTGTCCCCGACCGAGGGCCAGGCGTTTTTCGTTTCAGGAGCCTGCCGATGATCGTTACCTTGCCGTATTCCCCTTATTCCCAGTCCTCGCTTGCCGCGCGCTCCCTGTTTGGGCGAGCGGCCTGGTCCGCGCGGCTCGCGCGCGTTTGCCGCCGCTTCGGCGTCGGCTTCACGCTGATCGAACTGATGATCGTGCTGGCGATCGTCGGTGTGATCGCGGCCTATGCGATTCCCGCGTACCAGGACTATCTGGCTCGCAGCCGGGTGGGCGAAGGCCTGTCACTTGCCTCGTCCGCGCGGCTCGCGGTCGCCGAAAACGCCGCGAGCGGCAATGCGTTCAGCGGCGGTTACGCGTCGCCGCCCGCGACCCGCAACGTGGAGTCCATCCGGGTCGACGACGACACCGGCCAGATTACGATCGCCTTCACGACGCGCGTCGCGCCCGCCGGTTCGAACACGCTCACGCTGGTGCCGTCGGTGCCCGACAATGCGGACGCACCGACCGCGCGGGTCGCGTTGGCCAAGGATTCGCTGCAAGCCGGCGCGCTGACGTGGGAGTGCTTCACGAGCGGCAAAACGGCGTCTTCGTTGCCGGCGCCGGGCGCGGGGCCCGCACCTGCGGAGGCGCCCACGCTGGCGTCGAATCTCGCACCGCCGGAATGCCGCTCGTGAATGAGCGCGTGATTCGGCCAACGCTTGCCGCATGAAGGCGGAGCGCACGTAAAAGGCTGATTTTCGGCATATTTCGGCCGGGCCGGCGCACAGCGCAAGGAATTTTTTGTATAGTGCGCCGGTTGCTTGACGCCCTACCGGTTACTCGATGCCCACCCCATTTGCGCGCTACCTGTCTCTCATTCTGTTGGCTCTCGCGTTGGTGCTGCCGTATGCGGTCGCCAACCATACGTACCCGATTCCGACCTTCTACGCTGAGTTCACCGCGCTCGCGCTGTATCTGCTGACCGGTGCAGGTGTCGTGCTGCTGATGGCGACGGCGAGACCACGCATTACGTTCGCCTCGCCGACGGTCGCGCTGGTGCCGTTGCTGTTCGGACTGGTGCTGGTCGCGCAAGCGGTGCTGCTGCCGGTCGCGCAACCCTCAATGAACTGGCTCGGCGGCGGTTTCCTGCTCGCGGGGTTCATGGCGGTTCATGCCGGCTACGGCTTTTCGCGCGCCAAGCTCGACGAGACGGCATTGCGCTGGGCGGCTGGCGCGCTGATCGTGGGTGGGTTGTTCGCGGTGTTCAGTCAGGTGATCCAGCTCTTTCACCTGGAGACGCGCGTGGCGCCGTTCGTCGTTGCGTATAACGTGACGGTCGAACGCCGGCCGTTCGGCAATATGGCGCAGGCGAACCACCTCGCCACCTATATCGCGTTCGCAATGGCGGGCGCGCTGTTCCTCGTGCAGACGCGGCGGCTGGCCGTCGGCATCTGGCTGCTCGTATCGACGATCTTCGCGGCGGGACTGGCGCTGACCGTTTCGCGCGGCCCGTGGCTACAGATGGGGGTGACCGTCGTTGCGGGTTTCTGGATGGCGTTCGCGCAGATCCGCAGCGAACCGCTGCTACGCCGCAGCAACCGTGAGTGGCTCATCCCGATCGCTCTCGCCGTCCTGTTCTTCGTGGTCAATGCGCTGATCCGCTGGGCCAATGTGCACTATCACCTGGAGCTCGGACAGTCGGCGGCGGACCGCTTCAAGGACGCCGGTCAGATCGCGCCGCGCCTCGCGCTGTGGAAGTACGGCTGGACGATGTTCAGGACCCATCCGCTGCTGGGCGTCGGTTGGGGCGAATTTCCGAGCTACCAGTACGAACTGGTGAGGACGCTCGGCGGCGTCGAGATCGCCAATAATTCGCACGACATCTTCATCGATCTGCTTGCGAAGACCGGCCTGATCGGCGTAGCGATCGTGCTGCTCGGGCTCGTCGCCTGGCTGGTGCGCGTGGTGCGTGCCCCGCAAAGCGCGACGCGCGTGTTCGGCATCGCGCTGATTGGCGTGCTGACGATGCATGCGCTGGTCGAATATCCGCAGCAGTACATGTTCTTCCTGTTGCCGGCGATGTTCGTGTTCGGCTTGCTCGAAACGCGCCCGCTGCGGCTCGTGCCCGCACGTTTGTCGTTCGGCGCGTTTGCTGTGGTGGTGTTCGGCGGGCTGGCCGCGCTCTATCCGGTATATCGCGACTATGCGCGCGCGGAGGTGCTGTATTACGGCTCGCGGCCGGCGGAGCAATACACGGCGGCGCCGTCGTTCCTGTTCCGGGCGTGGGGCGAGTACGGCCTTGCGACGTTGCAGCCGATGAATTCGGTCGACCTGCAACGCAAGCTCGCGATGCACAGGCAGGCCATTGCGCTGCTGCCGGGCGAAACCGTATTACGACGCTATGCGGTGCTGCAGGCGCTGAGCGGAGATACGGCGGCGGCGCTCGACACCGTCGAACGCCTGAAGATTTTTGCCGAGGAGTTGAAGGACTGGCCGTCGCAACTGGGTTATCTGTACCAGTTGACCGATGAGCACAAGTCGCTGGCCGCCTTCAAGGCGGAACTCGTCAAGCGCTATGGCATGCCGTCGTCCGACGTCAATCAGGACGACGACGAGAGCGACGAGGATTGACGCCGGTCGCGTCCGTCGCAAAGAATCAAAGCGTCAGGGGGAAGGGGATTGATGGCGTAAGCCGCCGTCAACCCGCTACCCAATCCCCAGACTTTCCGCCGTGCTTCTCCAGCACGCGCACGTCGGTGATCGTCATGCCGCGATCCACCGCCTTGCACATGTCGTACACCGTCAGCAGCCCCACCTGCACGGCGGTCAGCGCTTCCATCTCCACACCCGTTCGGCCAAGCGTTTCCACCTGAACCGTGCAGTGCACGCCAGGTAGCGTTTCATCGAGTTCGAAGTCCACTTTTACGCGCGTCAGCGCGAGCGGGTGACAAAGCGGGATCAGATCGGCGGTGCGCTTCGAGCCTTGAATCGCCGCAATGCGCGCAATGCCGATCACGTCGCCCTTTTTGGCGTTGCCGTCGCGGATCAGCGCGAATGTCTGCGGCAGCATGCGGATCGAGCCGCGCGCGACGGCGATGCGCTTGGTCTCCTGCTTGCCGCCGACGTCCACCATATGCGCTTGGCCCGCGGCGTCGAAATGAGTGAGTTCAGGCATGGTTGGCTCCTTCAGAGGGCGCCTATCATAGCAGTGCGACGCAGCCCACCCGGATCACCGCATCGACTGATTACAATTGCCCTGTGCCCGCTATCTTAGTCCGAGCCGCGGGCGTCGCTTTCCGACTTCGTTATCGACCTCGCGATGCGTCTGAAACGGTTTCTTGCTGCGTTGTTGTCTGTCGCGCTCGCGGCGCCGCCGGGCGCGTTCGCGCAATCGCATGCCGCGCCGAAACTCGCGCTCAACGCGCAGCCGGCCGAATCGCCGTTGATCAGCGGCCCGGCCGATGCCTACGCCGACCCGCTCTTGCCACCCGACATCGCGCAAGGCGTGTTCGGCGTGTACGGCGGCGCGCAGAGCCGCCTCTCCGGCAACGCCGGTGTGAACAGCAGTTTGCGCGCGCCGATCGCCACCCAGCAATTGCCCGATCTCGGCAACGGCGGCTCAGGTGCGTTGACGCCGCAGGCCGAGCGCAAGCTCGGCGAGCGCGTGATGCGCGAAGTGCGCCGCGACCCCGACTATCTCGACGACTGGCTCGTGCGCGACTACCTGAATTCGGTGGCCGCCAAACTCGCGGCGGCGGCGAGCGCGCTGTATATCGGCGGCTATCGCCCGGACTTCGAGCTGTTCGCGGTGCGCGATCCGCAGATCAACGCGTTTTCGCTGCCGGGTGGGTTCATCGGTGTGAACACCGGCTTGATCGCGGCGACGCAGACCGAGTCCGAACTGGCGTCGGTGCTGGGTCACGAAATGGGCCACGTGTTGCAGCGTCACATCTCGCGGATGATCTCGGCCAGCGAGCGCAGCAGCTATGCCGCGCTCGCCGGCCTGCTGTTCGGCGTGCTGGCGGGCGTGCTTGCGCACAGCGGGGACCTGGGCAGCGCAATTGCGATCGGCGGCCAGGCGTATGCGGTCGACAACCAGTTGCGCTTTTCGCGTTCCGCCGAGCACGAGGCCGACCGGGTCGGTTTTCTGCTGCTGGCCGGCGCGGGCTACGACCCGTACGCGATGGTGACCTTCTTCGGCCGGCTCGATCGCGCGGCGATGAGCGACACGGGTGTTCCCGCATACGCGCGCACGCATCCGTTGACCGGCGAGCGGATCGCGGACATGGAAGACCGTGCGCGCCGCGCGCCGTACCGGCAGCCGCATCAGGCGCCCGAATACGGTTTCGTGCGAGCACGGGCGCGTTTGCTGCAGGACCGCTCGCGCAGCGAGTACGCGGACGAAATTTCGCGCCTGCGCTCGGAGATCGACGACCGCACCGCGGTCAACGTCGCGGCGAACTGGTACGGCATTGCGTATGGACAGATGCTGCTCGACCGTTATGACGACGCGGTGGCGTCACTCGCGACTTCGCGTACGGCATTCGCGACCGGCGAGCGCACCGAAGGCGAACCCGCGCGCAGTTCGCCGAGCCTCGACGTGCTGGCCGCCGACATCGCCCGGCGTACTGGCCGCAACGACGAAGCCGCGCGTCTCGCGGAGTTTGCGCAGAAGCGCTGGCCGCAGTCGAATGCCGCGATCGACATGCACATCCGCACCTTGCTGACCTTGCACCGTTTCGCCGATGCGCAGGCGCTCGCGCAGAACGAAACGCGCGCGCACCCGGATCAGCCTGCCTGGTGGCTGTATCTCGCCCAAGCGAGCGCGGGCAGCGGCGATGCGTTGACGCAGCATCGGGCGATGGCGGAGAAGTTCGCGCTGGAGGGCGCGTGGTCGTCGGCGATCCGGCAACTGAAGGACGCGCGCGATCTGAAAACGATCGGCTATTACGATCTCGCGACCGTCGATGCGCGCCTGCACGAAATGGAGAGCCGCTACAAGGAAGAGCGGCTCGATGAGAAGAGCTAGTTCGCGGTTAAGGCGGGTCCGGTGTCATCTGTGCGCGCTGGCTGAGGCACGAACGTCGTGCGCGCCAAGCCCTGGACCTACCTAAACCCTCGCCGCCGGACTCGGCTCGAACCCGAAGCGCGTGGCGACCTCGCCGCGCCGTATCGCTTGCAGCGGCAACACGGTCTCGTTGTTCCAGTGGAACTCGCCGCTCATCGAATCGTCGGCGAGCGTCGCGTGATTGGAGAAGATTTCCAGATCGTGATCGTGCAGAACCGCGACTCTCGGGTGCGCAGAATTGTCGGCACCGTCGGCACTGTCGGCAAACAGAATCCCGCCCTCTTCGTCGACAAACGCAGCCGCGGGCTCAAAGGCGCCGCCTGCCTGGTCCTGCAGCGCGAGCGTCCCATCGGCGTTCGCCGACAACCGCACCACCCAAGGCGTGTAACCCAACTCGACGTAGACCCGCTGCGGGCCATTCTGGAAAAACCACTGTCCGTGTTCGTCGGCGCCGTAGTTCCGGTTAATGAAGCCGAGCAGTGCCTCATGCCGGATCGGCGTGCCCGGCGAGCCGCTCGCCTGGGCCGTTTCGTCACGCATACGCCAGTTGCCGCGCCGGTCCAGCATCAGCCAGCCCGTGCAGCTCGGCACGTTCGGCCACTTGGCCAAAGCCTGTTTGACGATGTCATCCATGATCGACGTGCCGCTCCAGGTAGCCGAACACGCGCCGCGACAGCCAGTCGATGCGGCCCGGGAACGGTCCGGTCATGAAGCCGGCGTGGCCGCCATGCTTCGGTTGGTCAAGCTCCACCGCCGCCGAGACTTCATGCCGCGATGGCAGGGCCTCGGCCGGCAGGAAAGGGTCGTTGCGCGCATTGAGCACCAGCGTCGGCACCTGAATGTGCGGTAATAGCGGCCGCGTGGTCGCGCTGCTCCAGTAGTCGTCGGTATCGCGAAAGCCGTGCAGCGGCGCGGTCACCACGTTGTCGAATTCGTACATGGTGCGGCTCGCCAGCATCGCGTCGCGGTCGAACAGGCCGGGAAACTGGGCCAGCTTCTGCTCGGCCTTCTGCTTGAGCGTCTTCAGGAAACTGCGCGTGTAGACGAGGCCGAAGCCCTGCGACAATGCACGGCCGCCGGCATGCACGTCGATCGGCGTCGAAATCGCGGCCGCCGCCGCGACCACCGACGCGGCGTCCTCGCGCCGTTCGCCGAGCCAGCGCAGCAGCACATTGCCGCCCAGCGACACACCCGCCGCCACGACCGGCCCGCGATGCGCGGCGCGCAAACGGCGCAGCACCCAGTCGACTTCGTTGCTGTCGGCGAGGTGATAAAAGCGCGGCAGGCGGTTCATCGTACCGCTGCAACTGCGAAAGTGCGGCACGACGCCGTGCCAGCCGTAGTCGCGCGCGGCCGCCATCAACGTCGCCGCGTAGTGCGAACCCGAACTGCCTTCGAGGCCGTGAAACAGCACGAACAGTGGGGCGTCGGCGGCGGGCGTACGGGGCGCGGCGGGCTGGCCGTCCGGCACGACCCAGTCGAGATCGATGAAATCGCCGTCGGGCGTATCCCAGCGCTCGCGGCGAAACGACACCGCCGGGCGGCGCGCGAACAGCGACGGGACAATGGTCTGCGCATGCCGGTTCGGCAGCCACAGCGGGGCACGGTAGAGCAGCTCGACAGTGGCCTCGACGGCGGCCGCGACCGTGGCTTGGGCCGTGCCGGAGGAAACGGATTTATCGTGCGTCGAACTCATGCCGGCGTTGGAGCAAAAAAATAAAGCGCGAATCTGAATCTGAAACCGTGCCTGAAACTGAACCGCAAGCGTGCGTCAGTGCAGCGAGCCCTGACCATGCCGCATCTTGGTGGCGAACTGGCTCGCGGCCTCGTTCGGCATCGGGCTCGCGTGAATGTGCGCGATGCGCCACTCGCCGCGTTCGTGGACCATCACGTAAGTCGTGAAGACCATCGCGGGCGTGGCGGTGGGACCAGCTGGCCGATGCGCCTCGGCAATTGCATAGACGACGGTGCCGAGACTGTCGTAGACGCGGATGTCGAGCGGCTCGATCGACACGGGCGCGGCCTCGAGCTGGCTCTGCAAGCCGGCGCGAATGCTGTCGAGACCGTGCAGGTGCGAGCCGTCGGCGCAGATGCAGCTGACGAACTCCTCATCGATCCACAGGCCCATCAAACTGTCGATATTGACCTCGGCGACGGCCTGATAGTAGGCGTTCAGGGTGTCGGCGGCGGCTTCGAAGATATGGGCAAAACGTGGCATGGCTCGTCAGTCTCTTGTGCGCGGCGCGCGGTTGCGGGGCAGCGGTCAGCGGGACAGTCCGGCGCACCGGACCTGTCGGCCCCGGAGCGTCAGCATGCCCGTGCCGCAAGGCGCGAACATGACGCGACGCACACGGGGGCGTGCGGTGTTGCGTGCAAGTACCAAGTCGACTATCAGTCGGCTCAGCGTTGCGCGAGCAGCATGCCGCGCAAATCGCTGAAGACCTGTTCGGCGCTCAGTTGCTTCAGGCAGTTCAGATGCCCGAGCGGACATTCGCGCTCGAAACAGGGGCTGCATTCGAGATGAAGCCATTGTACCTTCGCAAGCTCCGACAAGGGCGGGGTGTGGCGCGGATCGGTCGAACCGTACACGGCCACCAGCGGCCGGCGCAGCGCGGCGGCGACGTGCATCAGGCCGGAGTCGTTGGTGACGACCGCGTTGGCCCGTGAGATCAGCGCGCAGGCTTCGCCGAGCGCGGTCTGGCCGCACAGGTTGCGCACGTTCGGTGCCTTCTCGGCGATCGCCTGGGCGAGCGGCGCGTCTTTCGGCGAGCCGAGCGCGACGATCTGCGTGTACGGGAACGACTGGCCGACCATCTGCGCGAGCGCGGCGAAGTGTTCGGGCGGCCAGCGCTTGGCCGGCCCGTACTCGGCGCCCGGGCAGAACACCAGCAGCGGCACGCGCGTGTCCAGATTGAAACGCGCCGACACGCGCGACGCTTCGTTCAGGTCCGTGTCGAGGCGCGGCATCGGCAGGTCGTCGGGGAGCTTGGCGCCGGGCGCGTAGGCGAGGGCGGCGTACTGGCCGACCATCGGCGGGCGCTCGTCCTTGCGCGGATTCGCGTGCCGCACGTTCAGCAGGCCGTAGCGGCTTTCGCCGGTGTAGCCGATGCGCAGCGGAATGCCCGCCAGCCACGGAACCAGCGCCGACTTGAGCGAGTTCGGCAGCACATAGGCCGCGTCGTAGCCGACGTCGCGCAAATCGCTCGCCAGCTGCCAGCGGCGCAGCATTTGCAGCTTGCCGTGCGCGAGGTCGGTGGCGTAGACGTCGCGGATTTCCGGCATGCGTTCGAGCACGGGCGCGACCCACGAGGGCGCGACCGCGTCGATGACGATGCGCGGATGCAATTTCACGAGGCGCGCAAACAGCGGCTGCGCCATCAATGCGTCACCGATCCAGTTCGGTGCGATAACCAACGCGCGACGCATCAGAGTGAGTGTCCGGTGTCGAAACGAAACGCCGCGCGCGCAATGCGCGTAGCGTTCGGATTGATGAAAAGGGAAAAGCCGCGAACCGCGTGGCGCGCTTCCGGTTGGCCGGAGGCGCCGCGGTGGCGGCCCGATTTGGGGCGCCGTTGGAGCGTGCTGGCCTTTGAGCTTGCGTGCGCGTCGGCGTTGTGTGCGTTTGCTGTGTAATCCCGCCCGGCCCGCCTGACGACAAGGCGGACAGCATCATCCTCAGCCTGTCAGCAAGCCAACCACACACGACGAAGCGGAGGACGGGGCGACCTGAAACACCGATTAACCCGCACCCATCGAGCCGCACACGACATCTCTAGCCAGCACCGCCGGCAACCAACGCTCAATGCGCCAGGTTCAATGACCCCTGACCACTTCGCCGTCGCGCAGCTTGTAACGCGTGCTGCAGTACGGGCAACGCGCTTCGCCGTGCGTGACATCGATAAAGACGCGCGGATGCGCGCTCCAGCGCGGCATGGCCGGATTCGGGCAGTACGCCGGCAGGTCTTTTGCCGACAGTTCGACCAGCGGCATTTCCTTGATTTCGCTCATGGGCTTTCTCGTTGTATGCAGGGTGCGGGCGTTGCGCCGGTAGCCGGCCCGAAAGGGCAACGGGCCCGGAGATATCGGCGCAGCGCGCGTTAGATCTTGGTCAGCCAGTGCGCGTACTTGTCGCTCTTGCCGTTCACGATGTCGAAGAAGCCCGATTGCAGCTTCTCGGTGATCGGGCCGCGTGCGCCCGAACCGATCGTGCGGTTGTCGAGCTCGCGGATCGGCGTGACTTCGGCCGCGGTGCCGGTGAAGAACGCTTCGTCGCAGGTGTAGACCTCGTCGCGCGTGATGCGCTTTTCGATCACCTGGATGCCGGCGTCGCGCGCAAGCGTGATGACCGTGTCGCGCGTGATGCCGTCGAGGCACGACGACAGGTCCGGCGTGTACAGCTTGCCGTTGTTCACGAGGAAGAAGTTCTCGCCCGAGCCTTCCGACACGTAGCCGTCGACGTCGAGCAGCAGCGCTTCGTCGTAGCCGTCGGCGATCGCTTCCTGGTTGGCGAGGATCGAGTTCACGTACCAGCCCGACGCCTTGGCGCGGACCATCGACACGTTCACGTGATGGCGCGTGAACGACGACGTCTTCACGCGGATGCCCTTGGTCATGCCGTCTTCACCGAGGTATGCGCCCCACGGCCACGCGGCGATCGCCACATGAATGGTGTTGCCCTTGGCCGACACGCCGAGCTTTTCCGAACCGACCCAGATGATCGGGCGCAGGTAGCAGGACTCGAGCCTGTTCTCGCGGACCACTTCGCGTTGCGCGGCGGCAAGCGTTTCGTGGTCGAACGGCACGTCCATCTGGAAAATCTTGGCGGAGTTCAGCAGACGCTTGGTGTGCTCCTGCAGACGGAAAATCGCGGTGCCGCCGTCGGCCGTCTTGTAGGCGCGTACGCCTTCGAAAACGCCCATGCCGTAGTGCAGCGTGTGGGTGAGCACATGGATTTTGGCGTCGCGCCAGTCGATGAGCTTGCCATCCATCCAGATCTTGCCGTCGCGGTCGGCCATTGACATACGATTCTCCAGCGGGTGCGTTGTGAAGTGTGGCTACGCGCGTCAGGGGCAGCCAAGAGCGTTATTTTAGCGTCTTTTGCACACGGAACGGGCATTTGGGCGCATCCGGGACGCTATAATCCGGCACACGCATAATTCACATCCGGATGCGCCAGCGGGTGCCTGACGACCTGGCGTCGACTTCCCTTCGTTGCGGCGCCTTGCGCCGGCTCGTTTCGCCTCATGCTCGCTCGTCTGTCTGATACCGATCGTCGTGCCTTCCGTGAGGGCGCGCGCGACTACTCGCCCACGCTGATGGCGATTTTCTCGTGGGGGCTCGTCACCGGTATCGCGATGAGCAAATCCGTGCTCACGCTGCCCCAGGCGCTCAGCATGTCGCTGCTGTGCTACGCGGGCTCGTCGCAACTGGCGGTGCTGCCGCTGCTCGCCGCCAAGCTGCCGATCTGGACCGTGCTGCTCACCGCGGCGATGGTCAACACGCGGTTCGTGATCTTCAGCGTCGGGCTCGCGCCGCACTTCTCCTATCTGTCGATGGGGCGGCGCATCGTGCTCGGCTATTTCAACGGCGACGTGATCTATCTGCTGTTCCAGAAAAAGAGCTTCCCGACCGGTTACGTGCCGGGCAAGGAGGCGTACTTCTGGGGCATGGCGGTGTGCAGCTGGCTCTCCTGGCAGGTGTCGTCGATCGCCGGCATCCTGCTCGCGAGCCTGATTCCCGACAATTGGGGGCTCGCACTGGCGGGCACGCTGGCCCTGCTGCCCATCATGGTGTCGGCGATCGCGACGCGCTCCACGCTGGTCGCGGTCGGCGTCGCCGGGGTCGTGTCGCTGCTCGCTTTCGACCTGCCGTACCGGCTCGCGCTGCCGCTCGCGGTAATCGCGGCGATCATCGCCGGCAGCGCCGCCGACCTGATGGTCGAGCACGCCGATCTGCGCCGTATCCGCAACAGCGCCGGAGATTCCCGATGACATCCACGCAAGTCTGGCTGGCCATTTTCGGCATGACCTTCGTCACTGCGGTGACCCGCGCGATGTTTCTGATCGGCGGGGAGCGCACGGTGCTGCCCGCGCGCGTGCAGCGGATGCTGCGCTACGCACCGGCCGCGGCGCTGGCCGCCGTGGTGCTGCCCGACGTGCTGACGACGCCGGACGGCGCTCTGTCGTTCGCGCCGTCCAATCACGAGTTTTACGCGACGCTGTCCGGTCTCGGGTGGTTTTTGTGGCGGCGCACCATGCTCGGCACGATCGTCACGGGGATGATTGTGTTCACGCTATTGCGCATCTTCATATAACAGGACGGTTGGCGAATGCTGCGCCGCGCCATGGGCGGAGTGATCTCCAAATACGCGAGATTCGCCTGCGTGCGGGTCAGAAGGGAGTGTGGATCAGTTAAAATGCCAGTTTCCGGGTTGAGCGCGCTGCTGTAAGCGCGAGAGCCGCGGCCCTGCCGCAGGCGCCCGATCACGTGGATCAGCTGCCGTGTCACAGCGCTGGAATTCGCCGCGCTCGACGCCTGCGCGCCGTCCGCCACCGCCTTCTCATCAACTCGCACACACACGCCCATGAACAAGGTATTGCGTCTCTCCGATCTGATCGCCGAAGGCAAGCTATCCGGCAAACGCGTGTTCATCCGCGCCGATCTGAACGTGCCGCAGGACGATCAAGGCAGCATCACCGAAGACACCCGCATCCGCGCGTCGGTGCCGGCTATCAAGGCGGCCCTCGACGCGGGCGCCGCCGTGATGGTCACGTCGCACCTCGGTCGCCCGACCGAAGGCGACTTCAAGCCGGAAGACTCGCTCGCGCCGGTCGCGAAGCGTCTGGCCGAACTGCTTGGCCGCGACGTGCCGCTGGTCGCGAACTGGGTCGACAACGGCGTGAACGTCGCGCCGGGCTCGGTCGTGCTGCTGGAAAACTGCCGCGTCAACAAGGGCGAAAAGAAGGATTCCGACGAGCTCGCGCAGAAAATGGCGAAGCTCTGCGACGTCTACGTGAACGACGCGTTCGGCACCGCGCACCGCGCCGAAGCGACCACGCACGGCATCGCGAAGTATGCGCCGGTCGCCTGCGCCGGCCCGCTGCTGGCGGCTGAGCTCGAAGCGCTGGGCCAGGCGCTGGGCGCACCGAAACGCCCGCTCGTGGCGATCGTCGCCGGGTCGAAGGTGTCGACCAAGCTGACCATTCTGAAGTCGCTGGCCGACAAGGTCGATCAGCTGATCGTCGGCGGCGGCATCGCGAATACGTTCATGCTGGCCGCCGGCCTGAAGATTGGCAAGTCGCTCGCCGAAGCCGATCTGGTGAACGAAGCCAAAGCCATCATCGACGCGGCCAAGGCGCGCGGCGCCTCGGTGCCGATCCCGACCGACGTGGTCACGGCCAAGGAGTTTTCGCCCACAGCCAAGGCTGAAGTCAAGGCCGTCGCCGATGTCCAGGACGACGACCTGATCCTCGACATCGGACCGGAAACGGCCAAGCTGCTCGCAGCGCAGCTGGAAAAGGCCGGCACGATCGTGTGGAACGGCCCGGTCGGCGTGTTCGAATTCGACCAGTTCGGCAATGGCACGAAGACGCTGGCGGACGCGATCGCCAGGTCGTCGGCGTTCTCGATCGCAGGCGGCGGCGATACGCTCGCGGCGATCGCCAAGTACGGCATCCACGACAAGGTCAGCTACATCTCGACGGGCGGCGGCGCTTTCCTCGAGTTCCTCGAAGGCAAGAAGCTGCCGGCGGTCGAAGTCCTGGAATCGCGGGCTTAACGTGGCGACGCGCTCCCTAACGGCAAAGTCAGCGAAAGCGCGTAGCGGCCAGCGTGCCAGCCAGCCGCGCGATACCGCGGCAGCGACGGCAGGGGAGCGCGCGGCGCGCTCCGCCGCCACTCCGGCGGCATCCGCCGCAACAGAAGAATCCGGCTCGTCTCTCGCGCTCGCGGCGTTGACCACCGCCGGCGACGCAGCGGAACTGTCCAGTGGACAATCCGTGCCGCCGCCCGCGGAACTCCCCGCTGAAGAGACCGTCCCTCCACCGGCACCCTCCGTGCCGGTATCGAACACCGCTGCAACCTATAAAGCGACGCTGGTTTCAACCGGCGCGCAACCCCTGTCAGCATCTTTCGGTGCGCAGCCTCCGCATCCGACTCGCAGCGTTCCATCCAGCGATCCTATCCAGACGAGGAGACTCATGCATCGCGCCACCAAGATTGTCGCTACCATCGGACCGGCTTCCAACACGCCGGAAATCCTGCTGCAAATGATTCAGGCAGGGTTGGACGTGGTGCGGCTCAATTTCTCGCACGGCACGGCCGACGACCACCGCCAGCGCGCCGAATTCGTGCGCGAGGCGGCCCGTCAGGCCGGCCGTGAAGTCGCCATCATGGCGGACCTGCAAGGCCCGAAGATCCGCGTCGGCAAATTCGAAAACGGCAAGATCACGCTGGTCGCCGGCGAGCCGTTCATCCTCGACGCCGACTGTGAACTCGGCAACGAGCAACGCGCCGGTCTCGACTACAAGGATCTGCCGCGCGACCTGAAGTCGGGTGACGTGCTGTTGCTCAACGACGGCCTGATCGTGCTGAACGTCGCGCGCGTGATCGGCAATGAAATCCACACGATCGTGAAGATCGGCGGCGAGCTCTCGAACAACAAGGGCATCAACCGCCAGGGCGGCGGCCTGTCCGCGCCCGCGCTCACTGCGAAAGACATGGAGGACATCCGCACGGCGATGTCGCTCAGCGTCGATTACGTCGCGGTGTCGTTTCCGAAGAACGCGACCGACATGGAAATGGCCCGCCAGCTGGCGAATATCGCTGGCGCGCCGTTCGGCATCAAGCCGAAGATGATCGCCAAGATCGAGCGCGCGGAAGCGATTCCGGCGCTGCAGGGCATCCTCGACGCGTCGGACGGCATCATGGTCGCGCGCGGCGATCTGGCCGTGGAAGTGGGGAATGCCGCAGTCCCCGCGCTGCAAAAGCGGATGATCCGTATGGCGCGCGAATCGAACAAGTTCGTGATCACCGCGACCCAGATGATGGAGTCGATGATCTACGCACCGGTGCCGACCCGCGCCGAAGTGTCGGACGTCGCGAACGCGGTGCTCGACGGCACGGACGCGGTGATGCTGTCGGCGGAATCGGCGGCGGGCAAGTATCCGGTGCAAACCATCGAGACGATGGCCGCGATCTGCGTGGAAGCCGAGAAGTCGGAGCAGTCGGAGCTTGACCGCGATTTCCTCGACCGCACGTTCACCCGCATCGATCAGTCGATCGCGATGGGCGCGCTCTTCACGGCCTACCACCTGGGCGCGAAGGCGATCGTGGCGTTGACCGAATCCGGCTCGACCGCGCTGTGGATGTCGCGCCACTGGACCCACGTGCCGATCTTCGCGCTCACGCCGCGAGTCGGCAGCGAACGGGCGATGGCGCTGTACCGCAACGTGACGTCGCTGCATCTGGACACCAACACCGACCGCGACACGGCGTTGCAACAGGCGTTGGAGACCGTGGTGAGCAAGGGTTACGCGTCGCGCGGCGACATGGTGGTGCTGACCGTCGGCGAACCGATGGGGCAGGCCGGCGGTACCAATACGTTGAAAATCGTGCGGGTCGGAGAACCGTACTGATCAGGCAGCAGATTGCTCGATCGGCACAGGCTTGATTGAGCGAAGCAGGCCCGCATGCCCCGCGAGAGGCGGCGCACCGTCTTCAATCGCATCTTGAGCGGACAAGGACCGCTCGGCGCGTTAAGACCCGTGCGACAGGGTACGCGGCTTGCTTCGCGATAAAATCGCCCAAAAAGATGCCGACGGCACAAGAATTCGTTTCAATCTAAGGAGTTAAGCATGCCTCTCGTATCAATGCGTCAACTGCTGGACCATGCCGCCGAAAACGGTTATGGCCTTCCGGCATTCAACGTGAACAATCTGGAGCAGGTTCAGGCGATCATGGCGGCGGCCGACAAGGTCAACGCCCCGGTCATCATGCAGGCTTCCGCCGGCGCGCGTAAGTACGCGGGCGAGCCGTTTCTGCGCCACCTGATCGAAGCGGCAGTGGAGTCGTATCCGCATATTCCGGTCGTGATGCACCAGGACCACGGGCAGTCGCCGGCGGTCTGTATGGCGGCGATCCGCAGCGGTTTCACCAGCGTAATGATGGACGGTTCGCTGGAAGCCGACGGCAAGACCGTCGCGTCGTACGAGTACAACGTCGAGGTGTCGCGCAAGGTCGTGGAAGCGGCTCACTCGATCGGCATCACGGTGGAAGCGGAACTGGGCGTGCTCGGCTCGCTGGAAACCATGAAGGGCGACAAGGAAGACGGCCACGGCGCGGAAGGCACGATGACCCGCGAGCAACTGCTGACCGATCCGGAGCAGGCTGCCGACTTCGTCAAGCTGACGCAATGCGACGCACTGGCGATCGCGATCGGTACGTCGCACGGCGCGTACAAGTTCAGCAAGAAGCCCACGGGCGACATCCTGTCGATCCAGCGCATCAAGGAAATCCACCAGCGCATTCCGAACACGCACCTCGTGATGCACGGTTCGTCGTCGGTGCCGCAGGAATTGCTCGCGGAAATCCGCGAATTCGGCGGCGACATGAAGGAAACCTACGGCGTGCCGGTCGAGGAAATCCAGGAAGGCATCCGTAACGGCGTGCGCAAGGTCAACATCGACACCGACCTGCGTCTGGCGATCACCGGCGCGATTCGCCGCTACATGGCGACCAACCCGGGCAAGTTCGATCCGCGCGATTACCTGAAGCCGGCGCGCGAAGCGGCGATGAAAATATGTGTCGACCGTTACATGCAATTCGGCTGCGAAGGCCAGGCCGGCAAGATCAAGCCGCTTTCGCTTGATAAAATCGCGGAGAAGTACAAGTCGGGCGAGCTTGCGCAAGTCGTCCGATAAGCTATAACTGCTCTGCACCTGGCCGTTTGGCCAGGTTGTCGTTCGATCGCCGTTCCCGCATCATCGGGGGAACGGCGTTTCCCTTTTGTTCCGCACACACTTTTTGCCTCACTTTTAGCGAACCACGACGATGTCTACCCTCTACGAATCCACGCTCCGCTCGCTGCCGCTGCTCGGCCGCGGTAAAGTCCGCGACAACTATGCGGTGGGCAACGACCAGTTGCTGATCGTCACGACCGACCGTCTGTCGGCGTTCGACGTCATCATGGGCGAGCCGATTCCGAATAAGGGTCGCGTGCTCAACGAAATGGCGAACTTCTGGTTCGAAAAGCTGAAGCATGTGGTGCCGAACCACCTGACGGGCGTGGCGCCCGAATCCGTGGTCGCGGCGGACGAAGTCGAGCAGGTCAAGGGCCGTGCGGTGGTCGTCAAGCGCCTCGAACCGATCCTCGTCGAAGCGGTGGTGCGCGGCTATCTGGCCGGCAGCGGCTGGAAAGACTACCAGGCAACCGGTTCGGTGTGCGGCGTCGAACTGCCGCCGGGTCTGCAGAACGCGCAGAAGCTGCCCGAGCCGATCTTCACGCCGGCCGCCAAGGCCGAAATGGGCCACCACGACGAAAACATCACGTACGACGAGATGGAACGTCGCATCGGTACCGAGCTGTCGGCCACGATCCGCGACATCTCGATCAAGCTGTACAAGGAAGCCGCTGACTATGCCGCGACGCGCGGCATCATCATTGCGGACACGAAGTTCGAATTCGGTCTCGACAACCACGGCAAGCTGTACCTGATGGACGAGGCGCTGACCGCGGATTCGTCGCGCTTCTGGCCGGCCGATCAATATCAGGTCGGCACCAACCCGCCGTCGTTCGACAAGCAGTTCGTGCGCGACTGGCTCGAAACCCAGGACTGGAAGAAAGAACCGCCGGCGCCGAAGCTGCCGGACGACGTGGTCACGAAGACGGGCGAGAAATACCAGGAAGCGCTCGAACGCCTGACCGGCCACAAGCTCGCCTGACCACGCGTGGGTCACCAGAAGCGCCGTTCGGGAAACAAGGAAGCCGTAAAGATGAGTGAAGCTCAAACCGCCCATACGCATGGCGCGCCGGTCGTCGGCGTGCTGATGGGCTCCAGTTCCGACTGGGAAGTCATGAAGAACGCCGTGGCGATTTTGCAGGAATTCGGCGTGCCGTACGAAGCCAAAGTCGTGTCCGCGCATCGCATGCCGGACGAAATGTTCGCCTATGCTGAAAGTGCGCGTGAGCGCGGCATTCGCGCGATCATCGCCGGTGCGGGCGGCGCGGCGCATCTGCCGGGCATGCTGGCCGCCAAGACCACGGTGCCGGTGCTCGGCGTGCCGGTTGCGAGCAAGTACCTGAAGGGCGTCGATTCGTTGCATTCGATCGTGCAGATGCCCAAGGGCGTGCCGGTCGCGACATTTGCAATCGGCGAAGCGGGCGCGGCCAATGCAGCGCTGTTCGCGGTGTCGCTGTTGAGCGGCACTAGCACCGAGTATGCGGAAAAGCTGGCTGCGTTCCGCGTCCGGCAGAACGAAGCGGCCCACGCAATGGTATTGCCGGCGCTGTAATCGCGCACCGGCTGATTGCTTTAAGACGTCCCCCCGTCCGACCCCCGGCCGGGTGTTTGCAGTTGCACGACCGTGTACACAACTGCGCATCCGGCCGCGACCGACCACTAAGATGAACCCAGACAACACACCGGTTTCACCGATTCTGCCCGGCGCATGGCTTGGCATGGTCGGTGGCGGCCAGCTCGGCCGCATGTTCTGCTTTGCCGCCCAGGCGATGGGCTACCGCGTCGCCGTGCTCGACCCGGACGAAGGCAGCCCGGCGGGCGCCGTCGCCGACCGCCATCTGCGCGCGGCCTATGACGACGAAGCGTCGCTGACCGAACTTGCGCGGCTGTGCGCAGCGGTGTCGACCGAATTCGAGAACGTGCCGGCCGCGAGCCTCGACTTTCTCGCGAAGACCACCTTCGTGAGTCCGGCGGGCCGTTGCGTTGCCGTCGCTCAGGACCGCATCGCCGAGAAGCGCTTTATCGCGTCGTCGGGCGTGACGGTGGCGCCTCACGTGGTGATCGAGTCGTCGGACGCGTTGAGCGGGCTCGACGATGCCCAACTCGAAGCCGTGCTGCCCGGCATTCTCAAGACCGCCCGCATGGGCTACGACGGCAAAGGCCAGATTCGCGTGCGCAACGCGGAGGAAGTGCGCGAGGCGCATGCGTCGCTCGGCGGCGTGCCTTGCGTGCTGGAAAAGCGCCTGCCGCTGAAGTTCGAAGTGTCGGCGTTGATCGCACGTGGGTCGAGCGGCACGTCGGTGGTGTACCCGCTTGCGCAAAACACGCACCGCGACGGCGTGCTGTCGCACACCATCGTGCCGGCGCCGGACGCAAGCCCGACGCTGGTCGAGCAGGCGCAACAGGCCGCGCTGCAGATCGCCGACAAGCTCGGCTACGTCGGTGTGCTGTGCGTCGAGTTCTTCATTCTCGAAGACGGTTCGCTGGTGGCCAACGAAATGGCGCCGCGTCCGCACAACTCCGGCCATTACACCGTCGACGCCTGCGCGACCAGCCAGTTCGAACAGCAGGTGCGCGCAATGACCGGCATGCCGCTCGGCGACACGCGCCAGCATTCGCCTGCGGTGATGTTGAACATTCTCGGCGACGTGTGGTTCCCGGACGGTCCGAAGCGCGCGGTGGTCACGCCGCCGTGGCACGAAGTCGCGGCGATGCCGGCGGCGCGTCTGCACCTCTATGGCAAGGAAGAGGCGCGGTGCGGCCGCAAGATGGGTCACGTGAACTTCACGGCGGCAACGCTCGAAGAAGCCCGCACGGCTGCACGCGATTGCGCGCGGCTTCTGCACATCGTCACGAGCTGACGCGCGCGCCATGCCGGATCAACAGAACCCCCCCGCTGAAAACGCTGCGAGCGCGTCGCCGGTGAGCGCCGCGCAGATCGAGCACGCGGCGGCGCTGCTCGACGCGGGCGGCCTGGTCGCGTTCCCGACGGAAACCGTGTACGGGCTTGGCGGCGACGCCGAAAGTCCGGACGCGGTCGCGCGCATTTACGCGGCGAAGGGCAGGCCGGCGAATCATCCGGTCATCGTGCATCTGGCGCCGCAAGGCGATCCGAACTACTGGGTCGAACAGTTGCCCGAGCACGCGCAGCGTCTGATTGACGCCTTCTGGCCAGGCCCGCTAACGCTGATACTGAAGCGTGCCGCGCGGATTCCGGCGGCGGTGAGCGGCGGTCAGGATTCGGTCGGGCTGCGCTGCCCGTCGCATCCTGTCGCGCAGGCTTTGCTGGAGGCGTTCAGCGCATTGCGCGGCGGACATGGCGGCGTGGCCGCGCCGTCGGCGAATCGCTTTGGGCATGTGAGCCCGACCACCGCGCAACACGTGCGCGACGAGTTCGGCAGCGCGATTCATGTGTTGGACGGCGGCGCGTCGGATGTCGGCATCGAATCGACCATCGTGGATCTGTCGCGTGGTTTTCCGGCGCTCTTGAGGCCGGGCCGCGTCACGCCGCAAGATATCGCCGACGTGCTCGGCGAGGCGCCGCGCTTGCCGGACGGCTCGGATGCGACCGCGCCGCGCGCTTCCGGCACGTTGAAGGCGCATTACGCGCCGCGCACGCCGCTGGCCCTGTTGCCGTTCGGTGCGCTGGAGCCCTTGCTTGCCGCGCGTGAAGCGGGTGAGCGTGTGGCGTTGGTCGCGCGCGCTTCGCGAGCCGGCCATTGGGCCGATGCCGAGGGCGTGCATTTCATCGCCGCGCCTGAAGATCCGCACGTGTACGCGCGTGAGTTGTACGGTTTGCTTCGCGCGCTGGATCGCGCGAATGTCACGCGGATTCTGATCGAGAAGCTGCCCGATACGATCGAATGGATCGCGGTGAACGACCGCTTGGGTAGAGCCGCAGCAGCGTTCGAAGCGCAAGGCTAGCGGCAGGTTTTTATCCGTGCGCACACGCGCAATGCTGCCGCTCACGTATCGCCAAAAACAATAACGCCCGGCTTGACACACCAAGCCGGGCGTTCTGTTTTGCCGAACCACTACTGCCGCCGCGAGGCGGCCAATTCCACCTTATTTTCCGAGCCCGCTAGCAGCGATCTGCTGCTGCACGTATTGCGCGAACAACGCGTGCAAGTGCGTGCTCGGGTGGACCGTATCCGCGAACATATAGGTCTGGTCCGCGCCAGCCACCGTATAGGTCTGCGGCGAGCAGAACAGCGATGAGCCGAACTGGGCGCCGTACTGCTCCGGGGTCAGCCCGTTCGTCGCGCTCGGATTGGCCTTTGCGTAGGCGGTTGCGTTGCTCTCCATCGACGCCAGGTTACATGCCGTGCCGGTATTGGACACCGTGAAGCCCAGCGCCTGGTAGTTCGGCACCTGCTGATCCAGCCACGTGAACGCATCGACCACGATCACCTTGCCCGTACCCGCGACGCCGAGGTCCTTCAGCTTCTGGCCCAGCATGTAGTTATAGGCCGCGGTAATCGCCGACAGCAGCGCACCCGAGCCCGCCGTTTGCGCTTCGGCTGCGACGCCGAGCGGCGCATTGCCGATGTCCGGCACCGTCGACACCACCACGTGAGTCGCACCCGCGTTGACGATGGTCTGGACTTTCGTGGCGAGCGCGGCAGCGGCTTGCGCGATCTGCGGGTTGGCCAGTTGCTGCAGATAGCCGACGATGAACGCAACCTGGCCTGCCTGCGAGTTCGGCAGTAAGCCGTTTTGCACGGCCACAGGGAATTGAGTCTTCAGCGCGGTGGCTAGCGCTGTCAGATTGGCGGTGGTCCCCGCGAACTGGAAGATGTCGTTCGCGCCGCCGTTCACCAGCACGAGCTGGTTCGAATTGAAGCTCGTATGTGCGCTAAGGTATTGGTCCACCTGCGTCACAACCGGCACGGTCGTCGCCGCCATGTTGTTCGGCGCCCAACCCTGGCCTTGAGCGTTGACGACGTCCGAGCCGCCCTGTGCATAACCGTAGCCGCCTGCCGCGGCGAGCGGTTTGCCGAAGCCGCCGAGGTATGCCGGCGTCAGCGTGTCGCCGTAGTACTCGGCAACCTTCTGCGTCCACACCTCGCCCGGGTTGGTCGTGAAGCGGCCGCCGCCGAAGCTCGACTGAATGACCGGCGAATATGTGCCGACGTCCGACAGGCTGTCGCCGAACGACACCACCTGCAATTTGACGCCGCCTGCCGGCGTGCTGCTGTTCGAGTTGTTGTCATCGCCGCCACCGCCGCAGGCCGCGAGCAGGGCGAACGCGGCGCTGGCCAGCGCGATCTGCGTGACGCGAATGAATTGATGTTTCTTCGATGCTGATTGATTCATGTTGACTACATCTCCTCGTTTATGTGGCCCTTGCGCCATGTGTTGCAGGCAGCGCCCGCCGCGTCGGCGGCGTGGCGACAGCTTACAGAATCTTCTACGGCCTGCGCTGCGTTTGAAGCGCGGCCGTATGGTTTGCACTCGCGTGTGACTGCTTGTTCGTGTCTTCGCTCGAAGCCGCACCGGGCGCAGCCGGACCGGCCACGCGGCGCGCATGATAATCCGTGGCCCACGCAGGCGGGGCAAACAACGCGCGCAACTTGTTGCGCCCGCCGCGCACGCTTGCGAAGTCGACGGCCATCGACGCCCATTCGTGAAACGTCGCCTTCAGCGGGTTGTACGTGTGCAGCGGTTCGACGATGCCGTATACCGGCGCGTCGTGCGGGTGCTCGTCGACATAGCTGCCCAACAGGCGGTCCCAGACCACCAGCACGCCCGCGTAATTGCGATCGATATAGCGGTCATTGCGCGCGTGATGCACCCGATGGATCGACGGCGTATTGAACAGGTATTCGAGCCAGCCGAGCCTGCCGATGGCCTGTGTATGCACGAAGAACTGGAAGCCGAGATTGATCAGCACGATGGCAACGATCTGCTTCGGCGCAAAGCCGAGCACGGCGAGCGGAATCCAGAACAGCCACATGCCGGCGACCGGGTACATCAGGCTCTGACGGAACGCGGTCGAGAAATTCATGCGCTCCGACGAGTGATGCACGACGTGCGCGGCCCACAGCCAGCGCACGCGATGGCTGCAGCGGTGAAACACGTAATAGAGCAGATCCTGGGCGACGAACAGCACGACGAACGAGACCCAGCTCGCCTGCCACGTGTGGACGCGGTAGTGCTCGTAGAAAAACGCGTAGACGGGAATGATCGCGAGCCACGCGAGCTTGTCGGCGGCTTGTTGCATCAGCGCGAGCGCGGCATTGCAGAACGTGTCGCTCCAGCTATAGATCTGCTCGCCCGGGCGAGTGCGCCGCAGGTGCCACGCCTCCCAGCCGATACACGCGAGAAAGACTGGCGCCATGGCGAGCAGCAGCAATTCAGCATCGAATTGCATGGTGTCTTCCTCCGTGGTCCCTGACCGCAGCGCTGTGCGCAGCGGGTCGTGTCGTTATTGTTCGAGCGAGCCGCGCAGCTTTCGGAAGAAGTCCCTTCGGAGAACCGTGCCGGGCGCGCGCTTTGCGCGACACGCATGGCGCTGCGTGCGTGTCGATCGCTGCCCGACAGCGTACACGCTTAGGACCTTCGCGCGCACGGCTTCGCTAGAAGAAATCCTCAGTGGCTCGCGCGCTTGCGCGGGTTTTTCCTGGGCTTGCCGCGCGGTTCGTCGACGGGGTCGGCGATCTTCCTGAAGCCTTGCGACGGTCCTTCGTAGACCCATTCGAGCAACGCGTCGTGCGCGGCGCGCGCCGCTTCCGAATGCGGATCGTTGATCAGGCTGACGACCACGTAACTGTTGCCGTCCGCCGACGCGACATAGCCCGCGATCGCGCGCACGTCGCGCAAGGTGCCGGTCTTGATGTGCGCGTTGCCGCCCGCGCCCTGATTGGCCAGGCGATTGCGCATCGTGCCGTCGACGCCCGCGATTGGCAGTGACTCGACGAACACCTGCGCGACCGGGCTCGCATTGGCCCGCTGCAACACGTCGGCGAGTGCGAGCGCGGTGATGTGCTCGTCGCGTGAGAGGCCTGAGCCGTTGTCGAGCGTCAGGTATTCCGTGTTGAGGCTGTCGCGGCGCAGGAACGCCTCCACGGCGCGCGCCGCTTTGGCGGGCGTCGCGGGCGCCCTCTCTTCGGCCGCGCCGATCGTCAGGAACAGATTGCGCGCCATCGTGTTGTTGCTGAACTTGTTGATGTCGCGAACGATGTCGGAGAGCACCGGCCCCTGGTGCGTGGCGACCAGTTTCGCGCCGACGGGCACCGCGCCTTCACGCGTCGTGCCGCTGAACGTGCCGCCGGTCTGCTGCCACAGCGCGAGAAAGCCGCCCGCGAAAAAGGTCGAGTGATCGAGCACCGCGACGTTGATCGTGCGCGGGTCGCAGCGTATCGAATAGTCGCCGGTGAACGAGGCCACGAGGGTGCCGTTCGGCTGCTGCGTGACGGTGGGCGACACGGAGGCCGCATCGCCGCGGCAGGGGCCGTTGACCGCGCGCATCTGATTGTCTATTTGCAACTGCGCGAGCGCCGGCAGCACGTCGATCGCGACGCGGCCGTCGGGCGACGGCGTCACGGTGAACGACAGCGATTTGAACGCGTACAGCAGCGGATCGGGGCCCACGTTGTACGGCGCGGTGGCGTCGTCGTCGAACGGCGGGAGGTCGCGTGTCGACGGATCGAAGTAGCGCTTGTCGAGCACCAGCGCGCCGTCGATGCCGGTGATGCCCGCCTTGTGAATCTTCTGCACGAGATCGATCAATTCTTCCGGCACAAGCTTCGGATCGCCGGTGCCTTGAATGTACAGACTGCCGTGCAGCACGCCGTTGCCGTCCAGGGTGCCGTCCGCGTATGCACTCGTGCGCCAGCGATAGTCCGGGCCGAGAATCGACAGGCCGGAGTAGGTGGTGACGAGCTTCATCGTCGACGCGGGCATCATCGGCTTGCCGGCATTGAGCGCGACGATCGGCGTGCGGTCGCCAACCTTCTCCACCACCACGCTGATCGACGACAGCGGCACGTGCGCGCGCTGCAACGCGGCCATCACCGGTTGCGGCAGCACCGTCGTGACGCTGACGCTTGGATGCGCAGCCTTGACGCGCGCCTGCGCGGCGAGTGGCAACGCCGCGGCCGAACTGAGCGCGGCGCACACGATGAGCCATGCCGACGCGAGCGGCGCGAGCCGGTGCGGCGTGCGCGCGGCAGCGGCGGGTGCCGCGGAACGGCGCGGACGCAACGCCACGCGGCGTGCGATGGAAGACAGGAAAGCGTGCGTCATGAACGGGTGAGGAACTCAATTTTGGGGCGTGGGGCTTGCGGCAACCCACGCAGCATTGATTCATTGCGCGGCGCGTGCGGGGCGAATTGCGGCCACGCGACGCAAAGCGCCCATTGTAGTGACCTGCCGCCAGGCTGCGGTGAGAAAAAAGCATCACGCACCGCGCAGGGCGGGGGCGGCGCTAGAATGCGGCATCATCAAACGTTTCGGAACGTATAACCATGCGCATTTTGCTAGTCGAAGACGACCGGATGATCGCGGAAGGCGTGCGCAAGGCGCTGCGCGGCGAAGGCTTCGCGGTCGACTGGGTGGAAGACGGCGAAGCCGCGCTGAGTGCGGCGAGCGGGCAACCTTACGATCTGGTGCTGCTCGACCTCGGCCTGCCCAAACGCGACGGTCTCGACGTGCTGCGCACGTTGCGCGCACGCGGCCACGCGCTGCCGGTGCTGATCGTCACCGCGCGCGACGCGGTGGCCGAGCGCGTCAAAGGCCTTGACGCCGGCGCCGACGACTACCTCGTCAAACCTTTCGATCTCGACGAACTCGGCGCCCGCATGCGCGCACTGATCCGGCGCCAGTCCGGGCGCAGCGATTCGACGATCCGCCACGGCACCCTCACGCTCGATCCCGCGTCGCACCAGGTCACGCTCGACGGCGCGCTAGTCGCATTGTCTGCACGTGAATTCGCTTTGCTGGAAGCGCTGATTGCGCGGCCCGGGGCGGTGCTGTCGAAGAGCCAGCTCGAAGAAAAAATGTACGGCTGGGGCGAGGAGATCGGCAGCAATACCGTCGAGGTCTACATTCACGCGTTGCGCAAGAAGCTCGGTGCGGACCTGATCCGCAACGTGCGCGGTCTCGGCTACATGATCGCGAAGGACGCCTGAGCCGATGCGTTCGATTCGCCGACAACTGCTGGTCTGGCTGCTGGCGCTGGTGTTGCTCGGCGTCGGCATCGCGGGCTGGCTGATTTACCGGCAGGCGCTCGCCGAAGCCAACGAACTGTTCGATTACCAGTTGGAGCAGATCGCCGCGGCGCTGCCATCGGAGCCGTTCTCGCAGGTGCTCGGTTCGCGCGACACCGGCGACGAAGGCATCGTGCTGCAGATCTGGAATCGCAACGGCGTGCTCATGTACTACTCGCGGCCGCGTGCGCCACTTGCACCGCGCGCCGAACTCGGCTTTTCGACTGAACGCACGGAGCGCGGCGAATGGCGCGTGTATGGCGCGATCGTCGGCGATAACGTCGTGCAACTGGCGCAGCCGCTGTCCGTGCGCAACCGGCTCGCCGCGAATGTGGCGCTGCGTACCTTGTGGCCGTTGATCGTGCTGCTGCCGTTGCTGGGTCTCGCCGTGTGGGTGATCGTCGGACGCGGGCTGCGACCGTTGCGGCGCGTGACGAGCGCGCTCGACGCGCGTCATCCCGAGGCGCTCGATCCGTTGCCGGACCGGCGCTTGCCGCTCGAAGTGCAGCCGCTCGTGCGCGCGTTGAACGGACTGCTTCAGCGGCTCGCGACCGCGCTCGATATTCAGAAAGCCTTCGTCGCCGACGCCGCGCACGAATTGCGCACGCCGCTCGCCGCCGTGCAGATTCAGGCGCAACTGGTGGCGCGCGCGAAAGACGATGCCGCCCGCAATGAGGCACTCGCGGATCTGCAGGCGGGCGTCACGCGTGCCACGCGTCTCGCCGAGCAATTGCTCGCGCTCGCGCGCTCCGAACCGGACGGTGTGGCCATCACGGACGCGATCGATCTGCGCAGGCTGTTGCAGGAGTGCGTGGCGGCCTACGCGCCACTCGCGCTGAATCGAGGTGTCGATCTCGGTGTCGAGGCGAGCGAAGCGGCCACGGTGATCGGCGATGCCGATGCGCTGCGCGTGATGTTCAACAACCTCGTCGACAATGCCACCAAGTACACGCCGCAGGGTGGCCGCGTCGATGTCAGTCTGCGCGTCGAAGGCGGGCATCCGGTCGTGCGGATTGCAGACAATGGACCGGGGATCGACCCGGCCGACCGCGATCGCGTGTTCGATCGCTTCTACCGTGCCGGCGCCGGCGCGAATCGCGCGCGCGCCGATGTGGCGGGAACCGGGCTGGGCCTCGCGATCGTGCGCCGCATCGCGACACAACACCACGCGAGCGTCTCACTCGACGAATCGCCTGCGGGCGGCTTGCAGGTCACGGTGCACTTCTGACGATGAGCCTTTCTTTTCTCAATCCGGGTTGATCGAGGGTTAAACGTATCGCGAAAATGGGTTTTTGCCGATTGACGCTGCTTAAGACTCTTTTAAGCGATCCCACGTACGCTCCCCGACATCCCAGAAGCTCTCTCCAGTCAGGAGTACACGATGAACGCGAAAACCTTGTCTCGCAGCGCTGTTGCAGTAGCTGTCGCCGTTGCGCTTTCCGCCGGCTATGTGGCGGGGCATCGCGATGTGCCCGCACCGCAGGTGATCTCGCCGGCGCAAGCCGCGATGATGCCTGCCGAAGCCGCGGCCAAAACCGGCATCCCCGATTTCTCGGGTCTGGTCGAAACCTACGGGCCGGCCGTCGTCAACATCAGCGCGAAGCACGTGGTCAAGCGCACCGCGCTGCGTGGTAATGGCGGCAACGCCAGCGGCAATCAGTTGCCGATCGATCCGAGCGATCCGTTCTATCAATTCTACAAACGCTTCTTCGGCGGCATGCCGGGCATGCAAGGTGGCGGCGACGGCGACGGCGGCGGCGATGCGCCCGATCAGCCGAGCGCGAGCCTGGGCTCGGGGTTCATCCTCAGCAATGACGGCTACATCCTGACCAATGCGCACGTCGTGGACGGCGCGAACGTCGTCACTGTGAAGCTCACCGACAAGCGCGAGTTCAAGGCGAAGGTGGTCGGCGCCGACAAGCAGTCCGATGTCGCCGTGCTGAAGATCGACGCGAGCAACCTGCCGACCGTGAAGATCGGCGATCCGCGTCAAAGCAAGGTCGGTCAGTGGGTGGTCGCAATCGGCTCGCCTTATGGCTTCGACAACACCGTGACCTCGGGCATCATCAGCGCGAAGTCGCGTTCGCTGCCGAACGAAAACTACACGCCGTTCATCCAGACCGACGTGCCAGTGAACCCGGGCAATTCGGGCGGCCCGCTGTTCAACCTGCAGGGCGAAGTGATCGGCATCAACTCGATGATCTATTCGCAGACCGGCGGCTTCCAGGGCCTGTCGTTCGCGATTCCGATCAATGAAGCGATCAAGGTCAAGGACCAGCTCGTCAAGACCGGTCACGTGAGCCGCGGCCGTCTCGGCGTCGCGGTGCAAGGTCTGAATCAGACGCTGGCCGATTCGTTCGGCATGCAGAAGCCGCAAGGTGCGCTGGTCAGCTCGGTCGATCCGGGCGGCCCGGCTTCCAAGGCCGGTCTGCAGCCGGGCGACGTGATTCTGTCGCTGAACGGCGATCCGGTCGCCGACTCGTCGGATCTGCCGTCGAAGGTCGCGGGTCTGGCGCCAGGCAGCTCGGCCACCGTGCAGATCTGGCGCGACAAGGCTACCAAGGACCTGAAGGTGACCATCGGCTCGTTGTCGGATACGAAGGTTGCGTCGAACAAGGCCGATGAGCCGACGCAGTTGCAAGGCCGTCTCGGCGTCGCGGTGCGTCCGCTGACGCCGGAAGAGAAGAGCGGCGCGTCGGTGTCGCACGGTCTGCTGGTGCAACAGTCGGGCGGCGCGGCGGAGAACGCCGGCATCCAGGCGGGTGACGTGATTCTGGCGGTCAACGGCCGTCCGGTCAGTAGCGTGGATCAGCTCAAGCAGATGATCAGCAGCGCCGGCAACAGCATCGCGTTGTTGATCCAGCGCGACAACGCGCAGATCTTCGTTCCGGTCGATCTCGGCTAACAGGTTGTTTTGAACGGCCGGCCCGGTGATCGTCGAGGCGGCAGTTTGACCGACGCATCGCCCGCTCTGTCCGGCTTTGGCAGTACCTTTTGCCGGTCCTTGCATTTACTGCAAAGGACCGGCTTTTTTTTCGCCTGTCAAAAAGTGCGTGAAAAGCGTGGCGCACCCCTGCGACGCCGCGTGGCAGCGGTTTGCGGACGACGTCCCCGGCGACTGGCACGCAGGTTGCGTCTGCCTTGATCCGGACCCATCGCGGACACCGGATATACCGGACGACAAGTCCTCAACAAGGAGCGAACCGATGAAAACCCAACGCAATCAGCGAGGGATCGTAGTCGCCGCGCTTTGCGCGGCGCTCACGCTCGGGCTGGCGGGCGGCGTGCAGGCACAACAGGCGAGTGAGGTCACCGGTGGCACCACCACCGACGACAGCAGCGCGGGCAATACCAATGGCGGCGGGCTGCCGCAAATCCAGCAGCAGGGCGACGTCTCATTCGTGTCGGGCGGTGTCGGCCTCGACGAATCGAAAGCGCTGCAACACGCGCAGAGCCAGTGGCCGCTGTCGCTGCGCTTTACCGGTCCCGGCTCCGAATTTCTCGCTGACGTTCATGTGCGAATAGTCGACGCCCATAACAGCGAGGTGTTGAACACCAGCTCGCGCGGGCCTTACATGCTGGTCAGGCTGCGCCCCGGCCGCTATACCGTGCACGCGAGCTACAAGGACCAGGAACAGTCCAAGGCGGTGACCGTCCAGGCCAAGGGCAGCGCCAGGTCGGCGTTCTACTGGAATACGAAGTAAGCGGCTGCGGCTTCACGACGGCAATGCGGCTGAGGTGCCCGCTGCACGAGGAAGCCCGCGCAATCGGCGGCGGTTTGGCCGATAATGAAGCCACGGGCGCGCCCGTGGCTTTCCTGTTTGTACGACCGCACACCATCACGGAGCCGAGACATGAGCGATGCCTTGACACCACACGGTAGCCCCGGCGCGAGCACGGGCGGCCACACGATCACGATCCGTAGCAACAGCCACCGGGTGCGCGTGATCCACGGCGGCGTGACCATGGCCGACACCCAGGCGGGGCTCACGCTCACCGAGACCGGTTTGCCGGACGTGTTCTACTTCCCGCGTGAGCACGTCAACATGGCCCGGCTCGAACGCTCGACGCATACTTCGCACTGTCCGCACAAGGGCGACGCTTCTTACTTTCATCTGCGCACCGAAGACGGTGTGGTAGAAAACGCCGTGTGGAGCTACGAGGCGCCGTTCGAGCCGGTTGCGCGGATCAAAGGGTATCTCGCGTTTTACGCATCGCGCGTCGACCGCATCGATCAGACGTCCTGATCCCGCTGTCGCGCGTTCATCGGAAGAGGCTGCCATGGAACTGAACAACGCGTTACGGATTCCACTTGCGCCATCCGATGTCTGGGACGCATTGCAAGACCTCGCGATGTTGCGCGCCAGCCTCGATAACTGCGAGTCGTTCACGCGCCTCGCGCACGGCGAGTGCGAGTTGATCATGACCGTGCCGCTCGGCCCGTTGCGCGCGCGTTACGAAGCGCGCGCCCACGTGGCCGGCCAGGACTCCGGACCGGCCGATGCGCAGCGCCGCACAATCAATTTCAAGGCGCGCGCCGAGGGCATCGGCGCGTTGCGTGGGCAGATCGAAGTGCGCTTGTGCGCGGACGAAAGCGCGCACGGCGCCGGCAAGGAGCGCAGCACGCGTATCGACTATACGATCTGGGCAACCTCGTCCGGACCGCTTGCCGAATTGCCGACGCGCCAGCTCGAAAACGCGCTGCATCAACTCGCCGATGATTTTTTCACCGAATTCGACGCGGTGGTCCGGGCGAGGCACGGACAAGGCCCGAACCGCGCGCGCGGTTCGCCTGTGCGTCGGCAGCATGTGTTTTTAAGGCCGATCACGCTGGCGGGCATCGCCCGGCGTACGCGCATGGAGCACGGCAACGCGATGACAGGGCGGGTGGCGAGTGCGTCGCACGGCGTTTCGCAGGGTCTGTCGCATGACGTCTCGCGGCGCGAGCACGGTTCGCACGTGGTTCCGAATTGGGCATGGGCCGTGATGATTTTTCTGGTCGCGCTGTTACTGTATGCGGCGCGGTGGCTTAGCGAGGCTTGACGACGGTACGATCGTCGCGCAGCCATTGCGCGGCGATGACGAATCGCGCTGCTGTCGCGTCGGCGCGACTACGAAATCACGGTGGACCACTACGGAACACTGTTGATCGCTGACATCCCCAGGCGCGTTCCCTGAACGCGTTAGTCTCGCCTCTATCGTTGTTCCCGCGCTCGCCGTTCATGTCTCCGCGCTTTCACCCGGTGTCGCCGACTCTCAGCCGCGTGCGCGCAACATCTTTGCTCAGCCGCCACCAAACTCCCGTCGCCACGCGGATGGCGACGTGCGAAACGCATCCCCGAAATGTTGCCGCAGCGAAGCCGCCGAGCCGAAGCCCGCAGTCCCCGCGATCGCTTCCACCGACGCGTCGGTGCTTTCCAGCAACTGCTGCGCGCGGGCGAGCCGCTGCGCCAGCAGCCACGCGCCGACCGTCGTGCCGGTGGCGAGCCGAAAGCGTCGCGTGAAGGTGCGGCGGCTCATCAACGCGCGCCCGGCGAGCGTGTCGAGCGTGTGCGGCAGGTGCAGATTGCCGCTCACCCAATCAAGCAGGCCGGACAGCCGGTCGCCGCGCAGGTTCGGCGGCATCGGCTGCTGGACGAATTGCGCCTGGCCGCCTTGCCGGTGCGGCGGCACCACCAGCCTGCGCGCCACGTAGTTCGCCGCCTGCGCGCCGCACATCTTGCGCAGCACGTGCAGGCAGCAGTCGAGGCCGGCGGCGGTGCCGGCCGAGGTCATCACATTGCCGTCGTCCACGTACAGCACGTCGGGGTCGAGCCGCACGCGCGGATAGCGGCGCGCGAAATCGTCGGCCCATGCCCAATGGGTCGAGGCAGGACGATCGTCGAGGATGCCGGCGGCGGCCAGCACGAACGCGCCCAGACACAGCCCGACCAGTTGCGCGCCGCGTGCGTGAGCCGCGCGCAACGCGTCGAGCAACGCGGCGGGCGGCGTCTCGTCGGGATCGCGCCAGCTCGGCACGATGATCGTGTGCGCCTCGGCGAGCGCGTCGAGTCCGTGCGTGACGGCGATCGAGAAGCCGGCCGTGGTCGTCAGCGCGCCCGTCTCGGCGGCGCAGACGCGCAAGTCGAAGTCCGGCAGGCCGCCGCCGCGGCGATCCTCGCCGAATACCACGCACGGCACCGACAAATGAAACGGGCTGATGCGGTCGAACGCGACCACGGCCACGATGTGGCGGGGTGCGCCGTCCAGCAGGGCGCCCGGCGGAGCGGGATGCGCCATCGATCACCTCCTGACATTCAACGGATGGCCCGATTCTAGCGAATCTTGTCGTTCGGGCCGCTGTCGCGAAAGCGGCGACGGGCGAACAATGCAGTCATCGCGTTACTGAGCCGCTCGGCACCACGCCAAGCCGCGCGGCGCGAGCCTTTCCCCGATCATTCCATCATCCGCCAGGAGCCTTGCCATGACCACGCCGCGCCGTGCGCTGATCGTCATCGACGTGCAGAACGAATACGTGACCGGCGATCTGCCGATCGAATTCCCGGAAGTACAGACTTCGCTCGCCAACATCGGCCGTGCCATGGACGCGGCGCGGGCCGCCGGCGTGCCGGTGGTGGTCGTGCAGAACTTCGCGCCGGCCACCTCGCCGCTGTTCGCGCGCGGCAGCGCGGCGGCGGACCTGCATCCGGTGGTCAGCGCACGCCCGCGCGATCACTACGTGGAAAAGTCTTTACCGAGCGCGTTCACCGGCACCGATCTGGCCGACTGGCTCGCCGCGCGGCGCGTCGACACGCTGACCGTGGCCGGCTACATGACGCACAACTGCGACGCGTCGACCATCAATCACGCGGTTCACGCGGGGCTCGCCGTCGAATTCCTGCACGATGCGACCGGCTCGGTGCCGTACGAGAACAGTGCGGGCTTTGCCAGCGCGGAGGACATCCACCGGGTATTCAGCGTGGTGCTGCAATCGCGCTTCGCGGCGGTGGCGAGTACGGACGAGTGGATCACGTCGGTGCAAGGCGGGGCGCCGCTCGCGCGCGACAATATCTATACGTCGAATCAGGCGGCGCGGGCGCGGCGGACGGTTGCCTGAAGCGGGAGCATGATGAGGCGAGGCATGCGTCGGCTGGGTGAGGCGGTTTGGGGCTGCTGTCGCAGCTCGTAGTCACACGACCCAAAGCGGCCGCACCCACCACCAGCTGTCGCGCCCAAACGAAAGCGGGCGAGGTTGCTTACCCCGCCCGTTTTTCTGGCGCTAACCACGCCGCCCCTCAAGCCGCGCTATACGCACCGCGCGGCCGTTACGCCGTCCGCTTGCGCAGCGCCGGGCTTAGCCGCAGCGCGTCGAACATGCCTTCGACCATCTGTTGCGCATGCGCGCCGAAATCCGTCGCATCGGGCAGGAACAGCATGTCGCGCAGCGAGCCGCTGACAAACGCATGCACCATCGCCGCCGCGAGTTTCGTATCGAGATCCGCGGGCATTTGTCCCTTCGAGACCGCGTTGCGCAGACCGCCTTCAATTTTGGCGAGCCCCTCGCGCATATTGGTCTGATAGCGTTCCATCACCGGGCCCATTTCCTCGACCAGCTCGCACTTCAGAAACAGGATGTCGAACACGCGCCGGCGGCGGGGGTCGTTGGCGGTGTCGCGCAGGCAGACCACGCAGATTTCCATCACGCGCTTGAGCGGATCGGGTTCGTTGGGGTCTTGCGACGCGGCTTTGAGTTCGTCCAGCGGCAGCAGCACGCGGTCGAACATTTCGGTGAAGAGGTCGCTTTTGTGGGCGAAGTGCCAGTAGATTGCGCCGCGCGTGACGCCGGCGGCCTGGGCGATATCGGCGAGCGAAGTGCGCGATACGCCTTTCTCGAAGAACACGCGTTCGGCCGCGTCGAGAATACTGGTGCGCGTCTCTAACGCCTCTTCTTTGGTTCTTCTGACCATATTGGTATGACCTGCCCTGATTGTGGGGTTTGCCCGGGCGTTTTTAAGTCGGCCCGATGACAATCTGTCTACTATTTCGGAGTTTCGGAACCATTCTTGCGAGCCCCCCGCCCACAAGAGATGTAAATGCACTTTTACATGCATTCGTGAACGTATATATAATAGCACCCCACGACCGGATAGCCCAAGCCGTGACGACCGGTTAATATCCGTCACTGTTGCCTTCCAAAACGCTCTGCGCGTTGCCCGAGAGGGCGGCGCCGTGCGGCATTCCACGGTATGGCGCATTCGCACCACGATGCCCCGGCAGGTGCGCGGTGCAGCCACGGGCTTCCGGTCAAGCGTCGCAAGACGCATGTGTGCGCCGCGGTCCCCGGGGTAGGGATGCGCGCACTTTTTCATTCTCAGTCTTTGACAGAGGTCGCTCCATGCGCGTCGAACGGGTTCCATTCCGCTTAATCAGTGCCGCGACGGCTGCCGTATTGCTGGCAGCGTGCGGACCAAAACAATCTGCCCCGCCGCCACAGACGCCCGAAGTCGGCGTCGTCACCGTCGAGCCGACGACCGTGCCGGTTGTCACCGAACTGCCTGGCCGCACCAGCGCTTTCCTCGTCGCGCAAGTGCGCGCACGGGTCGACGGCATCGTGCTGCGCCGCGAGTTCACGGAAGGCAGCCAGGTGAAGGCCGGTCAGCGGCTGTACAAGATCGATCCGGCGCCGTACATCGCGACGTTGAACAACGCGAAGGCGACGCTCGCCAAGGCGCAGGCCAACCTCGTGTCGACCAGCGCGCAGGCCAGCCGCTTCAAGGTGCTGGTCGCCGCCAACGCGGTCAGCAAGCAGGACTACGACAACGCGGTCGCCGCGCAAGGCCAGGCCGCGGCCGACGTCGCCGCGGGCAAGGCCGCGGTCGACACCGCGCAGATCAACCTCGGCTATACCGACGTGACGTCGCCGGTGACCGGCCAGATCGGCGTGTCGCAAGTCACGCCGGGCGCGTTCGTGCAGGCGAGCGCCGCGACGCTGCTCGCCACGGTCCAGCAACTCGATCCGGTCTACGTGGACCTGACCCAATCGAGCCTCGACGGTCTGAAGCTGCGCCGCGACGTGCAGGAAGGGCGCCTGAAGACGAGCGGTCCGGGCGCGGCGCAGGTCTCGCTGATTCTCGAAGACGGCCGCGTTTATTCGGAGAAGGGCAAGTTGCAGTTCACCGACGTGACGGTCGACCAGGGCACCGGCTCGGTCACGGTTCGCGCGATCTTCAAGAACGCGGACAAGGTGCTGCTGCCTGGCATGTTCGTGCGCGCGAAGATCGAGGAAGGCGTCAACCAGAACGCACTCGTCGTGCCGCAGATCGGCATCACGCATGACCAGAAAGGTCAGCCGACCGCGCTCGTCATCGGCGCCGACAACAAGGTGGAGCTGCGTTCGCTCGTCACCGCCGGCACCTTCGGCACGAACTGGGTGGTCGCAGGCGGCCTGAAGCCGGGCGATCGCGTGATCGTCCAGGGCACCGACAAGGCGCGCCCGGGCCAGCAGGTCAAGCCAGTTGCCGCGCAACTTCCCGCCACCCCCGCTTCCGACGCAGCCGCCCAAGGCGCGCCGGCCGCCAGCGGTGCTGCCCAGACGGCTCAACCAGCCTCTGCTGCATCGGGCGCGTAATAACAGGGAGCCCGCCTCATGGCAAAGTTCTTTATTGATCGCCCGATTTTTGCATGGGTGATCGCCATCATTCTGATGCTCGCGGGTATCGCGTCGGTCTTTACGTTGCCGATCGCGCAATACCCGACCATTGCGCCGCCGGCCGTGCAGATCAGCGCAACGTACCCGGGCGCATCGGCGAAGACGGTGGAAAACACCGTCACGCAGGTGATCGAGCAGCAGATGAGTGGTCTCGACCACTTGCTGTATCTGGCGTCCACCTCGGACGACTCGGGCACGGCAACCATCACGCTGACGTTCGCGGCCGGCACCAATCCCGACATCGCGCAGGTGCAGGTGCAGAACAAGCTGCAGCTTGCCACACCGCTCTTGCCGCAAGCCGTGCAGCAGTTGGGCACCAAGGTCACGAAGTCGAGCAGCAGCTTCCTGCTGGTGATGGCGTTCGTGTCCGAAGACGGCAGCATGAGCAAGTACGACCTGGCGAACTACGTCGCGTCGAACATTCAGGATCCGGTCAGCCGTATCGACGGCGTGGGCACGGTGACGCTGTTCGGCTCGCAGTACGCGATGCGGGTCTGGCTCGACGCGAACAAGCTGAACAACTTCGGCCTCACGCCGGTCGACGTGGAAACCGCGTTGCAGGCGCAGAACGTTCAGGTGGCAGGGGGTTCGCTCGGCGGCACGCCGTCGGTGCCGGGCCAAGTGCTGCAGGCCACCATCACGCAGGCGACGCTGCTCAATACGCCTGAACAGTTCGGCAACATCCTGCTGAAGGTGAACACGGACGGCTCGCAGGTGCGTCTGCGCGACGTGGCGCGTATCGAGCTGGGCGGCGAAAACTACAACTTCGACACCAAGTACAACGGCCAGCCGACGGCCGGCTTCGGTATTCAGCTCGCCACCGGCGCGAATGCGCTGGCCACCGCGAAGGCGGTGCGCGCGAAGGTCGCCGAACTGTCGAAGTACTTCCCGCACGGTCTGGTCGTCCAGTATCCGTACGACACCACGCCGTTCGTGCGTCTGTCGATCGAGGAAGTGGTCAAGACGCTGCTCGAAGGTATCGTGCTGGTGTTCCTGGTCATGTACCTGTTCCTGCAGAACCTGCGCGCCACGCTGATCCCGACGATCGCCGTGCCGGTAGTGCTGCTGGGCACGTTCGCGGTCATGGGTCTCGTGGGCTTCTCGATCAACACGCTGTCGATGTTCGGGCTCGTGCTGGCAATCGGCCTGCTGGTGGACGATGCGATCGTGGTGGTGGAGAACGTCGAGCGGGTGATGCAGGAGGAGGGTTTATCGCCTCGAGAGGCGACCCGCAAGGCGATGGACCAGATTACCGGCGCGCTGGTCGGCGTGGCGCTCGTGCTGTCGGCGGTGTTCGTGCCGGTGGCGTTCTCGGGCGGTTCGGTCGGCGCGATTTACCGGCAGTTCTCGCTGACGATCGTGGCGGCGATGGTGCTGTCCGTGCTGGTCGCGTTGATTCTGACGCCGGCGCTGTGCGCGACGATCCTCAAGCCGATTCCGCAAGGGCATCACGAAAAGACCACCGGCTTCTTCGGCTGGTTCAACCGTACGTTCAACAGGAGCCGCGACAAGTATCACTCGGGCGTGCACCACGTGATCAAGCGCTCGGGTCGTTGGCTGATCATCTACATGGTGGTGATCTTCGCGGTCGGGCTGCTGTTCGTCAGACTGCCGAAGTCGTTCCTGCCTGATGAAGACCAGGGCACGATGTTCGTGCTCGTGCAAACGCCGTCGGGTTCCACGCAGGAAACCACTGCGCGCGCGCTGAAGGACGTGTCGGACTATCTGCTCACGGACGAGAAGTCGATTGTCGAATCGACCTTCACGGTGAACGGCTTCAGCTTCGCCGGCCGTGGCCAGAACGCGGGTCTCGTGTTCGTGCGGATGAGGGACTACGCGCAGCGTCAGCACGCGGACCAGAAGGTTCAAGCGCTGGTGGGGCGTCTCTACATGCACTTCGCCAGCTACAAGACCGCGGTGGTGTTCCCGGTCAATCCGCCGTCGATTCCTGAACTCGGCACGGCAGCGGGCTTCGACTTCCAGTTGCAGGATCGCGCGGGTATCGGCCACGCGAAACTGATGGAAGCGCGCAACATGCTGCTGGGTCTCGCGGCGAAAGATCCGACGCTGGCGCAGGTGCGTCCGAACGGCCTGAACGATACGCCGCAGTTCAAGGTGAACATCGATCGCGAGAAGGCGCAGGCGCTCGGCGTGTCCGTGTCCGACATCGACCAGACGTTCTCGATTGCGTGGGCATCGGCCTACGTGAACAACTTCCTCGATACGGATGGCCGGATCAAGAAGGTGTATCTGCAAGGCGAGGCGCCTTTCCGGATGAAACCGGAAGACGTCAGTGCCTGGTTCGTGCGCAACAGCGCTGGCGCGATGGTGCCGTTCTCCGCGTTCGCCAGCACCGAGTGGGCGTTTGGTTCACCAAAGCTGGAGCGCTACAACGGTATCTCGTCGGTGGAAATCCAGGGCGCGGCTGCACCGGGCAAGTCGACCGGTCAGGCGATGACGGCGATGGAAGCACTCGTGGCGAAGTTGCCCGCGGGCGTCGGCTACGAATGGACGGGCTTGTCGTTGCAGGAACGCCAGTCCGGTTCGCAGGCGCCGATTCTGTACGGCATCTCGATTCTCGTCGTGTTCCTGTGTCTCGCGGCGCTGTATGAAAGCTGGTCGATCCCGTTCTCGGTGATCATGGTGGTGCCGCTCGGCGTGATCGGCGCACTGCTGGCCGCGACGCTGCGCGGGCTCGAGAACGACGTGTTCTTCCAGGTGGGTCTGTTGACCACGGTCGGGTTGTCGGCGAAGAACGCGATTCTGATCGTGGAATTCGCCCGCGAACTGCAGCAGGGTCAAGGCATGGGGCCGATCGAGGCCGCGCTGGAAGCGGCGCGTCTGCGGTTGCGTCCGATTCTGATGACCTCGCTCGCGTTCATTCTCGGCGTGATGCCGCTCGCGATCAGCAACGGCGCCGGTTCGGCCAGCCAGCACGCGATCGGCACCGGCGTGATCGGCGGGATGTTGACGGCGACCTTCCTCGCGATTTTCATGATCCCGATGTTCTTCGTCGTGATTCGCGCGAAGTTCGGCGGTGAGAAGGAAGACCCGGATGAGGCGCTCGCACATTACGAACAGCACCATCCGCATGATCCGCAAGGTGGCGGTGCGGCTGGCGGGTCGACTGATGAAGGCTCGGGCAAGGACGGACATTGAGATGCAAAAACATTCTCTGATTGCAGTGGCGGTCGCGTTGTTCGCCGCGGGTTGCACGATGGCGCCGCGGTATCAGCGCCCCGATGCGCCCGTGACGGCAACCTTCCCGACCGGTGGCGTGTACGACACGCAACCGGGCGCGACCCAACCGGGCGCGACCCAACCGGGCGCGACCCAGCCGGATGCGACCCAGCCGGATGCGGCCCAGTCTGGCTCCGCCGGCGCGCGCAGCGCCAACGGCCAGCCGGCCGCCGACATCGGCTGGCGCGATTTCTTCGTCGATCCGCGCATGCAGCGGCTGATCGAAATCGCGCTGAAGAACAACCGCGATCTGCGCGTGTCGGTGCTGAACATGCAGGCGTCGCAGGCGCAGTACCGGATCGTGCGCGCCGGTCTGTTCCCGACGCTCGACGCTGCGGCTTCCGGCACCCGCTCGCGCACGCCGCGCGACCTCTCGTTCACCGACCAGCTGATTACCTCGTCGTATTCGGTGGGTCTGAATGCGTCGTGGGAAATCGACTTCTTCGGGCGGATCCAGAGCCTGAAGGATCAGGCGTTGGCGACCTACCTGGGCACGACTCAGGCGCGCAAGGCGGCCGAAATCGCGCTGGTCTCGCAGGTGGCGAACCAGTATCTGACGGTGCTCGAACTGGATGACCTGCTGAAGGTCACGCAGAACACGCTGAAGACCGCGGACGAGTCGTACCGGATCAACAAGGTTCAGTTCGATACCGGTACGGGTTCGGAACTCGATCTGCGTCAGGCGCAGACGGTGGTCGAGGTGGCGAAGGCGAATCTGCAGGCGCAGATGCGTCTGCGGGCGCAGGCCGAAAACGCGTTGGTGCTGCTGCTCGGCGAGGCGATCCCCGCCGACCTGCCGCCAGGAATGACGTTGGACGACCAGAATCTCCTGACGGACATTCCGGCGGGTCTGCCGTCCGATCTGCTGACGCGTCGGCCGGACATCATGGAGGCCGAGGAGAATCTGCTGGCGGCCAACGCGAATATCGGCGCGGCGCGCGCGGCGTTCTTCCCGCAGGTCACGCTGACCGGCAGCGTCGGCACGCTGAGCCCGACGCTGGGCGGTCTGTTCAAGGCGGGTTCGGCGGCGTGGAGTTTTGCGCCGTCGATTACGGTGCCGATCTTCCAGGGCGGCGAGCTCAAGGCCAGCCTCGATGTCGCCAACATCCAGAAGAACGTCCAGATCGCCACGTACGAAAAAGCGATCCAGACGGCCTTCCGCGAAGTGGCGGACGGACTGGCGGCGCGCGGCACCTACGACCAGCAGATCGAAGCGCTGGAACGCGATACGTCGGCCGAACAACGCCGGCTGGATTTGTCGAACCTGCGGTATTCGAACGGGGTCGACGGCTATCTGGCGGTGCTGACCGCGCAGACCGCGCTGTACCAGTCGCAGCAGTCGCTCGTGACCACGCGCATGGAACGCCTGCAGAACCTGGTCACGCTGTATCAGGCGCTCGGCGGCGGCTGGATCGAGCATACCGGCGAGCAGCCGCGTCCGGCGGATGCGCCGGTCGACTACGGCGCAGCCAGTGCACCGGTAGCGGTTTCGGCACCGAGCGCGGGCTGACTGAGTTGAGCTTTTCACCAGCGCTTGCGTGGAGCGGTCTCTGATTCAGGGAAGCCGCTTCGCGTAGCCGGACAAACAAAAACGCCACGGCATGCCGTGGCGTTTTTTTATCGCTGCCGCAGCTCACACCGCGCTAGTCAGCGGCAGCGACGCTCAGTGCAAATCCACCGTGCGCAGCATCTCGTCGCCTTGCGGTTCCGCACCGCCGCGTCCGTCGAAGTCATGCCCCGCGCGGCGAATCTCGCACTGCGCCTTCTTCTCGCTCTTCACGCCGTTGAAGATCAGGTTCAGCACCACTGCCGACACCGACGCCAGCAGAATCCCGCTATGCAAGAGCGGCGACAGCGCCGGCGGCAGCTTCGAAAAGAAGTGCGGCGACACCACCGGCACCAGACCCAGACCGATACTCACCGCGACGATGAACAGGTTGTGCGGGTTCCTCACGAAGTCGACTTTCGACAGCACCTTGATGCCGTTCGCCGCAACCATGCCGAACATCACGATACCCGCGCCGCCGAGCACGAAAGCCGGCACCGACGCGACCACCTGCGCCATCTTCGGGAACAGGCCGAGCAGCACGAGGATCACGCCGCCCATCGCGCAGACGAAGCGGCTCTTCACGCCGGTTACGCCGATCAGCCCGACGTTCTGCGAAAACGACGTATGCGGAAACGAGTTGAAGATGCCGCCGATCAGCGTGCCCAGGCCGTCGACGCGCAGGCCGCGCACCAGCGTCTTCTGATCGACCGGACGATCGACCATGTCGCCGACCGCGAGGAACATGCCGGTCGATTCGATGAAGGTGACGAACATCACGGTGACCATCGTCGCGATCGATAGCGGATCGAAGTGCGGCAGGCCGAAGTGGAACGGCATCACGAAGCCGACCCACGGTGCGAGCGTGACGCCTTCCATGTTGACGCGGCCGAGCGCCAGCGCGATCACGAAGCCCGCGACGATGCCGAGCAGCACCGAGATGTTCGCAAGGAAGCCGCGCGCGAATTTGTTGATCAGCAGGATCAGCATCAGCACGAGCAGCGACAGCCCGAGGTAGACCGGGCTGCCGTAGTCGGGATTGCCCACGCCGCCGGCTGCCCAGTTGATGCCGACTTCCATCAGCGACAGGCCGATCACCGAGATCACCACGCCGATCACCACTGGCGGGAAAAAGCGCAGCAGCTTGCCGACCGCGGGCGCGAGCAGGATGCCGACCACGCCGGCCGCGATCGTCGAGCCGAAGATGTCGAGAATGCCGAGCGACGGGTTGGTGCCGATCGCGACCATCGGACCGACGGCCGCGAACGTGCAGCCCATGATGACCGGCAGACGGATGCCGAAGATCCATAGCCCGAGCGTCTGGATCAGCGTGGCGATGCCGCACGAAAACAGATCGGCGCTGATGAGGAAGGCGATCTGGTCCTTCGGCAGCTTGAGCGCCGCGCCGACGATCAAGGGCACCGCGACGGCGCCCGCGTACATCACCAGAACGTGCTGAATGCCGAGGGTGAGCAACTGGCCTGCGGGCAGTCGCTCGTCGCACGGGTGAACCGTGTTCGGTTGCATATCGTCTGTCTCCACCATCTGTTTTGGGATGGCTCCAAGGTATCGGGGACGAAAAGGTGCAACAAGACCACTGGGGCCTATTCCGGCATTCCCGGTGACGATATGCGCGCGCGTCGTTTGAAAGCTGAATTAAAGGTGTGTGCATGGCCGATCGGCGGTGAGCCCTTGGCAGTGGCGCTGCGAGGCCGCTCGCCGCGCGTGCCCGGCGCGCCGGGATATATGTGAGAATCAATGAGGTGTATCGCGGCTGGCGCATAGTCCTGTTTTCATGCGGCTCGCGGCGTGGCGGGGTTAACCCGCGATTGGCGATTTTCAGCGTGCGTTCTGGTGCGAGTGCTCGTGTGCGCATCAGGGCGTGTTTCAGCGTGAACGTTGGCGCGTTTCGCGCATGCCCGATGTCGCTTCTCCATGCACTCAATACGTCCAATCCCCACCCCACTGACGACCCATCGCCTATGAGTTTTCTCGGCATCGACCTCGGCACCGGCTCCCTCAAAGCGGCAATCGTCGATGAACACGGTCGCGAGCAGGCGGTGGCGAGCGTCGCTTATGCGCTCGACACGCCGCACGCGGGTTGGGCTGAAACGCCGGTGCAGACATGGTGGCGCGCGCTCTGCGATGCGATGGCGCGCTTGCCCGAAGGCTTGCGCCGCGACGTGCAGGCGATCGGCTTTTCCGGACAGATGCACGGCGTCGTGCTGATCGACGCGGCGGGCGAAGCCGTGCGACCCGCAATGCTCTGGCCCGACACGCGCGCGGTGGACCTGCTCGATGCGTGGCCCGAGCCGCAGCCGAATCCGGTCGCGCCGGGCATGGCCGGTCCGTTGCTGCGCTGGATCGTGCTGCATGAACCGGAGGCCGCGCGCCGCACGCGTTGGGCGCTGCAACCGAAGGACTGGCTGCGCGTCGCACTCGGCGGCGCGGTGGCGACCGACCCGTCCGACGCATGTGCGACCGCGCTCGCCGATCCCGCCGGCGTGTGGGACGCGGCGCTGCTCGAACGCTTACGGATACCGCGCGAATGGTTCGCACCGCTGGCGCCGTCGTATGCGGCGGGGGGCGTGTTGTCGGAGAGCGCGGCGCGCGCGCTTGGCCTGCGCGCCGGCATCGTGCTCGCCACCGGCGCCGCGGATACGCCCTGCGCGGCGCTCGGCAGCGGACTCGCGCACGACGGCGACGCGTTGCTCACCACCGGCACCGGCGGACAGATCGTCGTGCTCGCCGCGCATGAGCCCGCGGCGGTGAAGGGCTTGCATCGCTATCGGGCGGCGAGCGATCACTGGTATCGGATGGCGGCGATGCAAAACGTCGGCATCGCCTTGGAAAGGGCACGCGGATGGCTGTCGTATGAATGGGCCGATGCTTATCGTGATGCATTCGGTGATGCATTCGGTGATGAAGCGGGCAGGATTGCCAACGACCACGCCACCCCGACCTTCCTGCCTTACCTCACAGGCGAGCGCACGCCATGGTTGAACCCGCACGCGCGCGGCGGCTGGCTCGGTCTCGCGCTCGATCACACACGTGGCGCGATGATGCGCGCCGCGTTCGAAGGTGTCGCGTTCTCGCTGCGCGCCGGGCTCGACGCGGTTCGTGCGAGCGGCGCCACGGTGACGGCCTTGAAGCTCGCCGGCGGCGGTTCCGTCGACGCGCGTTGGCGCCAGTTGCTCGCCGATGCGCTGAACGTCGAACTGCATGCGGTCGATTGTCCGAATGCCGCGCCGCGTGGCGCAGCCATGCTCGGCGGCCTGGCGAGCGGCCATTGGCGCGCGGACGATCTGGCCGCGCTCGCGCCGGGCACGACGCGCGTCGCGGGTCCGCAAGGCGATGCCGCGCTCGAAGCGCGCTATGCGCGCTTTCTCGATCTGTATGGCCGCGTCGAGACATGGTTCGGCGGCCCGACGCCGCGCTAACCGCGGCAATGTCCGGTCAGGACAATGTGATGACGCGCTTTGCAATACCATTACGCTTTTCGCGCGCTAAGCTGCAAGCCGGCCTGCGCCGATGGCCGTCACCGCTTCGGCACCGGCCACCGGCGTCGCGCACGAATCACGTGTAGCAGGCGCAACGCAACACCCGCGGATCACCCGCGCGCCGCGATGTAACGAACCACGGCGCGCGTCGCATTCACAGACTCACAGGAGCATTGACGATGAAGACCAAAGCAGCAATCGCATGGAAAGCCGGCGCCCCGTTGACGATCGAGGAAGTCGATCTGGAAGGGCCGCGCGCCGGTGAAGTCCTGATCGAAGTGAAGGCGACGGGCATCTGCCATACCGACTACTACACGCTGTCGGGCGCCGATCCGGAAGGCATCTTCCCGGCGATTCTCGGCCACGAAGGCGCGGGCGTGATCGTCGATACGGGGCCGGGCGTCGGCACGCTGAAGAAGGGCGACCACGTGATTCCGCTGTACACGCCGGAATGCCGTCAGTGCAAGTTCTGCCTGTCGCGCAAGACCAACCTGTGTCAGGCGATCCGCTCGACGCAAGGCAAGGGCTTGATGCCGGACGCCACGTCGCGATTCTCGCTCGACGGCAAGCCGCTGTTTCACTACATGGGCACGTCCACGTTCTCGAACTACATCGTCGTGCCGGAAATCGCGGTCGCGAAGGTGCGTGAAGACGCGCCGTTCGACAAGATCTGCTACATCGGCTGCGGCGTGACGACCGGCGTCGGCGCCGTGGTGTATTCGGCGAAGGTGGAGGCGGGTGCGAACGTGGTCGTGTTCGGTCTCGGCGGCATCGGCTTGAACGTGATTCAAGGCGCGAAGATGGTCGGCGCGGACAAGATCATCGGCGTCGATCTCAACCCGGGCCGCGTCGAACTGGCGAAGAAGTTCGGCATGACTCACTTCATCAACCCGAACGAAGTCGAAAACGTGGTCGACCACATCGTGCAACTCACCGATGGCGGTGCGGACTATTCGTTCGAATGCATCGGCAATACCAAGGTGATGCGCCAGGCGCTGGAGTGTACGCACAAGGGCTGGGGCCAGTCGTTCATCATCGGCGTGGCGGCGGCGGGCGAGGAGATCAGCACGCGTCCGTTCCAGCTGGTGACGGGCCGCGAATGGAAGGGCTCCGCCTTCGGCGGCGCGCGCGGGCGCACCGACGTGCCGAAGATCGTCGACTGGTACATGGAAGGCAAGATCAATATCGACGACCTCATCACGCACCGTCTGCCGCTCGAACGCATCAACGAGGGCTTCGATCTGATGAAGAAGGGCGAGTCGATCCGCTCGGTGGTGCTGTACTAAACGAGGAGCGTCGCGATGCTTGAACTATTGTCGTCGCATGCGTGCCATGGGGGCGAACAGCGCTTCTATCGGCATGACTCTCAGGCCATCGGTTTGCCGATGCGCTTCTCGGTCTTTCTGCCGCCGCAGGCTCTGCAGGCCAACGCAAAGGTGCCCGCGCTGTTCTATCTCGCGGGTCTGACTTGCACGGAAGAAACCTTTCCGATCAAGGCCGGCGCACAGCGCTTCGCCGCGCAGCACGGCATCGCGCTGATCTCGCCGGACACCAGTCCGCGCGGCGCGGGCGTGCCGGGCGAAAGCGCGGCGTGGGACTTCGGCGTGGGCGCGGGCTTTTACGTCGACGCGACCCAGGAGCCGTGGGCGAAGCACTACCGGATGTACTCGTACGTGCGCGACGAGCTGCGCGACACGGTGCTCGCGAATCTGCCGGTGGATGGCGCGCGCCTCGGCGTGTTCGGGCATTCGATGGGCGGTCACGGCGCGTTGATGCTGGCGCTGCGCAATCCGGAGCTCTATCGGTCGGTGTCGGCGTTCGCGCCGATTGCCGCGCCGACGCGCTGTCCGTGGGGCGAGAAGGCGTTCAGCGGTTATCTGGGCGATGACCGCGAGGCGTGGAAGCAGTACGACGCGAGCGAACTGGTCGCGCATGCGTCCCGCAAGTTCGCGGCTGGGATTCTGGTCGATCAGGGGCTCGCGGATCAGTTCCTCGCCGAGCAGTTGAATCCGGATGTGTTCGAGGCCGCTTGCCGGGCGGCAGGGCAGCCGCTGACGCTGCGCCGTCATGCGGGCTATGACCACGGCTACTACTTCATCTCGACGTTCATCGAGGATCATCTCGCGCATCACGCCAAGGTACTGCTCGGGTGATGTCGTTGTAGTTCGCGAGGGAGATGGCGGCGGCATGGAGGTGCGCTGCCGCCATCGGCGAGCCATGGCGCGCAAGCGGCCGATGAGCCGCGCGCCAATCTCGCAGCGGCTTGGCCGCTCACTGACTCAACGCCGCTTCAACAAACTCCCGCCATACACCAGCGCCGACAACACGGTGATCCAGAAGCTCGTCGGCCAATCGGTGTAGAACGCCAGCGTCAGACCCAGCCACGCCTGCAGCAACGCGAACACGGCGGCGAGCACGAGACCGGTCGACAGCCGCGTCGTCACGTTCTGCGCCGCGGCGGCCGGGCCGACCATCAGCGTGAACACCAGCAGCACGCCGACGATCTGCGTGCACGCCGCGACGGCCAGCGCGGCAATCGCGAGAAACAGCACCGACACCCGGCGCAGCGACACGCCCTTGGCCTCCGCCAGTTCCGGCTGCAACGACGCGAACAGCAGCGGCCGCATGATCGCCGCGAGCGCCGCCAGGCTGACTATGCCCAATGCGGCAAGCACACCGAGCGTCGAGGTATTCACGCCGAGCACGTTGCCGAACAGCAGCGCGGTGACCTGCGTCGCGTACGCGGTGAAGAAATGCAGGAACAACAAGCCGAAGCCGAGCGACAGCGACAGGACCACGCCGATCGCGACATCGCGTCCGGCGAGCCGCTCGCCGAGCGCGCCCATGCCGACGCCCGCCGCGAGCGTGAAGCCGATCATCCCCCAGATCGGCGAGATGCCGATCAGCACCGCGCCGGTCGCGCCGGTGAAGCCGACGTGCGAGAGCGCGTGGCCGGCGAAGGTTTGTCCGCGCATCACCAGAAAATAGCCCACCACGCCGGCCAGCACCGCGACGATCCCGGACGCCGCGAAGGCATTCACCATGAAATCGTATTCAAACATCGTGCGTGTGTCCGTCGCGTGAGTCGTGCTGGTGGGAATGGCCGTGCGAGTGCCCGTGAGCGTGCGAGTGACTGTGGCCGCCGTCCTCGTCGTGTTCGTGCTCGTGATCGTGCTTTTCGACTTCGACGTCGCCCGACATCACGAAGATGCGGCCGTTCACGCGCATCACGTCGATCGGCGAGCCATAGAGGCGCGACAGCACCGGCCGCGTGATCACTTCGTCGACGGTGCCGAGCGCCGCCACGCCGCTACCGAGATACAGCACGCGGTCGAGCGAGTTCAGCAGCGGATTCAGCTCATGCGCGGAAAACAGCACGGCGATGCCAAGTTCGCGCTGCACACTGCGCACCAGTTCGACCACGCTCTTCTGATGATGCGGGTCGAGGCTGATCAACGGTTCGTCCAGCAGCAGCAGTTTCGGATTGCCGAGCAGGCACTGCGCGAGCAGCAGCCGCTGACGCTCGCCGCCCGACAGTTCCGACAACGGCCGCTCGGCCAGCTTGCGGCCGCCGACCAGATCGAGCACGCGCTCGACGTCGGCGCGGGTTTTCGCATCCGCATGCGGCAAGCCCCAGCGGTGGCCGTCGGCGGCCATCGCGACGAAATCGCGGCCCCGCACGCGGCGGCCGGCGAGCGCGCTGCGCGTCTGCGGCATATAGCCGATCGACGCGTTGCCGCGCTCGACCGGCTGCCCCAGCACGCGGATCGCGCCTTGCGCCGCGGGCACGAGGCCGAGCACGGCGCGCATCAGCGTGGTTTTACCCGCGCCGTTCGGCCCGAGCACGCCGATGAATTCGCCCTGATTCACCACGAAGCCGGTGTCGCGCAAGATCGTGCGGCCGCCGAGTTCGAGGGTCACATGATCGAGTTCGAGCACAGGCGCGGTGCGGGGGGCGCTTGCGGCGGCGCTTGCCGCCGGGCTGCCTGAAGCGCTGGCTGGCGCGTTGCGGCCAGTCAAGGTCATTGGGTTTTTCCTTTGGCGCCAGAGCTTGCCGATTTCGCCGCCTTCGCATTGTTCGCACCGCTCGCACCGTTCGTGCCGCCCACGGCCAGCGCCGCGCCCAGCGCGTCGAGCTGCGTGAGCATCCACGTCTGATAGGTCTCGCCGGCCGGCTGGGTTTCGGTGACGCTCATGGTCGGCACCTGCGATTGCTGCGCGAGCTTCAACATGCGTTGGGTCAGGGCCTCGGTTGCCTGGCTGTTATAGATCAGAACGCGTACCCGCTTCTCGCGCAGATCGCGTTCGAACGCGGCGATATCGGCCGCGCTGGCTTCGGTGTCGTTCATGGCCGCGAGCTGGAAGCGCTGATTGCGCATCGTCAGCCCCAGCGCGTCCGACATGTAGCCGAACACCGGCTCGGTCGCCGTGACCGGCGCGCCCGCATAGCGGCCATGCAGTTCGGCGACCTTGGCGTCGATCGGCCTGAGCGAAGCGAGAAACTTCGCGAGGTTCGCATCGTACGCCGACTTGTGCGCCGGGTCAGCCGCGACGAGCGCGTCGCTCACCGCGCGCGCCACTTTCGGCATGGTCGCCGGGTCGTACCAGAGGTGCGGATTATCGCCGCTCTTCCTGCCAGTGAGGTCGGCGGCGACGATCGTGGTGCGCTTTGCGCCCTTTGACGCGGCCAGCAGTTTCGCCATCCACGGATCGTAGTCGGCGCCGTTGTAGATCACAAGGCTCGCATGCTGCAACGCGCGCGCGGTCTTCGGGCTCGCTTCGAACAGATGCGGGTCCTGATCCGGATTGCTGAGAATGCTCGTCACGTCGACGCGATCGCCGCCCAGTTGCTGCACCACGTCGCCATAAAAATTCTCCGCGGCGACGACCGGGATTTTCGCGTCGGCGGCCAACGCGCCGTGGCCGAACGCGAACGCCGCCGCGCCCGCGGCCAGGTACTTCGACAGCTTCAGCGCACGGCGCGCCCCGATCAACATCGAGCCGATTTTTTTCATCGTTGTTTCCTGCTGCGTGAGAGTTGGGTGGGTCACAAATGTTGAGACGGGCGCGCCCGCTGGCGGCGACGTTCGTCCAGGTCCTGTGCGGTTCGCTGTGCTGCTTCAGCCATCACGGCTACATGCATGGCAGCCGCCGTGCGTGGTTTCGGGTGGGCGTTCGTGCCCGGCGTCATGCACTGCCTCATACGGAAGCCTCATGCCGAAGCTCCGGCAGGCCGCGCGGCGCGGGCGCACCCGGCACACAGGCCGCTCAGCTCGATCACCTGCCGATGAACCTCGAAACCATGTGCCGGCGCGCTATGCGACAACTGATCGGCAAGATCGTCGCCGGGAATCTCGACGGTCGCGCCGCAGCCGTCGCACATCAGAAACTGGCTGCGGTGCGGCACGCCGATTTCACAGCAGGCGACGTATGCATTCTTCGATTCGATCCGGTGGACGAAGCCGTGCGCGAGCAGAAAATCGAGCGCGCGGTAGACGGTGGTGGGCGGCATCCGTCCGCGCTGCGGCGCGAGCGCATCGAGCAGCTCGTACGCGCCGACCGGCCGCTCGCTGGCGACGACCGCCGCATACACCTGACGCCGCAGCGGCGTCAGCGCGAGTCCGTGCAACGCGGCGTGCGCGTCCGCATGCGCGAGCCGCACGGCATGGTGTTCCGCAATCGACGTGGCCATCGGCATGGACCTCCTGGCGGCAAAAGGCTTCGAAACGAAGCGAGGTCGAAATGATATAACGTATCTCGAATTTTTGTCAGCGGCTTGCACAGAATGTTGTTTGGCTGACCCCCGCACGCCGTCGTCGTGTGGCCGAAGGCGGCAGAAGGGTGCGCGGGTCTCCTGTCGCGCTGCACCATCGAAATCTGGTCGAGCGCCTTGACATGACCCGGTCCGTATCCGATCATTCGATCACTAACAGAGCAATTGTTCGCGCAATGAGCGTTCGCTCACTGCGCCACAAAAAGCAGAACGAACCGGAGACATGCGGTGGCGGCACGATTGCAAGACAAGGTGGCCATTCTGACGGGCGCGGCCAGCGGCATCGGTGAAGCGGTGGCCCGGCGCTATCTGGACGAGGGCGCGCGCTGCGTGCTGGTCGACGTGAAGCCGGCCGACAGTTTCGGCGACGCGCTGCGCGCAGCCCACGGCGAGCGCGTGCTGAGCGTGAGCGCCGACGTCACGCGCCGCGACGACATCGACCGGATTCTCGCGAGCACGCTCGCGCGCTTCGGCCAGGTCGACATTCTGTTCAACAACGCGGCGCTCTTCGATATGCGCCCGATCCTCGATGAATCCTGGGACGTGTTCGACCGCCTTTTCGCGGTCAACGTGAAGGGCATGTTCTTTCTGATGCAAACCGTCGCGCGCCGGATGGTCGAGCAGGGCCGCGGCGGCAAGATCATCAACATGTCGTCGCAAGCCGGGCGGCGCGGCGAGGCGCTGGTGTCGCACTACTGCGCGACCAAGGCGGCGGTGTTGAGCTACACGCAGTCCGCGGCGCTCGCACTCGCGCCGCACCGGATCAACGTGAACGGCATCGCGCCGGGCGTCGTCGATACGCCGATGTGGAATGAAGTCGACGCGCTCTTCGCCCGCTATGAAAACCGGCCGCTCGGCGAGAAGAAGCGGCTGGTGGGCGAAGCGGTGCCGCTCGGCCGCATGGGGGTGCCGGACGATCTCACCGGCGCCGCGCTATTTCTCGCCTCCGCGGACGCCGACTACATCACCGCGCAAACCCTGAACGTCGACGGTGGCAACTGGATGAGCTAGGCGAATGCGTCGGGCGCAGGCCCTCGAAACCCGCGCGCGCCATCGCCATTTCCGTAAAACAAACGCAGCACCACATAACGTACGAGAAAGGAGACAACACATGAAACCAGCATTCAAATCCACGCTGAAGGCGGTCAGCGCCGGCGCGGCAGCATGTTTTGCGTTGAGCGCATCGGCGGCCACGGTGACGATCGCGACGTTGAACAACCCGGACATGATCGAGCTGAAGAAACTCTCGCCCGCGTTCGAAAAAGCGAATCCGGACATCAAGCTGAACTGGGTGATTCTCGAAGAAAACGTGCTGCGTCAGCGCGCCACGACCGACATCACCACCGGCAGCGGCCAGTTCGACGTGATGACGATCGGCGCCTATGAAACGCCGCAATGGGGCAAGCGCGGCTGGCTCACGCCGCTCACCAATCTGCCCGCCAGCTACGATCTGAACGACGTCGTGAAGACGGCCCGCGACGGGCTGTCGAGTGGCGGCCAGCTGTACGCGCTGCCGTTCTACGTCGAGAGTTCGATGACCTATTACCGCAAGGATCTGTTCGACAAGGCCGGCCTGAAAATGCCCGACCAGCCGACCTATGACCAGATCGCACAATTCGCCGACAAGCTCACCGACAAAGCCAACGGCCAGTACGGCATCTGCCTGCGCGGCAAGGCAGGCTGGGGCGAGAACATGGCGTACAGCACGACGGTGGTGAACACCTTCGGCGGCCGCTGGTTCGACGAGAAGTGGAACGCGCAGCTCACGTCGCCGGAATGGAAAAAGGCGATCACGTTCTACGTCGATCTGCTGAAGAAGAACGGCCCGCCGGGAGCCAGCTCGAACGGCTTCAACGAAAACCTCACGCTGATGTCGTCGGGCAAGTGCGCGATGTGGATCGACGCGACGGTGGCGGCCGGCATGCTCTACAACAAGAACCAGTCGCAGATCGCTGACAAGGTCGGTTTCGCCGCGGCACCGATCGCGGTCACGCCGAAGGGCTCGCACTGGCTGTGGGCGTGGGCGCTGGCGATTCCGAAGTCGTCGAAGCAGGCCGAATCGGCGAAGAAGTTCATCACGTGGGCGACGTCGAAGGAATACATCGAACTGGTCGCGAAGGATGAAGGCTGGGCCTCGGTGCCGCCGGGAACGCGCCAGTCGACCTATGCGCGCCCCGAGTACCAGAAGGCCGCACCGTTCGGCGCGTTCGTGCTGAAGGCGATCGAAACGGCGGACCCGGATCACCCGACCCTCAAACCGGTGCCTTACACCGGCGTGCAGTTCGTGGGGATTCCTGAGTTTCAATCGTTCGGCACCGTGGTCGGTCAGAGCATTTCCGGTGCGATTGCCGGTCAGATGACGGTCGATCAGGCGCTGGCGGCGGGCAACGCCACCGCGGATCGCGCGGTGAAGCAGGCCGGCTATCAGAAGTAACGTAGCAACCCAGCCACGTCAGTGATGTGGCACGCGCCGGCTGACGCCCGTCAGCCGGCTCACGCAGCACAGCGGGGCCGTCCCGGCCGCGAGCGAGCGGTTGGGGCGTCGCACGATGCCGCAACGGTTCATGCGGCTCACGCGGACGCCCCCGCGCATTACCGAACAGGTGGTCAATCATGCGTCCTTTGCGCCTACCTCTCATGCATGCCCAGCCCCAGACCGAAAAAGAACGCGAAACCCGTAAAGCCAATTCCGCCCGCTGGCTAGTGTCGCCATCGGTCGCCGTGCTGGTGCTGTGGATGGCGATTCCTCTCGCGATGACGATCTGGTTTTCGTTCTCGCGCTACAACCTGCTGAATCCGGATCTGCGCGGCTTCGCCGGCCTCGACAACTATCGCTACCTCGCGAGCGACCCGTCGTTCTGGCCGTCGATCGCCAACACGCTCGAGTTGATCATCTCCGTGCTGGTGATCACGGTGGTCGGCGGCGTGCTGATGGCGATCCTGTTCGACCGCAAGTTTTACGGCCAGGGTGTCGCGCGGCTGCTCGCCATCGCACCGTTCTTCGTGATGCCGACCGTGAGCGCGCTGATCTGGAAGAACATGATCCTGCATCCGGTGTACGGCCTCGTCGCGCAGGGCATGCGCGCGATCGGCCTGCAGCCGATCGACTGGTTCGCCGTCTATCCGCTCACCGCGGTGATCATGATCGTCGCGTGGCAGTGGCTGCCGTTCGCGTTCCTGATTCTGTTCACGGCGATCCAGTCGCTCGATCAGGAGCAGAAGGAGGCGGCGCGCATCGACGGCGCGGGTCCGTTCTCGATGTTCTTCTACATCACGCTGCCGCACCTGAGACGCGCGATCGCGGTGGTGGTGATGATGGAAACGATTTTCCTGCTGTCGATCTTCGCCGAAATCTATACGACCACGGGCGGCGGTCCGGGCACCGCGACCACCAATCTGTCGTACCTGATCTTTTCGCTGGGCCTGCAACAGTTCGACGTCGGTCTCGCGTCGGCGGGCGGCATTCTTGCTGTCGTGCTGGCCAACATCGTGTCGTTCTTCCTCGTGCGGATGCTCGCGAAGAACCTGAAAGGGGAGTACGAAAAATGAGCCACGTTGCCTCTACCCCGGCATCGACGACCACGCCGATGACCGTGCCGACCAAGTCGCCGTTCGATGCAATCCGTCGCGGCATCCCCGGCGTGATTGCGTGGCTCGTCGCGCTGCTGCTGTTCTTCCCGATCTTCTGGATGACGATCACCGCATTCAAGACCGAGCAGCAGGCGTACTCGTCGTCGCTCTTTTTCGTGCCGACGCTGGAGAGCTTTCGCGAGGTGTTCGCGCGCAGCAATTACTTTTCGTTCGCGTGGAATTCGGTGCTGATTTCGGTGGGCGTCACCGTCTTGTGTCTGATTCTCGCGGTGCCCGCCGCGTATGCGATGGCATTCTTTCCGACGCGCCGCACGCAGAAGGTGCTGCTGTGGATGTTGTCGACCAAGATGATGCCGTCGGTCGGCGTGCTGGTGCCGATCTACCTGCTGTGGAAAAACAGCGGCCTGCTCGATACGGTGTCGGGTCTGGTGATCGTCTACACGCTGATCAATCTGCCGATCGCGGTGTGGATGTCGTTCACGTACTTCGCCGAGATTCCGCGTGACATTCTCGAAGCAGGGCGTATCGACGGGGCCGCGACCTGGCAGGAAATCGTCTATCTGCTGATGCCGATGTCCCTGCCCGGTCTCGCGTCCACCGCGCTGCTGCTCGTGATCCTTTCGTGGAACGAAGCGTTCTGGAGCATCAATCTTTCCAGTTCGAACGCCGCGCCGCTCACGGTGTTCATCGCGTCGTATTCGAGTCCTGAAGGCCTGTTCTGGGCCAAACTGTCGGCGGCTTCGCTGCTGGCGGTCGCGCCGATCCTGATCGTCGGCTGGCTGTCGCAGAAGCAACTGGTGCGCGGCCTCACGTTCGGGGCGGTCAAATGACGGCGGGAGCAAGTGGGGGCGCGTTGGCAAGCAACTATGCGTTGATCTGCGATTGCGACGGCGTGCTGATCGACAGCGAAGCCGTGGCGGCGCGCATGCTGGTGCACGAACTCGAAGCGCGCTGGCCCGATACCGACGTCGAACCGGTAGTGCTGCCGCTGCTCGGACTGCGAATCGAAAAGGTGCTGCAGAGCACGGCGGCGCAACTCGGCAAAAGCCTTAGTGTTGCCGAGATCGACGCGATTCGCCGCGCGGTGGAAGCCGCGGCGATCGAAGCGCCGGCGGTCGAAGGCATCGAGGCCGCGCTCGCCCAGGTGCCGCTCGTCAAGGGCTGCGCGAGCAACAGCTTCCGGCCTTACGTGGAGACCGTGCTGACGCGCACGGGTCTCGTGCGCTTTTTCGGCGAGCGGCTGTTTTGCGCCGACGCGGTGCCGAATCCGAAGCCCGCGCCCGACGTCTATCTGGCGGCGGCGCGCGGACTCGGGCTCGCGCCTTCCGCGTGCCTCGTGGTGGAGGACAGCGTGACCGGCGTGACGGCGGCGAGCGCGGCGGGCATGACGGTGCTCGGTTTCATCGGCGGAGGTCATGCGAGCGACGCGCAGATCGACAAGCTGCATGCGGCCGGCGCGCGTCACGTATTCGACGACATGCGGCAATTGCCGGACATCGTCGCGCAATGGACGCTGAGCGCGACGGCGGCGGCGCCCTGAGCGCAAGCCCGGCTCGCGACGGCTAAAGGTCAGCGGTCAACGGGCAGGCATCGAACGCACACAGCAACACATAGCGACACACAGCATTACACGGAGACACATCATGGCAAGCGTAACTCTGCGCAACATCAGAAAGGCCTACGACGACAACGAAGTGATGCGCGACATCAACCTCGACATCGCCGACGGCGAGTTCGTCGTGTTCGTGGGCCCGAGCGGCTGCGGTAAATCGACCTTGATGCGGATGATCGCCGGTCTCGAAGACATCAGCGGCGGCGACCTGACCATCGACGGCGTGCGCGTGAACGACGTGCAGCCCGCCAAGCGGGGCATCGCGATGGTGTTCCAGTCGTACGCGTTGTATCCGCACATGACGCTGTACGACAACATGGCGTTCGGCCTGAAACTCGCCGGCACCAAGAAGCCCGAGATCGATGCGGCCGTGCGCAACGCCGCGAAGATCCTGCACATCGATCATCTGCTCGATCGCAAGCCGAAGCAGCTGTCCGGCGGCCAGCGCCAGCGCGTGGCGATCGGCCGCGCGATCACGCGCAAGCCGAAGGTGTTCCTGTTCGACGAGCCGCTGTCGAATCTCGACGCCGCGCTGCGCGTGAAAATGCGCCTCGAATTCGCGCGTCTGCACGACGAACTGAAGACCACGATGATCTACGTGACGCACGATCAGGTCGAAGCGATGACGCTGGCCGACAAGATCGTCGTGCTGTCGGCGGGCAATCTCGAACAGGTCGGCAGCCCGACCATGCTGTATCACGCGCCCGCCAACCGCTTCGTCGCCGGCTTCATCGGCTCGCCGAAGATGAACTTCATGGAAGGCATCGTGCAGTCGGTCACGCACGACGGCGTCACGGTGCACTACGAAACCGGCGAGACGCAACGCGTCGCGGTGGAGCCGGGCTCGGTCAAGCAGGGCGACAAGGTGACGGTCGGCATCCGCCCCGAACACCTGCACGTGGGCATGACCGACGACGGCGTCTCGGCCCGCACGATGGCCGTCGAATCGCTCGGCGACGCGGCGTATCTATATGCGGAATCGAGCGTCGCGCCGGACGGACTGATCGCGCGGATCCCGCCACTCGAACGACACGCAAAAGGCGAAGTGCAAAAGCTCGGCGCCACGCCCGAGCACTGCCATCTTTTCGACAGCGAAGGGAAAGCATTCCAGCGTAAGATCGTTGAAGTGCTGGCCGCGTGACGCGATGGGAAGCGGCGAGCGCGCCGCTTTCCTTTCCACCACGCTGCGGGGAACGCTCATGTCCGCCTACGTCGTCATCACGCGCGAGAAAACGCTCGACCCCGCGAAGCTCGAAGAATACAAACAGGTCGCGCCGGCCACCTTCGATCAGCGGCCGGTCGTGATGCTGGCGAGCCACGGGCGCAGGGAAGTGCTGGAGGGGCCCGCGCTCGAAGACATCCTGATTCTCGAATTCACCGGCTACGACGAAGCGCTCGCGTGGTATCGCAGTCCCGCGTATCAGGCGGTCAGCGAAACGCGGCTGCAGGGCGGCGACTATCGGATCATCGTCACCGAAGGTTTGCCGCAGATATAGCGCCTCGGTGCGCCTGCCGCCGGCGTCATGCTTCCAGCGCGGCGCGCGCGCACAACTCGTCGGTCACCAGTCCCGACAACCAGCCGCCCTTGAGCACCGCGATCAGCGCTTCACGCTTGCGCTGGCCGCCGGCGAAACCAATCGTCGGACGACGTGGCGGCGTATCGAGCGCGATGCTCGTCACGCGCCGGCCGGTCGGCGATTCGACGTGCGCGCCGGCTGCATCGATTGGCAGTCCGAGCATTTCGGCCACGGCGCCGTTGTGCATCAATTCCTTCACTTCCGCCGACGTGATGAAGCCGTCTTCATGCAGCGGACACTTCGGCCCGATATTGCCGATCCCGACAAACGCGACATCGGCCTGCGCCGAGAGCGACTGGACGATCCGGTACAGCCGGTGATTGCACCACTGCGCGCGCTCGGCCTCGCTATCGGCAAGCAGCGGCGCGGGCAGCAGAAAATACTTGCCGCCGGTCTTTTCGGAAATGTGCAGCGCGACGTCGTAGCGGTTCGACGAGCCGTCCTGCGCGATCGCCCCGACCATCGACACCAGCCGATGCTGCGGACGGTCCAGCTGCGCGATCTGATCGACCGCGGCCTTCAGCGTGCGGCCGCTGCTCACCGCGACCACCATCGGCTTTTCCGCGCCGAGATAGCGCTCCATCACCTGCGCGCCGGCCACCGCCAGCTTGCGGTCGACTTCGTCGGAGGTGTCGCCGTCGATCGGCACCACTTCGCACATGCTCAGGCCGTAGCGCTTCGACAGCTGATCGGCGAGCAACAGACAGTCGGCCAGTTTGTGATCGACACGCACGCGAATCAGATTCTTTTCCACCGCGAAGGCGACCAGCCGTTGCGCGACCGGACGTGAGACCTGCAGCTTCTCGGCAATTTCGTTCTGGGTGTTGCCGGCGACGTAGTAGAGCCACGCGGCGCGGGTAGCAAGATCTAGTTTTTCTGAGGACTTGGGCACGGTAACGGCTCGCTTGAGGTGCGCCGATGATAGCAGCCGGCCGGCGTCTCTCAACGCCAAGCGGCCGTGGCTGCCGCTGGCTCAGGCGAGCGGCGCGCGCGCCGGGTCGAACAGCGGCCGCACGTGACGGTATAGCGCCCGGTACGCTTCGAGCCGCGTGCGCAGTTCGGCATGGCGGCGCGGATTCGGCGTGAACTCCTTTTCGATCGGCGGCTTGGTCAGCACCGTGGCCGGGTCGCCGCCCGCGGCCAGCCAGCCGAGGCGGGCTGCGCCTAGCGCCGCGCCGGTTTCGCCGCCGCCGTGCTTGCGCGTCGCGGTGTCGAGTGCATCGGCCAGCAGTTGTGCCCAGTAGTCGCTGCGCGCGCCGCCGCCGAGCAGCGACAGCGCCTTCGCCTCAGTGCCGGCCGCGCGCAACGCGTCGAGGCCGTCGGTGAGCGCGAGCGTCACGCCTTCGAGCACCGCATAACCGAGCAACGCGCGATCGGTCGCGTGATTCATGCCGAAGAACACGCCTTGCGCATACGGGTCGTTGTGGGGCGTGCGTTCTCCGGACAGATACGGCAGGAACAGCGGCGCGGTGCTCAATGCATCGGCGGGGAGTGCCTCGATTTCGGCGAGCAGGGTGGGCTCGTCGGTCGAGGTGAGCTTGCAGACCCAGCGCAGGCAACTCGCCGCCGACAACACCACGCTCATCTGATGCCAGCGATCCGGAATCGCATGACAGAACGCGTGCACGGCGGAGGCCGGATTCGGCCGGAAACTGTCGCCGACCACGCACAGCACGCCCGACGTGCCGAGCGACACGAAGCCGTCGCCCGGTTGCGTCGCGCCGATGCCGATCGCGCTGGTGGCGTTGTCGCCGCCGCCCGCCGCGACGATCACGCCGTCGCTCAGGCCGAATTCGCGTGCGAGCGACGGCAGCAGCGTGCCGGACGGCGCGCTGCCTTCGGCGAGGCTCGGCATCTGCGCACGCGTCATGTTGCAGGCGGCGAGCAACGAGTCCGACCAGTCGCGCCTCGCGACATCGAGCCACAACGTGCCCGCCGCATCCGACGGATCGGACACCTTGCCGCCCGTCAATTGCAAGCGCAGATAGTCCTTCGGCAGCAGCACGCAGGCGGTCCGCGCGAAAATCTCCGGCTCATGGCGTGCGACCCACAGCAGTTTCGGCGCGGTGAAACCCGGCATCGCCAGATTGCCCGCCACGCTGTGCAGATCCGGCGCACGCCCGGTCAACTCCGCGCACTCCTTGTCGCTGCGCATGTCGTTCCACAGGATCGCGGGACGCAGCACGCCGTCCTCGGCATCGAGCAGCACCGCGCCGTGCATCTGCCCCGACAGGCCGATGCCGCGAATCTGCGCGAACTCGTCGGGATGCCGCTCACGCAACGCGGTGAGCGCCGCGCGCGTGCCCGTCCACCAGTCCTCGGGATTCTGCTCGGCCCAGCGCTGATGCGGACGCGAAACGGTAAAGGGGGAGCCTGCCGTGCCGATCACGCGACCATCGGAGGCGAGCAGCAGAACTTTCACTTCGGACGTGCCGAGGTCGATGCCGAGATACATGGGCGCGAAACCTTCGTCGTTAGGGATGCGCTACTTTAGCCGCACCTGACGCGCGCTGCCATGCGCATTAAGCCTGGCACTGCGCGCGATCGATTCGAAACAGGACGCACCGGAGTGCTCAAACCGCGCCGCGGTGGGCGAGCCAGACATCGACGCGCGCGAGCGCACCTGCGAGCGCCGATTCCAGCTCCGGTGTCTGCGCCATGCTGCCCCACAGCAGCCGGTCGGCGGCGAACGCCTGCAACGGGTCGGGCGCCGCGAAGAAGCCGTGCGCGACGCGCTCGTCCATCACGCCGTCCTGATACGCATACGGCAGCTTGCCCGCATGCCAGCGTTCGAGAAAGCGGAAAAACAGCGCGGGCAGCATCGCCGTCGCGGCCGGCGTGACGCCCCGTTCGAAACACTCGGACAGCGTCGGCGCGATGAAGCCGGGCAGCTTCGAAAAGCCGTCGGCCGCGACGCGCTGGTTGGTGTCCTGGATATACGGATTGCTGAAGCGTTCGAGCACCACGTCGCGATAGCGTGCGAGATCGAGCGGGCTCGGCGAGAGGCACGGGATCACGTCTTCGGTCACGTAGTCGAACGCGAACTGGCGAATGTCGGCGTCGAGCGTGCCTTCGTGAATGTAGTTCAGCCCGACCAACGTGCCCGCCCACGCGATGCAGCTATGCGGCGCGTTGAGAATGCGGATCTTCGCTTCCTCGTACGGCAGTACCGAGTCGACCAGTTCCGCGCCGACTTTTTCCCATGCCGGTCGCCCGGCGATGAAGCGGTCTTCGATCACCCACTGGATGAACGCTTCGCCCATCACCGGGCATGCGTCGTCGAAGCCGGTCGCGGCCTTGACGCGCTCGCGCACGTCCGGTGTCGGACGCGGTGTGATGCGGTCGACCATCGAGCTAGGGCAGGCGGTGTTGTTGTCGAACCATTGCGCGAGACGGTCCGCGCCGCGTCGTTCGAGAAACTCGCTCATGCCCGCGTGAAAGCGCTCGCCGTTGCTGCGCAGGTTGTCGCAAGTCTGCAGCGTGACGGGGCCCGCGCCGCGTTGCATGCGTGCGTCGAGAATCGCCGCCAGCGCGCCGTAGATGGTGGTGTGGCCGCCTTTCAGGTCGGCGGCGAGATCGGCGTTGCCGGTGTCGAGCCGGTCGTGTTCGTCGAGGTAATAGCCGCCTTCGGTGACGGTGAACGCGATGATCTTGCAGGCCGGATCGGCGCCCGCTTCGATCAGCGCGTCGAGGCTTTCGGTCCACGGCACCACGCGTTCGATCGAGCGGATCGTCTCGTAGGCGCGCTCGCCCTGCGGCGTGACGGTTTCGAGCGTGTAGACGCCGTCCTGCGCGGCGAGTGCTTCGAGCACCGCGTTCATGTCGCTGCGGATATTGCCGACCGTCAGCGACCAGTGCTCGCCCTGCAGCTTCGCCTCGTTCAGCCGATGCAGGTACCACGCCTGATGCGCGCGATGAAACGATCCCGCGCCGATGTGCAGGATCACGTGTGCGGCCGCGCCGCTGCCTTGCCCGGTGTCCATGTGCGTCTCCTATGTCGACCGGAGTTGGCGCTTTAGCGCCTACTCCGGTCCCATGATGGTTTCCTGTTGGCGCTTTAGCGCCTACTCCGGTCCCATGACGGTTTCCTGTTGGCGCTTTAGCGCCTACTCCGGTCCCATGATGGTTGCTGTTGTCGCACGGCTCGAAGCGTGCGTTTTCTCGTGACGGAGCATTTGCTCTGCGTGTGAGCGAATGATCGTACCCGGCGAAACGAAAGTCAAGGCGGCGTCAGCGGCTTTTCGTGGCGCAGCGCGGCGTGGGCGGGCCTTCCGGGTGACCGGCAAGGCGTGGCCGGGCGAGCCGCCGTGCCTCGACGTGCGTTTTGCATTGCATCAAATTTGACCTGGGGAACGTCAGGACTAACCCGAATGCAAAAAAGTATTGGTCCGCGGTCTCATTTTTAGTGGTGGCCGGCGCGGTTGCAGGCTACTTTTCGCTATACAAGACGAAGAGCAGCGGCGCCCCCGGCGGCCCGCTTCATGGAGGCAAGACAGTGCAACCCGATCTGGAAATCGTGGCCGTGCGCCGCGACGAATCGTTCAAGGTGTGGTCGCATGGCTATCCGTACCGAACGGTGCGCTGGCATTTTCATCCGGAATACGAAATTCATCTGATCGTTGCGACGACCGGCAAGATGTTCGTCGGCGATCACATCAGCAGTTTCGCGCCCGGCAATCTGGTATTGATGGGCCCGAACCTGCCGCACAACTGGGTCAGCGACGTGCCCGAAGGCGAGACCATCGCGCAGCGCAACCTGGTCGTGCAGTTCGGCCAGGAGTTCGTGTCGGGCTGCCTCGACAGCTTTCCCGAGTGGCGCCAGGTCGAGGCGCTGCTGGCCGACTCGCGCCGGGGCGTGTCGTTCGGCGCACGCACCAGCGCCGCGGTCCAGCCGCTATTCATGGAGTTGCTGACTGCGCGCGGGCTGCGCCGTCTCGTGCTGTTCATGTCGATGTTAGAGATCCTGATGAATGCCGAGGACCGCGAGACGTTGGCGAGTCCCGCCTATCAGGCCGACCCGACCGGCTTCGCGTCGACCCGCATCAATCACGTGCTGTCGTATATCGGCAAGAACCTCGCGAACGAACTGCGCGAGTCGGATCTGGCGCAGCTGGCCGGGCAGAGCGTCAGCGCGTTCTCGCGCTATTTCCGTCGCCATACCGGCTTGCCGTTCGTGCAGTACGTGAACCGGATGCGCATCAACCTCGCGTGCCAGTTGCTCACCGACGGCGAACTGAGCGTGACCGATATCTGTTTCAAGGCGGGCTTCAACAACCTGTCGAATTTCAACCGGCAGTTCCTCGCGGTGAAGGGCATGGCGCCGTCGAAATTCCGCCGCTATCAGCAACTGAACGACGCGAGCCGCGACGCGTCCGAGGAAGCCGCGGCGCGCGGCGCGGGCATCGACGACGCGCCGGCCATCGTGCTCGCACCGGGGTTGCCCCGCAACGTTTGCGCCGCCTATCCGTTCACCTAGCCAGCAGCAACTGCGCCGCTGCATTGCCCGTCGCCGGGCGTTCAGCCGAAGCGTTTTACTTCAACCGCGTTTCAACACGTATCGCGCTGTGCGAGCACAGCGTGAGGGACGTGCTCACTTTTAATAACGGAGACAACCATGACGCAATCCCTTTCGAAGCAGACCTCGCTGCAGACCCTGGCGCGCCGTTCAGCGGCGCTGGCGACGCTCGCATTCGGCCTGTCGCTGATCGCCGCACCGGCTGCGCAAGCCGCGCCGCTGAAAATCGGCATGACGTTTCAGGAACTGAACAACCCGTACTTCGTGACGATGCAGAAGGCGTTGAACGACGCGGCCGCTTCGATCGGTGCAACGGTGGTCGTCACCGACGCGCATCACGACGTGAGCAAACAGGTCAGCGACGTCGAGGACATGCTGCAAAAGAAGATCGACATCCTGCTCGTGAATCCGACCGATTCGACCGGCATCCAATCGGCGGTGACGTCGGCGAAGAAGGCGGGCGTGGTGGTCGTCGCGGTGGATGCGAACGCGAATGGCCCCGTCGATTCGTTCGTCGGCTCGAAGAACTATGACGCGGGCGTGATGGCCTGCGAGTATCTCGCGAAGTCGATCGGCGGTAGCGGCGAAGTGGCGATTCTCGACGGCATTCCGGTCGTGCCGATTCTCGAACGCGTGCGCGGCTGCAAGGCGGCGCTCGCGAAAGCGCCGGGCGTCAAGCTCGTAGACACGCAGAACGGCAAGCAGGAACGCGCGACCGCGCTGTCCGTCACCGAGAACATGATTCAGGCGCATCCGAATCTGAAGGGCGTGTTCAGCGTCAACGACGGCGGCTCGATGGGCGCGCTCTCGGCGATCGAAGCGTCGGGTAAGGACATCAAGCTGACCAGCGTCGACGGCGCGCCGGAAGCGATTGCCGCGATCCAGAAGCCGAACTCGAAGTTCGTCGAAACGTCCGCGCAGTTCCCGGCCGACCAGGTGCGTATCGCCCTCGGCATCGCGCTCGCGAAGAAGTGGGGTGCCAATGTGCCGAAAGCGATTCCGGTCGACGTGAAGATGATCGACAAGAGCAATGCGAAGGGCTTCAGCTGGTAACGCGAACGCCCGTTGCCGCGCTCATCGAAGCGCGGCGACGGGCGGCACAGGAGCACCCGATGGACACCATTCTCAAGCTCGACAACATCACCAAAAGCTTTCCCGGCGTGAAGGCGCTGCAAGGCATTCATCTGCAGATCGCGCGCGGCGAGATTCACGCGCTGCTCGGCGAGAACGGCGCGGGCAAATCGACGCTGATGAAAATCCTGTGCGGCATCTATCAGCCGGATGAAGGCACGATCACGATCGACGGCGAAGCGCGCCACTTCACGAACTATCACGATGCGGTGGCCGCGGGCGTCGGCATCGTGTTTCAGGAATTCAGCCTGATTCCGTATCTGAACGCGGTGGAGAACATGTTCCTCGGCCGCGAGTTGAAGAACGGCCTGGGCCTGCTCGAGCGCGGCAAGATGCGCCGCGCCGCGGCCGCGATATTCCAGCGGCTCGGCGTCGCGATCGATCTATCGGTGCCGATTCGGGAACTCTCGGTGGCGCAGCAGCAGTTCGTCGAAATCGGCAAGGCGTTGTCGCTGGAGGCGCGCATTCTGATTCTGGATGAGCCGACCGCGACGCTCACGCCCGCCGAGGCCGAGCATCTGTTCGCGATCATGCGCGACCTGAAGAAGCAGGGCGTCGCGATGATTTTCATCTCGCACCACCTCGAAGAGATCTTCGAAGTGTGCGACCGCATCACGGTGCTGCGCGACGGCCAGTACGTCGGCATGACCGAGGTCGCGCAATCCGACGTGGGGCGTCTCGTTGAGATGATGGTGGGGCGCCGCATCGAAAGCAGCTTTCCGCCGAAGCCAACCTTGCGCGCCGACGCGAAGATCGTGCTGGACGTCGACAAGCTGCAATTGCTCAAGGACAGCCCGGTGCTCAAATTCACGCTGCGTGAAGGCGAGATTCTCGGTTTCGCCGGGCTGGTCGGCTCGGGGCGCACGGAGACCGCGCTAGCGGTGATCGGTGCGGACCCGGCCTATGCGAAGGAGATTCGCATCAACGGCGCGGCTGCGAAGCTGGCCGATCCCGCCGACGCATTGCGCGCCGGTGTGGGCATCCTGCCGGAGAGCCGCAAGACCGAAGGCCTGATCACGGATTTTTCGATCAAGCAGAACATCTCGATCAACAACCTCGGCAAGTATCGCTCGCTGCGTTTTTTCATCGACCAGCGCAGCGAAGCGCGCGCCACCGCCGACATCATGAAGCGCGTGGGGGTGAAGGCGCCGACCATGCACACCGAAGTCGCGACGCTCTCGGGCGGCAATCAACAGAAGGTGGTGATCGCGCGCTGGCTGAATCACCACACCAACATCCTGATCTTCGACGAACCGACGCGCGGCATCGACGTCGGCGCGAAGACCGAAATCTATCTGCTGATGCGCGAACTCACCGCGCGCGGCTACTCGATCATCATGATCTCGTCCGAACTGCCGGAGATCGTCGGCATGTGCGACCGCGTCGCCGTATTCCGGCAGGGCCGCATCGAGGCGATGCTCGAAGGCGACGCGATCAACTCGAACGCCGTGATGACCTATGCGACCGCGGGCTCGCTTGGAGCAACTCATGAACACGCCTAATCCTTCTTCGTCGCCCAAGACGTCCACTGTTAGCAGCGATACCCCAGGCGCGCCGGTGCGCTTCACCTGGGCCGCGCTGAAACGCTCGACACTTTTCTATCCGTTCATCGGCCTGCTGGTGGTCTGCATCGTGATGGTGTTCGCGAGCGACAGCTTTCTCTCCGGCGCGAACATCGAGAACGTGCTGCGCCAGGTGTCGATCAACGCGATCATCGCGGTGGGCATGACCTGCGTGATCCTGACGGGCGGCATCGATCTCTCGGTGGGCTCGGTGATGGCGCTCGCGGGCACGCTCGCCGCCGGTCTGATGGTCGCCGGGATGAATGCGGTGGCCGCGCTCGCCGTCGGCGTCGCGGTCGGGCTCGGCTTCGGCGCGGCCAACGGCTTTTTCGTCGCGTATGCCGGCATGCCGCCGATCATCGTCACGCTCGCGACGATGGGTATCGCGCGCGGTCTCGCATTGATCTACACGGGCGGCTATCCGATCGACGGTTTGCCCGACTGGGTCAGCTTCTTCGGCAGCGGCAAGATTCTCGGCATCCAGGCGCCGGTCGTGATCATGGCGGTGATCTACGTGATCGCGTGGGTGCTGCTCGAGCGCATGCCGTTTGGCCGCTACGTCTACGCGATCGGCGGTAACGAACAGGCGACGCGTCTGTCCGGCGTACGCGTCGCGCGCGTGAAGCTGATCGTCTACACGATCGCCGGTCTCACGTCCGCGTTCGCCGCCATCGTGCTGACCGCACGGTTGATGAGCGGTCAGCCGAACGCGGGCGTCGGCTTCGAACTCGACGCGATCGCAGCCGTCGTGATGGGCGGCACGTCGATCTCGGGCGGACGCGGCTCGATCATCGGCACGTTGATCGGCGCGCTGTTGCTCGGTGTGCTGAACAACGGTCTGAACATGGTCGGCGTGAATCCGTATGTGCAGAACGTGATCAAGGGCGGAATCATTCTGCTCGCGATCTACATCAGCCGCGACCGTAGAAAGTAACGCTTCCCACTGACCTTCCTTTTCTTCTTTTTCGCAGGACCATGCAATGACGACTCAATCCGACAAGCAGAACATGACCGCCATCGTCTGTCATGCACCGAAAGACTATCGCGTCGAACAGGTGTCGAAGCCGCAGGCCCGCGCGCACGAACTGGTGATTCGCATCGCCGCATGCGGCATCTGCGCGAGCGACTGCAAATGCCATTCGGGCGCCAAAATGTTCTGGGGCGGCCCGAGTCCGTGGGTGAAAGCGCCGGTGATCCCGGGGCACGAATTCTTCGGCTACGTCGAGGAGATCGGCGAAGGGGCGGCCGAACACTTCGGCGTCAAGAAGGGCGAGCGCGTGATCGCCGAACAGATCGTGCCTTGCGGCAAATGCCGTTATTGCAAATCCGGTCAGTACTGGATGTGCGAGGTGCACAATATATTCGGTTTCCAGCGTGAAGTCGCTGACGGCGGCATGGCCGAGTACATGCGCATTCCGCCGACGGCGATCGTCCACAAGATTCCCGACGGCATCTCGCTCGAAGACGCCGCGATCATCGAGCCGCTCGCGTGCGCGATTCACACGGTCAATCGCGGCGAACTGCAACTCGACGACGTGGTGGTGATCGCGGGCGCCGGTCCGCTCGGTCTGATGATGACGCAGGTCGCGCATCTGAAAACGCCGAAGAAGCTGGTGGTGATCGACCTCGTGGAAGAACGCCTCGCGCTCGCACGCGAATACGGCGCGGACGTGACGATCAACCCGCAGAAGGACGATGCGCTCGCGATCATCCACTCGCTCACTGACGGCTACGGCTGCGACGTGTACATTGAGACCACCGGCGCGCCGATCGGCGTGAACCAGGGGATGGACCTGATTCGCAAGCTCGGGCGTTTCGTCGAGTTTTCGGTGTTCGGCGCGGATACGACGCTCGACTGGTCGGTGATCGGAGACCGCAAGGAGCTCGACGTGCGCGGCGCGCATCTCGGACCGTACTGCTATCCGATCGCGATCGATCTGCTCGCGCGCGGACTCGTAACGTCGAAGGGTATCGTCACGCATGGCTTCTCGCTTGAAGAGTGGGACGAGGCGATAAAGGTCGCGAACTCGCTCGATTCGATCAAGGTGCTGATGAAGCCGCGTGCGTGAGCGCGGAACGCGCGCGCGAGCGCGACGCGGCCGTCGGCGCGTGACAAGGGGCACATAAAACGGAGACTGTATGAACTACGTCATCGGCGTCGATATCGGCACGCAGAGCACCAAGGCGTTGCTGGTCGATCAGCACGGCGCGATCGTCGCGCAGCATGCGTCGAGCTATCAGCCGGATACGCCCAAACCGCTGTGGGCCGAGCAATGGCCCGCAGTGTGGTTGAAGGCGGTGGTGGAGTGCGTCGCCGCGTGCGTCGGCGCGGCGAAACAGGCCGGCATCGCCGCGAGTTCGATCAAGGCGCTATGCGTGAGCAGCCTGTACGGCGGCTCGGGCATTCCCGTCGATAGCGACATGCGGCCGCTCGCGCCCTGTCTGATCTGGATGGATCGCCGCGCGACCGCGCAGGTCGAGTGGGTGCGCGGCAACGTCGATCTCGAACGGCTTTATGCGATCACCGGCAACGGCGTGGACAGCTACTACGGCTACACGAAGATGCTGTGGCTGCGCGATCACGAGCCGGACGTGTGGGCACAGACGCGCTTTTTCCTGCCGCCGAACGCATATGTGATCTACATGCTGACCGGCGAAGTGGCAGTCGATCACAGTTCGGCGGGTAACATCGGCGGCGTCTACGATATCGCGAAGCGCGACTGGTCGGACGAAGCGCTCGACATGCTAGGCATTCCCGCGACGATGATGCCGGAGCGGCTGGTCGAATCGTCCGATGTGGTCGGCGGGCTGCTGTCGCAGTGGACGGAACAGCTCGGACTCGACGCAGGTACGGCGATCGTCGCGGGCGGCGTGGATGCCGCGATGGCGACGTTCGCCGCCGGCGTGACCCGCGCCGGCCAGCATGTCGCGATGATCGGCACGAGCATGTGCTGGGGCTACATCAACCAGAGCGTGGACGCGCGGCACGGATTGGTCAGCATGCCTCACGTGTTCAACGGGCTGCACGATATCTATGTGTTCGGCGGTGCGATTACGGCGGGCGCGTCGGTCACGTGGTTTCGCGAGCAGTTCTGCCATGCCGAGATCGAAGCTGCACGCGCCACGCCGCATGGCGACCCGCATCGTCTGCTCGAAGAGAACGCTGCAAAAGTGCCGGCCGGCTCGGACGGCGTGATGTTCCTGCCGTATCTGATGGGCGAGCGCAGTCCGGTGTGGGACGCGAAGGCCAGCGGCGCATTTGTCGGGCTGAGCCTGTTTCACACGCGCGCGCATCTGTATCGCGCGGTGCTGGAGGGCGTGTCGTTCGCGCTGAAGCACAACATCGAGGCGGGACGCCAGGGCGCGCAATCGCTCGACGACAAGTTGATCGTGGTCGGCGGCGCCGCGCATTCGGACCTGTGGATGCAGATCATCGCGGACACTACCGGTTATCCGGTCTACACGATCGAACAGGACGTGGAGGCGGCGATGGGCGCGGCGTTGCTCGCGGCGCTCGGCGTCGGGCTGATTTCACGCGAAGCGGCCCAGGGCGGCTGGGTCACGCTGATCGAACGCGCGCAGCCCGACGCGGCGCGGATGGTGTTGTACGAACAGCGCTTCGGCGTTTATAAGGATTTGTATCCGGCCTTGAAGCCGGTCATGCATCGGTTGCAATCATCATGAATGCTACTTTCGATTTTTCCGGACGCTCGATTCTCGTCACGGGCGCCTCCAGCGGCATTGGCCGGGCAACGGTCGAAGCGCTGTGCGCAGCGGGCGCGGCGGTGGTGGCCGCCGCGCGCAACGTGAACGAGCTGGCGCGGCTCGCCGAGGAAACCGGCTGTGAGCCGTTGACGCTCGACGTGAGCGACGAAGCCGCGATCGACGATGCGTTGGCGTCGCTCGATGTGTTCGACGGGCTCGTGAATTGCGCGGGCATCGCGTTGCTCGAGCGCGCGGTGGACACCACCGCGGCGAGTTTCGATCGCGTGATGGCGGTGAATACGCGTGGCGCGGTGCTGGTGGCGAAGCACGTCGCGCGTGGGATGATCGAGGAGAAACGCGCGGGCAGTATCGTCAACGTGTCGAGTCAGGCTGCGCTCGTGGCGCTCGACGATCATCTCAGTTATTCGGCGTCGAAGGCGGCGCTCGATGCGGTGACGCGAGCGCTGTGCATCGAGTTGGGGCCGTTCGGGATTCGCGTGAACAGCGTGAATCCGACCGTCACGTTGACGCCGATGGCGGTGCTGGCGTGGAGCGATCCCGCCAAACGCGATCCTGCGTTGCAGGCGATTCCACTGCGGCGCTTTGCGGAATCCGAAGAGGTGGCCGCGCCGATCATGTTTCTGTTGAGCGACGCGGCGTCGATGATTAGCGGCATCTGCTTGCCCATCGACGGCGGATATACGGCGAGGTGAACCGTGCCGCGCGAGCGTGGCGACGGCAGCCGGCTACAGCATCGTCCTCACGTGCCAAAGCTCGGGAAACAGCACCACGTCCAGCATTTTGCGCAAATACGGCGCACCGCTGGTTCCCCCCGTGCCCTGCTTGAAGCCGATGATGCGCTCGACCGTGGTCACATGCCGGAACCGCCATTGACGGAACGCGTCTTCGAGATCGACCAGTTCTTCGGCCATCTCATACAGCTCCCAATGCTGCGAGGGATTGCGATACACCTCCAGCCAGGCGGCTTCGACCGAGGCGTCGTGCGTGGTCGGCTGCGTCCAGTCGCGCGCGAGCCTCGCCGGTGAAATCGCAAAGCCGCGGCGCGCCAGCAGACGCACCACCTCGTCGTAGAAGGAGGGCGCTTCGAGCGATGCCTTCACCTCGGCGAACACGTCGGCGCGATGCGCGTGCGGCTTGAGCATCTGCTCGTTTTTGTTGCCGAGCAGAAACTCGATTTGCCGGTACTGATACGACTGAAAGCCCGACGAACTGCCGAGATACGGCCGCATCGCGGTGTATTCGGACGGCGTCATGGTCGCGAGCACGCTCCACGCCTGCACCAGTTGCTCCATGATCCGCGACACGCGCGCGAGCATCTTGAACGCTGGCGGCAACTCGTCGCTATGCACCGCCTGCAGCGCGGCGCGCAACTCGTATAGCGCGAGCTTCATCCACAGTTCGCTCGTCTGATGCTGGATGATGAACAGCATCTCGTTGTGATCCGGCGACAACGGGTGCTGCGCATCGAGCACCGTCCCGAGCGACAGATAATCGCCGTAGCTCATCGAGTCGGAGAAGTCGAGCTGCGCGTCGTGCCAGCCGGAGTCGGGTGCATCGGCAGCCGCAGAAGCCACGGACGCCACGCCCCCATGCCCGAACGGGCATCCCTGCGTCACGGTCTCTTCCGGCAAACCCGGCGTTTGCATGTGATCGGTCATCGCGCGCTCCTCAGGTCACGGCGCCGCGAGCGGCGAATTCGGGTGCGCGCCAGGTCTCCTGCGTGAGCACGTCACGCAAGGTTTCGACCGCGTCCCACACATCGACGAAGCGCGTATAGAGCGGCGTAAAGCCGAAGCGCAACACATGCGGCTCGCGGTAATCGCCGATCACGCCGCGCGCGATCAACGCCTGCATCACCTCGTAGCCATGCGGATGTTCGAAGCTCGCATGCGAGCCGCGTTGCGCATGTTCGCGCGGCGTCACGAGCGTGAGCGGAAACTCGCCGCAGCGCGCTTCGACCAGTTCGATGAACAGATCGGTCAGCGCGAGCGACTTCTTGCGGACCGCCTGCATGTCGGTTTGCAGGAACACGTCGAGTCCGCATTCGACCAGCGCCATCGACACCATCGGCTGCGTGCCGCACAGGAAGCGGCCGATGCCGTCATCCGGCCGGTACGTCGGGTTCATCTCGAACGGCGCGCGATGACCCCACCAGCCGGACAGCGGCTGCGCGAAGTCATTCTGATGGCGCTTGGGCACCCACACGAACGCGGGCGAACCGGGACCGCCGTTCAGATACTTGTACGTGCAGCCGACCGCGTAGTCCGCGCCGACGCCGTTCAGATCGACCGGCACCGCGCCCGCCGAGTGCGCGAGGTCCCACAGCGCGAGCGCGCCCTTGTCGTGGATCAGCTTCGTCAGCGCGGCCATGTCGTGCATGTAGCCGGTACGGTAGTTCACGTGCGTGATCATCGTGATGGCGGTGTCGTCGCCGATCGCGGCGGGCAGCTCGGACGGATCGTCGACGAGGCGCAATTCATAGCCGCGGTCGAGTTGCTCGATCAGGCCTTGCGCGATGTACAGATCGCTCGGGAAATTCGAGCGTTCGGACACGATCACGCGACGCTTCGGATCGCGCGCATTCGCCACCCTCACGGCGGCGGACAGCAGCTTGAACAGGTTGATCGAAATCGTATCGGTGACGACCACTTCGTCGTCGGCCGCGCCGATCAGCGGCGCGAGCTTGTTGCCGAGGCGGCGCGGCAGCGCGAACCAGCCGGCGCCATTCCAGCTGCGGATCAGGCCTTCGCCCCATTCGGCGGCGATCACGGTCTGTGCGCGCTGCGCGGCGGCGGCCGGCGGCACGCCGAGCGAGTTGCCGTCCAGATAGATGGTGGTCGGCGACAGCGCGAACTGGTCGCGCAGCGCCGCGAGCGGGTCGGCGTTATCGAGCGCCAGTGCTTCGTCACGGTGGTTCATGGTCAGTCCGTCGGTCGGATCAGTGAAAGTCGGTGAGGTCGATGCGTTCCGCCTGGGTCAGCGCGCGCCCGGCAGCGCGCGCAGCACCGCGCGCACCGGGCTCGCATCGAGCGTGGTCAGCTTGAGCGGCAGGGCGATCAGTTCGTAGTCGCCGGGGGCGATGTCATCCAGCACGATCCCCTCGAGAATCGCCATGCGATGCGCGCGAATTCGCAGATGAGCGTCCATCGTCTTCGATTCCTGCGGGTCGAGCGAGGGCGTGTCGATGCCGATCAGTTTCACGCCGCGTGCGGCCAGCAGATCGATCGTGTCCGGCGCGACCGCGCAGAACGCGCTGTCCCAGGCCGTCGTCGGGGCGTTTTTGTAAGTGCGCAGTAAGACTCGCGGCGGCAGCTCGTCGAGCGAACCGGCCAGGTGTTGTGGCGTCACAACAGGTGAGGCGCCGATGCAATGAATCACCCTGCATAAACCGAGATAGGCGTCGAGCGGCACTTCGCCGATCGCCGCGCCGTTTTCGTCGTAGTGCAACGGGGCGTCGGTATGCGCGCCGGTGTGCGGCGACAGCGTCAGACGCGCCACGTTGACCGGCGAGCCCGCCTCCATGCGCCATACGCGTTCGATGCCGACCGGCGTGTCGCCGGGCCAGACGGGCGTCGCGGTATCGACGGCGGGGGTGATGTCCCAGAGTGTTTGCATGTCTCCATCGGCGAATGGTGTGTATCAAGCAATGATAGGTGGATCGCCGCACAATGTGATTGCGAAAAAATCTCCTTCTGAGCCGTGTCTTGGAACATAATTTGAGTCAAACGGGAAAGGGAGACCGAATATGAACGCGATCTCGCTCGACGCCACCGATTGCCGTATCTTGACGGTGCTTCAGCAAGAAGGACGGATCAGCAATCTCGACCTCGCGGAGCGTATCTCGCTCTCGCCATCGGCCTGTCTACGGCGCCTGCGTCTGCTGGAGGAGCAGGGCGTCATCGAACATTACCGCGCGTGTCTGAACCGCGAAGTGCTCGGTTTCGAACTGGAGGCGTTCGTGCAGGTGTCCATGCGCAACGATCAGGAGAATTGGCACGAGCGCTTCGCGGAGGCGGTGCGCGACTGGCCAGAAGTGGTCGGCGCGTTCGTCGTGACCGGCGAGACGCACTATCTGCTGCGGGTTCTCGCGCACAACCTCAAACACTATTCGGATTTCGTGTTGCAGCGGCTCTACAAAGCGCCGGGCGTGATGGATATTCGCTCGAATATCGTGCTGCAGACGCTCAAGGAAGATTCGGGCGTGCCGGTGTCGCTGGTGAAGAAGAGCGCCGGGCATGGCGCGTCGCATAACGACCGTTGAAGGCGGGCAGGCGTGATGTGGCGCCGGCTGTGTAGCGGTCTAGCGGCTAGCGGTGGGTTGTAGCGGGCGCTGGCCGCAGTTGCGAGCGATACGGCACATTCCGCCGCCGCGCTTTGTGCGGCAGACACTCCTGCACCGCCGGCATTCTTGCCCCGCGTCCAGCCAGGACGCGGCGACACGTTCAGAGCGACTTGAGGCCGTGGAACAGCCCGTTCTGAAACACCAGCGGCGAGATCTCCGCCGCTTTCTCATGCACGCCGCAGCGCTCCACTTCGCCGACGAAAATCACGTGGTCGCCTTCTTCGTAGCGGCTGCGGTTATGGCATTCGAACCACGCGAGCGCGCCGTCGAGCACCGGCATGCCGGTATCGCCCTGCGCGTGCGACACGCCTTCGAAGCGGTCGCCCTTGACGGTCGCGAAGCGTTTGCACAGATCGAGCTGCGAGGCGGCGAGCACGTTGACCACGTAGTGACTGTTGGCGCGGAACACCGGCATCGAGGCCGAGCGCGTGGCGAGGCTCCACAGCACCAGCGGTGGATTGAGCGACACCGAGTTGAACGAGCTGGCCGTGATGCCGATCAACTGGCCGGACTCGGCGCGCGTTGTAATGACGGTGACGCCGGTGGCGAACTGGCTGAGCGCCTGTCTGAAGGCGGGCTGGTCGAAATTGGGCGGGCTGGCGCGCTTCATCGGACGCAAGTCCGTGACAACGACCAAGGCGAGGCCGGGCGGAACCCGTCGAGCGCGCGGTCGGAAACAATTGATTCGAAAGTCATAGTGAAAATCGTCGATTTGTCCCAATTTTAACTGCAATCGTGGCGCACGGGCCGCGATCACAGCCGGTCATTGGAAAACCCGCTAAGCTGGCAAGTCCCGCTCGTGGCACGAGCGTTGCGGCGAAGCAGGACCGGCATCGGCCGACTATCAGGATCAAGGAGCGAGCAGCATGAGTCAGACAGGCGAAGTCGCCACCCTCGGTGGCGGGTGTTTCTGGTGTCTCGAAGCGGTGTATCTGGGCGTCGACGGTGTGAACTCGGTCGAGTCGGGCTATGCGGGCGGCCAGACCCGCGCGCCGACCTACGAACAGGTTTGTGATGGCGAGACCGGTCACGCCGAAGTGGTGAAGGTCGATTTCGATCCGGCGAAGATCAGCTATCGCGAGGTTCTCGATATTTTCTTCGCAATTCATGATCCGACCCAGTTGAACCGGCAGGGCAACGACGTCGGCACGCAGTACCGGTCGGTCGTCTTCACGCATTCCGACGCGCAGCGTGAGACGGCGCTGCAGGCGATCCGCGAGATCGGCGAACAGCGGATTTACGACGGGCAGATCGTCACCCAGGTCCTGCCGCTCGACGGCAACTACTGGCCGGCCGAGGCGTATCACCAGAACTATTTCGCGCAGCATCCGAATCAGGGGTACTGCTCGTTCGTGGTGGCGCCGAAGGTCGCGAAGTTTCGTCAGAAGTTCGCGCATCGGATCAAGGCGGGGTAAGACGGCGTCCGCTCAACCCGGCTCGCTGCCGGGTTCGCCGCCAGCTTCCTGCGGCTGAGGTTCATCCGGCCGGGACTGTTCGCCATCGTTCTCGTGCTCACGTTCGTGAGCACGATGCGCGTAGGCGTCGATAATCGCTCGCGCCAGTTCCACACAGCTTAGCGGCGCCGATCCCTCCGCCTTGTTATTGATCGCGATCACCACCGGCTGGCCGGCCAGCGCATAGCGCGCGGCCAGTTCGGCGAGCGCCGCGCGGGTGGCCGGGTCCTGATCGACCAGCTGGTTGAACGGCTCGTACTTGGCCTTCGCCTGCTCGTATTTGAAGCCGCCGTGCAGACTCCAGCGCACGATCAGCGGGCCGGCCGGTTCGCCGTCCAGCAGCGCGAGCGCCGCGGCCTGACGCAGCGGGTCCGGCATCCGCGCGTGAATCCCGACGCAATACCGCACGCCCGCCACTTTCAGCGCGCGGATGAAGCGTGGCGTGAGCAGACTCGCGTCACGGATTTCGATCGCGTAGCACGTGCCGTCCGGCAGTGTCGGCAACGCCATCAGAAACCCGGCAAGACGTTCGATGAACACCGTCGGCTGCGCCAGCATCTGGTCCGGCAGCGGCGACAGCTGGAACACCAGCGCGCCGGCTTTCGCGCCGAGCCCTTCGAGACAGGGCGTGACGAATTCGTCGATCGCCATCTGCGCGTTCAGGAAGCACGGGTTCAGCGATACCGGTTCGCCGCGCTCGGCGCGCACGGTGGCGTCGGTGATCGTCATCGGCGCTTTGACGATGAAGCGGAAATGCTCGGGGACCTGCTGCGCGTAGCGCAAGTAATCGGTGACCGGCAGCGTCTGATAAAACGACCGGTCGATGCTGACCGTCTTTAGCAGCGGATGCGCACCGTAGGCGGTGAGTCCGTCGCGCGAGAGTTTGCTGTTGCTGTACTCGTCGCCGTAGACGATGCCGTTCCAGCCGGGAAACGACCACGTCGAGGTGCCGAGATGGATCTGCGGCGGCAGTTCGGCTGCAAGCGCGAGCAGTTCGGGTGCCGGCGGGGCGGCGAGGATGTCGCGGCCCCGGCGCTTTTTTGGGGTATCGGCGGGGGCGGGCGGGGAATCGGCAGAGGCGGGCGACGCGGCGTTCCCGGGCGCATCGTCTTCCTGCCAGAGCGAGGCGGCTGCGCCGGGTTTCGTGCGCGGTTGCCGCCGACGTTCGGGCTGGGCGGCGGCAGAGGGCGCGGTAGCGTGGGTATCGGCGGCAGGCTGCCCGGCTCCAGCCTCGGCTTCGGCTACCGCGCGCGGCGGCTTACCGCCCCCAGCATCCGCCTTCGACGAAACGCCCGCGTGCTCCACCGGCATCCCGAACAGATCGAACTGCACGGCTTCGCCGCCAGCGTCGTCATTATTACGGTGCTCGCCGCCTGGCGGCTGTTCAACTTCGCTTGTCCCGCTCTGGTCCATCGATGTCCGATCTGCCGTTCAAAGTTGCGCCGCGCCGGTCCGCTCATGCACGCGCCGCGGCGCAACCGTATCACAGCGGTTTTTCGTACATATAGCGGCGCGACCACGGCAAGGTTTTCGCGCTGCGGCCGGCTTTGCGGCACACCACCTGGTAGATCGATACGTCGTCGTTTTCGAAGGCGTACGCGCAGCCGGCGAGGTACACGCGCCAGATGCGGAATTTTTCGTCGTCGACCAGCTTGCGGGCTTCTTCCGCATGCGCCTCGAAACGTTCCGCCCACAGGTCCAGCGTGTGCGCATAGTGACGGCGCAGGCTTTCGACGTCAACCGCTTCGAGCCCGCCGCGCTGCATCGCTTCGAGCGCGAGGCCGATGTGCGGCAGTTCGCCGTCCGGGAACACGTAGCGGTCGATGAATTCGCCGCCGCCGAGCGCGGTTTCGCCGCTGTCGGAATCGCTCGACGTAATGCCGTGGTTCATTGCGATGCCGTCGTCGACCAGCAGGTCGTGGATTTTCTCGAAGTAGCCCGGCAGATTCTTGCGGCCCACATGCTCGAACATGCCGACGCTCGTGATGCGGTCGAACTGCCCGGTGACGTCGCGATAATCCTGCAGGCGGATCTCGATCTGGCCTTCCAGGCCCGCGGCTTTCACGCGGGCGGTGGCGAGGTCGAACTGGTTTTGCGAGAGCGTCACGCCCACACACTTCGCCCCGAACTTCTGCGCCGCGCGCAGCACGAGCGCACCCCAGCCGCAGCCGATGTCGAGCAGACGCTGGCCGGGCTGCAACTGGATTTTGGTGAGAATGTGGTCGATCTTCTTGATCTGCGCGGCGGCGAGATCTTCGTTGCCGTTCTCGAAGTACGCACACGAGTAGACCATGTTCTCGTCGAGCCACAGCTTGTAGAACTCGTTCGAGACATCGTAGTGGTACTGGATCGCCTTTTTGTCCGACGTCTTCGAGTGATTGAAGTAACGCCGCACGCGCGCGAGCTTGCTTGCGCTGGTCACGGTGTTGCGCGCCAGCTGATAGCTGATGTTGATGATGTCCGACAGCTTGCCTTCGATGTCGATCTTGCCCTTCACGTACGCCTCGCCGAGATTGTCGAGGCTCGGTTCGAGCAGATAGGGCAACGCCGTCGCGCTCTTCACGTGTAGCGTGACCTGGGGCGCGGCGAACTGCCCGAAGTCATGTTGCTGACCGTCCCACAGCACGAGGCGTGCAGGCAGGTTAGCCTTGATTTTTACTTCTTCTACCCACTGCGCCAGCTTCTTCTCCCAGAACATGTGATCTCTCCGTGTCCGTTGAATTAAAGCAAAGCTTGTGTGGATCACGGCCCGGCGCGGCGCAACTCCCATGCCGCGAGACGCGATCCGGCCGGCGCGCGCTGCTGCGTTGGCGGCGCGCTGCCAGCGTCATATTCGATTCAAGGCGATAGGCGGGAGATTTGCCAGTCGCCGTTTTCGCTTGCGCGCGTATAGAGCAGCCGGTCGTGCAGACGCGACGGCCGGCCCTGCCAGAATTCAATTGCTTCGGGGACCAAACGATAACCACCCCAGTGTGGCGGACGCGGTGGCTGGTCGCCGTATTGCAGGCTGATTTCGCGTTCGCGTGTTTCGAGCTGCGAACGGCTTTCAATTAGCTGACTCTGATTCGAGGCCCACGCGCCGATGCGTGAACCGAGCGGGCGCGACGCGAAATACGCATCGCTTTCCTCCGCGCTGGTTTTGACGATGCGCCCCTCGACGCGCACCTGGCGTTCGAGTTCGATCCAGTAAAACAGCAGGCTCGCGTACGGATTGGCAGCCAGCTCGCGGCCCTTGCGGCTTTCGTAATTGGTGAAGAACACGAAGCCGCGCTCGTCGACGCCTTTGATCAGCACGATGCGCGCCGACGGCCGGCCGCGCGGGTCAACCGTGGCCAGCGTCATCGTATTCGGTTCGGGCAGCTTGGCGTCGACGGCTTGTTGAAACCAGGTGTCGAACTGACGAAACGGGTCGTGGTCGACATCGGCAACGTCCAAAGAACCCAGCGAATAGTTTTTTCGAAGTTCGGCGAGTGAGGTCATGTTCTTATGCGAACGCTACAGTCAAGCAAGTATAGCTAAGGAGTTAATTTTTTGCGCGTGAGCAGGGCAAGACCGCGCGCCATGCATGGCTTTCCGCCTTCGCTGCCACCGCACCTGCGGCGATGCCGATCGACGCGTTCAGGCAAAATACGGGCTGAGCGTGCCAAACCACTCGAGCGCCGTCACTTTCCGTCTTGCCTGTATTCAACGAGCCCCGCCATCATGTCCAGCACCACCGCGCAATCCGATCTTACTACCAGCCTCGACGGGAGTGAAACCGCCGACCGCGCGCGGCGCTTCGGCGGCATCGCCCGCCTGTACGGCGCACCGGCGCTCGCCGCGTTCGAAGGCGCGCACGTCGCGGTGATCGGCATTGGCGGGGTGGGGTCATGGGTGGCCGAGGCGCTCGCGCGCAGCGCGCTCGGCACGCTGACGCTGATCGATCTGGATAACGTCGCCGAAAGCAACACCAACCGGCAGATCCATGCGCTCGACGGCAACTTCGGAAAGCCGAAAGTCGAAGCGATGGCCGAGCGCATCGCCGCGATCAATCCGTATTGCGACGTGCGGCTGATTGAAGACTTCGTCGAGCCGGACAACTTCGCGGCGACGCTCGGCGGCGGCTTCGACTACGTCATCGACGCGATCGACAGCGTGCGCACGAAGACCGCGCTGATCGCATGGTGTGTCGAGCGTCAACAGGCGTTGATCACGGTGGGCGGCGCGGGCGGTCAGCTCGACCCGACGCGCATCCGTATCGACGATCTCGCGCTGACGATCCAGGACCCGCTGCTGTCAAAAGTGCGCGGCCAGTTGCGCAAACAGCACGGCTTTCCGCGCGGGCCGAAGGCGAAATTCAAGGTGAGCGCGGTGTATTCCGACGAGCCGTTGATCTACCCGGAAGCGGCCGTCTGCGACATCGACGCGGAAGCCGAGCACGTGAGCACGTCGCCGGGGCATACGGGACCGGTCGGGTTGAACTGTGCGGGATTTGGATCGAGCGTGTGCGTAACGGCAAGCTTCGGCTTTGCCGCCGCCGCGCATGTGTTGCGAGCGTTGGCGAAGCAGGCGGCGGCTTGAAGCGGTGAGGCGAGTGCCGCGCGACTGCGCGGCATGGTGAGGTGCGATAGCCGCACATTCAGGCGCACTAGCCGCGCTTGCTCGCGGCCACCACGCCTGAATCCGGCGCAAATCAGAACAACGACGCGCTCAGCTTGCGCCGCCACTGCGACACCAGCTCCGGCTGATGCGCGGCCAGATCGAACACCGACAACATCGTCTTGCGGCCGATATCGTCGCGGAATGTGCGATCGCGTTGCACGATCGCGAGCAGGTGTTCGAGCGCTTGTGCGTATTTGCGACGCGCGATCAGCGCGCTCGCCAGATCGAAGCGCGCTTCGAGATTGTCCGGAGCGGCCGCGACTTTGGCCTCCAGCGCATCGGTCGGCGGCAGTTCGGCGGCGGCATCCACTGCATCGAGCCGCGTCTTGATCGCGTTGAAGCGCGCGTCGATGCCTTGCGTCGTTTTCGGCGACAGCAGATCGACCTCGTTGCGCGCCTCGTCGATGCGGTTGTCTTCGAGCAGCAGTTCGATGCGGTCCATGCGCGCTTCGTCGAAGCCGGGGTCGTAGGCGAGGGCGGCTTGCAGCGCGTCGTACGCGTCTTCACGGCGGCCTTCCGCCAATGCGGTCTGCGCTTCGAGGCGCGCCGCATCCGCGCCTTGCGGCACGAGCCGCTCGATAAACTCGCGCAACTGACCTTCAGGCAACACGCCGATGAACTGATCGACCGGCCGGCCGTCGGCAAAGGCGACCACGTGCGGAATGCTGCGCACCTGGAAGTGCGCGGCCAGTTCCTGGTTCTCGTCCACGTTGACTTTCACCAGTTTCCATTTGCCTGCCGCTTCGGCTTCGAGCTTTTCGAGCATCGGGCCGAGGCTCTTGCAGGGGCCGCACCACGGCGCCCAGAAATCGACCAGCACGGGGGCCAGTGTCGACGCCGCGATGACGTCCTGTTCAAAAGTGGCCAGAGTGGCGTCCATTGCGTCCTCGTCGATAAAACGGTTTGTGGTTAATTGGGGCCGAACGGCGCGGATTCAATGCGGGCGGCCGCTGACTTGCGTCGACCGGCGGCGCTCCTTGCGCTCAATTTCGTTCCGGCAACGGAATCCATTCGGTTTCGCCCGGCACCTTGCCCATCTCCTGATGGGTCCACGCGAGTTTCGCGGCTTCGATCTTCGCGCGCGAACTGGCGACGAAATTCCATTCGATGAAGCGCTCGCCGTCCAGCTTCTCGCCGCCCAGCAGCATGACGCGCGCGCCGTGCGTGCTGGCGAGCGTGACGGTTTCGTCGAGCGCGAGCACTGCCATCTGGCCGGCTTCGAGCGGCGCGCCGTCGATCTCCAGATCGCCATCCACGAGATAGACGCCGCGTTCCTCGTGCTCCGGTTCGAGCGCGAAGGCGCCGCCCGGCGCGAATTCCGCGGCGACGTACAGCGTGCCCGAAAACGTCCTGACCGGCGACTCCACGCCGAACGCCGTGCCCGCGATCACGCGCAGCGACACGCCGTTGCGCTCGACCATCGGCAGCGTGTCGGCGGCGTGATGCGCGAACGACGGCTCGACCTCTTCGTCCGCGAGCGGCAGCGCGACCCAGGTCTGAATGCCGTGCATCGTCAGGCCGCTCGCGCGGTCTTCAGCGGGCGTGCGCTCGGAATGGACGATGCCGCGCCCCGCGGTCATCCAGTTGACGTCGCCGGGGACGATCTTCTGCTCGGAGCCGAGGCTGTCGCGATGCATGATCGAGCCTTCGAACAGATAGGTCACGGTGGCGAGACCGATGTGCGGATGCGGGCGCACGTCGAGCCCGACGCCGGGTTCGAGCGTCGCCGGGCCCATGTGGTCGAAGAAAATGAACGGGCCGATCAGGCGCGCTGCCATGGCGGGCAGCACGCGCCGCACGGTCAGACTGCCGACGTCGCGCAGATGCGGTTTGAGGACTGCTTTGATCGAGGAAGTCATGGGCGGGCTCGGCTGAAATGGTCGGTGGGGATTCGGCTTAATGGACGATTCTACTGCGCCGCGCGCGATGCCGACGGCTCGGGGCACAGCGGCGCTGCGGGAACTCGTAGCGTGGGCGATCACGCCGCGCTGCCGGCTCCGCTAAACTGCCGGATTGGACAATCAATCGGAGACCGGGATGTCGCCCAGGGACTTGCTGCTCGCGCTGGTGGTGGTGCTCGCGTGGGGCGTCAATTTCGTCGTGATCAAGGAGGGGCTGCACGGAGTGCCGCCGATGCTGCTCGGCGCCTTGCGCTTCACGGTCGCGGCGGTGCCGGCGGTGTTCTTCGTCAAACGTCCGAACTTGCCGTGGCGCTGGCTGCTCGCGTACGGTGCGACGATCTCGTTCGGGCAATTCGCTTTTCTGTTCTCGGCGATGTACGTCGGCATGCCGGCCGGGCTCGCTTCGCTGGTGCTGCAGGCTCAGGCGTTCTTCACGCTGATGTTCGCCGCGGTGTTCCTGCACGAGCGCTTTCGTCTGCCGAACGTCGCGGGCTTGCTGATCGCGGCGGGCGGCCTCGCGGTGATCGGCCTGCAAGGCGGCCACTCCATGAGTGTCGCCGGTTTCATGCTGACGTTGTGTGCCGCGTGCATGTGGGCGCTCGGTAACATCGTCACGAAGAAGGTCGGCAAGGTCGATCTCGTCGGCCTGGTGGTGTGGGGCAGTCTGATCCCGCCGCTGCCGTTCTTCGCCGCGTCGTATCTGTTCGAGGGGCCGCAGAAAATGGCCGCGGCGCTGACGGGCATCAGCGCGATGTCGATCTTCGCGATCGTGTATCTCGCCTTCATCGCGACGTTGCTCGGCTATGGCTTGTGGAGCCGCCTGCTGTCGCGCTATCCGGCGAGCCAGGTCGCGCCGTTTTCGTTGCTGGTGCCGATCGTCGGCCTGGCGTCGGCGTCGCTGTTGCTCGATGAGCAATTGACCATGGCGCAGATCGGGGGCGCGCTGCTGGTGATGGCGGGCCTCGCCGTGAACGTGTTCGGCGGCCGGATCGTGCAGTGGTTGACGCCGGCGCGTTGAGCCTGTCGAGCGCAGGACGTGCGCGTGAAGGCATCATGAAAAACGGCCGCATCCAGCGGCCGTTTTTCATTGCATTGCACCGCGTGTGGCTGCACGCCAACGCATCACGTCATGCGGTTTTTCGCCAGCGGCGGATTCGCCGCGAAATAGCGCTTGATGCCGCTCATGATCGCGTCGGCCATCTTCTCGCGATACGCGTCGTCGTTCAGGCGGCGCTCCTCATCCGGGTTGCTGATGAACGCGGTCTCGACGAGGATCGACGGAATGTCCGGCGCCTTCAGCACCGCGAACCCCGCCTGTTCGACCGAGCCCTTGTGCAGCTTGTTGATCCCGCCGATTTCCTTCAGCACGAAGTTGCCGTAGCGCATCGAATCGCGAATCTGCGCGGTGGTCGACATATCGAACAACGCACGGTTGACCGTGGCGTCGGCGGACTTGATGTTGATCCCGCCGATCTGATCCGACGAGTTCTCCTTGTTCGCCATCCAGCGCGCGGCGGCGCTCGACGCGCCATGCTCGGACAGCGCGAACACCGACGAGCCCTTCGCCTCCGGCGTGGTGAACGCGTCCGCGTGGATCGACACGAACAGGTCCGCGCCGACGCGCCGCGCCTTCTGCACGCGCACGTTCAGCGGCACGAAGAAGTCGGCGTCGCGCGTCATCATGGCGCGCATGTTCGACTGCGCGTCGATCTTCGCGCGCAGCTTCTTCGCGATGTCGAGCGCGACGTGCTTCTCGTAGGTGCCCGAGCCGCCGATTGCGCCGGGGTCTTCGCCGCCATGACCCGGGTCGATGGCGACCGTCAGCAGACGCACGGTGTTGCTCTTGCCGGATTTGGGCGTGCTGAACGCGTAGGTGTCGCCGCCGTCCGTATCGTCGCTGTCCTGGTTGCGTGCGCTATTGCCGCTGTTGCCGCCTTTGTTGTTGCGCGCAATCGCGGCGGGCGGTGCGAGTGGTGCGAGCGGCGCGGCCGGCTTGCCCGCGATGATCGGCGCGCTGGGCGTGGGGGTGACGTGCACGGGCGGACGCGGCGCATTCGGCGCAGTGTTGCCACCGCCGCCGTTTTGCGCATAGCGCTCGAAGAACGCCTCGCTGTTGTCGGCGGTGGGCGGCGTGCCGGGGCCGTTCAGCGTGGCGGGCGGCACGCCGTTCTCTTCGTTCAGCGTCTGCTGCTTGTGCTCGGTCTGCGCGAGCAGGTCCATCAGCGGGTCGGGCGCGACCGCCGGATAGAGGTCGAACACCAGCCGGTACTTGTACGCGCCGACCGGCGGCAGCGTGAACACCTGCGGCTTCACCGAGCCCTTCAGGTCGAACACCATGCGCACCACGTGCGGCTGATATTGTCCGACCCGCACCGACGAAATTTGCGGATCGTTCGGCGTGATCTTCGAGACGAGATCCTTGAGCGCCTGATCGAGATCGAGGCCGCTCAGATCGACCACCAGCCGGTCCGGTCCCTGCAACAGCTGCTGTGCGTTCTGCAACGGCTGATCGGATTCGATCGTCACGCGCGTGTAGTCGCGCGCCGGCCAGACGCGCACGCCGAGCACCGAACTGGCCATCGCCAGACGCGGCGCGACGAGGCCGAGCACGAGCGTGGAGGCGCCCGCCCGCAGAATCTGCCGGCGCCGCCAGTTATGTGTTGCGGTGGCCGCCGATTCGATCGAGCGGAACGGTTTGATCAACATCTTTCGAGACATGCCTTTCCTGATTCGCTGTATGCCCGTGCGACGAGCACGCGGCCGTCGCCGTCGCTGTCGAGGTCGAGCGAGAAGACGAGATCCGGCACGCCGAGAAGACGCCCTGCGCGTTGCGGCCATTCGACGAGGCAGACCGCGCCGCTGTCGAAGTATTCGCGAAAGCCCGCGTCGGCCCATTCGGCCGGATCGGTGAATCTGTACAGATCGAAGTGATAGAGCGCGAGTTCCCCGAGTTCGCCTGGTTCCCCTTGCCGTGGTTCGAGCACGTAAGGTTCGACGAGCGTGTAAGTGGGACTGCGTACGCGGCCGGTGTGGCCGAGGCCGCGCAGGGTCGCGCGCACGAGCGTGGTCTTGCCCGCGCCAAGGTCGCCGACGAGTTGCACCTGCAGTCCGTGGAACGCGTTGCCACTTTGGGCGATCGCCGCGCGCACGCTTTCGATCGCCTGCGCGAAGCGCTCGCCGAAGGCGAGCGTGGCGGCTTCGTCCGCGAGCGCGAAGACGCGTTCGAGCAGGACGGCGGCGGGCGGTTGAATTGCGTGATCGGAGTTGGCAGGCATTCTCGTAAAATGGCGTGATGAACCGAAGTCCGGAGTCCCCTGTTTCCAGCATGCCCGCGTCCGTCGACGCCGCGCGTGCCGTGCGTCATTTCGATGAAGCGGCGCTGAATGCGCTCGCGCTTAACATCAAAAGCTGGGGCCGTGAATTGGGTTTCGGGGCGATCGGCATTAGCGACACCGATCTCTGCGCTGCCGAAGCGCCGCTTGCGGCGTGGCTGGAAGCGGGGTGCCACGGCGAGATGGATTATATGGCGAAACACGGGATGAAACGCGCGCGCCCGGCCGAGCTTGTGGCCGGCACGCGACGCGTAATTACCGCGCGCATCGCCTATTTGCCGTTCGACACGCTGAGCGGCAACGCGAACCAGACCACCACGCAGGAAGGGCCGCTCGCACGCGAGTGGCGCGCAGCCGAGCAGGCGCGGCTCGCGGACCCGTCGGCGGCGGTGGTGTCGATCTATGCGCGCGGCCGCGACTATCACAAGGTGATGCGTAACCGTCTGCAACATCTGGCCGAGAAAATCGAAGCCGAGATCGGCGCGTTCGGCTACCGCGTATTTACCGATTCGGCGCCGGTGCTGGAAGTAGAACTTGCGCAGAAGGCGGGCATCGGCTGGCGCGGCAAGCACACGCTGCTGTTGCAACGCGACGCCGGATCGCTGTTCTTCCTCGGCGAAATCTATGTCGATGTGCCTTTGCCGACCGACGCCGAAACCTTGCCCGAGGTCGCGCCCGAGACGCCGGGCTCGCATTGCGGCAGTTGCACGCGCTGCATCGGCGCCTGTCCGACCGGGGCGATCGTCGCGCCTTACAAGGTCGATGCGCGCCTGTGCATCTCGTATCTCACGATTGAACTCAAAGGCAGTATTCCCCTGGACATGCGGCCGCTGATCGGCAATCGTGTGTATGGCTGCGACGATTGCCAGCTCGCGTGTCCATGGAACAAGTTCGCGCAGGCTGCGCCGGTCGCCGATTTCGATGTGCGGCATGGGCTCGATCGCGCGTCGCTGGTCGAGCTGTTCGCGTGGAGCGCGGACGAGTTCGATACGCGCATGCAGGGCAGCGCGATTCGCCGCATCGGCTACGAGAGCTGGCTGCGTAATCTCGCAGTGGGGATGGGCAACGCGCTCAGAGCGCCTGCGGAAAGTTTGAATGGCGCGGCGCGCGAGGCGATCGTGCAGGCACTGCGGCAGCGCGCCGACGATCCTTCCGCGGTCGTGCGCGAGCATGTGGAGTGGGCGTTGGAAGCGGCGTAGAGTAGCGGCAGTTCAATCAGCGGATGTTTTTGTACGGCGCGGTTTGCGCATACGGTTCGCGTAGAACGCCTGCACGTCCATGCAGGTACGCTACGTTGCCGTTGCAAGCCAGGGCGCCGCGTTTGTCAGGAGCAGGCAATCATGTTCAACGCAGTGATCGATGCGCCATTCGGCAAGGTCGGCATTCGTGTCGAAGGCGAGGCCGTGCGCGAGATCGTCTATCTGCCGGATTCGGTGCGGAGCGTCGCGCCCGACACGCCGTTGGCGCGGCAAGCGGTCGAGCAGATCGAACGATATTTCGAGCAGCCGTCCGCGCGGTTCGAGTTGCCGCTGGCATCCGTCGGCACCCCGTTTCAGCGGCGGGTGTGGCAGGCGCTCTGCGAAATTCCGCCCGGCGTCGTACTGACCTACGGACAGTTGGCGAGGCAGTTGGGCAGCGTGCCGCGCGCGGTCGGCCAGGCTTGCGGCGCGAATGACTTTCCGATTGTGATTCCGTGTCATCGCGTGGTGAGTTCGAGCGGTATCGGCGGCTTCGCGCATCACGCCGAAGAGGGCTTCTTTCGCAACGTCAAGCGCTGGCTGCTGGCGCATGAGGGCATTCCGTACGCATGAGCGACATCACCGCAGACGGCGCGAGCGTCGTGTCACCTTCATCCGCTTCAGCACCGGAGTTGCTCGCGAGCCTCGCGTCGATCGATGTGTTCTGCGATGCGCTGTGGCTCGAACACGGCCTGTCGCGCAACACGCTCGATGCGTACCGCCGCGACCTGCGGCTGTTCTCGGAATGGCTCGCGGCGAGCCGCAACATGTCGCTCGATACAGTCGGCGAAGCCGAACTCAACGCGTACAGCGCCGTGCGGCAGCACGACAAATCGACCTCGGCGAACCGGCGTCTCTCGGTGTTTCGCCGCTACTACGCGTGGGCGGTGCGCGAGCATCGCGCGGCGGTCGATCCGACACTGCGCATCCGTTCGGCGAAGCAGCCGCCACGTTTTCCCTCGACACTCACCGAAGCGCAAGTCGAAGCGCTGCTCGGCGCGCCCGACATCGACACCGCGCTGGGCTTGCGCGATCGCACGATGCTGGAGCTGATGTACGCGAGCGGCCTGCGCGTCACTGAACTCGTCACGCTGAAGACGGTGGAAGTGGGGCTGAACGAAGGCGTGGTGCGCGTGATGGGCAAGGGCTCGAAGGAGCGTCTGATTCCGTTCGGCGAAGAGGCGCACGGGTGGATCGAGCGTTATCTGCGCGAGGCGCGCCCGGTGTTGCTCGGCGCGCGCGCCACCGATGCGCTGTTCGTCACGAGCCGCGCCGAGGGCATGACGCGCCAGCAGTTCTGGAACATCATCAAACGCCACGCGGCGGCGGCCGATGTGCACGCGCCTTTGTCGCCGCACACGTTGCGGCACGCGTTCGCCACGCACCTGCTCAATCACGGCGCGGACCTGCGCGTCGTCCAACTGCTGCTCGGCCACACCGATATCTCGACCACGCAGATCTACACCCACGTGGCCCGCGAACGGCTGAAGTCGCTGCATGCGCAGCATCATCCGCGAGGATGAGGCGCGCTTGCGTTCAGCGTGGCGCGTGCCGTTGCGCCTGCTTCAGACGAATTCACGCAGCCGGTGTTTGAGGATCTTGCCGGTCGAGGCGGCCGGCAGCGCGGCGAGCACCTTCAATTCGGCGGGCCGCTTGTACGGCGCGAGACGCTCGCCGCACCACGCGATCAAGTCGGCGGGCGTGACGGTCGCGCCCGCCGTCAACTCGACGAACGCGATCACTTCCTCGTTGCCCTCGACCGCGCGTCCGATCACCGCCGACTGTACGACTTGCGGATGCGCGTTCAACACATGCTCGACCTCGGCCGGATAGACGTTGAACCCCGAGCGGATGATCAACTCCTTGCTGCGCCCGGCGATATGCAGCGCGCCGTCCGCGTCCTGTCGCGCGAGATCGCCGGTCTTGAGCCAGCCGTCCGCGGTCACGGCCGCGCGGGTTTGCTCCGGACTTCGGTAGTAGCCGAGCATCACATTCGGCCCGCGCACCCATAGCTCGCCGATTTGTCCCGGCGCCGCGTCGACGCCATCGAGTCCGACGAACTTCACCTCGACGCCCGGAATGACCTCGCCGACCGAGCAGTCGCTGCGCGGCGCGTCGAGCATCGTGTGCGACACCGTGGGGCTGCTCTCGGTCATGCCGTAGCCGTTGTGCAGCGGCAGACCGTAGACGGCTTCGACCTGCGCCTTGAGCGCGGCGTCGAGCGGCGAGCCGCCCGAGTAGGCAAAGCGCAGGTGCGGCGCGGACCACGGAAGGCCACACGTCTGCAGATGGTCGAGCAGTTTGGCGTGCATGGCCGGCACGCCCTGGAAGATCGACACGCGTTCGTCGGCGAGGGCGCGGCGCACGGCTTCCGGCGCGAAGCGCGGTGCGAGCCGCAAGGTCGCGCCCGCGTGCAGGCTGCCGAGGCACACCGACGCGAAGCCGTACACGTGCGAGATCGGCAGCACGGCATAGACGACGTCGCCGGGACCGACCTTGCGCAGGCGGCTCGACACCGCGGCGATGTACAGCAGATTGCGATGCGACAGCATCACGCCTTTCGGCGCGCCGGTGGTGCCGGTGGTGTAGATCAGCGCGGCGCATTGGCGATGGTTCGCGGGTTCGACCGGTTCGGCTTGCGCTGCGCTGTCCACCGTGTACGACCATGCGCCGATGTCCGGCGTGATGGCCGGCGCGGCCGTCGCCTGGTGGCGCAGCGCGTGCTGCTGGGCATCGCCGGATTCCACCGCATACGCGACCATGCGAGGTTGTGCGTGCGCGCGGATCGCGTCGAGTTCGGCTGCGGACAGGCGGGCGTTCGACACCAGCGCCCACGCGTCGAGCCGCGCGGTTGCGAACAGCAGCACGATCTGCGCGATGCTGTTTTCCGCGACGATCATTACGCGGTCGCCGCCGCGCACGCCCCATGCGCGCAGCAGGTCCGTGACGGAGTCGACGGCTTGCAGCAGTTGTGCACTGGTCAACTGGCGCGCGTCCTCGATCAGGGCGATGTGCTGCGGATCGCGCGCGGCGGCGAGCGCCGGAATCTCGGCGATGCGCGCGGGCAGCGCGGCGAGCAGGGCGGGGATGTCGATTGTGGAACGGCTGGATGAATCGGGGTTCAACGTTGTCTCCTGTGTCGATCGGAGTTGGCGCTTTAGCGCTTACTCCGATCCCATGCCTCAAGGCGGTCGATCGGAGTTGGCGCTTTAGCGCTTACTCCGATCCCATGCCTCAAGGCGGTCGATCGGAGTTGGCGCTTTAGCGCTTACTCCGATCCCATGCCCCAGGGCGGTCGATCGGAGTTGGCGCTTTAGCACCTACTACTCCTCAGTCCCACGCAAAATAACCACTAAAAACGATTCGCCGCGCAGCATCAAATCCACGGCTACGCCGACACCCAATATCCGAACGATCGTGCCACACCCGCATGGACCGCACAATTGGCCGTTCGGCAAATAGCCGTCGTGCAAACTCGCCATTACAATGCGCCGATGAGCAAATCCAGACACGTTTCCGAAACGCCGGCCACGCAGTTTCTGCGCCGCCACGGCGTCACGTTCGGCGAGCATCCTTACGATTACGTCGAGCACGGCGGCACGGCAGAGTCGGCGCGCCAGCTCGGCGTGGACGAGCATCATGTCGTGAAGACGCTCGTGATGGAAGACGAGCACGCGAAGCCGCTGATCGTGCTGATGCACGGCGACCGCACCGTCAGCACCAAGAACCTCGCCCGGCAGATCGGCGCGAAGCGCGTCGAGCCCTGCAAGCCCGAAGTGGCGAACCGGCATTCCGGCTATCTGATCGGCGGCACGTCGCCGTTCGGTACGCGCAAGCAGATGCCGGTCTATGTCGAGTCGAGCATTCTGGAAATGGACAGGCTCTGGCTGAACGGCGGCCGGCGCGGCTTTCTGGTCAGCATCGAGCCGACGGTGCTGACCGATCTGCTGGCGGCGAAGGCGGTGCAGTGCGCGAGCGTCGATTGACGTTTGCGCGAATGTTTTCCGGGCGGTCGCGTTCGGTAGAATATGCGCCGCTTTGTTCCGAGTTGCCTTACCTGTTGCGGTTGGAGTATCGAGTTTCAGACCGCTGATCCTTATAAGAGTCCCAGATGCAAAACCTGATCGTTGCTGTCGTTGCCTACCTGATCGGTTCGGTGTCGTTCGCCGTGATCGTGAGCGCCGCAATGGGCCTCGACGACCCGCGCTCATACGGCTCGGGCAACCCCGGCGCCACCAACGTGCTGCGCAGCGGCAGCAAGAAGGCGGCGATTCTCACGCTGATCGGCGATGCCTTCAAGGGCTGGCTGCCGGTGTGGTTCGTCGTGCACTTCGGCGCGCGCTATGGGCTGGACGAGACGTCGGTGGCGATGGCGTCGGTCACGGTGTTTCTCGGCCACCTGTATCCGGTGTTCTTCCGCTTCAAGGGCGGCAAGGGCGTGGCGACCGCAGCGGGCGTGCTGCTCGCGATCAATCCGACGCTCGGCATCGCGACCTTGCTGACGTGGCTGATCGTTGCGTTCTTCACGCGTTATTCCTCGCTGGCGGCGCTGGCCGCGGCGGTGTTCGCGCCGCTTTTTTACGCGTTCCTGTTCGGGCCGCGCGTGATCGCGCTGGCGATCGTCGTGATGAGTTCGCTGCTGGTGTGGCGCCATCGCGGCAACATCGCCAAGCTGATGCGCGGGCAGGAAAGCCGCATCGGGGACAAGAAGAAGGCGCCTACGCCGGCGGCGGGTAACGATCTTTGAGGGACGGATGGGGCGCGTGGAGGCCATACGTGTCGCGCTCCGATTGATCGCCGATGCCGTCTCATGTGGCCCGCCCGCAGGCCGCTCGCTGGTGCCGCGCGGGCGGTGTGCGGGTGTTACGGGATTTCATTCGAGTTGCTCGCTGGCTCCGCCCAGGCAGTGCGCAGCGAGCGCGAAACCCGAGGCGACCGGCTAGCCGGCAAGTTACGAGTACTCGTTGGACGGCGCACGGGTAAGGCGGCCTCGGCGCGTAGGGCTCGCAAGCCCTGCGCGAGGTACACCTCGCGCTTGCCCGTTACTCATTGGCCGTTCTGCTCCCTTGGGCGCGTACCCGCGCCATTGAGACTCAGTCGCGGAAGTTGTTGAAGTCGAGCGGCGTATCGGTCACGTCCTTGCGCAGCATCGCAATCACGCTTTGCAGATCGTCGCGCTTGCCGCCGGTGATGCGCACCGCGTCGCCCTGAATGCTCGCCTGGACCTTGATCTTGCTATCCTTCACGAGACGCACGATTTTCTTCGAGAGATCGCCGGACACGCCCTTCTTGATCTTGATGACCTGCTTGACCTTGTCGCCACCGATCTTCTCGATCTTGCCGTAGTCGAGAAAGCGCACGTCCACGTTGCGCTTGGCCATTTTCGACAGCAGCACGTCCTTCACCTGGCCGAGCTTGAAGTCGTCGTCGGCGTAGGCGGTGATTTCGTTTTCCTTATGTTCGACGCGCGCGTCCGACCCTTTGAAGTCGAAGCGCGTGGAAATTTCCTTGTTGGACTGTTCGATCGCGTTCTTGACTTCGATCATGTTCGCTTCGCAGACGACGTCAAACGATGGCATTGCATTCTCCCAATAGTGCTGCGGTGCGTGACGCGGCCGGTCGGCTGCGCACGGGGCACTCGCTATAATCACGAACCGGACGTCATTTTACCGACGCCACTCCCTTTTGCCCAAGACCGCCGCGCATTGTCGGGCGGCCGGGGCGCGATCTGGTCTCTTTCGCTGTTTCATTCTCCTCGATTCCGATGTCCCACTCCGATTCCGCCGCGTTCATTGCCGGCTATCCACTGAAGGCACACAACACCTTTGGTTTCGATGTCCGCGCGCGGTTTGCATGCCGGATCGAGCACGAAGCGCAATTGATGGCGGCGGTGCGCGACGCCCGCGCGGGAGGACTGCCGCGCCTCGTGCTGGGCGGCGGCAGCAACGTCGTGCTGACCGGCGACTTCCCCGGGCTGGTGCTGCTGGTCGCGCTGCGGGGCCGCCGCGTCGTGCGCGAGGACGATGACGCATGGTACGTCGAGGCGGCCGGCGGCGAACCGTGGCACGAGTTCGTCGCGTGGACTTTGTCGCAGGGATTGCCGGGACTGGAGAATCTCGCGCTGATTCCGGGTACGGTCGGCGCGGCGCCGATTCAGAACATCGGCGCGTACGGACTGGAAATGTGCGAGCGGTTCGCCTCGTTGCGCGCGGTGGAACTGGCGACGGGCGACGTCGTCGAGCTCGATGCCCAGGCTTGTGGGTTCGGTTATCGCGACAGCTTCTTCAAGCGAGAAGGGCGTGACCGGTTCGTCATCACATCGGTGACGTTCCGCTTGCCGAAGCTCTGGCAGCCGCGCGCCGGTTACGCCGATCTGGCGCGTGAGTTGGCCGCAGGCTCGGATCATGCCGCTGGCGGTGACAGGCCGCCGACCGCGCAGGCCATCTTCGATGCGGTGGTGGCGGTGCGGCGCGCGAAGCTGCCCGATCCGCTGGAACTCGGCAATGCCGGGAGCTTCTTCAAGAATCCAGTGGTCGACGCGGCGCAGTTCGACGCGTTGAAGAGCCGGGAGCCGGATGTCGTGTCCTATCTTCAGGCGGATGGGCGGGTGAAGCTCGCGGCAGGCTGGTTGATCGACCGATGCGGCTGGAAAGGCCGTGCGATGGGCGCGGCGGCCGTGCATGAGCGGCAGGCGCTGGTGCTGGTGAATCGCGGCGGCGCGAGCGGCGCGGAGGTGTTGGCGCTTGCCAGAGCGATCCAGCGGGACGTGCTCGAGCGATTCGGTGTGGAGTTGGAAGCGGAGCCGGTTTGTTTGTGACGCGGCGGCGCGGATAGCGGCCGACTGAGCTTGAGGCGCCGAAGTCTTGCTGCCAGCGCTCCCGGAAGTGGTTCGACGGTGCGCTGACGGACACTGAGTCGACTGGGCGCGTTGTGACTGGTTAGGCGGCACGCTGAAATGCAAAAAAGCGCCGGGAGTTTTCTCGCGGCGCTTTTTTATCGTCTGCGTTTGGATCAGGCCGCGCCTTCGGCGCTTGACTCCGCTCGCGCGAAATTAGCCTTCACCGAAACGCCCACCCTCAGCCCACCCTCAGCCACGCTGACGGCGCGCATTTTCCGCAATCCGCATACGCAGTGCATTCAACTTGATGAAGCCGCCGGCGTCCGCCTGGTTGTATGCGCCGCCGTCGTCGTCGAACGTAGCGATGGTCTTGTCGAACAGTGTTTCCTTCGAATCGCGCGCGACCACCGAGACGCCGCCCTTGTACAGCTTCACACGCACCCAGCCGTTGACCTTTTCCTGCGTGTGGTCGATCAGCACCTGGAGCGCGCGGCGCTCCGGGCTCCACCAGTAGCCGTTGTAAATCAGCGACGCGTAGCGGGCCATCAGGTCGTCTTTCAGGTGAGCGACTTCACGGTCGAGCGTGATCGACTCGATGCCGCGGTGCGCCTTCAGCATGATCGTGCCGCCCGGCGTTTCATAGCAGCCGCGCGACTTCATGCCGACGTAACGGTTTTCCACCAGATCCAGACGGCCGATGCCGTGTTTGCCGCCCAGGCGGTTCAGTTCGGTCAGCATTTCCGCCGCCGACAGACGCTTGCCGTTGATCGCGACCGGATCGCCGTGCTCGTATTCGATGTCGAGGTATTCGGCCTGGTCCGGCGCCTGTTCGGGCGACACGGTCCAGCGCCACATATCGGCTTCAGCTTCCGCCTTCGGATCTTCCAGGTGACGGCCTTCGAACGAGATGTGCAGCAGGTTCGCATCCATCGAATACGGCGCGCCGCCTTGCTTGTGCTTCATTTCGATCGGAATACCGGCCTTTTCCGCGTACGCGAGCAGCTTTTCGCGCGACAACAGGTCCCATTCACGCCACGGTGCGATGACCTTGATGCCCGGTTCCAGCGCGTAGTAACCGAGTTCGAAGCGAACCTGGTCGTTGCCCTTGCCGGTTGCGCCGTGCGACACCGCCTGGGCGCCGGTGGCGCGGGCGATTTCGATCTGACGCTTGGCGATCAGCGGACGCGCGATCGACGTGCCCAGCAGGTACTCGCCTTCATAGACCGTGTTGGCGCGGAACATCGGGAACACGAAGTCGCGCACAAATTCTTCGCGCAGGTCTTCGATGAAAATGTTTTCCTGCTTGATGCCGAGCTGCAGGGCCTTCTTGCGCGCCGGCTCCAGCTCTTCGCCCTGGCCGATGTCGGCGGTGAACGTGACGACTTCGGCGTCGTAGTTGTCCTGCAACCACTTCAGGATGACGGAGGTGTCGAGGCCGCCCGAATAGGCGAGCACGACTTTCTTGATATCGCTCATGGTGAACTCGTAGCTGGAAAAAGCGGGAAAACAAGGCGCGCCGGCGGTTCCGGAGCGCGGAAAACCACTATTTTGACACTAAACCGCCGGGCCCCGCGTTTTTGGGGCAGTACGGTCATGCGGCCGGGTCCCGTTGCAACCGTGGACGCCGGCCCGATGCGCAGCGCGGACGTGGATGCCTTGCCTCGTAGTCAAGGCCCCGGCGCGCTTCACGCAGGTTTCACGCGAGTGCTGCAGAGGGTAAAAAAGCTCGCTCAGTGATTCAGCTTGCCGAGCAGCAGATATTCCAGCAACGCTTTTTGCACGTGCAGGCGATTTTCCGCCTCGTCCCACACGACGCTTTGCGGGCCGTCGATTACTTCCGCGCTGACTTCCTCTCCACGGTGGGCGGGCAGGCAGTGCATGAATAGCGCGTCCGGGTTGGCGCGCGCCATCATTTCGGCGTCGACGCACCAGTCCGCGAAGGCCTTCTTGCGTGCTTCGTTTTCGGCTTCGAAGCCCATGCTGGTCCAGACGTCGGTGGTGACGAGATCGGCGCCCGCGCAGGCTTCGTTCGGGTCGTCGAATTCTTCGTAGAACGGCGCGCTTTCGGCGGCGACCATCGCGCGGTCGAGCTTGTAGCCCGGCGGCGTGGACAGGCGCAGCCTGAAGCCGAGGATCTGCGCGGCTTCAATCCACGTGTACAGCATGTTGTTGGCGTCGCCGACCCATGCGACCGTCTTGTCGCGAATCGGGCCGCGATGCTCGAAGTACGTGAAGATGTCGGCCAGCACCTGGCACGGGTGGTATTCGTTGGTCAGCCCGTTGATCACCGGCACGCGGGAATTTTCCGCAAAGCGCTGGATGATGTCCTGGCCGAACGTGCGGATCATGATGATGTCGACCATGCGCGAAATCACTTGCGCAGCGTCTTCGATCGGTTCGCCGCGACCGAGCTGCGTGTCGCGCGTGCTCATGAACACGGCGTGGCCGCCCAGCTGGAAGATGCCGGCCTCGAACGACAGGCGGGTGCGTGTCGAATTCTTTTCGAAGATCATGGCCAGCGTGCGATCGTGCAGCGGGTGGTAAGTCTCGTAGTTCTTGAATTTACGTTTCAGAATGCGCGCGCGTTCCAGCACGTACTCGTAGTCTTCCAGCGAGAAATCCTTGAACTGCAGATAGTGGCGAATTTTCTTGGCGGTCATGAAACAAATACGGCGGTCTCACCCGGCAGGATTGCCGGACGGCGCCGCCGTCGTTTGTGGTAACTCAATGCAGCATAAAGGATTTCGCCCCGTTTGACGAGTCGGCGAAAAGGCCGGGAAAGCTGTCTGAAAGCCTCGCGCCCCGGTCGGACGAAGCTTGTGTGCGCTGCGGAAAAAGGTCCGCTGCGCTATAATCTGGCGGTTCTCCCAAAGCCCGGCAGGCCGGAATCCGGCCTGCGGGACACGGCTCGCGCGGTTCGGAAAGCCTGCTCGCGGTGCGCCGTCATGACAAGCGACGAGGCTGCCCAGCCGGCCCGTGGCGGTTTCTGGTGGCGCGGCTCGCCATCGCGGCGTACAGCCGCGAATTCAGGCATTTGAAGCCGGCGCGTGCCGTCGGCTTTGCCGTCATCACGCTGGGCAGTTACACAGGTATTCCTACATGGCCGAAGCAGCTCCAACCGAATTCTTCATTCAGGGCATTACGTCGACCGGAAAGCGATTCCGGCCGAGCGACTGGTCGGAGCGGCTCGCCGGAGTGATGGCATGTTTTGGGCCAGGAGCGAAGAAGGGGCCGAACGCCTATATGCAGTACTCGCTGTACGTGCGGCCGACCATGATCGGCGATCTCAAGTGCGTGATTCTCGATTCGCGCTTGCGCGACATCGAACCGATGGCCTTCGACTTCGTGCTCAACTTCGCAAAAGACAACGATCTCGTCGTGACCGAGGCGTGTGAGTTGCAACTCGAGCATGCTGCCGTGCCGCAAGCCAAAAGACACGTGATATAGCGCAGGCGGCACCGGATCTGCAAAAGCAAAAAACCCGCAATTAGCGGGTTTTTTTGTGTGACGTCGGGGGCGGCAGGGTGGCCCGGCAATCACAAGCGCGCCGCGCTGAAGCGTTGCGGACACGTGCGAATCGGTCTGTTTCAAGCAAAAAAGCCCGCCGAGGCGGGCCTTTCTGTGCAGCGGAAACAGGAGGTAGCCCACCGAAGCGGGCTGACCGGAATTACTGCGCTGCGGACGCTTGCAGACCCTTGAGGGCTGCAGCGAGACGGCTCTTATGGCGAGCAGCCTTGTTCTTGTGAACGATGTTCTTGTCGGCGATGATGTCGATGGTCTTCGACGATGCCTGGAAGATTTCAGCGGCCTTGGCCTTGTCGCCGGCGTCGATCGCCTTGCGAACAGCCTTGATAGCCGTGCGGAACTTCGAGCGCAGTGCCGAGTTGTGCGAGTTTGCCTTGGCGGCCTGGCGGGCGCGCTTGCGTGCTTGTGCGGAGTTAGCCATGACGGTTCCTTATCCTGTTCCTGTTTCCAGTACCTGACCTTCAAGTGGTGAGGTGCTGCTTTTAGATCCGAACTCTTGGAAGCGATTGCCCAAGAGCGCAAAAAGTGTCGAAAAAATCGATCGAACTACGCGAAGGCGGGCCTGGATTTCCGGCGATTCGAGGACGTTGCCAGGCGGCGTGGAGCCGACCTTGCCCATGTCCTTGAGCGCGTCCGAAAACTGAGCGAGCTTCGAAACCGGCGATTATAGCAACAAAATCAGGCACGTGGCAACGGGAATGCACGAGCGCGCCGCGCGGGCCTTTAGCGGGAAGGCTCGCGTCCTTCGGCGGCCATGGGTTGGCGAAAGTGGCGCGGCCGGTGCGACGCGAGGCCGGAATACGCGTTCCGGCGCGCGTTCGTGACGCACGGCACGACCCGACCCACCGCAAAAAAATGCGCCAATCAGCCGATCGGACCGAACGTCTGGGCAGGAAATCGGTCCGAATCGCGTTCCGGCTCGTCGTCCGCACTTGCGGCACCCGTATAATAAGCGCCCCATGAATCTAATCCGAGCCCTGCTGACGGTCAGCGGCTTCACGCTGCTGTCGCGCGTGACCGGACTGGCCCGCGAAACGCTGATCGCTCGCGCGTTCGGCGCCAGTCAATACACTGACGCGTTCTACGTCGCCTTCCGTATCCCCAACCTGCTGCGCCGCATTTCCGCCGAAGGCGCGTTCTCGCAGGCCTTCGTGCCGATTCTCGCCGAGTTCAAGAACCAGCAGGGCCACGACGCCACCAAGGCGCTCGTCGACGCCACCTCGACGGTGCTCGCGTGGGCGCTGGCGGTGCTGTCGGTGATCGGCGTGGTGGGCGCGTCGGGCGTGGTGTACGTCGTCGCCTCGGGTCTCGCGCACGAGGGCGAGGCGTACGCGCTCGCGGTCACGATGACGCGCATCATGTTCCCGTACATCATTTTCATTTCGCTGACCTCGCTGGCGTCGAGCGTGCTGAATACGTACAAGAACTTCTCGCTGCCCGCATTCGCGCCGGTGTTGCTGAACGTGGCATTCATCGTCGCCGCGGTGTTCGTCGCGCCGCGTCTGCAAACGCCGGTCTATGCGCTCGCGTGGGCGGTGATCGCCGGCGGCATCCTGCAATTCATCGTGCAGTTGCCGGGGCTGAAAAAGATCGACATGGTGCCGCGCATCAGCCTGAATCCGTTGCGGGCGCTCGCGCATCGCGGCGTAAAGCGGGTGCTGTCGAAGATGGTGCCGGCGATGTTCGCCGTGTCGGTCGCGCAGATCAGCCTCATCATCAATACGAATATCGCGTCGCGCATCGGGCCGGGCGCGGTGTCGTGGATCAACTACGCCGATCGGCTAATGGAGTTTCCGACTGCGCTGCTCGGTGTCGCGCTGGGCACGATCCTGCTGCCGAGCCTGTCGAAGGCGCACGTCGACGCCGACGCGCACGAGTATTCGTCGCTGCTCGACTGGGGTTTGCGCGTTACGTTCCTGCTGGCCGCGCCGAGCGCGGTCGCGCTCTTCTTCTTCGCGCAGCCGCTGACCGCCGTCCTGTTCAACTACGGCAAGTTCGACGGCCACTCGGTCGTGATGGTGAGCCGTGCGCTGGCCGCTTATGGCGTGGGGCTGATCGGTCTGATCCTGATCAAGATTCTCGCGCCCGGCTTCTACGCGAAGCAGGACATCAAGACGCCGGTGAAGATCGGCGTCGGCGTGCTGATCGCCACGCAATTGAGCAACTACGTGTTCGTGCCGCTTTTCTCGCATGCGGGCCTTACGCTGAGCGTCGGGCTCGGCGCTTGCGTCAATGCGTTGCTTCTGTTTGTCGGTCTGCGCAAGCGCGGCATTTATATGCCGTCAGGCGGCTGGCTCAAGTTTTTCGTACAGTTGTTCGGCGCCTGTCTGGTGCTGGCCGGCACGATGCGTTGGCTGGCGATCAATTTCGACTGGATCGCCATGCATGACCGGCCGGTCGACCGGATGGTGCTGCTAGGCGCGTGCCTCGTGCTGTTCGCCGCGCTATATTTCGGTATGCTTTGGCTGATGGGCTTCAAGTACGCGTATTTCAAAAGGCGAGTGAAGTGATCACGATGACGCGGGTTCTCGACTATTTCAGCACGCTCGTCGCCGAAGACGACAGTCTTCCACTGACCGAGGCGGCGCTCTCGCTCGCGCAGGACGCTTACCCCGATCTCGATCTGCAAGCCACACTGGCCGAGATCGACGAACTGGTGGTGCGTCTGCAGCGCCGCATGCCGGCCGACGCCGACATCAGACAGAAGCTCGGCGTTCTGAACCGGTTCTTCTTCCGCGAGCTCGGCTTTGCCGCCAACCTCAACGACTATTACGATCCCGACAACAGCTATCTGAACGCGGTGCTCAAGCGCCGCCGCGGCATTCCGATTTCGCTCGCGGTGCTGTATCTGGAGATGGCCGAGCAGCTCGGCATTCCGGCGCGCGGCGTGTCCTTTCCGGGGCACTTCCTGCTGCGCGTGACGACGCCCGACGGCGAAGAGATGCTCGATCCGACCACCGGCCAGTCGCTGACCGAAACGCAGATGGTCGAGATGCTGGAGCCGTATGTGGCGTCGGCGGGCGAGTCGGTGAGCCGGGCGCTGCGCATGCTGCTGCAGCCGGCCACGCGCCGCGAGATCATCGCGCGCATGCTGCGCAATCTGAAGTCCACCTATCTGCAGACCGAGCGCTGGCAGCGCTTGCTGGCGGTGCAGCAGCGTCTCGTGATCCTGCTGCCGGACAACATCGAAGAGGTGCGCGATCGCGGCTTCGCGTACGCGCGGCTCGATTACCTGCGCCCCGCGCTCGAAGACCTCGAAAGCTATCTGGGCGACCGGCCGGATGCCGAGGACGCGACGGTGGTCGAGTCGCAGTTGCATGAGCTACGCCAACGCACTCAACACGACGATCGCGAATAGCGCCCTGCCGCTTTAAAACAGAACGCCCGCACATCAATCATGTGCAGGCGTTTTTTTTCGGGCATGCCGCATCAGGCGGCAGGTGGGCGCGTCGTTACTTCGGCTGCATGCGGATGGCGCCGTCCAGGCGAATCACCTCGCCGTTGAGCATCGGATTATCGAAGATCTGTTTGGCCAGCATCGCGTATTCGGCCGGTTTGCCGAGGCGCGGCGGGAATGGCACCATGGCGCCGAGCGCGTCCTGCACTTCCTGCGGCATGCCGAGCAGCATCGGCGTTTCGAAGATGCCCGGTGCGATCGTCATCACGCGAATCGCGTTGCGCGACAGGTCGCGAGCGATCGGCAACGTCATGCCGACCACGCCGGCTTTCGATGCCGCATAGGCCGCCTGGCCGATCTGGCCGTCGTACGCGGCCACGGATGCCGTGTTGATGATGACGCCGCGCTCGCCATTCGCGTTCGGCTCGTTCTTTGACATTGCCGCGGCGGCGAGCCGGATCATGTTGAAGGTGCCGATCAGATTGATCGAGATGGTGCGTGCGAACGAGTCGAGCGGATGCGGGCCGTCCTTGCCGACGGTCTTGACGGCTGGCGCTACGCCAGCGCAATTGACGAGACCGCGAAGCGTGCCGAGCTTCGTTGCGGCTTCGACGGCCTGGATCGCGTCGTCTTCGCGGCTCACGTCGCATTTGACGAACACGCCGCCGAGTTCTTTGGCGAGCGCCTCGCCGGCATCCTGATTCAGGTCGGCGAGCACGACCTTGCCGCCGTTCTCGACGAGCAGGCGCGCGGTGGCGGCGCCAAGACCCGATGCACCGCCGGTGATCAGGAACGCATTGTCACGAATCTCCATGTCTACTCCTTTGCTACGGTTGTCCAGTCGTATTTCGATCGAATATATTTTCGATGATCGATTGTAGCGGCTATGCTGCAATGCGGAAAGCGCGGCGCAAGCAGGGCAAACCGATACGGATGTCTAACTAATCTGAATGCGCGTGATCGGCAGGAAATGGAAAGGGCGGCCAGCACGGGCCGGTGGCCCAATTAAAAACCCGCCGGCAGGGGCGGGTTTTTCGTCAAACAGACGCAGTTCGCAGCGAGCTTACTTCAACGCGTCGAATGCGCGAGTACGAATCTCATCGACGCTGCCGAGGCCCGAAATGCGGCGGTACTGCGGCGCCTTCAATGCGGTCGATGCATCGCCGTTCTTTGCCCAGCTGTTGTAGTACTCGATCAGCGGCTTGGTCTGCGCCTCATACACGTCCAAACGCTTCTTGACCGTTTCTTCCTTGTCGTCGTCGCGCTGGATCAGCGGTTCGCCGGTCACGTCGTCCACGCCTTCGACTTTCGGCGGATTGAACTTGACGTGATACGTACGGCCCGACGCGGCGTGCGAGCGGCGGCCGCTCATACGCACGATGATCTCGTCGAACGGCACGTCGATTTCCAGCACGTAGTCGATCGCGACGCCGGCCTGCTTCATCGCTTCCGCTTGCGGAATGGTGCGCGGGAAACCGTCGAACAGATAGCCGTTCGCGCAGTCCGGCTGCTGCAGACGTTCCTTCACCAGGTTGATGATGAGTTCGTCCGTGACCAGCTCGCCGGCATCCATGAAGCGCTTGGCTTCGAGACCCAGCGGCGTGCCTGCCTTGACGGCCGCGCGCAGCATGTCACCGGTGGAAATTTGCGGAATCCCGAATTTTTCCTTGATGAAGTTTGCCTGAGTGCCCTTGCCCGCACCGGGTGCACCCAAAAGGATCAAACGCATGTGATATCTCCAGATCTATGTGAATTCTTCGATGACGCTGCAGCCATCCCACGATTCGTCGAGGGACCCGCATCGGCTGCCGTTGCAGGTCTCGCGCTGCACGTCGAAACACGACGGCGCTGCAAGAAGGCAACGGTGCGACCGGGCAAACCCTGAGTTTCGCTGCTTTCGCTGGTGATGGGAGGCGCGCACAACCGTCCGATTATGCCACGGGTTTTTGTGCTCAAGACCCGAATAAAGCCTGTACGCGCGCGAGATCCGCAGGTGTGTCGACGCCGGGCAGCGGCACGTCCGGCGTGACGAGCACCGCGATTCGCTCGCCATGCCACATTGCGCGCAACTGTTCGAGCGCTTCGACCTGTTCGATCGGCGAGATCGCGAGACTCGGGTACGTACGCAGGAATTGCGCGCGATACGCGTACAGGCCGATATGCCGGTGAACCACTGCGGGTGGAGGCGGGGCCGGCATCGACGCGACATTGGGCCAGTGCGGCTGATAGGCGTCGCGGGCCCACGGAATCGGCGCGCGCGAGAAGTACAACGCGACGCCGCGCGCGTCGAGCACGACCTTGACGACGTTCGGATTGAAGATTTCAGCGGGGTCGGTGATCGGATGGGCGGCGGTGGCGATCGCACAGCCGCTGCTCGCCGCGAGGTGCGACGCGACGCCGCACACCAGTGCCGGATCGATCAGCGGTTCATCGCCTTGCACGTTGACGACGATCGTCTCGTCGCTCCAGCCGAAATGTGTCGCGACTTCAGCGAGACGGTCCGTGCCCGACGGATGGTCGGCGCGCGTCAACACAGCTTCGAAGCCGTGATCGCGTGCTGCGTCGAGCACGGCCTGCGCGTCCGACGCGACCAGCACCTGCTGCGCGCCCGACTCGCGCGCGCGTTCGGCGACCCGCACCACCATCGGCTTGCCGCCGATATCGGCGAGCGGCTTGTTGGGCAGACGCGTCGAAGCGAGCCGGGCCGGTACGACGGCAATGAACGGGGCAGCGGTGGTATGGGCTTGGGTCATCGGGAAGACAAGCGGGAAGACGAGCAGCGATAAAACCGGAGGAAGCGGCCGCGCATGCCGCGCGGGCGCAAACGGAAAAGACGGTCGCCGGCGCGCAGCAACGGCGCGGGGCTTGCAGGCGCGTTGCTGCCCCCTGCGGGCAAACCTGAACTCAGGCGACCGAGCCCGGATTCAGATCAACCGGGGTGCCTTCCACGGTCTGCCGCGCTTCGTCGACGAGCATCACGGGAATGCCGTCGCGGATGGGGTACGCGAGCTTGTCCGCGTTGCAGATCAGCTCCTGCGCGCCACGGTCGTAGCTGAGCGGGCCCTTGCAGATCGGGCAGACGAGAATTTCAAGCAGGCGAGCGTCCACGAACTTTCTCCACAACTAATGCAATGAGGCGATGATCGAGCGCGGCTTCGACCGGGACAACCCAGATGCGCGCATCGTGCCAGGACCCTAATTTTACCGCATCCTTTTCCGTTATCAGGATCGCATCGGCGTCGACGTCCGTAAAAGGATTGCGCTCGAACGCGTAGTGATCGGGCAGTGCGCGCGTGGTGGGCGCGAGACCGGCGGCGCGCAGCGTCGCGAAAAAACGCTCCGGCGCGCCGATGCCGGCCGCGGCCAGCACGCGCTCGCCGCTGAATTGCGCGAGCGGACGGCGCAGCGCGGGGTTCTCCAGATGCCACGCGTCGGCGGGGGCGAGTTGCAGCGCGAACGTGTTCGGCCAGGGCGGCAGCGTGCGCGCGTAGGGATCGTTGATCAGCGTTGCATCGCGGCGGCGCGACAACGGCTCGCGCAGCGGGCCGGCCGGCAACAGGAAGCCGTTGCCGCCGAGACGGTGGTCGAACACGACCAGCTCGGCGTCGCGTGCGAGGCGGTAATGCTGAAGGCCGTCGTCGCTCACGATCACGTCGACGTCGCGATGCGCGGCGCACAGCGCCTGCGCGGCGGCCACCCGGTCCGGACAGACCCACACCGGCGCGCGGGTGCGGCGCGCGATCAGCAACGGCTCGTCGCCGCCGACCGCTGCCGCCGATGCGGGCGTGACCGGCGTCGGCGTCCTCACGCGCGCACCGTACCCGCGCGACACCACGCCGGGACTGAAGCCCGCGGCGCGCAAGGCTTCGACCAGCGCGATCACGGTCGGCGTCTTGCCGGTGCCGCCGACAGTCACGTTGCCGACCACGACCACCGGCACACCGACGCGCACGGATTTTAACCAGCCCAGCGAGAAGGCGGCGCGCCGTGCGCCGGCAATCGCACCGAACAGGCACGCGAGCGGCGTCAGCGCCCATGCCAGAGGGCCGCGCTGTTGCCACTCGCGGGCGAAACGGGCTTCGAGACGATCGCCGAGTTCGCTCATGGGCGAGTCGCGCGGACGAGCGGCGCGCCGTTCGCCGGACGGGGGCGGCGCGCCGGCGTGGAGGCGCCAGGCGCAATACGCGGGATCAGCATCAACGCGGTTCTCCGGACAGTCGAAAGTGAGGCGAAAAATGAAGCATCGGCGCGGTCCGCCGCACTTGCGCGGCAGACCGCATCGGCGTGCCTTGCGCGGCGTTCGGCATGCCGTCGAACCCACCACTCTAGCGCCTGGGCGTCCCGCCCGGCAAGTCGCCAGGCGCGTATGCGGCGGTGAGTTGCCGTTGAGCGCGCTCTTCACGGCCTGTGGATAACTTTGTGGAGAACCTGCCGTCGAACCGCCGGAAAGGGCCGTTGTGAGCCTCGCGCATCGGAGAGTGTCGCTGTTGCCCAGTTATAAACGCCATATAAATCAACGCTATGCCTGAAATCCATGCGCGCTGGTGGGAGATCTGGCGGGTTCTGTCTGGCGACTCCCGCCATGTGGACACTTTTAACAATTCAGCGACTATGCTGGACGCCGATAGCCAGTCGGTCTATCGTCTGTCCGGCCAGTCACAGATATTCCCTCGCATGAATCCCGAAAGTCCTTTTTCTTCGTCGGCAGCGCCCGGCGGTGAGGTCGTCGTTCCCGTTTCCGCGCTCAATCGCGCGATCGGCACGATGCTCGAACGGTCGTTTCCGCTCGTCTGGGTGGCCGGCGAAGTGTCCAACTTCACCCGCGCCGCGAGCGGCCACTGGTATTTCTCGATCAAGGACGCGCAGGCGCAAATGCGCTGCGTGATGTTCCGCGGACGGGCTCAATACGCCGAGTTCACGCCGCGCGAAGGCGACCGCATTGAAGTCCGTGCGCTCGTCACGATGTACGAGCCACGCGGCGAACTGCAACTGAACGTGGAGGCGGTGCGCCGTACCGGTCAGGGGCGGCTGTACGAAGCGTTTCTCAGGCTGAAGGCGCAGCTCGAAGCCGAGGGGCTCTTTGCCGCCGAGCGCAAGCGCGCGTTGCCGACCCATCCGCGGGCGATCGGCATCGTGACATCGTTGCAGGCCGCGGCGCTGCGTGACGTGCTGACCACGCTGGCGCGCCGTGCGCCGCACATTCCGGTGATCGTTTATCCCGCGCCCGTGCAGGGCGTGGGCGTCAGCGGCAAGCTCGCGGCGATGGTCGAGGCGGCCGGCGCGCGACGCGAAGTCGACGTGCTGATCGTGTGCCGCGGCGGTGGTTCGATCGAAGACCTGTGGGCTTTCAACGAAGAAGTGCTGGCGCGTGCGATCGCGGAAAGCGTGATTCCCGTGGTGAGCGGCGTCGGCCACGAAACCGATTTCACGATCGCCGATTTCGCTGCCGACGTGCGCGCGCCGACGCCGACCGGCGCCGCCGAACTCGTCAGCCCGCAGCGCGTGCTGCTGCTGCGCGAACTCGATCACCGCCACGCGACGCTCGCGCGCGGCTTCGGCCGCATGATGGAGCGGCGTGCGCAGCAACTCGACTGGCTCGCACGCCGTCTCGTGTCGCCGGCGGAGCGGCTCACGCGGCAACGCTCGCATCTGCAGCAATTGAGCGTGCGGCTCGCGTCGGCCGGCGCGCGTCCGGTGCGTGACGCGCGAGCGCGTTTTTCGCTGCTACAGATGCGCTGGCAGCGTTGGCGTCCGGACCTCGCCGCGCATCGGACGAAGCTCGGCAATCTTGCGCAACGTCTGGACGCGGCCTTGTTGCGCCAGCACGAGCGTCAGGTTGCGCGGATCGACACGCTCGCCGCGCGGCTCGAAGTGCTGAGTCCGCAGCGCACGCTGGAGCGGGGTTATGCCGCGATGATCGACGCGCAGAGCGGTCGTGCGGTGCGCGCGCCATCGTCGTTGCGACCGGGGCGGCGCCTGACCGTGCATCTCGCCGAAGGCTCGGCCGACATCGCGCTGGCCGACGTGCAAGCGCGTCTCACCGACGGTTTCTGACACTTCGCCGACACCCGCGACAGCCGTCGATGCGACTTGCGGGTGACCCGGGCACGCGCCGTGCGAACGCATTGTTTACGCCATGCGTGCGGGCTGTTTTCCGCTGCCGGGCGTAAAGTCCGTTGGTTTGCGGGGTTATTCCAACTCGCCTACAATCGAGTGCTCTTAAGCGTTATCCGCAGACTCCCCCACAACAGATACAGACAGAAGGAAAGCACCATGGAACATACGCTCCCGCCGCTGCCGTTCGCGAAAAACGCACTCGCTCCGCATATGTCGGAAGAGACGCTCGAGTTTCACTACGGCAAGCATCACCAGACCTATGTGACCAACCTGAACAATCTGATCAAGGGCACGGAGTTCGAAAACCTGTCGCTGGAAGAGATCGTCAAGAAGTCGTCGGGCGGCGTGTTCAACAACTCGGCTCAGGTGTGGAACCACACGTTCTTCTGGAACAGCCTCTCGCCGCAAGGTGGCGGTGCACCGACCGGTGCGCTGGCTGACGCGATCAACGCCAAGTGGGGTTCGTTCGACAAGTTCAAGGAAGAATTCGCGAAGACCGCAGTCGGCACGTTCGGCTCGGGCTGGGCATGGCTCGTGAAGAAGGCCGACGGTTCGCTCGACCTCGTGTCGACGAGCAACGCCGCTACGCCGCTGACCACGGATGCCAAGGCGCTGCTGACGATCGACGTGTGGGAACACGCGTACTACATCGACTACCGCAATGCGCGTCCGAAATTCGTCGAAGCGTACTGGAACATCGTCAACTGGGAATTCGCGTCGAAGAACTTCGCGTAAGGTTGCCGGTTGCCGCGTGACGGGCGGATTCGTGTCGCCTGATTGCATTCGGCCGATATGAATTCGATGCTGTCGTAGCGATGGCAACTGTTGCGAAAAACGAAAGCCCTCCGCAGTGAGGGCTTTTCTTTTTTCGAGCCTTGAAATGATGGGGTGGGCCGTGTTCGCGTGGCGTTGCTGGCGGCTCCTGGCCGTGGAGTGTTGATTCCCCGGCTCGGTGACTTGACTGAGTTCGGCAATCGTTAAATTGACCAGCGCGCTCGCGACTTTTAAGGCTGAGTTGAAAACCCGTTTTTGTCACCCCTGGTAACGGCGACGCTGCGCGTCAACGACGTGCATCACATGGCCGTTTCGGCCTTGCCAGGCCTCGCAGGTGGATGGATCATGGCGGTGTCGATGCTCCGCCGTCCCCCTCCGAATTGCTCGACGTCTGCCGATGCCGATGACCGCGACCGCCGCCAGGCGGCGCCACCGGACTAGTGGGCGCAGGCGGCGGCGGATGGTTCATGTACTGGAAATTCTGCGCGATGGCCGCGCTCGGAAATGTCGTAGCCGGCTGCTGAATCGCATCGGCAGGCAAGCTCAAATCCGACTGCGCAAAGACGGACGATACGCAGGCGGCGCAAATCATGCCGACAGTCAAAGCCAGACGGTTCATTGAGTCATCCTTTCTTTTATGGACACGCAGCAATAGCCGCATGCTGCGAGTGCGCGTATAGTCGAGCCCCGCGCGTCACCGGGACCGGCTCTTGCGGCAGGTGGGTTTGCGCAGTAGCGTGGCAAGCGAGTCTAGGCGACTCGACGCGAAATTTGATTGCCAGCGCGCTTACAAGCGTTACCCGATTTAACACCGGCGACGCCGTGCGCGATGCGAGACACGCTCTCGATTCACCGGCCGCGGCGCACGGCTTGGCGAAAAACTTTCTGTAACTATCCGGTAACCATGGATTGCACCGATTGGCTTAACGTTTGAATTCCCATTTCGAAATGCACCCGCATGATGTCCAGCACTAAATCGATAAGTATGGCGATACCCGCCGCCGTTGTTGCGCTTGCACTCGGCGGCTGCGCGGTGATGCCGCCGAGCGGCCCGAGCATCGTCGCGCTGCCGCACAGTGGCGAATCGCTTGAACAGTTCCAGCAAAACGACTATGCATGCCGCGATTACGCAAACCGTTCCACTAACTCGTCCGGGGCCGCGCAGGCGGCCACCACGAATAGCGTGAACAGCGCGGCGCTGGGCACGTTTGGCGGCGCGGCAATTGGCGCGCTGCTCGGTGCGGCGGCCGGCAATGCAGGCGCGGGCGCGGCGATTGGCGCGGGCAGCGGACTGCTGATCGGTGGCGCGAACGGCGCGAATAGTGCGGAGTATTCCGCGGCCGGCTTGCAGGCGCACTATGACGCCGCTTACGCGCAGTGCATGACCTCGAAGGGTGACACGATCGCGCAGCCGCGGCCGTATTACGCCGCGCCGCAACCGGTGTACGTCGCGCCGCAGCCTTACTATGCGCCGCCGCCGGGATACGTCGCGCCACCGCCGGTTATGTATGCACCTTATCCGTACTACTGAACTCGTTCTGCTGAGTCTTATTGATGGTGGTTCGACGGCATATCCGGCCCGTTGACACCAGCAGGGGAAATGGGGCGATGGCGGTTCTGGAAAAATTAGCGCTTATGGTTGCTTGTCGCTTTGGCAATGGACGTCGAACTTCGTTTGGCTGGGGACGTGCCTGCGTTTTCTTTGCGCGACGGGCACATAGTGGATCAGCGCTGCAAAGCCCCTGCTCGTGATGAGCAGGGGCTTTGTGCTTAATGCGTACGATGTTCCGCCGCATGCGCATTGCGATGGTCCGCATCGAGCTAATCAGCATGATTCACGCAATGTGCGCCACTTACTCCGTTTCGCTCGTCGCCGCTGTCTTACGCGGACGACGGCTACGCGGCGCGGCCTTACGCGCTGCCTTCCTGGCGGCTACAGGAGCTTCCTCTGTGTCGACAACCGGTGCCGGTGCTTCAACTGGCGCGGCGATCTCGGGCGCGTCATCGATCGTTCGAGGCGTGCTTTTCTTCGCTCGCTTCGCGGCGGTCTTGCGCGGCGCGCGTGTCTTGCGACGCTCGGCCTGATTGCCGTCCGCTTCCGCAGCGTTGTCATTGCCACCGACCGCATTCGGCTCAGCAGCGTTGTTCCGCGGTTCTGCCAAAGTGGCTTCCGGCCATTCGACATGGGGCGCACTGGCCGACGGTGCCTGATGCTGCTCCGGCTCGCGTGCTAGTGCCTCGTTCTCCCAAGCTTGCCCGTGACCTGCTCGCTCAACGGCGGCTCGCTCTTCCTGAGCGGCTTCCTGCTGACCACGTGCCGACTTGCGATTACCGCGCCCTCTGCGACGCGCCTCGTGCTTGCCCGCAGGCTCGACAGCGGCAACCGACGTTTCGGCAACCTGCGTCTCATACAACTGTTCGGCCGATTCGGATTCGCCAGGCTCATTTACGCTTTCGCCCGCCGCGCCCGCCGCCGTGCTGCGGTACACGTACGCCCCGGACTTTTCATCGCGGCCAAACTCGAGCAGCCCACGCGCATGCGCCTCTTCCAGCAGATTGCCGAACGCGCGAAAACCGTAGTACGTCTCGTTGAAATCCGGTTTGCGGCGCTTGATTGCGTTCTTCAACACGGATGCCCAGATCTTGCCGCTGTCGCCACGTTCGGACGCTAGCGCATCGAAGGTTTGCACCGCGATCTCGACTGCCTTGGTACGGCGTTTTTCCAGATCCTCCTTGTGGCGGCTCTTGTCTTCATCGGGCGCGCGTTTGGCCGTTTGCTGAGCGTTTTGCTGCGGGCGCGCCGACTCGCGCTTCACGACCGCACGCTGGCTTTCTCGCACGAGGTCGTCGTAAAAGAAGAACTCGTCGCAGTTAGCGATCAGCAGGTCGGACGTGGATTGCTGTACGCCAACACCGATCACCTGCTTGGCGTTCTCGCGCAGCTTCGACACTAGCGGCGAAAAATCCGAATCGCCGCTGATGATGACGAACGTATTGACGTGCGATTTCGTATAGCAGAGGTCGAGCGCGTCGACCACGAGCCGGATATCCGCGGAATTCTTGCCTGATTGGCGCACGTGCGGTATCTCGATCAACTCGAAATTGGCCTCGTGCATCGCGCCTTTGAAACTCTTGTAGCGATCCCAGTCGCAATACGCCTTCTTGACGACAATGCTGCCCTTGAGCAGCAGACGTTCGAGCACCAGCTTGATATCGAACTTGTCGTACTTTGCGTCGCGCACGCCGAGCGCGACGTTTTCGAAGTCGCAGAATAGCGCCATGCTGACGTTTTCGTTGGATGACGCCATGTATATCTCCATTGAAGCGATCGTCGAATTCGACGGATCGCGACCATGATAGCGATTCCAGCGAAGGTGAGCAGCTTTTGTGTTCTCGCCGCACCGACCGGACAGAAAAAAAGCGGTCGCGCGGGTGGTCAGGGCGGACGCCAGCGCCTGTTCCTGTAACGAGGAGCGCGCGTGGTGCTCGAGCGAGTTGAGCGGAACGGGTTTGAATGGCGCATTGAGTTTGCTTGTATGAAATGGAAGCGGCGTGCTTGCGCGCTCGGGGCGCCTGCGAACGGAGGCACCTCCACCGTGGCGGAAATGCGAGAGGACGCCGAACACGAGCTTTGACTCCCGGACCTTTTTTGAAAGTCAGAAAGGTGACGGGTGAGCGCTGCTACATGTCGCGCCGCCGTAGTGTTTCGCCCAGCCCTGCGCGCGTTTCCAGCACGCCGTCGATCAAGCCATACCCCTTGGCTTCAAGCGCCGACATGAAATTGTCGCGGTCCGTGTCGCGCACGATTTCCTCGATGCTGCGCCCGGTGCGCTCGGCCATCATGGCGTTCAGGCGCGCTCGCAGATACAGCACTTCCTTCGCCTGAATCTCGACGTCCGCCGCCGTGCCCTGGCTGCCGCCGGAGGGCTGGTGAATCATGATGCGCGCGTTCGGCAGCGCATACCGCTTGCCGCGCTGGCCTGCGCTCAGCAGGAACGTTCCCATGCTCGCGGCAAAGCCGGTACACAACGTCGACACCTCGGGCTTGATGAACTGCATGGTGTCGTAAATCGCCAGGCCGTCGTACACCGAGCCGCCTGGCGAGTTGATATAAAAGGAAATATCCTTGTCGGGATTTTCGGATTCCAGAAACAGCAACTGGGCGACAATCAGACTGGCAGATTGTTCGTTGACCGGCCCGACCAGAAATACGATGCGCTCGCGCAGCAAACGGGAGTAAATGTCGTACGCACGCTCGCCACGCCCCGACTGTTCGATCACAGTGGGAACGAGGCCGAGACCGGTGACGGATGGATGGATCGAGTGCATAGGTGTCCTGTAATTGGCGGTGCGGCACGAACAGCCGATGAATGCCGATTGCGGCGGCTGGTTCACAAACCGCGCGCCCTATGCGCCGGTTGTTGCTCATTTGACGAAGCAGCCCGTGGCCGCGTGACAGGAATATTTTTGCGCCGCGCTGTCACATCGGCATGTGCTCGTGCGTCAAGCAGAAAAGAATGCAGTCTATGGCGAGCGCCTCGACAGTCCCGCAGGCAGGTAAGGCGCGCTTTTTCACCACGCACGATCTGGAGGTCTACGTATGACGGAACATGGAATCAATAAGGCATCCAGTTTCGAGGCCGTCCGCGCCCGCCTGCTCGCGCTGGCGTACCGTATGCTCGGCAGCCGCGCCGAAGCGGAAGACGTGGTGCAGGACGTCTGGCTCAAATGGCAACTCGCAGACACGCGCGCAGTGCAAACCCCGGCCGCCTGGCTCACCACGATCGCCACGCGCACGGCGATCGACCGTCTGCGGCACGTGCAGCGCGAACGCTCGCAGGCCGCGGGCTGGCTGCCGGAACCGTGGCTCGACGAGATGGCGCCGTCGGCGGAGGAACTCGCGTTGCGGGCGGCGGAAATGTCCTACGGCGTGATGCTGCTGCTCGAACGCCTGAAGCCCGACGAGCGCGCGGCGTTCGTGCTGCACGAAGCCTTCGATTGCGATTACGCGGAAATCGCAAAAATTCTCGAGCGCACACCGGCCAGTTGCCGGCAGATCGTCCACCGGGCCAAAGCGCGTTTGCAGCGCGCAGGCGCGCCGTTGGAGCGGACCGACCCCGTCGCGCATGCGCGCATCGTCGAGCGCTTGCGCGCGGCGCTGGAGGCGCAGGATCGGACGGGGCTGCTGCGGCTCTTCAGCGACACGCCTGATGTTGTCAGCGACGCGACCGTGTGCGCGCCTGCATGCGCTCGCGAGCCGGCAGCGGCAGAGTGGGTGGACACGGTCACGTCGCTTGCGCAGCAGGCGAGCAATGCCGAGGTGGTGTCGATCGAAGGGAATATGTGTGTCGCCCTGTTCTTCGAAGGCGACGTCGTCGGCGTGCTCGACGTGTGGACGAACGGCGTGGCGGATGGCACGACAAAGATCATCGCACTGCGCATCGTGACCAGCGCCACGCGCTTGCAAGCTGCCAACCGGGTGCTGGGCCGTGCCGCCGTCGCGCAGTTGCTCTCGCGCATCCGGCGGTACCCGGCGCCTTCAGTTGCGATGCGCCGCGAGTTCCCAGTTGATGTCGACGCATAGCACTTGCGTGCCATGCGGCGTATGCGCGGCGATCGAGGCGGTGACACACAGATGCGCTTCGTTGATCGACAGATAAGGCGGCGTGAGATGTACCTGGCCGGGCACGCGCATCGCCTGGATAAAGTAAGGCCGGCGTTCCCAACTGGCGCCTTCCGAATGCAACAACGGCCGGAAACGCTTCGCGCGTTGCGACGTGCGTCCGGGCGGCAGCACGTTGTCGCCGATCTGCCGGCCCGAACCGTCGAGCACGAAGCAGCGTGCAGTTTCTCCGAGCAACAGCAATGGGGCGGTAGCGTGGGCGATCGACTCGCCGGCCATCAGTTGTGCGGCGGCTGTCTCCAGCGCCGTGACGTAGGGCGCGAGGCGCGCGGATTGCGCGCGTTGGCGTGCGGTGACCCGTTCGCGCAACGCGGCCGAGAGCGAGTCCATCAGGCCGGCCGCGGCTTGCGGCTTGACCGGCTCGACGCTCGGACCCGCGAAGAATGCGCCCTGCACGAAGTCCACGTTGCATTCGAGCGCGATCAGCGCGTCGCGCTCGGTGCTCAGGCCGCCCATCAGCACCAGTTGCCCGGACTCGTGCAGCAGCGAGACGAGACCCGGCAGCACGCGTTCGATATGCGAGTGTTCGCTGGCTTGCGCGAGGATGCAGCGGTCGAGTGTGACGATGTCCGGACGCAGATTCCACACGCGGTCGATGTTCGAATGTTTCGCGCCGAAGCCGTCGAGCGCGATCAGAAAACCGGATTTGCGCAGCGAGTCGATGATTTCAGCGAAGCGCGTGGTTTCGCCGCCCGCCTGCTCGGACACTTCGAGCACCACACGTTGCGGCGGCAGGCCGAGCGCCTTAAGACCGGCCAGCAGCGCATCGCCATAGCTGGTGTCCATCAGCGCGGCCGGGTGCAGACTCAGGAAGAGCCACTCATCGTGGCTGTCGAACGCGTTGAAATTGCCGAGATGCAGCGATTCGGCCAACCGGCCGAGTTCCAACAGGTCGCCGCGCCGCGCGGCCTGCGTGAACACCTCGTGGGAGGGCACTTGCTGCGCATGTTCGTCGTGGGCCCGCAGCGACGCATGGTAGCCGATCGCGCGCCGGTGCGACACCGAGAAAACCGGCTGAAACACGCTGAAGACGGTATAGCCGCCATACAGAACGGTGCGCCGGGAGCCTTCGTCGCCGGCCATCGGGCGCGGCGGCTGGAAGCCGGGAGGATCGAGTTCGATCATGCTCATCATGTCGGTCGTATGGAGTGGGCGGCGCGCTGCGGCTCGATACGAATGCGCGCGCAAAACGAGAGTTTACAGGATAGGCGAGCAAGAACTATGCGCATGCGGAAACACAGCCTGCGCGTGTCGCAGCCGCGTGCTGATAAGACGATTGTGCGTCAGCCCGGGTGCGAACGCGACGCCTCGCACTTCGCTGGTGCGGGTTGCGCCCCGTTGCGGGTCGGCGACGGGCGCGATGCATGTCAGGTCCGCTCTGACGGATCGGTCTTTTTCGCCGGGGTGCGGATGTCCGGCGACAGTTGCGCGAAGATCCACGACGAGCACGCGGTGATGATGCCGACACACAGGAACGTCGCATGAAACGCGGGCAACGAGTTGATCGCGGTCACCCGCTGCAACAGGCCGGTGAAGGTCGCGAGCAGCGCGCCGGCAACGGTCACCCCGAGACTCATCGACAGCATCTGGACCAGCGAAAACAGGCTGTTGCCGCTGCTTGCACCGCCGGTGCCCAGGTCCTTGAGCGTCAGCGTGTTCATCGCGGTGAACTGGATCGAGTTGACGGCGCCGAAGACTGCCAGTTGCACGAGCCGCAGCCACAGCGGCTGATTCGCGCTGGTCAGTGCGAAACTCGCCATGACCAGGCCGACCAGTACCGTGTTGGTGATCAACACGCGCCGATAGCTGTAGCGCACGATCAGCTTCGTCACGAGGCGTTTGGACGCCATGCCGGCGGCGGCCACCGGCAGCATCATCAGGCCGGCTTCGAATGCGCTGTAGCCGAGGCTCACCTGCAACAACAGAGGGATCAGGTAGGGCATCGAACCGCTGCCGATCCGCGCGAACAGATTGCCGAGCAGGCCGACGCTGAACGTGTGGATCTTGAAGAGGTCGAGCGGGAAGATTGGCGCGGGTTCGCGCACCGCATGCAACGCGTAGGCGACGAAACAGGCGAGGCTCAGGATCAGCAGCACCAGCACCGTTGCGTGCTGAATGCCGAACTCGGTGCGCCCGTCGAGCGCGAAGGAAATTGCCACCATGCCGACGATCAGCAGCAGGTAGCCTTTCATGTCGAACTTGCCGGTGTGTTCGTTGCGGCTATCCGGCATGAAGATGAATGTGGCGATGCAGCCCACGATCCCCACTGGCACGTTGATCAGAAAGATCCAGTGCCACGAGGCGATCTTCACGAGCCAGCCGCCGAGTGTAGGACCGATCAGCGGTCCGATCAGCCCAGGAATCGCGACGAACGACAGCGCTGCCAGATAGCGTTCCGCCGGAAAGGTACGCAGCACCGCGAGCCGTCCGACCGGCAGCAGCATCGCGCCGCCCACGCCTTGCAGGATGCGGAAGAACACCAGCTCGTTCAGCGTATGCGCGTTCGCGCACAGCAGCGAACCGACCGCGAACACGAGGATCGCGCTGAAGAACACGCGTCGCGTCCCGAGTTTGTCGGCGAGCCAGCCGGATACGGGGATCATCACCGCCATCGTCAGCGAATAGGCGATCACTACCGATTGCATGCGCAGCGGCAACTCGCCGAGGCTCGTCGCCATCGCGGGGAGCGCGGTGTTGACGATGGTCGAGTCGAGCGTCTGCATGAAGAAGCCGGTGGCGACGAGCCACAGCATCACGGTGAGGGAGCGGGCCGAAGGTCCCGAGGGGGCGTTGACAGCGGAGGCGGGCGGAGTCGGCGTCGTGGACATGGAGGGCGGCTGGGCGCGCAGGACGGGCAGGGACTCGCTATTCTAGGGAAAAGCGTGGCGCAGCGCACTCGAAGAAGGGGGGTGCGTGGCGGGAGAGAGGCGTTGAGCGTGGGCCTTGGGACGCGATAGGAGGGAGGTGCTCAGGCCCGCTCCAACGCCGCCGCCGCGTGAAAAAACGCCTGCGCCCGCGGCTCATTACCAAACGCCACATGAATCCTGATCCACGGGCTTGTCTCCATATTGGGACGGAAGTAGCTGCCCGGCACCACCGTCACCCCAAGCGGCGTACCGCATGCCACGAGCCGTTCGGCATCGGCGACATGCGGCACGCGCGCCCACACGAACTTGCCGCCCACAGGCTTCTCGAAAATGTCCCAGCCCGCGTCTTCGAGTGTCTGGATCGTCGAGCCGAGCGCGTCGCGCATGCGGCGACGCAGGCGCTCCAGATATTTCCGGTACGCGCCGCGCTCCAGCAGCGACACCGCGACCGCTTCCGCAAAGCGCGAGCAACCGATGCTCGTCAGCATCTTGATGTCGACCAGATCCTTGATGATCGCGTGGCTCGCCACCACGCAGCCGATCCGCAGCGACGACGACAGCGTCTTCGACAAGCCGCCCACGTAGATCACGTGCTCGAGCTGATCGAGCGTGGCGAGGCGGTCGGTAAGCTCGGTCTGGAAGTCGGCGTAGATGTCGTCCTCGATGATCGAGAAGCCGTGCTCGCGCGCCAGTTGCAGCAGCCGGAAGGCCACTTGCGGCGCGACCGTGGTGCCGGTCGGGTTGTGGAACACGGTATTGATGAACAGCAGCCTCGGCCGATGCGACTTGAGCTGCTCCTGCATGACGTCGAGGTCGGGGCCGTTGCGGGTGCGCGGAATGCCGATCAGCTTCACGCCGTGCAGCTTCAGCAAGCCGTACAGGTTGTAGTAGCCGGGGTCTTCGACAAAGATCGTATCGCCGGGCTTGAGCATGTAACGCATCAGCAGATCGAGCGCCTGGCTCGCGCCGTTGGTGATGAGGATCTGCGACGCGTCCGCCTGAATGCCCAACTGTCCGATCCGGCTTTGCAGATGCTCGCGCAAAGTCAGGTTGCCGAGCGGCGTCGCGTAATCGACCATGCTTTGCCGGTCGGTGCGCGACACGTGGCGGATCGCTTGCGCGAGGCTGTCCGTATCGCGCCAGCTTTCAGGGATGAAGCCGCTGCCGAGCTTCAACGTTTCGCCAGGGTGGTTGAATTGCTGCAGTAGATGTCCCGATTCGTCTTCGGCGCGGCGCGGGTCCGATGCGCCCTGACAAAGCGTGGACGCCGGCTGACGGTCGGCGACGTAAAAGCCCGAACCGTGGCGCGAATCGACGTAGCCGAGCGACACCAGTCGGTCATACGCTTCGATCACCGGAAAGCGGCTCACGCCGAAGTCGGCGGCGAACTGGCGGATCGACGGCAGCTTGGAGCCGGGATGCGCGGTACGCGAGCGGATCCACGCGGTGACGCCCGCGACGATCTGTTCGGTGAGCGGCACGCCATTATCGCGATCGAGCTGGATTTCGAGTTTCATGCACTTGCTTCCTTCGAACCGGATGACACGCTGCCAGGCGTGGCCGAGTGCGCAAGCGCCTGATTCATGACGCATCAGTCGCCCAACTGTCCGGTTTTTCGACTGAACAGTTCCACTGAAAGTGTTCGGAACTGTGCATGGGTATTCGATCATCGCACGTCAATAATCGATACAACAGAAAAGTTCTTTGAAGGAGAACGGCGATGCGTGAAGTGCGGATTTTCGAATTGGAACAGGGCGAACCCGTGACGGCCTGGCGTGTCGTGCGTCCGTCGACCTTCAAGGTGCTCTCGGGCGAAATCTGGCTGACCGTCGAAGGCAGGAGCGAGGATCACTGGCTCGCCGCGGGCGAGTCGGTCGAGTTGCCGCGCCGGGCGCTCGCGTGGATCAGCGCGGGCCAAGGCGGCGCGCGCTTTTCACTGGCGAGCGGCTCCGAGCAAGTGGCGCCGAAGCCGGGGCTGAGTTTGCCGGCGTTCGGCCGCTTGCCTCGTTGGCTCGGCATGGCCTGAGAGCGCTTTGGCGAGCGTCGGTTGACCTGTCAGCCGACCTCGATCCTCAATCCTCAGCCCGGACCCGCCGCGTCATAGTCGCCGATGTACCGCGCCCTCGGCCGGATCAACCGTCCATCGCGCGTCTGTTCCATCGCATGAGCGATCCAGCCGACGACCCGGCCCACCGCGAATAGCGTGAACGCGGCGCCGGCCGGCAGACCCAGCACGCGCTCGATCGCGGCGAGCGCGAAGTCGACGGTCGGTTCCGCGCCGGTCGTGTCGCGCACCGTGCGCGCAAGCCGCAGCGCGTCGCCAAGCGGCGAGCGCGCCGGCGCGCAGTCGGCAAGCATTCCTAGCAGCAGCCGCGCTCGCGGATCGCCATCCGGATAAAGCGGATGGCCGAAGCCCGACAGCAGCGGCCCCTGCGCGCCGGGTTCGTCGCGCGTGAGGCGATTCGCCAGATAGCGATCGAGATCGGGCGCGCGCGACGCTTCTTCGAGCAGCGCGGCGATCCGCACCGTCTCGCCGCCATGGCGCGGGCCCGCCAGGGCCGCGAGCCCTCCCGCCACGGCGCCGAACAGGTGCGTTCCCGTCGACGTGATACAGCGGACCGTGAAAGTCGACGCGTTCAGCTCGTGATCCGCGCAGGCAACCAGCGCCGCGCGCAGCAGCCCGGCCTGCTGCCGGTTGCGCACCTGCCACGCGGAAGCGAGTTGCCGGTGCAGCGGCTCGTTCGACGGCGCCGCCGAGATCATCGCGGCGGCCAGCAGCCGCATGACGGCGCAGGCGGTATCGAGCTGCGCATCGCGGCCGAGCGCCCACACGCGCGGCATTTGCGCAGCGGCGGCCGGCAGCAGCACGAGCGCGCGATCGAGCGGCGTGCTGTCGCTCCACAGCTTGAGCCACGCAGCCCACTGTGCGGCGGCGAGCGGCACGGCGGGCGCCTCGGCGATGCGCCGCGCGCTGCACTCCCACAGCAACGCCGCCATGTCCTCGAGCGACGCAGTGCGCGCCAGTTCCATCGCATCGTGGCCGCGATACAGCAGGCGGCCGTCGGCAACCAGTGTGATCGACGATTCGAGCACCGGCACGCCCCAGTCCAGCACCTTCTGCGCGACCTTGCCGGCGCGCTTGCCGTCCGCCTTGCGACGCGCGAGGCGGCGCACCTCGGCCGCGTCGTAGAGCCGGTTCTTGCCTTGTGCATCCGGCGACGAACTCAGCATGCCGCGGCTCACGTACGCATACAGCGTGGGCAAGCTGATGCCGAGCGTGGCGGCGGCTTCGGTGGCGCTCAGGAACGTAGTGGTCGGCATGGGAATGCGGAGAAACCGAAGAAATCAATATATATTGATTATCATAATCAAGATTGATTGCGGCGGGTCGGAATTCTAGACTCAGGTCACTTCGCGGTTCACTTCCACCTGCTCCGGTATGAACGCCATGACGCCCGAACTCGCTCTCAAACATATCTGGACCGTCGCCGGTTGCGACCCGAGCGCGCTGCGCTCGGTGGCGCTGAGCGGCGCGGACCCCGGCTTGCCATCGATCTACCGGGTCGGCAGTCTTGCGTCGGCGACCATCGCCGCGACCGGCCTCGCGGCGGCCGAATACCAGCGCTTGCGCACGGGCCGCAGGCAGCACGTGTCGGTGCAGATGCGGCGCGCGCTGGCGGCGTTTCGCAGCGAACGCTATTTGCGCGTCGACGAGGGTCCGCCGCCGGCGTTGCGCGATCCGGTCACGGGTTTCTACGAGACACGCGACGGCCGCTGGATTCAACTGCATACGAACTTTGCGCATCACCTTCAGGGTGTGCTGAAGGTGCTCGGTTGCGGCAATGATCCCGCCGCGGTGGCCACCGCGATTCGCGGCTGGGACGGCGCGGTGCTCGATCAGACGCTCGCCGACGCGGGCCTGTGCGCCGCGCTGATTCGCACGCCGGACGAATGGGCCGCGCTCGACCAGGCAAAAGCGATTGCGGGATTGCCGCTGTTCGAGATCGAGCGCATCGGCGACGCGCCGGCCGAGCCGCCGCACGCCAGCGGCGCGGAGCGGCCGCTGGAGAGGGTGCGAGTGCTGGACCTGTCGCGCATCATCGCGGGGCCGGTGGCCGGGCGAGCGCTCGCGCATCATGGCGCGGACGTGTTGACGATCAACGGGCCGCATCTGCCGAACATCGCGCCGCTGGTAATCGATAACGGACGCGGCAAGCGCTCGGCGCTCATCGATCTGCGCGACGCGGGCGGGCGCGAGACCTTGCTCGGCCTCGCCGGTGACGCCGACGTGTTTCTGCAGGCGTATCGTCCAGGCGCGCTGGCGGCGCGCGGCTTCGGTCCCGAAGAGCTGGCGCGGTTGCGGCCGGGGATCGTATATGTGTCGGTGTGCGCGTATGGACACGAGGGACCTTGGGCGCAGCGGCGCGGGTTCGATAGCCTCGTGCAGTCGGCGAGCGGCATCGCCTTTGCCGAACGGCAGGCGGCGGGCTGCGATGAGCCGAAGCATCTGCCGTGTCAGGCGCTCGATCATGCGACCGGCTATCTGGCCGCGTTCGGCGCAATGGTCGCGTTGACGCGGCGCGCGAGCGAAGGCGGCAGCTGGCACGTGCGGGTTTCGCTCGCGCAAACGGGACGGTGGTTGCAGTCTTTTGGGCAGATCCCCGACGGCTGGCGAACCCCCGATGTCACCCTCGACGACGTGCGGGATTGCGTCGCGACCGTGCAGTCGGAGTTCGGCCGGGTGCTGGGGGTGCAGCCGGCGGAAGAGATGGAAGAGACGCCCGCCTTTTACGCGTTGCCGCCTGTGAGGGTCGGCACGCATGAAGCCAGGTGGGTGTAACGGCTCTTCGCCAGCTACTTCCGCAACTCCGCAACAAAGTCGTAGTAATCGTTGCGGCAGTACGTGTCCGTCAATTCGATCGCCCGCTGATCGGCGGTGTAGCCCACGCGAGTGATCAACAGCAGCGCCTCGTTCGGCGCGATGCTCATCTGCTGCGCGATCTCCTCGCTCGCATTCACCGCGCGAAAGTGCTGCAGCGCCCGCACGATCGTCAGGCCGCGATTTTCCAGGTAGGTGTACAGCGAATCGCCGATGGCTTGCGGATCGGGAATCACCGCTGCCGGAAACGTGGAGTTCTCCACCGCCATCACGATGCCGTCGGCCAGCCGCAAGCGCCGCAGACGCGTTACCGCCGCGGCCGGCGACAGGCCGAGCTGAATGACCTCGTCGCGATTGGCCGGCGAAATCTCGCGCGACAGCCATTTCGAGCTCGGCGTAAAGCCGCGCCGCCGCAGCATTTCGCTGAAGCTCGACAGACGCGACAGCGGATCTTCGTAGCGCGGCGTGATGAAACTGCCCGCGCCCTGGGTGCGGCGGATCAATCCCTGTTCGACCAGCAACGCGATCGCCTTGCGCGAGGTGATTCGCGATACGCCCAGCGCTTCCGACAGTACGCGCTCGGAAGGCAGCGCTTCACCGGCATTCCAACGGTTTTCGTGGATGGCGCTGCCGAGCTTGCGGGCAAGTTGCAAATAAAGCGGCGTGTCGTTTTCCGGGTCCGGGCGCAGGTCGCGCCAGCGGTCTTCCGAGGCAGAGGTCATGGGGCTTACGCAAGATAGGCAAGCGGCAATTCTATGACATCGGCGCGTCCCGTTATAGCGGACTTTTGCCTGGGGCACGGCCGCGGCCGCGTCGAGCCGCTAAACTCGTCGCTATGATTTTTCGTAGGGGCGTCGCGAGCAGCACGTGGCGCCGCCGCATCGGTTTGCATCCAGACACTTCGAGGAGTCCGTATGACGAGCGATATCGCGAGCGTGAGCCTGCCCGATGGCGAACGCATCCCGGCACTGGGGCAGGGCACATGGGAAATGGGCGAAGCACCGGCGCGGCGGGCGGCGGAAATTGCCGCGTTGCGCTGCGGCATCGAACTGGGCATGACGCTGATCGATACCGCGGAAATGTACGGCGACGGCGCGACCGAAACGCTGCTCGGCGAAGCGCTGGCCGGTTTGCGCGACCAGGTGTTCCTGGTCAGCAAGGTGTATCCGCACAACGCCAGCCGGCGCGGTGTGATCGCCGCGTGCGAGCAGAGCCTGAAGCGTTTGAAAACAGACCGGCTCGATCTGTATCTGCTGCACTGGCGCGGCTCGGTGCCGCTCGCGGAAACCGTTCAGGCGTTCGAGACGTTGCGTGCGGCGGGAAAGATCCGGCATTGGGGCGTCAGCAACTTCGACACCGACGACATGGAAGAGCTGCTTGCCGCGCCGGGCGGCGACGCGTGCGCGACCAATCAGATTCTCTACAACGTCGCGCGCCGCGGACCGGAGTTCGATCTGCTGCCATGGCTCGCCGCACGCAAGATGCCGGCGATGGCATACAGCCCGGTCGATCACGCGCGCCTGCCGAAACGCTCGCCGCTCGACGACATCGCCGACGCGCGCGGCATCTCGGTGTTTCAGGTGGCGCTCGCGTGGCTGTTGCTGAAGCCGGGCGTGTGTGCGATTCCGAAGACGGGCCGCATCGAGCACGTGCGCGACAACCATCGCGCATCGCAATTGCGGCTAAGCGCAGACGAGCTTGCCGCTCTCGACACGTATTTCAAACCGCCGCGCAGCAAGCGTGCGCTCGAGATGCTGTAAATGGGGTGAGCGCGGCCGCGAGTGCCTGGGGCACGGCGGCCCGCCGCGCGGGGTGCTCAGGTGCAGGCGTGGTGCATGTGGACGGAGCCCAGCACGGCGACTTCGGCGGGAGTGTGCTTGAGGGCCTCGTCGTCGACCTGGGCGGCGTCCGCGAGGAAATCGGCGACGATCGACGACACCGGTATGTCGCGCAGACACAGCGACACGCGCTGCGTCTCGTTGGCGGGCAGTGCCGCGCGCTGGCCGAGGAATAGGACGCCGTACTGATAGCCGTGAATGATGCCGCGGATCGCGCCGACGCATTGGCCTTGCGCGGCGTTGTCGTTTCTTTGCTTGCACATCTGCACGAGCGTGTAGGCCGAGAAGCTGGGGTCGACCGGGGGCGCCGCCTGCGACATGGTCGGCGGCAGAGGTTTGGCGGGAGGTTGCGCCGGTGTTTGGGCATGAGCGAGCGATGCGAGGCCCAAAGCGGCAACCATCAGCAGGCCGGTGGCCGCGCGTGCCGCGGAGGGAGGAACGTTTCGTTGCATGTTGTAGGCCCTCATATCGAACGTTGAATTTGATATGAGGCGATCGCCCCGGAATGGTTCCATAACACGGGTGCGCGACCGCCGGTTTTGTTCGTCTGCCGTGAGCGGCGCGGTTCGTGTGCAGGTTCGTGTGAAGGTTCGCGTGACGATGGGTGGGCGACTGGCGGCACGATGTCCGGGAGATGACAGCGTGCCTGCCGCGTTTCGAGAATCGCTTTTCGCGACCGGCCTCGGGCGATGACGCTCGACCGGGGGATCGAGACATCACCGCCGATGCCAGCGGATAGCGGACGCGATGCCCGGCGCATAACGCCGGCGGAGAGCAGGGCGCGGGGGCACCCCTGCCCCAGGAGCGGGCGCCTGCTAGTGCCCGTTCCCTCCGCCATTGCCGCCACCGTTGCCGCTGCCGCCACCCTTGCCTCCGTGACCTCCGCCGAAGCCTCCGCCGAAGCCTCCGCCAAGGCCGCCGCCGAAACCGCCACCGGAGCCACTGCCTTTACCACCGCCGAAACCACCACCAAAGCCGCCGCCTTGGCCACCGCCGGGGCCACCGCTGGAGCCGCAGCTGGAGCCGCCGCAACCGCAGCCGCTCCCGCTTCCACCGCCGCTGCTTCCACCGCCGCTACTTCCACCACTGCTACTTCCACCACTGCTACTTCCACCGCCGCTACTTCCACCGCCACCATTCCCCTTGCCGCTCCCACCTGCGCCTCCACTGGAACTGCCGCCTCGTCCCGCGGCAGCCGCCCCAGCCCCAGTGCCGCTGCCGCCCGACCCCGATCCGCTATTGCTGGCGCTCGCCACGCCGTTGTTGCCACCGCCACCGCCACCCGCGTGGCGACGGCATCCGCCGACACCGGTGCCGATGCAGTCGCGCGGCACGAAGACCGCGGCGGCATCGTCGGCGGCGGTCGCGTCGCCGAGCGCGCTGCCGGTAGCCACGGCATCCGGCGGCGCGCTTTCGCTCTGCGCGACTTGCGTTGGACCTCGCTCGCTGCTGCCCGGCACTGACGCGTCGGTCGACACCATCCACTTTGGGATCACATCGATCGATGCCGGGTACGCGAACTCGATCGTCAGTGCAATCACGCCCGCGACGATCACAGCGCTGCGCATCACCCCGCAGTAGTACTGATCGAATTTTCTGGTCCTAATCGCATCTCTCCCGAGGGAACGACGGTACCTCGTTGCCGCCATTCCCAGGCTGACCCCGCAGCGGCGGCCCTGTCTGAACGCGGACCTCAGCGCCCCGGGTCTGCGTGGCCGATGCCACACAGCCACCCGTCGTTGTCTTCTGTGCTGCGTAGCCGTTGCATCGATGTCGGCACTCGCATGCATCGCCGCGATATGGTTGCCGTGATCTTCGCGGTCAGTGCGTCGCTTCGCAGCGAACCTGTTAAGGCGAAGATCCCGTGTTCCTTCGCAGTCGTTCGGCTTCGACTTTCTGGACGACACTTAGCGATATCCATGCCATTGGTTGCGAAGCCTTGCGCCGGCAAGCGTGCGATAGGGATGTGCGATGCGTACGCTGAAAAAGCGCATGAAAACGTTTCGAGGATGAAACGCGTCGGCGCAAAGGCGCCGTCTACTGCGCTATGCGTTGCGGCCGGCGTTCTGCGGCGCGTGAGGGGAGTGGTCGTCGGCGGGAACTTCGCGCAGCTCATCGCGTGAGCCGCTTTGCAGCGCGCGCAAGGTGTCGACGGGGATATGGCAGCGGATTCGATGCGCGGCCGATGGGGCAGCGTCGCCCTTGCCGTTACCGGCGTCGGCGTCGAGAAAGGGCGGATCCTGCTGCTCGCAGATCGCACCGAGCTTGCGCGGACAGCGTGTGTGAAAGACGCAACCCGACGGCGGCGAGATCGCGCTCGGCAGATCGCCGGACAAGCGGATGCGAGCCCGCTTGTCCTGAGCATTGAGCGTCGGCACCGACGACAGCAGCGCCTCGGTATAAGGATGCTGCGGCCCGTCGAACACGGCCGCAGCCGGCCCGATTTCAAGGAGCCTGCCGAGATACAGCACGGCGATGCGATCCGCGAGATAGCGCACCACATGCAGGTCATGCGAGATGAACACGTAGCTGACGCCGCGCTCGCGTTGCAGGTCGGCGAGCAGGTTGAGGATCGCGGCCTGCACGGAGACATCGAGCGCGGAAGTCGGCTCGTCGCAGACCACCACGCGCGGCTCGCCGGCAAACGCGCGGGCAATCGCGACGCGCTGCTTGAGGCCGCCCGACAACTGCCGCGTGCGCGAGTCGAGATAGCGCTCCGGCAAACGCACGGCCGACGTCAACGCGGCGAGCCGTGCGTCGATCGCCGGGCCGCGCAAGCCGGTGAGGCGCGTCAGCGCGCGGCCGATCAGCCGCTTCACCGAATGCGCGCGATTGAGCGCCGAGTCGGGATTCTGGAACACGATCTGCAGCGACTTCACCTGCTCGTCGCTGCGTCGTGTGACCCGCGCGGCGAGCGGCGCGCCGTCGAGTTCGAGCACGCTGCCCGCATCGGGCGTGAGCAGGCCGAGCATCAGCTTCGCGAGCGTCGTCTTGCCGCTGCCCGATTCGCCAACGAGGCCGAGCGTTTCGCCGCCGGCGAGGTCGATCGAGACATCGTCGAGCGCGCGCAGCGAGGCGCCGGATACGGGGAACGTCTTCGACAGTTTGCGTGCGCGTAGCACGACTGTGGCCGATGAATCGTCCACCGAGCCGCGTTGACTTTCAACCGGTGCGTCCGGCATCGCGCGCGGCAACTCGATTGCGCGCTCATGGTAGTGGCAACGCGACATCTGATCGCCGTGCGCGACCGAGAGCCGGTACGGCGGCGGCGCTTCGCGGCGGCAGCGCTCGTCGGCGAGACGGCAGCGGTCGGCGTAAATGCAGCCCTGCGTGACCGAGCCCGGTGACGGCAAACCGCCCGCGATCGTATCGAGCCGCTCGCTGTCCTTGCTGCGCCCGGTCGTGGGCAAGCAGCGCAACAGCCCGACCGTGTAGGGATGACGCGGCCGCGTGAAGACATCGCGGGTCGCGCCTTCTTCGACGAGCTTGCCCGCGTAGAGCACGCCGACGCGCTCGCACATTCGCCCGATCACCGCGAGGTTGTGGCTGATGAAGAGCACGGCGGTGCCGAGTTCCTCGCGCAACTGCGCGACGAGGTCGAGCACTTCCGCTTCGACGGTGGCGTCGAGCCCGGTGGTCGGTTCGTCGAGGATCAGCAGCGCGGGGTTCGATGCGAGCGCCATCGCGATCACCACGCGCTGCTGCATGCCGCCCGATAATTGATGAGGATAGCTGTCCATTACCTGTTCGGGCGCGGCAATGCGCACACGCTTGAGCATGTCCAGCGCGCCGTGCAGTGCGTCCTCGCGCGTGGCGCCCGCGGCTTCGAAGGCTTCGGAGACCTGCCGCGCGATCGTCAGCGATGGGTTCAATGCGCGCCCCGGGTCCTGATAGACCATTGAAATGCGGTTGGCACGCAGCTCGCGCAGCGCATCGGCATCGAGCTTCTGCACGTCAGCACCGGCGATCATGATCTTGCCCGCCTTCACCGTGCCGTTACGCGGCAGATAGCGCACCGTCGCCATTGCGACGGTCGATTTGCCGCAGCCCGACTCGCCGACGAGCCCATAGGCTTCGCCGCGCCGCACGCGAAACGAGACATCCTGCAGCACTTCGCGATCGCGTCCGCGAATCCGGTAGGTGACGGTCAGGCCGACCACCGTGAGCGCATCGGTGCGATCGCTTTTCGACACGTCGAAGGCGGCGAACGGGGAGGGCGGCGTTGTGTTCATCGGTCGAGCACGCCTTGCACGCTGTCGGCGATCAGATTCACGCCGACCACCAGCGTCGCGATCGCGCCGGCCGAGAACACCACGGTCCACCATGCGCCGCCCGCCATCAACGTGTACGACTCGGACAGCGCGAGCCCCCAGTCGGCCGACGGCGGTTGAATACCGAAGCCGAGAAACGACAGCGTGGCGACCGCGAAGATCGCATAGCCGAGGCGCACGGTCGCCTCGACGATGATCGGCGGCAGCACGTTCGGCAGGATCTCGACGAACATGATGTACGGCGCGCGCTCGCCGCGCAGTTGCGCGGCGGCCACGTAGTCGAGATGCCGTTCGGCGAACACGGCGGCGCGCACGGTGCGCGCGGTGATCGGCGTGAAGGTGATGCCGATCACGAGGATCACCGTGACGTTGCTCGCACCGACCGCCGCCAGTGCGAGCAACGCGACGATCACGAGCGGCAGCGCGAGTACCGCGTCGATCGCGCGGCCGACCACGTTGTCCACCCAGCCCTCGAAATAGCCGACGATCAGACCCAGCGCCGTGCCCGCCGCCGTGCCGAGCAGCGTCGCGAGCGGCGCGATCGTGAGGATGTCGCGCGCGCCGACGATTACGCGCGAGAACACGTCGCGGCCGAGCTGGTCGGTGCCGAACCAGTGCGTATGGTCGGGCGGCAGCAGCGAATTGAGCGGATCGGACGCATACGGATCGAGGCGCACGATCCACTGCCCGGCGAGCGCGCAGACGATCCACCACGCGACGATCACCACGCCCACCACGAAGGTGGGCGAACGCAGCAGGAGGCGCAGCTGATCGAAGCGCGGTTCGGTGGCCGCGGCTCGAGAGGGAGGTGCGAGCGTGCTCATTCCGCGCTCCTCACGCGCAGCCGCGGATTGAGCAGCACATGCAGCGCATCGGCGACGAGATTGGCGAGCGTGTAGACCACGCCGATCGTCAGCACGCCCGCTTCGAGCATCGGAAAGTCCTTGGCCTTGGCGGCGTTGTAGATCAGCGAGCCGATGCCCTGATAGTGGAACAGCGTCTCGACCACCACGAGCCCGCCGATCATGTAGCCGAGCTGCGTCGCCGCCACCGTGATGGTCGGCAGCAGCGCATTGCGCAACACGTGCCGCCAGATCACGACATGGCGCGGCAAACCTTTGAGGATCGCAGTGCGCGTGTAGTCCGCGTCGAGCGCTTCGACGGTGCCCGCGCGCGCCATTCTCGCGATGTAGCCGAAGAACACCAGCACCAGCGGCAGTACCGGCAGCACCAGATGCCGTAGCTGTTCGAGCGCGCTCGCTTGCGGCGGATACGACGCTTCGATCGGCAGCCAGCGCAGCCACACGCCGAACACCAGAATCAGCACGATCGACGAAACGAATTCCGGCACCACGGTCGCCGACAACCCGGCGATGCTGATCGTGCGGTCGAGCCAGCGGCCCGCGTGCATGGCCGACCACACGCCGCCCGCAATGCCGAGCGGCACGACGACGATGAACGCGAGCAGCCCGAGCCTGGCCGAATGCGCGAGCGCGTCGGCGATGAACGGCCCGACCGGCTCGCGATACGCGTACGAGAGCCCCATGTCGCCGCGCACGAAATGCGTGATCCAGTCTACGTATTGCGTGAAAAGCGGCCGGTCCGCGCCGAGCTGATGATTGAGCGCGGCGACTGCCTGCGCATCGGCGAGCGGCCCGAGCACCGCGCGGCCGATGTCGCCGGGCAGCAACTGGCCGCCCGCGAACACGATCACCGACAACAGCCACAGCGTGATCAACGACAAGCCCACGCGCGTGCCGAGAAACCGCGCGACGCGGCCCGCGTTGCCGTTCGATGCGCGGGGGGCGGAGGGGGACGCCGTGGCCGACATCGTAAGCTCCTGCCGAAGGCGGCGCCGGCGCTTACGCGCTCAGCACCGCGCGGTCGAAATAGAGTTGCGCGAGCGCGGTGAAGCGCACGCCGTTTACGCCTTTGCGCATCGCGATGAGCTGATCGTAGAAGAACGGAATGATGACCGGCGTTTCGTCGAGCAGCAGCGTCTGGATCTGTCCGGAGATTTTCTTCTGCGTGCCGAGGTCGATCGCCGCGACGAATTGCGCGACCAGCTGATCGTATTGCGGATTCCTGAAATGCGCGGCGTTCCACGTGCCGGTGCTCGTGAGCGGCGCATTCAGAAACACGTTCGGCACGCCGCGATGGCCGTAGTCGGTAATGCCGAGCGGCGAGTCGAGCCAGTCGGATTTGCCTGGCGTGCCCGCGCCGTAGTACAGCGACTGACTCTCGACCTTCAGATTGATACGCACACCGATCGCCTTCGCCGCGTTCTGCACGACCACCGCGAGGTCGGGAATCTCCATGTACTTCTCGGTGGTCAGCGTGACGTCGAAACCGTTGGGCACGCCCGCTTGCGCGAGCAGCTGCTTTGCCTTCGCGATATCGACCTTGCGTTGCGGCACGCCCGCATCCGATGACGGAAACACCGGCGCGAACGGACTGTCGTTGCCGAGTTGTGCGCGCCCCTTGAAGAGGCCGCGCACCAGCACGTCGCGATCGAGCGACAACGCCAGCGCTTCACGCACGCGCTTGTCCTTGAACAGCGGAGTGTCGTTGCGCATGTGAATCTGCCGATGCGCGCTCGACTTCACTCCGATGGCCTTGTAGTCGGGATTGTTCAGAATGCCGGCGCCGCCCTGCACGGTGAAGGTGCCCATCACGTCCGCCTGATGGCCTTGCAAAGCGAGCAGCTGGGCCTGCTGATCGGCGTAGAACGAAAACTGTACGCGTTGCGGTAACGCTTTCTCGCCCCAGTAGTCGGGATTGCGTACGAATGACGCGCCGACCTTCGGCTGATACTTCTCGAACCTGAACGGACCCGTGCCGATGAAGCTCTTTTCATAACCGCCTGCGTAGTTCGCGGGCAGGATCACGGCGTTGTAATTGTCCGAGGAGACGTAGTACGGGAAGTTGCCGTTCGGCGCATCGAGATGAAACGCGACCGTGTGCTCGTCGACGACTTTCGCGCCGCCTTTCGACAGCACGCCCTTTAGCACGGAGAGCGCCGCCGACCCGCTCGCGGGATCGGCCAGACGGTCGAACGTGGCGGCCACGTCTTTCGCGGTGAACGGCTGGCCATCGTGGAACTTGACGTTTTGGCGCAGCTTGAAGGTCCACACGTCGCCCTTGTCGTTCGGTTGCCACGACAACGCGAGCGCGGGTTTGAGCATCAGCTTTTCGCCGTCGTCGTCGATCAGGAATTCGCCGGTCTGGTTCAGCAGCGCGAGACTGGCGGCATCGGTCACGGTGAGCGGATCGACCGCGCCTGCGGGCGTCAGGTGGGCGACGCGGATCGTCTGGTTGCCGGCACCCGGCGCGCCTTGCGCTCGTGCTCGCGGCGCAGTCAGCACGCCGCCGCCCGCGAGCGCCAAACCGATTACGCTTGCATGGCGCAGCAGCTCGCGGCGCGTGATGCGGCCGGTGAGGAATTCGTCGATAGCGTGGTTGCCGTGGGCGTCGGCGGTGAGGCGGGCTGCGTCGAGTGCGAGAAATCGGTCCGCGGGAGTTTTCATCGATGGAGAGTCCAGTCCGTTCGGTTGCCGGTTCTGAAGAGCTGCGCAAGCCTGCGCAAAGCCGGTTCAGTGTAAGCGATTGCTCGCGGGTCTGGCGCGCCTGCGACGCTCGGAGGTGGCCGATTGGCCGATAAAAGAGCCGCTGTGTATCGTCATCACAACGTTCGACGCCGGCCTTGCAGCGCAGGTGGAATTCGCGCGCGGGTGCTTATGCAGGGTAATGAGCAGCTTCATGAGCACGTTCATGCGCCGCATCGGGCCATGCGATGGCGCCGTCGCGGACGAATCGCCGATGCCGCGCCGCCATCCTTACCGGCCGCCTCGCCCGCATCGGGTTGGATTTACCGCGCCACCGCGCCCGGCCGCCGCCAGCGATGGAACAGCACCGAGCCGATCCAGCACGCCATGAAGGCCGCGACGATCGCGTAACCCAGCGCGCCGAAGCGCTCGTTGACGCTCGCCACCGCGTCCCACATGCCGCCGCTCCAACCGAGCTTGTCCGACAGCAGCCCGAGCGCCTCGACACCGCCGATCACGATCGCCACCATCGCCGACACGAACGTGATGCTCGCGTTGTAGTAGAGCTTGCGCTTCGGGTCGTCCATCGCCCAGCCGTAGGCGTGCACCATCAGCACGTTGTCGGTGGAATCGACGAGCGTCATGCCCGCGGTGAAGAGCGCGGGGAACACGAGGATCGAATACAGCGGCAGACCGGTGCCCGCCTGCGAGGCGGCGATCGCCAGCAAGCCGATCTCGGTCGCGGTGTCGAAGCCGAGGCCGAACAGCACGCCGACGGGGTACATGTGCCAGCTTTGGGTGACGAGCCGGAACAGCGGGCGCAAGGCGCGCGACAGCAGGCCCGCTGGCGCGATCGAATCAACCGCTTGCGCAGGCAGCTCACCGCCGCGTTGAACATGACGATAACGGCGCCACACGTCGCGCAGAATCACGAGATTGACGGCCGCGAGCACCAGCAGGAAGGTCGCGGACACGAGCGTGCCGACCGTGCCGCCCACTTCCTTGAAGGTCTCGAAACGGCCGTGCAGCGAATGCGCAGTCCACGCAATGCCGATGGTCGCGGCGATCACGATCGTCGAGTGTCCGAGCGAAAACGCGAGACCCACGCCGAGTGGCCGCTTGCCGCTTTGCATCAGCTTGCGCGTGACGGCGTCGATCGCCGCGATGTGATCCGCGTCGACCGCATGACGCAGGCCGAAGCCGTACGCGAGCAGCGCGGTGCCGAGCAGCAGCGGGTAGTGGCGAAAGGCGATCAGCGCCCACGCCCAGGCGCCGAGATTGGCGGCAATCAGGATCGCGTACAGCGAGAGCAGGCGAGGGCGCAGCGAAGCGGTCGGCGTCATGAGTCGCGGGGTGATGGGTGGATAGTCGAGTTAGTGATCGTGCGGATGCTTGTGAATCGGATCGACCCAGTAGACCGTTTCGGGCGCTTCCGCGGCGTCGATGTTCAGATTGACCACCACCGCTTCGTTGTCGCTGCGCACCAGCACGCATTCGAGCGGCTCGTCGGTGCTCGCGTTGATCTCCTGATGCGGCACATAGGGCGGCACGAAGATGAAGTCGCCGGGGCCTGCCTCAGCGGTGAACTCCAGATGCTCGCCCCAACGCATGCGAGCCTGGCCGCGCACGACGTAGATCACGCTTTCGAGCGCGCCATGATGATGCGCGCCGGTCTTCGCATTCGGATGGATCGTGACGGTGCCGGCCCAGATTTTCTGCGCGCCGACCCGGGCGGCGTTGATCGCGGCGGCGCGGTTCATGCCCGGCGTTTGCGCGGTGTTGCTGTCGAGCTGGTCGCCCTTGATGACCTTCACACCGTGCTCGCGCCAATCGACGGGCGTGGCCGGTTGCTCGGCGCCATGTTCGGCGCGGTAGTGCGGGTGTTCGTGATCCTGGCTCATGGTGTCTCCTCCTGGGCATTGCCCCGGTGCTCGGCTCGGCGCCGTCAGGCATTTTTGCACGTTCAAAAACGGCTGTGTGGACAACCGCATCAACGCCGCCCCCGCCGGGCGAGGGACGAAAAAAAGCCCGTTCACGTGGAACGGGCTCCGGGTGCTCCGCGTGGGCCGCTGCAAGCGCGGCGGCTTGGTTGCAGCGCTTGCGCTTACTTCTGCTTCGCGTTGATCACGGCTTCGGCGACGTTATTCGGCGTTTCCGCGTAATGCTTGAACTCCATCGTGTAGGTCGCGCGGCCCTGGGTGGCCGAACGCAGCGATGTCGAGTAGCCGAACATCTCCGCGAGCGGCACTTCGGCGCGCACCAGCTTGCCGCCGCCGCCGGCGATGTCTTCCATGCCCTGCACGAGTCCGCGACGGCTCGACAGGTCGCCCATCACATTGCCCATGAAGTCTTCGGGCGTTTCCACTTCGACGGCCATCATCGGTTCGAGCAGCACGGGTTTCGCCTTGCGCATCGCTTCCTTGAACGCCATCGAGCCGGCCATGCGGAACGCGTTTTCATTCGAGTCGACGTCGTGGTACGAACCGAAGGTCAGCGTCACCTTCACGTCGACCACCGGATAGCCCGCGAGCACGCCGGCCTTCAGCGTTTCCACGATGCCCTTGTCGACGGCCGGAATGTATTCGCGCGGAATCACGCCGCCCTTGATCGCGTCGACGAACTCGTAGCCCTTGCCTTGCGGCGCCGGTTCGAGCGTGATGACCGCGTGGCCGTACTGACCGCGCCCGCCCGACTGCTTGACGAACTTGCCTTCGATATCTTCGACCTTGTTGCGCACCGTTTCGCGATACGCGACCTGCGGCTTGCCGACGGTCGCCTCGACGCCGAACTCGCGCTTCATCCGGTCGACCAGAATTTCGAGGTGCAGCTCGCCCATCCCGGAGATGATCGTCTGGCCGGATTCCTCATCGGTTTGCACGCGGAACGACGGGTCTTCCTGGGCGAGACGGTTCAGCGCGATGCCCATCTTTTCCTGATCGACCTTGGTCTTCGGTTCGACGGCTTGCGAGATCACCGGCTCCGGGAAGATCATCTTTTCGAGGATGATCACGTGGTTCGGATCGCACAGCGTGTCGCCGGTGGTCGCTTCCTTCAGGCCGACGGCCGCGGCGATGTCGCCCGCGTAGACTTCCTTGATTTCCTTGCGCTCGTTCGCGTGCATCTGCAGGATCCGGCCGAGACGCTCCTTCTTTTCCTTGATCGCGTTGTAGACCGTGTCGCCCGAATTCACCACGCCCGAATAGACGCGGAAGAAAATCAGCTGGCCGACGAACGGGTCCGTCATGATCTTGAAGGCGAGCGCGGAGAACGGATCGGTGTCGTTCGGATGACGCTCGATTTCCTTGTCGTGTTCGTCGTGACCGGTAATCGCGGGCACATCGACCGGCGACGGCAGGTAGTCGATCACCGCGTCGAGCATGGCCTGCACGCCCTTGTTCTTGAACGCGCTGCCGCACAGCATCGGCACGATTTCATTGGCGATGCAGCGCGCGCGGATGCCGTGCTTGATTTCGTCTTCGGTGAGCGTGTCGCCGCCCAGGTATTTTTCGAGCAGCGTCTCGTTCGCCTCGGCGGCGGCTTCGACCATCTTGTCGTGCCACTCCTTCGCCGTAGCCGCGAGTTCCGCCGGAATATCGCGGTACTCGAACTTGATGCCCTGGTTCTCTTCGTCCCAGAAGATCGCTTTCATCTTGACCAGATCGACCACGCCCTGGAAGTGCTCTTCCGCGCCGATCGGAATCTGGATCGGCACCGCGACGCCCTTCAGGCGATCGCCGATCTGCCGCTGCACGCGAAAGAAGTCCGCGCCGACGCGGTCCATCTTGTTGACGAACGCGATGCGCGGCACCTTGTACTTGTTCGCCTGGCGCCACACGGTTTCCGACTGCGGCTGCACGCCGCCGACCGAGTCGTACACCATGCACGCGCCGTCGAGCACGCGCATCGAGCGCTCCACTTCGATCGTGAAGTCGACGTGGCCCGGGGTGTCGATGATGTTGATCCGGTGTTCGGGATAGTTGCCGGCCATGCCTTTCCAGAAGGCGGTGGTGGCCGCCGACGTGATGGTGATGCCGCGCTCCTGCTCCTGTTCCATCCAGTCCATCGTCGCCGCACCGTCGTGAACCTCGCCGATCTTGTGGGTCACGCCGGTGTAGAACAGGATGCGTTCAGTGGTGGTGGTTTTGCCGGCATCGATGTGAGCGCTAATGCCGATATTCCGGTAGCGCTCGATGGGAGTCTTGCGGGGCACGTGAACCTCCTTGGAATGGCGCGCCTGAAACGCTTGCCGGGCGGCGCTCTGGCCGCCCGGGGAACCTGGTGCTGCTTTACTGAGATTACAAGGATAGCGCGTCGGCCTGTCTTTTGCAGGAATCTTGCCAGCCGGGCGCGAGCGCCTGCCAGCGGGGCTTCGGCCGCCGCGCATGGCGCAATGACGCGACGGCGGCGAGGCGGCCCGAATGTAAAAAAGCCGGCGCCTCGCGAGAGGCACCGGCTTTTCGACGAGCGGTGAAACCCGGCGGGAGCGCCCGCCGATACCGTCGTCGAAACGGCTTATTGCTGTACCGCCGGCAAACCCTGAATCTGCATCCCCGGTTTGATGCCCTTCGACGTGAACCAGCCTTTGGGCATTTCCAGCGCGAACACACCGTTGTGCGTCGGGCAATGGTTGTTGGTGGTCTCGGCCTGCATCTCATCGATGTCGGTGATCGTGCCGTCCGCGCGCATGAACGCAATCGACAGCGGGATCAGCGTGTTCTTCATCCAGAAGCAATGCCCTGCGTTCTCGTTGAAGACAAACAGCATGCCTTCGTTCGGCCCGAGATTCGTGCGGTACATCAAGCCTTGCTCACGGTCCGCGTCGTTGGCGGCGACGGCGGCATCGATCACGAACATGCCCGCGGTCAGCTTCACACGCGGAAATTCGCTGGGCTGCTTCGCACCAGCCGGCATCTGCTGCGCGTGAGCAGGGGCAGCGGTGGTGGCGGTGAACGACAACGCGGCGAGCGGCAATGCAACGGCAACAGCGAAACGCGCAATCAACGAGCGCATGGGAAATCGCACGGCATGACTCCTTGCTGGAAATTAACCCGCGAATGTTACGCGAGCGCGTCAAAAACAAAAAGGCAGATCGCCTTGCGGTGATCTGCCTTACAACGCCGTAAGAACGGCAGTGAAGCTTGTTCTTGACTGCGTTTTTACAACAAACTTACTCCGATGCTGCCGAAGCTGCAGCAGCAGTTGCTGCCTTCTTGTGCGACTTCTTGTGAGCGTGCTTCGTGGTCTTCTTTGCCGACGAAGCTGCTGCTGCCGGAGCTGCCGAAGCTGCTTCCGGTGCCGAAGCTTGTGCGAATGCTGCCGTTGCGAAGAGGCCAGCGACCAGAGCGGCGATCAGTTTGTTCATTGTGTGAATCCTCAGCTTGAGTTAATTAACCAAATGACCCGGCTATATGTAGAGTCATGTCGGTAAACGTGCCATCCACCTTTCGGTTGACAGGCGCATCGAACAAATTTTTTTCGACACGTCTGCGTAGCGCTCAGACTCCCCGCGCGCGCCGCAAAACGGCTTGCGCAAAGGGCCCTTCAGGCTGAATGCCGGATAGCTTCGGGCGGCATCTGCGTCGAATAACGCGTGAGCTCGCACACCGGTTGACGAAAATTTTCTGGAAATTTCTATCGTGAAAGCGCGATGTCGATGTGTAGCTTCGCTGCTATCGCAAGCGTGTTGGTTTCACGTTTTTTTGTGGAAGTTTCACGCGTGTTTTTGTTTGCCGATACAACGGCTTAGCTTTTTTATTCGGCGTGAAACGTGCACACGTGAAGCGAGTTTCGCGAATGCGCGCGCAGACGGTCGAGCGTTCGGATCACACTCAGACGACACCTTCCCAAGGCGCCTTCGATGGTAATTCGACACTTTCTCCGGGTTGAAGGCCGAGTGAAAAAATGTCAAGCGCACCGATGCCGACGCGCACCAGACGCAGCGTCGGAAAACCGACCGCGGCTGTCATGCGGCGCACCTGACGGTTCTTGCCTTCGGTGATCGACAACTCGATCCACGTGGTCGGTATCGCCGCGCGATAACGGATTGGCGGCGTGCGTGTCCAGAGCGTGTCGTTCGGTTCGACATAGTCGGCGCGGCAGGGGCGCGTCACGTAATCGCCGAGATCGACGCCGCGTGCGAGCTTCTTCAACGCGGCTGTGTCGAGCGCGCCTTCCACTTGCGCCCAATATCGTTTGACGAGCTTATGACGCGGCTCGGCGATGCGGGCTTGCAGCGCGCCATCGTCGGTGAGAAGCAGCAGTCCTTCGCTGTCGGAGTCGAGCCGGCCCGCCGGATAGACGCCGGGCACCTTGACCCAGTCGGCCAGCGAGGCACGCGTCTCATGCGGCGAGAATTGACAGATGGTGCCGAACGGCTTGTTCAGTGCGAGAAGGCGCATAGGGAAACGAATGTGAGTCGCGCGGACACGGGCGCGACGGCCAGCGTCGCGAAATCTTCGGGGGAGCCGCCGGTGCGGCATTGAATGGCGCGATGATAATGCATAAACGAGACGGTCTTTCTCCTGTCCTATAAAAGACCCATGAGTCGGCGCGAGGCTTCACGGTTTGCGTCCATGTTGGAAAACCCCGAGCCGTTGCCGGATGGCTGCGCGGGGCGCGTGGGCTAGAATAGCGGCCAGGCTTGCTTGCGAGCGTCCTGGCATTGCGCGTAGCGAGGAGCGCCCATTTTCGCAGTCTCCCTTCAGCTTTCTGCACAGCCTTCACTGGAGTCCGATCATGTCGTATCAGCACATCAAGGTTCCGACCGGTGGTGACAAGATCACTGTCAACGCCGATTTCTCGCTCAATGTTTCCGACCAGCCGATCATTCCGTTCATCGAAGGCGACGGTACGGGTCTCGACATCACGCCGGTCATGCTGAAGGTCGTGGATGCAGCGGTGGAGAAGGCGTACGCAGGCAAGAAGAAAATCCACTGGATGGAAATCTACGCGGGCGAGAAAGCGACCAAGGTGTACGGCCCGGACGTGTGGCTGCCGGAAGAGACGCTGCAGGTGGTCAAGGAATACATCGTGTCGATCAAGGGGCCGCTCACCACGCCGGTCGGCGGCGGCATCCGTTCGCTGAACGTCGCGCTGCGCCAGGAGCTCGACCTGTATGTGTGTCTGCGGCCCGTCCAGTATTTCAAGGGCGTGCCGTCGCCGGTGCGCGAGCCCGAGAAGACCAACATGGTGATCTTCCGCGAGAACTCGGAAGACATCTATGCGGGCATCGAATGGGCGGCTGAATCGGAGCAGGCCAAGAAGGTCATCAAGTTCCTGCAGGACGAGATGGGCGTGAAGAAGATCCGCTTTCCGGAGTCGTCGGGGATCGGCATCAAGCCGGTGTCGCGCGAAGGCACCGAGCGTCTGGTGCGCAAGGCGATCCAGTACGCGATCGACAACGATCGCCGTTCGGTCACGCTGGTGCACAAGGGCAACATCATGAAGTTCACCGAAGGCGCGTTCCGTGACTACGGCTATGCGCTCGCGCAAAAGGAATTCGGCGCGGAACTGATCGACGGCGGCCCGTGGATGAAGGTCAAGAATCCGAAGACGGGCGGCGACATCGTGGTGAAAGACGTGATCGCCGATGCGTTCCTGCAGCAGATCCTGTTGCGCCCGGCCGAATACGACGTGATCGCCACGCTGAACCTGAACGGCGACTATGTCTCTGATGCGCTGGCCGCGCAGGTCGGCGGCATCGGCATCGCCCCGGGAGCGAATCTGTCGGACTCGGTCGCGATGTTCGAAGCGACGCACGGCACGGCGCCGAAATACGCGGGCAAGGACTATGTGAATCCGGGTTCGGAAATTCTCTCGGCGGAAATGATGCTGCGCCACATCGGCTGGACCGAAGCGGCGGATCTGATCATCCATTCGATGGAGAAATCGATTCTGCAAAAACGCGTCACTTACGACTTCGCACGCCTGATGGAAGGCGCGACCCAGGTGTCGTGCTCGGGCTTCGGCCAGGTGATGATCGAGAATATGTAGAACGAAGCGAACTGAATTATTCAGTTCGCATGAAAAGCCCTGGCATCGCAAGAAGGCCGGGGCATTTTTTTGCCCACTCGTGGAAGCGGCCGCCATCGATCCGAAGAGCGGGCAGCGTGAGCGCGAAATCCGCCGGCAGCCAAAAAATACGGATGTACCCGATAATTGGGAGCCACGACTGTCCGATAAGAACTAACGAAACGACAAAAGCGCCGCACAAAAAAAGAAACCCGGCAAGCCGGGCTTCAAAGGACGGGTAACGAACAGCCTCAGGCGGGTGCCTGAATGTTCGATGCCTGTTTGCCTTTCGGGCCTTGAACGACCTCGAAGGTTACCTTTTGGCCTTCCTTGAGGGTCTTGAACCCATTCATCTGGATGGCCGAGAAGTGTGCAAACAGATCCTCACCACCTTCATCCGGCGTGATGAATCCGAAACCTTTTGCGTCATTGAACCATTTGACCGTACCAGTTGCCATTCCAACATCCCCTGTAACTCATGTCACTACCACGAGCCCTCGAAAAGCGCCGCGACCACGCAAGTAGCCGCTCCCTCCTCACAAGCTCACCATCGGCATTTTTTCGAAATTATGGCTCGGTGAAAAAAGTGCCAGCTTGATTGTTGGGGCTCTTTATTCGAGTGTCAAGAAAATTTTGAGATGTCGTTGTCGCGTTGCAAACAAGCGCTTTCCAGGGGTTTTTCCCGCTTCCGTTATGTGCGGTTGCGCAAGCGGGCCGTCTTGAAAAGTCGCATAATCGACTCACATGCTGTGCTACGGGCCGCCCGCCGCCGTCAGGCTCCGGCGGCGCCGGCAACCAGCTCCGGCAGGTTGTGCGATACTCGATCCGACTGCGGTGCAACACGGCCGCGCTGCATCATTGGATAGGGGCCGGCTCCGCAATCGGCTCGTCGAATCGCACATGCATGGCGGGTCATTCACCCATCACGCAGAAGCGAACGGGCTCACCGGCGGGTTGACCGGGTTTTGACAGGATTGCGGGCCTGTCCTAGTTGTTTAGAATGGGTGTATGGCGATTATCCCGGACAAGCAGGACGGCACCGTACTGGAGCGGCAGGAGAAGAAGCTCAAGCCGCCATCCATGTACAAGGTGGTGCTGCTGAATGACGACTTCACGCCAATGGAATTTGTCGTGATGATCGTGCAGGAATATTTCAATAAAGATCGTGAAACCGCAACGCAGGTGATGTTGAAGGTGCATCGCGAGGGCAGGGGAGTTTGTGGGGTCTATACGCGGGACATCGCGTCGACCAAAGTCGAGCAAGTCGTTACCCACGCACGGCAGGCCGGGCATCCGCTGCAGTGTGTGATGGAGGAAGCATGATTGCCCAGGAACTGGAAGTCAGCCTGCACATGGCGTTCATGGAAGCACGCCAGGCGCGGCACGAGTTCATAACGGTCGAACATCTTTTGCTGGCACTGTTGGACAATCCGACAGCGGCGGAGGTGTTGCGTGCATGCGCGGCCAATATCGAGGATCTGCGTCAGAACCTGCGCAACTTCATTCATGACAACACGCCAACCGTGCCCGGCACGGACGACGTCGACACGCAGCCCACGCTGGGTTTCCAGCGTGTGATCCAGCGCGCGATCATGCATGTGCAGTCCACCTCGAACGGCAAGAAGGAAGTGACCGGCGCGAACGTGCTGGTGGCGATCTTCGGCGAGAAGGATTCGCACGCGGTGTACTACCTGCAGCAGCAGGGCGTGACGCGTCTGGACGTGGTCAATTTCATCTCGCATGGCATCGCCAAGACGAGCAGCACGGACGCCGCGAAAGCGAGCGACGCGAATGCCGAGTCTGACGAAGCCGCCGCGCAGAAGGAAACGCCGCTCGCCCAGTTCACGCAGAACCTGAACCAGATGGCGAAGGACGGCCGCATCGATCCGCTGATCGGGCGCGAGTCGGAAGTCGAGCGCGTGGTCCAGGTGCTGTGCCGCCGGCGCAAGAACAATCCGCTGCTGGTCGGTGAGGCCGGCGTCGGCAAGACGGCGATCGCCGAAGGTCTCGCGTGGCGTATTACGCGCGGTGAAGTGCCGGACATCCTCGCGGATGCGCAGGTGTATTCGCTCGACATGGGCGCGCTGCTCGCTGGTACCAAGTACCGCGGCGACTTCGAGCAGCGGCTGAAGACGGTCCTCAAGGAGTTGAAGGAACGTCCGCACGCAATCCTGTTCATCGACGAAATTCACACGCTGATCGGCGCGGGCGCCGCGTCGGGCGGCACACTGGACGCGTCGAATCTGCTGAAGCCGGCATTGTCCTCGGGCACCCTCAAGTGCATCGGCGCGACCACGTTCACGGAATATCGCGGCATCTTCGAAAAAGACGCGGCCCTGTCGCGCCGTTTCCAGAAGGTCGACGTGACCGAGCCGACCGTCGAGCAGACGGTAGCGATCCTGCGTGGCCTCAAGTCGCGTTTCGAAGAGCACCACGGCGTGAAGTATTCGTCGGGCGCGCTGTCGGCGGCGGCTGAGTTGTCGGCACGCTTCATCACGGATCGTCATCTGCCGGACAAGGCGATCGACGTGATCGACGAAGCGGGCGCCGCGCAACGCATCCTGCCGAAGTCGAAGCAGAAGAAGACCATCGGCAAGAACGAGATCGAGGAAATCATCTCGAAGATCGCCCGTGTCCCGCCGCAAAGCGTGTCGCAAGACGATCGCAGCAAGCTGCAAACGCTCGATCGCGATCTGAAGAGTGTGGTGTTCGGGCAAGACCCGGCCATCGACGCGCTGTCGGCCGCGATCAAGATGGCGCGTGCGGGTCTCGGCAAGCTGGACAAGCCGATCGGCGCGTTCCTGTTCTCCGGCCCCACGGGTGTCGGCAAGACGGAAGTGGCGAAGCAGCTGGCGTTCACGCTGGGTATCGAACTGATCCGCTTCGACATGTCGGAATACATGGAGCGTCACGCGGTCAGCCGGTTGATCGGCGCGCCGCCGGGCTATGTCGGTTTCGACCAGGGCGGTCTGCTGACCGAAGCCGTCACGAAGAAGCCGCATTGCGTGCTGCTGCTCGACGAAATCGAGAAGGCGCACCCGGACATCTACAACGTGCTGCTGCAGGTGATGGACCACGGCACGTTGACGGACAACAACGGCCGCAAGGCGGACTTCCGCAACGTCATCATCATCATGACGACGAATGCGGGTGCCGAGGCGATGGGCAAGTCGGTGATCGGCTTCACGAACCGCCGGGAAGCCGGCGACGAGATGGTCGACATCAAGCGCATGTTCACGCCGGAGTTCCGTAACCGTCTGGACGCGACGATCAGCTTCCGTTCGCTCGATGAAGAAATCATCATGCGCGTGGTCGACAAGTTCCTGATGCAGCTGGAAGATCAGTTGCACGAGAAGAAGGTCGATGCGCTCTTCACCGACGCGTTGCGCAAGCATCTCGCCAAACACGGTTTCGATCCGTTGATGGGCGCGCGGCCAATGCAGCGTCTGATCCAGGACACGATCCGTCGTGCGCTGGCCGACGAACTGCTGTTCGGCAAGCTGATGAACGGCGGCCGGGTCTCGGTCGACGTGGATGCGGAAGACAAGGTGCAGTTGACCTTCGACGAGCATCCGGCGCCGCGCAATCCGAATCCGGAAGCGGTCGAAGTCGAGTAAGGCGGCGAATAAGTCTCAGGCAGTATTGAAGAAAGCAGAACGGCGCGGGTTCAACCCCGCGCCGTTCTGCTTTTTGCGCCCTGATTTGCGTCGTTCAGGGTTAGTGCTTGCCGGTACTGCCGAAGCCGCCCGCACCGCGCTCGCTTTGTTCGAAATCATCGACGATGTTGAACTCGGCCTGCACGACCGGCACGATCACGAGTTGCGCAAGGCGCTCCATCGGATTCAGCACGAATGTCGTTTGGCCACGATTCCACGTCGAGATCATCAGTTGACCCTGGTAATCGGAGTCGATCAGGCCGACCAGATTGCCGAGCACGATCCCATGCTTATGTCCCAGTCCCGAACGCGGCAGAATCAGCGCCGCATAGCCCGGGTCGCCGACGTGAATCGCGAGGCCGGTCGGCACCAGCGCGGTTTCGCCGGGCTTCAGCGTCAACGGCTCGTCGAGGCAGGCACGCAGATCGAGGCCGGCACTGCCGGTGGTCGCGTAAGCCGGGAGTTGCTCGCGCATGCGCGCATCGAGAATCTTCAGGTCGAGTTTCATGCAGATTGGAGTGAGGTTAGGGCGTGGTGTTTGAGCCGAGCTGGAATGCGTCGGCGAGAAGTTCATAGGAGCGCAGCCGGGCGCGATAGCTGCCTGCGACGGTCAGCACCATCAGCTCGTCTGCCTGGAATTGCTCCTGCAATGCATGTAGCCGCTCGGTGACCATCTCCGGCGTACCGATGATGCTGCGTGGCTTTTCTCGTGCAATCACGAGTTGTTCGCGCTCGCCATACTCCTGCTCGATCCCCTGTTCGATGTTTGGAATGGGTTCGTTCAGGCCGTACGCCATTTGAACGCGACGCAGGTCGACGGCCTTTTCCAGATCGGCGGCTTCCTGTTCCGTATCCGCGCAAATCACGAAGACGGCAGCGGCCAGATACGCTTGCTGCGTTTCCTGACTGGCCTTGAAGCGTTCGCGATAGGCAAGGGCCACCTGATGCCCGAAATGCGCATTGATGAAATGCGCGAACGCGAAGCGAATGCCGAGCTGCGCGGCGAGCAAGCCGCCGAATTCGCTCGAACCGAGCATCCACAGTTGCGGACGCGTGTCGATCTGTGGCTGCAGCAGCACGCCATGCGCGATGTGGTCCTCGGGGAGCGTCCCGTGCATCAGGCCGAGCAGGTCGGCGACCTGCTGCGGAAAAATGTCGCCGCGGTTGTAGTCGCCGGCGGCAACCGCCTGTGCTGTGCGCATGTCGCCTCCCGGTGCGCGTCCCACGCCGAGATCGATGCGATTCGGGAACAGCGCCTCGAGCATCATGAATTGCTCGGCGACCTTGAACGGGCTGTAGTACGGCAGCATCACGCCGCCGGAGCCGAGGCGGATGCGTTGGGTCACGCTCCCAAGGCGGGCCAGCATGACCTCGGGACAAGGATTCGATACGCCACGCAAGCCGTGATGTTCGGCGCACCAATAGCGCGTGTAGCCAAGGTCGTCGGCGAGCTGCGCGAGTTCGATGGTGGCGGCGATGGCGTCCGCCACCGAGTGCCCGGCGATCACGGGCGTTTGATCGAGCACGGAAAGTAGCGTCATGTCAGTGGCTCCAGATGATCCGATTCGTCAGCGCGGCTTGCCGTGGTGGCGAAAAATACGCCGTGACGGACTCAACGAATCAGACTCGTGTCGGGCAGACGCTTCGCAATCTCTGCGATCAGCGCACGCGCGAGCGTCTGCTTGTCCGCGCGCGGGAGCTTCGTGGCGCCGCCGGCTTCGAACAGGATCACTTCGTTGTCGTCGAGACCGAAGGTGAGGGGGCCGAGATTGCCGATCAGCAGCGGCACGTTTTTGCGCACGCGCTTTTCTTCGCCATGCACTTCGAGGTCGCCGCTTTCCGCCGCGAAGCCGACCGCGAACGGTGGATGCGGCAGCTTCGCCACCGAGGCCAGAATGTCGGGATTCTCGACGAATGTGAAGCTTGGCAGCGCGCGTTCGGCGGTCTTCTTGATCTTATGCTCGCTCGCGTGATCGACGCGCCAGTCGGCCACCGCGGCGACGCCGATGAAGATGTCGGCGTCGGCGACCGAGCGCATCACCGCGTCGTGCATTTGCTGCGCGGTTTGCACGTCCTGGCGGAACACGCCCCACGGCGTTTCCAGCGCGACCGGGCCGGCGACCAGGTGCACTTCGGCGCCGGCCTGTTGCGCGGCGCGCGCGAGCGCGAAGCCCATTTTGCCGCTGGAGCGGTTGGTGATGCCGCGCACCGGATCGAGCGGTTCGAAAGTCGGCCCGGCGGTCAGCAATACGCGCCGGCCGGACAGGATCTTCGGCGAAAAGAACGATGCGATTGCCTCGTAGGTCGCCTTGGCTTCGAGCATGCGTCCGTCGCCGATTTCGCCGCAGGCCTGCGGGCCGGAGTCCGGACCCAGCAGCGTGACGCCGTCCGCGCGCAGTTGCGCGACGTTGCGTTGCGTGGCCGGGTTTTGCCACATCTGCCGGTTCATCGCCGGGACGACGAGCAGCGGACAATCGCGGGCGACGCACAGCGTCGACAGCAAATCGTCGGCCATGCCGTGCGCGAGTTTGGCGAGGAAGTCGGTGGAGGCGGGCGCGATCACGATCGCATCCGCTTCACGCGACAGATCGATGTGCGCCATGTTGTTCGGCACGCGCCCGTCCCACTGGCTCGTATAGACCGGACGGCCCGAGAGCGCCTGCATCGTGACGGGGGTGATGAACTGGGTGGCCGCTTCGGTCATGACGACCTGCACGGTTGCGCCTGCCTTGGTCAACAGACGCGTGAGTTCGGCGATCTTGTAGCAGGCAATCCCGCCCGTCATGCCGAGGACGAGGTGTTTTCCTGCGAGTTCTGCGGTTGCCAACGAAAGCCTCCGGCAAAGCGTGGTGGCGGGTGGCAGGGCGGGCGTTATCCGCGCCGCCGCGCCTTTGAATCCTGACACAAAGCGCGGACGCCGGCGCCTCGTGTCGGTGACGTTAGCGTGTGCTGCGCACGCGCCGCAACTCGTCGAGCACGAGCAGGATCGCGCCGATCGTGATCGCGCTGTCGGCGAGATTGAACGCCGGCCAGTGCCAGCCGCGCACGTGGAAATCGAGGAAGTCGATCACGTGCCCGTACGCGAGCCGGTCGATCACATTGCCGAGCGCGCCGCCCAGAATCAGCGCGAGCGCCGTGCAGAACATCTTCTGCCCGCCGTGACGCTTGAGCAGATAGCAGATCACGAGCGCGGCAACCACGCCGAGCGCGGTGAACGCCCAACGTTGCCAGCCGCCCGCCATCGCGAGGAAGCTGAATGCCGCGCCACGGTTGTACACGAGCACCAGATTGAAAAACGGCGTGACTTCATGCGCGACACCGTAGGCGAACACCTTCTGGACCGCGATTTTCGTCAACTGGTCGAACAGGATGACGATTAGCGCGATGCCCAGCCAGGGGGCCAGCGAACTGCTTCCAGTAGACGTTTTCGACGAGGTTTTCGACATGGTTCTCGCCATTATGCCGCGCTCCTCGTTTCACCGGTGCCGAACAGGTTGCTGAAGCAGCGGCCGCACAGCGTGGGGTGCTCGGCGTTCGCGCCGACGTCCGCGCGGTAGTGCCAGCAGCGCTCGCACTTCAGGTACTTCGACGCGATCACGTCGACGCCTTCTTCCGCTTCGCTCGCGACCTTCACGACGTTCGCGCTCGAGGTGATCAGCACGAACTTCAGGTCGTCGGCGAGGCTCGCGAGCGCGTCGTAACGCGCGCCGCTCGCGCGGATTTCCACTTCCGCCTGCAGCGACGAGCCGATCAGATTCGCGACGCGTGCCTCTTCCAGCGCCTTCGTCACGTCGCTGCGCGCGGCGCGCAACAGCGTCCATTTGTCGAGCAGCGCGCCGGCTTCCGGCATTGCCGGGAACGCGTGATACATCTCGGTGAAGATGGTTTCGCTGTTCGGCTGGAACACCTTCCACGCTTCTTCCGCGGTGAACGACAGGAACGGCGCCATCTGGCGCAGCAAGCCATGCGCGATGTGATACAGCGCGGTCTGCGCCGAGCGGCGCGCGACGGAGTCGGCGGCGGTGGTGTACAGGCGGTCTTTCAGCACATCCAGATAGAAGCCGCCGAGGTCTTCCGAGCAGAACGTCTGCAGCTTGGCGACCACCGGGTGGAACTCGTACTTCTCGTAGTGCGAGAGGATGTCGTCCTGCAGATTCGCCGACAGCGCCACCGCATAGCGGTCGATTTCGAGCCAGTCTTCGACCGGACGTGCGTGTTGCGCGAAGTCGAAGTCCGACAGATTCGCGAGCAGGAAGCGCAGCGTGTTGCGGATGCGGCGATAGCCTTCGGTGACACGCTTGAGAATTTCCTCGGAAATCGCCAGCTCGCCCGAGTAATCGGTCGACGCGATCCACAGGCGGATGATTTCCGCGCCGAGGCGGTTCGCCACTTCATGCGGATCGATACCGTTGCCGAGCGACTTGCTCATCTTGCGGCCTTCGCCGTCGACGGTGAAGCCGTGCGTGAGCAGCGCGTTGTACGGCGGGCGGCCGTCGAGCATCGACGCGGTCAGCAGCGACGAGTGGAACCAGCCGCGGTGCTGGTCCGAGCCTTCCAGATACAGGTCGGCCGGGAATTGCAGTTCGTCCTTGTGCGAGCCGCGCAGCACATGCCAGTGCGTGGTGCCCGAGTCGAACCAGACGTCCAGCGTGTCGCGGTTCTTCTCGTACATGTTGGCGTCGTCGCCGAGTAACTCGCGCGGGTCGAGCGATTGCCATGCTTCAATGCCGGCCTTCTCGACGCGTTGCGCGACTTCTTCGAGCAATTCCTGCGTGCGCGGATGCAGCTCGCCGGTTTCCTTGTGCACGAAGAACGCCATCGGCACACCCCATTGACGTTGCCGCGACAGCGTCCAGTCCGGGCGGTTGGCGATCATGCTGAAGAGGCGCTGCTTGCCCCAAGCCGGATAAAACGCGGTGTTTTCGATGCCTTCGAGCGCGGTTTCGCGCAGCGTCCTGTCGGTGTCGTTCGGCTTCACGTCCATGCCGGCGAACCATTGCGACGTCGCACGGTAGATGATCGGCGTCTTGTGGCGCCAGCAGTGCATGTAGCTGTGCGTGTACTTCTCGGTGCGCATCAGCGAGCCGGCGCCTTGCAGCGCTTCGACGATCTGTGGATTGGCCGCCCAGATCGACAGGCCGCCGAACAGCGCGAGCGATTCGATGTAGCGGCCGTCGCCCATCACCGGGTTGATGATGTCGGAGTCGGACATGCCGTGCGCCTTGCACGACACGAAGTCTTCCACGCCGTAGGCCGGCGACGAGTGCACGACGCCCGTACCGGTTTCAGTCGTCACGTAGTCGCCGAGATAGACCGGCGCGGTGCGCTTGTAGGCCGGATGCGCGGACGCGAGCGGGTGATTGAAGCGCAGGTTGACGAGCATTTCGCCCGGCGTGGTGGCGACGACCGAGCCATCCAGTCCGTATTGCTTCAGGCAGGCTTCGACGCGTTCTTCAGCCAGGATCAGCAGGCCGCGCGACGTATCGACCAGCGCGTAGACGATTTCCGGATGCAGGTTCAGCGCCTGGTTGGCGGGGATGGTCCATGGCGTGGTGGTCCAGATGACGATGCCGCCTTCGTTGCGCGGCAGCGCATTCAGGCCGAACGCCTGCGCGGTCTTTTCCGGCTCGGCGAAGCTGAACAGCACGTCGATGGTCGGATCGGTCTTGTCCTTGTACTCGACCTCCGCCTCGGCCAATGCCGAGCCGCAGTCGAAACACCAGTTCACCGGCTTCAGGCCGCGGAACACGTAGCCCTTTTCCATGATCTTCGCGAGCGCGCGGATTTCGCCGGCCTCGTTCGTGAAGTTCATCGTCTTGTACGGGTTGTCCCAGTCGCCGAGCACGCCCAGACGGCGGAAGCCGACCTTCTGCTTCTCGATCTGCTCGGTCGCATAGGCGCGCGCCTTCTGCATCACTTCGGCCGCCGGCAGCGACTTGCCGAACTGCTTTTCGATCTGGATTTCGATCGGCATGCCGTGGCAGTCCCAGCCCGGCACGTAGACCGCGTCGAAGCCCGCCAGATTGCGCGCCTTGACGATCATGTCCTTGAGAATCTTGTTGACCGCGTGGCCGAGGTGGATGTCGCCGTTCGCATAGGGGGGGCCGTCGTGCAGGATGAACTTCTTGCGGCCCTTGGAAGCGGCGCGGATCTTTTCGTAGATCTTGCGTTCCTGCCATTCCTTGACCCATTGCGGCTCGCGCTTGGGCAGGTCGCCGCGCATCGGGAACGGCGTGTCGAGCAGGTTCACCGGGTAGCGTGACTGCGGTTTCGAATCGGCTTTCTTGTTGCTCATGATGTGGTCGCGGTGAATTCGTTCTATGCGCAGCAAAGGCGCGGGGTTGCGCACGATGCGCGAGGACGTGGGACGCGCCCGGCAGGTCTGTCGCGTGATCCACGGACGCCTTTCGATGCGCGCAACGACGGTACGCGCGGCGCTTGAGCGCTCGCCGTACCGCGGCGGCTACCTAATTCGGTCGGTGGCCGAGGTGGCGAAACCGGTGGAACGGCTGCCCGGCGTGCCGGCGCCGACGGCCGCGAACCACGCGCGCGCATTGGCGACGTCGCGCGCGATGGCCGCGGTCAGCGTTTCGAGGTCGACGTACTTTTCCTCGTCGCGCAGCTTCTTCAGGAATTCGACGCGCACGAGTTTGCCATACGCGTCGCCGTGCCAATCGAGCAGGTGCACTTCGAGCAGCACGCGGCCGGAGTCGTCGACGGTAGGGCGCAGGCCGAGGCTTGCGACGCCCGGCAGCGGCTCGTCCGCCACGCCGTGCACGCGCACGACGAAAATGCCGGCGAGCGCCGGACGCTTGTGGGCGATCGGCAGATTGAGCGTGGGGAAGCCCAGATCGCGGCCGAGCTTCATGCCGTGTGCGACGTGGCCGCTGATCAGATAATCGCGGCCGAGCGCGGCACGCGCCGCGTCGAGGTCGCCCGCCACCAGCGCCGCGCGCACGCCCGAACTGGAAATGCGCGCGCCCGACGGATCGGCGACCGTGGCCATCTGTTCGACTTCGAAGCCATACTGCTGGCCCGCGGCCTTGAGCGACGCGAAGTCGCCGGCGCGCTTCGCGCCGTAGCGGAAGTCGTCGCCGATCATGACCCAGCGCGCGTGCAGCCCGTTGACGATGATCCGCTCGACGAACGCATCCGGCGACTGGCTCGCGAACGTGTGATTGAAATGCTCGACCACCACACGGTCGACGCCGTTGGTGCGCAGCGCCTCCAGCTTGTCGCGCAGCATCGCGATGCGCGGCGGCGCGCCGGCCGGATTGAAGAATTCGCGCGGGTGCGGCTCGAAGGTCATCACGCAGACGGGCAGGCCGCGCGCATCCGCTGCTGCGCGCACGTGGGCGAGCAGAGCCTGATGGCCGCGGTGGACACCGTCGAAATTGCCGATGGTCAGTGCGCAGGGCGCACGGCTTTCAGCATTGGGAAGACCGCGGAAGACTCTCACGATAGCGGGTTGCAGTAGGGCGGCCGGGATGCCGCAAAACAAACGATTATAAACGCTCGGCGCAGCAGCCGCCTCTCGCGTCGCGGTTTGAGTGTTGCCGAATGATAAAATCCGCGGATGAAAAAACTCGTCATCCTGATTTCGGGGCGGGGAAGCAACATGGAAGCCATCGTTCGAGCCTGTCTGGACGAAGGCTGGCCGGCGCGCATCGCCGCTGTGATTGCCAACCGTCCTGACGCCGCGGGCCTTGCGTTCGCGGCGTCGCACGGCATTGCCACGGCGGTGGTCGACTACCGCCAGTTTCCCGACCGCGACAGCTTCGACGCCGCGCTGGCGCGCGAAGTCGACGGTTTCGCGCCGGACCTGGTGGTGCTCGCCGGCTTCATGCGGGTGCTTACCGCTGGTTTCGTCGACCGGTACGCCGGGCGCATGCTCAACGTGCACCCGTCGCTGCTGCCGAGCTTTCCGGGCCTGAAAACCCATCAGCAGGCGCTCGACGCCGGCGTGCGGCTGCATGGCGCGTCGGTGCATTTCGTCACGTCGCAGCTGGATCACGGCCCGATCGTCGCGCAGGCGGCGGTTCCCGTGGAAACCGGCGACACCCCCGCCACGCTCGCCGAACGCGTCCTGGCAACCGAACATATTATTTATCCACGCGCGGTGCGCTGGTTCGTCGAAGGGCGTCTTGCGCTCGACGGTCTGCGTGTCACGCTTACGCCGTCAGAGCCGCAGTGGCTCTTTGCCGGTCACACCGCCGGAGAGGGCGCATGAGATTACATGGTTTTCTGATTGGACAAACCGAGACTTTGCTGGCTGAAGTCCTGAAGCTGACCGGCCCCGCCGACGCCACCACCAGCCGCTTTTTCCGCGCCCATCCGAAGCTCGGGCACGGTGAGCGCGGCGTGATCGCCGAGGCGGTCTTCGCGGTGCTGCGCCGCCGGATGGAATTCGCCCACCTCGCCGAAAGCGGCGCGGGCAGCCCGGCGCGGCGCATGGCCTTGCTGGGCCTGATGCAGACGGCAGGGCGCTCGGCGCTCAAGCCGTTCGTGTCGGAGGCGGAATCGAAGTGGCTCGATCACGTCGCGATGATCGACCCGGAAAGCCTGCCGCTGCGCATTCGCCTGAATTTGCCCGGCTGGATCAGCGAGGCGCTGAGCCAGCGTTTCGAAGCCGCGGAACTCGCGCAACTGGCTGCCGCGCTGAACTACCCGGCGCCGCTGGATCTGCGCGCGAACCCGATCAAGGCGAGCCGGGACGACGTGCTGAACGCGCTGTCGAAAGCCGGCATCGAGGCCGGCGCGACGCCGTTCGCGCCGTTCGGCGTGCGCGTGGTCGGCAAGCCGCCGCTCACCAAACTCGACGCGTTCCAGCACGGCTGGCTCGAAGTGCAGGACGAAGGCAGCCAGTTGCTGTGCTCGCTGGTCGCGCCCAAGCGTGGCGAGATGATCGTCGACTTTTGCGCGGGCGCGGGCGGCAAGACGCTGGCGCTCGGCGCGGCGATGCGCTCCACCGGGCGTCTCTACGCATTCGACATCTCCGAGCGGCGTCTGGCCAAGCTCAAGCCGCGCCTCGCGCGCAGCGGGCTGTCGAACGTGAATCCGGTGCTGATCGACAGCGAGCATGACGCGAAGATCAAGCGCCTCGCCGGCAAGATCGACCGCGTGCTGGTCGACGCGCCGTGCAGCGGCTTGGGCACGCTGCGCCGCAACCCTGACCTGAAGTGGCGCCAGTCGCCGGAATCCGTTGCCGAGCTGGCGCCGAAGCAATTGTCGATTCTGGCGAGCGCGGCGCGTCTGGTGAAGAAGGGCGGCCGTCTCGTCTACGCGACCTGCTCGATTCTGGAAGCCGAAAACGAGGCCGTGGTGCAGCAGTTCCTCGCCAATCATCCGGACTTCGCGCTGGTGCCCGTGCGTGACGTGCTCGCCGAGCAGCGGATCGACCTCGAAATGGGCGACTACCTGTCGATGTGGCCGCATCGCCACGCCACCGACGGCTTCTTCGCCGCCGTGCTGGAACGCCAGAGCTAACGCAACAGTGGCTTCTTGCCGGCGCTAGCGGGTTCATTGCCGACCCCGCCGGTGCCGGCCGATTCGGCAACAACATGGAAAACCGCATTTTTTCTCACATGTTCGGCGACCTTGCGCGCGACTTCGGTCAGCCCGTGATGATGTGGCAAGCCGGCATCCTGCTCGCGACGCTCGTGCTCGCGTGGCTGCTCGCGCGTCTGCTGCGCCGCTCGCTGGATCAGCGCCAGGAGTCGCGCTACCACACGGTGCGCTTCGGCGCGGAAAGCCTGAACCGCGCGGCCTTTCCGCTGATCGGCGCGGTGCTGGTGTGGCTCGCCCGGGCGATCGCCGGGCGCTTCATGCACACGGCGCTGCTCGATCTGGCGCTCGTGCCGCTGTTCGGCATCAGCCTGATTTACATCGTGTTTTTCTTCGCGCGACGGGTGTTCAGCCGGGACGGGAAAATCCATCCGTGGCTGTTCCTCGTCGAGAAAATCGTTTCCATCGTCGTCTGGCTCGGCATGCTGCTCACCGTGATGGGCATTCAGGACGACGTGATCGCGTGGATGGGCAGCGTCCAGTTCCGCATTGCCAACGCGCACCTGACGCTGCTCTCGCTCGTCACGGGCCTGCTGTGGGTGGGCGTGACGATGATCGTCGCGATGTGGCTCGGCTCCGCGTTCGAAGACCGGCTGATGCGCTCTACCACGCTCGACGCCAACCTGAAGGTGGTGGTGGCGCGGGTCGGCCGGGCGGCTTTCGTGCTGGCGGCGGTGCTGGTCAGCCTGTCGGTGGTCGGCATCGACATTACGGTGCTGGGCGTATTCGGCGGCGCGCTCGGCGTCGGGCTGGGCTTCGGCATGCAGAAGATCACCAGCAACTACGTGTCGGGCTTCATCATCCTGCTCGACCGGTCGCTGCGCATCGGCGACACGATCAACGTGAGCGGCCTGCAGGGCATGGTTACGCAGATCCGCACGCGCTACACCGTGGTGCGCGGCCTGGACGGCATCGAAACGCTGATTCCGAACGAAAAGCTGATTACGGACGTGGTGCAGAACCAGTCGTCGTATCTGACGCGCGGTTATGCGAAGGTGGCCGTGCAGGTCGCGTACACGTCCGATGTCGAGCAGGCGATGAGCCTGCTCGCCCGGGCCGCCGAAGACGTTCCGCGGGTGCTGCGGGAGCCGGCGCCGACCCCTTATCTGGCGAGCTTCGGCCCGGACGGCATCAATCTCGAACTGGGCTTCTGGATCGAGGATGCGGCAACCGGAACCTCGGGCGTGCGCTCGACGGTCAACCGCAATATCTGGCGTTTGTTCTCCGAGCACGGCATTGCGATTCCGCTGGCGCAGCGCGAAGTGCGGCTCGTCGGCAACGTGGCCGAAGCAATGCTGAATCCGGTAACAATGACCGCCCCGGCTGCTAACGCGACGGACGGCGCCCGCTGACGGGCCGCTGGGGCCTGCCGGCAGCGTTAAATTTGGCTCCGGCAGGCTTCGTTCTCTTGATGCCGCACAAAAAATCCCTATTTGTTACAAACACTTGGAACGCTTCGAGTAGAATGTCGTCCAATCCCGCTGTATGCTTTCACTTTCTTGACACGCGCATTCCGCGGGTGTCTCGTGTCTCTCGTTTCACAGGTAAATTGCCTTGTTGAATTCATTGCTCGCTTTCCTTGCCCACGGCCTGTTGCACTTCTCGTGGTGGCAACTCGTCGTGTACACGCTGGTCGTGACGCACATCACCATTATTGGGGTGACGGTCTATCTGCACCGCTGCCAGGCGCACCGCGCGCTGGAGCTGCATCCGATCGCCAGTCATTTTTTCCGCTTCTGGCTGTGGATGACCACCGGCATGCTGACCGGCCAGTGGGCCGCGATTCACCGGAAGCATCACGCCAAGTGCGAAACCGAAGAGGATCCGCACAGCCCGCAGACGCGCGGCATCTGGAAGGTGCTGCTCGAAGGCGCGGAACTGTATCGCACCGAAGCGAAGAACGAAGAAACGATGCGCAAGTTCAGTCACGGCACGCCGAACGACTGGATGGAACGCAACGTGTACACCAAGTACCCGATCCTCGGCGTGAGCCTGATGATGGTGCTGAACGTCGCGCTGTTCGGCGTCGTCGGTCTGACGATCTGGGCCGTGCAGATGGTCTGGATTCCGTTCTGGGCCGCCGGCGTGGTCAACGGTCTCGCGCACTTCTGGGGCTATCGCAACTTCAACTCGTCGGATGCGAGCACCAACATCTTCCCGTGGGGCATCATCATCGGCGGCGAAGAGCTGCATAACAATCACCACACGTATGCGACATCGGCCAAGCTGTCGAACAAGTGGTACGAGTTCGATATCGGCTGGATGTACATCCGCATCATGTCGGCGTTTCGTCTGGCCAAGGTGAAGAAGGTCGCGCCTACGCCGCGTCTGACCACCGGCAAGCTGGTACTCGACCAGGACACGCTGCAAGCTGTGCTGGCCAACCGCTACGAAGTGATGGCCCGTTACGGCAAGGCGCTCAAGCGTGCATACCGTCAGGAGCTCGCGCATCTGAAGGAAGTCGGCGCGCGGGAAAAGTATCAGGTCATGCGTGGTGCCCGCAGCTGGTTCCATAAGGAAGAGGCCGGGCTCGATGAGCCGCAGAAGCGCCTGTTGCCGCAAATCTTCGCGAACAGCCAGAAGCTCAAGACGTACATCGACATGCGCAATGAGCTCTCGGCCATGTGGGAGCGCTCCAATGCGTCGCGCGATCAGCTGCTGATCCAGTTGCAGGACTGGTGCCATCGCGCTGAGCAGAGCGGTATCAAGGCGCTACAGGATTTCGCGACGCGACTGCGTCGTTATGCTTGATCGCGAAATCTATTAAAATTTCGTTACGTCACAAAACCCCGCGTTGGCGGGGTTTTGCTTTTTGGGCCGCGGAAATTGCAACGACATGAGATTGGCAGTCGGCGGCGGCAGAGCGAAGGTAGAGGAGATCATGGATCAGCAGGCGATCAGGACGGTCGAGTACGACCGCCCGCAAGCACAGGGCACCACCTGTGGGATCGGGCAGGCGTGGGCGAAGGTGCCAGTGACGCCGTCGGTGGAAGAGAAAGTTGCGCTCAAAGCCCGCATCCGCGCGTTGCTCGAGCGCGAGAAAGCCGTGCTTGTCGCGCACTATTATGTCGACGCGCAATTGCAGGAGCTTGCGGACGAAACCGGTGGTTGCGTGGCGGACTCGTTGGAGATGGCGCGTTTCGGGCGCGATCACGAAGCGCAAACGCTCGTGGTGGCCGGCGTGCGCTTTATGGGCGAGACGGCGAAAATCCTTAGCCCGGACAAGCGCATTCTGATGCCGGATCTGGACGCAACCTGTTCGCTCGATCTGGGCTGTCCCGTGGACGAATTCTCCGCTTTCTGCGACGCGCACCCCGATCGCACGGTGGTCGTGTACGCGAACACAAGCGCCGCGGTCAAGGCGCGCGCGGACTGGATGGTGACCTCGTCGATAGGGCTGGAGATCGTCGCCGACCTGCACGCGCGTGGCGAAAAGATCATCTGGGCCCCGGACCGGCACCTTGGCAGCTATATCCAGAACAAGACCGGCGCGGACATGCTGTTGTGGCAGGGCTCGTGCCTCGTGCACGACGAATTCAAAGGCATCGAACTCGATCTGTTGCGCGCCGAGTATCCGGGCGCGAAGGTGCTCGTGCATCCGGAGTCGCCTGCCAACGTGGTCGCGCAAGCGGACGTGGTGGGCTCGACCACGCAATTGATCGACGCCGCGCAAAAGCTTGACGCAACGCACTTCATCGTGGCGACCGATCTCGGCATTCTGCACAAGATGCAGCTCGCCGCACCCGGCAAGACGTTGATCGCCGCGCCGACGGCCGGCAATAGTGCGACTTGCAAGAGTTGCGCGCACTGCCCGTGGATGGCCATGAACGGGCTCGCGAATCTGGCCGACGTGCTGGAGCGTGGCCACAACGAAATCTTCGTCGATCGCGCGATCGGCGAGCGGGCGCGTCAGCCGATCGACCGGATGCTGGACTTCGCCGCGCGTCACAAGAAGCGCGTGCAGGCAAGCGGCGATCTCGCGCGCGACGCGCAACTGTATTCGAACGTGGGGGCAGCGTGATGGGGGCGGTTGAAGGGAGCGTTGACGGAGCAGTCGAGCGCGCGCGGATCGAGGCGGTGTCGCCGCTGTTCGCCGAGATTCACGCGCAGTACGGCGCGGAGTTCGACGCCGCCTTGGCGCGCAATGTCGTCGATGCGTTGGCCGAGGATGTCGGTACGGGCGATCAGACCGGCCGCCTTGTCCCTGTCGACGACGTGCGCGATGCGCGCATCATCGTGCGCGAGGAGGCGGTGTTGTGCGGCGTGCCGTGGTTCAACGCGGTGATGCGCGAGGTCGATCCGCGGATCGACGTGCGGTGGCGTTATCGTGAGGGTGATCGGATGATCGCGGACACGCCGGTCTGCGAACTGCGCGGACCGGTTCGCGCGCTGTTGACTGCGGAACGCAATGCGCTGAATTTTCTGCAATTGCTGTCGGGTGTGTCGAGCGCGACGCGCCGGTATGTCGACGCGATCGCGCATACGCGCACGCACATTCTCGACACACGCAAGACACTGCCGGGTTTGCGGCTCGCGCAAAAGTACGCGGTGCGCGTGGGCGGCGGGGCGAATCAACGGCTCGCACTGTACGACGGCATCCTCATCAAGGAAAACCACATTGCTGCGGCAGGCGGCGTGGGTGCCGCTATGGACGCGGCGCTCGCGTTGAACGCGGGCGTGTCGATCCAGATCGAAGTCGAGACGCTCGAGCAACTGGAAACCGCGCTGGCGCATCGCGCGCAATCCATTTTGCTGGACAACTTTTCGTTCGATGCAATGCGCGACGCGGTCCGCATCACGGCGGGGCGGGCGGTGCTGGAGGTGTCCGGCGGCGTGAACTTCGAGACCGTGCGGACGATTGCCGAAACGGGCGTCGATCGCGTCTCGATCGGCGCGCTGACCAAGGACGTGCGCGCGACGGATTACTCGATGCGGATCGTTTGATCGCTCGCCCGCAAGCGGTTGCGGTCAATGATAAAGGCCATCGCCGGATCATTCCGGCGATGGCCTTTTCGTTTCATGCAGCTCGAAACGATCACACGTTGCGGTTGCGCACGTGCTCTGGCGAGAGAACCGTCGGCAGCGCTTTGGGCAGCGTTGCCGGCCAGTCCCGGCTGAAATGCAGCCCGCGGCTCTCACGCCGTGAGCGCGCGCCTTCGACGATCAACGAGGCGACGTCGACCAGATTGCGCAGTTCGAGCAGATCGCGGCTCACCTTGAAGTTCGCGTAATACTCGTGAATCTCGTCGCGCAGTAACGCCAACCGGTGTTTCGCGCGTGCGAGCCGCTTGTCGGTGCGCACGATGCCGACGTAATTCCACATCAGCCGACGCAGTTCATCCCAGTTGTGAGCGACCACGACTTCTTCGTCGGGATCCGACACGCGGCTTTCGTCCCAATCCGGCAACGGCGCATGAACGGCCGCGCTGAAGCCTTCTTCCTCGATAGCCTGCGCCGCGGAGCGTCCGATCACGAGGCATTCGAGCAGTGAGTTGCTGGCGAGCCGGTTCGCGCCGTGCAGGCCGGTGCACGACGTCTCGCCGACGGCATAGAGGCCCGCGAGATCGGTGCGGCCCGCCAGATCGGTCACGACGCCGCCGCACGTGTAGTGCGCCGCCGGCACGACGGGGATCGGCTCCTTGGTGATGTCGATGCCGAACTCCAGGCAGCGCGCGAGAATTGTCGGGAAGTGTTCGCGCAGAAATTCGGGTGGTTGATGGCTGATGTCGAGATACACACAGTCGATGCCGCGCTTCTTGATCTCGAAATCGATCGCACGCGCGACGATATCGCGCGGTGCAAGTTCGGCGCGCTCGTCGTGGTTCGGCATGAAGCGCGTGCCGTCCGGTAGCTTCAGAATGCCGCCTTCGCCGCGCACCGCCTCGGAAATCAGAAACGACTTCGCGTACGGATGGAACAGGCAGGTCGGATGGAACTGGATGAATTCCATGTTCGACACGCGGCAGCCGGCTCGCCATGCCATGGCGATGCCGTCGCCGGTCGCGGTGTCGGGGTTCGTGGTGTACAGATAGACCTTACCGGCGCCGCCGGTGGCGAGCACCGTATGTGGCGCTTCTATCGTCACGGTGCGGCCGCTTTGCAGATCGAGCGCGTACAGACCGTGGCAACGGCGGCCCGGCAGACCGAGGCGGTCGGACGTGATCAGGTCGATCGCGTAGTGATCTTCGAACAGCGTGATGTTCGGATGGCGGCGCACGCGCTCGCTGAGCGTGGCAACCACCGCGTGGCCGGTCGCATCGGCAGCATGAATGATCCGGCGATGGCTGTGGCCGCCTTCGCGCGTCAGGTGGAAGCCAAGTTCGGCGGCATCGTCTTTGGTGAACGGCACGCCTTGCTCGATCAGCCATTCGATCGCGGCACGCCCATGCTCGACAATGAAGCGCGTAGCGGCCTCGTCACACAGTCCGCCGCCGGCGATCAGCGTGTCGCGCACGTGATTTTCGATGCTGTCCGCTGAATCCAGCACCGCGGCGATGCCGCCTTGCGCCCAGTCGCTTGCGCCCTCGGTCATCGATCGCTTGGCGACCACTGCAACCCGCCGGGTCTCCGCCAGATTGAGCGCAACGCTCAAGCCAGCCAGACCGCTACCGACAATCGCCACATCGAATTCCATTACCTGCATCTCCGTCTTTCGTTTTGCCACGACGGCGCGCGATCCGCTCGCCGCTAAAACAAGAAAGCATACGCGTCGCAACGGATGAACGAAAGCTGGCTGAACGACATAAGACTGTTCGCGTGGACGAAGAACGGAGCAACTTGGCGGCGGTGAGGTAAGAAGGGCGCGCAGAAAACAAAAAAGCCTCGCACGAATGCGAGGCTTTTTTGCATGTCTTTTGCCTTCGTCAGGCTGGAGCCAAGATTTATTTAATCTTGGTTTCCTTGTACTCAACGTGCTTACGGACGACCGGATCAAACTTCTTGATCAGCATCTTTTCCGGCATGTTGCGTTTGTTCTTCGTCGTCGTGTAGAAGTGACCCGTGCCTGCGGTCGATTCCAGCTTGATCTTGTCGCGTGCGCCTTTCGCCATGATTTACTCCTTAGGCTTCACCGCGTGCGCGCAGATCTGCGAGCACAGCGTCGATACCGTTCTTGTCGATCAGGCGCAGGCCGGCGTTCGAAACGCGCAGACGCACCCAACGGTTTTCGCTTTCCACCCAAATGCGGCGGTTTTGCAGGTTCGGCAGGAACCGGCGCTTGGTTTTGTTGTTCGCGTGGGAAACGTTGTTGCCGCTCATCGGCGCTTTCCCAGTTACTTGGCATACGCGTGCCATGAGAGCACTCCTAATACGCTAATTCTGAGTTCGAACGCCGTGAAAGTTTCCCGAAAAGAGCCGCGCTTAAGTTTGGAAACTAGAGGCGCTTGAGCTTTCCGGAACGCCTTGATGGCTTCGGAACAGGGGGTTGGAAATAGGCAAACCGGAATTATAGCGGAAAAAAAGCCGCAAAATCAAACCTTATTTGCGACACCGGACATGGCGCCCCGCCTGCGCGGCCCTGGTCCTTGTGCCGTCACGGCCAGCCGGCGCGGGCAAACGAGTAGACGCTGTCCGCGCCGACCACCAGATGATCGATCAGTTGCACGTCGATCAACGCCAACGCGTCGCGCAGCGTGTGCGTCAGGCGGCAGTCGCTGGCGCTTGGCTGGACGGCGCCGGAAGGGTGATTATGCGCGACGATCAGGCTCGCGGCATTGAGGTTCAGCGCGCGCCGTACGATTTCGCGAGGATAGACCGCCATGCGCGTGACCGAGCCCTGCGCGCTTTCCTCACAGCGTATCAGCCGATGCCGCGCGTCGAGAAAGAGCGACACGAACACTTCCTGCGGACGACCGCCGATCAGCAGGCGCAGATAGTTCTCCACGGCTTCGGGCGAGTTCAACAGCGAGCGCCTGCGCATTTTATCGACCAGGGAGCGCCGGGCCATTTCCATGATCGCCAGCAACTGCGCTTTTTTCGCCGGCCCGAGGCCGCGGATGCCGTCGAGGTCCACGTAGGCCGCGTCGAGCATGGCGCGCAGTGAGCCGAAGCGGTCGAGCAATGCGCGCGCGACGCTGAAGACGTCGTGGCCGGGCCGGCCCGAGCCTAGCACCAGTGCGATCATCTCGATATCTGACAGGGCGCTCGCGCCCAGGTTGATCAGACGCTCGCGCGGCATGTCTTTTTTTTGCCATTTGCCGCGCAGCAGCGGTGGCCGGGCGGGCGCGCCAGCCGCTGCGGCGGCGCGTGGGGTCGGCGCCTCCGGCAGCGCTGTCTGTGCGGCTGCATCGTCAATCGTGCTCACGTAATCGGCCATATAAAGAGAATCCTCCGCTTCGGTGGGTGGTGCAGGGCGAGGTTATGCCCTGCCGCCATGCGCGCGACTGACCCAAGCCGCCGCCCGCTATGTGGCTTACAATAGACGCTTTGCGCACGGCACCCCGATGGTGTGCCACACGCGTGAACTGCGGCGTCGACTGCGCCTGCAGCACACCCGTGCAGCGCGCTTCGACTGAGCGAGCATTGCATGAGCATCATCGACATTTCCGAGGTGAAGGCCGGTTCACACGTGACGCTTCACTACCGGCTTTCCCTTGCCGATGGCGCCGAAGTCATCAGCACGTTTACTGACAAGCCGGCCACGCTGCTGCTTGGCGCCGGTCAACTGGCGCCGCCGCTGGAAGATATTTTGCTGGGTTTGAAGGTGGGCCACCATTCGACCTTTCAGCTAACCCCGGGCCAGGCGTTCGGCCCCCGCAATCCGGAGCTGATCCAGCGCGTGTCGCTGGCCACGCTGCGCGAAAACAGCATGATCGGCGAGGATTTTTCGCCAGGTGACCTGGTCGAATTCAACGCGCCGGGCGGCGGGCGCTACGCCGGTGTCCTGAAGGAGGTCGGCGAGACGTCGGCCCTGTTCGATTTCAACCATCCGCTTGCCGGCCAGGCGCTGGCGTTTGAAGTGAAAATCATCGGGATTTTGTAAACATGAGCATCACGGATACGACTCTTGCCGAAACCGAGATCCTGCTGGCGCAGCCGCGTGGATTTTGCGCCGGCGTCGATCGGGCGATCGAGATCGTCGAGCGGGCCATCAAGCTGCACGGCTCGCCGATCTACGTGCGCCACGAAATCGTCCACAACGCCTATGTGGTCGAAGACTTGCGCAAGAAGGGCGCGATCTTCATCGAGCGGCTGGAAGAAGTGCCGGCCGGCAATACGGTCATCTTCAGTGCGCACGGCGTGTCGAAGGCCGTGCGTTCGGAAGCCGAGTCGCGCGGGCTGCGCGTGTACGACGCCACGTGCCCGCTCGTGACGAAGGTGCATATCGAAGTCGCGAAGATGCGCCAGGACGGCTTCGACATCGTGATGATCGGCCACAAGGGCCACCCGGAAGTCGAAGGAACGATGGGGCAGGCGGGCGAAGGCATGCATCTGGTCGAAGACATCGAAGACGTGCAGGCTTTGCAGCTGGCCGATCCGGAGCGGATCGCGTTCGTCACGCAAACCACGTTGTCAGTCGACGATGCGGCTGAAATCATCCGCGCGCTGAAGACCAAGTATCCGTCTATCCGTGAGCCGAAGAAGCAGGACATCTGCTACGCCACGCAAAACCGCCAGGACGCCGTGAAATTCATGGCGCCGCAGTGCGACGTCGTGATCGTGGTTGGCAGCCCGAATAGTTCGAACTCCAACCGGCTGCGCGAACTGGCCGAAAAACTCGGCGTGCCGGCCTATATGGTGGATTCGCCCGATCAGATCGATCCGATATGGGTCGAAGGCAAGCGGCGTATCGGCGTGACTGCCGGCGCGTCGGCGCCGGAAGTGCTGGCGCAGGCGGTGATCGCCCGCTTGCGCGATCTCGGCGTGCGCAATGTGCGCGCACTCGACGGCATCGAGGAAAATATCGCGTTTCCGCTGCCGCGCGGATTGGGTTTGCCGGCCTGACAGTTCCGCTGAACCAGGTTGGAAGAAGGCGCGCCCCAGGGCGCGTTTTTTTTCGTCCGAAGCCTGAGCAAGTTCATTAAAATAAAGTGCCAGATCAGCTCGGCGAGCCGGTTGGAGTGCCCTCCCGCACAAATTCTTTTGAATCGTGATTCGGTTTTTTATCCATAACGGCTCGATGTGTCCCCGTTTTGTCCGTGTTAAATCCGTCGCATTGAATTTTGACGCACTAAAGTAGTGCGTCGTCTTCGATATTGCAGGAAACGTAATACATAACGCAAACCAAGCTCCAACCGGGTATCGGGCCGATTCGCTGCAACACTTGATGCCATTGGGTCCGAGCTGGTGCAACTGATGCACGAAAAACTGTCGCAACCCGGTTGCGCCTTTTAGCGGTTTTAGCTCTCAAAATAAGGTTGCAATGCAGGAAAACCCCACCGGTTCAACAATATTGCCAGCCGTAAAATTGGAGTTACAATGCGCGCGTTCTCAAGGCCTTACGGTCCCGAACAACGGATTTTGCAAGGCGCAGGAGACCTACTTAATGCGAGTCAAATTTGCTTACGCCGTGTCCGTCGCGACTGCGGTTGCGATGTTGACCGCGTGCGGCAAGAAACAGGATGTCGAAGCGGGAGCGGGCGCCTCGGCGGCGGTAGCAGCAGCCCCCGCCAGTGAAGCGACCGTCGTGAAGATCGGTCATGCGGCCCCTTTGACGGGTGGCATCGCCCATCTCGGCAAGGACAATGAAAACGGCGCGCGTCTGGCGGTCGAGGAAATCAATGCGCAGGGTTTGACGATCGACGGTCACAAGATCCAGCTGCAGCTTGACGCGCAGGACGATGCGGCGGACCCGAAAACGGGCACCGCCGTCGCGCAGAAGCTGGTCGACGACCATGTGGTCGCGGTGGTCGGGCATCTGAACTCGGGGGTGTCGATTCCGGCTTCGAAGATCTATAGCGATGCGAGCATCGTGCAGATCTCGCCGTCGTCGACCAATCCGGCGTACACGCAGCAGGGTTTCAAGACGACCTACCGGGTCGTCGCCACCGACGCGCAACAAGGTCCGGCGCTCGCCAATTACGCGACAAAGGCGTTGGGCGCCAAACGCATCGCCATCGTGGACGATGCAACCGCCTACGGTAAGGGGCTCGCGGACGAATTCGCGAAGACCGTCGAGGCGAGCGGGGCGAAAGTCGTCGCACGGGAGGCGACGAACGACCGGGCCACGGATTTCCGGGCCATCCTCACAAAGATCAAGAGTGTTCAGCCGGACGTGATCATGTTCGGCGGCATGGACGCGACGGGCGGGCCGTTTACGAAGCAGGCGGCGGCGCTCGGTATCAGGGCAAAAATCCTTGGCGGCGACGGTGTGTGTACCGACAAGGTGGGTGAGCTGGCGGGAACCGCCGTGCAAAACCTGGTCTGTTCGGAAGCAGGGCTCGCGCTTTCGAAAATGGACCGCGGAGCGGACTTCGAAAAGAAGTACGAGGACCGCTTCCACACACCGGTGCAGATTTACGCGCCGTTCACGTATGACGCTGTGTACGTGATCGTCGATGCAATGAAGCGCGCTAATTCGATCGAGGCGCCCAAGGTGCTGGCTGCGATGCCCTCGACCGATTACAACGGGGTAATCGGTCACATCGCGTTCGACGACAAGGGTGATTTGAAAGAGGGCGCCATTACGCTTTACGACTTCAAGAACGGCAAGAAAGCGGTTCTCGACGTCGTGAAGATGTGATGACGGGACGTTCAGCCTGACGGCACCGAAACCACCCAACGGTGCCGTTTTTGCATCCGTTCAAGGGCAAGCCCGCGACCGCATCCCGGTCGTCTGGGCGAACCGGCGGCGGATAACCCTTACCGGTCTTTTACATCAGTACCCGCAGTGCCGTTGAGATTCCGTAGCGCATCACCGCCCACCGGCTGATGAAGAACGCGAATCCAGTCGCACGGGCTAAGGAGCATTAAATGGATATCTTCATCCAGCAGATCCTAAACGGACTGGTGCTTGGCAGCGTTTATGCCATCATCGCACTGGGCTATACGATGGTTTACGGCATTCTGGGCATCATCAACTTCGCTCACGGCGACGTGTTGATGGTGGGCGCGATGGTCGCGCTCTCCGCCATAGGCGTGCTGCAGAACCACTTCCCCGGCCTCGGCAACGTGCCGACGCTGATCATCGCGCTGATCATCGCGGCGGTGGTCTGCTCGCTGGTCGGCTACACGATCGAGCGCGTGGCCTACCGGCCGCTGCGTAAGGCACCGCGTCTCGCACCGCTGATCACCGCGATCGGTGTGTCGATCCTGCTGCAGACCCTCGCGATGATGATCTGGTCGCGCAACCCGCTGCCGTTCCCGCAACTGCTGCCCACCGATCCGATCAACGTGATCAAGGCCACCGACACGACGCCGGGCGCCGTGATCTCGATGACCGAAATCGTGATCATCGTGGTGGCGTTCCTCGTGATGGGCGGGCTGCTGCTGCTCGTGCACAAGACCAAGCTCGGCCGCGCGATGCGCGCGATCGCCGAGAACCCCGGCGTCGCGAGCCTGATGGGCGTGAACCCGAACTTCGTGATCTCGGCGACCTTCATGATCGGCTCGGCGCTCGCCGCCCTGGCTGGCGTGATGATCGCGTCCGAATACGGCAACGCACACTTCTACATGGGCTTCATCCCTGGCCTCAAGGCCTTTACCGCAGCGGTGCTGGGCGGTATCGGCAATCTCGGCGGCGCGATGGTGGGCGGGGTGATCCTCGGCCTGATCGAACAGTTGGGGGCGGGGTATATCGGCAACCTCACGGGCGGCGTGTTCGGCAGTAACTACCAGGACGTGTTCGCGTTCGTGGTGCTGATCGTCGTGCTGGTGTTCCGTCCGTCGGGTCTGCTCGGCGAACGCGTTGCGGATCGCGCTTGATCCCGGGCCATAAGGAGTAAATAGACATGACCTCAATTCAACCGATCGAGCCGTCCACGACGCTCATCCCTGAAAAGAACCTGGGCAAGACGCTGACTGTCGGCATCATCACGGCGGTTCTCGTGATCGCCGCACCGATGATCATCGGCGCGGCCGGCGGCAACTACTGGGTCCGTGTGCTCGATTTCGCGATGCTGTATGTGATGCTCGCGCTCGGCCTGAACGTGGTGGTCGGCTTCGCCGGCCTGCTCGACCTGGGCTACATCGCGTTCTACGCGATCGGCGCCTACGTCGCGGCGCTGCTGAGTTCGCCGCACCTCGCCACGCAGTTCGAGTGGATCGCGCATCTGGCGCCGCACGGACTGCATGTGCCGATCTGGATCATCGTGCCGATCGCGATGGCGGTCGCAGCTCTCTTCGGGATTCTGCTCGGCGCGCCTACGTTGCGTCTGCGTGGCGACTACCTCGCGATCGTGACGTTGGGCTTCGGGGAAATCGTGCGGATCTTCATGAACAACCTCGACCGTCCGGTGAACATCACCAACGGCCCGAAGGGGATCACGGGGATCGACCCGGTGCAGGTGGGCGGCTTCAGTCTCGCGCAGAGCCACTCGCTGTTCGGCTTCCAGTTCCCGTCGGTGTACTCGTACTACTACCTGTTCGTGCTGTGCGCGCTGCTCGTGATCTGGGTCTGTACCCGCTTGCAGCATTCGCGTATCGGCCGCGCATGGGCCGCGATCCGTGAAGACGAAATCGCCGCCAAGGCGATGGGCATCAACACCCGCAACGTGAAGCTGCTGGCGTTCGCGATGGGCGCGTCGTTCGGCGGCCTGTCGGGCGCGATGTTCGGCTCGTTCCAGGGCTTCGTGTCGCCGGAATCGTTCACGTTCTGGGAGTCGGTCGTGGTGCTCGCGTGCGTGGTGCTCGGCGGCATGGGCCACATTCCTGGTGTGATCCTCGGCGCGGTGCTGCTCGCGGTGTTCCCGGAATTCCTGCGCTCGACGATGGGCCCGCTGCAGAACATGATCTTCGGCCATGAAATCGTCGATACCGAAGTGATCCGCCAGCTGCTGTACGGTCTCGCGATGGTCGTGATCATGCTGTATCGCTCGGAAGGTCTGTGGCCGTCGCCGAAGCACGAAGACAAGATCGCGAAACTGGCAAAACGCAGCGGCAAGAAGCCGGTGCGCGCTTAACTGACAGGGAGAAAAACATGAGCGATAACATTCGACTGTCAGTGAAGGGCGTCAACAAGCGCTTCGGCGGCTTGCAGGCGCTGTCGGACGTCGGCCTGCAAATCAAGGCCGGCCAGATCTACGGTCTGATCGGCCCGAACGGCGCCGGCAAGACGACGTTCTTCAACGTGATTACCGGTCTGTACACGCCGGACTCGGGCGAGTTCAAGCTCGACGGCGAGAACTACACGCCGACGGCCGTCTACCAGGTGGCGAAGGCGGGCATCGCCCGGACGTTCCAGAACATCCGTCTGTTCGGCGGCATGACCGCGCTGGAAAACGTGATGGTCGGGCGTCACGTGCGCACGAAGCACGGCCTGATCGGCGCGGTGTTCCAGACGCCGTCCGAGCGCCGCGAAGAACGCGAGATCAAGGAACGCGCGATCGAACTGCTGGAGTACGTCGGCATCGCGCAGTACGCGGACTACACCTCGCGCAATCTGTCGTATGGTCACCAGCGTCGTCTGGAAATCGCCCGTGCATTGGCGACGGATCCGAAGCTGCTTGCACTCGACGAACCGGCGGCCGGCATGAACGCGACGGAAAAGGTCGAGCTGACCAAGCTGCTCGACAAAATCCGTTCGGACGGCAAGACGATCCTGCTGATCGAACACGACGTGAAACTCGTGATGGGTCTGTGCAACCAGATGACGGTGCTCGACTACGGCAAGGTGATCGCACAAGGTCTGCCGCAAGACGTGCAGAAAGATGCGAAGGTGATCGAAGCTTATCTGGGTGCGGGGGTCCACTAATGGCAACGGCAATGTTGAAAATCAAGGGCCTGCAGGTCAATTACGGCGGCATCCAGGCAGTCAAGGGCATCGACCTCGAAGTCGCGCAGGGCGAGCTGGTCACGCTGATCGGCGCGAACGGCGCGGGCAAGACCACGACGATGAAGGCGATCACGGGTCTGAAGCCCTACGCGGCGGGCGACATCGAGTACATGGGCCAGTCGATCAAGGGCATCCCCGCGCACGAGCTGCTCAAGCGCGGTCTCGCGATGGTGCCGGAAGGGCGCGGCATCTTCGCGCGCATGTCGATCGTCGAGAACATGCAGATGGGCGCGTATCTGCGCACGGACACGGAAGGCATCAAGAAGGACGTCGATCGCATGTTCGGCTTCTTCCCGCGCCTGAAGGAACGTGCGTCGCAATACGCGGGCACGCTCTCGGGCGGCGAACAGCAGATGCTGGCGATGGCGCGCGCGATCATCTCGCGCCCCAAGCTGTTGCTGCTGGACGAACCGTCGATGGGTCTGTCGCCGATCATGGTCGAGAAGATCTTCGAAGTGGTGCGCGCGATTTCCGCTGAAGGCATGACCGTGCTGCTGGTCGAGCAGAACGCGCGTCTCGCGTTGCAGGCGGCGAACCGCGGCTACGTGATGGACTCGGGCCTGGTCACGATGTCGGGCGACGCGAAGCAGATGCTGGACGATCCGAAGGTTAGGGCGGCTTATCTGGGTGAATAAGTTGGACTGAACAACCCGGCTGTACCGATAAAAAAGCCGCATGCGTTTTCGCATGCGGCTTTTTCCATTCAGGCGTGCGACGCTTCAGCCAGCCGGCACGGGGTCTGCCAGTTCGCCCAAGCGCTTGCCGAGACTGATCACCGCATCGGTGCGATACCCGAGCGCCTCGTAAAACGCGCGTAGGTCGTTCTTCGCGGACAGAATTTGCAGATTCAGCTTCGGACAGCCAAGTGCGGTCAACACCTGTTCGACGTGCGCGACCAGACGCGTGCCAATGCCGTGACGACGCAGCGATTCATCCACCGCAAGCGAATACATCCAGCCGCGATGCCCGTCATAACCACCCATCACCGTGCCGACGATACGCTCGCCGAGCACCGCGACAAAGAACAGCTCGGGTTGCGTCGCCAGCTTGTTGGCGATCGACAGATGCGGATTGCGCTGCGGCCTCGTCGCGTCCCGATACTCGGGGAAGGCTTGTTGCCACAGTGCGACCACGGCATCGGTATCGCGCGCGTCGAAGCGGCGGATCGATAGCGTTGTGCCCGTCGTCATCGGCGTGCTCCGGTTGATTACAGCGTGTCGAGAATCGAACGCAGCATCGCCATCATCTGGTCGATCTCTTCGTTCGTCACGTTCAGCGCCGGCATGAAGCGCAGCAGGTTCGGACGCGCCGCGTTCAGCAGCAGGCCGTCGGGCTGCATGTCGCGCGCCTTCTCGACGATCTGGTTGCCGATGTCCTTGCCGAGCAGCAGCGCGCGCAGCAGACCCTCGCCGCGCTCGCCCTTGAAGCCACGTTCCTCGGACAACTCCAGCAGCTTCGCGCGCAGATACTCGCCACGCGCGCGCACGCCTTCGAGGAAGCCCGGCGCGGTCAGTTGCGAGATCACCGAATAGCCGACCGCGGTCATCAGCGGATTGCCATTGTAGGTGCCGCCCTGATCGCCCGCTTCGAACACGGCGACCTCCGCTTTCGACAGCAGCGCCGCGAGCGGCACGCCGCCGCCGATGCCCTTGCCGAGCGTCATGATGTCCGGCTCGATGCCCGACAGCTCGTAGGCGAACAGCGTACCCGCGCGGCCGCAGCCGCTTTGCACTTCGTCGACGATCAGCAGCAGGTTGTGCTTCTTCGTCAGCTCGCGCAGTTGCTGCATGAATTCACGCGACGCGGGAATCACGCCGCCTTCGCCCTGAATCGGTTCGAGCATCACCGCGACCGTCTTCGCGTTGATGAGCTTTTCCACCGATGCGATGTCGTTCAGATCCGCCTTCGGGAAGCCCGACACCTGCGGTGCATAGATCGTGTCCCAGCCCGGCTTGCCGCTTGCCGACATGGTGGCGATCGTGCGGCCGTGGAAGCTGTGATCGAACGTGATGATTTCGAACGCGCCGTCCTTGAACTTCTTGCCCCACTTGCGCGCGAGCTTGATCGCGCCTTCATTGGCTTCGGCGCCGCTGTTCGCGAAGAACACCTTGTCGAAGCAGCTGTGCTGCGTGAGGAGGTCCGCGAGTCGCGCCATCGGCTCGTTGTAGAACGCCGGCGACGGATTGAGCAGCAGCTTCGCCTGCTTGTTCAACGCTTCGATCATGCCGTCGTTGCAATGGCCGAGGCTATTGACCGCCCATCCCTGGATGAAGTCGAGATAGCGCTTGCCGTTGTTGTCGTAGAGCCATGAGCCCTTACCGTGCGTGAAAACGATTTCAGGCCGGTTCGTGATGTACATCAGCGACTCGATCGGGTACTCATTGAAATTCATGACGGCGGGCTCCAGGAGACAGGTGAAAGCAGGGTGAAGGTGAATGAACGATTGGCCAGATAGCGGCCGGAAAAACAAAAAGCCACGGCATGCCGTGGCTTTCATGATTCGAACAGCTTGCGCTCTGGTGTGGCGCGAATCCGTGACGAAGCCAGCGGCGTCCCTAAGGGAGCGGCGAGCGGCGACGTCGGAGTTCGGACTGGATGTGGTTCATGCGCGAAAGAATACGACAAGGAAAGCGCCGGTGTAAACCATGAATTTGCACCGCGGCGCATGAAGGCGATTTTTTGCGCCGCGGTCTTGATGCCGACACGTTGCGTGAGAACCGCCTCGCCGATACACCGACGAGGCCTTCCAGTCGCGCAGACCGTGCGCTCGAACGCGCGTTCAGACCGCGTTGGCCAGATCCGCTTCGCTCGTGAACGAGTCCGCATAGAACTCGTCTTCCGGTAGAGCATGATGCTGCGTGAAATCGCGCTGCGCCGACTCGACCATCACCGGCGCGCCGCACGCATACACCTGGTACGCCGACAGATCGGGCAGATCCTCGATCACCGCGCGGTGCACGAAGCCGACCCGGCCCGTCCACGCGTCGCCCGCGTCCGGCTCGGACAGCACCGGCACGAACTTGAAGTTCGGGATCTCGCGCGCCCACTGTTCGGCCAGCTCGAGCAGATACAGGTCTTTCTTGCGGCGCGCGCCCCAGTACAGCGTCATGGGCCGATCGAGATTCTTGTACAGCGCGTGCTCGACGATTGCCTTCAGCGGCGCGAAGCCGGTGCCCGATGCGAGCAGCACGATCGGCTTGTCCGAATCTTCACGCAGGAAGAACGTGCCGAGCGGCGCTTCGAAGCGCAGGATGTCGCGCTCTTTCATCGTGTTGAACACGTGATCGGTGAAGGCGCCGCCGGGCATGTGACGGATGTGCAGTTCGATCGGGCCTTCGGTATGCGGCGCGCTCGCCATCGAATAGCTGCGGCGTTTGCCGTCTTTCAGAATGAATTCGAGGTACTGGCCGGCCAGATATTGCAGACGCTCGTTGGCGGGCAACTGCAGTTTCACGACGACGACGTCGTCGGCCTTGCGCTCGATCGCGTTCACGCGGCAGGGCAGCTTCTTGACTTGCACGTCGCCGACCCCGGCCACTTCGCGGATATCCACTTCGAGATCGGAGCAGGCGGTGGCGCAACACAGGAGTGCCATGCCGCGCGTCTTTTCGTCGTTCGACAACGCCGACGACGAATGCGCGCGCTGTTCGACTTCGCCGCTCACCACGGTGCCCTTGCACGAACCGCAGGCGCCGTTCTTGCAACCGTAGGGCAGGCCGATGCCTTGGCGCAAGGCGGCGCTCAGTACCGGTTCGTCCTGTTCTACCTGAAACTGCCGGCCGCTTTGCCGGAGCGTGACGTTAAATGCCATAGAGTGTTCGAAATCGAAAAGTCGGGAATCGTTATCGGACGCGCCGGATCAACCGCGCGATACCTGCCGCGCTTGACGGCTACAATGCGTCCACCATGAACGCGACACGAAACTTCCGCCGGCCGCGCGTGCTGATCGTAGGATGCGGCGATGTCGGCATGCGCTGCGTGCCGCTGTTGCGCCCGCGCGCGCATATCTTCGCACTGACCAGCCACGCCGAACGCAGCGCCGAGTTGCGTGCCGCCGGCGTGACGCCGCTCGTCGGCGATCTCGATGTGCGCCGCAGCCTGAAACGGCTCGCGGGCCTCGCGCCGACCGTGCTGCATCTTGCTCCGCCGCAAAAAAGCGGCGACGACGACTGCCGGACTCGCGCCTTGCTCGCCACGCTGGGCGCGCGCCGCGATGCCGCGCTGCGTGCCGCGAGGGCGCCCGCCGTGCCGCCGGCGGGGCGCTTGCGCTCCGGGTTGCGCGCCATTCATGTCTCGTGGGCGCGTTCTGAAACAGCCCGTATTGTACCCGACGGGGTGCGCCGGACCGCGGCGGCGCGTGCGCCCGTGCGTCTCGTCTACGCGAGCACGACGGGCGTCTACGGCGATTGCGGCGGGGTATGGATCGACGAAACGCGCGCGACGCAGCCGGCCAATGCGCGCGCGAAACGCCGCGTCTCGGCCGAGCGGCAGTTGCGGCGCGCGAGCGCGCGCGGCAGCGTGACGGCGAGCATCGCGCGGATTCCGGGCATCTATGCGCGTAACCGTCTGCCGCTCGCGCGCCTCGACAAGGGCACGCCGGCCCTCATCGACGCCGACGACGTCTACACCAATCACATTCATGCCGACGATCTCGCAGCGATCCTCGTGCGTCTCGCGACGCACGGCAAGCCGGCGCGCGTGATCCATGCGTCCGACGATTCGTCGCTGAAGATGGGCGAGTATTTCGATGCGGTGGCCGATGCGTTCGGCCTGCCGCGCGCGCCGCGCATCACGCGGGCGCAAGCCGAAGAGCGCATCGACCCGAACCTGCTGTCGTTCATGCGCGAATCGAGACGGCTCGTGAACCGGCGTCTGAAGGACGAGTTGCGCGTGCGTTTGCGTTATCCGAGCGTGGCGGATTTTCTGCATGCAGCAGACGTGAAATGAACGTATGAGCGGGCGGCGCGTAGGCGCTGAAAGCGCCGAACCCGAAGCTCCTTTTCAGGAAAGCTCGACCAGCGAAGCCTTGCGCAGCGAGCCGAAAACCCGGCAAATACTCGCCGCGCCGGGCATCGTCCGGAAAAATTCCGTTGCGCGTCGGGTGGTGCGCCGCGCGTGGCTTCGCTCGCTCAGGTCAGCGACGGCAGGAATTCCAGCAGCAGGAAACACAGCATCCCGCCGACCAGAGCGCCGATCAGATTCGGCGAATATTGGTGCCGCAGCCGCATGATGACCACCAGTCCGCCGACCAGCAGCAGCCCGAAGCATACGAAAGCAATCATCACCTGCGAGATCGTGATGGTGTCGACGATGTGCATGGCGCCCCTCCTTGCAAGCCTTTTATAGTCGTTTGTTTAGTCGAGTATAGGGCGCGGTATAAGGAAGAGCATGCTGCGACGCAGCGGTTCTGCGGGCCGCCGCTCGAATCGTTCTCGCGGATCGACGGGCTTTTCCTGCTGCATCAATACCTTAAGCGGGCGCTAGCGGTTTACCCGCTCCGTAAAGAAATGAGGTCGGTTTCGTCGAGCCATTGCCAGGCGCCGGGCGCGAGCGCGGCGGGCATCGCGAGTGCGCCGATCCGCTCGCGGTGCAGCGCCTCGCACCGATTGCCGGCTGCGGCGATCATCCGCTTGACCTGGTGGTACTTGCCTTCCATCACGGTGAGCGCGAGTGTGTGTGCGTCGCGCGCTTCGGCGTCGACGGCGGCGCTCGGCCTCGTCTCGCCATGCAGCAGCACGCCGCCGCGCAGCGCGCTCAATTGCGCGTCGTCGAGCGGATGACGCGTGGTCGCGACGTACAGCTTCGGCACCTTGCGTTTCGGCGACGTGAACAGGTGCACGAACTTGCCGTCGTCGGAGAGCAGCAGCAGGCCGGTCGTGTCCTGATCGAGCCGGCCCACGCATTGCACGCCGCGCTCGGCGAACTGCGGGGGCAACAGGCTGAATACGCTCAGATGATGTTGCGGATCGCGCGAACACTCGTAGCCGGCGGGCTTGTTCAGCAGCACATACGCATGCTCGCGATACGGCCAGACGACGCCGTCTACGCTGAAGCGCAGGGTGTCGTCGTGGGTCGGGAAATCGGCGTCGGCGTCGGTGCACACAGTGCCGCCGACGCTCACGCGCGCATCGGCGATCAGCGCGCGGCATTGGCGGCGCGAGCCGAAACCTTGAGTGAAGAGAATGCTTTCGAGATTCATGGCGAGCGAAGAATAACACCGCAAGAAGCGGAGCGCCCCGCGGCGCCGGACGGACGACGATGAACTCCTTTCTCAACGCAGGAGTTCATCGATGCCCGCCACGTCTTCTTCAGCTTCCGCGATCCGATTGCCGGCCGTTTTCCAGCGGCTCGCGTGGTCGAATCTGGCCGCGCAATCGGCCGAGCAGATCAGTCTCGCCGCCGCGCCGCTCGTCGCGGTGTTCGCGCTCGGCGCCGACGCGCGCGGCACCGGGCTCCTGCAAACCGCACAGACGCTGCCGTTCCTGTTGCTGTCGATTCCGCTCGGCGTGTGGGCCGACCGCCGCTCGCGCCGCATGTTGATGACGCTCGCCGAAAGCGTGCGCGTGTTCGCGATGCTATGTGTGCTGCTGCTCGTGATGATGCATGCGCTGAACCTGCCGCTGCTCGCCGCGCTCGGTTTCATCGCGGCGACGGGCACCGTGGCCTACAACGTCGCCGCGCCGTCGCTGGTGCCGTCCATCGTGCCGCGCGAAGCGTATGCGAGCGCGAACGGCCGGCTCGAACTCGCGCGTAGCGTCGCGTATTCCGCGGGGCCGGCGGCGGGAGGTTTGCTGGTTGGCTGGATTGGCGCGGGTTGGGCCTATGGATGCGCGGCGGCGTTGTCGGCGCTGGCCGTCGCGTTGCTGGCGGGACTGCGGGAGCCGCCGCGCGCGGCCGCTCCCGCGCGCCACTTCATGCTCGAACTGCGCGACGGCACACGCTTCGTGCTGCGCGACGAGTTGTTGAGGCCGATGCTCGCGACCGCGGTGTTCTTCAACCTCGGCTTCTTCATCCTGCAGGCGGTGTATGTGCCGTACGCGGTGCATCGGTTGGGGCTGAGCGCCTCGGCGGTCGGCGCGACGCTCGGCGCTTACGGCGTCGGCATGGTGTGCGGCGCGCTGGCCGCGCCCGCCATCGCGCGACGGCTCGCGTTCGGCCGCGTGCTGATCATCGGGCCGGCGTGCGGTCTGCTCGCCTCGCTCGTGATGGTGGCGACGCTCGTCGCGCCATCGTTCTGGCTCGCGACGGCGAGCTTCTTCCTGCTCGGCGCCGGACCGATCCTGTGGGTGGTCGGCTCCACGACGCTGCGCCAGGCGATCACCCCCGAGCGCATGATGGGCCGCGTTTCGGCGCTGATCAGCACCGCCACCTACGGCGCGCGGCCGGTGGGCGCGCTGCTCGGCGCGGCACTCAGCGCGCGCTGGAATGTCGACGCCTGTCTGGTCGCCGCAGCGGCGGCTTTTCTCGTGCAGGCGCTGATCATCGTGATGTCGCCGGCGGCGCGGCTTGCGAGTGTTCCGGCGCGGACAGCGGTGGCCTGCTGACGTGCGTTGTGCCGCACCAGCCTTAGCCTGAGGTCGGCGAGGCTGATTCGTTCCGCCTGACCGGGACGAACCCGACCTGCAGGCCGAAGAGTTTCGCCACGCTGTTGAGCGAATCGACGGTCGGGTTCCCTGTCCCGCGCTCGATGTCCTGGATGACCCGGCGGCTGACGCCTCGGTGCGCGGCGAATTCGGCCTGGGTCAGGCCCGTCATCGCGCGCATCGCTTTCATGGCCTCGGGAATCGTCATGTCGCCCCGGCCGATCCTTTCGTAGAAAACGCGGCGCAGGGCGTTCTGCTCTTCACGGGTGGGTCGGTTCCGACGGGGCATGATGAGCCTCTGGTGGTTGAAGGGCTTTCAGTTGTCGGACCTGCGTGTCGATGGACGGCGTCAGGAACTCGATGATGTCGTGATCGACGCCTTGCGTTTCCATGATGTCGGGCAGGCGTTCGATCTGCACGGCAAAGCGGCTCAATGCCTGGGCGAGCAGCTCGCGCTCATGGTCCGGGACAGGCAGCGCCGCCAGTACGTCGGCCCAGTCCGTCAGCTCGACCCGGGTGTCCGGCCGATACCATCTCAGCGCACGTGGAATCAACGCGGGGTCCAGGTACATCGGTGCGAAGTCGAACAAGGGGGTGAGCCGGACTTTGCCGTCGGCCAGTTGCACGGCTGTATTGCGCGCATGATTGTCCGTGTTGCGCATGGCCAGATTGAGGACATCCCGCTTGATGAACTCGAGCGTTTCGGCCGGTGGGTCGGTCACCACCTTGCGGATTCCTGCCACGACGTCGAAGAGGTTCGGGCGCAGGTCGAAGCCGGCCAAACCCAGAATAGATGCCACGCTTTCCTGATGCAGGCGCACGACTTTGCCGTCGCTCGCGATCCGGTCGAAGCGCGGGATCAGCAGGACATCGCCATGAAGGGTTGGCAAATCCGTGTGCGTGCGAATACCCAGCGCGGCGGCCACCCGCATGTACGCCGCTTCGTTGCGCAGGACCTTGTCGTCGGCCGCGCTGTTCCCGCGCGGCAGTTTCGCGATCAGATGCTGGGTGGCGTCGGCATCGGGCAGCACGGCATCACCGTGCAGCAGGCCCGCCCGGTCCCGGGTGAGCAGGTATTTCGGCGCCGCACCCTGAACCCCGGTGGTGCCCGTGCCGAGCATTCCGTGCAGGAACATCCTTTCCTTGAATTCCGCGCTACGTATGACGACGTCGTCGATTGTCAGGCCGGGTAGGCCACGCGCGGCCGGGTGCCTCGCCACATGCGTTTCAAAGTAGTCGACGGCCTCGGCGACGCGGATCCGGCCGACCGGATTGAAGGCGCCCGCGCAGATCAGCGGAAAGTCCGCGTCGGGGCCATCTGGTAGCGTCAGCTCGCCCAGCAGGAAGCGACGACCGTCCCCTTGCGGGACGAGGTCGTAGAGGAAGGCGGGCATGGTCCGGGCGCCGTGAATGTCCATATCGACGGGCTCGGCAAGGGACAGCGGGGCGTCCGTGTGCTCGATGGCGTACATGACCAGATGATTCCACTGGCAAATGCCGTCGTTGAGTTCGATCTGCGCGCAATCGACCCAGCGATCGTCCAGGAATATCTGCAGGATGCAATCCATAGAGGTAACTCCTTGTGCCTCATAAATGTAGCACAACACAGCGACAGAGTGCTGATGCGCATCTTATAAGTGTTTTTATTGAATCGCCGGTTAGATGATCGGAAGGCATTTCACCGTCCCATCCAGGTCACCCGGCCGCATCAATTCCGGCACCCACGCCAGTCGGCGTTCAGTGAAAACCCTCGACAATGAAAATGAATTTTTTTCCAGGAAGTTTTCATGTAAATATACTTTCATGAGGTCCAACTACAACCGCCGCGCAGACGCACTCGCATGATCGACCATCCCTCCGCCGCATCCCGTCACGCCGAGCAGGCCATTGCCGCGCGCATCGCCGCGGCCATGCCGACGCTGACGCCGATTCACCGGCGCATGGGCGACTACGTGCTGGCCAATCTGTTTCGCGCGGCGACCATGCGGATCGACGAACTGGCGAGCGTAGTCGGCGCGTCAGTGGCGACGGCGAACCGCTTTGCCCGGGCGCTCGGCTTCGACGGCTACCCGCAGTTCCGCGAAGCGCTCGTACGCGGCTTCGAAGCGACGCTCGCACCGGTCGAGCGCCTGCGCAGCGCGCAGGAGTCGCTCGCGCCCGGCGACGATCTGGTCGACGCATCGCTGGAGCAGGCCGCCAACAACCTGCACGCGACGCGCACCGCGATCGACCGCGCCGCCGCGGACGCCGCCGTCGAAGCAATCATCGCGGCGCGCCGCGTGTTCGTGCTCGGCTACGGCGCCAGCGCGTTTCTCGCCGGTCTGATGGAACACGGTCTGATGCCGTATCACGACAACGTGCAGTCGCTTGCGCTGATCGGCGGGCCGTCGCATGCGGCGCGGCGTCTGTTTGCGTCGAACGAAAACGATCTCGTGATCGGCATTGCGTTTCCGCGTTATGTCGAAGACACGATCGAACTCGCGCGCCGCGCGGCCAGCCGGGGCGCCCGCGTGCTGGCGCTGACCGACGGTCCGCATTCGCCGCTCGCGCGATTCGCAAGTCTCTCGCTCTATATCCGCACCGACCGGCGGCTGGCGGCGAACGCCGATTCGGCCGTGCTGGCGGTGATCGAAGCGCTCTGCGACGCGGTCGCGTACCGCGCCCAACGCTCGGTGAAGGCCGCCGCCGAGGTCAGCGAATTCGTGCTGCCCTGGCTCGTCGAACCGCAGGCCGGTCCGAGCGACGCGGCGGGCGAACCCGTGCGCGCCCCGAGCCGCGCGCCGCGAGCCCCCCGCGCCCCCCATACCACCAGCACTCCCAAAACGAAACGATGAACTCCAACGCAGTCATTGCCATTCACGGCGGGGCAGGGACGATCCTGCGCGCGTCGATGTCGGCCAGTGCCGAAACCGAATACCACGCGGCGCTGCATGCAGTGCTGAGCGCGGGCCAGCGCGTGCTCGCCGACGGCGGCAGCGCGCTCGACGCGGTCAGCGAAGCCGTGCGTCTGCTCGAAGATTGCCCGCTCTTCAATGCGGGACACGGCGCGGTCTACACGGCCGCCGGCACCCACGAACTCGACGCCGCCATCATGGACGGCAGCACGCTCGAAGCCGGCGCGATCTGCTGCGTGACGCGCGTGCGCAATCCGATTCTGGCCGCGCGCCGCGTGCTCGAACGCAGCGAGCATGTGCTGTTCACCGGCGAAGGCGCGGAGGCGTTCGCCGCCGCGCAAGGGCTCGAATTCGTCGAGCCCGGGTACTTCGATACCGAAGCGCGTCATCGTCAGTGGCTGCTCGCGCGCGATCAGCAGCGCGCGGTGCTCGATCACGACGGCGCGGCGCTTGACGCGGCATCGTCGGCGAATCACGGCGATGGCGAACCCACACCGCACGAGCCGATCGATCCGAACCGCAAGTTCGGCACCGTCGGCGCGGTCGCGCTCGACCAGCACGGCCACGTGGCGGCGGCCACGTCGACCGGCGGCGTCACCAACAAGCAGGTCGGCCGGGTCGGCGATACGCCGCTGATCGGCGCGGGCTGCTATGCGGACGACGCGACCTGCGCGGTCTCGACCACCGGCTCCGGCGAAATGTTCATGCGCATGGTCGCCGCTTACGACGTCGCCGCGCAAATGGCCTATCGCAACGTCTCGCTGCAGGACGCGGCCCACGACGTCGTGATGAACCGTCTGCCGAAGATCGACGGCCGCGGCGGTCTGATCGCCGTCGACGCGCGCGGCAACGTCACGCTGCCGTTCAATACCGAAGGCATGTACCGCGGTTTCGCGCGGCTCGGCGAAACGCCGGTGACGGCGATCTACCGCTAGCGCGTGCGACAGCGCCTGACATCCCGCTCGAAGTTTTGCCAGAACCTACGTTAGCCGCGTTCGAAATCAAAGGAACCACCGTGCCGACTCCCTCGCACACTGCCCGTCCGCTTATCGAAACCTTGCCGCCGCAACGCGTGCTCGCGGTCGACGATCTGTCGGTCGCGTTTCGCCGCGGCAATTCGACCTTCAACGCGGTGCGCAATCTGTCGCTGAGCGTCGAGCGCGGCGAGACGCTGGCGATCGTCGGCGAATCGGGTTCGGGCAAATCGGTGACTTCGCTCGCGTTGATGCGGCTGATCGAGCATGGCGGTGGGCGCCTGGCCGGCGGCAGCATCGCATTCCGGCGCCGCGACGGCAGCGTGCTCGACCTCGCGCAAGCGTCGTCCGGCACGATGCGCTCGATTCGCGGCGCCGACATCGCGATGATCTTCCAGGAACCGATGACCTCGCTCAACCCGGTCTTCACGGTCGGCGATCAGATCAGCGAAGCGATCGCGCTGCATCAGGGCAAGAGCCGTCAGGCCGCGCACGCCGAAACGCTGCGACTGCTCGAACTGGTTCGGATTCCTGAGGCACGGCGGGTGGCGGCGCGCTTTCCGCATCAACTGTCGGGCGGCATGCGCCAGCGCGTGATGATCGCAATGGCGTTGTCGTGCAAGCCCGCGCTGCTGATTGCGGACGAGCCGACCACCGCGCTCGACGTGACGATTCAGGCGCAGATCCTGCAACTGATCCGCGGCTTGCAGGACGAGATGAACATGGGCGTGATCTTCATCACGCACGACATGGGCGTGGTGGCCGAAGTGGCCGATCGCGTGCTGGTGATGTATCGCGGCGAAAAGGTCGAAGAAGGCGCGTCGGATGCGCTGTTCGCCGCGCCGTCGCATCCCTATACCAAAGCGCTGCTGGCGGCCGTGCCGCGCCTGGGCGCGATGCAGGGCACCGATCAACCCGCGCGCTTTCCGATTCTCACCGTCGAACAGGCGAGCCTGAGCGGCGCCGGGCAGGCCGTGCAGTCCGCCGCAGCGATCGCCGATGCGGCGCAGCCGCTGGTGCGGCAAGACACGCCGCCGATTCTGCGCGTGCGCGATCTCGTCACGCGCTTTCCGGTGCGCAGCGGCATGTTCGGCCGCATGACGGGTCGCGTGCATGCGGTCGAAAAAGTCAGCTTCGACTTGCGGCCGGGCGAAACGCTCGCGCTGGTCGGCGAATCGGGTTGCGGCAAGTCCACGACGGGCCGCTCGCTGCTGCGCCTCGTCGAAAGTCAGAGCGGCTCGATCGAATTCGACGGCAAGGAAATCAGTTCACTGACCGGCCCCGCGTTGCAGGCGTTGCGGCGCGATATCCAGTTCATTTTCCAGGACCCGTTCGCGTCGCTGAATCCGCGCTTGACGGTTGGCTTTTCGATCATGGAGCCGCTGCTCGTGCACGGCGTCGCGCAGGGTGCGCAAGCACAGGCGCGGGTCGCGTGGCTGCTCGAAAAAGTCGGCTTGCCGGCCGAAGCGGCGCGCCGCTATCCGCACGAATTCTCCGGCGGCCAGCGCCAGCGCATCGCGATTGCACGCGCGCTCGCGCTGAATCCGAAAGTCGTGATCGCCGATGAATCCGTGTCCGCGCTCGACGTGTCGGTGCAGGCGCAGATCGTCAATCTGATGCTCGATCTGCAGCGCGAACTCGGTGTCGCGTATCTGTTCATTTCGCACGACATGGCGGTGGTCGAGCGCGTCAGTCATCGCGTCGCGGTGATGTATCTCGGCCAGATCGTCGAGATCGGGCCGCGCCGCGCGGTGTTCGAAGCGCCGCAGCATCCGTACACGAGAAAGCTGATGGGCGCGGTGCCGGTCGCCGATCCGGCGCGCCGGCACGCGAAACGCATGCTCGCCGCCGACGACATTCCGAGCCCGATCCGCGCGCTCGACGACGAGCCGGTCGTCGCGCCGCTGGTCGCGGTGGGCCCGGATCACTACGTCGCACAGCATCGCGTCGGCGGGGCTTACTGAGACGCAGACCTGCAGAAGACCCGAAGCGCAAAACCGAAGCCAAAGAATCGACGCAAAAGAATCGACGCAAAAGAATCGCAGCAAAACGTCAAGCAGAACGCAACGCAAAACCCGAAGCAAAAACGAGCCTCTCGCAATCTCAACTCTGTTTCATCTTGCAGCCTGGAGCCAACCTCATGAACCTGCTGGTCCCGTCTTCTCCGTTTCGTTTGCGCGCGCTGGTCAGCGGCGGCGCGGTAGTGTTCGCGATGCTCGCGGGCAATGCGGCGCACGCCGACACCACGGCCGTCATGGCTGTCGCCTCGACCTTCACGACGCTCGATCCGTACGATGCCAACGACACGCTGTCGCAAGCGGTCGCGAAGTCGTTCTATCAAGGGCTGTTCGGTTTCGACAAGGACATGAAGCTGGTCAACGTGCTGGCCGAGAGCTACGAGGCGAGCCCGGATGCGAAGGTCTACACGTTCAAGCTGCGCCATGGCGTGAAGTTCCAGGACGGCACCGACTTCAACGCGGCGGCGGTGAAAGCGAACTTCGACCGTGTGACTGATCCGGCGAACAAGCTCAAGCGCTACAACATGTTCAGCCGCATCGAGAAAACCGAAGTGGTCGATCCGTACACGGTGAAAGTCACGCTGAAGACGCCGTTCTCCGCGTTCGTCAACGTGCTCGCGCATCCGTCGGCGGTGATGATCTCGCCGGACGCGCTGAAGAAGTACGGCAAGGACATCGCGTTTCATCCGGTCGGCACGGGTCCGTTCGAACTCGTGAAGTGGGACCCGGCGGGCGATCTGACGGTGAAGAAGTTCGCCGGCTACTGGAAGAAGGGCTACCCGAAGATCGACGCGATCGACTGGAAGCCGGTGGTCGACAACAACACGCGCGCCGCGCTGATGCGAACCGGCGAAGCGGACTTCGCTTTCCAGGTGCCGTTCGAACAGGCCGCGCAATTGCAGTCGAGCCCGAAGGTCGACCTGATCGCATCGCCGTCGATCATTCAGCGCTACATCAGCCTGAACGTGAACCAGAAGCCGTTCGACAACCCGAAGGTGCGCGAAGCGCTGAACTACGCGGTCAACAAGGAAGCGCTGAGCAAGGTCGTATTCGCTGGCTACGCGACGCCGGCCGACGGCGTGGTGCCGCAAGGCGTCGACTATGCGACCAAACTCGGGCCGTGGCCGTACGACCCGGCCAAGGCGCGTGCGTTGCTGAAGGAAGCGGGCTATCCGAACGGTTTCGAAACCACGCTGTGGTCCGCGTATAACTACTCGACCGCGCAGAAGGTGATCCAGTTCGTGCAGCAGCAGCTCGCGCAAGTCGGCATCAAGGCGCAGGTCGAAGCGCTCGAAGCGGGGCAGCGCGTCGCCAAGGTGGAGAGCGCGCAGGATCCGGCTACCGCGCCGGTGCGGATGTATTACTCGGGCTGGTCGTCGTCGACCGGCGAGGCCGACTGGGCGGTCACACCGCTGCTCGCGTCCGTCTCGTTCCCGCCAAAGATGGTCAATACCGCGTACTACAGGAACGACACGGTCGACAGCGATCTGAAGCAGGCGCTCGAAACCACCGACCGCACGCAGAAGGCCGCGCTTTACACCGATGCGCAAAAACGCATCTGGGCCGACGCGCCGTGGATCTTCCTCGTCAAGGAGAAGGTGGTGTACGCGCGCAGCAAGCGTCTGTCGGGTGCTTACGTCGCACCGGACGGCTCGTTCAATTTCGACGAGATCGCGATCAGGTAATGCGCTGAACGCCCGTCCCGGCATATTCGATGAAATACGCCGGGGCGATAGCCGCGCTATCGCCGATCTCGACTCTTCGTTGCCCGTATCACTGCCGGATTGGGTTCCATGCTGAACTTCCTCGTCAAACGTTTCTGTGGCCTGCTGCCGACGCTCTTCATCGTCGCCGTGCTGGTGTTTCTGTTCGTGCATCTGCTGCCGGGCGACCCGGCGCGGCTGGCCGCCGGTCCCGAAGCGGACGAGGCGACGGTTGCGCTGGTGCGCGCCGATCTCGGTCTCGATCGGCCGATGCCGCAGCAGTTCGTCCATTTCTTCTGGCGCATCGCGCACGGCGACTTCGGTATTTCGACGCGCAGCAAGCGGCCCGTCAGCCAGGAAATCGCCGAGCGCTTCATGCCGACGCTGCTGCTCACGGTCGCGAGCATGGCATGGGCGGTCGTGATCGGCATGGCGCTCGGCATCGTGTCGGCGGTGTGGCGCAACCGCTGGCCCGACCGGCTCGGCATGACGCTCGCGGTGTCGGGTATTTCGTTTCCGGCGTTCGCGCTCGGCATGCTGCTCATGGAGATTTTCTCGGTGAAGCTCGGCTGGCTGCCCATCGTCGCCGATGGCTCCTGGCAGAGCTACGTGCTGCCGTCGCTCACGCTCGGCGCGGCGGTGGCGGCGGTGATGGCGCGCTTCACGCGGGCGTCGTTCGTCGAAGTGATGCACGAGGATTTCGTGCGCACCGCGCGCGCCAAGGGGGTGCCCGAGCGGCTCGTGATTGTCAAACACTGCCTGCGCAACGCGCTGATTCCTGTCATCACGATGATGGGTCTGCAGTTCGGTTTTCTGCTGGGTGGCTCGATCGTGGTCGAAGTGGTGTTCAACTGGCCGGGGCTCGGGCGCCTGCTGGTGGATGCCGTATCGATGCGCGACTATCCGGTGATTCAGGCCGAAGTGCTGTTGTTCTCGCTCGAATTCATCATCATCAATCTGGTCGTGGACGTGCTGTACGCCGTGATCAACCCGACCATCCGTTTCAAGTGAGGCCTGCATGAGCACGACCGTGACCGAGTCGAATGTGGCCGACGCCGCGTCCGCCGAACGCGTGATCCGCACACCGTGGAGCGAGTTCTGGCGCAAATTCCGCAAGCAGCACGTGGCGCTCGCCGCCGGTATTTTCGTGCTGCTGCTGATCGTGGTCGCGCTTGCCGCGCCGCATCTAGTGCCGTACGACCCGGAGAATTTCTTCGATTACGACGCGTTGAATGCGGGGCCGTCCGCCGCGCACTGGTTCGGCGTCGATTCGCTGGGCCGCGATATTTTCAGCCGCATTCTCGCAGGCTCGCGCATTTCGCTCGAAGCGGGCTTTCTGTCGGTGGCGATCGGCGCGGTGATCGGCACGTTCTTCGGACTGCTGGCCGGTTACTACGAGGGCTGGTGGGATCGCATCACGATGCGCGTCGCCGACGTGCTGTTCGCGTTCCCCGGCATTCTGCTGGCGATCGGTGTGGTGGCGATTCTCGGCAACGGCATGATCAATGTGATCTGCGCGGTGGCGATCTTCAGCATTCCCGCATTCGCGCGGCTGGTGCGCGGCAATACGCTGATGCTCAAGCAGCTCACCTATATCGAAGCGGCGCGCAGCATCGGCGCGTCGGACTGGACCATCATCGTGCGGCACATTCTGCCGGGCACGATCTCGTCGATCGTGGTGTACTTCACGATGCGCATGGGCACGTCGATCATCACTGCGGCGAGCCTGTCGTTTCTCGGCCTGGGCGCGCAACCGCCGACCCCCGAGTGGGGCGCGATGCTCAACGAAGCGCGCGCGGATATGGTGACCGCACCGCATATCGCGCTGTTTCCGAGTCTGGCGATCTTCCTCACCGTGCTCGCGTTCAATCTGCTCGGCGACGGCTTGCGCGATGCGCTCGATCCGAAGCTCGACCGGCCATGAGCGCAGCCGTTGACTCAGGGCTGCCTGCGCCGCATATCGGCACGTTGTCCGGCGGTCCGCTCGGCACGATTGCGGACGTGCCAGGCGTCACTGTCGGCCATTGCACGCTCGATCAAGGCGCGCTGCAAACGGGCGTGACCGTGATCCGTGCGCATCGGGGCGATCCTTTTATCGACAAGGTGCCGGCGGCGGCGTCGGTGATCAACGGGTTCGGCAAGAGCATCGGGCTCGTGCAGGTCGAGGAACTCGGTACGCTCGAAACGCCGATCGCGTTGACCAATACGTTCGGCGTCGCCTCGGTTGCGCAGGCGCAGATTCGCGCCGCGATACGCGCGAATCCGCAGATCGGGCGCGAATGGTCGACGGTCAATCCGCTGGTGTTCGAGTGCAATGACGGCTACCTGAACGACATCCAGGCGCTGGCCGTTACCGAACAGCATTTCAATCAGGCATTCGACAACGCGAACACGCATGTCGCAAGCGGCTCGGTCGGCGCGGGGCGCGGCATGTCGTGCTTCGATCTGAAGGGCGGCATCGGCAACGCGTCGCGCGTGGTCGAGGTGGCGGGGCGTGGCTATACGGTCGGCGCGCTGGTGCTGGCGAACTTCGGCCGCCTGCCGATGCTGACGATCGACGGCACGCCGCTTGGGCGCGTGCTGGCCGAACGCGCGCGCGTGGCGCACGCGGCCTCCGAAGCGGCGGCGGGTGCGTCGACGACGAAGCCCGAGCAAGGTTCGATCATCATGATCGTCGCCACCGATGCCCCGCTCGACGCGCGCCAGCTCAAGCGCCTCTCGCTGCGGGCGGCGGCGGGCCTCGCGCGAACCGGCTCGGTATACGGCCACGGCAGCGGCGATATCGCGCTCGCGTTTTCGACTGCTTATACGGTGCCGCACGCCGCCGGCTTCGTCACACTGCCGCCGCTCGTCGCCGATGCGCGTCTGGACCCGCTGTTTCGCGCGTGCGCGGACAGCGTCGAGCAGGCGATCGTCGATGCGTTGTGGAGCGCCGCTTCCGTGACGGGCCGCGACGGTCATCGACGCTTGTCGCTGCACGACAGCGTGCCCGATCTCGCTCAACTACTGAGACCCACTCGCTGATGAAAGTCCTGATTTCCGCCGACATCGAAGGCGTGGCCGGCGTATTCCACCCCGAGCAGACGCGCGCGGGCAACGGCGAATACGAAGCCGCGCGCCGCTGGATGACGCTCGAAGCCAACGCCGCGATCGAAGGCGCATTCGACGGTGGCGCGACCGAGGTGTGGGTCAACGATTCGCACGGCGGCTTTCGCAACCTGCTGCCCGATCTGCTCGATGCGCGCGCCCAGATCGTGCTCGGCAAACCGCGCACGCTCGGCATGATGGCCGGCCTCGAATACGGCGCGTCGCTGGTGTTCATGATCGGCTATCACGCGATGTCGCAAACGCGCGGCGTCCTCGCGCACACGATCAACAGTTTTGCGTTCGCACGGGTTTCGTTCAACGGCGTCGAACTCGGCGAGGCGGGCGTATATGGCGCGCTGGCCGAAGAATATGGCGCACGTGTCGCGCTTTTATCCGGCGACGATGTCTTCGCCGAAGAAACCGCGCCGCGCTTTCCGCATGCGCGCTTCGTCGTGACGAAACGCGCGACCGGGCAGACGAGTGGCGCGACACAATCGCCAGCCGGCGCGCGCGAGGCGATCAGGAGCGCTGCGCGCGAAGTGGTCCGGCAACACATCGCCGATGGTTATGTGCCGCACGCGACGCGCGCGCAAGCGAAGCCGGTCGACTGTGAACTGCGCGTGCAGACGAGCGCGCTGGCTGATCTGTTCTGCCAATGGCCGACGCTTACGCGTGTCGACGCGGTGACGTTGCGCTTTGGCGCGGCGTCGGCGGAACATGCGGTGCGGATGCTGAACTGTCTGTCGGCGATGTCGTTCATGCTGCGATAGTGGCGAAGTCAGCGGGGCGACGGCCGCGTGCCAGGTCTACTCGGCAATTTCACCGCGCTTACATCTTGCTCAAGAAAGCCGCCTTGATGACACGTTTCGCGAGGAAGCGGTACTCTCTGGCATTCCGGAGGTACCGACTTTCTCACTGAATGGGGTACGGCATGGCTAAGCAGACTATCGCGGACTATCTGGCCAGAACATTGGCCGCAGCGGACGTCGAACGGATTTGGGGCGTGACGGGCGACAGCCTGAACGGCTTGTCGGATAGCTTGCAACGGCTCGGCTCGATTCGCTGGATGCATACGCGTCACGAAGAAGTCGCCGCCTTCGCCGCCGGTGCCGACGCCGCCGCGACCGGCAAGCTCGCGGTCTGCGCGGGCAGTTGCGGGCCGGGCAATCTGCATCTGATCAACGGGCTGTACGACTGTCATCGCAATCATCAGCCCGTGCTCGCCATCGCCGCGCATATTCCGTCCTCGGAAATCGGCCTCGGCTACTTTCAGGAAACCCATCCGCAAGAGTTGTTCAAGGAGTGCAGCCACTTCGTCGAACTGGTGACGAATCCGTCGCAGTTTCCGCGCGTGCTGGCGCGCGCGATGCGCACCGCGATCGAAGAGCGCGGCGTCGCGGTGATCGTGCTGCCGGGCGATGTCGCGCTCGGCGAGGCGCCCGATGAAACGCCGGCATGGGCCGGCACGCTGGAGCGCTCGACCGTGGTGCCGTCCGCCGCCGATATCGACCGGCTCGCCGATCTTCTGAATCAGGCTGGCGGGGTGACCCTGCTATGCGGCAGCGGCTGCGCGGGCGCCCACGGCGAAGTGATCGCGTTCGCCGACCAGCTCGGCGCGCCGACCGTGCATGCGCTGCGCGGCAAGCAGTACGTCGAGTGGGACAATCCGTTCGACGTCGGCATGACCGGGCTGATCGGCTTCAGCTCCGGCTATCACGCGATGATGTCGTGCGACACGCTCGTCATGCTCGGCACCGACTTCCCGTATCGCAACTTCTATCCGTCGCATGGCAACGTGGTGCAGATCGACCGGCGCGGCTCCGCGCTCGGCAAGCGCGCGCCGCTGAAGCTGGGGCTCGTCGGCGACGTCAAGGCGACCTTGCAGGCGCTGTTGCCGAAGCTCAAGCGCAAGACCGACCGGCGCTTCCTCGACAACGCGCGCAAGCACTACGCGGATACGCGCAAGGGCCTCGACGATCTCGCGCGGCCCTCCGATCCGGGGCGCGCGATTCATCCGCAATATCTCACCAGCATCGTCGACCAGGTCGCGAATGAAGACGCCGTGTTTGCCGCCGACGTCGGCACACCGACGCTATGGGCCGCGCGCTATCTGACGATGAACGGCAAGCGCAGCCTGCATGGTTCGTTCAATCACGGCTCGATGGCCAATGCGATGCCGCAGGCGCTCGGTGCGCAGGCCGCGGAGCCGGGGCGCCAGGTGATCGCGCTGTCCGGCGACGGCGGTTTGTCGATGCTGCTCGGCGATCTGCTCAGCGCGCGTCAGCTCGACCTGCCGATCAAGGTCGTGGTGTTCAACAACAGCACGCTCGGTTTTGTCGCGATGGAGATGAAGGCGGGCGGCTATCTGGAAGCCGGCACCGATCTCGCCGCGACCGACTTCGCGGCGATCGCGCGCGGCGCGGGAATCTACGGAGTCCGGATCGAACAATCGGAGAACATCGAAGCGGCGTTGCGCGAGGCGTTCGCGCATCCGGGGCCGGCGGTGATCGACGTGGTGACCGCGAAGCACGAACTCGCGCTGCCGCCGAAGATTCAGTGGGCGCAGGCGAAGGGCTTCAGTCTGTATATGTTGAAGGCGGTGCTCAATGGGCGAGGGGACGAGGTCGTCGAACTGGCGGCGACGAATTTGCGGTGAGGTTTGAGGCTCGTGATGCGAGCCGGGCGACGCAGGCGGCTGCGGCGGTGAGACTCGCGCTGCCGTAGCCGCGTCTTCACCGCGCGCCACACGCACACCGCTGCCTCACGCGCAAACGCAGCGACATACCCGCGCGCCAGAGCACGCCAGACTACTGCTGCCGGCTCAGCTCACGCGCCGCGCGATCGATCACATCGGCAACCGCGCCCGCATGCGATACCGGCGCGAGATGGCTCGACGCCATCGGCACGACCTTCGCGCCCATCCGCTCGGCCATGAAGCGCTGGACTTCGGGTGACACCGCGCGGTCTTTGGTCGCCAGCACGTACCACGACGGCTTGTCCTTCCAGCCGACCTGGCTGACCGTTTCGCCGAACGCCTTCTGCGCGATCGGCACCTGCGCGGCAGAGAGCACGCGCGTGACGTTCTCGGGCACGTCCGCGGCGAAGTCGGCGTGGTAGCGGGCGCGGTCGAGCCACAGGAAGCCGCTCGGGTCCGCGCTGATGGCCTGGCCCGCGGGCATCGGCGCCGCGCGCTTCATCAGGTCCATCGCCGACTCGTGCAACTGCGGCGCGATTGCGGCGATATACACGAGGCCCGCGACGTTGGGCGCATTCGCGGTTTCGGTGATCACGACGCCGCCCCACGAGTGCCCCACGAGAATCGTCGGACCCTGCTGGCGCGCGAGCACGCGGCGCGTGGCGGCGACATCGTCGGCGAGCGAAGTGAGCGGGTTCTGCACCGAACTCACGTGATAGCCCTTCTGCTGCAATTTAGCGACGACGCCGTTCCAGCTGGACCCGTCGACGAACGCGCCGTGGACCAGCACGACATTGCGTACCGGGCCGCTCAGCGGCGCGGCAGGAGGTTGGGGAGCCGTGGCGACTGACGGCGCGGGACTGGCGGGCGCGGCCATCGGCGCAGCGGGGGCGGGAACGGGGGCACCGGTTTCCATGCCTGGCTGGTCGGCCGCGGCCGGTTGCGTCGTGGGGGCCGCCGTTTGCGCGAAGGCGGCCGACCCCGCGAAGCAGAGAGACAAAGCAGCGGCGCAAAGCAGGCGTTTGGGCGACATGTTGAATCTCCGCAGGCGGAAAACTTCGACTAGGGCAACATACCGAAGCACCAGGCCAGTGACAATCACAATCCTCGCGGATAAGTGCGGCGCAGAACCAACGCGGGTTGCTCCCAGTATTTAGGTCATATCCACCGAGGTAAAATTATCGGTTTTGCCGGGCCGAACCATAAGTTCGACTGGGTGATCGATATCCATACACTGGGGCGCAATTTGAATAGTGCACAGCAACAAGACGGCCTGAAGCGGGGGCTGAAGAATCGCCACATCCAGTTAATCGCGCTGGGCGGCGCCATCGGCACGGGCCTCTTTCTCGGCTCCGCGAGCGTGTTGCAGGCAGCCGGCCCGTCGATGATTCTCGGCTACGCGATCGGCGGCGTCATCGCTTTCATGATCATGCGGCAGTTGGGCGAAATGGTCGCGCAGGAGCCGGTCGCCGGATCGTTCAGTCATTTCGCGTACAAGTACTGGGGCGATTTTCCGGGTTTCCTGTCCGGCTGGAACTATTGGGTGCTGTACGTGCTCGTCAGCATGGCCGAGCTGACCGCGGTCGGCACCTACGTGCATTACTGGTGGCCCGGCGTGCCCACGTGGGTGTCGGCGCTGGTGTGCTTCGCCGCCATCAACGCGATCAATCTCGCCAACGTCAAGGCCTACGGCGAAACCGAGTTCTGGTTCTCGATCATCAAGGTCGTGGCGGTGATCGGCATGATCGTGTTCGGCGGCTTTCTGCTGATCAGCGGCCATGGCGGCCCGCAAGCGTCGGTCACCAATCTGTGGAGCCATGGCGGCTTTTTCCCGCATGGCTTTCATGGTCTCTTCATGATGCTCGCGGTGATCATGTTCTCGTTTGGCGGGCTGGAGCTGATCGGCATCACGGCAGCCGAGGCCGCCGATCCGCAGAAAAGCATTCCGAAGGCCGTGAATCAGGTGATCTACCGGATTCTGATTTTCTACATCTGCTCGCTGGCGGTGTTGCTGTCGCTGTATCCGTGGAACGAGGTGGCGGCGGGCGGCAGTCCGTTCGTGATGATCTTCTCGCAGATCGGCTCGACGCTGACCGCGAACGTCCTCAACGTGGTGGTGCTGACGGCGGCGCTGTCGGTGTACAACAGCGGCGTGTACGCGAATAGCCGCATGCTCTACGGTCTCGCGGAGCAGGGCAATGCGCCGCGCGCGCTGATGAAGGTCGACCGGCGCGGCGTGCCGTATATGGCGATCGGTTTGTCGGCGCTCGCTACGTTCACCTGCGTGATCATCAACTATCTGATTCCGGCCGAAGCGCTTGGTCTGTTGATGGCGCTGGTGGTCGCGGCACTGGTGCTGAACTGGGCGCTGATCAGCCTGACGCATCTGAAGTCGCGCAAGGCGATGGTGGCTGCAGGCGAGACGCTCGTGTTCAAGTCGCTATGGTTCCCGGTCAGCAACTGGATCTGCCTCGCGTTCATGGCGCTGATCCTCGTGATTCTGGCGATGACGCCGGGCCTGTCGGTGTCGGTGTGGCTCGTGCCGGTGTGGCTGCTGGTGATGTGGGGTGGCTACGTGTTCAAGCGTCGGCGCGCGGAGATGCATCGTGGCGCGCGGGTAGCGGAGCGGTAAGTTTTTAGGAGAAGGCGTGGGTGGCGGATTTGCGCTCACGCTGTTGATCGAGGCTGAGAGTGCATCTTCGATGCGATGTGCTCTCGTCAGGCCGGCCCAACCGCCAGAAACGAAAAACCCCGCAGGCGGCAAACGCTGGCGGGGCTCGTGGCACTACGCAAACAAACGGTCAATCGAATTCTCTGGTGCCCAGGGCCGGAATCGAACCGGCACGCCTTGCGGCGGGGGATTTTGAGTCCCCTGCGTCTACCAATTTCACCACCTGGGCAGATCCTGCAGCGTGCGCGTCAGAATCTGGCGCGCCGCGAAGACGCAGATTATGGCCGAAAATTCGACGACGGGCAAGCCACTTGCCTACAGCGCGTCACGTGGCACTCACACCGTGCGGGAAAACCGTTCGAGCGTCTGCTGGCCGAGGTAGCGGTCGAACACCATCGCGATGTTGCGCACGAGCATGCGGCCGGCCATCTGCACGTCGAGCCGGTCGGCGCCGATCGACACCAGTCCATCCTCCTCGAAACCGCGCAAGCGCTCCAGCTCTGGCGCGAACGTTTCGCCGAAGTGGATGCCGTAAGCAGCTTCGAATTCATCGAAGCGCAGTTCCAGGTTGCACATGAGTTGCGTGATTACGTCGCGACGCAGACGGTCGTCGGCGGTGAGGCGCACGCCGCGCGTGATCGCGAGGCGCCCCGCGTCGATCGCGGCCGCATAGCCGGGCAAGTCCTTCGCGTTCTGCGCGTACACGTCGCCGACCTTGCCGATCGACGACGCGCCGAAGCCGATCAGATCGCATTCCGCCCGCGTGCTATAGCCCTGGAAATTGCGATGCAAGGTGCGCTGCGCCTGTGCGCGGGCGAGTTCATCGGTAGGCAGCGCGAAGTGATCCATGCCGATGTAGACGTAGCCCGCGTCCGTCAGCCGTTCGACCACCCGCTGCAGCAGCGCGAGCCGCTGCGCCGGCGAGGGTAGCGTCGCGGGGTCCATCTGACGCTGCATCTTGAAGAGCTGCGGCATGTGCGCGTACGCGAACACCGACAGACGATCGGGCGCGAGGTCGATCATCGTGTCGAGCGTGCGGCTGAAGCTGTCGACTGTTTGATGCGGCAGTCCGTAAATCAGATCGACGCCGATCGAATGAAAGTGCGTGTCGCGTGCGGCCTGCATCACGGACACCGTCATCTCGAGCGGCTGAATGCGGTTGATCGCCTGCTGCACGAGCAGATCGAAGTCCTGCACGCCGAGGTTCAAGCGGTTGAAGCCCAGTTTGCGCAAATGCGCGATGGTGTCGGGCGACGCTTCGCGCGGATCGACTTCGATCGAATATTCGGCCTCGGCATCGGGCTGCAACGCGAAGTGTTCACGTGTGGCGGCCATCAGTTCTGCCGTTTCGTCGTGCGACAGAAAGGTGGGCGTGCCGCCGCCCCAATGCAGTTGTGACACCGGACGTCGCATGTCGAAACAGGCGGCTTGCAACGCGATCTCCCGCTTCAACTGATCGAGGTAGGGGCGCGCGTGCGCGCGGTTTTTCGTCGCGACCTTGTTGCAGCCGCAGTAGAAGCACACGGTGTCGCAAAACGGAATGTGGAAGTACAGCGAGAGATCGGTCGAGGATGCGCCGGGGTCGGCCGCAGCACGCAGATAATCGGCGGGGTCGAACTGGTCGTGGAACTGCAGCGCGGTCGGATAGGACGTATACCGTGGGCCGTTCGCGCTGTATCTGGCGAGCAGGTCAGGGCGGAAAAGCGTATTGGCGAGGGTCATGAGAGGCTCGTGGCAGTTGGCCACGAGGAAGAGGCGGGAGCCGGCGCGTTTGCCAGACCGGATCGAACTGCGCGAACGCCTCTTGAGCATGGCCTTTCGGAGTCGTTGAGTTTAAGTGAGGGGTGACCGCCCGGATTGTGTAAAAAGGTCGCACGGAACGTGGTGGCACAATGCGGGTCTGGCAATGCGGTTGCCTGTTTTCGAGATCAGGATGGATGTCGTGAGTGATGTGTTGAACAGCATGTTGAAAAGCCCGTCGAACAGCGGTGTGAAGCGCGAGTCGCCGTTTCACGCGGCTGATCATGCGTGCCGTCCCGATTGCGGCGCGTGCTGTATCGCGCCGTCGATTTCGAGTCCGATTCCGGGCATGCCACACGGCAAGCCGGCGGGCGTGCGCTGCGTGCAACTCGGTGACGATCTGCGTTGTGCAATCTTCGGGCAGCCGGAGCGGCCTGCGTGCTGTTCCGGTCTGCAACCGCAGACCGACATGTGCGGCACCGATCGTGGCGAAGCACTCGCCTGGCTGACGCAGCTCGAGATACAAACGCAACCGCACGTAGCGGCTCGCTAGTCCGTCAGGTTGGCCGCACCTGCCTTGTGCGCCAGACAACCCGCATCAGACGACCATCAAACAACCCAACCGCATGCTCGAAAAGGCTTTCACTGGAGATTTCGCATGACTCGATCCGCAGCGCCGGCCCGGCGCCGCTTTCTGCGCGCCGCGCTGACCGGCTGTAGCGTGCTCGGCATCACCGTATCGCTCGCGGCCTGCGCGACGCCGACGTTTCCGTTCATTCCATCGCACTACACGTTCTCGCAGCAGCAGGTGCAGGACGCGGTGCAGCGCAAATTCCCGTATCAGCGCACGGTCTCGCAAGTGTTCGACGTCGCGCTGACTCATCCTGTAGTCGGTTTTCTGCCGGATGCGAACCGCGTCTCCGTGAAGCTCGACGCGCGCTTCGCGAGTCCGTTCATGCCGCAGCCGGTGGACGGCGTGTTCACGCTGTCGAGCGAACTCGCCTATGACGCCGCCAGCAGATCGGTCGTATTGAAGTCGCCGAATGTCGACAATGTCAGCGTGAACGGACAGGCGCAGGTCTACACCCAGCAGATCAACGCCGCGGCGGCGCTGCTCGCGACGCAGTTGCTGACCAACTATCCGATCTACACATTCAAGCCCGAACAACTGCAATTTGCCGGAGTGAATTACGAACCCGGTACAATCACCATCCTTACAAACGGCATACGCGTGCAAATCGTCGAAAAATGACGGAGCGCGCGGCCGGCGGGGCCGCGCAAGCACGTGACTGTTCGCGCCGGTCCTGTTCGTTCCGACAATCTACCGCGATAAGGGGCACGGATGGACTGGCTACTGGCTTGCAAGGCGTTGATTCTGGGCGTCGTCGAAGGGTTGACCGAGTTTTTGCCGGTGTCGAGCACGGGGCATCTGATCGTCGTCGGTAGTCTGCTGAATTTCACCGACCAACACGCGAAAACCTTCGATGTCGTGATCCAGCTCGGCGCGATTCTCGCCGTGTGCTGGGAGTTTCGCCGCCGCATCGGCACCGTGGTAGTCGGATTGCCGAGTCGGCCCGAAGCACGCCGCTTCACGCTAAACGTGATCATTGCGACGATTCCGGCGATCGTGCTCGGCCTGCTGTTCGAAAAAACGATCAAGGCGGCGCTGTTTTCGCCGGTGCCGGTCGCGTTTGCGCTGGTGGCGGGCGGTGTCGTGATCCTGTGGGCGGAGGCCCGTCAGCGGGCGCGCGGCGCCGAGGTGGTACGGGTGCGCAACGTGGACGACATGAGCGCGCTCGATGCGCTGAAAGTCGGTCTCGCGCAGTGTTTCGCACTGATTCCGGGCACCTCGCGTTCGGGCGCAACGATTATCGGTGGGATGCTGTTCGGGCTCGAGCGGCGGGTCGCCACGGAATTTTCGTTTTTCCTCGCGATTCCGATCATCTTCGGCGCGACCGCGTACGAGCTCTATAAGGACTGGCATCTGCTGTCCACCGACGCGCTTGGCAGCTTCGCGGTCGGCTTCGTCGCGGCCTTCGTCAGCGCGTTCATCTGCGTGCGCTGGCTGCTGCGCTACATCGCCTCGCATGATTTCACCGCGTTCGCGTGGTATCGGATCGGCTTCGGCTTGCTGATCCTGCTGGTCGGTTATAGCGGTGCGTTGAGCTGGGCCGAATGAGGTTTTGCGTTTTGCTCGTGCCATGAAAAAAGGTCCGCTCGATTGAGTGGACCTTTTTGCTTTCGGGAGTGATTTCCCGGCGACTTGCCGGCGCCAAGTTTTACCCGGCGTTGCGTTTGCGGAACACCAGGTCCCACACGCCATGCCCGAGCCGCAGCCCGCGCCGCTCGAACTTCGTCACCGGACGATACTCCGGGCGCGGCGCGTAGCCGTCAGCGGTGTTCTGCAGGGCCGATTCGGCGCCCAGCACTTCGAGCATCTGCTCCGCGTAGTTCTGCCAGTCGGTCGCGCAATGCAGATAGGCGCCCGGCTTCAAGCGCGACACGAGCAGTGCGACGAACTTCGGCTGGATCAGCCGGCGCTTGTGGTGGCGCGCCTTGTGCCAGGGGTCCGGGAAAAAGATGTGCACGCCGTCGAGGCTATCCGGCGCGATCATCTGTTCGAGCACTTCGACGGCGTCGTGCTGGATGATGCGGATGTTAGACAGCGACTGCTCGCCCATCAGCTTTAGCAGCGCGCCGACGCCCGGTTCGTGCACTTCCACGCCGAGGAAGTCGTCGTCGGGACGATGCAAGGCGATTTCCGCAGTGGTCGCGCCCATCCCGAAACCGATTTCCAGCACACGCGGCGCGGTGCGGCCGAACACGCTGGTCCAGTCGGGCTGCTGCGGCGCGTAGGGCACCACGAAGCGCGGGCCGAGTTCGTCCATCGCGCGGCGCTGGCCGGTCGACACGCGGCCGGCGCGCGTGACAAAGCTGCGGATACGGCGCCGATGCAGCGCTTCGTCTTGCGGCGCGTCGTCGCCGGCGGATTGGCCTTCGGCAACGCTCGGGGGCGTCGGGAGTTCGTCCGGCAGGCCGGTGTCGTTTGGATCGTGGATCATCGTCGATGCTGCTACAAGGGTGAGGGCTTCGCGGCTTGCGCGCCGTGCGTGTCCGCGCTGGCGGCGTGGGCTGCGAAACGTGCGCGTGGTTGGCTAGCGCCGTGTTTTGCGACTCCGGTGCCTTGCGACTCGCCACGCCGGGCCGCCGCCACTACAAAAAAGCCGCCTTCATGGAGGCGGCTCGTGCTGTATTTTTGCTGAAGGCTCAGCGGAAGGTGGAGCGGGCGATGGGAATCGAACCCACGGCTCTAGCTTGGGAAGCTAGGGTATTACCATTATACGACGCCCGCAGAGCGCACAATTCTACTCGGGAAAGGGGGTTCAGCGCAAATCAGGCCACCCTTTCCCGCCAATGCTGCGCGTCTTCAGATCACAAAGTACGTCAGTTGAACGGCGGCGCGAGTGACCACCATCAGCAGCACCTGCACGATCACGAACAGCAGGATCGGCGACAGATCGATCCCGCCCAGTTGCGGAATCACCCGGCGCAGCGGATTCAGGAACGGCGCGGTCAGCTGATACAGAATCGGCATGGCCGGCGAGCGCGGGTTGAGCCACGACAGCAGCGCCATCAGGATCGTCATCCAGATAATCAGATTCAGCGCCCACTTGATGAGGGTCAGCACGGCGACGATCAGCAGCGTCGGCACGAGCGTGAGCGGATCGGCGCCCGTGAGGACCACCATCAGCACGACGTACACGATCGCCGCGATCAGCGCCGCGACGAGGCTCGCCCAGTCGATGCTGCGTGTACTCGGCAAGATGCGCCGCAGCGGCAGCACGATCCAGTTAGTGGCGTGCAGCACGGCGTTCGTCACCGGGTTGTAGGGCGGCATGCGCACGACCTGCAGCCAGGCGCGCAGCAGCAGCGCCGCGCCGAACAGCGTGAAGACGGTATTGAGCAGAAAACGGGCGATATCGCCAAACATCTCGTGTCCTTATGCTTCGGATGGCGGCCGTCGATCGGCCGCGGAGTGCCGGCGTCGACCGATCGGTGGGCGCCGGCGGTTCATTGGGATTGCATGCGCGTTTCGCGCGTGGATTCGGTGACGCGGCTTGACCGGATGCACCGGCAAGCATGATGACACGCCACCGTTTCGCCGCGGTCTGCTCGGCATCACACGGAAATCTTGATCTCGCTGATCAGAATCGTGCCGTTGCCGCCGTTGGTGTAATTAGGAATGTCGGCCGTCAGTTGCTCCGCGGCTGGCTTGAAGACCTTGTAGAAGTCGTCCGCGCTGTCGAACAGGAAGTGGCCCGCGGCCACGTACGGCGGCGGCGTTCCCGGCGGCCCGGCGTTGATGCCGACGTCGACCGACCAACCCTTCAGCGACGGCCCGAACAGCTTCGCCGCAAGCGGCATATGCGTGACGCTGTAATAGTCCACATCGAAGTGGCCGTTTTCCCGATACGGATAGAGGATGCTGACCTTGATCATTGTGCGTTCTCGTCTGTTGGTCCCGAAGCGCGGCGCCGGCGGATTGCGTGCTGCGCCGGACGTCACATTATCACGCCTTACTTGACGCTTGCACCTGCCGCGGCCTGATTCAGCGACCGGTTCAGCGATTCTTCCACCGCCTCGGCAATTGCCTCGATCGCCGCAGGCGGGCTCGCGCGGCGTTCGGCGAGTCCGACCGCGCGCCGGGACAGCAAACCGTACAGCGCGGCGTGGTCGCCACCGAGGTTTTCGAGCAGCGCCAACTGCTTCTCCACGACCCCGGTGTCGCCGCGCGACACGGGGCCCGCGAGCGCGTTGGGCAAGCCTTTGTCGCGGGCGGTTTCGATGGTGCCGGCGAGCATCGGCAGGAGCGCGCGCAGCGCGTCGTCTTCGGCGAAACCCAGGGTGCGCCATAGCGCGACGCATTCAGCGAGGCTGCACAGCGCGAAGCTGGCTGCGTAGTGCGCGGCGGCGTGATACAGCATGCGGCCGCCCGGCGGAATCGACAGCGGATGGCAGCGCAGCGCGATGGCCAGCGCCGTCAGCGTGTCCTTCAGCGCGCCGTCGGCCTCAATCGTCACCGAGCAGCCGGCGATCCGGTCGAGATCGGCGAGGTCCCCGCTAAAGAGGTAGAGTGGATGAAATCCTCCGATCGCTGCGCCCTGGTCGCGCGCCGGCGCCAGCAGCTCCACCGGCGACGCGCCGCTGCAGTGCACCAGCGCCTTGCCGGACTGGGCAGCGTCCCGGCCGAAGCGCAGTGTGTGCGCTGACGTACCGATGCTGTCGTCCGGAACGGCTAAAAAGACGATATCGGCGGCGTCGACAACGTGCTGTGGATCGTCGGATGCCGTGCAATGCTCGATTTGACTGGCAAGCCTGGCGGCCGAGGCCGCCGAGCGGCTCGCCACCGCCGTGACCGGATAGCCGGCGCGTGAAAAGCTCAGCGCGAGACAACGCGCGAGCCGGCCCGCACCGATAAACCCGAGGCGCGGCAGAGAGAACTGGGACATGGTTGCCTGCTCCAGACGGAACATTTGAACGGGAAAGCAGAAGTATCGCGCATTCGGCTGTCAGCAGCGTGATCTGGCACCGACTTTCCTTCGAGCGGCTTGCGCACGATCTGGCGCCTGCAGCCGGTCATCCGACCGTGCCACGGCGGGTTCGAAAACTGCTCGCCATTCGTGATTTGCGTGATACGTCAGTTTGGTAGTCGCTGTTTCTGGGTACTTCGTTTCGCAGTCAGATTCGGGAGGTCGACGATGAGTATTTTTTCGTACCGAAAGCACTTGCGGTTCTTGACACATGCACAGCGCCGTCGCTGGTGGGACCAGAAAAAGCGGCTGACGCCGCGTGTGCGCATCAGCGGCGCCTATGTCCCGCCTAGCGTGTCTCGTGAATTCGCCTATGTGAAAGTCGGCTGAACGGCGACGCTCACAGATGAGAAATGCCCGGCGCATTCGCCGGGCATTTTTTATGGCGCGGCCCAATTGCGCTGTCAGTATTGAATCTAATTTGTAATCAAAGATTACCGAAACGCGAACTCGAAAAACGCCGGTTTCGGGAAATAACGATTGGCGTATCTCTGAAGCCCCTCAAACCCTTGATTTTCGGCTTGCCCCGGAGCTGCAGTGAGGCTCGGCGCGCCTGAGCGAACCAAAACCTATTGCCACGAATTGCAATTTGCAACAAATGCGAACAGAAGTGCGCGGTCTTTTTCGATAAATTGTTCCAATAGCATGCAAGGCATGCGAAGTCGGCGACCTTGGTAGGCCGCGCTAGGAGAACAAAGTGAAAAAGATCGTTCCGTTCGTTGTTGCCGCAGGGCTCGGCCTGGGACTTGCCAGTGCTGCTGAGGCGCACGTTTCCGTGGGTATCGGGATTGGGGTGCCGGTCGCGCCGGCTTATCCGGTGTATGCCGCGCCGCCACCCGTCTACTACGCACCGCCGCCGCCGGTCTATGCACCGCCCGTCGTGTACGCGCCGCCGCCTGTCGTGGTAGGTGGCTATTACGGGGGCTATGGCCGTCCTTATTATCGTCACGGCTACTATCACGGTTATTACGGCCACGGCTACTACCGCCGCTAGACGCGGTAGGCCCGTTGAGGCATATCGACGGCGTAACGCCGGCTTGATCGCCGGGTTACGCCGTTTTCAGTTTATGCGCCCGCGCCAGCGGCGTTGACGTTCCAAAGCATTCGCGAAGCTGGGAGAATGGCTGTTTCGCCACCGCTCAGGAGAATTTCGCCGATGCAAGCGCTTCCCGGTCCCACTTTCGACGACGTACTCGACGCCGCAGCGCGTCTTGAAGGCGTCGCCCACCGCACCCCAGTCCTGACGTCGAGCACGTTCAACGAGCGCACGGGCGCGTCGGTGTTCTTCAAGTGTGAAAATTTTCAGCGCATGGGCGCGTTCAAGTTTCGCGGCGCCTATAACGCGATTTCGCATTTTGACGCGGAGCAGCGCAAGGCGGGTGTGCTGACGTATTCGTCGGGCAATCACGCGCAGGCGATCGCGCTGTCGGCGCGCCTCGCCGGCATCCGCGCGACGATCATCATGCCGCACGACGCCCCCGCTGCCAAAGTCGCGGCGACCAAGGGCTACGGCGGCGAAGTGATCACCTACGACCGCTACAAGGAAAACCGCGAGGAGATCGGCCGGCGGCTCGCCGAGGAGCGCGGCATGACGCTGATTCCGCCGTACGACCACCCGCATGTGATTGCCGGGCAGGGCACCGCGGTGAAAGAGTTGCTCGACGAAACCGGTCCGCTCGACATGCTCTTCGTGTGCCTCGGCGGCGGCGGCTTGCTCGGCGGCAGCACTTTGTCGGCGGTTCAGCTGAGCCCGACGTGCACGATAATCGGCGTGGAACCGGAGGCGGGCAACGACGGCCAGCAGTCGCTCGCGCGCGGCGAGATCGTGCATATCGACACGCCACGCACGATCGCCGACGGCGCCGCCTCCACGCATCTCGGCGACTACACGTTCGCGATCATCCGCAAGCACGTGGCGCGGATCGAAACCGTCAGCGACGCGCAGTTGATCGAGACGATGCGCTTTTTCGCGCAGCGCATGAAGATGGTGGTCGAGCCCACGGGTTGCCTCGCCGCGGCGGCGGTGCTCAACGGTATCGTGCCGGTGAAGGGCAAGCGGGTCGGCGTGGTGGTGAGCGGCGGCAACGTCGATTTGCCGAAGCTCGCGGGGTATCTCGCCTGAACGACCGGTTCGAATCGGATTGACGACGACGGCTTGCCCACGCAAGCCGTTTTTTCATCAGCTCGCGACGTGCGTGCTTTGCACGATCAGATCGTGATACCCGTTGACGATCACACTGTACGAAAAATACGCGAACAGCAGTGCGGACAGCACATGACAGGCGCGCAGCAGACCGGCGCCGGCGCGCTTGCGGCCATGACTGCCGAGCCCGCAGATGAAGATCGTCCAGCACAGCCCGCCGAGAAAAAAGCCGCCGAGGAAGATCAGCGCGGTCTTCGGGCTGGTGGCGCCGGCCTTCGCGATCAACGCACCGCCGACCGCCGCGAACCATAGAATCGCCGACGGCGACGACACCGCCAGCAGCACGCCGCGCAAAAATCCGCGCCACGGCGACAGGTGCGGCGCATCGGCGCCGCCTTGGCCCGCCACCGTCGGCGCCGTTGCCGGGAACATCGCCTCGCGCGCCATTTTCCACGTGAGAAACAGCAGGATCGCCGCGCCGCCGATCCATACCACCCAGCGCACCGAATCGAACTGCAGCAGCGCGGCCATGCCCGCGAGCGCGAGCGCCGCGTAAATCAGATCGCCGACACAGGAGCCGAGACCGAGCCAGAACCCGGGCTTGAAACCGTGCGAGAGCGTCAGCGAAATGATCGCGACATTCACGAGACCGATATCCAGGCACAGCGACAACGACAGAAAAAATCCGTCCGACATCATAGAAAAGGCGTGCATCCGTGCAACTACTCCATCTGCTTTGTTATTGGTCTTGTCGTGCGGCTCGCCTTACAGGCCCAGGCCCAGCTCGTTCCACAAGCTGTCGACGCGCTGTTTGACCGCATCGTCCATGACGATCGGGCGGCCCCATTCGCGGTCGGTTTCGCCGGGCCATTTGTTGGTCGCGTCGAGTCCCATCTTCGAGCCGAGGCCCGCGACGGGCGATGCGAAATCCAGATAGTCGATCGGCGTGCGATCGACCAGCACCGTGTCGCGCGCCGGATCGATGCGCGTGGTGATCGCCCAGATCACCTCTTTCCAGTCGCGGATGTTGACGTCCTCGTCCACCACCACGATGAATTTCGTATACATGAACTGGCGCAGGAAGCTCCACACGCCGAACATCACGCGCTTCGCGTGGCCGGGGTAGCTCTTCTTCATCTGCACGATCGCCATGCGGTAGCTGCAGCCTTCGGGCGGCAGATAGAAGTCGGTGATCTCGGTGAACTGCTTCTGCAGCAGCGGCACGAACACTTCGTTGAGCGCGACGCCGAGCACGGCGGGCTCGTCGGGCGGTTTGCCGGTGTACGTGGAGTGATAGATCGCGTCGCGCCGCATCGTGATGCGCTCGACCGTGAAGACCGGGAACCACTCCTGTTCGTTGTAATAGCCGGTATGGTCGCCGTACGGGCCTTCGAGCGCGTGCTCGTACGCGGCCGACGCGCCCTTGGCCGGACGCGGCGGCGCGCCTGCGGGAGCGGGCGAGGGCGTGCCCTCTTGCGGATAGATGAAGCCTTCGAGCACGATCTCGGCGCGCGCGGGCACCTGCAGGCCGTCGACGCCCGGCGTGAGGCACTTAGCGAGCTCGGTGCGCCCGCCGCGCAGCAGGCCTGCGAACTGGTATTCGGACAGCGTGTCGGGCACCGGCGTGACCGCGCCGAGGATGGTCGCCGGATCGGCGCCCAGCACCACGGCCACCGGATAGGGCGTGCCGGGGTTCTGCAGCGCGAATTCGCGGAAATCGAGCGCGCCGCCGCGATGCGCGAGCCAGCGCATGATCAGTTTGTTACGTCCGATTAGCTGCTGGCGATAGATGCCTAAATTCTGGCGGCTCTTGTTCGGACCTTTCGTGACGGTCAGGCCCCATGTGATCAGCGGACCGGCGTCGCCCGGCCAGCAGGTCTGGATCGGCAGTCTGCCGAGGTCGACGTCGTTGCCCTCCCAGACGATTTCCTGACAGGGCGGCGCGCTCACGGTTTTCGGCGCCATATCCCACACCGCCTTGGCGAGCGAAAGCAGCTTGCCCGCATCCTTGAGGCCCTTCGGCGGCTCCGGCTCCTTCAGCGCCGAGAGCAGCCGGCCGACGTCGCGCAGCGACTCCAGCGCCGCGCCGTCGCCTTCGCCGGCTTGCGCGTCGATACCCATGCCGAGCGCGACCCGGCGCGGCGTGCCGAACAGGTTGCCGAGCACCGGGAACGCATGCCGCTCCTTGCTCTCGAACAGCAACGCGGGGCCACCGGCGCGCAGCACGCGGTCGCATACCTCGGTCATTTCCAGGTTCGGCGAGACGTGTTGCGAGATGCGGCGCAGTTCGCCAATCGTTTCGAGACGGCCGACGAAGTCGCGCAGGTCTTTGTATTTCATCTGGTGCGGGTCAGGGGCCGCATCAGCGGCAAAAGAGAAGGGCGCGGCGGGCTGCACGGTGCCGGAACGAATTGTCGATTTTACCTGCGTTGGCTAGCGCACGTAGATCGACCGAATGGCTTACTCCGAACAGATGAGGTCGGTGCGTCCAAAAGGCGCATCCCGCGTGGCTCGTGCTGAACTGAACACTGTTCATTATTACAAATAGTTATACATTTGCTATTCTATAGTGTTGACGATCTATAAAACCCTGCATAGAATCCGTCCACATTGGTTGCAGGGCGTGAACCTTTTTACCACTGCCCCCGGTCCCACTGACGCAACGCGTCACCGCTTACCGATTCCCTGCACGGTTTTGCCGGTTTTTGAAGTCCTCGCCAGCGCCGATTGACGCTGGTTTTTCGCGTGGGAGCCAACGCCTGCTTTCTTAGCATCGCGTGTGCCATTTTTTCGAGATGGGCTCCCCACAAACGGTATTTGCCGTTTTCCCGACGTCGCTGCTGCCCTAACCAGACAGAGCACGCGATGTCTTGACTCTACGAACGTGTGGTACCGCCATCTTCATCGGGCGGGGTTCGCAGATCATGCAACATGGGAGATCTGAATGAACGCCTGGTTATCGTGGCGTCCCGATGAGCGTATTGCGCAAGTTGTGCGTGGTGTGCTGCGTCGCGGGACGCGAATGAGTCATTACCTGTTCAGCATTGTCGGCGGTGTCGCTGTCGTGCTGGCAGTCGCGCTGTGGCTGATGCCGGCTTGGCGCGGCACTCTTGCCGCTCGGTTGATGCCGGTCATCTCCGCCGCTGTGCAAGCGGGTCCCGCCCGTCTGCTGCAGGGCAATCCGCTGCCGTCCTTCGGTCCGCCCGGCAACGTGGGTGTGTCTTCCGACGACACGCTCTCGTCCAACTCGACGAACGGCGCGGAGACGAACAACGGTGCAAACAGCGGCGGCACCAGCCTCACCGTGAGCAACACCAGCTTCGACGGCGCTTTCGACGGCTCTGGCTCGGCCGGTATGGGCGTCGCGGCGCTGAACGGGCTCGATCCGCGCACCATGCAGAGCGTCACCGCGCTCGCACGCATGATCCCGTCGCAGCGCGTGTCCGCCGATGCGCGTGACGATCGCGTGCTGATCTCAAGCCGTGAGCAGGATCTGGTTGCGTCGTACCTGGCGCGGCGTTATCGCGTCGCTCAGGAGCCTGTCAGCGAGCTGGTGAAGGCGGCCTTCGACACGGGCCGCGAAGTTGGTCTCGATCCGCTCCTGCTGCTTTCCGTGATGGCGATCGAATCGGGCTTCAACCCATACGCCGAAAGCGGCGTGGGTGCGCAAGGCCTGATGCAGGTGATGTCCAAAGTGCATTCGGACAAATTCCAGTATTTTGGCGGCGAGAGCGCAGCTCTCGAACCGGTCGCGAACATCAAGGTGGGCGCGCTGGTGCTGAAGGATTGCATCGCCCGAGGGGGTTCGCTGCCGGGCGGCTTGCGTCTTTACGTCGGCTCGACCTCGCAGGACGACGGCGGCTACGGTGCCAAGGTGATGGCCGAGCGTGGCCGTCTGCGCGACGTGGCCCGGGGCCGCAAGGTGCCGATCAACGCGCCGCAGGCGCCGGTGCTGACCGCGTCGACCACCACCACGGCGGCGGCTGCCAGCGGCGGCAAGCGCGTGCAGGTGACGCTTCAGGGCGCCCATCAGCTGAGCGAGGCGAGTCCCGTGAAGGCGCCGGCGGCTCCTGAGCAGGACGATGCCAACACGAAGCACGTGGCATCGGCTTCGGAGTTGGGCGCTTGAAGTTGGGCGGCATCATGCCGGTGTAGCTGTCGGCAATTTGGTGCACGAGTAGCGGTTATGAAAAAGGACACCTAGGTGTCCTTTTTTGCGTCTGGAGAATCAGGAGGCGCGGTGCGCGGGCGGTCGGTGGGTCAGGGCGCGCGCGCAGAGGTCATCGGCAGGCCCCGTCGCGGCAAATTCCGAGCGCCGCAGATCCGGCCCGCTGCTTGTCAGTGCCGCCCGAAGAGCTTCGCCAACCGCTCGACCGCTTCCTCCAGCTTGGGATAGGCCGTGGCATACGACAACCGGATGTACTCCTTCGGCGCGTGCGTGCCGAAGTCCATGCCCGGCACCAGCACCACGCCCGCGTCGTGCAGCATTGCTTTGGTGAGCGCTGCGCTGTCGCCGGCCGCGGGATGCGCGACGGTGCGGCAGTCGGCGTACACATAGAAGGCGCCGTCGGGCATCACCGGTACCGAGAAGCCCAGCGACTCCAGCGCCGGCGCGATGAAGTCGCGGCGGCGCTTGAACTCGAGGCGCCGCGCTTCATAGATGGCGATCGTTTCCGGCTCGAAGCAGGCGAGCGCCGCGTGCTGGGCGAGCGCCGACGCGCAGATGAACAGGTTCTGCGCGAGCTTTTCGAATGCGCCGACCATGCCAGGCGGCACTACCAGCCAGCCCAGCCGCCAGCCGGTCATGTTGAAGTACTTCGAGAAGCTATTGACGGTAATCACGTCGTCGCCGAACGAGAGCGCCGACACTGGCTTGGCGTCGTAGCTCAAGCCTTGGTAAATCTCGTCGACGATGGTGAACCCGCCACGCGCCCGTACGGACTTGACGATGCGTTCGAGTTCGGCCGGTTCGATCGACGTGCCGGTTGGGTTCGACGGCGACGCGAGCAGCACGCCGCGGGTGCGCTCGTTCCATAGGCGCTCGACATCGGCGGCGGTCAGCTGGAAGCGTTCGGCCGGCCCGCTCGGCACCATCACCGGCTTGCCTTCGGCGGCGATCACGAAATGACGGTTGCACGGATAGCATGGATCGGGCATCAGCACTTCGTCGTCGCGGTCGACCAGCGCAGCACAGGCCAGCAGCAACGCGGCGGAGGCGCCGGCGGTGACGACGATCCGCGCCGGATCGACGCTGACGCCGTAGACCTCGGCGTAATGCGCCGAAATCGCTTCGCGCAGCGCGTGCAGGCCGAGCGCGTTGGTGTATTGCGTGACGCCACGGCGCAGCGCATTGGCCGCCGCTTCGATGACCGGCTCGGGCGCGGTGAAATCGGGCTCGCCGATTCCCATGTGAATGATGTCGCGTCCGTCGCGCTCGAGGAGCGCGGCCTCCTTGGCCAGTTCCATCACGTAGAAAGGCTGGATGGCGTCGACACGCGCAGCAAGCCGCACCAAAGGTTCGGTCACGGAGTTCATACAGTCAAATCCAGTTCAGAAGCAAAAGCGGGACGGCGTCCTGCGCGTTCATCACGCGTGAAACGGCGTCCCTGCAAACAGTTCGGCTTTTCCAGGCGAGGCGCGTGACACCGGCGTGGCCGACGTCTTGCACCGCATACTCAATGCTTGCGAGCCGCCTGCGTTTCGTCAGCGCGCAGTTGCGCCGAGAGCTTGTCCAGCACACCGTTCACGTACTTGTAGCCGTCCGAGCCGCCGAACGTCTTGGCGAGCTCAACCGCCTCGTTGATGACCACGCGATAGGGAATATCGACGTGATTCTTCAGCTCGAACGCGGCCACCAGCAGCACCGCGCGTTCGACCGGCGAGAGCTGCTCGATGGGACGGTCGAGACACGGCGCGATGGCGGCGGAGAGCGCTTCCGAATCGCGCATCACGCCATGCAGGATCGCGTCCAGATGTTCGTGATCCGCCTTGTCGAAGCCTTGCGCGCCGCGCAGTTGCGCGTCGATCTCGCCGGCGGGCGAACCCGACAGCAGCCACTGATAAAGCCCCTGCGTGGCCAGTTCGCGGGAGCGTCGGCGTGCGCTCTTCATGCCTCTTCCTCTTCTTCGTCTTCTTCTTCGTCGTCGCCGCCGAGTTGTTCGAGCGCGACGGCGAGATTCGCCATTTCGACGGCCACGCGCGCCGCGTCACGACCTTTCTCGGTCATACGGGCGACGGCTTGTTCGTCGTTCTCGGTGGTCAGCACGGCGTTTGCAACCGGAATGCCGAAGTCCAGGCCGATACGCGTGATGCCCGCGCCGCTTTCGTTCGACACCAGTTCGAAGTGGTACGTTTCGCCGCGAATCACCGCGCCGAGCGCGATCAGTGCGTCGAATTGCGCGCTTTCCGCGAGCTTTTGCAGCGCCAGCGGGATTTCCAGTGCGCCCGGCACGGTGACGAGCAGCACGTCTTCGCCGGTCACGCCGAGGCGTTCCAGTTCTTCGATACAGGAGTCCGCGAGGCCGTTGCAGACGGGTTCGTTAAAGCGCGCCTGGACGATGCCGATGCGCAGTCCGTCGCCGTCGAGATTCGGTTGGTATTGTCCGATTTCCATGTGAATTCCGTAGTGTTTTGAGTGGGCGCTAAGCGCGTGAATGGTCGGATCAGCCTTGCGGGGCCTGCGCGGCGCTGCCCGGCATCGGTACGAAACCTGTGACTTCGAGACCGTAACCCGACATGCTGCCCAGCTTGCGCGGGTTCGACAGCACCTGCATCTTGCCGACACCGAGCTCGCGCAGAATCTGCGCGCCGATGCCGTACGTCTTGAAATCGACCGGCCGGCGCTTGAGCGCGTTGGCTTTTTCCTTCGAGTCGAACGCCTTGAACACGTCGATCAGATGATCTTTCGAGTCGCCGCAGTTCAGCAGCACGACCACACCGAGGTCGCGTTCGGCGATTTCTTTCATCGCCGCGTCTAGCGTCCACGAGTGGGTGGATTCGCCGACTTCGAGCAGATCCAGCACCGACAGCGGTTCGTGCACCCGCACCAGCGTGTCCTCGTCCGGGTTCGGCGTGCCGCGCACCAGCGCGATATGCGGCTGGCCGCTCGGCTGATCGAGATACATGACCGCGCGGAACGCGCCGTGCGCGGTCTGCATGGTGCGTTCGCAAATACGCTCGACGATCGACTCGGTGCGGCTGCGGTAGTGGATCAGATCCGCGATCGTGCCGATTTTCAGATCGTGCTCTTTCGCGAACTCCATCAGGTCCGGCAGGCGCGCCATCGTGCCGTCGTCCTTGATGACCTCGCAGATCACCGCGGCCGGCGTGAGACCCGCCAGCGCGGTGAAGTCGCAACCCGCCTCGGTATGGCCGGCGCGCACCAGCACGCCGCCGGGCTGGGCCATGATCGGGAAGATGTGGCCCGGCTGCACGATGTGCTCTGCTTTGGCGTCCGGCGCGACCGCCGCGGAGATCGTGCGGGCGCGGTCGGCGGCCGAAATGCCGGTGGTCACGCCTTCGGCCGCTTCGATGCTGACCGTGAACGCCGTGCCGTACTGCGTGCCGTTGCGGTAGGTCATCAGCGGCAGGTTCAGCAGCTTGCAGCGTTCCTGCGTGAGCGTCAGGCAGATCAGGCCACGGCCGTAGCGGGCCATGAAATTGATCGCTTCCGGCGTGACGAACTCGGCGGCGATCACGAGGTCGCCCTCGTTTTCGCGGTCTTCTTCGTCGACGAGGATCACCATCCGGCCGGCTTTGAGTTCGGCAATGATCTCTGGAGTGGAGGCGAGCGTCATGTTGGCGAGATTTTCGGGAAAGCGCGTATTTTACGCCACGCGCGAGTCCAAGTCGCCTCCGCCGGATGGCATAGGCCGTTTGGCCGACTGGCGACGGCCCTTGGGCCGTTGCTATGCTCGTCGAAACGATGCACGCATGAACCGGCTGAAAGCGGCAGGGCGCCGCTGCCAGCCCATGCGTGGCCGGGCCTCGCGCCCGGCATTGGCCCGTTATTTCGGCGCGTTCAGCATGCGCTCGACGTAACGCGCGATCAGATCGATTTCCAGATTCACCTGCGTGCCTTCGCACAAACGCTTGAGCGCGGTCACTTCGACCGTATGCGGAATCAGGTTGATCGAGAACTCGCAACCATCGTCGCGATCTTTAACCGAGTTGACGGTCAGGCTCACGCCGTTGACAGTGATCGAGCCTTTGTACGCCAGATAGCGGCCGATCTCGCGCGGCGCCAGCACGCGCAGTTCGTGCGATTCGCCGACCGGCGCGAAATGCGTGACCGTGCCGAGGCCGTCCACGTGGCCGGAGACGATGTGACCGCCGAGCCGGTCGTGCGCGCGCAGCGCCTTCTCCAGATTGACTTCGCCGATCTCGCCGAGGCCCGCCGTGCAGTTCAGGCTTTCGCGCGACACGTCGACTTCGAACGAATGGGCGGTCTTCGCGACCACGGTCATGCAGGCGCCCTGGATCGTGATGCTGTCGCCGAGCTGCACGTCGCCGAGGTCGAGGCCGCCGGCTTCAACGTTCAGGCGCACGCCCGCGTCGCCGTCCGCGCCCAGCGGCTTGACTGATTCGATGCGGCCCACTGCCGCGACGATTCCTGTGAACATCGTGCTAATCCTTGGTCATTTCGAAACGGAGGGAGGCGCGGGCGTCGTGCCGGTTTCGGCTGAGGTCTGCGGCGCGAAGCGCGCAAGAATCCGCAGATCGTCGCCGATCCGGTCAACCGCGTGGAAATTCAGTTTGACACGGCCGTCGAGCGTTTCGGGCGCGCCGAGGTTGAACATGCTCATCGAATCCATGCCGAGCAGGCTCGGCGCGAGATAGACGAGCAGTTCGTCGACACAGCCCTCGCGCAGCAGCGAGCCGTTCAGCTTGTAGCCCGCCTCGACGTGCAACTCATTGACGTTGCGCTGGCCGAGCACTTTCAGCAGGGCGGGCAGATCGACCTTGCCGGCCGCGTTCGCCAACTGGATGATCTCGGCGCCGCGATCGCGTAACGCGGCTGCGCGATCGGCATGGCGCTGATCGAGATTGCCGCAGAAGATCAGCGTGGGTGCGCCGGCCAGGATCTGTGCGTCCGGCGGCACGTCGAGCTGACTGTCGATGAGCACGCGTTGCGGCTGGCGCGGCGTGTCGACCGCGCGTACCGTCATGCGCGGGTCGTCTTCCCGGACGGTGCCGATGCCGGTCAGAATAGCCGATGCGCGGGCACGCCACGCGTGACCATCGGCGCGCGCGGCTTCGCCGGTGATCCATTGGCTGATGCCCGACGGCAAGCCGGTGCGGCCATCCAGCGAGGCCGCCACTTTCATGCGCACCCACGGGCGGCCACGCGTCATGCGCGACACGAAGCCGATGTTCAGTTCATGCGCTTCGTTCGCAAGGAGCCCGCAACGCACTTCGATGCCGGCGTCGCGCAACATCGCGAGACCGCGTCCCGACACTTGCGGATTCGGGTCTTCCATCGCCGCGACCACGCGCGCGACCTGCGCGTCGATGAGCGCGTTCGCGCACGGCGGCGTGCGGCCGAAGTGGCTGCACGGTTCGAGCGTCACGTAAGCGGTGGCGTCGCGCAGATCGTGGCCGCGCGAGCGCGCGTCCTTCAACGCGCGGATCTCCGCGTGATCCTGGCCCGCCGGTTGCGTGAAGCCTTCGCCGATCACCTCGCCGTTCTTGACGAGCACGCAGCCTACGCGCGGATTCGGGTCGGTGGTGTACATGCCGCGCCTGGCCAACGCGAGCGCGCGTTCCATATGGACGAAGTCGGTTTGCGAAAACATCGGGATCCGGTCGGGTACGGTGGCTAGGCTATGTCGAGTTTCGGTTTCGCTGTTTCTGCTGTTTCGAAGCCGCGCGGGCCTCAGGCCGCAAGCGACGCGAAGGCGCCGCGCGCCGCGTCGATCGTGGCGTCGATGATCGCATCGTCGTGAGCGATCGACACGAAGCCCGCCTCATACGCCGACGGCGCGAAGTACACGCCCGCGTCGAGCATCTTGTGAAAGAACGCGTTAAAGCGCGGCACGTCGCTCTTCGTGACTTCGGCGAAGCTGCCCGGGATCGAGTCGGTGAAGTAGAGGCCGAACATGCCGCCGAGCGAATCGGCCGTAAACGGTACCTTCGCTTCGCCCGCGGCTTGCGCGAGTCCCTGCACGAGGCGTGCGGTGCGTGCCGCGAGCGTCTCGTAGAAGCCCGGCGCCTGGATCAGTTGCAGCGTCTTCAGGCCCGCGGCAACCGCGATCGGGTTGCCCGACAGCGTGCCCGCCTGATAGACGCCGCCGAGCGGCGCGAGGTGAGCCATGATGTCGCGCCGTCCGCCGAAGGCCGCCGCCGGCATGCCGCCGCCGATCACCTTGCCCAGACACGTGAGGTCCGGCGTGATGCCGTACACCTCTTGCGCGCCGCCGAGCGCCACGCGAAAGCCGCACATCACTTCGTCGAAGATCAGCACCGAGCCGTATTCACTGCACAGGCGTCGCAACGCCTGCAGGAATTCCGGCGTGGCGCGCACGAGGTTCATGTTGCCCGCGACTGGCTCGACGATCACCGACGCGATCTCGTTGCCGAACGCCTTGAACGCTTCTTCGAGTTCGGCGACGTTGTTGTATTCGAGCACGGTGGTGTGCTTCGCGATATCCACCGGCACGCCCGCCGAGGTCGGATTGCCGAAGGTCAGCAGGCCCGAGCCGGCTTTGACGAGCAGGCTGTCCGCGTGACCGTGATAGCAGCCTTCGAACTTGACGATGCGGCTGCGGTTCGTGAAGCCGCGCGCGAGACGCAGCGCGCTCATGGTTGCTTCCGTGCCGCTCGACACCATGCGTACCTGTTCGATCGACGGCACCAGCTTGCAGATTTCTTCGGCGATTTCCACTTCCGACTCGGTCGGCGCGCCGAAGGAAAAGCCGTTGGCCAGCACGCGCTGCACTGCTTCGAGCACTTCCGGGTGAACGTGGCCGAGGATCATCGGGCCCCACGAGCCGATGTAGTCGGTGTAGCGCTGGCCGTCCGCGTCCCAGAAGTAGGGGCCTTGCGCGCGCTCGATAAAGCGCGGCGTGCCGCCGACGGAACGGAAGGCGCGCACCGGCGAGTTCACGCCGCCCGGAATGGTGCGTTGCGCGCGTTCGAAGAGGAGTTCGTTTTTGGACATGGCGATGGCTGGAATTGGGGTTGCGCAGCGGCGCAGGCTGCCCGTGGGCGATTCGCGCGATGCTGGGATAGGTGGAGAAATTGTACCGGAGTCGGCGTGAACGGGTTTAGCGGCGGGCCCGATAGCGTCCTGATGGCGCGGCTTGTGCGCCACTTTTTTTAACCTTGTTGTGCGCGTTTCGTCACGGCCTTCTTCACCGTGGTTCGGGTTGCCGGCGCGCGTCTCTGCTTGCTTGCCTGGTTGCTTGCCGTCTTTGGCTTCGAGTCCTCGGGACTTGCCGCCGCGCGTTGTGCCGCCGCCGCATGCGCCGTGACTTTGCTCGACCGCGTGGGGCCCGCTGGCGTGTCGAGTTTCGGCTGCTTGCGTTTGCCCGTGAGTTCGGCCCAGCGCTTTTCCAGCGCGCCTTCGGCGATCGGCTTGATCACGGTGCCCGAGCTCTGCGCGTCCCATGTCTGCACGGAGAACGGAAACGTGCGCAACATCTCGCGCGGGATCACCGGTGCTTCGTGCGCGTCGACGAGCCAGTCGTATACGAAGTCGATGCACAGGCGATAGCCGCGTTTCGTCGCCGGGTCGGGGACTTCATATGGCGCGCGCGTCACGTAACCTGAGCCGAAGATGCCCTTCGGTTGCTGCGCGACGCGATGCAGGAACACGCGATCGCCCGGCAGGATGCCGCGCGCAAATCCGCAGCCCCACACGTCGCTGACCGCGACGCCCGCGGCGACGCGTTTCGCAACGTCGGGCAACTCGGGCCACGGCCATTTCTTGGGGCTCCAGATCAGCAGGAAGGCGGTCATCGCATGCTCGAAACAGAATGGATGGGGAAGGGCGTGCCTGGTTTCTGGCACGGACCGAACGGTCAGGCGGCAGCTTAACCGATCGACGGCGCGCTTGCCGCGTGCTGTCCGCGCGGTGGCCGTCCGGCCATGTTCGCATGTGGAAACCGGCGAGGCACGGCTAAACACGGCGCGAAGGGCGAGCATAGCCCGAGCACTCGCAAGCCCGAGCCCGTCGCGTACAATCGAACCCGATACACTGCCGCTGTCCCGTTCTACCCGTTCCGCCGCCGATGACGGCGCGGCGCTCCATCCGGATTCCCATGTCTCACGTCGTCAGAAGCCGGCCCGATGGCCGGCTGATTCTGTTGCTCGGTGCGCTTGCCGCATGCGGGCCGATTTCCATCGATATGTATTTGCCGAGCCTGCCCACCATCGCGCAAGCGTTCGCGATCAGCACCGGCGCGGCCCAGGCGACGCTCACCAGTTTCATGTTCGGCTTTTCGATCGGCATGCTGCTGTATGGCCCGCTGTCCGATACGTATGGACGGCGGCCGGTCCTGCTAGGCGGCATCGTCGTGTACGCGCTGGCGAGCGTAGCGTGCGCGCTGTCATTCTCGATCGGCTCGCTGGTGATGTTCCGCTTCGTGCAGGCGCTCGGCGCGGGCGCGGCGTCGGTGCTCGCGCGTGCGATTGCGCGCGACGCGCACGGGCCGACCGATGCCGCCCGCGTGCTGTCGATGCTCGCGATCGTCACGTCGATCGGTCCGTTGCTTGCGCCGCTGATCGGCGGCCAGTTGCTGCTGCTCGGCGGCTGGCGCGTGGTGTTCGTCGTGCTGACGCTGTTCGGCGCTGTGTGCGCGGTGACCGCTTTCCTCAAGGTGCCGGAAACGTGGCCGCGCGAGAAGCGCGCGCAGTCGGCGTTGCTGAAATCGTTCGGCGCGTACGGCAAGCTGCTGCGCGATCCGGTCGCCTGGGGGCACATGCTGTGCGGCGGCATGGCGTTCGCGTCGATGTTCGCCTACATCACGGCGACGCCGTTCGTGTACATCGAGTATTTCCACGTGTCGGCGCAGCATTACGGCTTCCTGTTCGGGTTGAATATCGTCGGCATCATGTTCGGCAACTTCCTGAACACGCGTCTGGTCGGCCGGCTCGGCTCGCTGCCGATCATCTCCTTTGCGGCGACCGTGAGCTGTGTGGCTTCGCTGTTCGTCTGTCTTGTTTCGCTGACCGGGTGGGGCGGCTTGTGGTCGATCGTGTTCGGTCTGTTCTTCGTGGTGGGCGTGGTGGGTGTGCTGTCCGCCAATTGCACGACCGACCTGATGCACCGTTATCCGCTGAACGCCGGCGCTGCGGCCGCCGTGTTCGGCGCGGTGCAACTGGCGCTCGGCGCGTTGTCGAGTCTCGCGGTCGGACTATGGCAGGACGGTTCGCCGAGAGGCATGGGCGTCGTGGTGGGCGTTGCCGGTTCGTTATGTTATGTCGGGCGGATACTGGTCGTCCGATGGCACGGGACGAAGGCGCCTGCGGCTGTTGTGTGACAGTTGCCTGGGCGCTTTGCCCGAGGCGAACCCGCTGGATCGTCGGCATGGCACATCCGTTCGTCGCGCGCAACCAGGCGTCTCTACGGAAAACACCAGGTGTTGCGTGCGCGCGACCTTGCGTTTCAAATTGCATTGCTATGATGGAGTCACTGTTCCTCGGAGCGGCAATCATGGCGATCAGAGACTTGATGAATGGCGAACGGCAGCATGCGGCTTTCGCCGAAGCGCAGAAGCTGGCTGACAGCGGCGCCTATCACGATTACACGGACATCGAATACGTCTTGCGCTTTGATTATGGGTTGACCGATGTGTCGGCGCTGCTTGACAGTCAGCCGATGCATCGCGACCTGAATCGTCGTTGCGCGGATGCGCGCGAAAAGCTGGAGGCGCTCAGCGTGTGACGGGTGCGGTGAGCGGTCGAGCGGAATCGTGGGTTGATGCGTGCGAGCGGCGCCGGATGCTGGTTGGTCCTTAACTCTTTGGCGCAGCGCCTCGCGCATTGAGCGCAACGGCTTCCTTGCGCGATGGCCGCGTGTCCCTTCATCGCTTTCGAGCATGACGACGCTCGTTGCATGACCGCGCGAATGCGTGCGGCGGGGTTCATCATGTGCGCAACTTGCGTCGCTGACGCTTCGTCACCGTTGGAGTGAATTCATGGCTGTTAGCCAGCACGATCCACGTCTGCCCAAGACGGGCAATCCCACTACGCTTGCAAAACCAGGCGGTCACTACAGCCACGTCGCGATCGCGAACGGCTTCGTGTTCGTCTCCGGGCAATTGCCGATCAATGCGCGGGGCGACAAGCTCGCCGATGCGTCGTTCGAAGCGCAGGCCGAACAGGTTCTGGCGAACGTGCAGGCCGCTCTCGAAAGTGCCGGCAGCAGCATCGCGCAACTCGTGCAGGTGCGCGTCTATATCGTCGATGTCGAATACTGGATGAGCTTCAACCAGATCTACGCGCGCTGGGCCGGTGAAGCGCGGCCCGCGCGTGCTGTCGTGCCGGTGCCGCAACTGCACTATGGATTCAAGATCGAGGTCGAGGCGACTGCGCTGGTTTAAAGCGCGGCGTTTGCGTCGAAGATGGCGCTGCCGAACACACTCGGGGCGGGGGAGGTGCGCGTGCTGCATAAGCAGCGGTGCAGTCCCGCGTGAGCGCGCGCGGCGCAAACGAAAAACGGGCCAATTGGCCCGTTTCCTGATGACTTGGCGGAGGCGGTGAGATTCGAACTCACGGAAAGATTGCTCCTTCGCCGGTTTTCAAGACCGGTGCCTTAAACCACTCGGCCACACCTCCAAGCCCGAAATTGTAACCTGAAAAAACCTCGCTGCGGTGCTCGGTCGATCGGCAATCACTGCGGATCTTTCAGAAACAGCGCTTGCAGATCGTTCAGGAACGCCTGGCCGAGCGGTGTCGGCGCGATCTTCTCGTGGTCGCGCGTGATCAGCTTGCGTTTTTCGGCTTCCTGCAACGCCGGTTCGATCGACGTCATCGACAGCCCCGTGCGCTCGATGAACCGATGCACCGGAAAGCCTTCCACCAGCCGCAGCGCGTTCAGCATGAACTCGAACGGCAAATCGCGCGGCGCGACTTCGTGCTCTTCCTGCACCGCCGTGCCCGCCTTCGCCTGCTCGATGAACGTGGTCGGATGTTTGTAGCGCACCTGGCGCAGCACGCGATTCGGAAACGACAGCTTCGTATGCGCGCCGGCGCCGACGCCCAGATAGTCGCCGAAGCGCCAGTAGTTCAGATTGTGCTTGCTCTGCCGATGCGGCTGCGCATACGCCGACACCTCATAGCGCTCGTAGCCGGCGGCCGTCGTGCGTTCGTGGATCCAGTCCTGCATGTCGGCGGACGCGTCGTCGTCGGGCAAGGCGGGCGGGAATTTCGCAAACAGCGTGTTCGGTTCGAGCGTCAGGTGATACAGCGACAGGTGCGGCGGAGCGAACGACAGCGCCGTGTCGATATCGGCCTGGCATTCGGCGAGCGTCTGCCCCGGCAGCGCGAACATCAGGTCGAGGTTGAAGTTGTCGAACGTGGTCGCGGCGACTTCGACCGCATGGCGCGCTTGCGCCGCATCGTGAATCCGGCCGAGCGCCTTCAGATGCGCTTCATTGAAACTCTGGATGCCCACCGACAGACGGTTCACGCCGCTCGCGCGAAACTGCGCGAACTTGTCGGCCTCGAACGTGCCGGGATTGGCTTCGAGCGTGATCTCCGCGTCGGCGTCGAGCGGCAGCAGCGCGCGGATATCCGACAGCATGCGGTCGAGACCCGCCGCCGACAACAGGCTGGGCGTGCCCCCACCGATGAACACCGTATGCACCTGGCGCCCCCAGATCAGCGGCAGCGCCATCTCGAGATCGGCGCGCAATGCGTCGAGGTAATCGCTCTCGGGAAACGTTTCGCCTTTCCACTCGTGCGAGTTGAAATCGCAATACGGACACTTGCGCACGCACCACGGAAAATGCACGTACAGCGCCAACGGCGGCAGCGACGTCAGTCGAATACTGCCCGGCGAGGTGAATGCCTTGATGACGCCGTTGCCGATGTCGGCGGGCGCCGGCCTGATCGGAATCACGCTTCCTCCGAGAGGCGCGCGAGCAGCTGCCGCAATGCAATCGCGCGATGGCTGCTGGCGTTTTTCACCGCGGGCTCCAACTCGGCGGCGCTCGCGTTCAACGACGGCAAAAAGAAGTACGGGTCGTAGCCGAAGCCATGCTCGCCGCGCGGCGCTTCGAGAATTTCGCCATGCCAGCGGCCTTCGGCGATCAGCGGTTCGGGATCGTCCGCGTGACGCACGAGCGCGAGCACACAGTAGTAATAGCCGCGCCGATCGCCTTCGCCCTGCAACGCGGCGACGAGGCGCGCGTTATTCGCCGCGTCGCTTTTCTCGCCGCCAGCGAGTTGCGCGTAGCGCGCCGAATACACACCCGGCGCGCCCCGCAATGCGCGCACGCACAGACCGGAGTCGTCGGCGAGCGCGGGCAGGCCGGTGAGCTTCGCCGCATGACGTGCCTTGGTCAGCGCGTTTTCGACGAAGGTCGGATGCGGCTCTTCCGCTTCCGGCACGTTCAGCGCGCCCTGGGCGATCAGTTCGATGCCGGCCGCGTCGAGCAGCGCCGCGAACTCGCGCAGCTTGCCCGCGTTGTTCGACGCCAGCACGATTTTCTTCAAGGGCGCGCCTGCTGCATACGCGCCGTCGTCTTGACGAACCTCACTCACTCTTTTGCTCCAGCGCTTCTTTCTGCTTGGCGATCAGCGTGTTGATGCCGTCGCTCGCCAGATCCAGCAGCGCATTCATTTCGTCGCGCGAGAACGGCACGCCCTCGGCGGTGCCCTGAATTTCGACGAAGCCGCCTGCGCCCGTCATCACCACGTTCATGTCGGTGTCGCACTGCGAGTCTTCGTCGTAGTCGAGGTCGAGCACCGGCAGCCCGTCGTACACGCCGACCGAGATGGCCGCGACGTAATCCGTAATTGGCGAGCTTTCGATGCGGCCCGTGGTCAGCAGTTTCGCCACCGCGTCATGCGCGGCCACGAACGCGCCGGTGATGCTGGCCGTACGCGTGCCGCCGTCGGCCTGGATCACGTCGCAATCGATGTGCAGCGTGCGCGCGCCGAGCTTCTCGAGATCGAACACCGAGCGCAGCGCGCGACCGATCAGCCGCTGGATTTCCTGGGTGCGCCCGGTCTGCTTGCCGCGCGCCGCTTCACGGTCGCTGCGGGTATGCGTGGCGCGCGGCAGCATGCCGTATTCGGCGGTGAGCCAGCCCTGGCCGCGGTCGCGCAGGAACGACGGCACGCTCTCGGCGATGCTCGCGGTGCAGATCACTTTCGTGTCGCCGAATTCGACCAGCACCGAGCCCTCCGCGTGCTTCGTGTAGTGGCGCGTGATGCGCACGTCGCGCAGCTGATTGGCCTGGCGGCCGCTGGGGCGTTGGGTGTCGTTGGTCATGTTGGGATCGGTCAGGAAGAAATGCGGAGGGAAACCGCGATTTTACAGCCGATCGACGGGCGCGGTCAGCCGCGCGCATTGCCGATGAACGGCGGTGGCGGGCGACGAGCGCGAATGCAGGGCGGTAAGCCGCGCCGAATGATGTATCGGCGAAGTCGGGCCACTGAGCCGGCCACTGAGCGCTCTCCCGCATGCACGCTCGTTCGCGGCGGAGGTCGCCACCAAAAATGGGATAATGCCGATTCCCCGCCCCGCGTCTCGTACACGCCGGGCGCTTTGCCTCTCAGGCCGGCGTTGAACGCATGGCCGCAATCGCGAGAAATACGATGATCTACAGCATGACTGGCTATGCGAGCGCCACGCGCGAACTCGTCGCGGCCTCGGGTACCGGCGGCGTGAGCGTGTCGGTCGAACTGCGCACGGTGAACTCGCGTTTTCTCGATCTGAACTTCCGCATGCCGGAAGACGTGCGCGTCTGCGAGCCAACGCTGCGTGAAATGCTGATGAACAAACTGTCGCGCGGCAAGGTGGATATCCGTATCAACCTGCAACGCAGCGAACAGTCGGCGAACGCGGGCGCGATCAATCGCGACGCGCTCACGCAACTGGCGCTGCTCGAACGCACGGTGCTCTCGACGTTCCCCGAAGCGGGCCGCCTGCGCACCGGCGAAATTCTGCGCTGGCCGGGCGTGCTGGCCGAAAGCGGCGTGGCGCCGGAAGTGCTGCGCGATGCGGTGCTCGCGTGCGGCAAGCAGGCGATCACCGATCTGATCGACGTGCGGGCCCGCGAAGGCGCGCAACTCGCGACGATGCTGCTCGCCAACGTCACCGAAATGGAAACGATCGTCACGAAGATCACGCCGCTCGTGCCGGAATTGATTACGAAGCATCAGCAAAAGATCGTCGAGCGTTTGCAGGAAGCGCTCGGTATCGCCGCGCCGGATACGGCCGCGACCATCGTTTCGCGCGAAGAGATCAACGAGCGGATTCGCCAGGAAGTGACGATGTACGGGATCCGTATCGACATCGCCGAAGAACTGTCGCGCCTCACGGCCCACCTGAACGAAACGCGTCACGTGATCGAGAAGGGCGGCAAGGTCGGCAAGCGGCTCGACTTCATGATGCAGGAGTTGAACCGCGAAGCGAACACGCTCGGCTCGAAGGCGGCCGCAAAGGAACTCGCGGATTCGTCGATGACCCTGAAGCTGCTCATCGAACAGATGCGCGAGCAAGTACAGAATCTGGAATAAAGCTGGACACCACCAACATGACCGATCACCACACACGCGAAAGCGGCGCACCGCGCAATCCGTACGCCGGCGCTTATCCCGGCAATCTGTTCATGGTCGTCGCGCCTTCGGGCGCGGGCAAGTCGACGCTCGTGAACGCATTGCTCGCCGGCGACGACGCGATCCGCCTGTCGATCTCGTACACGACGCGCCCGCCGCGCCCCAAGGAGCAGGACGGCGAACACTACCACTTCACCAGCGTCGACGACTTCATGAAGCGTCACGACGAGGGCGAGTTTCTCGAAAGTGCGGAAGTGCACGGCAACTACTACGGCACGTCGCGCGTGTGGATCGAGGAGCAGATGAGGAGCGGCCACGACGTGCTGCTCGAAATCGACTGGCAGGGTGCGCAGCAGGTGAAAAAGCAGTTTCACAACGCGGTCGAAATTTTCATCCTGCCGCCGTCGCTCGATGCGCTCGAAGAGCGTCTGAAAAAGCGCGGCCAGGACGAGCCGAATGTGATCACGCGCCGCCTGCTGGCAGCCGGCAGCGAGATGGCGCACGCGGCCGAAGCGGAGTACGTCGTGATCAACGAGAACTTCGATCGCGCATTGAGCGAACTGCAGTGCCTCGTCGCCGCCACGCGTTCGCGCTTCGCCTCGCAGTACGCGCGTCACACGCAGCTTTTCGTGCAGCTCGGCATTCACCTGCCGCACGCTTGAGCGCGGCGTTGTGCCGAGCACATAAGGTAGAATAAGCAACATACTGAGAAGGAACCCAACATGGCCCGCATTACCGTCGAAGACTGCCTCAAACAGATCCCGAACCGTTTCGAACTCGCACTTGCTGCAACCTATCGCGCGCGTCAGCTCGCGCAAGGCCACACGCCGAAGATCGAAAGCCGCGACAAGCCCACCGTCGTCGCACTGCGCGAAATCGCATCCGGCCAGGTCGGCGTCGAAATGCTGAAGAAGGTGCCGGTTTAAGGCGCAGTGTTCCGTTTTCGATTGCCACGTATTTGCCACACCCAGTTGCATCATTAACGTACAGACCGGCGTCCAACCCTAACCCGCTACGGAGGCGACCATGAGTGCTACCCCGCCCACCGCCACGGAAGCGGACCACGACGCCGACTCACCCTCGTCTGCACGGAAGTACATCGACGCGGTCCTGGAACAATCGTTCCGCCATCTGTTCGGACCCACCGCCACGCCGGAGCAGCCACGCCGGCATGACGTCGTCTCCATCGCCAAACTGACGTCCGCGTTGTCCGGCTATCTGCAGCCGGAAGAGATCAAGGACATCAAGGCGGCGTTCCATTTCAGCGACGAAGCCCACCTCGGCCAGTACCGCCAGAGTGGCGAGCCCTACATCACGCACCCTGTCGCCGTCGCGGAAATGTGCGCCGGCTGGAACCTCGACGCCCAGTCGATCATGGCGGCGCTGCTGCATGACGTGATGGAAGACCAGGGCGTGACCAAGGCCGAACTCGCCGAGCGCTTCGGCGCGAAGGTCGCGGAACTGGTCGACGGCCTGTCGAAGCTGGACAAGATGGAGTTTCGCAATCGCGAAGAAGCGCAGGCGGAAAACTTCCGCAAGATGCTGCTCGCGATGGCGCGCGACGTCCGCGTGATTCTGGTGAAGCTCGCGGACCGGCTGCACAACATGCGCACACTCGGCGCGGTGCCGCCGGAAAAGCGCCGCCGCGTGGCTCGCGAGACTCTGGATATCTACGCGCCCATCGCTCACCGCCTGGGTCTGAACAACACCTATCGCGAGCTGCAGGATCTGAGCTTCGCCAACTTCAATCCGCATCGGTACGCCACGCTCGAAAAAGCCGTCAAGGCGGCGCGCGGCAACCGGCGCGAAGTGGTGGGCAAGATTCTGGAGTCGGTGCAACGCGCCATTGCCGACGCGAAGATCGACGCGGAAGTCACCGGCCGCGAGAAAACCATCTTCAGTATCTACAAGAAGATGCGCGATAAGCAGTTGTCATTCTCGCAGGTGCTCGACGTGTACGGTTTCCGTGTGGTGGTGGAAAGCGCGCTGGAGTGCTACACCTGCATCGGTGCGCTGCATGCCTTGTATAAGCCTGTGCCGGGCAAGTTCAAGGACTACATTGCGATCCCCAAGGTGAATGGCTATCAGTCGCTGCACACCACGCTGGTCGGCCCGTTCGGCGCGCCGATCGAGTTTCAGGTGCGCACGCGCAAGATGCACGAGATCGCCGAAGCGGGCGTGGCCGCGCACTGGCTGTACAAGAACGGCAGCGCGGACCTGAACGATGTGCAGAAACGCGCGCACCAGTGGCTGAAGTCGCTGCTCGACATTCAGAGCGAGGCGGGCGATTCGAGCGAATTCCTCGAACACGTCAAGATCGATCTTTTCCCGGATGCGGTCTACGTGTTCACGCCGAAGTCGAAAATCATGGCGCTGCCGCGCGGTGCCACCGCGCTCGACTTCGCGTATTCGATCCACAGCGACCTGGGCAATCAGTGCGTCGCGGTGAAGATCAACAATGAACTGCTGCCCCTGCGCACCGAGTTGAAGAGCGGCGATATCGTCGAAGTGATCACGGCGCCGTACTCGAAGCCGAATCCGGCATGGCTCGGTTTCGTGCGCAGCGGCAAGGCGCGCTCGGCCATTCGCCACTATCTGAAGACGATGCGTCTGAACGAGTCCGTGCAGCTCGGCGAGCGTCTGGTCGACCAGGCGCTGAAGGGCTACGGTCTCGCGCTGTCGGATGTGACGCCGGAGGCGTGGGAAAAGCTCGTGCAGTGGACGGGTAACAAGAACCGTCAGGAAATTTTCGCGGACATCGGTCTCGGCCGGCGTGTCGCGGCGGTGATGGCCAAGCGCATCGAAGTGCTGATGAGCGGGCGCGACGCCGACGACGACGGCTCGCGCTCGGGGTCCGCGCCGCATGCGCCGCCGGTGGTCATCACGGGCACCGAGGGCATGTCGGTGCAACTGTCCGCCTGCTGCCGTCCGATTCCGGGCGACGACATCATGGGCTATATCGGCATCGGGTTGGGCATGGCCATCCACACCACTGACTGCCGCGTCGCGCAGCGCATCCACAAGCGCGATCCGGGCCGCTGGATCGACGTTGCGTGGGCGCCGCAGCCGGGCCGTCTGTTCGACGTCGCCGTGAAGGTGCTGGTCAAGAACACCAAGGGCGTGTTTGCTCGCGTGGCGGCCGACATCACGTCGGCGGATGCGAACATCGTCCACATCGCGATGGACGAAGACCTGTCGCAGGAATCCACGGTGCTGCGCTTCGTGATCCAGGTCAGCGATCGCGTTCATCTGGCCAACGTGATGCGCCGCGTGCGTACGAATCCGGACGTCATGCGCATTGCGCGCGAACGGCCGAGCGAAGAGGCGCATCACCGTCACGAAGGCGGCATGCGAATCGATCGCGAGCGCGCGGACTACTGACCGCGCGGTTTTGCGCCCCTGGGTTGGCCTCGGCGTGCTCGGCGAGCGCCAGATGTTCTCTGCTCTTATCTGAACGTGCCGGCTACCGGCGAGTCTCACCTGAAACTCTGGGAGAACGCTGATGAATGTAGCCGACCTCAACGGCGTGGCGCTCGATTATTGGGTGGCCCGCAGCCTGCACGACTTCGTGCGCGAAATCTATTTCACCGACAGCGGCGAAACCGTCTCGATCCGCGGCAACGATCGCGGCCGTCCCTGGGATGGGCGCTTCACGCCGTCCACGTCATGGGAGGCAGCCGCGGCGGTCCTGGAGCGTGCGCAGCGGCTCGAAGTGCGTGAGCGGACCGACGGCGGCGCGGCGCACTGTGTCGCGGAATTTCACGGCGGGCAGCGGGCCGTCGAAGGGCGGGGCGATTCATTGCGGGTGGCGTTGCTCCGGGCGTTCGTTGCAAGCCGTTTCGGCGATAGCGTCGACGAAGTGCTGCGCGAGCCGCAAGCGCTGACCGGCGGCCGGGTTCGTCCGATCGGCGAGCCTACGTCGGAAGGTGTTATCGAGGACGTGCCGAGCCCGGATGGGCGAATCGGCGATATCCAGTCGCCGCCGCGGTAATCTGAAAGGTGATGCGAGCAGGGTGCCCGGGCGCTTACGCAAAAGCGCGAGACAAAAACAAAGGGCCTTCCGATTGGAAGGCCCTTCATGGTTGGTGCGGCTGGCAGGATTCGAACCCACGACCCCTTGGTTCGTAGCCAAGTACTCTATCCAACTGAGCTACAGCCGCACGCTTAAACCGGTGATATTTACTTCAACGAAACCGGGTAAAACTGAGGACTTCCCGCAGGAAACCCTCGAATAGTTGGTGCGGCTGGCAGGATTCGAACCCACGACCCCTTGGTTCGTAGCCAAGTACTCTATCCAACTGAGCTACAGCCGCACACAGAAACGAGATTATAGCCAAAGGTTTTGGAAAATGGAAGCGTGTAACTGCGATTTGTCTCATGGGCCTGATCGTGTACCCTTGATAGGCAGTCGATTGCTGCAGTTAACGGACCATCATGAACAAGGCCTTTGTCAAAGAGTCGAGTGAAGAGAATGACGACGACCTCGACGTCGCCCAGCCGGAAGTCCCCGCGGGTACCAAAAACTACATCACGCCTGCCGGCTACCGGCGCATGCGCGATGAACTGCTGAATCTGATCGATGTCGAGCGGCCGGAAGTGGTCAGGCTCGTGTCGTGGGCGGCGTCGAACGGCGATCGCTCGGAGAACGGCGACTACATCTACGGCAAGCGCCGCTTGCGCGAGATCGACCGGCGAATTCGCTTTCTGACCAAGCGGCTGGACCTTGCTGAGATCGTGGATAGCAGCAAACAGGAGAACGTCGATCAGGTTTTCTTCGGCGCGACCGTCGACTATGCGACGGAAGACGGCGACGCGCATGCGGTGACGATTGTCGGGATTGACGAGGTTGATCTGGATATCGGGCACGTGAGCTGGATTTCGCCGATTGCGCGTGCGTTGCTCAAGGCGAAGGTCGGCGATACGGTCACGCTGTTCACGCCGGCCGGTCCGCAGCCGATCGATATTCTCGACGTCAAGTACCCGCCGCCGGATACGGGCGGATAAGCACGCCTGCGGCGTGCTTGATATCGATGAGGGCGGAGCGGATCAGACTGTCTCGCGGTGGTGGTCCGCGCTGCCCAGTGCAGGGGAGCAGGGAGAGCCTGCACGCTGATGGGCAAGCAGCGTACGCACCTGATCGAGCATGCCGCTGCGCTTCCAGCTCAGATACTTCGCATAGCAGGTCCGTTGCGGCGGAAAGTGCGTGGGCGGGTACATCCAGCGCTGGCCCCACAGAATAGCTTCGAGCACGGCGCGCGAGTTGGCGGCCGAGCGTCCGCAGGTCTTTTGCATGGCCGCCGCCGGAAGCAGCTATTGAATGCGCTTCCACTCAGCACTCGACAGTCGGTCTATCCCGTCTTTTCGTCAAAAGCGTCGTAGTGCGAATATAGACGAGGCGAAAAAAAAGGCGCCGCGAACGGCGCCTTCACTGCTGCGACTACTCCGCAGCTTTGGAAGCTTAGAAGCGGTGACGCAGACCTGCGGTCACAGCGATTTGCTTGTTGCTGCTCGACGCTGCGCCCAGGCCATTGATGCTGGCGTCGACGATGGCGCCCTCGTTGGTTTGCTGATACACGCCTTGCAGGTACACGTCGGTACGCTTGGACAGCGAGTATGCCGTTTGCAGGTTGAACTGGTTCCAGTGCATATGCGAGCTGGACAGGTTCGCGCGGGTGTACGTGTACGCACCGGCGATGCTCAGAGCCGGCGTCAGAGCGTAACGAGCATTGGCTTCGAAGTTCTGGAACTGAGCACTGTTGGTCGGGAAGCCGACGCCACCCGCCACACCCGACGAGCCCTGGCTGATGCCGGCGAGACCCGACAGGTTCGTTTGCGAGTACACGAGGCCGACCGTTGCCGGGCCGAACGCGTAGTTAGCGCCTGCGCCCCACGTTTGCTGACGTTCAGCGAAGAACGTGTTGTCGCCCGAAACCGCACCACCCGAGTTGAATGCAGCGGCCGCAGTGTTCGCGCCGTTGCTGTTCAGTTGCATATAAGCAGCAGCGACGTTCAGGCCGCCCCAGTTGTACGACGCGCCCGCGCTGTACGCACGGTTGTTCGCGAAGCCGGCAGCCTGATTCGAGAAGCCGTACAACGCGCCGAACTTGAAGCCGCCGTAGTTCGCGCTCTGGTACTTGACCGAGTTATTGATACGGAACGAGTTGTTCAGGTTGTCGTTGTCGAACGGGTGGGCGAACTGCGTGCCGCCGTATTGCGTGCCCGTCAGTGCCAGCGGGCCGACGTAGTCGACCATGCTGTCATATTGACGACCGAGGGTCACGGCGCCGAACTGGTTGCTCGCCAGACCGACGAAGGCCTGACGGCCGAACAGACGGCTGTTCTGCTTGAGCGTGCCGTCATTGATGCCGAAGCCGTTTTCCAACGTGAAGATGGCCTTCAGACCGCCGCCCAGATCCTCAGCGCCACGCAAGCCGAAACGGCTGCCGTTCACCGAGCCGCTCGTCATCTGCCAGTTGCTGTGGTCATGCTGGTTGTTCGTATAGGTGATGCCGGCGTCGATCAAGCCGTACAACGTTACGCTGCTTTGCGCATGCGCGGCGGTTGCAAAAACGCCCGTGAGGGCCGCGACCATGAGTGTCTTCTTCATTGTGTAACTCCGAGAGCGAGAGATGTATCTGGAACCCTGGCTTGGGAGACCTTCACACGAGCGCATGCTGCGAGAGGCAGATTCGTGTGAAAAGCGCGTTGACCAAATCGCGCTGGTTTCCGGTTAGGCAGAGTTTAGAGAGACACTTCACAAAGTGGGCGTTCCGATTTTCGCAATAAAGTATTACGCAATTAGAAACGATGCATGAATGCAGCGTGAGCCTTATGGATAAAGGCTTGCAGCGTTATTGCGGGAGTGGAGTGATGGGTGCGCGGGAGATTGCGTTGCTCATTTGCGACACTAAACGACGCAAAAAAACAACGCATCAATATCAAAACAGGATTGTTGTTATCCGTGCAATAGCAGATTGTTAATTGTGTGAATAATGGAAATGAATTGGGCGGCTATACTCTAATTTCTGCTTTTCGAAGCGGACTTTTTCGTTGACGAAAAAGATCTCCAAACCTTTGTCGGCGCGACTCCCCAGTCGCGCTTTTTTTTCGTCTGCGCGATTCGAATCCGCCGGACATCACTCAGTGTGCGGGTGCTGCGCCCTCCAGGTGGCTCCAGTCGGTCGCCGACGACGCGCTCCAGTCTTCCATCACGTACCGGCGCGCGTCCATTGGGGACGACAGCAGGTTCTGCCAATGATCCCCATGCCACATGGGATCGAATTCGAACGCCGCGTCGGTGATCGGCTCGGGATGGTCGGAAGCGGTCTTTGCGTGCGAGGGGGTGAGCCAGACAAAGAGGCGGTGGAGTTGATTGAGCAGCATGGCAATCTCCTGATACGCGTTTACTACGACAACTGGGCTCGATCATCCCGCCGTGAATGTGGCGCAACAAGTCGGACAAACACTTACTAAATACAGATTTTGTTACATTTATTTTCTGTAAATCAGAAAAAATTCCCGTCGGTGGGGGTGTATTTGAACTGTCCGGGCAATATTTCCTTGATGGGTTACTCAGTAGTTAATGAATATGCATCAGGGATTTTCTAGTGAAATTCGGTCGTTATCTCAGTATGTGCTAACTGCATATGGAAAATTTTCTTGACGACAATTATTCGTTCCCCGTATAACGGCAAGTCTGAATTTCAGCTGTCAGTTCGGGGTATTGGAAGGCTGCCTGATATCAGGATAGCTGGCGAAGTGGCAGTGTTATTCGGACATAAGGGCAATGCCCGATTTTTGTAAATCATCGAGGGAAACTGAAAAATGGAAACTGGTATCGTCAAATGGTTCAACGATGCTAAGGGTTTTGGCTTCATTACGTCGGATTCAGGCGGAGAAGATCTGTTCGCGCATTTTTCCGAAATTCGCGCGGACGGCTTCAAGTCGCTGAAGGAAAATCAGCGTGTTTCCTTCGACGTCAAAGCCGGCCCGAAGGGCAAGCAGGCAGCGAACATCCAGCCGCTGTGAGCCGTGCGGCGCGCGCCGCCGATTGCCAGAGAGCCCTCGCCGCGTGCGAGGGTTTTTTATGGCTTATACGATTTTTCCAATCAGATCCGTAGGAATTTTTGATTAAAGCCGCGTGGGTTTGAAGTGGCGAAGCGTTGATTTTTGGGTGTGGCAGTTATTGTTTTTGATCAAATCATTTTGATCGAATCAAATAGTGCCCCACGGTCCGCCGGCATTCAGCGGCATCCGGCGGTTTACCCTCAAAATGCCATCTCCCTCGCGGCAATCCCGTCGCATCAACGCGATGCGATTTGGGTGTGGGGCGGTCAACTAGTGCATACTTGCCGCAAAGCCACACGTCTAAAGTATCTCTTTCCATGTCTGAACAGTTTTTGCCGGAACCGGCCCTGGATTTACCCATTGTCTTCGTCGACCTCGAAACCACCGGTGGTTCGACCAGTGAGCATCGCATTACCGAGGTCGGCGTCGTCGAAGTAGGGCCGGCCGGCGTGTCGCGCTGGAGCACGCTGGTCGATCCGCAGCAGTCGATTCCGTCGTTCATCCAGCAGCTCACCGGCATCACGAACGCCATGGTGCGCGGTGCGCCGACCTTCGACGAAATCGCGCCGGCGCTGTTCGAACGCCTGAGCGGCAAACTCTTCATCGCGCATAACGCCAGTTTCGACCGCGGTTTTCTGCGCGGCGAGTTTCGGCGGGCCGGGCTCGCGTTCGATCCGGATGTGTTGTGCACCGTGCGTCTGTCGCGCGCATTGTTTCCGGCGGAAAAGCGTCATGGTCTGGACGCGCTGGTCGAGCGTCATGCGCTTGTGCCGTCCGATCGCCATCGTGCGCTTGCCGACGCCGACTTGATCTGGCAGTTCTGGCAACGTCTGCACGGCCTCGTGCCGCTCGACGTGCTGCGCGCGCAGATCGAGCGCACCACGCGGCGCTACCGGCTTGCCGGTGACATCACGGAGGATCTGCTCGACACCGCGCCGGCCGGTTGCGGCGTCTACGCTTTTTATGGCGAAGGAGACTCCCCGCTGTATGTCGGGCGAAGCGTGCGCGTACGTCAGCGGTTGCGCTCGCATCTGACAGGCGAGCGGCGTTCGTCGAAGGATATTCGGCTGGCGCAGCAGGTACGGCGTGTCGAATGGCGTGCGACCGGCGGCGAGTTGGGGGCGATGCTTGCGGAGGCGCAATGGATTGCGACGCTGCGTCCTGGCCATAACCGGCTGCCGCGTGTGACGAAAAGCGATCCGGCGGACGCGCCCTGGCCGTTTCAGGGGCCGGTCGTTTTTGAGGAGCGCGAGGAAGCGTCGCAGGCGCGGGCTTTCCATGTCGTCGACCGCTGGTGCTATATCGGTCATGCGCCGTCGCTCGCGCAGGCGGCCGAGTTGTATGCGTCGAGCGTTGCGGGGCCGTTCGAGCTCTCGACGTATCGCATCCTGCAGAGTCATCTTGCACGGGGGCTGCGCGTGATGCCGTTGAGCGCGTCGAGCGACGCTCCGGCTTCGAGCCTCGCTTGACGCGAGACTTCGCCGCGCAAAGCAAAGCAGGTTCAGTCAATCAGGTGACCGCAGTTCGGTCGCGCGCGGCGGCCCGGGTGCCTCGGGCCGCGTGCTTCGTCACCCGGTCCGGATCAGCCGGTCGCGCCCACGCCGCCCGTTTCGCACACGTGACCTAGCGCGCGCGTCAACGCGCTCGCGTGAGCAGAGTCGTAGCGGGTCAGCGATTTCCAGTTGGCAAGCGATTGCGCGACGCGCGACGGGCAGTCGTCCGCCGTCCGAAGCGGCTGCACGCGCGCAAGACTGGTTACGAGCGATTGCGTCAGTCGGTCCAACTGAGGCCTCGTGCTGGTCGCGAGGTCGGGCGCGGGCCCTTGCGGCGGCTGTGTGCTGCGCCAGGTGGCAAACAGCGCGTTCTGCACGTCCTTGCTCGCGTCGATCTGATCCTGGAAGAACGCACGGGCGAACGCCGGATCGACGTTCGCCGCCGCAGCGCGCTTTTCGACGTCGGCAAGCAGCGCGTTCTCGCGCGGCGTGTCGGTAATCGCCTGATGGTTGGCCCACTTCCAGCGCGCGACCGGTTCCGCGAGCGCGAGGCGCTGCGAAGCCAGCGCAATCAGATTGGTGAGCGCCGTGTCGCCGCCATCGGCGACGGCGGGGGCGGGCGCGAGGGCGACGCAAGCAGCCAACGCGAGTGCGCATGACGCGCCAAATCGATACGAGCGATTCATGGGAAATGGATGTGGCCGAATGGCCGCTGAGGAAAACCAGAAGAATAAATGATGCGGCGGTCGCGGAGCGTTTTGTCCGGCCGGCAGTCGGTCAGTGTGCGGTTCTCAGGTATGTGAACCGGAAGCGCACGCGATCAGACGCCGCGGTCCGAATAGCCGGACGGTGGCGTACGTCAGGCGAGTCGAATCAGCGTCGCGCGGCGCACGTAACACGCTTAATAGGGCGCGTGTACACACCGCGCGCGGCTACGCGCGCACGTCGATGCTGCATCGCGCCACTGTTCAATTACTTCGAGTCGCACGACTTGCGTTGTTCGTCGAAAAATGCGCGAACGTGCTCAGGCAGTTCGGCACCCAGAAACTCGACGCCAGCGGGTTCCGGATCCGGGCAAAAGACTTTATCCGGGGTCGGAATCTTCGTTGGTTTGGCATCCATGATCTTTCTCCTTTACAAGCGGATTATCAGCCTCGGTCCCTGTTTCGCACCAGTGTCTGATGTAGGCCAGATGTTCTCTGTTGCTTTAACGGCACAAGCCAACACTTCAACAGAGTGTTTGAATAGAATTTATCGTCTGTCTATTGCCATGCGGATTTCCCGCGCGAATCAAATCAGTCCCGCCGGCCGCATCGATTCCCTTCTCAGCCTTGTCCCGTGCGCTTTCCAGCCGAAGTTCCGTTGGCACCTGCGCCATACACACTCCATATGAATTTTGTGTGAATAAATCGGCGCAATTTGTGCAGTGCCGCATCGGCAGGATTTTCTCGATAATTGACTGAACGTTCGTTAATTACCGATGCGTTCAGTTTGCGTGGCCGTCTCCCTAATGTTTCGTAAACGATTGATTTTGAGGTTTCGTTGACGAAATTTAACTTTTATTAAAGTTTTTCTTCAAAGATTCGCGAATCCACGGTCGGCGTCTGCGCAAGCTCGAGACGTGAATGCCTCGGAGCGTTGAGCACCGGTACTAACCCCCCGCCAGGCCGAGTCGGGGATTCGGGGGAGGGGACTTCCCATGCCTGTCTTCGAAGAGGGATTTGCCACTGCGTTGACTGCGCGCACCGGTGTGCATTCACGTCCTGAGGCAGGTCGCCGCGAACAGAAAGCGCGGGGGCAACGAGCCTCCCCGCATTTCTGTGCGCGATGCCACGCTCCCACGTTCGTGCCGAAACCTCGTCACCCGACGCCAGGCCGCTCAACGCCCCTGTCGCCGCCTATGCTTGAAGCCGCCATCTGCCACACGACGTGCGGCGGCTAACGGACGCGTCCGTCCCCGCGCGGAAGATGTCAGTCTTCGCCATTCGGAGAAGTGCAATGGAAAACGCCGTCTATTGGAAAGGACGTGAGGTCGGAATCGAATGTGCCGGCAGAATCTTATGGTTTGCGTCGGCGCCGCGGGAAGCGATCGCCGCGTACGGCAAGCCGCAAGAAGAGCCGGCAGCGGCCGAGGATTCCGTCGTGGCCCGCAACCTCGTTATGGCGCTGCCATATGGCAGGTCCCATTTTCGTGGGTGAGAGCAGCACGGTTGCTTCCGTTGAGGTGGCTCTGAAAGGAGCAAATGAGACCGGCTTGCTCTCAGGTGAGCGAATCGAACACCCGCTGTTTGTGCCAGGGAATTCTCGTCCCGCGCGACGAAGCGTTTGAGGTATACAGCCGTCGTCGTACCAGCTTTACGACCTCAACTGGAAGTGGGTGTTCACACGGTTCAAGCCTGCAAGTTCTGACTGATGCATGACCGTACACAGTCCGTTCGAATGAACTTGCAGGGTGCGCACGATTGCGCACCAGCATCGCCGGTCGATCCGCGCCGAATGGTTCGACTATCTCTTCCTGTTTCCGCTTTGCGCGAAAGTGCTGCAACGGTGTTCGCTGCGGTGCCGATTTATTGAGAGACCTGGATCAACATGGCGGGCGATGGACATCCACAAAGCAAAAAGCCCAGTCGCAAGGACTGGGCTTTTTGCTTGAATCTTGATGGTGCCGGAAAGAGGAATCGAACCCCCGACCTTCGCATTACGAATGCGCTGCTCTACCGTCTGAGCTATTCCGGCATCAGGAGAAACGAGATTATAGGGACTTCTTCAGTAGCTTGGCAAGCCCCCTAACTCACTTTTTTGCTTCGAGATGGTAGCGGGTGACGCGATCGACCTCGTTCTTCGAGCCGAGGAACACCGCGACACGCTCGTGCAGGCTTTTCGGCTGGATGTCCAGAATGCGTTGTTCGCCGTTGGTCGCCGCGCCGCCCGCCTGCTCGACGATGAACGCCATCGGGTTCGCTTCGTACATCAGGCGCAGCTTGCCCGGCTTGTCCGGCGTGCGCTTGTCGGCGGGGTACATGAAGATGCCGCCACGATTCAGGATACGGTGCACGTCCGCGACCATCGACGCGATCCAGCGCATGTTGAAATCGCTCTGGCGCGAACCATCCTTGCCGGCCTTCAATTCGCCGATGTATTGCTCGACCGGCGGATACCAGTGGCGCTCGTTCGACGCGTTGATTGCATACTCGCGCGTTTCGACCGGAATGCGCATGTCGCTTTGCGTGAGCACCCACGATCCGAGTTCGCGGTCGAGCGTAAAGCAGTTCACGCCGTTGCCCGTGGTCAGCACGAGCACGGTTTGCGGACCGTACACCGCGTAACCCGCAGCGACCTGTTGCGTGCCCGGTTGCAGGAACGACTGCTCGGTGGGCTGCTGGCCGTCCGGGCAACGCAGCACCGAGAAGATCGTGCCGATCGACACGTTGACGTCGATGTTCGACGAGCCGTCGAGCGGATCGAACACCAGCAGGTATTCGCCCTTCGGATAGTTGGCCGGGATCGGGAAAAACTGTTCCATTTCCTCGGACGCCATGCCGGCCAGGTTGCCGCCCCATTCATTCGCTTCGAGCAGGATTTCGTTCGACAGGATGTCGAGCTTCTTCTGCACTTCGCCCTGCACGTTCTCGCTGCCCGCGGTGCCGAGCGCATCGCCGAGCGCGCCTTTGCTGACGTGGTAGCTGATCGCCTTGCACGCACGCGCGACGACTTCGATCAAAAGGCGCAGGTCGGCCGGCAGGTTATTGGTCTCGCGCTGCTGCTCGATCAGGTACTTCGTGAGAGTGGTACGACGTTGCAAAGCCATTGCTGTACTCCGGGAAGGCTAGAGGAATATCCCGATTTTAACCGCTCACTGTGTCTGCTCTGTGCTTTTAAGCGCGAAGAGCGTGCGTTGATGCGGCCGGCGCGGTGCGGCGCAGGCGTCATTCAGGCTTTGCGGTGTGCCTTGCCGGCGGTGTGGCTGCTGCTCACGCTGACCGCGAGCGCTGCTGCCCGGGCATGCTCGGCTGACACTTTCGGCATTGTCGGGCGATCCGCCCGGGGCATCGGTTCGATCTCCCGTTCGATCTGCTCGCCGGCCGCCGCGGTGGCGATGCGCAGGTCATAGGCGATCTGCAGGTTGAGCCAGAATTGCGCGCTCGCGCCAAAGTAGCGCTGGAGCCGCAGCGCGGTGTCGGCCGAAATGGCGCGCTTACCGCGTACGACGTCGTTGATGCGCGGCGCCGGCACGCGCAGCGCAAGCGCGAGTGCGTTGACGGACATGCCGAGCGGTTCGAGGAATTCGCTGCGCAGAATCTCGCCCGGATGGATGTCGGGGATGGTGTCGCCAGTATCGATGTCCGAGAAATCGATGCTCTCCAGCGCGGAGCGTTTGATGACCATGCCGGTCTCCCACTAATCAGTGATAGTCGACAATCTCGACATTCAGCGTTTCCTCGGCGACGAAGTGGAAACAGATGCGCCATTGCGCATTGATGCGGATGCTCCACTGCCCACTGCGCTGGCCTTGCAGGGCCTCGAGCCGGTTACCGGGCGGCGCGTGCAGACTCATGATGGAGTCTGCCGCGTCGATCATCAGCAGCTTGCGGCGTGCGAGCGCCTGGATATGAAGCGGCAGTGAGTGCAGGAACTTGCCTTGAAAGATTCTCGCCGTAGCCTTGTCGCCGAATGTCGTGATCATAGGGATCATATAACGCATTGCGTTAAACGTAAACCGTTAACCGAATGCGTTTACTTTCGCCTCGCCGGCATCAGATGAACAGTCGTCCAGATGGCTAACGAGTCCTTCGGCACGCACGGACGCCGGGGCCGAACTCAGGACGAAAAAAAGCCGGCAACGTGTGCCGGCTTGTCGAGGCGAGTGCCGCTGTCAGGCGGCGATCACGCCAAGGCTTTCTCCACGATCTCGCGCACGTCGCGCGACTTCACCTGCGACGCCACTTTCTCCAGCGCCGCGCGCATGCCTTCGCGCAGCGCCGGCGTGAAGCGGCGCCACAATTCGAGCGAGCGGGCGAGGCGGGCAGCCACTTGCGGATTGATCGCGTCGAGCGCAATCACCTGATCGGCCCAGAACGCGTAGCCCGAGCCGTCTTCGGCGTGGAACTGCGCGGGGTTCGCCGCGCAGAAGCTGAAGATCAGCGAACGCGCGCGGTTCGGATTTTTCAGATTGAAGGCCGGATGCGTCATCAGCTTGCGCACGATGTCGATTACCGGACGTTGCGCGCTGCCGCGCTGCGTGGCCTGCAAGGCGAACCATTTGTCGATGACGAGCGGCTCCTTTTCGAAGCGCCGGTAGAAGTCGTCGAGCGCCTGCTGCGCCTGCACGCTGCCGCCGTTGGCGGCAGCCGCGTTGAGCAGCGCGGAGAGTGCCGCCGCGCGGTCGGTCATGTTGTTCGCCGCGTCGTATTGCGCGGACGCGAGGCGTACCGCTTCGGCCGGATCGTCGAGCTCCGCGAGATACGACAGCGCGAGATTCTTCAGCGCGCGATGACCGGCCGCCTCGGGCGTCGCCTCGTAGGCACCCGGCGTGCGATGCTGCTCGTACACCTTCAGCCACTCGTTTTCGAGCGCATTGGCGAGCCGCTTGCGCACGAACTGCCGGGCGGCATGCACGGCCGCCGGATTCGATTCGGCCATCTGCTCGGCCAGATACGCTTCGGACGGCAGCATCAACGCGAGTTCGCGGAACGCCGGCGACAGCGTTTCGTCGGTGAGCACGCGCGCGAACGCGGCGACCACCGAGTCGTCGAGTTGCAGCGGCACGCCCGAGGCCGCGCGGCCGGCGAGCGCCATCAACTCGCGGGTGGCGAGCCGTTGACCGGCTTCCCAGCGGTTGAACGGATCGCTGTCGTGCGCGAGCAGGAACGCGAGCTGGTCCGCCGAGTAGTCGTATTCGACGATCACCGGTGCGGAGAAATTGCGCAGCAGCGACGGCAGCGGCTCCTGCGCGACGTCGACGAACGTGAAGCTCTGTTCGGTTTGCGTGAATTCGAGCACGCGCGTGGTGGCCGCCGACGCCTTCGCTTCGCCTTCGAGCTTGAGCGGCAAATCCGCGCCGTCCTTGCCGATCAGGCCGATCGCAAACGGAATCAGCAGCGGTCCTTTCTGCGTCTCGCGCGCGGCCGGCGGAGCGTCGGCGTAGCCTTGGCGCAGCGTCACGCTGTAGCGCCGCTGCGCGGCGTCGTACTGGGTGCGCACGGATACCCGGGGGGTGCCGGCCTGGCTGTACCAGCGCTCGAACTGCGCGAGGTCGCGGCCGTTCGCGTCGGCGAGCGCGTGGCGGAAGTCGTCGCAGGTCACCGCCTGGCCGTCATGGCGCTTGAAGTACAGGTCCATGCCCTTGCGGAAGCCGTCGCGGCCAAACAGCGTCTGATACATCCGCACGACTTCGGAGCCTTTCTCGTAGACCGTCATCGTGTAGAAGTTGTTGATCTCGACGTAGCTTTCCGGGCGCACCGGATGCGCCATCGGGCCCGCGTCTTCGGCGAACTGCATCTGGCGCAGCACGCGCACGTCCTCGATGCGCTTGGTCGCGCGCGCGGCTTCGTCCGTCGCGCCGCCGGCCATGTCGGCCGAGAATTCCTGATCGCGGAACACCGTCAAGCCTTCCTTCAGGCTCAGCTGGAACCAGTCGCGGCAGGTCACGCGGTTGCCGGTCCAGTTGTGGAAGTACTCGTGGCCGACCACCGCCTCGATGTTCGCGAAGTCGGTATCGGTTGCCGTTTCGGGGTTCGCCAGCACGTACTTCGTGTTGAAGATGTTGAGCCCCTTGTTCTCCATCGCGCCCATGTTGAAGTCGCTCACCGCGACGATCATGAAGCGGTCCAGATCGAGTTCGAGCCCGAAGCGTTCTTCGTCCCAGCGGATCGAATGGATCAGCGAATCCATCGCGTGACGGGTCTTGTCCAGATCGTGCGGCTCGACCCACACCTGCAGCAGCTTTTCCTTGCCCGAGCCGCTCTTCACGCGTTCTTCGAGCGCGACCAGCTTGCCCGCGACCAGCGCGAACAGATAGCTAGGTTTCCTGAACGGATCTTCCCAGCGCGCGAAATGGCGTCCGTCCGGCAAGTCGCCTTCTTCGAGCAGATTGCCGTTCGACAGCAGCACCGGATAGTCGGCCCGGCTCGCGCGCAGCGTGACCGTGAAGGTCGCCATCACGTCCGGGCGGTCGAGGAAATAGGTGATGCGGCGAAAGCCTTCGGCCTCGCACTGCGTGAAGAAGTTGCCGCCCGATACATAGAGGCCCGACAGCGTGGTGTTCGCGGCCGGATTGCAGATGCTGGTGAGCGTCAGTTCGAAGCTGTCCGGCACGTTGTCGAGCAGCAGTCCGTGCTCGTGCGCATGCGCGTTGGCGAACGGTTGGCCGTCGATTTCCGCGCCGACGAACTCCAGTTGCTCGCCCATCAGTTCGAGATGCGCGGCGCGGGACGCGTCAGGGTTGCGGCGCACGCGCATCGTATTCCTGACGATCGTGCGTTCGGGGACCAGATCGAACTCCAGCGCGACGGTGTCGATCAGGAAGGCGGGCGGCGCGTAATCGGCGCGGCGGATCACATTGGGCGTTGCGGTATCGGCCATGGCGTTCTGTAGTGTTGGTACTCGAGCGGTCAGGCGCGCGCAGGGCACGCAAGCCGGGCTGGTCGGGCCATTGTACAAAGCCTCGGGCAATCGTGCGGAGCGAACTTTTTACCGGCTCGCGGGGTCAGCGTATTATCGGGCGCCCGCGCGTGAAAAAGCCGCGTGCGCGTTCGACGCAGCCGGTCATCACTGGCGATAATAGGCAATTCAAAAGGCCTCACGAGGTAGACCATGAACATCGATCGATGGGCCCGCCGCGCCACGCTGTTGTTGGCCGCGCTGGCGGTGCTTCTGTCCGGCTGCACGACCTACGTGACCACTCAGGTCACGGCGTTCTCCGACTGGAGCGGCAATGACGCCACCCGCACCTTCGCGTTCACGCGGGCGCCGGATCAGCAGAACAATCTCGAACTCGCCACCTACGAACGCATGGTCGCCAGCGAACTCGCGGGGCATGCGTTCCGTGAAGTCGACAGCGCACAAGCGCGCTATCTGGTTGGACTCTCGTACGGCATCCGCTCGGACATGGTGACGGTTGCGCAACCGGTGTACTACAACCCGTGGCCGTCGCCGTACTGGGGCCGCCCGTTCGACCCGTGGGGACCGTGGGGTCCGTATCCGGCCACGTACGTGAACCAGACCTATCCGATTTTCACTCATCTGCTGGGCATACGGATCACCGAGCGCGCGAGCGGCAAGGAGGTCTATAACGTGACGGCCCGCAACTCGGGCGGCGAGTCGTCGCTGGTGAGGGCGATGCCGTATCTGGCGCGCAGCGCGCTGGCCGATTTCCCGCTCGGCAACGGTGCGGTGCATACGGTGAAGATTCCGCGCGGCGAGGGCGGCGGCCCGGCGAACGAAGTGGTCGCGACCGGCGGCGCGCCGGCCGGGGTGCCGGTTCCGGCGTCGGGTGCCAAGGCGGCGGAGTAGGGGGCAGGCAGAGTGGCGCAGGTTGAAGCGCAATGAGAACGGCCCGGCGGGTTATCCCTGCCGGGCCGTTCTGTTTTTGCAGTCGTGAGAAGCAGGGGCGTCTCACGCGATGTGGCGTTTTACAGGCTGGCCGATGCAGCGACGCGCAACGTTAGCGCGATGCACCCGCGCGCGCAGCGCCGCCTGAAGACCACACAGAAGTCGCCCGGGCACAGCCTAAACGCAGCCTAAACGCCGATCCCAAACAACGCCATCGCCCCCAGCACCACGAACAGCACCGCCGCGATGCCGTGCACGAGCCCGGTCGGCAGGCGGTGGGCGAAGCGGTCGCCGAGCAGGATCGCCGGCACGTTGGCTATCATCATGCCGAGCGTGGTGCCCGCCACCACGCCGAAGAAATCGTGAAAGCGCGCGGCGAGGGCGATCGTCGCAATCTGCGTCTTGTCGCCCATTTCCGCGATGAAGAACGCCACCACGGTCGCGCCGAACACGCCGAAGTGCGTGCGGTTCGTGTTGGCTTCGTCGTCGTCGAGCTTGTCCGGCACGAGGATCCACAGGCCCATCGCGACGAACGAGGCGGCCAGCGCCCAGCGCATGATGGTCGGCGTGAGCAGCGAGCCGAGCCATGCGCCGAGCGCGCCCGCACCCGCGTGATTGATGAGGGTGGCGGTAAGCACGCCGAGGATGATCGGGACGGGTTTACGGTAGCGGGCCGCGAGCACGAGCGAGAGCAGTTGCGTCTTGTCGCCGATCTCGGCGAGCGCGACCGCTCCGGTCGAAATGAGAAAAGCGTGATTCACGATTGTGTGGGTTCCTCGGGCCGAGATGTGTACGAGCGACGACCCACGACACGCCGGGCCCTGTTGCGGCGCGTGTGGATCATCGGTCTCGCCAGGCCAGAGGCTGCGGCTGCCATGGCCATGAAGGCCAAGTCTGTTGACAGGCGCCCCCGCGAACCGCACGTTCGACGCACCCAGGCACAGCGGTGCGGACATGCCGCGGGGCGGCTACTCCCCAATGAGCGACGGAGTATAGCAGGCAAGGATGTGTCTGATTGCTCAAGCGGGCTGTGCGGCGGCCGCGGCGTTGCGTAGTCGGATTGGCAATGAGCGAGGTGAGGCCGGGAAACGTTTCTCGCATGTCGAGCCCGCGCGAACAACTCGCCTGTGTGCAAATGTTCCGATGTGAAACACCTGTCGAGAAAGTCGAATGAAAGTATTTGCCCAGATCTGGCGTTTTTGACCAGCCGCCGGCTCGATCGGAAACATACGGGAAGGGGCTTTCCCCCGGATCGCGGCGCGCGGCGCAAATGTTAATCCGCGGCCCGCCGCCATTTGACCATCCGTCGCACTGGCGATACGGATACAGATGGATACGTCTTTTCTGGCTGATTTAATCCAGAATATTCAGTATGATTCCGCCGACCAGGAGAGCCTGGGACGATTCATCTGATTAAATGTCACAGGCCTCTAAACAATTGGGGCCAAGTGCCGTTAATGCCGTTAATGCGCTGACCCTATAAGAAAAGTGCCCATCGGCTGGCGATCGCCGATCCGCGCGGCGCATGCAGGCCGTGACGGTTTCATGTTCCGTCTGGCGCCTGAGCCTCTCTCCCGTTTCAACGCGCAAGCACCGATATGCCCGATCTGCACTGGACCATTCCGGTCGGTCGCTGGTCTAGCTGGCCGGCCACCGCATCTGCCGCACCCGATATTGGCTTTATCGAGCCGATCGTGCGGCGTCGTCTGAGCACGCTGTCCAAAGTCGCGCTGAAGGTCGCGCACGACTGCGTCGCGCAGGACGCGGTCCGGGTCGTGTTCGGGTCGCGGCATGGCGAATTGCGCCGCACCACCGACATCCTGCGCAGCATCAGCGCCGGGGAGCCCGTTTCGCCGACCGCGTTCAGCCTGTCGGTGCTGAACGCGATGACCGGCGTGTTCGGTATCGCGCGCGGTGACCGCTCGGCGGCCAGCGCGATTTCGGCCGGCGCGCAAACCCTCGGCTACGCACTGCTGGAAGCGCATGCGCAATACGCGATGCAGCCCGACTCGCCGGTATTGCTGGTGTACGCCGACGAACCGGCGGACGCGGCGTACGGCACGATCGAAGACGAAGTGCAGGGTGGCGCGCTCGCCATTCTGCTCGACCGCGAGGCGGCGACCGGGCACATGGTGTGCTCCCTGTCACGCGCCGCCGGTGATCAGACGTCAGGACCGCTCGGCGGCGCAAGCGAAACCGGCGAAGTCCAGCCCGGCGAAACCGGCAATGGCCTGAGCGCGGGCACAAGCACCGACACCGCCCCACACGCCGCGCCCGCGTTCTTCGCGACTCAAAGCCAGGCGTTGCTGTACTGCCTGGAAACCGGCCAGCCTGCGTGCTGGCAGCGCGCAGGCATCATCTGGCATTGGAGTTGGCATGACCGCGCGGCTTGATTATCTGTGGCGTTTTTGCGCGACCGGCATCGCCTTCGTGATATTCGGCGTGTGCGGCGTGCTGTTTTCCGTGCTGGTGTTTCCGCTCGCGTGGCTGTGGCCGCATCGCGCGTCGCGGCAGCGGGTGGTGACCGGCGTGATCCACTGGTTTTTCCGCGCGCTGGTCGCCGTGTTGCGGCGCATCGGCGTGATGGAGCTCGACGTGTCGGGCTCGGACGCGCTACGCACCGGCGGCCCGGCGATCGTGGTCGCGAATCACCCGACCTACCTCGACGTGATGGTGCTGCTGTCGCTCACGCCGCGCGCCTGCTGCGTCGTGAAGAACGCGCACTGGCGCAACCCGTGTTTCTGGGGGATCGTGCGCGCGGCGGAATACGTCAGCAACGCGGACCCCACTGAATTGATCGAAGCGGGCGCCCGGCAGCTCGCGGCCGGCTACACGATGATTATTTTTCCCGAAGGCACGCGCAGTCCCGCGCCGAACCGGCTGCACGCTTTTTCGCGCGGCTTCGCGCACATGGCATTGAAGGCCGGCGCGCCGATCGTGCCGGTGCTGATGGATTGCGACCCGCCCGCGTTCACCCGGCAGCTGCGCTGGTACGACGTGCCGGCGCGCGCGTTCCGCATGCGCGTGAACGTGCTCGAGCCGCTCGGTGTCGAGCAGTTCGCCGCCCATGACACGACTCCGGCTTTGGCGGCGCGCAGCGTAACGAGCGCCGTCGAAGCTCACATTACCCGGCACCTGTTCGATTATGGATTCTTTAAAACTGGAAATTAAACAGCTCCTGATCGAAGCCCTCGATCTGGAAGACCTGAGCCCGGCCGATATCGACGACGATGCCCCGCTGTTCGACACCGACGGCATCGGTCTCGATTCGATCGACGCGCTCGAAATCGGCATCGTGCTGCGCAAACAATACCAACTGACCATTGCGGCCAATGACGAACGCACGCGCGAACATTTTCGCTCGATCAGCACGCTGGCCGCGCTGGTCGAGAGTCAGCGCGAAGCGGCGCACGCTGCGAACGAAACCGCAAAGAAGGGGGATTAAACCGTGTCCGACGCAGAGATTCTTGAACGCATCCGTGCGATCTTCAAAGAGAACTTCGCCATCGAGCCCGAACGGGTGACGCCCGACGCGCACCTGTTCGAAGACCTCGATCTCGACAGTATCGACGCCGTCGACCTCGCGATCAAACTGCAGGAAATGACCGGCCGCCGCATCAAGCCGGAAGAATTCAAATCGGTGCGCACGGTCGGCGACGTGATCGGTGCGGTCGAATCCCTGCTGGCGGCCCAAGGCTGATGCCGGTCGCGCGCTCGCGAGTGCCAACGGCGGTGCCCGACGCTGCCGCAGCGACGCCTGGCACGGAGCGCCATTGGGGCAAGACCGTCGTGCAGGTGCTGTTGAAGCTCGCGTATCCCGCGCTGATTCTGTGCGCGTGGCGCTGGGACGAGCCGCGCCTCGTCGGCGGCATGCTGTTTGCGATTCTGTGGCTGCAGCGCTGGGCCGGCAGCGGCCCCGTCGCGGCTTCGCTGCGGCGTCTGTCCGCGATCGACTGGAGCGTGGTCGGCTTGCTGAGTGTCGCGTCGGCGGCGATCGTCGTCACCGATAGCGAACTGCTGTTGCGCCTCTACCCGTCGCTCGTCAATCTCGGTTTGCTGATCGCGTTCGGCACGACGCTCGTGCGCGGCCCGTCGATGATCGAGAAATTCGCGCGCCTCGGCAATCCGGATCTGCCGCCCGCGGCGGTCCATCACACGCGGCGCGTGACGCAGGTGTGGTGTGCGTTCTTCGTGCTGAACGGCGCGTTCTCCGCCTACACGGCGCTGTACTGGAGCCGCGCGAACTGGTCGCTGTATAACGGCGCGATTGCCTATGGGCTGATCGGCGTGCTGCTCGTGGCCGAGTTCATCTGGCGTTATCTGGTCGTGTTGCCGCGCGCCGCGCGTTCGGAGGCGGCATGATCGCGTTGCATGATCTGCTTTCGGTTTGCGGGGAAGCTGCGTCGAACACCCCGGTGTGCCGGGACGGCCGCGAGGTGCTCGACCGCGCGGCGTTTCGCGCGCGCGTCGCGGCATGGATCGCACGAGTGCAAACGCAGGCCGCGCAACGCTACGCGTTGTGCATCGACGATCCGTTCGACTTCGCCTGTGCGTTGTTCGCGCTATTCGCGTGCGGCAAGGAGCCGGTGATTCCGGCCAACGCGACGCCTGGCTATCTGGCCGATCTCGCCGACGCCTACGATGCGATGCTGACCGATGCGGATCTGCCGCCGTTTGCGCGGCAAGCGCATGCAAACGCCAGCGCCGCCGTCGGCACAGCCTACCCCATCGACCCGCAAGCCCCGCTGACGCTTTACACCTCCGGCAGCAGCGGCAGCCCCAAGCCGATCCTCAAGACGCTCGCGCAGTTCAACGCCGAAGTGCACACGCTCGAGCAGCAGTGGGGCGCGCTGGTGGGCGACGCGACGATGCTCGCGAGCGTGCCGCACCATCACATCTACGGTTTGTTGTTTCGCGTGCTCTGGCCGCTGGCGGCCGGCCGCGCGTTCGACCGTGCGATCAGCATCGAGCCGCTGCATTTGCAGAGCCGCATCGAGCAATGCGGCGCAACCGTCGTCGTCTCGACGCCCGCGCAGTTGTCGCGCTGGCCCGCATTGCCCGGCTTCGCGTCATTGACGCCGGCCCCGCGCACCTTCTTTTCGTCGGGTGGCCCGCTCGCGCTCGACGCCGCGCAGCACTACGCCGCGGCTTACGGCGCGGCGCCGCTCGAAATCTACGGCAGCACGGAGACGGGCGGCATCGCGTGGCGGCGTCAGGATCAGACCGATGCGTGGCAACCGGTGAGCGGCATCGAAATTCGCCGCGATGAGGACGGCGCGTTGAACGTGCGCTCTGCGCATCTTGGCCACGCCGGCTGGCACCGCACCGACGACCAGATCGCCTGCGACGAGCACGGCCGCTTCCGTCTGCAAGGCCGGCTCGACCGTGTGCTGAAGCTGGACGGCAAACGCGTGTCGCTGCCCGAGCTGGAGGTGCGTCTCGCGCTGCATCCGTATGTCGCGCAAGCGGCGCTCGTGCCGCTTGCCGGCGCGTCGCGCGAACGCGTGGGCGCGCTGGTCGCATTGACCGAAGCGGGCAACGCGGCCTTGCGCGACGAAGGCCGCGTGCTGCTCGCACGAACTTTACGCCGGCATCTCTCCGGTTATTTCGACGTGGTGGTGCTGCCGCGTCATTGGCGTTTCCGGCTGAGCTTGCCGTTCGACGCGCGCGGCAAGCTGCCGGTCAGCGCGGTGGCGGCCGCCTTCGCTGCGCGCGCCGAAGGTATCGAAGTGCTGGCCGAAGCGCGGACCCAGGCACACAGCGGCGACACGCTGCACTACGCGCTGCGCGTGCCGCCCACGCTCGTGCATTTCGCCGGCCATTTTCCGGGGCTGCCGATTTTGCCCGGCGTGGTCCAGGTCGACTGGGCAGTGCGTCTTGCCGCCGATCATCTGCCGGCCGTGCGCGCGGTGGCGTCGATCGATCGGCTCAAATTCATGGCGCCGGTTTCGCCGGGCGCGGTGCTCAAACTCACGCTGGCCCACGACGCCGCACGTCGGCGCGTGCAGTTCGCGTACCGGCTGGACGGCCGCGAATGCGCGTCGGGCGTGATCGTCTATCGGGAGCCCGCGTGATGAAGTTCGCTCCCTGCATCGTCATTCCGATCTACAACCACAAGGATGCGATCGGCGCGACCGTCGCGCATCTCGCGGTGCATCACCTGCCGATCTTCGTCGTCGACGACGGCAGCGACGACGCGACCCAGCAGGTGCTCGCCGCGCTCGCGCAGCAGTACGCGGAGCAACTCACGCTGTGGCGGCTGCCCGTCAACGGCGGCAAAGGCGCGGCGGTGATGGCGGGGCTGCGCGCCGCGCGCGAGGCGGGCTACACGCACGCATTGCAGATCGACGCCGACGGCCAGCACGACGCGAGCGACGTGCCGCGTTTCATCGACGCCGCGCGCGCCGAGCCTGGCGCGGTGATTCTCGGCCGCCCGGTCTACGACGAGAGCGTGCCGAAAGCGCGCCTCTACGGCCGCTATCTGACGCACGTATGGGTGTGGATCGAAACGCTGTCGCTGACGATCCGCGATTCGATGTGCGGCTTCCGTCTCTATCCGCTGGCGCTCGCATGCGAGCTGATCGACAGCGTGCCGTTGCCCACGCGCATGGACTTCGACATCGAGATCCTCGTGCGCCTGCATTGGCGGCGCGCGGCGTTCCGCTCGATTCCGACGCGCGTCACCTATGCCGCCGACGGCGTGTCGCATTTCGACGTGCTGTGGGACAACGTGCGCATCAGCCGCAGCCACACGCGGCTCGTGTTCGGCATGCTGTGGCGTCTGCCGATGCTGCTCGCGCACAAGCTGATGCCACGCCGCGCCGCGCCCGTCGACGCAGCACGCGAAGCGCAACAACCCGACGAACCGGGGGACGAGGCCTGGTGGCGGATCGCCGAACGCGGCAGCCATCTCGGCATGGCCTTGCTCGCGCTCAGTTGCAAGCTGTTCGGCCGTGGCTTCACCGGGCTCTGGCTGCATCCGATCGTCGCGTACTTCCTGCTGACGGGACGCGCCGCGCGCGAAGCATCGGACAATTACTTCCGGCATCTCGGCGCGGCCGCGCCGCAAGACGAAACGCCGCGTCCGGGCTGGTTGTCCGCGTATCGCCACATGCTGGCGTTCGCGCAGTCGGGTTTCGACAAACTCGCCGCGTGGTCCGGCCGCGTCGACGACTCGGACGTGACGTTCGACGATCGTTCGGCGTTCGAAGCATTAGTGGCGAACGGCAAGGGCGCGCTCGTGATCGGCGCGCATCTCGGCAACCTGGAGATGACCCGCGCGCTCGCCGCGCACGGCGCTCATGCGAAGGTCACCGCCGTGGTCTACTCGGAGCACGCGCGCCGTTTCAACAGCGTGCTGGCGTCGGCCAATAGCGAGTTCTCGCGGCATCTGCTCGAAGTCCGCGATTTCGGTCCCGAGACCGCGATGCTGATGCAGCAGCGCGTCGATGCCGGCGAGCTGCTGGTGATCGTCGGCGACCGCGTGCCCGCGCACGAAGCGGGCCGCACCACCGACGCGCAGTTTCTCGGCGCGAGCGCGCCGTTCGCACAAGGTCCCTATGTGCTCGCGCATGCGCTGGGCTGTCCGGTCTATCTGTTCTTCTGTCTGAAAGAGCGCGACGGCTATCGCCTGTATTTCGAGCCGTTCGCCGAACGCATCGAATTGCCGCGCCGCGAACGTGCGCAGCATCTCGCCACGTGGGCGCAGCGTTATGCGGCACGTCTCGAACATTATTGCCGCAAGGCTCCCTATCAATGGTTCAACTTCTTCGATTTCTGGGCCAGCCCCAAGCGAGGCGCGAATGGCCGAACATGATCTGAGCGAAGCCGGCACGAACACGGCAACCGGCTTGAATCGGCACGCAGCGGCGGTCGTGATCGGCGCGCGCAAACTGACGATCGAAGAGGTCGTCGCGATTGCGCGGCAGCGCGCACCGGTCGCGCTGAGCGCGGACCCGGCATGGCGCGCACGTATCCAGCGCGGCGCGGATTTTCTGCGCCGCCATCTGGCCGCGGGTGCGACCGTCTACGGCGTGAACACCGGTTACGGCGACGCCTGCGTGGTCGACGTGCCGATGGAACTGGTCGAAGCGTTGCCGCTGCAACTGACGCGTTATCACGGCTGCGGCATGGGCCAGTATCTGGACGATGCGCAAACGCTCGCGGTGATCGCCGCGCGCCTGAACTCGCTCGCCTATGGTTTTTCCGGCGTGCGTCCGGTGTTGCTCGAACGCCTGGCCGATCTGATCAATCATCGCGTGTTGCCGCGCATTCCGGCCGAAGGCTCGGTCGGCGCGAGCGGCGATCTGACGCCGCTGTCCTATGTGGCGGCGGCACTCGCCGGCGAACGCGACGTGCAGTTCGACGGCGCGCTGCGCGATGTGCGTGACGTATGGACCGAACTCGGCCTCGCGCCGCTCACGCTCGCACCGAAAGAAGGCCTCGCGCTGATGAACGGCACGGCGGTGATGACGGGCCTCGCCTGTCTCGCGTTTGCCCGTGCGGATCATCTGACGCGGCTCGTCGCGCGTTTGACGGCGCTCTCGACCGTGGCGCTCGACGGCCGCGCTGCGCATTTCGACGCGACGCTGTTCGAGGTGAAACCGCACGCGGGCCAGGCCGAAGCAGCCGCATGGATCCGCGACGATCTGACGGGCCGCGACGATACGCCGGGGCATCGTCTGCAGGACCGCTATTCGATTCGTTGCGCGCCGCACGTGATCGGCGTGGCGCGTGATGCGCTGACGTGGGTGCGCCGCGACGTCGAGAACGAATTGAACAGCGCCAACGACAACCCGCTGATCGATCCCGACAACGAACGCGTGCTGCACGGCGGCAACTTCTACGGCGGCCATATCGCGTTCGCGATGGATGCGCTGAAGGTCGCGGTCGCCAATCTCGCCGATCTGATGGACCGGCAACTCGCGCTGCTGGTCGATGTGAATTTCAACAACGGCTTGCCGCGCAACCTGTCGGGCGCCGAGGCCGCGCGCGCCGCGATCAATCACGGCTTCAAGGCCGTGCAGATTTCGTCGTCGGCATGGACCGCGGAAGCGTTGAAGCACACGATGCCCGCGAGCGTTTTTTCGCGCTCGACCGAGTCGCACAATCAGGACAAGGTCAGCATGGGCACGATCGCCGCACGCGACTGTTTGCGCGTGCTGGAGTTGACCGAACAGGTGGCCGCCGCGCATACGCTCGCGACGGTGCAGGCCGCGCGGCTGCGCTTGCGGATCGACGGCGCGACGCCGGTGCCGGCGCCGCTGCAACGGTTTATCGACGACGTGGGCGCGGTGTCGCCGTTCCTCGCCGAGGACCGGGCGCTGGAGAGCGAGCTGCGCGCATTGACCGCGCGCATCGCCGCCTGCGATCTGCTCGACGACTATCGTGAGGGAGCGAACGCATGAGCGGAACGCCGAAAGTGCTGAGCGCGAGCGCGACGCTCGAAGTGGCGTTTCACGACGTCGACGCGATGAACGTGTGCTGGCACGGCAACTATCTGAAGTACTTCGAGATCGGCCGTGCAGCGCTCTTGCGCGCGTTCGACTACGACTACCGCGAGATGCAGGCCTCGGGCTATCTGTGGCCGATCGTCGAGGCGCATCTGAAGTATGTGCGCCCGGCCGTCTACGGTCAGAAGCTCGATGTGCGCACGCAACTGCTCGAACACGAAAACCGCCTGAAAATAGGCTATGAAATTGTCGATTGCGAATCCGGCACGCGCCTGACGAAGGGCTATACGATCCAGGTCGCGGTCGATGCCGCGACCGAGGAGTTGCAGTTCGTCTCCCCACCGGTCGTGTTCGACAAGCTGGAGCGAGTATGGGGACGATGACATGGCGCGCGCTGAGGGTGGGCGCGTTGAGTGCGTTGAGCCTGATCGGCGTGGTTGGCGTGGCGGCATGGCCGGCACCGGCCGTGAGCGCAACGGCGGCAACGGCGGCAGCCGCCGCACCCGCCGGCAACCCCGCACTCGTTTCGCAGATCGCCGCGCACCTCGCCCAGGCCAAGGGCGTGCGCGCGCAATTCACCCAAACGCAGACGCTCGCCGCGATGAAACAGCCGCTCGTCAGCAACGGCACGCTGCTGTTCCTGCGCGAGCGCGGCGTGCTCTGGCAGATCGATACGCCGTACAAAGCCACCTATGTGATCACCGACGCGGGCGTCGTGCAGGTCGACGCCGCCGGTCGGCGCGTGAGCGCCCGCAGCGCGCAAGGCACGCGCGGCGTCGCGCAGGTCTCGAAGATGATGCGCGCGATGCTCGGCGGCGACCTGTCGGCGCTGTACTCGCAATTCGACGTGCAGGCCGAAGGCAGCGCCGCGCAATGGCGAATGCAGCTGACGCCGAATCAGCCGCAGATCGCGCAATCGATCAAGCGTCTGGACATGGAGGGGGGCGACTATCTGCAAAGCTTGCGCATCACGCTGGCGAACGGCGACGCGACCAAGCTCGAGTTCGCGAGGAGCACGGCGGTGAGCGAACCGACGGCGGCTGAAAGCAGCCTGCTCGGAGCGCCGTAATGAATCTGCGGGACGTGCGCCACATGCCGCAACAACGGTCGGCGAAACAGACGTGGGGCGTGCGCGCCGCGTGGCTGCTGCTCGCGCTGATCGCGGCGCTGTATTGCGCGTGGCGCTTCGCGGGGCCGTCGCCGTTGCAGACCAATCTGCTTGCGCTCCTGCCCGCCACCGAGGCGGACCCCGTCGCCGAAAAAGCGGTCGACACGCTCGCGAGCGCGCTCGGCGACCGCACGGTGCTCCTCGTCACGAGCAACGACGACGCGCATGCAAAAGCGGCGGCGAGACAGCTTGGCGCGTCGCTGCAAAAGAGCGGGGCGTTCGGCTCGGTGACGGCGGAATTGCCGCCGTTCGATCTCGCGCAGATTGCTACGTTGTACATGCCGTATCGCTTTGGCTTGTTGACGCCGGCCGATCGCGCGGCGCTGGCGGGAGGGGCGGCCTCGGAAAATGCAGCACCCGCAGCAAACTCGACCCTGCGCGACACCTTGGCGCAACGCATCTACAGCCCGTTACGCGGCGGCCTGACCACGTCGCTCGCCGACGATCCGTTCGGCTGGCTCGAACGCTGGCTCGGCGGCCTGCCGCTCGCGACGTCGAACCTCGACATCGAAGACAACCTGCTGGTGGCGCATCGCGGGGCCGCGACCAGCGTGCTGATCGTCGCGACGTTGCGGGGTTCCGCGTACGAATCGCAGACGCAGCGCGCGGTGCGCGCGGCGCTCGCCCAAGGCGAAAGCGCGTTGCGGCAGGCCTTCCCCGATGTGTCGGTGGCGCGCACCGGCGCGGTGTTCTACGCGGAGTCGGCGCGCAGCGCGTCCGAGCGCGAAGTGCATCTGATCGGCGTCGCGTCGCTGTGCGGGATCGCGCTGCTGATGATGTGGGTGTTCCGCTCGCCGCGTCTGTTGCTGCTCGGCTTCATGTCGACGGCGCTCGGCATCGTCTGCGCGCTCGCGGCCACGCTGCTGGTGTTCGGCCAGTTGCATCTGCTGACGCTGGTGTTCGGCGCGAGCCTGATCGGCGAGGCTGTCGACTATTCGATCCAGTACTTCGTCGTGTATCTCGGCGCGCAGCGCGACTGGGACGCACGGCGCGGCGCGCGCACGGTGCGGCCCGCGCTGACGGTCGCGTTGCTGACGAGCCTGCTCGGCTACGCGATCCTGCTGTGGGTGCCGTTTCCCGCGCTCAAGCAGATCGCGTGCTTCGCGATGGTCGGCATTGCGACCGCGTTCGCGTCCGTGCTGTCGCTGTTGCCGACGCTGTTGACCCGTGCGCCCAAGCGCAGCCCGCAACGCGTGTTCGTCGGCGCGGCGCGTGTGTTGACGCTCTGGCATCGCGCGATTGGCGGACGGCGCGCGTGGGGCGTGGCGGTGTTGTTGCTGATCGCCGCGATTCCCGGCTGGCTGCGCATGACCAGCGACGACGATATCCATCTGCTGATCCAGCGGGACCCGTCGCTCGTCGCGCAGGAGAACAAGGTGCGCGATGCGGTGGGCGTCGATAACAGCGCGCAGTTTTTCGTCGTGCGCGGCGCGACGCCGGAGGTCGTGCTGCAACGCGCCGAAGCGCTGGGCGCGAAACTGGACGGCTTGAACGGTACGCCGAACCAGGTCGGCGGTTATCAGTCGGTGGCGCAATTCGTGCCGTCGGCACAGCGGCAGAACGACGACCGCGCGCTGCTCGCACAGCATGTGTTCAACGATCCCGCTGCGTTGCGCGCAACGCTGCTGCAAGCGGGCTTCAAGGACGAAGTCGCCGATGCGTGGCTCGCCGCCTACGCGAAGCCACAAGCGCCGCTCACCGTCGAGCGCTGGCTGGCCGCGCCGTGGTCGCAGCCGTATCGGCATTTGTGGCTCGGCGAAGTCGAGTCGGCCACGAAAACCTATGCGGCCGTCGTGATTCCGCAAGGCGTGACGCCGCACAACGCGCCCGCGCTGAATGCGCTCGCGCAAGGCGTGCCGGGCGTCGCGTTCGTCGATAAGGCCGCGAGCGTGTCGAAACTGTTCGGCGCGTATCGTGTCGACAGCGGCTGGTGGCTCGGCGCCGCGCTTGCACTCGTGCTCGTATTGCTGATCGTGCGATACGCGCCGAAGAAAGCCTCCTTGGGTAGCGCTTCGAATGAAGTCGCCGTGGGGCACGCTCCGCAGACAACCTTGTTGAAAAACGCCTCAAAGCAAGACCTTTCATGGGCCGCGCAACCCGACGCTCGACTCGCGCCCACGCAACGTGACGCCTCTTTGGCGGACGCCCGGAACAAGGCCTCTGTGTCCGACGCGCCGCAAATAGTCTCCCTGGCAAACCGCCTGCGCGGCGGCGTCGCTACCACGTTGCCGGTGGCGCTCGCAGTCGGCGTCACGCTCGCGGTGTTCGGCTACGCGGGCGTACCGCTCAATCTGTTCAACTGGCTCGCGTTGATGCTGGTGCTCGGCGTCGGCGCAAACTATGCGGTGTTCCTGCGCGAAGGCTGCCTGCGCGCGGACGCGGATCTCGGCGCGGTGTGGACCGGCGTGCTGCTGTCGGCGGCCACCACGCTGTTGTCGTTCGGCATGCTCGGCATGAGCGAGATGCCCGCGCTGAAGAGTTTCGGCGCGACGCTCGCGCTCGGCATCGCGGTCTCGGTGCTGCTCGCGCCGATCGGCATGCCATCGGAATCGAGGAGGGTGGCATGAAGACGCCATCGGTTTATCTGCACGCGCTCGGCATGATCAACGCGCTGGGCGGCAACGTCGACGAAATCGTGCCGGCGCTCGCCGCGACGCGCGCACCCGGCATGGCGAACGTGCATACCGGCGTCGGCGACGCGTTTGCCGGCAGCGTCCTTGCGCCGCTGGATCTCGCGCCGCGCGCCGATCTCGTGCGTTACGACTGCCGCAACAACCGTCTGCTGCTGGCCGCGCTCGCGCAGATCGGCCCCGCCATCGACGCCGCGCGCGAGCGTTACGGCGCTCACCGGATCGGCGTGGTGCTCGGCACCAGCACCTCGGGCATCGAGGCGGCCGAAGCCGCGTTCGTCTATCACGCGCAGGCGGGCCAGTTGCCCGAGAACTTCAACTACCGGCAAATGGAGATCGGCACCGCAGCGCCGTTCGCTGCCGCCGCGCTCGGCGTGCAAGGGCCGGCTTTCACGATTTCGACCGCGTGCACGTCGAGCGCGAAAGCCTTCGCGTCGGCGCGGCGTTTGCTGCAATTGCAACTGTGCGATGCGGTGGTGGTGGGCGGCGTCGATTCGCTCTGCGAATTGACCGTGCAGGGTTTCGCGTCGCTCGAATCGACCAGCGGCGTGCGCACCAATCCGATGAGCGTGAACCGCTGCGGGATCAACGTCGGCGAAGGCGCGGCCGTGTTCCTCATGAGTCGCGACGAAGCGGCCGTGCGGCTCGCCGGCCTCGGCGAATCGAGCGACGCGCATCACATTTCGTCGCCGGACCCGCAGGGCGCGGGGGCGGAACTGGCGCTGCGCGAAGCGCTCGCCGATGCGGGCATCGGACCGTCCGCGCTCGGCTATGTGAATCTGCATGCCACCGCCACGCGCAAGAACGACGAGATGGAAGCGAAGCTGATGGCGCGCGTGTTCCCCGACGGCGTCGCGACGAGCGGCACCAAGCCCCTGACCGGCCACCAGCTCGGCGCGGCGGGCGCCACCGAACTCGGCTTCGCGTGGCTCACGCTCGCACGCGAGGGCGTCCCACTGCCGCGCCACGTGTGGGACGGCGAGGCCGACCCCGCATTGCCGGCGCTGGACCTAGTGGAAAGCGAACGCTTCCTGGCGCGCCGCGCGGGTGCGCAATACGTGATGAGCAATTCGTTCGCGTTTGGCGGCAGCAACGTCAGTCTGATCCTCGCACGGTGACGCGCATGGCGACGACGATGCCCACCTTCGAGCAACTCGCGCGGCAACCGATCGAAGCGATCATCCCGCATCGCGGCAGCATGCTATTGATCGACGCCGTCGACACGTTCGGCGAAGAAACGCTGAGCGCGCGCGCCACCGTGGACGCTCACGCATGGTATGCCGACGCCGATGGCGCGATGCCCGCGTGGATCGGCATCGAACTGATGGCGCAGGCGATCGCCGCGCACGTCGCGTTGCTGGCGATGCGCGGCGGCGGCCGCGCGCGGCCAGGCGTGCTGCTCGGCTCGCGCAGCTACAAGGCGTTGCAGCCGGCGTTCGCGGCCGGCGCGTGCCTCTCGATCCGCGTCGTCGAACTGCTGCGCAGCGAGGAGGGCCACGGCGCATACGAATGCACGATCCATCACGGCGACGTGGGTTGCGCCGAAGCCGTCATCAAGGTTTTTCAACCGCCCGATTTCCAGTCATTCATCGAAGGGAGTTTCAGTTCATGAGCCGGCGTGTTCTCGTTACCGGCGCAAGCCGCGGCATCGGCCGCGCGATTGCGTACAAGTTGGCGGCCGACGGCTTCGCGGTCTCCGTGCATTGCCGCACGGGACGCAGCGAAGCCGACGCGGTTGCGACGGGCATCGCCGCGCAAGGCGGCACGGCGCGCGTGCTCCAGTTCGACGTGCGCGAGCGCGCCGCGTGCCGCGAGGTGCTCGAAGCGGACGTCGCCGCGCACGGCCCCTACTACGGCATCGTGTGCAGCGCGGGCGTGACGCGCGACGCCGCGTTTCCCGCGCTCACCGAGGAAGACTGGGACATCGTGATCGAGACCGGTCTCGATGCGTTCTACAACGTCGTCCATCCGCTCACCATGCCGATGGTGCGCGCGCGCAAGGGCGGGCGCATCGTCACGATCGCGTCGGTGTCCGGGGTGATGGGCAATCGCGGCCAGGTCAACTACAGCGCGGCGAAGGCCGGGCTGATCGGCGCGACCAAGGCGCTCGCGGTCGAACTGGCGACGCGCAACATCACCGTCAATTGCGTCGCGCCGGGCCTGATCGAAACCGGCATGCTCGAGCAGATGCCGCTCGAACAGGCCTTGAAAACGGTGCCGATGAACCGCGTCGGCCAGCCTGCCGAGGTCGCCTCGGTGGTCGGCTTTCTGATGTCGGATGCGGCTTCCTATGTGACGCGCCAGGTGATCGGCGTCAATGGCGGGATGGTGTGATGAAACGCGTCGTCATTACCGGCATGGGCGGCGTCACCGCATTCGGCGATAGCTGGGACGTCATCGAAGCGCGCCTGAGAAGCGGCGAGAACGCGGTGCGGCGCATGCCCGAATGGGATTACTTCGAAGCGCTGCATACGCGGCTCGCGTGTCCGCTGCCCGAGTTCAACGTGCCCGCCCATTACCCGCGCAAGAAAACGCGCTCGATGGGTCCGGTGTCGATGTACTCGGTGCGCGCGAGTGAACTGGCGCTCGCCGACGCGGGGCTGGCGGACGACCCGAGCATCGCCGACGGCCGCATGGGCGTTGCGTATGGCTCGTCGTCGGGCTCGGTGCAGCCGATCCGCGCATTCGGCGCGATGCTCGAAACCGGCTCGATGGGCGGCGTCACGTCGAACAGCTACGTGCAGATGATGCCGCACACCACGGCGGTCAACGTCAGCCTGTTCTGGGATCTGAAAGGGCGGATTATTCCGACGTCGTGCGCGTGCGCATCGGGCAGCCAGGCGATCGGCTACGCGTTCGAGGCGATCCAGAGCGGCAAGCAGACGCTGATGCTCGCGGGCGGCGCGGAAGAACTGTCGGGCCCGGCGGTCGCGGTGTTCGACACGCTGTACGCGACCAGCACGCGCAACGACGAGCCGCATCTGACGCCGCGTCCTTTCGATGCCGCGCGCGATGGCCTCGTGGTCGGCGAAGGCGCGGCCACGCTGGTGCTCGAAGAATACGAACACGCGGTGGCGCGCGGGGCGCGGATTCACGCGGAGATCGCCGGCTTCGGCTGCAATTCGGACGGCGCGCACATGACCCAGCCGACCGCCGGCACCATGGCGTGCGCGATGCAGCTTGCGCTGCGCGACGCGCAACTGCCGCCTGAGGCGATCGCCTACGTGAACGCGCACGGCACCTCGACCGATCGCGGCGACATCGCCGAGAGCCATGCGACCGCGCAGACCTTCGGCGAGCGCATGCCGATCAGTTCGCTCAAGAGCTACGTCGGGCACACGCTTGGCGCGTGCGGCGCGCTCGAAGCCTGGTGGACCATCGAGATGATGAAACGCAACTGGTATGCGCCGACCTTGAACCTCGACAACGTCGATCCGGCCTGCGCGCCGCTCGACTACATCGTCGGCACGGCGCGCGAGATCGACGCCGAACATGTGATGAGCAATAACTTTGCGTTCGGCGGCATCAATACGTCGCTGATTTTCAGGCGCGTTCGATGAGCGTCGCGCTGCAACGCGTGGTCGTCACCGGCATGGGGATCGTGTCGTGCCTCGGCAATACGCTCGACGGCGTGGCCGCCGCGTTGCGCGCGGGCCGCTCGCGCATCGAGCGGGTCGACGCCTGGCGTGAGCGCGGGTTCGGCTCGCAGGTGGCGGGCGTCGCGTCAGTCGCGCACGAGCCGCCATTCGAGCGCAAGCTCGAACGCTTCATGGGCGATACCGCGCGCTTTGCCTGTCATGCGGCGCGCCACGCGATCGACGACGCCGGACTTGCGCCTGCTGCGTTGCGCTCGCCGCGCGCGGGAGCGGTAATCGGCTCGGGCGTCGGCACGTTGGCGAGCTACGACGCCGCGCTCGCGATCGCGCAGACGCGCGGCGTCGAAAAAGTGCCGCCGTACACCGTGCCGCATGCGATGAGCAGCACCGCGTCGGCGAACGTCGCGCAGGTGTTCGGGCTCGAAGGGGTGAGCTATTCGCCGTCGTCGGCGTGCACGACCTCGGCGCTCGCGATCGGTCAGGCGATGCAACTGATTCAGACCGGCCGGCAGCAGATCGTGCTGGCCGGCGGCAGCGAGGCGCTGCACGACAACACGACGCTGCTGTTCGACTCGATGGGGGCGCTGTCGCGGCGCTTCAACGACACGCCGCAGCACGCGTCGCGTCCGTACGATACACAGCGCGACGGCTTCGTGATCGCGTCGGGCGGCGGCGTGCTGGTGGTCGAAGCGCTCGATCACGCGTTGGCGCGCGGCGCGCGCATTTACGCGGAGCTGACCGGCTTCGGCGATTGCACGGACAGCGCGGCGATGGTCGCGCCGCGCGCGGCCGGCATCGCGCGGGCGATGCGCGGCGCGCTCGACGCGGCGGGCAACTGTCCCGATTACATCAACACGCACGCGCCGTCCACGCCGCTCGGTGACATCGAGGAACTGCGCGCGTTGAGTGACGTATTCGGCGCCGCGTCCGGGCAGCGCATACCGGCGTTTTCGTCGACCAAGGGGATGACCGGGCATTCGATCGGCGCTTGTGGCGCGCACGAGGCGATCTACACGCTCCTGATGATGCGCGATGGGTTCATCGCGGGTACGGCGGATATCGGCACGCCGGAGCCGGAACTGAGCGGTATGCCGCTCGTGCGGAGCGCGCACGCTGCGCGTATCGACACGGCGATGTCGGTGTCATTCGGGTTCGGCGGCAGTTGCGCGAGCCTGATGTTCGAAGCATGGCAGGGCGGTTGAATGGACCGACGACGCGGCTGAAAAAGCGGCCGCGACTTCAAAAATAACGAAGGTGACGACAATGAAAAAATGGGCTGCGCTGGGTGCGCTTGTAGCGGTGGCGTTGACGCAGGCGGGTTGCGCGACGCAGGTGAAGTCGCTGCCGTTCGCGGCGGCTGGTGGCGAATCGCGTGGTGAGGTGCCGGTGTTTTTTGGTCAGCAGGACCATCCGGCGGTGCAGAGCAAGGTGGGCGAGGTCGCGTATTCGGTGCGGATCGCACGCAAGGTATCGAGTCCCGAAGACGCATGCCACGAAGCGCTCGCCGAAGCGGTGCGCAAGCTGCGCGACGCCGCGCGCGAGCGTCATGCGAATGCGGTGATCGACGTGTCGACTCGTTTTCACAGCACCGAAACCAGTTCGTCGACCGACTTCACGTGCGGCGTGAGTCCGAGCGCCGCGGCGCTTGCGGTGCGCGGGCAACTTGTTGTGCTGCAAGCGCACTGAGTTGAAGCGAAACGGCGAAGACGGCATGCCGCCTTTGCCGTGCGCTGTGAGAAGAGGGCGCGCGGTAACCGGCTTTAGTCCGCCTTGACCGCAGCCTTGAGCGCCGCGACATTGACCAGCGTCTCACGACGCTTGCCCGGTTGCGGACGATACAGACCGAGCCGTTCGAGCAGACCGAAGTCTTTCGCGCGGCTCCACCAGAGATAAGGCAGCGAGACGTTGTGCTGGCCGAAGCTGAAGCCACCGCGGCGAATCATGTCGAGGTAGCCGTCGGCGCTCTTTTGCACCTGCATCGGATGACGGAACAGCAGCCGGATCACCCAGGACTTGATGTACGCGTCGGTCGATTCGGCGAACAGCAGGATGCCGCCCGGCTTGAGCACGCGGCGGAACTCGGCGAGCGCACGCTCCTGTTCGACGAGGTGATGGAAGGTTTGATGGCAGAACACGATATCGGCGCTGGCGTCGGGCAGCGGCAGCTTCGCGCAGTCGCCGTGCAGCAGTTCGATGTCGGCCAGCGTGGGGCGGCAGGCATGGGCCGCGTCGGCGGCAAGCGCGAGCGACGGCGCATGAAAATCGATGCCGACAATGCGGCGCGGCTTGAACGCATCGGCGAGCAGGCGAAACGAAATGCCTTGCCCGCAGCCGACGTCGACGATGACCGGTGCATCAGGCGGGGGCGCGTCGATCAAACGTTTGAGATCGTTGATCGCGACCCGCAGCACATGATGCTCCCAAGTGTGAGTGCGCAGGAACCAGATGCCGAAGGCCGTTTCCGGCACGAAGGGCACACGGGATGTTTCGGATGACGACACGCTGCCCTCCCCGGCGAAATGTTGTTCTTGCTGTCAGAGGCACGATTGTAACGAGAAGTAAGGGTGCGGCCTATTGCGGCGCCCCGCATGCAAACCAATGAGGCAATTTTGAGCACACCTTCATCAAGGCGCATGAGCGTCGATGTGGCGATCATCGGGGCCGGTCCGGCCGGCGCGGTCGCGGCCGCGCTATTGCGCCAGGCGGGCCGTTCCGTGCTGGTGCTGGAGCGTCAGCATTTCCCGCGTTTCTCGATCGGCGAGAGCCTGCTGCCGCAAAGCATGGCCTACCTCGAAGAAGCGGGCATGTTGCAGGCCGTGGTCGAAGCGGGCTTCCAGCACAAGAACGGCGCGTATTTCGTGTATCGCGACCAGTCGTCGTCGTTCGATTTCCGCGACAAGCATTCAGCGGGCTGGGGCACCACCTACCAGGTCGAGCGCGCGGTGTTCGACGACATCCTGATTCGCTGCGCCGCCGGGCAGGGCGCCGACGTGCGGTTCGGCCACACGGTGCGCGCGGTGCATACCGGGGCCACGCCGCTCGTCGACGTGATTGACGAGGCGGATCACGCGTATCAGGTCGAGGCGCGTTTCGTGCTCGATGCGAGCGGGTTCGGGCGCGTGCTGCCGCGTCTGCTGAATCTCGAATCGCCGACGCGCATGCCGACGCGCGCTGCGCTCTTCACGCACGTGCGCGACGGCATTCCGGTCGATGCGAGTGACCGCAACAAGATTTGCATCGCGACGCATCCGGAGCGCCGCGATGTGTGGTTCTGGATGATTCCGCTGGCGGGCGGACGCTCGTCGATGGGATGCGTGGCCGAGGCGAGCTTTCTCGACGTGCCGGAAGCAGAGCGCGACGCGACACTGCGCGCGCTGATCCAGCAGGAGCCGACGCTCAACCGTCTGATCGGCAGCGCGCCGTTCCTGATGCCGGTGCGGCATATCGGCGGCTATGCGGCGAACGTCGAGCGTTTGCATGGGCCCGGCTACGCGCTGCTCGGCAATGCCGGCGAATTTCTCGATCCGGTGTTCTCGTCCGGCGTGACGATCGCGCTACGCTCGGCGCACCTCGCGGCGCGCACGTTGAACCGGCAACTGGACGGCGAGACGGTTGACTGGTCGGTGGATTACGACGTGCCGCTGCGCAAAGGCATCGATACGTTCCGCGCGTTCGTCGAGCGCTGGTACACCGGCGAGTTGCAGGACATCATCTATTACCCGGACCAGGTGCCGTCGATTCGCCGCATGATCAGCGCGGTGCTGGCGGGGTACGCGTGGGACGAGTCGAATCCGTATGTTGCCGATCCGGTGCGGCGGCTCACTGCGCTGCATGCGGTGTGCATGCAGCGGTGAGCGGCGGCATCGTTTGAGCCGCCCGTTGAAGAGGTCAAATGAAAACGGCGCTTCCTGATCGAAGCGCCGTTTTTCATTCAGCGGCCCGAGCGAGGCCGCCTCGTCATGTCGCGATCAACGCGCACTCAGGCCGCAATCCTCGCCGCTCGCACCGCATGCTGCCGCACATCGTCGCGACGATGCACCCGCTTGCCGGCCGCATACGTTTCGTAGACCGCACGATCGTCGCCGAGCAGCGCGAACGCGAACAGCAGTTCCTCCAGCGATTCGGTGCGTGCGGTGCGGCGCGCGAGCAGCGGCGTCGCCTGCGGATCGAGCACCACGAAGTCCGCTTCCGAGTTCGGCTTCAACGTGCCGACCTTGTCCGCGAGATCGAGCGCAACGGCTGCACCTGCGGTCGCCAGATAAAACATCCGCGTCGCGCTCAGGTGGTGCCCGCCCAGCCGCGCGACCTTGTGCGCTTCGTTCATCGTTTGCAGCATCGAGAACGAGGTGCCGCCGCCGACGTCGGTCGCCAGCGCGATCGGCATGCCCGCCGCGTCGGCCTTGTCGAAATCGAACAGGCCGCTGCCGAGAAACAGGTTCGAGGTCGGGCAATGCGAGGCGACCGTACCGGTTTGCGCCATGCGTTGGCGATCCGCCTCGTCGAGGTGGATGCAATGGCCGTACACCGCGCGGCGGCGCAGCAGGCCGTAATGATCGTAAATGTCCAGATAGCTGCGGTGGCCGGGGAACAGACCCGCGACCCATTTCACTTCGTCGACGTTTTCCGCGACATGGCTCTGGACGAACACGTCCGGATGCTGGCGCGCCAGCACGCCGCACGCTTCGAGCTGCGCTTCGGTCGAAGTCGGCGCGAAACGCGGCGTGAGCGCGTACATCTGGCGCCCGCGATTGTGCCAGCGGCCGATCAGCTCCGCGCTGTCGTCGTAGCCCGATTGCGCCGTGTCGCGCAGGAACTCGGGGCAGTTGCGGTCCATCAGCACCTTGCCCGCCACCATCCGCAGGTTGCGCGCCTCGCTCTCGGTGAAGAGCGCGTCGGCGGACTGCTTGTGGACCGTGCAGTACACGAGCGCGGTGGTCGTACCGCACGCGAGCAGTTCGTCGACAAAGAAGCTCGCGGTGTTGCGCGCATACGCCGGATCGGTGAAGCGGCGCTCGGTCGGAAACGTGTAGGTGTCGAGCCACGGCAACAAACCCGGCGCCGGCGACGCGATCATGTCCGTTTGCGGAAAGTGAATGTGCGTATCGATGAAACCTGGCACGATCAGCTTGTCGCGCATTTCCTGCACCTGGGTGCCCGGCGCGAGCCGCGACGCGAGCGCCGCATACGCGCCCGCCGCGCTCACGTGGCCGTCTTCGACGATCAGCAGGCCGTCCTCGTGGAACACCGCCGCGTCGGGCGATTGCGCGGGGTCGCCGGTGAAGGTCAGCAGTTGCGCGCGAAATGCCGACTGCGCTGCTTTGGCCGGGTGGGCCGGGTTAGTCGCTTGAGTCATGGAAAAACCGTCTCCGAATGTGAAAAGCCGGGCGGCGCGGACGGACAAACCGTGCCGCCGCCGGCTGCCTTTTTCCGGCCCTTCAGTGCGGGCCGCTTTGATGCCAATGCGCGTCGAGCTTCGCGATCAGCGCGCCACGCTCCTGCGGCGTCACGAACGACGCTTCGAAGCTGTTGCGGATGATCGTGTACACCTCGGCGTCGTTGAGCTTCAACGCGTCGATGGTGGCGAGATAGTTGGCGTTCACGTAGCCGCCGAAGTAGGCCGGGTCGTCGGAATTCACCGTCACCGCGACGCCGCGATCGAGCAGGTCCTTCAGCGTGTGCTTGGTGAGGTCGTCGAACACGCACAGCTTCAGGTTCGACAGCGGGCAGACGGTCAACGCGACGCGCGAGTCGGCCAGACGCGTGACGAGCGCCGGGTCCTCGATGCTGCGCACACCGTGATCGACGCGGTCGACTTTCAGCAGATCGAGCGCTTCGTAGATATACGACGGCGGCCCTTCCTCGCCCGCGTGCGCGACGAGTTTCAGGCCGAGCGCGCGCGCCCTGGCGAACACGCGTTCGAACTTCGACGGCGGATGGCCGCGCTCCGACGAGTCCAGGCCAACACCGATCAGCCGGTGCCTGTACTGCTCGAACAGCGGCAACGCTTCGTCGAACGTGGCGAGCGCATCCTCTTCGGACAGATGGCGCAGGAAGCACAGAATCAGCTTGCTCGTCATGCCGCGTTTTTCCGCATCGGCGAGCGCGCGCTCGATGCCGGCCACGACGGTTGCGATCGGCACACCGCGTTCGGTGTGCGTCTGCGGGTCGAAGAAGATCTCGCTGTGAATCACGTTGTCGGCGAGACACCGTTCGACATACGCCATCGTCATGTCGTAGAAGTCCTGCTCGTGCAGCAGCACGCTGGCGCCCGCGTAGTAGATGTCGAGGAACGATTGCAGATCGGTGAACGCGTAGGCGGCGCGCAGCGCGTCGATCGAGTCGTACGCGAGCTTCACGCCGTTGCGCTCGGCGAGCGCGAAAATCAGTTCGGGTTCGAGCGAGCCTTCGATATGAATGTGCAGCTCGGCCTTCGGCGCGCGCGCGGTTTTATCGGCGAGCGAGGGGGAGATCGTGGTGGCGGTCGTGGTAGTCATGGTGGTTTGAAGTGTGTTGGAACCGTTGCGCGCCGTGCGTCGTGCGTCGCGTTTCAGACCGCTTGCGGCGCGTGATGCGTGCCCGCGTTCGCCTCGACGGCCTGCAGCACCTGCGCCGCCGCCGAGATCGCGATGATCTCCGGCGACTTGTCGACGATGCCGTCGACGCCGAGCGGACACTTCATCCGCGCGATCTGCGACGGGTCGATGCCGCGCGCCGCGAGCCGGTGCTCGAACTGCTTGCGCTTGCTATGCGAGCCAATCATGCCGAAGAACGCGAAGTCGCCGCGCCGCAGAATGCGCTCGGCCAGTTCGAGATCGAGCGCATGATTGTGCGTCATCACGATGAAGTACGTGTTCGGCGCGGCCTGGTCGATCGCTTCGTCGGGCGCGTCGTTCGGATCGAGCTTGACGTTCGGCGCGTGCAGCGATTCCAGCGGCGGGAATTGCGCGTCGCGTTCGTCGACCCAGCGCACGGTGCAGGGCAGCGTGGCCAGCACGCGCACCAGCGCGGCGCCCACGTGGCCCGCGCCGAACAGCACGACGGAGAAGTCACCCGGTGCGATGGTTTCGGTGAGCAGCGCGCTGCTGTCGTCGAAACCGGCGCCGTCCCACAGCAGGCAGTCGGCGGCATCGACGCCCGGCTCGGGCTCGGACAGCATCACGGCATCCGGCGCGGGGCCGAATGATACGCTACGCACCGTCGATTGACCCGCGGCCACGCGCTTCGCGAGCGAGGTGATCCAGCCGAGGTCGCCGATGTCGAGCCGCTCGAACGCGAGTATCACCGCGCCGCCGCAGCATTGGCCGAGGCTCGGGCCGAGCGCGAAACGCTCCAGCCGGCGCATATGCGGCGAGCGCATGCCGTCGCGCAGCACCTGGCGCGCGGTCTCGATCGCCTTCCATTCGAGGTGGCCGCCGCCGATCGTATGCTTGGCCGATTCGCGCGTGACGATCATCTTCGTGCCCGCCTCGCGCGGCGCCGACCCTTCGACGCGCGCGACCGTCACCAGCACGGCGGCGTCGCCGTGCGCGAGCAGTTGTTGCAGCTCAGGTAGCCAGGCTTGCATCCGGCGGTTCTCCATACGGGGCCGCACGGGGTGTCCGTGCGGCCGGTTGCGCTTTTGCGTGCGGCCTGATGCGTTCGTGTCGCGTCAGGCCGTGGGTTTGATTCATTCCGGTCATTCTATTGCGGTTGTTTTCAGGCCGTCGTGCCGATGCTCGTCTGCGTGGCGGATGCTTCGGCCGCATGGGCGGACTGCAACGCGTCCAGCGCATCGAGTATCGCTTCGGGCGTGGCCGGCGCCCGCAACGCAGGAGCAGGTTGCGCGCCTGGCACGGCGCAAGCGATCGCGTCGCGAATCGCAAGGAACACCGAGAACGGCAGCAGAAGCGGCGGCTCGCCGACGGCCTTCGAGCGGAACACGGTCGGCTCCGCGTTCTGGTTCTGATAGAGCTGCACGTGGAACGCGGCGGGCGTATCGCTGACAGCGGGAATCTTGTATGTGGACGGCGCGTGCGTCATCAGACGGCCATCGCGGTTCCACCACAGTTCCTCGGTGGTGAGCCAGCCCATGCCCTGAATGAAGCCGCCTTCCACCTGGCCGATGTCGATCGCCGGATTGATCGATTGGCCGGCGTCGTGCAGCACGTCCGCGCGCAGCAGTTTCCATTCGCCGGTCAGCGTGTCGATCACGACTTCGGACACCGCCGCGCCATACGCAAAGTAATAGAACGGATGACCGGTCAGCGTCTTCGCATCCCAATGCACTTTCGGCGTCGTGTAGAAACCGTCCGACCACAACTGCACGCGCGCGAGATACGCCGCGCCGACCAGTTGCTCGAAGGGCATTGCGCCGCCGTTCACCGACACTGTGCTGTTGGCGAATTGCACTTCCTGCGCATTGCCGCCGAGCTGTTTGGCCGCGAGTTCGGCGAGCCGCGCGCGAACTGTTCGCGCTGCCGCCTCGGCGGCTTTGCCGTTCAGATCGCTGCCGGTCGACGCCGCAGTCGCCGACGTATTCGCGACCTTGGACGTATCCGTCGCCGTCACACGCACGCGCGAGAGCGGCAAGCCGAACTGATTCGCGACCACCTGCGCGACTTTCGTGTTGAGCCCCTGGCCCATTTCGGTGCCGCCGTGATTGACGAGCACCGAGCCGTCCTTGTACACGTGCACCAGCGCGCCGGCCTGGTTCAGAAACGGCACGTTGAACGAGATGCCGAACTTGACCGGCGAAAACGCGATGCCGCGCTTGAGCACCGGACTGCTCGCGTTGAAGGCGGCGAGCGCCGCGCGCCGTGCGCGGTAGTCGCTGCTGTCGAGCAGCGCGTCGGTCAGCGGCGCGATGATGTTGTCTTCGACGCGCTGCCCGTACGGCGTCGTATCGCGCTCGCCGACGCCGTAGTAGTTGGCGAGACGCACGTCGAGCGGATCGCGGTTCAGCTGACGCGCGATGTCGTCGAGCAGCACTTCCATCACGAGCGCGCCTTGCGGTCCGCCGAAGCCACGGAACGCGGTGTTCGATTGCGTGTTGGTCTTGCAGCACAGCGCGACAATATCGACGTCAGAGAGGTAGTACGCGTTGTCGAAGTGGCACACGGCGCGTGTGGCGACCGCGCCCGACAGGTCGGCCGAATAGCCCGCGCGCAAAGCGATTTCGACGCGCGCGCCGAGAATGCGGCCGGTGTCGTCGAAGCCCGCTTCGTATTCGTAGACGGCGTCGTGGCGCTTGCCGGTGATCATGAAATCATCGTCGCGATCGGCGCGCAGTTTGACGGGACGGCGCAACAGCTTCGCCGCCAACGCCGCCACGCACGCGAACAGGGCCGACTGCGATTCCTTGCCGCCGAAGCCGCCCCCCATGCGCCGGCATTCGCACACCACGTTGTGCGCGGGCCAGTCGAGCATATGGGCGACCACTTGTTGCATTTCGCTCGGATGCTGCGTCGAACTGTAGACGAGCATGCCGTCCATTTCCTTCGGCACCGCATAGGCGATCTGGCCTTCCAGATAAAACTGCTCCTGGCCGCCCACTTCGAACGTGCCGCTGATTCTGTGCGGTGCGGCGGCGATCTTCGCGTCGGGCTCGCCGCGTTTCAGATGCAGCGGCGGCAGCACGAACTGCTTCGCGGCCTTCGCCTCGACGGGCGTGAGAATGGCGTCGAGCGGTTCGTAGCGGATCACGTCGTCGCTTTTCGCGAGCGCTGCCGCTCGGCGCGCCAGTTCGTGGCTCTCGGCGATCACCGCGAACACCGGCTGGCCGAGATACAGCACTTCGTCGACGGCGAGAATCGGGTCGTCGTGCAGCACCGGGCCGCAATTGTTTTCGCCGGGGATGTCCGCGGCGCTCAGCACCGCGATCACGCCGGGCGACTTCCGGACCGCGTCCAGATCCATCGACACGATCCGCGCGTGCGCATGGCGCGACAGGCCGAGCGCCGCGTGCAGCGTGCCTTGCAGTTCGGCGATGTCGTCGGTGTAGGTGGCTTCGCCGCTCACATGCAGAGCAGCCGATTCGTGCGGCAGGGACACGCCGATCGCGGCGTTGTTATCGCGTTCATGCGCGGCGGCGTGCTTGCTCGCAAGCGTCCCGCCCGCGTGTTCGACGAAAGCATCGGTGCGGTTCATCACGATGGCTCCTTCGCTGCGGCCGCATCCGGCGTCGCAGGCACGCCTGACACCGCGGCCGCGAAGCAGAACGCATTCACGTCGAGCAGCGCGAGCGGCGCTTCCTGGCGAGTTTCGAGGTGAAAGCGCCACAGCAGGTTGCGCGCCACCTTCAGCCGGTAGGCGCTCGACGCGCGCATGTCGGTGAGCGGCTGGTAATCGGCGACGAGTGCGTTCATCGCCTGGCGCGTGGTGCTTTCGTTCCAGGTCGCGCCGTTGAGCACGGCTTCGGTTTGCGCGGCGCGCTTCGGCGTGGCCGCCATGCCGCCGAAGGCGATGCGCGCGGCCTGAATCGCGCCGTCGTCGCCGAGATGCAGTGCGAACGCCGCGCATACTGCTGAGATGTCCTGATCGTAGCGCTTCGATACCTTGTATGTGCGAAAGCGCAGGTTGCCCGCCGGGCGCGGTACGCGCAGCGCCGCGACGAATTCGCCGGCCTTGAGCGCGGTTTTCTGATAACCGAGGTAGAACGCATCGAGCGGCAGCGTGCGGCTGGCCGGGCCGTGGCGCAGCACGACTTGCGCGTCGAGCGCGAGCAGCGCGGGCATCGAATCGCCGATCGGCGAGCCGTTCGCGACATTGCCGCCGAGCGTGCCGGCGTTGCGGATCGGCAGCGACGCGAAGCGCGTCCACAGTTCGGCGAGTTCGGGGTAATCGACGGCGAGGGCCGCGTACGCGTCTTCGAGCGTGACGGCTGCGCCGATCGTCAGCGTCTGCGCATCACGTTCGATGGTTTTCAGTTCGGCGACGTTGCCGATGTACAGGATGTCGCCGAGATCGCGGAACTGCTTGGTGACCCACAGGCCGACGTCGGTGCTGCCGGCGAGTAGCCGTGCCTGAGGATGGGCGGCACGCAGCGTGGCGAACGCGTCGAGCGTGACCGGCGCGCGGAAGGTGGACGAGCCGAACGCCGCGCCGCGCGCATCGGGTGCGCCGTATTCGAAGGTGTCGGGGCGTTGCAGGCCGCGCAGCGTGTCCGCGATGGCGGCGCGCTCCAGCGTCACGCGCGGGTACTGCGGGTAGTCGAACATCTTCTGCGACGCCTCGACGATCGGCCGGTAGCCGGTGCAGCGGCACAGATTGCCGGACAGCGCGGCGTTGATTTCGTCGCGGGTGGGCAGGCCGGCGTCGGCGGGCTGGTTTTCGTACAGCGCCCACATCGACATCACGAAGCCGGGCGTGCAGAAGCCGCATTGCGAACCGTGGCAATCGACCATGGCCTGCTGCACGGGGTGCAGCGCGCCGTCGGCGGCGCGCAGGTCTTCGACGGTGAAGAGCGCGCGGCCGTCCAACGTGGGCAGGAACTGGATGCAGGCGTTGACCGCTTTGAGCACGAGCGCACCGCGCGTGTCCAGTTCACCGACGACCACCGTGCAGGCACCGCAGTCGCCTTCCGCGCAGCCTTCCTTGGTGCCGGTGCAAAACGCATCCTCGCGCAGATGCTGGAGCACGGTGCGCGTCGCCGGGACGCCCGCAACCTCGCGGACGGACCCCTGGTGATAGAAGCGGATGGTTTGCGTTGTCATGGCGAATCCGAAAGACAGTGCGGACCGGGCGCGCGTTACGCATGGGGTCGCCAAAGCCGGCCTCGCGCACGTAGATCGCCATCCAGTTCCCAAGATAGCATTACCGCGGCCCGAAAATATTTCCCATGTCGCATGAAGCTTATTCGGCAGTGGTCATGAGCGATCCTCGCCTCAGTACGATTCGCGCGGGGCCGGGAAGTTGCGTCTGCGGGCGGGATTGGGCTACGGCCAGACAGGGGGGGCGGGTGACTGGCGGGCGCTTGCCGCTTATTGCGGGGTCTTTGGCGGGTGTTTGGCGGGTGATTGCCGAGTTGGTGCTGCGGTTTTTGCCGATTCATTGCCGGTCATCGCAAAGACGCTCGCACAAGCTGCGCGGATGCAAAAACGCCGGACTTCGGCCGCCGCGAACGGCGACGCGAAGTCCGGCGTGGTGTCGGGACGGGAAGCGGGGGAGCGGAGGCGGGAGGCGGGAAGCGCGATCAGGCGATCCGGCGGCGATTGCGGACCAGGCTCAGCACCAGCGGAATGAACGCGAGCACGAACGCGACCAGTGACCACATCGGCAGCGTCAGGCCGAGAATCGGCGGATAGGCCGTTTCGCACAGGCCGGCCACCTTGAACACGCCCGGCAGCCAATGAGCGGGCGGCAAACTGTCGACCACCGGCTGCAGCGCGTCGAAGCCGCAGCTAAAGCCCGGATTGGCCTGGACATACACGTGCCGCGCGGCGGTCACGATGCCCGCGAGCGCCGACAACGCCGCCAGCAGTTCCAGCAGACGCACGCCGCGCCAGTGGTTGAAGCGGGCGCCGAGGAACGCGAAGATCGCAATCAGCAGGAAGAAATAGCGCTGGATGATGCACAACGGGCACGGGTCTTCGCGCAGGAAGTACTGCAGGTACAACGCGCCGCCCACCAGGGCGACGCAGATCAGGCCAAGCAGAACCAGCAGGGAGCGCTCGCGGCGCAGCATTGCAGTGTCGTTGTTCATGGATCGTAGGGCGGTCTGAAGATAAAAGGGCAGGTGCCCGCGATTCTAGCGCGAACCCCTGCCCCGACGCTTAGCGCACTATTGCGTTCGCTGGACCGCCGAGTCACCAGGCCACCCGGCATTTCACTCGCCGTGCCCGTCCCGCTCAACGAATTGCATTCAGCACCGCCTGCGCGCCGCGCCCGATCGCGAGCAGCGCATCGTCGGCGTGCGGCGCGCCCGCCAGCATCAGCCCGACCGGCGCCTCGCCGCGCAGATGGCAGGGCAGCGACAGCGCGCAGGTGTCGAGGAAGTTGAACACGCTCGGGTTGCGCAGGATCAGCGCATTGGTGCGGCCAAAGGCGTCGTCATCGTGGATCAGGTCGGCCACGCGCGGCGGCAGTACCGGCACGGTCGGCGCGACCACCGCGTCGAAGCGCTGCCACAGCGTGCGCGCGGCGTCGTCGAGCATCGCCTCGCGTTCGGCGAGCAGGTCCAGATAGTCGACGGCGCTGGCCGGCTGGCCTTTGAGAATGCGCGTGAGCACGCGCGGGTCGTATTGCTCGCGATGCTTGTCGAGCAGCGGCCGATGCCACGCATACGCTTCGATCGGTGAGAAGCCGAAGCGGTTGATCTCGGGCAAACGGTCGAGCGGCGCGAAACGCACTTCGCTGACGATCGCGCCGGCCGCCTCGAGGTGCTTGAGGGCGGTGTCGATCGCGGCGGCGACCGCCGGCTCGACGCCGTCGGTGACGAAGTTAGTCAGCACGCCGAGGCGCACGCCTTCGAGCGGCCGCGCGGCCGGAATGCGCGGCTCCAGCCCGGCCAGCATCCGGTCGACCAGCGCGCAGCACGCGACCGACACGCCGATCGGCCCGAACGAATCGAGCGTCGTCGAGAGCGGCACGCCGCCCTGTTTCGGGATGCGCGAGGCGGTCGGCTTGAAGCCGGTCAGGCCGCACAGCGCGGCCGGGATGCGGATCGAGCCGCCGGTGTCGGTGCCGAGCGCGAAGGCTGCCATGCCGTCGGCGACCGAGGCCGCCGCGCCCGACGAGGAGCCGCCCGAAATCCGCTCGTCGCCTTTCACGTTGCGCCGGTACGGCGAGAGCGGATTGCCGTAGTGCGGGTTCAGGCCGAGTCCGGAAAACGCGAACTCGCTCATGTTGGTGCGGCCGACGATCACCGCGCCGGCCCGCTTCAAACGCGCGACCGCGACGGCGTCCGTTTTCGCCGGCGGGGCGTCGGCGAGCACGACGGAGCCCGCGCGGGTCGGCTGGCCTTCGATGTCGAACAGGTCCTTGACCGACACCGGAATCCCGGCGAGCGGCGAGAGCACGGTGCCAGCCGCGCGCAGGCGGTCGTGCGCGTCGGCGGCGGCGCGGGCGCTGCCGGCGTCGACGTGCATAAAGGCGGCCGCGCCCTGGCCGGCCGGGTCTTCGATCCGTTCGAGCGCGGTTTCGACGAGGGCGCGGCTCGTGGTGCGTCCGGCAGCGAGGTCGGCGGCAAGCTGGGCAAGCGGCGGGAAGGGCGTGAATTCAGTGGCCATGATGTCGGTGAGAATCCGGTTGAACCGGGCGAAGCCGGTTGATCAAGGAATGCGGCAGATAAAGGCGGCTAATGAAGATGACAAACAGGTGTGCGCTTGAAAACGGTTGCCGTGATGCACCGTGATGCGTGCGCCCCGGATGCTTCAGATGCGGTTGAAGAGCGTCGCGCGGAACGCCTCGATATGCTTCTGCACTGACTGACGCGCGCCTTCGGCATCGCGCTCGCGCAGCAGCCGGAACAGTTCGAGATGTTCTTCATGGACGTCTTCGAGATGATGCGGCTCGGACAGCGAAATGAACCAGAAGCGCAGCGAACGTTCATGCAGCCCGCGCAGGATGTCGGCGAGCACCGGGTTGCGCGAGGCGGCCGAGATGGCCAGATGAAATTCGCGGTCGATGTCCATCATTCCTTCGATGTCGTGCGCGGCGACGCATACCGACGAGCGGTCCAGGAGCGCCTGCATCGCGTCGTAGTCGTGCTGCTGCGCGTGGCGCGCGGCGAGTTCGACGCAGTAGCTTTCGTTGACGAGACGCACGTCGATGATCGCCAGCACGTCGTCGAGCGAAACCGGCCGGACCATGATGCCCTTTCTCGGCATGATGGTCAGCATGCCTTCGTGCACGAGGCGATGCAGCGCCTGGTGGACCGGCGTTCTGCCGATCCCGGTGAGCGCCATCAACTCCGCTTCGTTGAGCACCTCGCTCGGCCGCAGCCGCATCGTGATGATCTCGCGCTTGACGAACGCATACGCCTGTTCGGCGAGGCTCGCGGCGGCGCTCGCGCGGGTGGGCTGGGAAGGGCGGGCAATCTGCTGGAGCGTCATGGGTCGAGCGGGCGGGCGGTGTCGTCCGCATTGTAGTGCAAGGATTTGCGCGCACGGGGCGGGCGGTACGCAGGGATGTCGGGCTGCGCGTCGCGTGTGTGGCGTGCGCGGTGAGCGCGGCGGGCGGACATCGCCGCGATCGCGGTTCGAGGGCGTGCCGGATGCGCACCACACCGCGTGTGCTGCGCGTTAGCCGTCAGGTCACCTGCGCCACGCATCCGTGTCGACCTCCGCGCTGCAAACATGATTCCGGCGCGCTTCATGCCGGGCTCACGCACGCCCCGGCGCAACCTGTGCCGCATGCTGCACCTTCACGCGCGGCATCATCAAGGTGACCAGCCCGCCGACGGTCAGCGCCCCCGCGATCAGCACCAGCCCGAACGTCACGCTATGCGTCGCGTCCTTGACGATGCCGAGCACGTACGGGCTCACATAGCCCGCGAGGTTCGCGATCGAGTTGATCACCGCGATACCCGCGACGGCCGCCGTGCCTTGCAGGAAAGTCGTCGACATCGACCAGAAGATGCCGAAGCCCGCGAGGATGCCGATATACGCGATCGACAGGCCGGTGACGGCGAGCGGAATCGAGTTCGTCACCGATGCGCTGCCGAGCAGCCCCGCCGCGCCGATGAAGCAGCAAATCGCGTAGTGCCAGCGCCGCTCGCCGGTGATGTCCGACGAGCGGCCGATCAGGATCATGCCGATGCCCGCGGCGAGGTACGGAATCGCGGTGACGAAGCCGTTGGTGACGAGGTTCGTCACGCCGAGATCCTTGACGATCTGCGGCAGCCAGAACGAGAAGCCTGCATTGCCGGTGACGAGGCAGAAATAGATCAGCGTGAGGAGCCAAAAACGGCCCGAGCGCAACGCGACCGCCAGACTGTGCTCGGCGCCGGCCGCCGTGGCCGCGCTGTTTTCCCGCGCGAGGCGGCTCGTGATCACGCGCTTCTCGTCGGTGCTGAGCCACGCGGCTTCGGCGGGCGTGTTGCGCAGGACGGCGAGCGCCCAGAAGCCCGCGAGGATCGACGGAATGCCTTCGATCAGGAACATCCACTGCCAGCCGCGCAAACCATGCGCGTCATGCAGCGCCGACATCAGAAAGCCCGACAAAGGCGCGCCGATGATGCCCGCCACCGGAATCGCCGCCATGAACACGGCGACCATGCGCGCACGCCGGTCGGACGGAAACCAGAAGGTCAGATACAGCACCACGCCCGGCACCAGCCCGGCTTCGGCCACGCCGAGGAAAAAGCGCAGCACGTAGAACATCGTTTCGCTGCGCACGAACATCATCAGGCACGACAGCAGGCCCCACAGCATCGTGATGCGGGCGATCGTGGCGCGCGCGCCGAACTTCTTCAGCAGCAGGTTGCTAGGCACTTCGAACACGAAGTAGCCGAAGAAAAAGATCCCCGCGCCGAGTCCGTACGCCGCGTTCGACAATCCGAGGTCGCCGGTGAACTGCAGCTTCGCGTAACCGATGTTGACGCGATCCAGATATGACAGCACGTAGACGAGAAACAGGAACGGCATGATGCGCCAGGTGATCTTGCGCAGCGCGGTGGCTTCGAGCAGCGCGTCGGAAGACGCGTCGGCATTGACGGCGGGCGATGGGGAGCTCATGGGTGCCTCATTCGACGATAGCTAGCGCGCGCACGCGATAGGCGTGGCGCAGCGTGCGGTTCAGGACGGGATCGTGCAGTTCGAGTTCGAGCGCATCGCCATCGGCCATCCCGACGATCCCGCCTTGCACCGCCAGCGTGCCGCAGAACATCGCCGCGCCGGCGTCGAGCGGCGCGCGCGCGAGCAGCTCGGCGGCCGGCAGCAGCGACGCGACGCTGCCTTGCTGATAGACGCGCCGCTCGCCGTTCGCGACGGCATATGCGCGCATTTCCAATTGGTCCCAGTGGCCGGCGACGTCGTCGAAACGCCATGCGTCGCGCGCGAGCGGTTTCGGGCAGACCTGTTTGGAGACGGTCACGCCGTAAGCCTCGACCTCGCGGTCGGTATGGTCGGAGCCGATCGTCACGAGCAACCCCGCCGGCGTTTGCAGCAGCACGCACTCGGCTTCGCCGCTGGACTTCACGCCGACCACGTCGATCTGCTCGGCCTGCGTCAGCAGTTCCGCGCCGAGCCGATAGAAACACGGCGTGGTGGACGGCCGCTTCACGCCGAGCTCGGCCAGCTCGGCTATGTGGTGCTCGATGGCCGCCTGATCGCGCCCGGCCCACCCGGCGATGGTCAGACGGCTCACTTCGACCCGCTCCGCACGGCTCTGACCGGCGCACTCTACAACATGGAAAGACAACGGCTGCATCACTCGGCTCCAGAGAAAATATTCGACAGATATTATTGTGATATTTCACAGGAGTCCAGCGTGTCAAAAATATTCCGGCGCCCATGCGTGCAACGGGCGCTGTCTATCGGGGAATCCCAGGCCCTTCGGCCCTTTGCGCGATCCGGCGGGGCGGATGCGGCTGGTACACTGCCTCTTTAAGATTACTTTTTGTAAGGGATGCATTCATGCACCAAGGCATTGGCTTCATTCAGGACCTGGCGGTCGTGATGGCGCTCGCCGGCGTCGTCACCGTGCTGTTCCATCGCCTGAAGCAGCCGGTGGTGCTCGGTTATATCGCCGCGGGCGTGATCATCGGGCCGTACACGCCGCCGTTCCAGCTGATCCACGACGAGCAGACCATCCAGACGCTCGGCGAACTCGGCGTGGTGTTCCTGATGTTTTCGCTGGGACTCGAATTCAGTTTGCGCAAGCTCTTCCAGGTCGGCGCGACGGCGATCGTCGCGGCGCTTTCCGAGATCGTGCTGATGCTGTGGATCGGCTACGAGATCGGCAGCGCATTCGGCTGGAGTCCGATGGATTCGCTGTTCCTCGGCGCGATCCTCGCGATCTCGTCGACCACCATCATCGTCAAGGCACTGTCCGAGCTGGGCTTGAAGCGCGAGGGCTTCGCGCAACTGGTGTTCGGCATTCTGATCGTCGAGGACATTCTCGGCATCGCGATGCTGGTGCTCCTGACCGGCATCGCGCAGACCGGGCAGTTGAGCGCCGGTCTCGCGATGGTCACGCTCGGCAAGCTGCTGCTGTTCATGACGGTGTCGCTGCTGGTCGGCGTGCTGGTGGTGCCGCGCGCGCTGAACTACGTGGCGCGCACGCGCAGCGACGAGATGCTGCTGGTGTCGGTGCTCGGCTTTTGCTTCGGCTTCTGTCTGCTGGTGGTCAAGCTCGACTACAGCATTGCGCTCGGCGCGTTCCTGATCGGCGCGATCATGGCCGAGTCGCGCCATCTGCATCGGATCGAGCATCTGATCGCGCCGTTGCGCGACGCCTTTTCCGCGATCTTCTTCGTGACAATCGGCCTGATGCTGAACCCCGCCGTGCTGCTCGACTACGCGTGGCCGATCGCGGTGATCACGGTGGCGGTGATCGTCGGCAAGATCGTGTCGTGCGGGCTCGGCACCTTCCTCTCCGGGCAGGACGCGCGCACGTCGATGCGCGTGGGCATGACCGTGTCGCAGATCGGCGAGTTCTCGTTCATCATCGCGTCGCTCGGCTTGACGCTGAAAGTGACGAGCGCGTTTCTCTATCCGATCGCGGTCGCGGTGTCGGCGCTGACCACGCTCTTCACGCCGTATCTGATCCGCGGCGCCGATCCGCTGACCCGGCGCCTCGGCCAGGCGATGCCGGCCACGCTCGCCAACGTGTTCAGCCTGTACGGGCAGTGGCTGCGCAGCCTGAGCACAGGGAGCGGCGAGCCGACGCTCTTTAGCATGACGCGCAGGATCATCGTGCAGATCGCGGTCAACCTCGCGCTGGTCGCCGCGATTTTTCTCACCGTGTCGTACAGCGCGCCTTATACCGGCAAGCTGCTCGCGCACTGGCTGAGTTCCGAGCCGATGCAGCGCGCGGTGCAGTGGAGCGTCGCGCTGGTCGTGTCGCTGCCGTTCCTCGTGGCGGTTTATCGCAAGACCAAGTCGCTCGCGCTGCTGCTCGCCGAAGTCGGCGTGCAGCCGGCGACGGCGGGGCGCTTCACGAGTGCGCTCCGTTACGCGATCTCCGATCTGGTGCCGGTGGTGTCGATGGTCGGCGTGTTTCTGCTGGTCGCGGCGCTGTCGGGCAGCATCCTGCCGCCGACCGGCCTGCTCGCCGTGGTGCTGGTCTGCGCGGCGGTGCTGCTCGCGCTCGTGTGGCGCTGGTGCGTGAAGATTCACGCGTCGATGCAGATCGCCTTGCGCGAGACTTTCGAAGATCAGCCGGATCATGAGTGATCGGGATGCGTGCCGCGCGCCCCACGGGTTTGCCGCCCGCGAGTTCCGCCGGAGTACCCGCAACAATGTGAGCAATTGTGTGTGCGTTTGCGGGGCGTGCTGGGCTGGCGGATAATCAGGGCATATTCATTCGTTCGCGTGGAAGGCGCCTGTCTGACTGTCATGAGCGAAAATAAACCCGACAACGCCGGCAAGCCCGGCAGCCCATCGTCGCCTTCGGCGTCGCCAACGCCGGTGCCGCCGGAAGCGACGCCCGGCGCGTCGAAACCCGGCACCACGCCGCCCGAACCGGCGGCTTCGCTACCTCCCTCGCATGAAGATGCGATCCAGTCGCCGATGAAGGACGTGACGCCGGCTGCCGAAGAGGCGGCCGCGCGCTCGTCCACAGACGACCCCGAGAGCGCGTCGACCGTGACGCCCACCGATCCCCAAACAGCCCGCCAGCGTGATGCGGCCGAGGCGCGTAGTTCGGCCGCGGCATCGACGGCCAGGCAGGAAGCCGAAGTGCATGAGCGCGAGGCGCGCCATGCGGGCGCGCCTGCGGCGCAGCCCGGCATCATGAAAGGCACGAAGAGCGCGGCAGGCACGACAAACACCAGGAGCGCGCCGACCTTCGCGAGCAGCGCGCCGCTGGCCGGCGACTTGACCACGCCGGCCTCGACAACCGACGACAACGCCGCCGAACAGGCCGACACTTCCACCTCGCGCCCGGCCGGCGCGCCGCCGCCCGGCTTCGGCGCGGCGCCCGATTTCAGCGCGACCAATCCGCCGCCGCCCAATGCGCTGCCGCCGTCGCCGCCGCGTTATCTGAAGCAGAACGATTCGGCGTGGACCGTGTTCGGCCGCATCATCGCGGCGCGCGCGCGTCAGCTGTTCGATCGCGCGGGGCAGCGGATCACGCAGCGCACGCTGCGCATCGGCGTGTCGGCGCGCATCTTCCATCCGGAACCGGGCGCGAAAGGGCTGCGCGGCAAGACGCTGCAGTACCTCGAAGAATCGATCGCGCACTGGGTGATGTCGCGCGACGTGCTGGTGTTCATGATTCCGACGGTCGGTCATCAGGGCATGCTGCATCCGAGCAACATCCGCTTGCGTGACTATGCGAAGCATCTCGACGGCCTGCTGCTGCAAGGCGGCGCCGACGTTTCTCCGCAGACGTACGCGGAAGAGGCAACCAGCCACGAGTGGCCCGGCGACCGCGTGCGTGACATGTACGAGCTGGAATTGCTGCACGAGTTCGTCGAGTCGGGCAAACCGGTGCTGGGCGTGTGCCGCGGCTGTCAACTGATCAACGTGGCGTTCGGCGGCACCTTGTATCAGGACATCGCGACCGATGTTCCGACCGCGGGCGCGCACGTCAACGAGAACTACGATCAGCATCGGCACGGGATTCACTTTCCGGACGGCTCGACGCTGGTCAACATGTTCCCCGGCCGGCGCGACGCGATCGTCAACTCGATTCACCATCAGGCGGTGAAGACGCTCGGGCGCGATCTCAATATCGAGGCGGTGTCGGCGACGGACGGCATCATCGAAGCCGTGCGCTACCGGCGTGCGCCGTTCGTGATGGGGGTGCAGTGGCATCCGGAGTTTCATCGCGCGGGCGGCCCGGAGTTGCTCGATTGCACGCCGCTGCTCGATACGTTTTTGCGGGTAGCGCGGGAAACGCGGTTTTGACGATTTTTGCGTTTGCCGGGCTCGCGGTTTTGTGCGTGGCCTGGAAGGGGAGCGGGTGTCGGTTGGATGCTGTTTCCCGAAGTCAATCTGTTTGACGCACCGCCGCTTGATGCGGCGGTGCGCTTCGCGCGGCATTCGGTCCGCGCTATTTCCCTCCGTTTTCTTCTTGCGGTTTCCTCCTGCATTTTCCTGGCGGCTGGTGTTGCGTGACCTCGCGTGACTGATGCGATCACCCCGTGTTCGAGTTCGTCAGCCTCTCTTTGCCAGGACAATAAGGACTCCGATCATGGATCAATTTTGAGAGACGGCTCCCGCCATCTATCGCAATATTGAAACCCGCTCGCATTTGGATTCGTACAAATCCAATGGCAAGTTCGGAAACTTCTGCGCGAGATGGTTTGCTACGTTTTGGTCCTATCCTGAAGCGTTTATTTCCTGATTGCGCGCTTCGCTTGTCCGGATTCCTTCGCCGTCGATTTATCTCAATTTGAAGCCGTGTCAGGCGGCATTTGAGTGCTTCGCTTCACGGCAAATCCGCGCGATAATCTGCGGCTGTCTTGGGATCTGGATGGAGCAAGCAGGTATGAAGCATCTCTTAATAGTACGGCGTGCCATGCTGCTCGCGGTCTCATGCGCACTGCTGTCGCATGCCGGTTTGGCGCTCGCGGCGCAAAGCGAAGAGGCCGCGCTGATTGCGGGTATGCGGCCGGCAATCAGCGCGTTGACGCCGCAGCCTGACGGGGCCGCTCTCGCCGATGCGCGGGTGGACACACCGTCCGCATCGGACGCAGCGAACTCGGCCAGCGACGCGCAAGGCCACGTCGCCGAATTGATGCAGATGATTCACGACGCGAAGCTGAGCGAACTGCGCACCACATATAACGGCAGTTACGGCGCGAGTCTGTTCTTCTACCCGCAAGAGATGACGTACTACATCGCGTTATTTCAGGACAAACATTTCTGGCGCGTGATCAAGTCCGAGAACGTGGATCGCGCAGAAGCGATCTACGCGGGTTTTGCGCAGCAGACAGTGCAACTCGCAGATGTCGAAATTCGCCGTGTGCAGTTACAGGCGCAAAAGGCGTACATCGAAGACATCGTCGCGACGTCGCAGGATCGCGCGAAACGCTTGCAGGCCGATCTGGCTATCGCGCGTACGCAGCAGGCCAAGGTCAATGACTACCAGCGGCAAACGCAAGGCGAGGCGGTCACGTTGCACGCGGAAAAGGAACGCGCGCAGGCGCAGCTGCTTGCTGTACAGAACGAAGTGATGCAATTGCAGCGGCAGACGGAATTCGGTTTGCCGACGCAAAGTGGACTGCCGCCGCAAAGCGGATTGTCGAGCCGGAAGTCACGGTGAAATAGCGGCGTTGTGATCGGAATAAAGCCCGGCTACGAATGAGCAGCCGGGCTTTTTTTTCGCCGGTTTCTGCTGGCGGTGGGTGGCGGCACCTCGGCGCTTCACTTCGCGAATTGATCCGGAACCTCGGTCACGCGACGCTGCGACATGTGATTCATCCATTCCGTCCCGCTGCCGGCCGGCGAGTGGTTCGACGCAGCAGGATGGAACGGCGGCGCGATATCGCGCAGGTGCGTGGCGGCGGACATCTTCACGTCGGCGTATTCGTCGATGCCGAGTCGTGCTGGTGCGGACGGCGAGTAACTGCCCGCAATGGAAGGCGCGGGCGAGGTTCGTTGCGCGATCGGCGGGACGGTGAGGTGCTGCATCTCGTCGGCCATGGGTGCAACGAGTGATAGCGGATTTGCCGCTGTACTGCGCGTGAGATGAGCGCGTGTTTTCTCCCGCCGCCTGTCGGCCGCTTCGTGAAGCGTGTGGCGGCGTGAGACGGCATCGCTACTTGCGACACGCGGCGCCGCCACTGCTTGCGTTGCGCTGGACGCAGGCGCATAAGTGGAGCGGGCGGCTGAAGATGCACGCTCCGCATGCGCCGATGTCGCGCTTCGAGCCCACGCTTTAACTGCGCCACCGCCAGCAGGTTCCCGCGCAGTAACCGCAGCAGGCACGCGACGCTGCGCCGGGGGCGCAACGCGGTTGGCGGTTGCCGTGACCACGGGTTTCTCAACGGCGATCATCTGGCGATGCGCCAGATGATCGAACGCAATCCATGCGAGTAGCGCGGCGCCGCTGAGTGCGCATGCGCCACCCGCGAACGCTTTCCAATGTGGCGGAACACCACGCGACATGGACACGAACACAGGTCCCTCGACCATCGGCAGCGCGCCGGCCTCAGCGCCGCCATGCGGAGTTTCTTCGCGCGTAGGGTGAAACACCGTCGTCGCACGCGTCGCTGTTACTGTTGCAGTCGAAGCAACTGCGCCAGCAGCGCGCCGTGCATTCAGCGGCACCCATCTGCAAAACGACAGGATGGCCTGGTCGCTCATGCAGAAGGTACGCAGCACCGCTGCATAGAGCGCCTTGATTTCGGAGCGCCAGCTTTGACCCGGCGGAAGAAGCGTCCAGTCACGGCCGAAGGGCGTCGGCAGACGATCGAGCGGACGCAGGCGCGGCATCGCGATCGCGCCTTCGATCAGGGTGAACGGAATAGTGGACATCGGTCTGTTCCGGCGCCTCGTAATGGGGCCGCCCTTGGCGGCTGCGGGGATAGGTAGGGACTCAGGCGTGCGGCGATGCAGATAGAAACGCCTTGCATGCATACCGCACGTCGACGCGATCATCAGCAAGCCTATTCACGAGGAACACATGACCGGCTGCATACGCGCCAACCGGTCAAGCCCTCGACTACACGCGATGATGACGGGCCGTAGTCATACCGGAAATCAGACCGCTCCGAAAAATGGGGACACTGCGTCCCGGGCCTCGGCCGATCCAACCGCGACGGCCAGTCCCCGTGCTCGCCGTCTTATCGCTTCAAGCGGTACACGTAGCGCAGCGCGGTGATATCCACACCGCCCATATGATCCGGTTCGGCGCCGACGAACTGCCAGCCCTGCCGCTCATAGAATCCGATCGCCGGCGTGTTGCCTTCGAGCACGTACAGATACAACTGCGCCTCGCCTTGCGCGCGCGCCCAGTCTTCAGCGGCGCGCATCAGCAGCTTGCCGACACCGATGCCCTGATAGCCCGGCAGCGCATGCAGATTGTCGAGCAGCACGCCCCAGGTGGATTCCGGTTGCCGTTCGACGCAGACGAAACCGATCGGCTCGCCCGCCTGCTCGGCGATCAGCACGATGCGGCGTTCGCCGCCCGGCGCACCGAGCCGTGCTTCCCAATAAGCGGCGCGCTCGCGGGTGACTTCGCCATCGAGGAACGCGTCGGGCAGCAGGCCGCGATAAGTGGCTTGCCAACTGGCGCTGTGAATCGACGCGATCAGCGCGGCGTCGTCGATGGTGGCGGGGCGCAACGAAAGAGCGGGGAGGGTTCGCATCAGCTGATGATCAACGCAAGTGCAGGGGCCGAACAGTTTACCGCGATGAATGCCCGCATCGTTCGTAAGCAAACTGTATGCGTTTCACAACAGCGCCATCAACGGTAACATTACCTGGCGCGGCTTGCGCATGAGTCTCAAGGTTTGCCCTGATTCCGCGTCAATACATACACCTGGATAATGCTGCGCCCTCCGGCGCGGCCTTTCCTTACCGTTTGCCTGCGGCCTCCGTTTGCCTTTGCGCGGCGGATCGTTTCAACTGCCCGCCGTCATCGCGTCACGGCGACGGGCCTATTAGAGAATTTCATGTCCACAGCCTCTCCCACCCTTCCCGTTCAGGAAGAATCCAAGGTCAAGACAGTGTTCCGCGTCGTCAGCGGCAACTTTCTTGAGATGTACGACTTCATGGTCTACGGCTACTACGCCTCGGCGATCGCCAAGACCTACTTCCCCAGCGGCAACGAATTCGCGTCGCTGATGCTGGCGCTGTCGGTGTTCGGCGCGGGCTTCCTGATGCGGCCGATCGGCGCGATCGTGCTGGGCGCCTATATCGATCATCACGGCCGCCGCAAAGGCCTGATCCTCACGCTCGGCCTGATGGCGCTCGGCACGCTCACGGTCGCATCGATACCGGGCTACGCGACCATCGGCCTCGTCGCGCCGGTGCTCGTGCTGCTTGGCCGGCTATTGCAGGGCTTCTCCGCCGGGGTCGAACTGGGCGGCGTGTCCGTGTATCTGTCGGAGATCGCGACCAAGGGCAACAAGGGCTTCTATTGCTCGTGGCAGTCGGGCAGCCAGCAGGTCGCCGTGGTGTTCGCCGCGCTGATCGGCGTGACGCTGAACAAGCTGCTGCCCGCCGACCAGATGACGGCCTGGGGCTGGCGCGTGCCGTTCCTGATCGGCTGCCTGATCGTGCCGTTCCTGTTCATCATCCGCCGTTCGCTGAAGGAAACCGAGGAGTTCAAGGCGCGCAAGCATCGTCCGAGCATGAGCGAGATCATGAAGTCGATGGCCACCAACTGGGGCATCGTGCTGGGCGGCATGGGCATGGTCATCATGACCACGGTGTCGTTCTACATGATCACCGCGTACACGCCGACCTTCGGCAAGGAAGTGCTGAAGCTGTCGGCCATCGACACGCTCGTCGTCACCGTCTGCGTGGGGCTGTCGAACCTGGTCTGGCTGCCGGTCGCGGGCGCGCTGTCGGATCGCATCGGCCGCCGTCCGGTGCTGCTCGCGTTCACGATCCTGACGATCGTCACCGCATATCCGGCGCTGCAATGGCTGGTCGCCGAGCCGTCGTTCGCGCGCCTGCTGGCGGTCCAGTTGTGGCTGTCGTTCCTGTACGGCAGCTATAACGGCGCGATGGTGGTGGCGCTGACCGAGGTGATGCCGGTCGAAGTGCGCACCGCGGGCTTCTCGCTCGCGTACAGCCTGGCGACGACGGTCGGCGGCTTCACGCCGGCGATCGCGACACTGCTGATTCACGTCACGAACAACAAGGCGGCGCCGGGTCTGGTCCTCGGCGTGGCGGCGATCTGCGGCTTGATCGCGACGCTGTTTCTGTATCGGACGCCGGAGTCGCGCAATCAGTATCGGGCGGCTTGAGGTTTCGCGGCCGCGCTGCGGTTGCACGGGTTAAAGAAAAACCCCGCGTTCGTGAGAACGCGGGGTTTTTTATTGCTGAACGTGACGGGGTGCCTGCAATGCAGTGCTGTTCTGCGGGTTGCCTGCTGCCGGTGGCTTGCGGTGCGGTGCCGCGCTTTGCATGCGTCCCTGCGTGCCCGGTGCCCCCACGCGGCTCGCGGCTCGCGTCCAACACTGCGCGCGCTAGCCTTTGCGCAACTCGCTCGCCACCACATCGACGACTTCGTCCCATGCGCCGGGCCGTGGCTGACGTACGAGGGTCGCGCCCGGATACCACGGGCTGCGCGCCTCGCCCTCGAACCAGCGCCAATCCGCCGCGAACGGCAGCATCAGCCAGAGCGGCTTCCGCAATGCGCCGACGAGGTGAGCGATGGACGTGTCGATCGACACCACCGCGTCGAGCCGCCCGATGATCGCCGCGGTGTCCGCGAAGTCGCCGATCCGCGCGTCGAACCGATGGATCGATGCCGCGCGCGGATGCGCGTCGAGCGTCGCGCGTTCGTCGGCGCTCAGATCGGGCTGCAGCACGATCCAGTCGATGCCGTCGAGCGCGAACAGCGGTTCGAGCGCGGCGAGCGGCATCGAACGCGTTTCGTTCTGCTGGATGCGTCCCGACCACGCGAGGCCGATCTTGCGTTTGGCCTGGCCGCCGAGCGAGCCGCGCCACTTGCGGCCGTATGCGGGAGGCACGTCGAGATAAGGCGTGCGGGCCGGGATGGTGTCGAAGCTCGTGCCGAGCGCGAGCGGCAGACTCAGCAGCGGGCATTGCAGATCGGCGGCAGGGCGCGGCGCGCCCTGGGCGATCAGCGTCACGCGCCAGGCCTGCGCGGCGGGCGCGAGCAAGGGCAGCAATGGCGGCTGCACTTCGAGCACCACGCGCGCAGCACGCTGCGCGGCGAGCGGGACGAAGCGCACGAACTGCAGCGTATCGCCGAAACCCTGCTCGGCGTGGATCAGCAGCGTGCGTTGTTTGATCGGCTCGCCGTGCCAGCGCGGCAGCGTCTGGATGACCGGCTGCGCGACGGTCTGCAGCCGCCATTCGTATTCCGGCAGCCCGCGTGCGAAGTCGCGCAGGGTGAGCCACGCGAGCGCGCGGTTCATGTGCGCCGAGGCGAGGTCGGGGCGCAGGCGCAGCGCCTGATCGAACGCGCGCACGGCTCGCGCGGGCGCGCCGAGCGCCTGATGCGCGGTGCCCAGACTCAGCCACGCGAGCGCGAATTGCGGATCGAGGCCGACGGAGCGTTCCAGATACGGCAGCGCCTGCGCGTGGCGTCCGAGTGCCGCGAGCGCGTTGCCCATCCCGTAGATGGCGGGCGGCAGGTTCGGCTGGAAGCTCAGCGCGGCCTCGAACGACGCGACCGCTTCGGCATGGCGACCGGTGGCGTCGAATGTATTGGCAAGGTTGAAGTGCGCGGCGACGAAGCGCGGCTCGGCGGCGAGTGCCGCCTGGAAGCAGGGGATCGCCTCGTTCGCGCGGCCCAGCGCGTTCAGCGCCATGCCCATGTTGTTGAGCGCGCCGGCATGGCCGGGGCGCAGTTCGAGCGCGCGCCGGAACGACGCGATGGCTTCCGGGTGGCGCCCGAGCGCGTGCAGCGCGTTGCCGAGATTGTTGTGCGACGACGCGTCGTCCGGTTGCAGGCGCAGCGACCGTTCGAACGCGTCGGCGGCGTCTTCGTGACGACCCTGCGACGCGTACGCGTTGCCGAGGTTGTAGTGCGCCATCGGGAAGGACGGCGCGAGCGTCAGCGCGTTGCGGAACTGTTCGATCGCGTCGTCGATCTGGCCGAGCGCCTTCAGCGCGTTGCCGAGATTCAGCTGCAGCGCGGCGTCTTCCGGGCGCAGGTTCACCGCGCGCCGCACGAGTGCGGCGGCTTCGGCGTGCTGGCCTTGCTGATGGCGCAGGACGCCCAGCAGGTGCAGCGCGTCGACGTGCGTGGGATTGCCGTCGAGCGTCGCGCGGTAGCCGCGTTCGGCGTCGTCGAGGCGGCCGTCACGATGCGCCGCGAAAGCGCGGTCAAATACAGGTTGCATGACGGGGGATGGCATTCGGGTGAGGCAGAGGCCGCATTTTCCCACACTCGCCGGACCGCGCTCCGGTTTGACCGGTTTGCTTACCCTCTATAGCATCTGGATACCTGTGCATGGGTTTTGCTGCGATGCATCGACTCGAGGTGTGCGTGGCGGATTTTTCGGCGGGTTGCGGCGCGGCTTTCGTGCCGGGTTTGTGTCTGCGCCGGCCGGTGGCGCGGAGCGTACGGCCGCGACCGGCGTGCCCGCTGGTTGGGTTGCTTCGCCTGCCCGGCGACTATTCTCTGGATATGTCATGAAGAACAACGATTCGGTGGGTCTGGGGGATGAAGGACTCGCGCAGGAGCGGAGCACGTGTGGATCTGCGCATGTCGCCGGTGCGCGTCGGCGGGACGGGGCGGACGGCCTTCGTGATGAAAACGGTGAGGGTGGTGCCCGCGCCGGGAACGTCCAGGGCGGCGACCCCGGCAGCGCGCATAGCGGTCACGCGCATGGCGATCACAACCACAGTGATCACAATCACACGGACCACGATCACAGCGACCCCGGCCAGACCAGCAACACTCACGGCAACCACACCCACGCCGGCCACGACCATCACCACCACATCCCCGCCGCGGGCCATGGCCGCGCCTTCGCCATCGCCGTCGCGCTGAACATCGCGATCGTCGTGATTCAGGCGATCTACGGCGTGCTCGCGCATTCCACCGCGCTGCTCGCCGACGCGGGCCACAACCTCTCCGACGTCCTCGGCCTGCTGCTCGCATGGGGCGCGGCATGGCTCGCCACACGTCGTCCCTCGGCACGCTATACGTTCGGCTACGGCAGTTCGTCGATCCTCGCCTCGCTCGTCAACGCGGGGCTGCTGCTGTTCGCGTGCGGCGTGATCGTCGCCGAGGCGATCGGGCGCCTGATGAACCCGGCGCCGGTGGCCGGGCTCGCGGTGTTCGTCGTCGCGACCGTGGGCGTGGTGGTGAACGGTGTGTCCGCGTGGCTCTTCATGCGCGGCCAGAAGGACGACCTCAACATTCGCGGCGCCTTCCTGCACATGGCCGCCGATGCCGGCATCTCGGCGGCGGTCGCGGTGAGCGGCCTCGTGATTCTCTACACCCGCTGGCTCTGGCTCGATCCGCTGATGAGCCTTGTCGTGGTCGCGGTCGTGGTGGCGGGCACCTGGCGCCTGTTGCGCGATTCGCTGCGCCTCGCGCTCGACGCCGTGCCGCCCGGCATCGATCTGCAACGCATCCGCGAATATCTGGCCGCGCAACCCGGCGTGGTCGACGTGCACGACCTGCACGTGTGGGCGCTGTCGACTACCGGCAACGCGCTCAGCGCGCATCTGGTGATACCGGCGGGCCATCCCGGCGACGAGTCGCTCGACCGGATCGTCGGCGCGTTGCGCGAGCGTTTTTCGATGCAGCACGCGACGCTGCAAGTCGACCTCGGCACGACCGAGCATCGTTGCGCGCTCGACCACGCACCGCACGCGCATTGATTCAGGCTGTGTGCAACGGGGGGATGCGGCTGGACTGCGTCATGTAGAGCGATAGCGCAAAAAAGTCGCGCCGGGAACGTCATCGACAGAGCGCCGTCCGCCCCTTCCACAGCCTCCCGAATGACGCAGCGCACTGCCGCCCCCATTATCGGCGGCGTACACTAGAGTGCATTGTTGTCTCCGGAGTGCCGCATGGACGCTGCAGCCTACGACGCGTCGCCGGTGCTGATCGTCGGGGCGGGTCCCACCGGACTTGCCGCAGCGATGAGTCTCGCGCGTGCCCATATTCCCGTGCGTCTGATCGACAAAGCGATGCAGCCGAACCCGTATTCGCGGGCCATCGGCATTCAGGCGCGCACGCTCGAACTGCTCGAACAGCATCGGCTGATCGAACCGTTTCTCGAACTCGGTCATCGCGCGCGCATCGCCAATCTTTTTTCGAACGGCATGCGGCTCGCGCAACTCGATTTCGATCCGCTGCACACGCGCTATCCGTATCTGCTGTTTCTAGACCAGTCCGTGACCGAGCGCCTGCTCACCGAACATCTCGCCACCCTGGGCGTGACGATCGAGCGGGGCGTCGAGCTGACGATGTTCTCGCAGGGCTCCGCGAGCCTGCAGGCGACGCTGCGTCGGGCCGACGGCCACACCGAAACGATGCGCCCGTCATACATGATCGCCGCCGACGGCGCGCACAGCGCGATTCGTCATCGGCTGGGTCTGAGCTTCGAGGGCAAGACCTTCGAGCAGACCTTCCTGCTCGCCGATCTGCACGCCGAAACCGCGTGGCCCGATGACGAGTTCCACATCTTCGCGTCGGGCGAAGGCCTCGTCGCGCTGTTTCCGATGGGGCATGGCCGGCATCGGCTGATCGCGGATCATGCGATCGAACCGGCCGCGGTCGCCTCGCCTCCCACACCCGCAGTGCTCGGCGAGCCGCCGCTCGACCGGGTGCCCGCGCCATCGCTCGAACAATGCAAGGCGCTGATCGCGCGGCGCGTGCGTGAACGCGTCGACGTGTCGGATCTCGCGTGGTCCTCGTATTTCCATCTGAACAGCCGGATGGTGGAGCGGCTGCGCGTCGGGCGCATCTTCCTCGCCGGCGACGCCGCGCATGTGCACAGTCCGGCCGGCGCGCAAGGCATGAACACCGGCATTCAGGAAGCGTTCAATCTCGGCTGGAAGCTTGCGAGCGTGCTGAAAGGCGCGGCGCCGGACCGGCTGCTCGATACCTACCACCTCGAACGGCATCCGATCGAGCGCGACGTGCTGCGGCAGACCGGCTTCATCACGCAGATGGCCGAGGCCGATCACGGGCCGCTCAAGCTGCTGCGCGAACGCGCGATGCCGGTGCTCGCCGCGCTGGGTCCGCTGCGCGATGCCGCGCGCCTGACCATCAGCGAGTTGTCGATCCAGTACCGGCGTAGTCCGCTCACGCTCGAGCGGGTGCTCGACGGCGGCCCGCGCGCCGGCGAACGCGCGCCCGACGCGCTGGTGCATGTGGTCGACGGGCCGCTTGGGCGCGCGCCGGGTGTCGGCTGCATTTTCGATCTGCACGATCCGGCGTTCTTCTCGCTGTTCCTGCTGGTGCCGCCGCTGCCCGTCGACGATACGCCGCTCGATCCGGCCGCCAAACATGCGCCGCCGCCGGACCCGGAACTGGAGCGGCTCGCCGCCGAAGTCGAGCGCCTGCTGCCGGGCGCGGTGCGGATCTGGCGCATCACCGATACGACCGGCGACGGCGGGCCGGCGTTGTCCGAATCGTATGGACGCACGCGGCCGTCGTTCTATCTGGTGAGGCCGGATGGCTATATCGGTGCGCGCGGGCGCACCGGCTCAGATTTGCACGGCTTGCTGCGGCATTGCGAAGCGTGGTTCGCGGTAGGGGGCGAGATACCGGAACAGGCGGCGCTGTGAGGTGAGCCGTCGTTGGTTTTCCGCGTTCTTGCCAGGAAGAGATGGCAGAGCGTCGCGAAAGCAGCGGTGCGTGAAATGTGAGAGAGCGGAGAGCGAATCGTGAATTCGCCGCTGCCTGATCCGTCAAGCAGCGGCCACCGTCCAAACCACCTAAACCGTCGAAGCCGCCGCAGGCGTCAATTCCTCGCGATGCTTGACGAGCGCCTCCCTGACGAAGGCCGACAGCGCGATGCCGTCCGCATCCGGCGCCTCGTCGAGCGCTGCCAGCAGCGCGCGACGCATGCGCGGCTCCCAGAAGCGGTGAATATGATCGGCGACCCCGGTGAGCGCTTCTTCGTGGTCCGGCATCGACTCGAAGAAGTCGCCGATCCGGTTCGCCATGTCGATCAGGTTCTGAGTGTCCATCGCTCGCCTCACTTGCCCGATGTCGTATTGGCCAGCTCGCGCTGCTGCAGCAGATCGAGCTGCTCGCTGTTAAAGCGCGAGTAGTCCTGCTGCCATTGCGAAGGCTGTTCGACCGGCGTCACCTGGACCGCGGTCACCTTGTATTCCGGGCAGTTGGTCGCCCAGTCCGAGCTGTCGGTGGTGATCACGTTAGCGCCTGATTCGGGGAAGTGGAACGTCGTGTAGACCACACCCGGCTGCATGCGCTCGGTCACCTTCGCGCGCAACACGGTTTGTCCCGCGCGCGATTCGATGCCGACCCAGTCGTCGTTCCTGATACCGCGGTCCTCGGCGTCCTGCGGATGGATTTCGAGCCGGTCCTCGTCGTGCCAGCGCGAGTTCTCGGTGCGGCGCGTTTGCGCGCCCACGTTGTACTGCGACAGGATGCGGCCGGTCGTGAGCAGCAGCGGAAACTTGCGCGTGACTTTTTCCGGCGACGCAATGAACTTCGTGATCACGAAGCGGCCCTTGCCGCGCACGAAGGCATCGACGTGCATGGTCGGCGTGCCGTCCGGCGCGTTCTCGTTGCACGGCCACTGGATGCTGCCGAGTTCGTCGAGCTTCTGATACGACACGCCGTGGAAAGTCGGCGTGAGACGTGCGATCTCGTCCATGATCTGCGACGGATGCGTGTAGTCCATTTCATAACCGAGCGCGCGCGAGAGCAGGATCGTGGCTTCCCAGTCGGCGTAACCCGCAAGCGGCGGCATCACCTTACGCACGCGCGAGATGCGGCGCTCCGCATTGGTGAAGGTGCCGTCCTTTTCGAGGAACGACGAACCGGGCAGCAGCACGTGCGCATACTTGGCGGTCTCGTTGAGGAAGATGTCCTGCACGACGATGCATTCCATCGACTCCAGCGCCGCCGACACATGATGCGTGTTCGGGTCCGACTGCACGATGTCTTCGCCCTGGCAGTAGAGGCCCTTGAAGGTGCCGTGCACGGCGGCGTCGAACATGTTCGGAATGCGCAGGCCGGGTTCCGGCTGCAGCGTGACGTTCCAGGCGTCTTCGAACAGCGTGCGCGTGACCGTGTCGCTGATATGGCGATAGCCCGGCAGTTCGTGCGGGAACGAACCCATGTCGCACGAACCCTGCACATTGTTCTGGCCGCGCAGCGGATTCACGCCGACACCTTCGCGGCCGATATTGCCCGTTGCCATCGCAAGGTTGGCGATGCCCATCACCATCGTCGAACCTTGCGCGTGTTCGGTGACGCCCAGGCCGTAGTAGATCGCGGCATTGCCGCCCGTCGCATAGATGCGCGCGGCTTCGCGCACCTGCTGCGCCGGCACGCCAGTGATTGCCTCGGTGGCTTCCGGCGCATTCTCCGGCAGCGCGACGAAATCGCGCCATTGCCCGAACGCTCGGGTTTCGCAACGCTCGGCGATGAATGCTTCGTTCAGCAGACCTTCGGTGACGATCACATGCGCGAGCGCGTTGACGACGGCCACGTTGGTGCCCGGCCGCAATTGCAGATGATGCGACGCCTTCACGTGCGGCGTATCGACGACATCGATGCGCCGCGGATCGACGACGATCAGCTTCGCGCCTTCGCGCACGCGGCGCTTCATACGTGAGCCGAACACCGGGTGGCCGTCGGTCGGATTCGCGCCGATCACCATGATGACGTCGGCTTTATCGACCGACGCGAACGTCTGCGTGCCCGCCGATTCGCCGAGTGTCGTCTTCAGGCCATAGCCGGTCGGCGAGTGGCACACGCGCGCGCAGGTGTCGACGTTGTTGTTGCCGAACGCGGCGCGCACGAGCTTCTGGACGAGATAGGTTTCCTCGTTCGTGCAGCGCGACGACGTGATGCCGCCGATCGAATCGCGCCCGTGCTTCTCCTGGATGCGGCGGAATTCGGACGCGGCATAGCTGATCGCTTCTTCCCAGCTGACTTCACGCCACGGGTCGGTGATCTTCGCTCGGATCATCGGCTTCGTGATGCGGTCCTTGTGCGTCGCGTAGCCCCACGCGAAGCGGCCCTTCACGCAGGCGTGGCCTTCGTTGGCCTGGCCGTTCTTGTGCGGCACCATCCGCACGACCTGGTTGCCCTTCATCTCCGCCTTGAACGAGCAGCCGACGCCGCAATACGCGCAGGTGGTGACGACCGAATGCTCGGCCTGGCCGAGCATGATCACGGACTTCTCCTGCAGGGTCGCGGTCGGGCACGCGGCGACGCACGCGCCGCACGACACGCACTCCGAGTCCATGAACGGCTGGTTCTCACTGGCCGCCACGCGCGATTCGAAGCCGCGTGCGGCGATGGTCAGCGCGAACGTGCCTTGCGTTTCCTCGCACGCGCGCACGCAGCGATTGCAGACGATGCACTTCGACGGGTCGTAGGTGAAGTACGGGTTCGACTCGTCCTTCTTGTCCTTCAGGTGATTCGCGCCGTCGAAGCCGTAGCGCACTTCGCGCAGGCCGGTCACGCCCGCCATGTCCTGCAACTCGCAGTCGCCGTTGGCGGGGCAGGTGAGGCAGTCGAGCGGGTGGTCGGAAATGTACAGCTCCATCACGTTGCGGCGCAGCGACTGCAGACGCTCCGTTTGCGTGCGGACCTTCATACCCGCTTCGACCGGCGTCGTGCACGACGCGGGATAGCCGCGCTTGCCTTCGATTTCGACGAGACACAGCCGGCACGAGCCGAACGGTTCGAGCGAATCGGTCGCGCAGAGCTTCGGGACGTTGACGCCGGCTTCGGCGGCGGCGCGCATCACCGAAGTACCGGCGGGCACCGTGACCGCCTGGCCGTCGATTTCGAGCGTGACGTCGACGTCGGCGTGACGCGCGGGCGTGCCGTAGTCGGTGTCGTCGAGGAAGGAGCGGGTGGCGCGCTGCTGCGCCTGCGACTTGCACGCGCAGTTGCCTGAGCCGCAGCCGCCGGCGGGAGAGTTGATCATGTCGGACATGGTGAGCTCCTGGGTCAGGCCGCGGCCTTGGGCACGCTGTGGGTTACGTCGGCGAGACCGAAGTCTTCGGGGAAATGGTCGAGCGCGGACAGCACCGGGAACGGCGTCATGCCGCCCATCGCGCACAGCGAACCGGACACCATGGTGTCGCAGAGGTCGCGCAGCAACTGCACCTGGCGCGTGGATGTGTCGCCGTTGCGAATCCGGCCGATCACTTCGACGCCGCGCGTCGAGCCGATCCGGCACGGCGTGCACTTGCCGCACGATTCGATCGCGCAGAAGTGCATCGCGTATTGGGCGAGCTCGGCGAGATTCGACGTGTCGTCGTGCACGACGAGACCGCCGTGGCCGACCACCGCGCCGACCGCCGCATACGCCTCGTAGTCCATCGGAATGTCCCACTGGCTCTCGGGCAGATACGTGCCGAGCGGGCCGCCGACCTGCACGGCACGCGCCGGCCGGCCGCTTGCCGTACCGCCGCCGAAGTCGTAGAGCAGTTCGCGCAGCGTCACGCCGAACGCGAGCTCGACGAGGCCGCCTTGCCTGACGTTGCCGGCCAGCTGGAACGGCAGCGTGCCGCGCGAGCGGCCCATGCCGAAGTCTTTATAGAACGCCGCACCGCGCGCGAAGATGATCGGCACGGTGGCGAGCGTGATCACGTTGTTGATCACGCTCGGCTGGCCGAACAGGCCCGCGAGCGCCGGCACCGGCGGCTTCGCGCGCACGATGCCGCGCTTGCCTTCGAGCGATTCGAGCAGCGCGGTTTCCTCGCCGCAGACGTATGACCCGGCGCCTTTCGCGACGAACAGTTCGAAGCGATGCGCGCGCTCGCCGAGCACACTGTCGCCGAGCCAGCCGGCGGCGCGCGCGCGGGCGATGGCCGCTTCGAGCGTCGCGATCGAATGCGGATATTCGCTGCGCACATAGATGTAGCCGACTGTCGCGCCGGTCACGACGCCCGCGATGATCATGCCTTCGATCAGCATGTACGGATCGCTTTCCATCACGAGGCGATCGGAGAAGGTGCCCGAGTCGCCTTCGTCGGCATTGCAGACGATGTACTTTTGCGCCGCTTGCGCGCCGCGCACCGTGCGCCATTTGATGCCGGCCGGGAACGCGGCGCCGCCGCGCCCGCGCAGGCCGGATTCGATCAGCGCGGCGCAGGCGGCGTCGCCGTCGGTTTGCAGCGCCTGACGCAGGCCTTTGAGGCCGCCGTGCGCGACGTAGTCGTCGATCGACAGCGGATCGGTGATGCCGATGCGCGCGAAGGTCAGGCGCTGCTGTTTCTTCAGATACGGAATCTCGTCGATCACGCCGACGCGCCGCGCATGCGCGCCGCCCGCGACGAAGCCGGCGTCGAACAGCGCGGCCACATCGCCTGCCTCGACGTTGGCATAGCCGATGCGGCCTTCGGCGGTGGCGACTTCGACGAGCGGTTCGAGCCACAGCAGGCCGCGCGAACCGTTGCGCACCAGCTCGATCTCGATGCCGCGGCGCGCGGCTTCGGCTTCAATGGCCTGCGCCACGGCATCGGCGCCGAGCGCGAGCGCCGACGAATCGCGGGGAACGTAGATGCGCGTCATGCCGGCACCTCCACGCATTTGCTGGCGGCGGCGAAGAGCGCGTCGAATTTCTGTGGGGTGACCCTCGCGTGCAAGGTGCCGTTGACCATCATCGCCGGCGACAGCGCGCATTGACCGAGGCAATACACCGATTCCAGCTCCACCGTCGCGCCAGGCTGATGGCCAGCGTCGAAGCGGCAACCGGTATGCGCCTCGATGTGCTGCGCGAGCGCTTCGGTGCCCATGCTGCGGCACGCTTCCGCGCGGCACAGCTGCACGGTGACCGGCGCGGCGGGCTCGCTGCGGAAGTGATGGTAGTAGGTGATGACGCCGTGCACTTCGGCACGCGACAGGTTCAGCGCACGCGCGAGCGGCGCAACCGCGCCGGGCGGCACGTAGCCGAGTTCATCCTGAATCGCATGCAACACCGCAAGCAGCGACATACCCGGACGCGCGTGACGCTGCACGAGTTGATCCGGCACGATAGTGAGGGAATCAGTCAAAGGGGGCTCCTCCAAAAGTCATATATGCACTTGTTATTCATAAATTGTGCACTTATGCTTCGTCTATTCAGTATGGTATAGCCGAACGATAGGCGGGCAAATCGGCTCGCGCAATAGGAAATAGTTGAACATATATGATCAGGATCGAATGCCAGGCACAGCTGGTGGTGAAGGGTGCGGACGGCCGCGAGGCCAGCTTGTCGGACCTGGTGCCGCTGCTCGCGCTCGTCGACGAATCGGGCAGCATCGCGCAGGCGGCGACGCTTAAGGGTTTGTCCTACCGGCACGCGTGGGGTTTGCTGCGCAGTATCGAAGAGCGTTTGGGCGGTCCGTTGATCGCGAAGGAGCGGGGCCGCGGCTCGGTGCTCTCCGAACTCGGGCAGGCGGTCCTGCGCGCGCAGCGTCTGTGCGGCGAGCGGCTCGACGGCAACATGCAGGCGCTCGCGAGCGAAGTGGCGAGCGACCTGAACCGCTGGCTCGCGCCGCTCGCCGACGACGTGCGGATTCATGCGTCGCACGGCTACGCGGTGGCCACGCTGGTGACGGCGCTGGTCGCAAGCGAACTGCCGGTGGACATCAAATACCGCGACGGCGCGGACGCCGTCAGCGCGCTCGCACGCGGCGAGTGCGATCTCGCGGGCTTTCACCTGCCGCTCGGCGAGTTCCGCGCGGCGTGCGCCGACACGTACCGGCGCTGGCTCGATCCGCAGCGCCACGTGCTCGTGCATCTCACGCGGCGCAAGCAGGGGTTGTTCATCGGCAAGGGCAATCCGAAACGGATTGACGGACTCCGCGATCTCGCACGCGACGACATTCGCTTCGTCAATCGTCAGCCGGGCTCGGGCACGCGCATCCTGCTCGATCTCGCGCTGCGCCAGCTCGGCATCGATCCGGACCGGGTCAACGGCTATGCGTCGACCGAACTCACGCATTCGGCGATCGCCGCGTTCGTCGCAAGCGGCATGGCGGATGTGGGTTTCGGCGTGGAGCCCGCGGCGCATCACTTCGGGCTCGACTTCATTCCGATCGTCGACGAGGACTATTATTTCGCTTGCGACCGCGCGAGTCTCGAACGCACGCCGCTCGCCACCGTGATCGGCCTGTTGCGTGGCAGCGCGTTTCGACATAACGTCGAGCATCTCGACGGCTACGATCCGCGCGGCTGCGGCAAGCTCGTCGATCTCGCCACCGGCCTCGCCGGATCCCCCGACGCGCTGGCGTAAGAGGCTGTAAACTTCGGGCTGCCTGCGGCGCTGCGGATCGCCGCCGTTTCGGCTACTCTCTCAACTTCCGCTTCCGCCTTAACCGCGCGCCACGCCGCGCTGACTCGATATGAAAGCTCTTCTCCACGCATGTGCTGCCGCCGCGACGGCGGGCGTGCTGCTCGCTACCGCCTCGGTCGCCTTTGCACAGAATTCACCCGGCGTGCCGGGCGGTATCCTGCAAGACCAGTTCCGTCTTGCCGAACACCCGCAAATGCCGTTTGCCGCGTCCGCGCCGTCGGACAAATATCAGTCCGGCAAGAAATCGGCCATGCGTAAGCGCGGCGACATGGGCGATCCGAACGGCTGCAATCTGCAATGTCCTAAAGACGAATAACGCTGCGCGCAAGGCGCCGCCGGGCTTGCCCCGGCGCCGCCGTTTCACGGCCGATGTTCGATCGGCCGCTGCTCACGCTCAGGGCTTGGCCGTGTGCCACATGTCCTTGAAGCCTTCTCCCTTCGCATCCCCCGCCTGCTTGTCCGCCGCGTAGAGATAGAGCGGATGGCCCTTGTACGCCCATTGCTTCTTGCCGTCGGCGCTGGGGATCAGCGTCCAGTCGCCTGACGGTTTGTCCGTCGGGCCCGCCGTAGCCGCGGGCCAGTTGCTCATGCAGCCGCCTGTGCAGGCGCTTACGCCGGGCGTGGTGTCCTTGTCGAACGTATAGAGCGTCATGCCGTCCGCGTTGACGAAGCGGCCGTTGTTCACCTTGGGCGGGTCGGCGAACGCGCTTTGTTGCAGCGCGACCAGTACGAGCGGGGCGAGGAAAAGGATCGTCTTGCGCATGATGCGGGCTCCTGTGTTGACAACGTGGTTGGCTGCATGTGGTTGGAGTATAGGCAGCGGGCGGAATCTGGCCGGCTGCCGGTGTGCCTGCCAGCAATAAACGGATGGGCGCGGTTGCGTATTCCGTATGGGGCGCGATTGTTGAGATGGGTCGCGAGGGCTTTTCGGATTTCGAGCCTTATTCTTTTCGTATGGTCCGATTGCGCCGATGTGATTTGTTTGGTCCATTAAAGTGCTGTGAATTTTCATGGGTGTATTGAGAATTTTCTTTTGTGTTATTGTGAAAGTGCATATTTTAGATAATTGATTTTCGTGGTCGGAATAAAATGATGATTGCATTTATGTAGGTTTAACGAGTTATCCGGGGCGGCCGAACGTATGAATGGTGCCGGCAACCAGTCGACCTGACGGGTGTGAGGCGTGGATTGCACCGTATGGCAAGGGGTTGCGGTGAGATTTGGGGGCGCCGGTGCTCGCGCGATATTGGAAATCTGATAATCGCGGAGAAGTCTTGGTGAATATAAAGAAAAAGTGTGAAAAAACGCAAATAATCGCCTCTGAATAATTCCCGGTGATAATATTCGAGTCGCTCGACGAACCGGGGTTTAGTTCGCGGGCGAATTTGATAACCACTCAATAGGTGTTTGAAATGCAAAAAATCAATCGCAGTGACCTGGCTAAATCCGCCGTTGCAGGCGGCTGCTGCAAGAACACGTGCTCGCCGCCGGCTGCATCGAAGCCGGTCGCGAAGGCGTAATAGCCTGGCGTGCCGGGGCGCTCGTCAAGGGCCGCCCCGGCTTTTCGCATCAACGTGGAGTGAAACATGGGGTGGTGGGCCGCTGCGTCAGTCATGCTGGCTTCGCTGCGCAACGGGGTGGCGCGCGCGAGGCGCAGGCTGCAAGGCGGATTGATCGCCCGTATGCCGGCTTCCGCTATCGAACCGTTTGCCGCTGCCGTATGGAAAGCTCACAGTCTCGTCGACGTGCGTGCGCGCTGGAACGGCCTTTCACGCTGCGAGATCGGCCGCGAGGTGCTGGGGCTGGCGCCGTTTAGCACGACCCAGGTTTCGTCCGGCAGCTTGCGTGAAAGCCTGATCGACAAGCGGATCTATTACGGCCGCCTGTTACGCGGCCGCGAAGACTGGCCGGACCTGCAACGCGTTGCAGCGGCGCTCGCCGCCAGAATCCGGCAACTGCAGGCGGAGGTACCGGGGCGTCCCGTGATCGTGTCGCCGTTTCACTACGTGTCGCAATACGCGAACATTTATGTGATCGACGCATTGCGGGAAATGCTGGGGCTCGAATCGATTTCCGTCGTGTCCGGCGTGCCGCGCGACATGTACGGCGACGACCAGATGCTCATCCCCAGCGTGACTGTGCTCTACACCTATGGCGACGACGACCGCGGCGGTCTTGGCCTGCGTGTCGCGAGGACGTTGAGGCGCAACGGCGTCGCGGTGCTGTTCGCCGACGTGCCGCCGTTCACGCTGCACCGCTATCCGATGGAAACCGTCGGCGTGTCGATCTTCGGCCGCAACGCGCGCATTCACAACGGCGTGTTCCGTCTGGGCGCGCCGTTCGATGCGATGCTGCTGCCGTTCTATCTGCGTTTCCGGCAAGGCCGGTTCAGCGCCGAACTGTTCGAGCCGCTGCCGCTTGCTGCTCCTGACGCTCCGCAATGGCTCGCCGGTTACATCGAAAGCGCGGCGCTCGACAACTATCCCGACTGGCTCGTATCAGGACATCCGTCGATGTACGCGTTCGCGCCGGTCCGCTGACAGTCACCACCCGGCCCGGCGGCCACGTCCGCCCAGACGGGCCGATGCGGCGGAACTCATAACAACACCGGCCGGCGCCGGGCTGCAATCACGCTATGGAACCCATCAATCTCCCCCAGTTCAGGGACGTCTCATGGCGCTGGATCGCGTACGCGAGCTCCGCGCTCGTGAGCGCCGCCATCGTGTTCGCGTTCGTCTACGACGTCGAACTGAAGCAGGACGTGCGGGCGGAAATCGTTTCGCCGTCCGAAATCAAGATTCAGGGGCTGAGCGGCCTCGTGTCGGACATCTACGTGAATCGCTCGGCGCGTGTGGCGCAGGGCGCGCCGCTGTTTCGCCTGGACCGCGATCTCTCGCTCGCGAGCAACGGCCTGCAACGCAAAGCGTTCGACGAACATGACCGCGACGAACAGATCAGCACGAGCGACGCGCAATACCTTCAGCGCAAGACCGATCTGGCCGCGCAACTGAATGCTGCGAGGCTCACTGTGCAAAGCCGTCGCGCGGAAATCTCCGCGCTCGACGAACAACTGGCGCAGAATCGCGCGCTCGCCGACGAAGCCGGCCGCAAGCTGACGCGGCTCGTGTCGGTGGCCGACTACATCACCGCCGACCGGATCGAGCAGGCGAGCGCCGACACCCATCAGGCGAAAGTCGCGCTCGCGCAAAGTGCGGCGCGCCGTCAGCAACTCGACGCGGATCTGGGCGCGGCGGTCGGTACGCAAACGGGTCTTGCCGCGCAACTCAACGAACTGGACGCGCGTCACGCACGCGAATTACAGGACATTCGCATGCGCTTCGAACAGACCCGCCAGGACGCGACGATCTCCGCGCCGAAAGCCGGCGTGGTGACCTATTCGGGTCTCGTGCCCGGACGCACTCTCGCGCCCGACGACGTCGCGCTCGTCATCTCGACCGGCGAGAAGGGTGCGTTGCGCGCCGCACTGCGCATTCCGTCGCGCCGGCGCGGGTTCGTGCGTGAAGGGCAGATCGTGCGACTCAAGTTCGACGCGTTTCCGTACGCGAAATTCGGCAGCTACCCCGCGCGGATCGATTCGATTTCCCGCACCACGGTGCGCTCGGCGATGTCGCCGGCAGGCGCGTCCGAGCCGAGCAGTCCTGACGGCGACTACATGGCGTGGGCCACACTGAGCGGCGACACGTTCCACTTCGAGCGGCAACGCTTCGACATTCTGCCGGGCATGGCGGCGACGGCGAGCATCGTGATCGAGCGCCGCACCATCGCCGAATGGGTGCTCGCACCGCTGTTCCGTGTGCTGCGAGGCTGACGATGCGCGCGATCTATCAGAACGAAGTCGCCGAATGCGGTTACGCCTGTCTGGCGATGGTGCTGTCGCACTTCGGCCGGGCGACCGAAGTGCGCGAGTTGCAGGCGTTCAGGCCGATTTCGGCCAACGGTTTGACGTTGATGGACCTGTACGACGTCGCGGTCGAATACGGGCTGGCGGTGCAGGCGTACCGCTTCGGCAGCGGCGATCTGGCGAGCGTAAAGCGCGGTTCGATCATGCATTTCGGCGGCGCCCATTTCGTCGTGTTCGAAAAGTGCGGGCGCGGCTACGTGCAGGTGATCGATCCGGCCACGGGCCGGCGCCGCATTTCGATGGACACGTTCGTCGCCAACGTGTCGGGCTTCCTGCTCGAATGTGCGCCGACGCCGGCCATGCCACGCATGCGCAACAAGTCGCGGGTGCCGGCGGCGCTCGCACGGGTGCGCGCGCTGAATCCGCAACTCGGCGCGCAGATCGTCAAGGTGATGTTCATTGCGCTCGGCAGCCAGTTTGCGATTCTCGCGATGCCGTACCTCGGCAATCTCGTGCTCGACGACGTTGTCGCCGCCGACAACCTGAACCTGCTGAACGTGCTGGTACTGACGTTCTCCGGCATTTTCATCGTCGGCGCGCTGAGCCAGTACATCCAGACCTACCTCGTCGAACTGCTGCACGGCCTCGTGCAGATGAATATGACCGGGGGTTTGCTCGCGAAGCTGCTGAGCAATCCGATTCCGTACTTCGAGAAGCGCCATGTCGGCGATCTGTTCGCGCGCGTGAAGGCGCAGGACGAGATCAGCGTGTACGCGACGCGCACTGCGATTTCGCTTGGCATCGATCTCGTGGTCGGTTTGCTCGCGTTGCTCCTGATGCTGGTGCAGAGCCCGCAGCTGACCGCGATCGCGCTGCTGGTTTTCGTGCTCTACGTGGCGGTGTCGTTTGCGTTGTTCACGCGCATGCGCGATACGCACGCACTCGTGCTCGAAGAATCGGCGCGCTGCGACGACATGCTGATCGAGACGATACGCGGCGCGTCGCTGATCAAGCTCTCGCAGGGCGAGACGCGGCGTACGGCGATTTTCATGGCGAAGTACCGCGCCTATTTCGCGGCGCTCGTGCAGAACAGCCGCCTCGGCAGCGCGCGCGATGCGATCCTTAAGCTCGTCAACTACGCGGACATGATTGCGATCACGTGGTTCGCCGCGCGCCTGATGCTCGGCGGCGCGATTTCGGTCGGCGTGTTCTATTCGTTTCTGATCTACAAGTCGCTGCTGTCGGAGCGCTTTGCGAACTCGATCAACGCAGCCTTCGCGTACTTCATGCTCAGCGTGCCGGTCGCGCGGGTCGGCGATATCGTCGACGGCGACGCGGAGCGCTACACGCTGCCGGGCGATCTGCACAAGAGCGTCGAAGTGCGCGCTTTCGAGCGTATCGACGTGCGCGACGTCACGTTCCGCTACGGCGTGTCGGATCAGCCCGTGCTGAAGAACGCGAACATCGTGATAAGGAAGGGCGAGAAGATCGTGATCACCGGTGCGTCGGGCAGCGGCAAGTCCACGCTGTTCAAGCTGCTCGCAGCCGCCGAACCGCTTCAGGAAGGTGAGATCATGCTCAACGGCATCGCGTGGCCGAATCTCACCGTCGACGAAATCCGCCGTCACGCCGTGCATATGCGGCAGGGCGATCTGATCCTGCATGGCTCGATTGCGGACAACGTGACGCTGTTCGCGGGCAACGCGGACGAAGCGCGCGTCCACGCGCTGCTCGACGACGTCGGACTGCTGCACGACGTGATGCGCTTGCCGATGCGCACACGCACGGTGATCAGCGACACGATCGCCAATATTTCCGCCGGGCAGCGGCAGCGTTTGCTGCTCGCGCGTGCGCTGTACCAGCAGCGCGAACTGCTGCTGCTCGATGAGCCGACGTCGAATGTCGATCCGGCGTCGGTGCGGCAGATCGTGGCGTTGCTGCAGCGTATCGACCGCACGGTCGTGGTCATTACGCACGACATGTCGCTCGCGGCGGCGTTCGACACGCGCTACCGGCTGGTCGAAGGTGAGCTGGTGTGCGAGGCGCGCGCCGAGGCGTTGGCTGATGAATAAGCGCACCGTATTGGGCTTCCTGATCATGCTCGCCTGCGCCGCGCAGACGACTACGGTGGCGGCGGCCGACCTGCTCACTGTCGCCGCTCAGGCCGCCGACCACGACGCGGACCTGGCTGCATCGCGCGCGGGCTCCCGGGCCGCACGGCAGGCGCTGCCCAAAGCCCGCGCCGCGCTGTTGCCACAACTGTCGGGCGGCTGGGGGCGCGCATACAACCGCACGGCGATCGAGGGCTTTCCACGCGACAGCTACTGGCAGAACGGCTGGACCGTTGAGCTGTCGCAGCCTGTCTTCGACTGGGGCCGCTGGACGGCCTACCGGCAGGCCGACCTGATCGGGGCGCGCGGCGTGGTCGATGCGGCGCGCGCGCAGCAAGCGGCCATGCTGCAGGCGGTACGCGCGTACTTCGACGAACTCGCCGCCGAAGACGAACGGGCGCGCGCCGACGACTACACGGCCGCGCTCGAACAGCATATGGTTCAGCTGCGTCGCAGGCAGGCGGCGGGCGAGGCGACCGTGATCGACTTGCAGGAGGCCGAGGCGGCGCGCGAACAGGCGCAGCTGCAACAACTGGATGCCCGCAGCGATTTGCAACTGCGGCGGCTCTCGCTCGAACAGATCACAGGGCAGCCGTTCGTAGGACTCTCGCGGTTGTCGGATACCGTGCCGATGCCACGCCTGAGTCCCGACAACCAGGACAGCTGGGTCGCGCAGGCTGAAGCTCACGACTATCTGGTCCAGTTGAAGCAGCTCGACCGGCGCATCGCGCAATTCGATGTCGAGAAGGCGCGGGCGAGAAATCTGCCGGTCGTGAACCTGACGGCGAGCCATACGCCGGCAGGCGCCGCCTCCGGCTACTCCCGTCCGACGACGACCACGACGGCGATGCTGTCGGTGACGATTCCGATTTTCGAGGGCGGCGAGACGGACGCGATCATCGACGAAACGCTGGCGCTTCAGGACAAGGCGCAGGACGAACTGGTCGGCGCAACCCGGCTGGCTGGCGCGACGGCGCGGGAAAGCTGGTTGCGCTTTCACGACGGCGTCACACGGGTCGACGCGCTGACGCGTCTCGCGCAGACTTCGCGCGCTGCGTTGCTCGCGACGCAGGTGGGCTACAAGGTGGGCAGCAGGACGAGCACCGACGTGTTGCGCGCGGCGGATTCGTTTTACGCGAATCGCCGGGATCTGATTCGGGCGCGCTACATGGCGATTGTTGCGTTGCTGCAGCTCAAAGCCGCGACGGCGACGCTGGACCTGAACGAGGTCGCGCGGGTGAATGGTTTGCTGGTTGGCGCGGAGGGAAGCGGGGTGGTCGCGGCGGACCGCGACGCCGTCATGGAAAAAACGGACCGAAGCGTTGCGCCTGAAAGCATGCCGCCGACCAGGCCGAACGACGGGCCACCAGTGATGACGCCGTTCGAAGCCTTGCGCGTCGCGCAGCAGAAGGCGCTTGCGGCGGCTCCTTGAAGCGCGCGGGTCAGGCTAAGTGGAAAGGCTGGCGAATGCCGGGCTGAAGTGTGGAAACAAAAAACCCCGGGAGCCTGCGGCTAACGGGGTTTTCTATACAACGCTATTGCTTGCGCGGTGTTTGGTGGAGGCGGCGGGAATCGAACCCGCGTCCAGAAGCACTCTACGACCAGTTCTACATGTTTAGTTCTGTCATTTGATTTAACCCCAGTGACGCGGACGAACACGCTGCACTAAGGCGATTCACTAGATTTTCGACCCGGACGTCGTGACGCCGCCAAGGCTTAACTGACGTATATGACCTCTGTCGGTATTGCTACCGGTCTTGCGACACTAGCCCGTCAGTGAACTAGGCAGAGGACGGCGGCCCTTAGGCTGCCAGTGCGAACGTATCGTCGTTTGCAGTTACGTTTTTCCCATTGATTAACGAGGTGACGGGTCCTCGACATGCCCTAGCCGCTTCGCAACCCCTGTCGAAACCAGGTCGCCCCCGCGGTTCGTTGCTCAAGATTTCTGAGCCAGACGTAGATTTTACAGTAGATTGCCGGCCACGTCCTGACTCATTGGCATAGCGGCTGCCATTGCGCTTCAGCCGATGTCGCGCAGCAGTTTCCGCAGTTCGCCCGGCGACTGCACGACATGCTGCGCGTGCCATTGCGTCGGTGGAATATCGTTGCCGCAGTAGCCGTACGCGGCTGCCACGGTCTTCATGCCCGCGGCGAAGCCGGCTTGCACGTCGCGCAGGTCGTCGCCCACGTAGACGACGCGCTCCGGTACCACGTCCAGTTCACGTGCGGCATGCAGCAAAGGCGCCGGGTGCGGCTTCGAATGCGCAGTCGTGTCGCCGCTCACCACGCAGCCCGCGCGCTCTTCGAGGCCAAGCTGAGCGACCAGCGGCTCGGTCAGCCGCGCCACCTTGTTCGTGACAATGCCCCAGCGCACGCCGCGCGCATCGAGGTCGTCGAGTAGTTCGGGAATGCCGGGAAAGAGCGTCGTCTCGATGCACAAGTCCGCTTCGTAGTTGGCGAGAAACTCTTCGCGCATCGACGCGAACTCGTGATTGTCCGGGCCGATGCCGAACGCGCCGCCGATCAGCCCGCGTGCCCCCGCCGATGCCAGCGGACGCAGGTTTTCGAGCGGCACCATCTCGAGGCCGCGATCGTGGCGCATCTTGTTGACGGCGGCCGCGAGATCGGGCGCCGTGTCGGCCATCGTGCCATCGAGGTCGAACAGTACAGCCAGGCAAAGACCGAGCGCGTCGTCGTTGTCTTCGCGTTGGGGCAGGGGAGTAGGGTCGCTCATTGTCGGTTCGGTTAGGCGTGTCGGCGGATCAGGCGTCGCGGCGGCAGGCGAGCAGGTAGTTCACGCTCGTGTCGGCGGACAGCGCGAAATGCTTGCTGAGCGGGTTGTAAACGATGCCTTTGATGTCGGCCGTGCGCAGGCCGGCGGCGCGCACGAAGCCCGCCAACTCCGACGGACGGATGAAACGCGCGTAGTCGTGCGTGCCCTTGGGCAGCATTCGCGCGATGTATTCGGCGCCGATCACCGCGAACAGGTACGACTTCACGTTGCGGTTCAACGTGGAAAAGAACACCCAGCCGCCAGGCTTCACCAGCGTCTTGCAGGCCTCGACGATCGCACCGGGTTCGGGCACGTGCTCGAGCATTTCCATGCAGGTGACCACGTCGTACGTTCCCGGTTCGCGGGCGGCGAGCGCTTCCGCGGCGATTTCTTCGTAATTAACGGTTACGCCGCTTTCAAGGCTGTGAAGATCGGCGACACCGAGCGCCTGGGTCGACAGGTCGATACCCTTCACGTGCGCGCCGAGGCCGGCCATCGATTCGGAGAGAATGCCGCCGCCGCAGCCGATATCCAGCACGTTCTTGCCCGCGAGATGCGCGTGGGCATCGATCCAGTTCAGGCGAATGGGGTTGAGTTCGTGCAACGGCTTGAATTCGGCGTTCGGGTCCCACCACCGATGCGCAAGGTCGCTGAATTTCTGTAGTTCGTGGGGATCGGCGTTGGTCATGGCGAAAGCTGCCTCGATGAGAGCGGTGAGCGGGCGCTCGAGGATAAACCCTGAGTATATAGGTCGAGGGACAGGGCGGCAAAAGGACGGCGTGTGCGTGGCCTCCATGGGTGGCCGCGCGGCTTGGTGGACGCCGCTCGCGTCTGCCACAGGGCGACGCGACGTCCGTTACGCGACGCGGCCATGCATAAAAAAAGCCCCGCCGAAGCGGGGCTTTGATACTGCGGCAACCTGAAACTTACTGCTTCGGCGTGCCTACAACTTCGACTTCCACGCGACGATCCGGTGCGAGGCAGGCGATGAGTTGCTTGTGGTTCTTCTGGTTGCAACCGGTCGTGACCGGGTTGCGACGGCCCTTGCCTTCCGTATAGATACGGTTGGCTTCGACACCCTTGCTGACCAGGAATGCCTTCACAGCTTGAGCGCGGCGCATCGACAGACGGTCGTTGTACTTGTCCGTACCGATACGGTCCGTGTGACCCGTTGCGACGACGACTTCCAGGTTGATGCCTTGAATCTTCGATGCGAGTTCGCTCAGCTTTTCCTTGCCAGCCGGCTTCAGAATTGCCTTGTCGAAGTCGAACAGCGCGTCAGCTTGATACGTAATCTTTTCGCTAGAGATAGCCGGTGCGGGTGCGACCGGTGCCGGCGGGGTCGGAGCCTGGGCAACCAGGGCGCCGTCGCACTTGGCGTTGGCCGTTGCCGGCGTCCAGAATGCATCGCGCCAGCAAAGCTCGTTCGTGCCGTTCATCCACACGTATTCGCCGGTACCATTCACCCAGTTGTCGTTCGTAGCTTGTCGCGACGCCGGCACCGACTGCGCCACGGCGGATGCAGCCATAACTGCGGTAGCTGCAATGAACGCGAGCTTTGAAAGTTTATTCATATTTCTCCTCTCGAAATTGAGATTACCGCAGGTTTACTGCGAGCCTGTTGACGAAGACAAGTCATACATTGCTCGAAGTATAACATTGGTGCGGAACAAAAAACTTGGTGTGTAGACTTCGAGCAGTGTCTAACTCTTTGTGCGTTGGCATTTTGCCATATCGTTCCCTTCCGACGATAAAAAAATCCGCGCCCGATCAAATCGCCCTGTAATTGTGGTGCATGCGCAACAGAAGCAATCGCTTGAACGCGCCGCCAGTCATGGCTGAGCGGCGGATTGCCCCACGCACGAATCGCGCCTGGCCGGTTCGAAAGCGGGGTGCCCGCGAACGCCCTCGGGAACTCCTGCTAGTAGGTATACGTACCCTCGGCGGAGGCGGATTCACGGCATGTTAGAATCGCGTGATGCGTTGCGCCTGCAATGCTTACGCGAAGGCGCGGGACTGATCCGTTGCCTTGGCATGTAAAAGATACGGATAATGGATCAATTCGCCAAAGAGACTCTGCCAATCTCCCTAGAGGAGGAAATGCGTCGTTCGTATCTCGATTACGCGATGAGCGTGATCGTAGGGCGTGCGCTTCCCGATGTTCGCGATGGCCTGAAGCCGGTGCACCGGCGTGTGCTGTACGCGATGCACGAACTGAACAACGACTGGAACCGCGCGTACAAGAAGTCGGCGCGTATCGTCGGCGACGTCATCGGTAAATACCACCCGCACGGCGACACGGCTGTATACGACACCATCGTCCGCATGGCGCAGAACTTCTCGCTGCGCTACATGCTGGTGGACGGCCAGGGCAACTTCGGTTCCGTCGACGGCGACAACGCCGCGGCGATGCGTTACACCGAAATCCGCATGGCGAAGATCGGCCACGAACTGCTGGCCGACATCGACAAGGAAACGGTCGACTTCACGCCGAACTACGACGGCAGCGAAAACGAACCGGCCATCCTGCCCGCGCGCATTCCCAATCTGCTGATCAATGGCTCGTCCGGCATCGCGGTCGGCATGGCGACCAATATTCCGCCGCACAACCTCAACGAGGTCGTCGACGCCTGCCAGCATCTGCTGAAGAATCCGCAAGCGACGATCGACGAGCTGATCGAGATCATCCCTGCGCCCGACTTCCCGACCGCCGGCATCATTTACGGTGTGGCCGGGGTGCGCGACGGCTATCGCACGGGCCGCGGCCGGGTGGTGATGCGCGCGCTCACGCACTTCGAGGAAATCGATCGCGGCCAGCGCATGGCGATCATCGTCGACGAGCTGCCGTACCAGGTGAACAAGCGCTCGCTTCTGGAGCGCATCGCCGAGCTGGTCAACGAGAAGAAGCTCGAAGGCATTTCCGACATCCGCGACGAGTCCGACAAGAGCGGCATGCGCGTCGTGATCGAGCTGAAGCGTGGCGAAGTGCCGGAAGTGGTGCTCAACAATCTGTATAAGGCCACGCAGCTTCAGGACACCTTCGGCATGAACATGGTCGCGCTGGTCGACGGCCAGCCGAAGCTGCTCAACCTGAAGGAAATGCTGTCGTGCTTCCTGTCGCATCGCCGGGAAGTGCTGACGCGGCGCACTGTATACGAACTGCGCAAGGCCCGCGAACGCGGTCACGTGCTCGAAGGCCTCGCGGTCGCACTCGCCAACATCGACGAGTTCATCGCGATCATCAAGGCCGCGCCGACTCCGCCGATCGCCAAGCAGGAATTGATGGCGCGTCCGTGGGATTCGTCGCTGGTGCGCGAGATGTTGTCGCGCGCCGAGGCGGAAAACGCGTCGGCGGGTGGTCGTGAAGCCTACCGTCCGGACGGGTTGAACCCGTCGTTCGGTATGCAATCCGATGGCCTCTACCGTTTGTCCGACACCCAGGCTCAAGAAATTCTGCAGATGCGTCTGCAGCGCCTGACTGGTCTGGAGCAGGACAAGATCATCGGCGAGTACCGCGAAGTGATGGCGCAGATCGCCGACCTGCTGGACATTCTGGCTCGCCCGGAACGCATTACGGCGATCATCGTCGACGAACTCACGTCGATCAAAGCCGAATTCGGCGACGCGCGCCGCTCGAAGATCGAGCTGAACGCCACCGAGCTGAACACCGAAGATCTGATCACGCCGCAGGAAATGGTCGTGACCATGTCGCATGCGGGCTATGTGAAATCGCAGCCGCTGTCCGAGTACAGCGCGCAGAAGCGGGGTGGTCGCGGCAAACAGGCCACGGCAATGAAGGAAGACGACTGGATCGACACGCTGTTCATCGCGAACACGCACGATCACATTCTGTGCTTCTCGAATCGCGGGCGGGTCTACAGCGTGAAGGTCTACGAAGTTCCGCAGGGTTCGCGGAACTCGCGGGGCCGTCCGATCATCAATATCTTCCCGCTTCAGGAAGGCGAAAAGATTACGGTTGTCTTGCCGGTCAAGGAGTTTTCGGCTGACAAATTCGTCTTCATGGGCACCGCGTTAGGCACCGTCAAAAAGACGCCGCTGGAAGCCTTCAGCCGCGTGTTGCGCAAGGGTATTATTGCCGTCGGTCTGGATGACGGCGATTACCTGATCGGCGCAGCCATCACGGACGGCCAGCACGACGTGATGCTGTTCTCGGATTCGGGCAAGGCCGTGCGCTTCGACGAGAACGACGTGCGTCCGATGGGTCGCGAGGCGCGCGGCGTGCGCGGCATGCAGCTCGAAGACGGACAGAACGTGATCGCGTTGCTGGTCGCCGGCGACGAGCAGCAGTCGGTGCTCACCGCCACCGAGAACGGCTTCGGCAAGCGCACGCCGATCATCGAGTACACACGGCACGGGCGCGGCACGAAGGGCATGATCGCGATCCAGACGTCGGAGCGCAACGGCAAGGTCGTCGCCGCGACGCTGGTGGATCAGGAAGCGCAGATCATGCTGATCACCAATACGGGTGTGCTGATTCGCACGCGCGTGTCGGAAATCCGCGAAATGGGACGTGCAACCCAAGGTGTTACACTCATCAGCCTTGACGAAGGGACCAAGCTTTCCGGTCTGCAACAGGTTGCTGAGGCGGAAGCGGAGGGTGATGTGGAAGGCGACGCCGAAGGTCCTGCCGAAGGTGGCAACGGCAGTGAAGACGGTGGCGCAGCCTGATTCACGTCGGCCGATTTCAGTCTCAGTTAATGGTTGAAAGCTAAGCTGCGCCGGGATCAATGGCGTGTCGGATCGATACGTATCCCGCGCAGCGTGCAGTTCAAGTTAATTTCTCTCAGGGAGTAATGATGCAAAAACGATTCAAACAACTGATGTTGCTGGCTGCCCTCGTGCCGACCTTCGCTATGGCTCAGGCATTGCAAAGCCCGGCCCCGGCGGCTCCGGCTGCAGCCGCAGCACCGGTTGACCCGGCCAAGCAGGCTGCCATCAAGGACCTGCTGGACGCGATCGACGCACAGAAGCTGGTCGGCGCGATCGGCAACAGCGCGCAGATGCAAGCGAAGCAACTGGTTCCGGCTATCCTGTCGGACGCGCTGAGCGAAAACAAGACGATGTCGGACAAGCAGAAGCAAGCTGCCGTGCCGTCGCTGCAAAAGAACGCCGTGCCGAAGCTGGTTGACGGCGCAGGCCAAGTGTTCGCAACCGACAGCTTCCGCCAGGACGCAATGCAAGCTCAGTATGACGCTTACGCGAAGTACTACAGCACGTCGGAAATTAAGGACCTGACCGCGTTCTACAAGAGCGCGACCGGCCGCAAGTTCATCCAGGTGCAAGACCAGGTGGGCCGCGACGTCGTGAACGGTCTGATGCAAAAGTACATGCCGCAATCGATCAAGGCAACGCGTGACCAGGCTGACAAGGAAGTCGCTTCGGTCAAGCCGGCCAAGTAATTCCAGGTCGAAAGGCTGCGCTGAAGTCGCGCGAGCCGCCGCCGGGTAAGCGCGCCTCATAGGTTGTACGGCGCGCCGGGTTTGGCGGGTTGGCGTTGACAATGCGATAATGGCCGTTTGCGCACACGCGCAGACGGCCATTATCTTTTTTTGGCGCAGAATCCCGGCGGATTCATTGTGGCATTCGCTTTGGCCCGTTCTCGCCAGTGAACCCAAGCCGTCGAATTCGCGTGGCCCGTTTCACCGTGGCTGCCTACCCGGTTGCCACCTTCGCCGATTTTTGCGCGATCTTTCTTTTTTCGCGCCCGCTTCCAGGATTTCACGATGCGCGTCTTTAATTTCTCAGCCGGCCCGGCAGCCATGCCCGAAGAAGTGCTGCGCCAGGCCGCCGACGAGATGCTCGATTGGCAAGGCAGTGGCATGAGCGTGATGGAAATGAGCCATCGCGGCAAAGAATTCATGTCGATCCACGAGGAAGCGCTCACCGACTTGCGCGAGCTGCTCGCGGTGCCGGCGAGTCATCGCATCCTGTTCCTGCAGGGCGGCGGTCTGGGCGAGAACGCCATCGTGCCGATGAATCTGATGGGCGGGAAGCCTCGGGCGGATTTCGTCATCACCGGTTCGTGGTCGCAGAAATCGTTCAAGGAAGCGCAGAAGTACGGCACCGTACATCTGGCCGCTACTGGCCAGACGGCGGACGGCTTTACACGCGCACCGGCGCGCTCGGAGTGGCAGTTGTCGGATGATCCGGCATACGTGCACCTGTGCACGAACGAAACCATCCACGGTGTCGAGACTTTCGAGATTCCCGACCTCGGCGATATTCCCCTCGTCGCTGACGCGTCGTCGCACATCCTGTCGCGCCCGATGGACATCGCCAAGTACGGCGTGCTGTTCGGCGGCGCGCAGAAGAATATCGGCATGGCCGGGGTGACGGTGGTGATCGTGCGCGAGGACATGCTGGATCGCGCGCAGGCAATCTGCCCGTCGGCCTTCGAATGGAAGACCGTCGCCGAGAACAATTCGATGTACAACACGCCGCCCACCTACGCGATCTACATTGCCGGGCTGGTGTTCAGGTGGTTGAAGAAGCAGGGCGGCCTTGCCGCAATGGAAGCGCGCAATCTCGAGAAGTCGAAGCTGCTGTACGACGCAATCGACTCGAGCGGCTTCTATCTGAACAAGGTCGAGCGGGGCTCGCGCTCGCGGATGAACATACCGTTCTTCCTCGCCGACGAGTCGCGCAACGACGATTTCCTGGCCGGCGCGAAAGCGCGGGGAATGGTGCAGCTAAAGGGCCACAAGTCCGTCGGCGGCATGCGGGCGTCGATTTATAACGCCGTCCCGCTCGAAGGCGTCAAAGCGCTTGTCGAATACATGAAGGAATTCGAACAGCGCAACGCCTGAGTCATTGACTCGCAGGCGCGCGCATCCTTTCCAGCAGTTACCCGGCAGGACCGTTTTCACGCAATGGACGACGAACTCAATACCCGACTCAAACCCCTGCGCGATCGCATCGACGCGCTCGACGCGCAGTTGATCGCACTGCTCAACCAGCGCGCCGCGGTGGCGCTCGAAGTGGGCGAGGTCAAGAAGCATTTCAACGCGCCGGTGTTTCGCCCCGAACGCGAGCAGCAGGTGATCGCGCGGTTGCAGGACATGAGCGAGGGGCCGCTCGCGAGCGAGCACATCAGCGCGATCTGGCGCGAGATCATGGCGGCAAGCCGCGCGCTCGAAAAGACCATCAAGGCCGCGTACCTCGGGCCGGTCGGCACCTATAGCGAACAGGCGATGCACGAGTACTTCGGTCAGTCGATCGAAGGCCTGCCGTGCCCCTCGATCGACGAAGTGTTCCGCTCCGTCGAGGCGGGCGCGGCAGAATTCGGCGTGGTGCCGGTTGAAAATTCGACCGAAGGTGCGGTGTCGCGCACGCTCGACCTGTTGCTGCAGACGCAATTGACGATCGGCGGCGAACTGGCCTTGCCGATTCACCACAATCTGTTGACGCTGAACGGCGGCCTCACGGGCGTGAAGCGCGTGTGCGCGCATGCGCAGGCGCTCGCCCAGTGCCAGCGCTGGTTGTCGACGAACGCGCCGCATCTGGAGCGCCAGGCGGTGTCGAGCAATGCGGAAGCCGCGCGGATGGCGGCGGAAGATCCGAGCGTCGCGGCCATCGCCGGCGATCGTGCCGCGACCCATTACGGTCTGCTGGTGGTGAACGCGCTGATTCAGGACGACCCGCACAACCGCACGCGCTTCGTCATGATCGGCAAGCAGCCGGCCGGCCCGAGCGGTTACGACCAGACTTCGCTGATCGTGTCGGTCGTGAACGAGCCGGGTGCGATGGTCAAGCTGCTGGAGCCGCTCGCGCGCCATAGCGTGTCGATGACCCGCTTCGAATCGCGTCCGGCGCGCGTCGGCACGTGGGAGTACTACTTCTACATCGACGTCGAAGGCCATCGCGACGACCCGGCGGTTGCCGCCGCGCTGACCGAACTCGGCGAAAAAGCCGCGTTTCTGAAGATACTCGGTTCGTATCCGCGCGCCCGCTGACGGCAAGCCGGCAACGGAACGCAAGCAATGAGACTCGGGCGGCATCAGGCCGCCCAGTCGCACATTCAATTACACATCGTCGTTCGGAGATATTCATGACAGCGTCTTTCGGCCCCTCCTACGTGCGCGCGATCGCGCCTTACATCGCCGGCAAGCCGATTTCGGAAGTGGCCCGCGAGTTCGGGCTGGACGAAGCGACCATCGTGAAGCTCGCATCGAACGAGAATCCGCTCGGCATGCCGGAGTCGGCGCAACGCGCGATGGCGCAAGCCGCCAGCGAACTCGGGCGCTATCCGGACGCGAACGGTTTCGAACTGAAGGCCGCGCTGAGCGAGCGCTACGACGTGCCGGTCGACTGGGTCACGCTTGGCAACGGCAGCAACGACATCCTCGAAATCGCCGCGCACGCGTTCGTCGAGAAGGGGCAGTCGATCGTCTTCGCGCAGTATTCGTTCGCGGTCTACGCGCTCGCCACGCAAGGCGTGGGCGCGCGCGCGATCGTCGTGCCGGCCGTCAAGTACGGTCATGACCTCGACGCGATGCTCGCCGCGATCACCGACGATACGCGCCTCGTCTTCGTCGCCAATCCGAACAATCCGACCGGCACCTTTATCGAAGGTCCGAAGCTCGAGGCGTTTCTCGATAAGGTGCCGCGCCATGTTGCCGTGGTGCTCGACGAGGCGTACACGGAATATTTGCCGCAGGACAAGCGTTACGACTCGATCGCATGGGTGCGCCGTTATCCGAATCTGCTGGTGTCGCGCACGTTCTCGAAGGCCTTCGGCCTCGCCGGCCTGCGCGTCGGCTTCGCGATTGCCCAGCCTGAATTGACCGATCTGCTGAACCGTCTGCGTCAGCCGTTCAACGTGAATACGCTGGCGCAAGCCGCGGCCATCGCCGCGTTGAACGACAAGGCGTTTCTCGAGAAGAGCGCGGCGCTGAACGCGCAAGGCTATCGCCGTTTGACCGAAGCGTTCGACAAGCTCGGACTCGAGTACGTGCCGTCGGACGGCAACTTCGTGCTGGTGCGCGTCGGCAGCGACGACGCGGCCGGCAACCGCGTCAACCTCGAATTGCTGAAGCAGGGCGTGATCGTGCGTCCGGTCGGCAACTACGGTTTGCCGCAATGGCTGCGCATTACTATTGGCCTGCCGGAAGAAAACGAAGCATTCCTCGCGGCGCTCGAAAAGACGCTCGCCACCGCGTAAGCGGTACTCCTTGACCCGCGCGCCTGCTCGGCAAACTTGATCGGCATGACTGGCGCGCTTTTCCTGTGACCGACGTGGCCGCGTTTTCTTTTGACAAGCTGGTGATTTTCGGTGTCGGGCTGATCGGCGGGTCGCTCGCGCGCGCGCTGCGTGAACGCGGCGAGACCGAGGGGGCGCGCAAGGTGATCGGCGTCGGGCGTTCGTCCGCGTCGAGCGAGCGCGCTTTGGCCTTGGGCGTGGTCGACGGCGCCGCGGCGTTGAGCGACGAAGCCGCGCTGCGTGAAGCGCTGTCCGGTGCCGACTTCGTGCTGCTGGCGGCGCCCGTCGCGCAGACGCTGCCGTTGCTCGAACGCATCGCGCCGTATCTCGACGCGAGCACGATCATCACGGATGCGGGCAGCACCAAGTCGGACGTGGTCGATGCGGCTCGCGCGGCGCTTGGCGCGCGGATCGGCCAATTCGTGCCGGGGCATCCGATTGCCGGCCGCGAGTCGAGCGGCGTCGATGCCGCCTTGCCCGATCTGTATGTGAACCGCAACGTCGTGCTGTGTCCGCTGCCAGAGAATGCGCCGCAGGCGGTCGAGCGGGTCGCGGCGATGTGGCGCGCCACCGGCGCTCTCGTGCGCGAAATGACGCCCGCGCAACACGACCGCGTGTTCGCGTCGGTCAGCCATTTGCCGCACGTGCTGTCGTTCGCCCTGGTTGAGCAGATTCTCAATTCACCCGACGCCGCGTTGAAATTCTCGTTCGCGGCGGGCGGCTTCCGTGACTTCACGCGTATCGCCGCGTCGAGCCCGGAAATGTGGCGCGACGTGTGCGTCGCCAATCGCGTCGCGCTGCTCGACGAACTCGACGCGTACACCGCAGTGCTCGCGCGCCTGCGCGCGGCGATCGACGCCGCCGACGGCGCCGCGCTCGAAGCCGTATTCGCGCGCTCGCGAGTCGCCCGCACCGAATGGCAGGAACAGCGCGCGGCGGGCACGGCCCAAAGCGACGCGTCGAAATAACCGGAAACTGGACTCAATCATGGAATTCCTCGATCTCGGACCATTTTCTCGTGCGTCCGGCACGGTTCGTCTGCCCGGTTCGAAGAGCATTTCGAACCGGGTGTTGCTGCTCGCGGCGCTCGCCGAAGGCGAAACGACGATCACGAACCTGCTCGACTCCGACGACACCCGCGTGATGCTCGATGCGCTCGAAAAGCTCGGCGTGCGTCTGAAGCGCGATGGCGACGCCTGCGTCGTGACCGGCACGCGTGGTGCGTTCACCGCGCGCCAGGCCGACCTGTTTCTCGGCAATGCGGGCACGGCGGTGCGTCCGCTGACCGCGGCGTTGGCCGTAAATGGCGGCGACTACCGGATTCACGGCGTGCCGCGCATGCACGAGCGGCCGATCGGCGATCTGGTCGACGGCTTGCGCCAGATCGGCGCGAAGATCGACTACGAAGAGAACGAAGGCTATCCGCCGCTGCGGATTCGCCCGGCGCAGATCACCGCCGACGCCCCGATCCGCGTGCGCGGCGACGTGTCGAGCCAGTTCCTGACCTCGCTGCTGATGACGCTGCCGCTGTTGCGCACCGAAAGCGGCGTGACCACCGTGCAGGTGGACGGCGAACTGATCTCGAAGCCGTACATCGAGATCACGATCAAGCTGATGGCGCGCTTCGGCATCGAGGTAGAGCGTCACGGCTGGCACCAGTTCGTCGTGCCGTCGGGGCAGCGCTACCAGTCGCCGGGCACGATCATGGTCGAGGGCGACGCATCGTCCGCATCTTATTTCCTCGCGGCCGGCGCGCTCGGCGGCGGGCCGCTGAAAGTGGAAGGCGTGGGCCGCGCGAGCATCCAGGGTGATGTCGGCTTTGCCGATGCGCTTATCAAGATGGGCGCGAACCTGCAGATGGGCGACGACTGGATCGAAGTGCGCGGCGTCGGCAACGATCACGGCAAGCTCGATCCGATCGACATGGACTTCAACCTGATCCCCGACGCGGCCATGACGATCGCCGTCGCCGCGCTGTTCGCGGACGGCACGACCACGCTGCGCAACATTGCCAGCTGGCGCGTGAAGGAAACCGACCGGATCGCCGCGATGGCGACCGAGTTGCGCAAGGTCGGTGCGAAGGTGCAGGAGGGTGAGGATTTCCTCGTCGTCACGCCGCCGGAGAAACTGATTCCTAACGCTTCCATCGACACCTACGACGACCACCGGATGGCCATGTGCTTCTCGCTGGTGAGCCTCGGCGGTGTGCCGATCCGCATCAACGATCCGAAGTGCGTCGGCAAGACATTTCCCGATTATTTCGAGCGCTTCACCGCGCTCGCTCAACCCTGATTCGACCCCGAATCGACTGACGTGCGACTTTTTCGATGAAACCGACCCGTCCCTTTCACCAGACGCCCGTCATTACGATCGACGGCCCGAGTGCCTCTGGCAAAGGCACCGTGGCCGCGCTAGTTGCCGCGAGCCTAGGCTTTCACTTGCTGGATAGCGGCGCGTTGTACCGGCTTGCCGCGCTGGCCAGCCTGCGCTATGGCATCGCGCCGGACGATGCCGACGCCCTTGTCAAACTGATCGACGACCTGCATATCACCTTCCGCGAGGGGCTGGCGCAGCTCGACGGCGTCGACGTATCGGCCGAAATTCGCGCCGAGGAAGTCGGCAGCCGCGCGTCGGCGATCGCCGTGCACGCGCCCGTGCGAGCCGCGCTGGTGGCGCGTCAACGGGCTTTTCGTAAGGAGCCGGGGCTGGTTGCCGACGGCCGCGACATGGGCACCGTGATCTTCCAGGACGCCGTGCTGAAGGTGTTCATGACCGCCAGTGTCGAGGCCCGCGCGGCGCGGCGGCATAAGCAATTGATCCAAAAAGGATTTTCTGCTAATATGGATGACTTGCTTCGGGATTTGCGTGAGCGCGACGAGCGTGACAGTCAGCGCACAGCCGCGCCACTCAAGCCCGCAGCGGATGCAAAGCTGCTTGATACCTCCGCATTGTCGGTCGACCAGGCGGTCGAACAAGTGGTGCAATGGTATGAAGCTATAGTCCCGCATGGCTGATTCAGGAGCGGTGTTTCGAGTCGGCCGTGGGCGCAGTAGAAGTCCGTTGTCAGTAGGTGCTTCGCGATTGTCGTGAAGCGTTGTATTAACCCTTTAACCCCGCGTGGCATTCGCTTTCTTGCCGAAGTTGCTGACCGTCCGGCCAGCCGGGCACCGCGAGAACCATGCAAATTTTGATTTTTATGTCCGACCTGCAAACCTCTACCCCGAATACCGAATCTTTTGCGGCTCTGTTCGAAGAGTCGCTGACCAAGCAAGACATGCGCGCCGGCGAAGTGATCTCCGCCGAAGTCGTGCGTGTTGACCACAACTTCGTGGTCGTCAACGCTGGTCTCAAGTCCGAAGCCTACATCCCGCTCGAAGAGTTCCTGAACGACGCGGGCGAGGTAGAAGTGCAGGCGGGCGACTTCGTTTCCGTCGCGATCGACGCGCTGGAAAACGGCTATGGCGACACGATCCTGTCGCGCGACAAGGCGAAGCGTCTGGCTTCGTGGCTGTCGCTGGAAAAAGCGCTCGACAACAACGAACTCGTGACCGGCACAATCACGGGCAAGGTCAAGGGCGGCATGACCGTGATGGTCAACGGCATCCGCGCGTTCCTGCCGGGTTCGCTGGTCGATACGCGTCCGGTCAAGGACACGACTCCGTACGAAGGCAAGACGCTGGAATTCCGCGTCATCAAGCTCGACCGCAAGCGTAACAACGTCGTGCTGTCGCGCCGTGCCGTGATCGAAGCAACCCAGGGCGAAGAGCGCGCAAAGCTGCTCGAAACGCTGAAGGAAGGCGCGATCGTGGAAGGCGTGGTCAAGAACATCACCGACTACGGCGCGTTCGTGGACCTCGGCGGTATCGACGGCCTGCTGCACATCACCGACATCGCATGGCGTCGTGTGCGTCACCCGAGCGAAGTGCTGTCGGTTGGCCAGGAAGTCACCGCGAAGATCCTCAAGTTCGACCAGGAGAAGAACCGCGTTTCGCTGGGCATCAAGCAACTGGGCGACGATCCGTGGGAAGGCATCTCGCGCCGTTACCCGTCGGGCACGCGCCTGTTCGGTAAGGTCACCAACATCACCGACTACGGCGCATTCGTCGAAGTGGAATCGGGCATCGAAGGCCTCGTCCACGTGTCGGAAATGGACTGGACGAACAAGAACGTTGCACCGTCGAAGGTTGTGCAGCTGGGCGACGAAGTCGAAGTCATGGTTCTCGAAATCGACGAAGACCGCCGCCGTATCAGCCTCGGCATGAAGCAGTGCAAGCCGAATCCGTGGGACGACTTCAGCCGCAACTTCAAGAAGGGCGACAAGCTGCAAGGCGCAATCAAGTCGATTACCGACTTCGGCGTCTTCATCGGTCTGCCGGGCGGTATCGACGGTCTGGTTCACTTGTCGGACCTGTCGTGGAGCGAAACGGGCGAAGAAGCAGTTCGCAAGTACAAGAAAGGCGACGAAGTGGAAGCGATTGTTCTCGGCATCGACGTCGAGAAGGAACGCATTTCGCTGGGCATCAAGCAGCTCGAAGGCGACCCGTTCAGCAACTTCGTTGCAATGAACGACAAGGGTTCGATCGTCGACGGCGTGGTCAAGACGGTGGACGCGAAGGGTGCAGTGGTTCAGCTGTCGGCTGAAGTCGAAGGCTACCTGCGCGCTTCGGAAATCGCACAAGACCGCGTGGAAGATGCTCGCAACGTGCTGAAGGAAGGCGACAAGGTCAACGCGATGATCATCAACATCGATCGCAAGTCGCGTGGCATCAACCTGTCGATCAAGGCCAAGGATTCGGCTGAGCAACAGGAAGCCATCCGTGGTTTGGCTTCGTCGGATTCGAGTGCGGCAGCTACCGGCACGACGAACCTCGGCGCGCTGCTGAAGGCCAAGCTCGACGGCCAGAACCAGTAAGCCTGAGAGGTCTGCTGCAGTATGACCAAATCGGAATTGGTCGCCCAGCTGGCTACGCGATTTCCGCAACTTGTACTCAAAGATGCGGATTTCGCGGTGAAGACGATGCTCGATGCGATGTCGGAGGCGCTTGCCAACGGTCATCGTATCGAAATTCGCGGCTTCGGCAGCTTCGGCCTCAACCGCCGTCCTTCCCGCGTCGGACGCAATCCGAAGTCGGGCGAGAAGGTGCTGGTACCTGAGAAGTACGTACCGCACTTCAAGCCGGGCAAGGAGTTGCGTGAGCGGGTAGATCGTCGCGCGGGCGAGCCGTTGAAGGCCGAAGAGCCGGATGACGACCTGTAAATGCTTCGCTGCGCGTTTTGCAGCGTGGCATTGCTAGCGTCAGCGGCCAAAGCCAGTTGGCAAAAGACCAGAAAAAGCGCCTTTGGGCGCTTTTTTTTCGCCCATAGATTTTCGAGCCGCATTGTCGCAACTGCTTTGCCGCGCCGCGCTAAGCCAAGCCACCCCGAGCCGGGTTCGCGCGTGCCCGTCGCTCGCCACCCTGCCACGCCCGCCCGCACGTCCCAATCCCCATTTGCGACAAGAGCAAGATAAACAAACCTCACGTAAGCCCGCAATCCGCCACTTCCTGCCCAGCCACGAGGGCTTCAATTACAATACGGGTCACTTCGGCGCGGGCAATATCCTGGCGCGACGCGTCATCAGGCCGGCGTCACTCCGCAACTGCCGTCAAGAGACATATTCATGAAATTTATCGTCTGGTTGATCCGTGTGCTGGTGTTCGTGCTGCTGCTGGTGCTGGCGCTCTCCAACACACAACCTGCTACGTTGAATTTCCTCGCTGGCTACATGTGGTCGGCGCCCTTGATCCTGATCGGTCTCGCGTTCTTCGTGGTGGGGCTGGTGGCCGGGCTGGTGTCGGCGATGCCTGCTACGGTGCGCCTGCGCATGGAAAATGGCCGGCTCAAGCGCGAGTTGCGCGTGGCGCGCGAAACGCCGGCGGTGGTCGAGCAGCCGCCCCTGCCGCCGCTGATTTGAATTTCCCTCCGCCGCGCAAGGTTGAGCGCGGCTTTCCGTTCCCGCTTTCCCGCACATTTGCATTAATCGCATGGATCTAGACTTCTGGTGGCTGCTCGTCATACCCGTCGCTTTCGCGTTCGGCTGGATGGCTGCGCGTTACGACCTCAAGACGCTGCTGTCCGAAAGCGCCAACCTGCCGCGCTCGTACTTCCGCGGCCTGAACTTTCTGCTCAACGAGCAGCCTGACCAGGCGATCGATGCGTTCATCGAAGTGGTCAAGCTCGACCCTGAAACGATCGAGCTGCATTTCGCGCTCGGGAACCTGTTCCGGCGCCGTGGCGAAACGGACCGCGCGATTCGCGTGCATCAAAATCTGTTGAGCCGCGCCGACCTGCCGGTCAGCGAGCGCGACCACGCGCTTTACGAACTGGGCCAGGACTTCCTGAAAGCGGGCCTGCTCGATCGCGCCGAGGAAACTTTCCGGTCGCTCGAAACCGGCGACTACGCACTAGGCGCGCAACGAGCGCTCCTCACCATCTACGAGATCGAGAAAGACTGGGTCAAGTCGATCGACACCGCGCGCCATCTGGAAACGATGGGCGCCGAATCGCTCGGCAAGGAAATCGCGCAGTTCCATTGCGAGCTCGCGCAGGAAGCGCTGCAGCAGCAAAATCCGGACGAGGCCCGCCGCCAACTCGGCTTCGCGCTGAAGGCGAACCCGACCAACGTGCGCGCAACGATCCTGTTCGGCGACGTCGACGTGGCCGGCGGGGAGCAGGCCGCGGCCATCGAGCAATGGCGGCGCGTCGAGGAGCAGAATCCGGCCTATCTGCCGCTGGTCGCGGAAAAGGTGATGAAGGCCTATGAGGCGCTCGGCCGTCCGCAGGAAGGCGCCGATCTGCTGACCGCCTGGGTGGACCGGCATCCGACCAACGATCTGCTCGACGTGGCCTATCAGCACGTCGCGTCTCTGCGCGGTCCCGATGCGGCGCACGCGCTGGCGCGTTCGCAAATGCAGAAGTCGCCGAACCTGGCTGGCATGACGCGCTTGCTGGAGGCGCAGCAGGCCGTCGCGGAAGAACCGCGGCGCAGCGAACTCGAACTGATGCGTACACTGATCCGTCAGCGCACCAAGAATCTGCCACGCTATACGTGCCAGAATTGCGGCTTCAGGGCGCGGCTTTTCTATTGGCAGTGCCCGGGTTGCAGCGGATGGGAAACCTATGCGCCGCGTCGTGTTGAACCGATTGTCGCGTCGAGCTGACACCATGGCGGCCGCCGCGGCTTTAACCGCACGGCCGCCGCCCCCCGCGTATGGCGGCAGCACCGGCGCGGGCGGATTTTGCAGCGAGTTCGTCGCCGGCCTCATGACCGGCAATCATCACCGGAACCCTCTACCGGAAAGCGTATGAAAATCACCATTATTGGCACGGGCTATGTCGGCCTCGTCACTGGCGCGTGTCTCGCTGAGATCGGACACGACGTTTTCTGTCTCGACGTCGATCCGCGCAAGATCGAAATCCTCAATAACGGCGGCGTGCCGATTCACGAGCCGGGTTTGCAGGAGATGATCGCCCGCACGCGTGCGGCGCGCCGCATCACGTTCTCCACGGATGTCGAGGCCAGCGTGGCGCACGGTGACGTGCAGTTCATCGCGGTCGGCACGCCGCCTGACGAAGACGGCTCGGCCGATCTGCAATACGTGCTCGAGGCGGCCCGCAACATCGGCCGCACGATGAACGGCTTCAAGGTGATCGTCGACAAATCGACGGTGCCGGTCGGCACCGCGCAGCGGGTGCGCGCGGTCATCGCGGAAGAACTCGCCAAACGCGGACTCGCGGACAGCGAACAGCATCGCTTTTCGGTGGTCTCCAACCCCGAGTTCCTGAAGGAAGGCGCGGCGGTCGACGACTTCATGCGGCCCGACCGCATCGTGATCGGCAGCGACGAAGACGAAGCCGGCCAGCGCGCACGCGAACTGATGAAGCGTCTGTACGCGCCGTTCAACCGCAATCACGAGCGCACGCTGCACATGGACGTGCGCTCGGCCGAATTCACCAAATACGCGGCCAACGCGATGCTCGCCACGCGCATTTCGTTCATGAACGAAATGTCGAATCTGGCGGACCGCGTTGGCGCGGATATCGAAGCGGTGCGCCGCGGCATTGGCTCGGACCCGCGCATCGGCTATCACTTCCTGTATGCCGGTTGTGGCTATGGCGGCTCGTGCTTCCCGAAGGACGTGCAGGCGCTGATTCGCGCCGCCAGCGAGAGTGGCCACAATCTGCGCATTCTCGAAGCGGTCGAGGAAGTGAACTACAAGCAGAAGGACGTGCTGGTTCAGAAGATCACCGCCAGGCTCGGCGACGATCTGAGCGGCCGCACGTTCGCCCTCTGGGGCCTCGCATTCAAGCCGAACACCGACGACATGCGCGAAGCGCCGAGCCGTCGCGTGGTCGCTGAACTGCTGGCGCGCGGCGCCCAGGTGCGCGCGTACGACCCGGTCGCGGTGACTGAAGCGCGCCGCGTATTCGAGCTCGATCTGCACGATGCGCCCGAGCAGCTCGCGCGTCTGACCTTCACGAGCACGCAGGACGAAACGCTCACCGGCGCCGACGCGCTCGTGATCGTGACCGAATGGAAGGAATTCAAGAGTCCGGATTTCGTGCACCTGAAATCGGTGCTGAAGTCGCCGCAGATTTTCGACGGCCGCAATCTGTACGAACCGGACGCGATGACCGAACTCGGCATCGACTATCACTCGATTGGACGCCCTTATGCCCAACCCACTGAACTTCCGGCCGATGCCTGAGGCCATGCCGGGAGCCCCTGCGTCCACGCCGGCGGCGCAGCTCACGGTCGTGCCGCGCGCGCAGCTCGGCGCGGCGCGCGTGCTGGTGGTCGGCGACGTGATGCTCGACCGTTACTGGTTCGGCGACGTGAACCGCATCTCGCCTGAAGCGCCGGTGCCGGTGGTGCACGTGCAGCGCCAGGAAGACCGTCTGGGCGGCGCGGCGAACGTCGCGCGCAATGCGGTCGCGCTCGGCGCGCAAGCGGGCCTGCTGTGCGTGGTCGGCCATGACGAACCCGGCGAGCGCATCGTGCAGTTGCTCGGCGAAAGCGGCGTGACGCCGTATCTTGAACGCGATCCGGCGCTGCTCACCACGATCAAGCTGCGCGTGCTGTCGCGGCAGCAGCAGTTGCTGCGCGTCGACTTCGAAAACTTGCCGGCGCACGAAGTGCTGCTCGCGAGCCTCGCGCGTTTCGACGAGTTGCTGCCGTCGCACGATGTGATCCTGATGTCGGATTACGCGAAGGGCGGCCTGACCCATGTCACGCAGATGATCGCGAAGGCCCACGCGGCGGGCAAGCCGGTGCTGGTCGATCCGAAGGGCGACGACTGGGAACGCTATCGCGGCGCGACGCTGATCACGCCGAATCGCGCCGAGTTGCGCGAAGTCGTCGGTCAGTGGAAGTCCGAGGAGGATCTGCTCGCGCGCGTGACGAAGCTGCGCGCCGAACTGGCGTTCAAGGCGCTGTTGCTGACGCGCTCGGAAGAGGGCATGACGCTCTTCTCCGATGACGGCGTCCTGCACACTTCGGCCGTCGCACGCGAAGTGTATGATGTCTCGGGTGCAGGCGACACCGTGATCGCCACGCTCGCCGCCATGCTGGGTGCGGGTCTCACGCTGGTCGACGCGGTCGGCCTCGCGAATCGCGCGGCGGGCATCGTGGTCGGCAAACTCGGCACCGCCACCGTCGACTACGACGAACTCTTTCATTGATGCGGCCCGCCGGGTCTTTCGTCACGCGCCGTCGCGCAGCGTGAAAAAGAACCCGCGGGGCGTCAACCGAAGTCCCATGCAAAGCTGTCGATTGGAGTGGGCGCTTTAGCGCTCAGCTCCAGTCCCACGCAAGGCTCATTACCGCAGGATCATCATGACTCTCATCGTCACCGGCGCGGCCGGTTTCATCGGCAGCAATCTCGTGAAGGCGCTCAACGAGCGCGGCGAACAGCGCATCATCGCCGTCGACAATCTCACGCGCGCCGACAAGTTCAAGAATCTGGTCGACTGCGAAATCGACGACTATCTCGACAAGACCGAATTCGTCGAGCGCTTCAAGCGCGGCGACTTCGGCAAGGTGCGCGCGATTTTCCACGAAGGCGCCTGCTCGGACACGATGGAGACCGACGGCCGCTACATGATGGACAACAACTTCCGCTACAGCCGGGACGTGCTCGATGTCTGCCTCGCGCAGAACATCCAGTTTCTGTATGCGTCGTCGGCGGCGACGTACGGCGGGTCGAGCCGCTTCGTCGAAGAGCGGGAAGTCGAGCAGCCGCTGAACGTGTACGGCTATTCGAAATTCCTGTTCGATCAGGTGATCCGCCGCGTGCTGCCCACCGCGAAGAGCCAGATTGCGGGCTTCCGTTACTTCAACGTGTACGGGCCGCGCGAAACGCATAAGGCGCGCATGGCGTCGGTCGCGTTTCACAACTTCAACCAGTTCCGCGCCGAAGGCAAGGTCAAGCTGTTCGGCGAATACAACGGCTATGCGGCCGGCGAGCAGACGCGCGACTTCGTTTCCGTCGAAGACGTGGTGAAGGTCAATCTGTTCTTTTTCGACAATCCGGACAAATCGGGCATCTTCAATCTCGGCAGTGGCCGTGCGCAACCGTTCAACGACATCGCGAGCACCGTGGTCAACACGCTGCGCGCGCTGAACAACGAACCGGCGCTGTCGCTGGCGGATCAGGTGCAGCGCGGGCTGATCGAGTACATTCCGTTTCCCGATGCGCTGCGCGGCAAGTACCAGTGCTTCACGCAGGCCGACCAGTCGAAGCTGCGCGCGGCTGGCTACGACGCGCCGTTCCTGAGCGTGCAGGAAGGTGTCGATCGTTACGTACGTTGGCTGTTCGGCCAGGTGTAAATAATTCGGATCCCTCTTTAAACTGGAATCTCCCCGGTTGGTGATGGTCGCCAACCGGTTGTACGAGGGAGGTTCCATATGTTTCGAAAAATTCTGGTTACCGCGGCCATGCTCGCCGCATTCGGCCACGCGTATGCGGCGGTCGATGTCAACACGGCTAACGAGGATGCGCTGCGCGGCATCAAAGGCATCGGTCCTGCCAAAGCGAAGGCCATTCTCGACGAGCGTGCAGCGCATGGTCCGTTCAAGGACCCGGCCGATCTCGGCAAGCGCGTCAAAGGCATGGGCGGGCATACCATCGAGCGCCTGCAGGCGGAGGGTCTCGCTGTCGGTCCGGCTGGCGCGGCTGCTAACACGCAGGTTGCGGCGGCTGCACAGACCAAAGGCGCGGCCGCTCCGGCCGACGCGTCCAAAAGCAACCCCGCAGTGGTGGTGAAGAAATAAGCCGACGCGGGCTGTGCGCGCGGTTGCTCCACTGCGCGCATAGCCCGCGGCCGTCGCCCCCTTCATGGTCGGAGTGAAACGAACACTCCTTCAGCTGTCATGCAGATGACTGGCTCCCGCGGTTCTCAGCCGCGGGCTTTTTGCGTGGTGGGTGCACGGCTCACACCGGGCTTTTTGCGCGTCGCAATGGCATGGCGGACGCGCGCGATGAGCGCGTTGCACCCATGCCGGCAGAAGGGCCGCACGGCAGCTGCGGGCACGGTGGTTTAGAATCGATGGATTGAAGACTCCGCGCATCGACAGCACCAGAACCGATATGGCTTACAAAACGATTGAAGATACGATCGGCAATACGCCGCTCGTGCAACTCGTCCGGCTCCCCGACGACGAAATCCGCAGCCGCAATAACGTGGTGCTTGCGAAACTCGAGGGCAACAATCCCGCGGGGTCGGTGAAGGATCGTCCGGCGCTGTCGATGATCAAGAAAGCGGAAGCGCGCGGGCGCATCAAGCCGGGCGACACGCTGATCGAATCGACGAGCGGCAACACCGGCATCGCGCTCGCGATGGCGGCGGCGATCCGTGGCTACAAGATGGTGCTGATCATGCCGGAAGACCTGTCGGTGGAGCGCCGTCAGAGCATGGCGGCGTATGGCGCGCAGATCGTTCTGACACCCGTCACCGGCGGCATGGAGTACGCGCGCGATCTGGCCGAGCAGATGCAGCGCGAAGGCAAGGGCATCATCCTCGACCAGTTCGCGAATCCGGACAATCCGGCTTCGCACATCGAGGGCACGGGCCCGGAAATCTGGCGCGACACCGAAGGGCGCATCACGCATTTCGTCTCGTCGATGGGCACGACCGGCACGATCATGGGCGTGTCCACTTATCTGAAGACGCAGAATCAGGCGATCGAGATCATCGGCGCGCAGCCGGAGGAAGGCTCACGCATTCCGGGTATTCGCAAATGGCCGGAAGCCTATCTGCCGAAAATTTTCGACCGCAGCCGCGTGGATCGCGTCGAGAACGTGAGCCAGGCCGCCGCGGAAGCGATGGCACGCCGGATGGCATCGGTCGAAGGCATCTTCGCCGGTATTTCGTCGGGCGGCGCATGCGAGGTCGCGCTGCGTATCGCGCGCCAGGTCGAGAATGCGACGATCGTGTTCATCGTCTGCGATCGCGGCGACCGGTATCTGTCCACCGGGGTCTTTCCCGCTTAAGCGTGCGTCGTCACGCCCGCCTATGAAAAAGCGCCGGTCGAGCCGGCGCTTTTTTTACGTCTGTTGGTGTGGGGCGCATGGAGCATGCGCGTCACGTTCGCTCTATTGCGAATTGCCATTCGGCGCCGCCGCGCCATTGGCGCCGTTCGCCGCGTTGCCTGCCTCCATCTGCGCTTTGACCTTCTGGCCCAACTGATACACCGCCAGCGCATAAAAGAAGCTACGGTTATAGCGCGTCAGCACGTAGAAATTCTTCAGTCCCAGCTTGAACTCGGTACCGCGTCCCGGCGACGGCAGGTCGACCATCGTCACCGGCGTTCCGGCTTCCGCGGCGACGTCCACGCCCGGTTCGTTCAGCAGCAGCCCGGCGCGCAGTAACTGTTCGAGCGGCCAGTGCGGCTCCGGCTGGCCGTCGGCGGCCGCTTGCGCGACGCCCAGGCTGCCGGCGTCCGAGCCGATCCGCCACACCACGGGCCGGCCGCTTTCCCAGCCGTTCTGACGCAGATAGTTCGCCACGCTGCCGATCGCGTCCGCCGGGCTCGTGCGCAGATCGATGTGCTTGTTGCCGTCGTAGTCCACCGCGTATTGCGTGATGCTGCTTGGCAGGAACTGCGGAATGCCGATCGCGCCGGTGTACGAGCCGAGCACCGTGGTCGGGTCGATCTGCGCGTCGCGAGTCCACACCAGATAGTCTTCGAGATTCTTGCGGAAGGTGGCCTGACGGTCGCCGCGATTGGCGGTGTTCGGGTAGTCGAAGCTGAGCGTGGTCAGCGCGTCGAGCACGCGGAAGTTGCCCATGTAGCGGCCGTAAATTGTTTCCACGCCGATGATGCCGACGATCACTTCCGGCGGCACACCGAACTCTTCATACGCGCGTTGCAGCGTGGCCTGGTTCTCGCGCCAGAAGCGCACACCGGCGTTGATGCGAACCGGGTCGAGAAAGCGCGACTGATACACGCGCCAGTTCTTCACTGCCGGTGACGGCGACGGCGTGACCAGCTTGACCGCAGTCGCCGAATAGCTGACGCCGGCGAACAGCGCGTGCAGCGCGGACTCGTCGAAGTCGTAGCGCGCGACCATGTCGTTGATGAACGCGTCGACATTCGCATTGTTCGCGTAGCGCTGCGGGATGATCTCTTCTTCAAACGTTTGCCCTTGCGGCACAGACGGTTGCGGCTGGCCTTGCGCGATCAGCACTGGCTGTTTCTTGCCGACGCCTTGCGCGAGCGCCGGACTGGTTGCCATGACCAAGCACGATGCGACGGACAATGAGGCGGCCAACGCGCCGAGATGAAGCCGGTTTCGTGCAGACAGAGCAAGCTTGACGGTCATAGTGAGCAAGGGGTGCAGTGTGCGGGAGACAGGGGAAAAAGGTTCGGGGCAGTATACCCGACGCCTTCTGCAAAACCGTGTCGAACTCGTCACAGCGGCATCGTGTGGTAACTTGACGAATGTCGGCGCGCCGCGAGGGTGCGCCTCTGGAAGGAGACACGCTACGCGCGCCGCGAAGGCGTTGCGTCGCAGAAGAAAATCATGGCAACAGGTCTTTATTCTCACGCCGACTGTCTGCTGCACGACATGGGGCAATGGCATCCCGAATGTCCCGCGCGCCTGCAGGCCATCGAAGATCAGTTGATCGCGAGCCGCATCGACTCGCTGATCGAGCGCGAGTCCGCGCCGCTCGCGGACGAAGCCGCGCTGCTGCGCGTGCATACGCAAGCGCACGTCGACTACATCCGCAGCCGGTCGCCCGTCGAAGGCATCGCCGAGATCGATCCCGATACGACGATGAACCCCCACACGTTGCAAGCCGCGTTACGCGCGGCGGGCGCCGCGGTGGCCGCGACCGACGCGGTGATCGAAGGCCGTTACGACAATGCCTTCTGCAGCGTGCGTCCGCCCGGCCATCATGCGGAGCCGGCGCGCGCGATGGGCTTCTGCTTCTTCAATAACGTCGCGATCGCCGCACGTCATGCGCTCGACGTGCACGGGCTGCAGCGCGTCGCGATCATCGACTTCGACGTGCATCACGGCAACGGCACCGAAGCGGCTTTCTCGGGCGACCCGCGCGTGCTGATGTGCAGCATCTTCCAGCATCCGTTCTATCCGTTCACCGGCGCCGACAACCAGGCGTCCAACATGTGCAACGTGCCGATGCCCGCACGCTCGAAGGGCATGGAAGTGCGCGAGGCGGTGGACATGCTGTGGCTGCCGCGCCTGCATGAATTCAAGCCGGAGATGCTGTTCATCTCGGCGGGCTTCGACGCGCATCGCGAGGACGATCTCGGCAACATGGGCCTCGTCGAAGACGACTACGCGTGGATCACCGATCAGATGCGCGAGATCGCGAAACGCCATGCGCGCGGGCGCATCGTCAGTTGTCTCGAGGGCGGGTACAACCTGTCGGCGCTTGGGCGCAGCGTGGTTGCGCACGTGCGCTCGCTGGCCGGCATCTGAACCGCCCGCCGTGCCACCGGCGGCAACCACTCAACGCAATGAGGAGCGAGCCATGAACGCGGAGGCGAGCAGCGCTTCACTGATCGAGATCGAACACGATGCGTATCGGGTGCCGGGCGTCGTGCTGTTGACGATGAACCGGCCCGACGCGTTCAACGCGCTCTCCGAGGCTTTGCTCGATGAGATGCAGCATGCGTTGACGCGGATCGCTCGGTCAGATGCTCGCGTGGTCGTCATCGCGGGCGCGGGGCGTGCGTTCTGCGCGGGACATGATCTGAAGGAAATGCGCGCGGCGCCGTCGCTGGCTTATTACCAGCGGCTGTTCGCCCGGTGCACGAAGCTGATGATGACGATCCAGCGTATGCCGCAACCGGTCATCGCGCGCGTGCAGGGCGTTGCCACGGCGGCCGGCTGCCAGCTGGTGGCGATGTGCGATCTGGCGGTCGCGGCGGATTCCGCGCGTTTCGCCGTGTCTGGCGTGAACCTGGGGCTGTTCTGCGCGACGCCTTCGGTGCCGCTCTCGCGCAACCTGTCGCGCAAGGCGGCGCTTGATATGCTGCTCACCGGCGATTTCATCGATGCCGCCGAAGCGAAGCAGCAAGGCCTCGTGAACCGGGTGGTTCCCGCCGACGCGCTCGACGCGGAACTCGCGCGGCTTGCCGCGACGATCTGCGCGAAACCGGTCGAGGCGGTGAGCGCCGGCAAGGGGCTTTTCTATCGCCAGCTCGAAATGGGTATCGAGGCGGCTTACCAGCTTGCCGGCCAGACGATGGCCTGCAACATGATGGACGACTCGGCGCTCGAAGGCGTGCAGGCGTTCATCGACAAGCGCGCGCCGGACTGGAAGCGTTAGGCGGGCGCAAAGGATGGCTGTAACTGTTGTGGCCGGCGGTGCGCCGCAGGTTGGCGGCGCCTCACAGCCGGCCGTCTGCGAGCGGTAACCGGCGGCCGGCGAGAAAGCCTCGCGCTTCGTTCGCCCCACAGCATCACACGTTCAACGCCCCACCGCCCGCTTCTCGATCCAATCGATCAGCGCCCCGATCACCCGGTCGCGATCGAGATCGTTCATCGTCTCGTGATAGCTGCCTTCGTGCAGCGTGAGCGTCTTGTCCGGCGAACCCGCGTGCTGGCCGAACGCGCGGCTGCCTTCGGGCTCGGTGAGTTTGTCGGCGGTGCCGTGGTACACCAGCAGCGGCATGCGCAAGGCCGCACGGCCACGTTCGATCCGCGCCATCGCCAGCAACAGTTCCGCGCCGGTGCGCGCCGGAATCGCCCCGTGATGCACGAGCGGATCATTGAGGTTGGCGTTCACCACCGGCTGAAGGCGCGACAGCAGCGCGGCGTCGATCTTCATCGCCGGGAAACCTGGGTAGACGCGGCTGATCACCTGGCTCAGCGCAAGCATCCAGCGCGGCACGTCGCGTCCCGGCGCGAGCGCGGGGCTCGACAGAATCAGACCGCTCAGCCGCCGGCCGCTCGCTTCGAGCCGTTCGATCGCGTACAGCGCGGCTATCGCGCCGCCCATGCTGTGGCCCATCAGAAAGAGCGGCGCGCAGCTTTGCGCGGCGGCGTCGAGCAGGGCCTGTGCGTCGAGCAGATAGTCGTCGAAACGCTTGACGGAGACCCGCTTGCCGGGCGCGTGTCCGTGGCCGCGCAAGTCGATCGCGACCAGTTCGATACCGGCCGCGTTGAGTCGCCCAGCCAGTGCGGCGTAGCGGCCGGCGTGCTCGGCCAGCCCGTGCAACAGCGCGACGGTAGCGCGCAGCGTACCGCTGGCCGGCCAGCGGTACAACGGCAGTGCGACGCCGTCGGCGGTCGTGACCGACGAGCGCTGCGGCCCGTCGACGTTCTGCTTGCCGCCGCTCGCGCGCACGTTGTTATTTTCGGATGTTTCCATGGCTGCGACTTGTCCTGTTTCTGGTTCGCCCGATCATAATCGCAGCGACGCCCGGCACGCGAGCATTGCATGTCGCACGCCCCTCTAATGCTCACAGGTTATGAAAAGATCGTAATTGATTATTAAAGGAAATGTCGGCGCTGCGGTAGAATTGCGGGCTCAAATCCCAATAAAAGCAACGGCGGCCGCTTGTCGGGAGCGCACAACGCTCGGTGACAGAGTCCGCCGTTTCGTTTTTCCATGATCGAAATACGCAACATTTCCCAGCGGTTCGCCGGGCCCCGGGGCTGGGTCGAGGCGCTGCACAACGTCAATCTGTCGATTCCGGCGGGCGAGGTGTTCGGCATCATCGGCCGCAGCGGCGCGGGCAAAAGTACGCTCGTGCGCACCATCAACCTGCTCACGCGCCCGTCCGAAGGCAATATCGTCGTCGACGGCCGCGATCTGACCACGCTGCCCGCCGCGCAGTTGCGCGAGGCGCGCCGCGAGATCGGCATGATCTTCCAGCACTTCAATCTGCTGTCGTCGCGCACCGTGTACGAAAACGTCGCGTTGCCGCTCGAACTCGCCGGCATGAAGCGCGACGAGATCGAAGCGAACGTGCTGCCGCTGCTCGAACTGGTCGGCCTGTCGGCGCAGAAGGACCGCTATCCGGCGCAGATCAGCGGCGGGCAGAAGCAGCGCGTGGGCATCGCGCGCGCACTGGCGAGCAAGCCGAAAGTCCTGCTCTCGGACGAGGCCACCTCCGCGCTCGACCCCGAAACCACGCGCGCGATTCTCGACCTGCTCAAGCGCATCAATCGCGAACTGAACCTGACGATCGTGCTGATCACGCACCAGATGGACGTGATCAAGCAGGTCTGCGACCGCGTCGCGGTGCTGGACGCGGGCCGCGTGGTCGAAGAGGGCAAGGTGATCGACGTGTTCCTGCAGCCGCGTCATGAAGTGACGCGCGCGCTGATCGGCGACGTGATCGCGCAGGAGCTGCCGCCGGCGATGAAGGCGCGTGTCGCAGAGCGCCTGAAGACCGGCAGCGGCCACCTGTTGCGGCTCGCGTTCACGGGCTCCGGCGTCGATCAGCCGATCCTGTCGGAAACGATTCGCCGCTACGAACTCGACTTCAACATCCTGCACGGCCAGATCGACGAGATCCAGGGGCAGGCGTTCGGCTCGCTCGCGGTGCTCGCGGGCGGCGAACCGACGAAGGTGGCGCAGGCGCTGACGTATCTGCGTGAACAGGGTGTGGTGGTGGAGGAGCTTTCGCATGTTGAGTGAAATGTTCGATATGTTCGTCCAGTCGTTCTGGGAAACGCTCGTGATGGTGGGCATTTCCGGACTGGTCGGCGCATTGGTGGGGTTGCCGCTCGGCGTGCTGCTGTATCTGACGGACCGCCAGGGCGTGCTGGAAAACGTCGCGGTGAATCGTGTGATGGGCGTGATCGTCAATGCGGTCCGCTCGACGCCGTTCATCATCCTGCTGGTCGCGGTGATTCCGTTCACGCGCCTCGTCGTGGGGTCGTCGATCGGGACGGCGGCAGCGGTCGTGCCGTTGACGATCGCCGCCGCGCCGTTCATCGCGCGGCTGGTCGAGACCGCGCTGCGCGAGGTCGATCGCGGGCTGATCGAAGCGGCCCAGGCGATGGGCGCGACCACCGGCCAGATCGTGTTCAAGGTGTTGCTGCCGGAATCGCTGCCGGGCGTGGTCGCCGGCTTGACGATCACGTTCGTGTCGCTGGTCGGTTATTCGGCGATGGCCGGCGCGATCGGCGGCGGCGGTCTCGGTGACCTCGGTATTCGCTACGGCTATCAGCGTTTCCTGCCGGAGGTGATGCTGACGGTCGTGGTGATCCTGATCGTGTTCGTACAGCTGGTGCAGTCATTCGGGGATTGGCTCGTGCGTCGTTTGAGCCATAAATAAATACGGGTCATCGGAACCCGCCAACAGAGTCGGAAAGGTCCATCATGCAACGTCGTTTCATTCTCCAGCTCGCCGGCGCGTTCGCCGCCGCGTCGCTGTTCGCCACCGCGGCCCACGCCGAAGACAGCATCAAGGTCGGCGTCACGGGCGGCCCGCACGCGCAGATCATGGAAGTCGTAAAGACGGTCGCGGCGAAGAACGGCCTCAATATCAAGGTCATCGAATTCTCCGACTACGTGCAGCCGAACGCGGCGCTCGCCGGCGGCGATCTGGACGCGAACAGCTACCAGCACGACCCGTACTTGCAGGCGCAGGTGAAGGATCGCGGCTACAAACTGATCCGCATCGCGGACACGGTCACCTACCCGATGGGGATCTATTCGAAGAAGGTGAAGACGCTCGCCGAACTGCAGCCGGGCGCGAAGATCGCCGTGCCGAACGATCCGACCAACGGCGGCCGGGCACTGTTGCTGCTGCAGAAGCAGGGGCTGCTGAAGCTGCGCGCCGATGCGGGCCTGAAGGCGACGCCGCTCGACATCGTCGAGAATCCGAAGAAGTTGAAGATCGTCGAACTCGACGCCGCGCAAATCCCGCGCTCGCTGAACGACGTCGATGCGGCCGCCATCAACACGAACTTCGCGATGGAAGCCGGCCTGAAGCCGAAGCAGGACGCGATTGCTGTCGAAGATCCGAAGGGCCCCTACGTGAACATCATCGCAATTCGCGAAGCCGACCGGAACAAGCCGTGGGTCGCCAAATTGGTCGCGGCGTACCATTCGCCGGAAGTGAAGCAGTTTGTCGACAACAAGTTCGGTGGGTCGGTGATCACCGCCTGGTGAGCCAACGGCCTGGACATCGGGCAAGAGACGGCGGCCATGACGAATTAGAGGCGTAAGTTGAAACCCGGGGTTGCCGCCCGGGTTTTTTCGAGATTAAAATAGAACGATCGTTCGTTATTGCCGTCACGCCGCTGAGGAGCGATATCCTTCTGCTAAAGCGCCCGCGACAAAAGGCTGCCCCGAGGGCAGTCGCTATAATGTTCGTTGGGTTGACGTATTCGTAACTTTGGAGCGTGTGCATGAAAATCCTGGTGCCAGTCAAGAGAGTGGTCGATTACAACGTGAAGGTCCGGGTC
>NZ_JAQQCJ010000005.1:0-306168 GCF_046030495.1 Paraburkholderia strydomiana
CCTCGGACCTTCGCTGTCGCCGGTAACTGCTGTCGGCGTATAGATCAACAATTTCGAGGAGGAGCGGACGCTAATGGGTATTCTCGGATCTACTGCACTTTCTCCTTGACTGCTCGCAAGGCTGAGATAGGGCTTTCAAGAGACCGTCGCGTGTTCGCGCCGAACGGATGACGACCAGCCGGTGCCGTAAGGTCGCTAGCGCATCTCAGGATTCGGCAGCCTCAGTTTTGAGGGGCGCTCTCCAATCGGGGCTGTGTCGCGCGAGTCGGTCGCGCCGCTTTGTACCACTCGCGATGAATCTGTTTCTACGTGCGGGTTCACATTACATTATTTCGCAGTCCATCTCAAAAAATCGAAACGCATATTTGACGATCATTGAAAGAAAGGGATTGCCAGCGGTGATAGATTTCGGACCGGACGATCCGGTGCAGCTACAAAAACGATGGCAAGAACCACAGGCTTTTCGCAACAACTCACTACGCACCAAGCAGCAATTGCACGCCGCCGCTTCATCCGCCTGTTCGGGGAACGGGCGGCAGCTGACCGTCCGCTATGGATGCGCGTGACCGCTGTGGTGATGACGGTGGTGATGTATTTCGCGCCTGCGGTGCTGCTCGTCGACCAGACCGCACACGCCGCACCGATCGTCGATCCACGCGCACCGGTGACCTTCCAGCCGACGGTCACGCAGGCCAGGACCGGAGTTCCGGTCGTCAATATAGCGCCAGCGAATGCAAACGGCCTCAGCGCGAACCAGTACAGCTCATTCAATGTTGACAGCACGGGTCTCGTGCTCAATAACAGCCTCATCGCGGGCACGCCGCTGCTCGGTGGCACGCTCGGCGCGAACCCGAACCTTAACGGACGGGCAGCCACCACGATTCTCAATCAGGTCACCTCGACCGCACCCTCGACGCTCGCGGGTCCGCTCGAGGTGTTCGGGTCTCCGGCCGCCGTCATCATCAGCAATCCAAATGGAATCAGCGTTAATGGTCTTTCGTTGACGAACGCGTCAAACCTCGTGCTAACTACTGGCGAGCCGCAGTTCATCACCGGACCAGGCGGAACGCCGACGGCCTTTGCCAATGCTGGTGCCGTCTCGTACGCCGTCTCGTCGGGCAACATCACGATCAACGGCCCCGCAGGCGTGAACGGCCCCGGCGCGGGTATCGAGGGGACGGTCGGAAATATCGACCTGATTGGCCACTCAGTGAATCTGGCCGCGCCTCTCTATGCGAACCAGGCCGTCAACGTCATCACGGGCAACCAGAGCGTCACGCCCACCTCTACAGGTGCCTCGGGCACGACCTACGGTGTCTCGAACGTGGCGGCTGGTACGCCGGGTGCGTTCGCGGTCGATGCGAGCCAGTATGGCTCCGTCACGGCCGGCCAGGTCTATATCGTCTCAACCGCGGCGGGGCAGGGCGTCAATATGCAGGGGCCGCTGGCGGCGACTGCTGGCAACCTGGCCGTGAATTCGAACGGCGATATCACCGTTGGACGAACCTACGCGAATCAGAACGTCGCCCTTACCAGTGCCGGTAAGGTCTCGGTCGCCGATACCGGCCAGGCGAACCAGAACTACACCGTCAACGCCGCAGGCGACATCAATGCGACCGGCAGCGTGTCGGCCGGACAGGATGTTTCGCTCACGGCGGGTAACAACCTGAATGCGGCGTCGGTGGCCGCAAACGGGCAGGCGAGCCTTGTGGCGGGCAACTCAATCACTCTCGGTTCGCTCTCGGCCAATGCGATCAACCTGCAGACGGGAACCGGCGACCTGACCGTCAATTCGGCGCTCTCCGCACCGGGCACGATTGCGGCGGCTGCCGGCCGTGACGTGACGATCAACGGAACGGTGCAGGGCGGCAGTACGGTGGCGCTCACGGGCGCGCGTAACGTGACGGTCAACGGAGCGGTGACGGCGGTCGGCGACACGACGATCACGGCCCGGACCGGTTTCGTATCCGTCTCGGGCAATGCGCAGAGCAACGGGGTGCTCACGGCGACGGCAGGCCAGGACGTGGCCCTCGGCGGCACCGTGCAGGCGCAGGGGCCGGTGTCGGTTACCGCAACGAACGGCTCCATTGTTGGGCAGGGCAATGTCGCCTCGTCGAACGAGGCGGTGTCGCTCACAGCGGGCCAGAATGTGCAGACGGGTGGCAGCCTGCAGGCGGGCACAGACCTGAGCGTACGCGCGGGCGCCGACGCGACGCTTGTCGGTACGGTGACGGCGCCGGGCGCAGTCACCGTGACGGCGGGGCAGGACGCCACGCTGGCCGGTGCGGCGACCTCGGGTACGGCTCTCACGGTTAGCGCAGGCCGTAATGCTTCGATTGATGGTACGGTGGCATCGCTCGGCAACATGGCGTTGTCGGCGGCGGCAGGCACGCTTGCTACGACGGGTGATGTGGTCAGCCTCGGCACGCTCAACGCGAGCGGCCAGCAGGGCGTGAATCTGGGTGGCACCGTCTACAGTCAGGGCAACGCGTCGATCCGCTCGGGCGCAGGCGCGGTGACGGTAGGTGGGACCGTATCGAGCCCCGGCGCAATCACGGTGAACGCGGCGCAGGATGCGACGGTTGCGGGCGCGGTCCACAGCGGCAGCGACACGACCGTCGACGCCGGCGGCAACGTGGCGCTGAATGGCGGCCTCGAAGCCGATGGCAGCGGCAACGCGAGCGTGACGGCGGGCGGAAACATCACGGGGAGCGGAGCGCTCAATGTCGCCAACACCACCACGCTGACTGCGGGCAACAGCATCACACTGACCGGCGCGTTCCAGACCGGCAACGACCTCAGCGCCACGGCGGCGCAGAACGTGACGACGGCTGCGGTCACCGCGGTGGGCAATGCGAGCGTGACGGCTACGAATGGCAGCGCGACTCTCGGCGGAGATGTACTCACGGGCGGCAACCTGGGCGTGATCGCCGGTACCGATGTGAATGCGCCGGGCAGTGTCACGGCGTTGGGCGATCTGAATCTGAACGCACAGGGTGGCAACCTGACGGCCAGCGGCCCGGTGTCGGCCGCAGGTAACGCGACGCTGAACGCGGGACAGAATCTCGCGCTCAACGGCCAGACCAGCGTGTCGGGTAACGCGGCGCTCACGGGCACGAACATCACGACGCAGGATGTAGGCGTGGGCGGCAATTTCACGGCTACTGCGACGCAGAACCTCGACACCTCGTCAGGTACCCTCAGCGTGAACGGTACCGCGACGCTCACTGGCGCGACGGTGACGTCTGGCAATGCGGTGGTTGGCGGAACCTACAGCGCGACCGGCTCGCAAAGTCTCACCACGACCGGTACCGGCGCGTACCTCGGCGACGCAACGCTCGAGGGCGGCACGGTGACGACGAGCGGCACCCAGATGGCGGCAGGTACGCTGACCGTCTCGGGCACGACGGTGGCGAATACCGGCGCGCTCTCGGGTCTGAGCGCGGCGAACATTACTGCAACGAACCTCGTCAACAGCGGCACGATGTATGGCCCGTCGGTGAACGTGTCGGTCGCGAACAGCACGACCAACAGCGGCGCGCTGATGGCAACCCGTGCGTTCACACTGACGACAGGCGCGCTGGACAACGGCAATGGTGTGATCTTCGCGGGCGACGTGAACGATCCGACAGCGGCCACGGGTGACGCGACGGTCAACGTGACGGGCGCCGACGGCAGCTTCCGCAACGCGAACGGGAAGATCCTTGGGCAGAACAGCGTGACGCTGAATCTGCCGCAGCAGACGATTGATCCGTCGTCGCCCGCATTCGGGACGGTCAACGGCGGCCATGCGCTGAACCTGTTGGCGGCGGCCATCACCAACAGCGGAACCTGGACGCTGCCGGGCACGAATGTGACTGTTTCGGCATCCCAGGGGATCAGGAATACCGGCACAATCGGCCAGGCGGCAGGCTCGTTAGCGTTCAACGGCGCCATCACCAACAGCGGCACGATCGCCGCGCAGGACCTCACGGTCAATGGAAGTCTTGCCAATCAGGTGGGTGCGACCGTACAGGCGGGAGATGCCTTCACGTTGAACGGCTCGGGCACGAATGCGGGCACCGTCGAGGCGCTGAACAACCTCACGATCACCGGCACGAGCTACGACAATTCGAACGGCACCACGAAGGCCGGTACCGGCTCGGCAGGCATCGGCAACATGGCGATCAACCTGTCGGGCGATCTCACGAATGCGGGTGGCACGATCACGGCGACCAATGACCTCGCGCTGAGCGCGGCGAACGTGATCAACTCGGGCGCGTCGGGTTCCGGCGCGACCACCACCACGACGACCGTACTCGACAATCCGGCCCTGCTCATGGCGCTGCTGGTCGGCACCGACACGCTTGACACCGCGACGATTTATGGCGCTGAGAATGGCTTCTGCTGCGACATCACCTCGACGTCGCAGAAAGTGACGCTCGCGGATGCGCTATCGCCTGACGGTACGGCGGCAGGCGTCACGGAGGGCGTCCTTACCCTGCTGCCGGGCAGTCCGCCGGTGACAACATCGGGCACGGTGACGTTCGTCGAGGTTGCGGTTCCCACGGCATCGGGCGGCACGCAGAAGCTGTGGTTTGTCGAGACGTCGGATAACGCAAGCCCGGCCATCGCCAGAAAGACCATCGCGTTGCCCACGGTGACCGAAACGACGACCACGGCTGGCGGCGCAGCGGGTGCCAGTTCGGTGATTGCAGCAGGCCGTGATCTCAGCCTGACCACGGGCAGCCTGAATAATCAGGGCGGCACGGTCAGCGCCGGCAACGACGCCAACCTCAACGTGCAGTCGCTCAACAACAGCGGCTCGACGTATACCTCGACGGTGACGGACGGTGTCGATCTCACCTCACTGAATGGGTTTCTCGCGGCTGCGCCGTCGACGATTTCGATCTGGAACAACTACTACGGGGATATGGCGGTCGGGCCTTATACGGTGGGCACCTACATTGCCCCACCAGGCATCAGGCTGGACTCGCCAGGCACCGTTACGCCGGTTTCCACTTCTTCGTCGATGGCGGTGCAAGGCGCGACCGGTCAGATCGTTGCCGGTCATAACGTGAATCTCGCGGGTGGCGACCTCACGAACGCGGGCACCATTGCTGCCGCGAACGACGTGAACATCACCGCGAACAGCTTCACGAACCAGGGCATCAATAGCGGGACGATGACGACCACGGCGGGCTGCGCGGCCGGTTATAGCGGCTGCACCGCAGGCGCCACGAGCAGCAACAACTCGCAGACGTACAGCTACCAGCAGATCAATGCGAACGTCACGGCGGGCAACGATATCGTCATCGCCGCAAACGCGGTCAGCAATACCTACGGCAACCTGGTGGCGGGACGCAACGTCGTGATCGGCGGTGCGGGTACGAGCGCGAGCGATGGTTCGGTCACGCCCACGAACCTGACGCAGGCCGCGAGCGTGACGAACACCTCGGGCGCGATCGCGGCGGGCAACGACGTGGATATCAATGCGTCGAGCCTCGTGAATACCATCGCGGCGCCCGTGCAGGTGCATGAGAACTACGGCAGTTCAACACCGTTTACCGGCTGCTCGTCGAACTGCGAGGCGTATGTCGATGTGCAGTCGGCGAGCCCTTCCACGATCACGGCGAATCATGACGTCAACCTGAAAGCGGGTACGTTCGCGAATACGGGCAGTCTCGTGACCGGCCTGAACAACGTCACGATCAATGCGACGGCAAGCGCGTCGAGCGATAACCAGTACCTGAACGCGTACTGGCACGCCAACCTGTCGTACTACGATGCGAACTTCCCGGCATGGGGATGCGCGGGCAATGCCGCGCAGTGCGCGTCGCTTTACGGTAGCGCTTATCAGAGCGCGCAGGCTCAGGGTCCGGCCGGGTTGCTTGACGCAGTGGGTCTCCCCGACTTTGTGGCAGGCACGATCCAGGCGGGAAACACGCTGGCAGTGAACTCGCCGACGCTGACTAACACGGGTAACGTGATTGGACAGACGGTGAATCTCACGGGTTCGACGCTCGTCAATGGCCTGACGAACCCGAACGCCTATACGCCGCCGCCCGCCGTCGCGGGCCAGGTGATTACGCTCGGACCACCCTCCGTGCCTTCGACCGCGACGACGGCCGTCAACGCGGCAGGGCTGGTGACCAATCTGGCGGGTCAGCCGGTCTCGGTGACGGGTGCCGCAGGTCTGCCGTCGAACTCGCCCATTGGCGTGACGACCGTGGGCAGGCCGGTTGCGCCGTCCGTTGGCAGTGCCAGCGCTCCGGCGGGCACGACCGTGACGACGGTGGGTGGCCAGACGCTGAACGTAACGTATCTGCTCAATAGCCCCGCGTCGGCTGTAACGGGCGATCTGTCGCCTGCAGCGTTGCTCGCGCAGTTGCCCGCGAGCCTGCAACCGGATACCACGCAGTTCTACTACGACCCGTACACGCAGGCGCAGCAGGTCGAGCAGGCGGCGCTCCAGGCGACGGGCCAGTCGAGCTTCTATGCGCTGCCAGCGCAGACCGACAGCCAGACCCAGCAGACGGTCAACAACCTGGACACGGCGGCGCTGTATGGCGCGGCGCTGCAGTATGCCGAGCAGAACAACATCGCGCTCGGCACGCAGCTGAGCCAGTCGCAGCTTGCGCAGATCAATGCGCCGATGCTCTGGTACGTCGAGGAGACGGTGCCCGAGCCGGGCTGTACGGCAACGGGTAACGGCGCATGCCCGACCGTGCAGGCGCTGATGCCTGAAGTGCTGCTGCCGCAAAATTTCGCGACCGTGAATGCAGACGGCACCATTACTGGCACGAACGTCGCACTGAACTACGCGAACAGCATTCTCAATACAGGATCGGTCAACGCGGAAAACCTGACCGTCAATACCGGCTCGCTGACCAACGAACAACGATCGACCAACGTCGGCGACATCTACGCAAAACTGGCCGGCGGCGCCGGCGTGACGGAGACGACTGGTACGGTGGTGCAGCAGGGCGGCCTGATGAGCGCTGCGAACTACCAGCTCAACGTCGATACGCTCAACCAGATCGGCGGTGCGTTGCAACAGGTCAACGCGGACGGAAGTGCAAATGATGCGGCGACCGCACAGCTGCTGGCAAACCTGAAGGACCAGCTCGGCGGCAACTTCACTCAGTCTTCAGTGAGCGACAACCTGCAGACCTCGGTCGTGGCTGACCAGAGCATGAGCACATGGGGCACCGTGTTCATGATGGTGGACATGGTGATCATCTCGATCGGGTCGGCGGGTGCGGCCTCAGCGGCGATCGGTGCGATGGCGGGCGCGGCGGCTGGCTCGGGGGCGACATTTGCGGCTGCGGGTACGACAGCAGGTGCACTGGGTGCGGGTGTCGGTAATGCTGCTTTGGCGGCGGCCGTGGGCGGAATGGTGAACAGCGCGATGGGCCAGTCGCTGTCCGGCGACGGGTTCAATCTGGGCCATATGTTCGAGGCGGGGGCGACGGCGTTCGTGACGGCGGGGCTGACCAACGGCATCACCTATGCGAATGGCGCGCTTGGCTTCACGACCACAGCATCGTCGAACAGCCTGGCGGCGCTCGCGGGCGTGCAGGCTGTGGGCAACGTCATCCTGCCGGGTGCAACGGCGGCCACGGGCAACACGCTGCAAACAGTACTGGCGCTTGCGGCGATTACGGGCATCCAGGCGGGTACACAGAGCCTCATCGAGGGCAGTAGCTTCCTGACCGATCTGCGCAACGACGGGATAGCCAATCTGGCTGCAGCCGGGGCATTCGCCATTGGCAATGATGGCGAGGCGGGGTACCTCAATGAAGGTGAGTACATCGCCGCGCACGCGGCACTCGGATGTGCAGCTTCAGCGGCGGTGGGCACAGGATGCGCTGCCGGCGCAGTCGGTGCGGCTGCGAGCGCCGCCTTCTCTCCTGACTTCATCAGCGGAATCGATCCGTCCGGAGCTCCGCTCGACCAGGGGCAGCTGGCTGTACTGGCGGCATTCGCAACGGCGATGGGCGGTGGTTCAGCGGCACTGACCGGGCTGAACGTCCAGGGGGCGACGAGTGCTGCACAGAACGAGGCGTTGAACAATGACGCAGGAAGTCCAGGGCACACGGCTGCGGCTGTCAAAAACGGTGGCGTTGCGGGCGCGGCGTGGAACCTCGCTGTAGTGGCGGCTGGACTGGCTGATCAGGGCGGGGCGTGGCTGGTCAACCAGTTTGCACTTGTCGCCAATGGCAATCGTCAACAACAGCCTCCTTCTGACCCGAACAAGCAACTCGAGTCAAACGATGGGAACGATACGCCGAGCGGGACGGCCGGCGCTGTGGTGACACCAAGTATTTCCGTTCCGTTGCCCGGTGGCGCGATGGCGACCATCCCGCCAGTAGTGGTTCCGGGTGCACCAATCATGTCGAGTGGGGGCGCGGGTAACGACAGCGAAGTCGCCTCTACAGGGCAACGGTCTGCGACAAGTCCGGCCACAAACCGCGAGGCCACGAGCCCTGTTGGCGTGAGCGGTAGCCCAATGACGGTGCCACGGGGAACAAATGCTCCGACGACCATTAACGACGTTAACTACTCCGCGCACGCGATCGACCGGATGCAGGGGCGCGGTATTCCACCGTCGGTAGTTCAAAACACTATTCAGAACGGGACTGTCTACCCCACTGGGGCGGGGACAACGGGTCACTACGATTCGGTGAATAATGTTCGCGTTATTACGAACTCGACCACCGGTCTTGTGGTCACCGTCATTCCGGGAGCGCCAGGCAAATGAGTGAATCGATGAACACCCTTGAGGTCAAGGTGCACAAGATACTGATTCAGGAGTGGGATCCTATCGGAGTCAAGGACATACCCGAGGCGCATGACGAATACGACATGTACGTCTCGGGTATATGCCGGATGCTGCGCGCGGGACAGTCGAGCGCGGAGATCTACAGTCATCTACGTTGGATTGAGACGGAGCGCATTGGGCTTGACGGTAACGAGCAGCATACGCATCGGATCGCGGCGAAATTGTTTGGCTTGGTGCGATGACACGTCTGCTTGTTGCCAGTTTGCCGTTTCTCACAATTGCTGATGCTCTTGACAGCATCGTTCGTCCGGCCGCGCAAACTTCGGGGTCAAACCTTGGGATCTCATCCGGCGAAAGCTCAAATGGAAAGAAGGTCGTTTAATTGGCAGACTTGTATAGGTCTCTGCGGCATACTAATAGCGCTGATATCACTTGTGTTCGCCTACCGCCAAACAAATATATCGGAGAAGCAATCGCATGTTGCGGTTCAGCCGAGGATTACCTTAACCATCCAGGATGACGACGCACGAGACCGTAGGGGATGGTATATAAACAACAACGGGCTTGGGCCGGCATACTTTACCAATTTTCAAATATTTATTGATGATCAACCTATTAAATCAACGGAAAGGGGCGGCTGGACCAAAGCGCTTAGTGCGCTCGGAGTACAAGCAGGTTGTTTTGGGGAAGCATGGACGCCATCTAGGACTTCTCTCCCGGCAGGACGCGACGGAGAGGAGGCACTCGTACGGTTTCACAACCGTGACCCGGCGTGCACTGGACAATTCGACTCGTTCTTAGGACAGGCGTCTCGCATCAAAGTGAAGATCGGCTATCAGTCCATTTACGGCGATCAATTTTCGGTAGAGGATGCACCCAACATGCCCGAGTAAGTCGCCACAAACACGGGCAAGGTTACTATCGACGGTAAGATTGGCGGTCAACTTGAGGGGCGTGGGTGGACGGAACAAGAGGTACAAGCGGTCGTCAATGAGGGACCTGTCGGAACTACGATGGATAGCCGATCTGCGGGAAAACCCCAGACGGGTTGTCGAGAAATGACTCTGCATCCGTGTATGGCACGAACGGTTACGTTGTGGTGAACGACCGGGCGGGCGAAGTTGTGCAGGTGAGCGGCAAGAACGATCCGGGATGGATTCCAGACAGCCGAATTAAGTGGATGTGAGTCGCGATGAAAATTGATCTTCAACGACGCTACGATTCATCGGATGACTTTTTCGCATTCGGTGGAAGTGTTGTGATGAAGTTATCTGCCGATGCAGCAATTGCAGTTTGTGAGTGGGCGGTCCAACACGGTTTTGGTTGTCGCCCGGATCGAGGGAGGTATTTGGCATTCTCCCGGATTTGAGGCGAGGCTCGATTGTATTTGGGATGGAGTTGATCCACCCGTTGATGTGGGGGCGGCGGAACAAAACAATTTGGCCGCCGCCGAGTTCATTCGCTCAGAGAGCCAAATGCATGATGCCTTTGTTGTGACGGCTCCGCAGATGACGACCCGGTGACTTGGACGAATCGCAACCTTGCCAACGTCGGTGCCGGTGATTTGTTGCCACAAACAACGTGCTTGTCGGTCTCGGTTCAACCGTGTGGATTCCGAGAAGGATGGTCATCCGCTCGTCGTCATCGGCGAGGACTGTGAGTCTGAGTGGAATAAACCGAGCGAATCGCACGATGTGTCGGTAGCCAGTCGCGATCAACATACCAACATACTTTCTCGCGCTACTTGGAGTCTGATGAACTGATGGGTCAACCGTGGTATTCCATGGTCCTTAACAAGTGACGACTCGCCGGAGTCGACGTCTGTGGTTGGGAGAGTAGATGATTAGAAGCTGGCGTTGCCGCTATTTATGAGGGCAACGTGCCGGATAGGCCCACATCCATATCATCTGCACTACTACTTTTTTTGAGATGAAAATAACAAAAGTTGCACGCTGTTTGCTCATAAGGGGCGGGCCTCTCGCTTTTCGCCCGCTTAGCCTCTTGATCGCATTTGCGATAGCGGGGCCGGACGCCTTGGCTGCGGCGATCGTAACGGACGGCGGCACTGCGACAAGTGTGTCAACCGTGGCAAATGGTCACCAGACCGTGTCGGTCGCCCCGGCAGTGGGTGGCGTGTCGAACAACACGTACCGCTCCTTCAACGTATCGACGGCGGGAGCAGACCTGAACAACGCGGGCATCAATGCGCGCACGATCGTCAACCAGGTCACGAGCACGAATCCCTCTCTGATCCAAGGCGCAGTCAATGTGCTGGGTCCTCGTGCAAACGTGATCCTGGCGAACCCCAACGGCATCACCGTCGATGGCGGTTCGTTCGTGAACGCGGGCCACGTCGTGCTGTCCACCGGTCAGGTCAGCTTCAGTGACATCACACTCGCGCCGGGACAGATCCAGCGCAACGTCGTGCTGACCACAAACGGCGGTGCAATCACTATCGGCGCAGGCGGACTCACGGGCACGCTTATCAACCTTGACCTCGTCTCGAAGCAGCTCGCGGTCAACGGCCCGGTCACAAACGACTTTTCGAGTTCGACCGGCGGCATCCGCGTGATCACCGGCAGCAGCACGACAACGTGGGACCCGGGCCTGTCGCCCTCTGACAATGGCCACGACTGGCTCGCTGGCCTGACTTCGCCCGGTGGGCAGGGAGCGGGCTATGCGGTCGATATCACGCAGGTGGGCGGTCTCACCGCGGGCCGCGTGCAGCTCATCGTCACGGATCAGGGGGCCGGCGTGCGCAGCACCGGTACGCTCAACGCCACAGCGGGCGATGCGGTGATACAGGCCGATGGCGACATCACGGTCGCGGGCGGCTCGGTGATGGCGGCCAATGACGTGACGATGACGACGCCCGGCGCCGTATCGGTTCAGGGCGCGAATATCGTTGCGAATGACGACGTCAGCATCAACGCCGGCAGTATGGCGATGTCGGACGGTGCCGCCAGTCCAGCGACGATCGCCGCGGGCAACGCGGTCACGCTGACTGCCGCGGGTGATATCAGCAACACCGGCAGCCTGATCCAGGCGGGCCTCGTACAGCCGGACGGCACGCTTTCGGGTGGAGACCTGTCCCTGAACGCGGGCGGCAGCATCACGAACCGCTCGGACGCCGCCAATCTCGGCATCCTATTTTCAGCCAACGGCCAGGCGCTCCTTAGCGCGAAAGGCGATATCACCAACGACAACGCGCGCATTCTCGCCAACGGCAACGTGACGCTCGCGGCCCAGGGTGACGTGAACAACCTGATCGACCATACCGGCGGCGTCAACGGCGGCACGCCGGTAGCGTACTCCGATGAGGGCGGCCGCTTCCTGTTCTTCCAGCATACGTCGAGCGGTTTTAACGTTGACTACGGCACGGTCACCGAAGCGGATCAACTCGCGACGATCGCCTCGAGCGGCGGCAACGTGACGATCACCGGCCGCAACGTCACCAATTCGGGAGGCGTCGTCCAGTCCAACGATGGCGATGTGAACATCACCTCACAGGACACCTTCACTAACGCGGCGGTGTTTTCGGGTCAGGCCAGCTACTCGCATAGCTGCTTCATTTTCTGCCACGGCAGTGCGTCGAGCACCGTGACGCCGTGGGGCCGCACGATCCAGGCAGGCGGCAACGTTGCGATCAATGCCGGCTCGAGCGCGGCCAACATCGGGGGGAACGTCTACGCACATGGCGACCTGTCCGTTGACGCGCCACTCACCTACGCCACGGGCGTGACGGGCTACTCGTCGATCAACCAGGACCGTGGCTTCAAGGCGTTCTTCGGCTCGACCTGGGCACAGCTGATCGCGATGGATATCGGCGGAGGCTTCACCGCGGACGGGCTCGTGACCCTCACGGGCGACGCGATTATCAACGGTGGCTATATCTCGGGCGGCCAGGGCCAGAGTGTTAGCGGTCAGATCACGACCCTGCGTGCGCCGTCGAGAACGCCGGTGCAGATTGGCCAGCACCTGGGCCTGATGACGTGGCTGTGGTACTGAAGATGCAGATGAAGAATGCCTGGCGGCTCGCCGCACTACCTGCGACGATCGCCGTTGTAACGAACGTCTGTGCGCAGACGCCACCACCGGTCGCGCCGCGCCCGGTGCAGGACCCCGCGCAGCAACTGATCGACCAGCAGCGCGAGGCCGCGCGCCAGCGACAGCTTGCCGAGCCGCCGTCACAGATCAGTGTCGCGCCGTCCGGCAGCGACACCTCGCTGAACATCCCGCTAGACACGCCGGTCGACCAGATTCCCGAACCCGGTCCGACATTCCAGGTCAGGCATATCGTTCTGACGGGACCGGAAGGCAGACCGTTTGTTCAAACCACCGTATCGCAGTCCACGCTGGACGCAATCACGGCGGCGTTTGCCGGTCGCGAGATCGGTTCGCACCGCCTGAACTTGCTGCTACGACGTCTCACCGACGCATATGTATCCGCCGGATACGTGACGACCCGCGCAGTGCTCGGGCCGCAGAACATCGGTTCAGGGACGCTGACGGTCGTGATCCAGACAGGGATGATTGAAGCCTTCACGGTCAACGGCAAGCCCATTCGCCGACTGGCCATGAACGAGCAATCCGCTGGAGGCGGGTGGTTGACCGATGCTGGCTACGAGAACGCATTCCCGACGGGCCCAGGCGATCCGCTGCGGCTCTCCGACATCGACCAGGGCGTCGCGCAGATCAACCGCCTGCGGCGCAACCAGGCGAGCGTGCAGGTGCTGCCGGGGCAGGCCGTGGGCGACTCGGTGATCGCGATCAACAATGCGCCCGGCGACCGCACCTACTACACGCTGGGCGTGGACAACTATGGCGCCGAATCGACAGGTGTCACGCGCTACCGCGCGGGCTTCGAGGTGGACAACCTGATTGGTCTGCAAGAGTCCCTGAGCCTGAACTATATCGACAGCCTCGAGAGCAATGCGCTCGTCGGCTCGTTTGCGATTCCGTGGGGCCGCAACACGTTCAGCTACACGCTGTCGGACTCCGAATACCAGCAGCTTGCCGGCACGACGGCGCTCGAATACGGCCGCACGCTCAGTCATATTTTTGGCTGGAACTATCAGCTCGGACGTACTGCATCCGACCTCACGGCGCTCGACGCAACGCTCTCGTGGCGACGCACCGACCGGGACATCAACAACAACGATCTCGATCCCCAGCGTGTAGCGGTTTTGCGCGTGGGTGGAAACTGGCTACACCGCTTCGTACTGAACGATGCGCAGGGCAACGTTACGCTCGACACGGGTATCTCGCAGGGCCTGCCGTGGTTCGGCGCGAATCATGACGGCGCGGATACACAGCGCACTGACGCGCACGCCCAGTTCACCAAGTTCGACGCGACGGCGACCTGGACCGTCCCACTGCCGAAGCTGGGCCGCGCCGCGCTGGCCTATCGCGGTGCGCTCGGCGGCCAGTACACGAACGTCGCGCTCTACGGCACCGACCAGCTCTATCTTGGCGGTATGGACACGATCCGAGGTTTCCGCTCGGGTGACATCGCGGGCGATCGGGGCATCTATTCTCGCAACGAACTGGCGTGGGTGAACGTGCCGGTATGGCATGACGGGCGCATTGAACCCTATGTCTTCCTCGACGCGGGCAAGGCCAATCTCATCGCGGTGCCGGGCTTTGCCGCGCTGGCAGGTATGGGCGTGGGCCTGCGTGCGCAATGGCAGTGGCACCGTCAGCAGTTCTCGGCCGAAGGGCTGGTCGGGCGGCAGCTCTGCCGGCCCGCAGCCATCGGGCCAAAGTCGACGCTCGCGCTTGGCACGATCAACTGGACTTTCTAGCAATTTTTATCAAAGGGTGTACCCAATGTTCCGACTCAACAGCATGATTCGCGCCGCGTGTGTGACCGCATTTGCCTCAGTTGCGCTCAGCACGTTCACGTCGTCGTTCGCACACGCCGCCGACGTGTCCGCGTCGAGCCTGCCTACCGGGGCGGTGGCCGTCGTCAATGGCGTGACGGTGCTGCAGAAGCAGCTCGACGATGCCGTGCGGATGGTGACGGCAAAGACCGGCCAGCCAGACACACCGCAGTTGCGCCAGATGCTCAGAAGCGGCCTGGTTGCACGCGAGGTACTGCGGCAGAGCGCAGAGAAGGCCCACTACGATCAGAAGCCGGAAGTACAGCAGGCGCCTGCTGCTGCGAAGGTCGGCACCGAAATTCAGTTGTACCTGAAGGACAGCATTCATCCGGAGCCGGTCACCGACGCGCAGGTGAAGGCACGTTATGACGACATTGTCTCTTCGCTCGGCAAGGACGAGTTCAAGCCGCGCATCATCACCGTGGGCGATGAGGTGACGGCGAAGCAGGTGCTGGACAAGGCGAAAGCGGGCGGTGCGTTCGAGGCATTGGCGAAGGAATACAGCATCGCACCTAGCAAGGCAAGCGGTGGCGAGATGCCATGGCTCAGCTTCCCCGTGCCGGTGACCGAGGGCCGGACGCAAGGTTTGCCGGCGGTGCTGGCGAAGACTATCTCGCAGTTGCCGGTCGGCGGCATGACGCCGCAGCCAGTTCAGGTGGGGAATGTCTGGACGATCGTGAAGCTCGATGCGAAGCGTCCAACGCAGGTGCCGCCGTTCGACCCGGCGAAGGATGCAATGCGCAAACAGCTGGAAACGCTGGAGATGGAGAAGGCCGCCGCGCAGTTCACGGGAAACCAGATGAAGAATGCGTCGATCCAGCAATAAGGCATTGGATGGGTAGCCGCGGCGGCCGCTGTCTGTCGGATGTGTACAGGGCAGCGAAGCATCCGCTGGAGTGGCAGTGCCAGCTCGGACATATCTGGTCAACGAAGCCCTTGATCGAGCTTGGAGGTTGCCGGTGTCCGCTGTGCGTGACCCTCGAGCGTTCGAAGAAGTCTGGCAAGCGCCTGAAATGCGATCGTGAGGGGATGAACGTAACAGGAGGCAGGGTGTGCCCGCAAAACCAGAACCGACAGATTTCATCTGGTCTGCGCAGGGAAGTGTCATCAGCCCGTTTGTAGCGGGCAAGTCACACGGCGTACTGATCCGCACTACGGCAGGTGAGGCCGTCAGCGCAGCCGCTGCCGGCGACGTGGTGTATGCCGGTATCGCGATCTCGGCCTACGGACCGCTCGTGATCATTCGGCACAACAACTGACGGGCAACAGCTTAAGGACACCACGGCAGGCTGCGGGTGAAGGACAGCGAGACCGTCACGCAGGGTCAGGCCGTCGCCAACGCTGGTCCTTGTGAGGGCGGTCGCAGTGCGGAGAGGGCCAACCCCGCCCAGCCCAGAAAGCCGGCCACGGCACACAGGCGAAAAAGACCGAGGCGATTGCCTGTGCGATCGGAGTAGCGGCCGATCAGATAACCCGCGACTGGAGCTGCAAGGCTGGTCAGGTAATAAAATCCCGCCAACGGCAGCGAGGCGCCGAGTTCCTTCACGAGGAACAGAACGATCTGCGGTGCGGCGGCTGATGTGCCGAGGCCCGACAGAAACATGGCAATCGTTGCGCCGAGAAAAAACCTCGACGCTGCAACCTGGCGCAATGCGGATCTACCGCCAGCTCGATCAGGGACCGTGGCAGATTGGCTACCGGTTTGGTCAGACATCGTGAAACGGTTCCCTCGTTATATTCCCAAACCTGTTCGGCAGCGACGGTCGATCCGGCGCGCACGCTGGAGGTTATCGCAGCCGCTTTTCGATTGCCATGGTCACGTCGAGATGGTCACTTCGGCATTGCTGAAACAAGGGGAAGTGCGCCGGGACGGGTGGCTCGCCTTCCGTTTCCCGGGAGGCTGCTAGGATAGATGGTTCGCTATTTCCCGTTTCCCGGGCCAGCCGAACAGCCTGCCCGTTGCAAACAGACTGCGACCCAACCCACAACTTTCCTTTCTCATGCACGCTCGTCACCACGCGGCCTTTACGGCGCTTCTCGCTGCCGCGCTTTTCGGTGTCACGACGCCGCTCGCGAAAACGCTCCTTGGCAGCGTTTCCCCTTTCATGGTCGCTGGCCTGTTTTACCTTGGAAGTGGCGTCGGGCTTGCCATCGCAATCATCGTTCGACGATTGTTGCAGTCTGCCGGTGAGCGCAAAAATGAAAGCAGGATCAAGAGGGAAGAGATTCCCTGGCTTCTCGGCGCAATCGTAGCGGGCGGCGTCGCAGGTCCCGCGCTTCTCATGGTCGGCCTCGGCACGACCGCCGCTGCCACGAGTTCGCTGTTGCTGAACCTCGAAGGCGTATTCACCGCAGTGCTCGCATGGGTCGTATTCCGCGAAAACGTCGATGTTCAAATATTTCTCGGAATGGTCGCGATCGTTGCAGGAGGGGGGCTGCTGTCGTGGCAAGCCGGCAATGGAGGCGTTGCACCAGGCGCACTCCTTGTCGTAGCGGCCTGTGCTGCGTGGGCCATCGATAACAATCTGACGCGGAAAGTGTCGACGAATGATGCGATGGTCATTGCCTGTCTGAAAGGTTTGGTCGCAGGATCGGTCAACCTCGTCATCGCTCTGCTGCTGGGCGCGCATTTGCCGGCCTTCGGCACAACGCTGACGGCGATGCTGACCGGCTTCGCGGGCTACGGCGTGAGTCTCGTTCTGTTCGTCGTCGCTCTGCGGAATCTGGGTACTGCTCGCACCGGTGCGTATTTCTCCGTCGCTCCGATATTTGGCGTGATGCTATCGCTGTTCATCTGGCCTGAATTGCCGTCGCTGAACTTCTGGATTGCTGCCGCGCTCATGGCCGTGGGTATCTGGCTTCATATCCGCGAGCGGCACCAGCACACGCACACGCACGAGCCTCTTGCTCACAACCATCCCCACAAGCACGACGAACATCACCAGCATACGCACGATTTCGAGTGGGACGGCGTCGAGCCTCACACGCACCCTCATCAACATACAGCGATTACCCATTCGCACGCGCACTTTCCTGACATACACCACCGACATAGCCACTAAGAGTTGGACCGCCGCTGATCGAGTCGAGTCAACTTGTCCAGGTGCGCCAGAGGATGTGCGTGTCAGTCTTCTGTTCAACCCGATGCAGACTTTCGATCCTTTTTCGCCATGGGCGCTTCATGGCTGCAACGAGCCGGACACGACCGGCTCAGGTAGACCGTTCGAGCCATTAACAAAGTTGATCAACGGGCATGCGCGCGGCAATTTTTCGTGGATCGTCATATAGCGCGCCGACTCAGTGTTCGGCGGTTGCCCCGTGGCAGCCGAACTCACCAAAGACGTCCGTTGAACGGCCATCGGCCCATTGCCCGCTCATCGGCAGTCCGTTCACCATTGCACTCGTTCATGGCGCAGAGGCGGCAATCGGCGCATTCGCCTGCAAATAAGCCCACAGTCGCTCGGCGACCGGACCGTGAATCCCGTCGCTGCGTCGAGCAGCAACGACCGTTTCCGTATGACCGGGAAAGGACCGGCCGGCAATGGACTTCAGTGCGCCGCTACGGATTTCCTCACCGATCAGGAAATCCGGCAAATGCCCCCAGGCGAGGCCCTGCAGAATCACATCCTTCTTCATGAACTGGTCCGCAACCGTGATCTGGTGCGCTCCCTCGATGACCAGAAAATGCTCGTCACGTGGCGCGCGGGCCGAATCGCGCATGACACATTGCGTGTAGTCGCGAAGATCTTCTGGGCGTAGCGCTCTGGCTAGCGACGCCGGTAACAGGCTCGGAGCGGCCACGGGAATCAGCCGGACTTTGCAAAGCGCGATCCACTCCAGTAACGGGTCTGTGGTGTCGACGCGGTGAAACATGAGGTCGGCGTCGCGTGCCTTGAGGCGTTCGAGCGGACCGCCGACCGTCTCGAAATGCAGATTCAGTCGCGTGTGCCGGCACGTCGAGAAGAAGCGCGCAAGCAGCCCGAGCACGGCCGGGCGTGGGCACAGGTCGCCCAACACCACATGCAGTTCGCTCTCCTCGCCCATGGCCAGTTGCGCCGCGTATTGACGCAAACCCTCGGCTTCGCACAGAAGTCGCTTCATGCGTTCGTGGAATGAGCGCCCCGCATCGCTTAGCTTCACGCGGTAGCCGCCTCGATCGAGCAGGTTCAGCCCCGCCTGGTGTTCGAGCCTCGCCACCGCAGCGAACACTGCCGGATGGGATCGATGCAAGGCGGCCGCCGCAGCCTGGAAGCTGCCCGTACGAATGACGGCATCGAAGCATTTGAGATCGTGCAGGGCGAAATCGGACATATCACTTTTCCTGACAAAGAATATCCGGACTTTGTAATTTTATCGGATCCCGACCTTGCCCATACTCCAGCGCTTGGGCCTGCGCCGTGACGACCCGCGGCCGGGGTGGCCGCGTGACGCGGCGTTTCTTTTGCGAGAGCTTGATGGACAATTTCTCTTATTTCCCGGTCTCCGATGGCGCATGCATTGCCTACCGGATGGAGAGGCGCGACAACAAGCCGGTGCTGGTGCTGTCGAATTCCATCGGTACGACGATGCGCATGTGGGACGGGCAAATTGCCGAACTGAGCCGTCATTTCTCAGTGCTGCGCTACGACGCCCGCGGACATGGCGCGTCGAGCGTTCCTGGCGGAGCGTATCCGCTTGCGCGGCTGGGGCAGGATGTTCTCGAACTGATGGATACGCTTGGCATCGGGCAGGCGCATTTCCTGGGGCTCTCGCTGGGAGGCATTGTCGGGCAGTGGCTGGGCATACACGCGCCGACACGGATTGACCGGCTCGTGCTCAGCAATACAGCGTCCTATCTCGGGCCTGCGGACAGATTCGAGGCACCGATCGCCGAGGCACTCCAGGGCGAAGACATGACCGCCACGGCCGAGGCATTCCTGCGCAACTGGTTTCCGGCGAGCATGCTAGAGGCGCCTGGCGCGACGGTGGGAACATTCCGTGCGATGCTGCTCGCGACCAACCGTCATGGTCTGGTTGGGTCATGGCGCGCCGTGCAGGAAGCCGACATGCGCCAGGATATCGCGCGCATCACACGGCCTACGCTGGTCATCGCGGGCGAGCACGATACGGTGACGGCGGCGAGCTACGGCGTGGAGATGGCAAAGACGATTCCAGGCGCGCAATTGCTCGTGCTGCCCGCGGTCCATCTCTCGAACATCGAGTTTCCGCAGGAATTCGTCGACGCGGTCGTGAAGTTCGTGCTATCCCCCGCGACTTGAAGGCTCGAGGCGGGCGGTCAGCTGTCGGTTCGGCCGCGCAGTCGGCTACGTCGCGCGGCGGCTGTTGGCGGAACCGGCCTGACCACGCGGCAATCCTGTCGGCATGCCGCCCGATGCGGAATCCGCTTGCGGCGACGCGGGGCATAGGGTCGAAGCGTCATTCCCGGCTGATATGAGCCGCACGACCACGGCTCAAAGATCGACCCGCATGCGCCGGTCGCAACGCTCCGGAGCGGGCCCATTCAACCTCACTGCCGCGCCGGGTCGCTTCGGGTGCCCGCGGGCGTTACAAGCCGTCTGCGGCCGCTTCCAACCCGGCGGCGCAGTTTGTGCGATCATTGCGCGCAAAGTCGAACTTATCCCGGCCGGCACCGACGCTGAGCGCGCGGACGCGTTCGACATGATTCGGCACATGATCGCTTCCGAATCAAACATTCAGCTTTTTCTTGAGCACAGTGCGGGTCGGCCGCACGGTAACCCGGTTATCTAGGAGTATTTGCAGCATGGGAGTCCCAATTTCGCAGGCGTGGACAGTCGCTACCTACGTTCTGAAACAGAAGCTGATGCGGCGAAGCCGTTATCCGCTCGTCCTCATGCTTGAGCCGCTCATGCGCTGCAATCTGGCGTGTGCCGGGTGCGGGAAAATTCAATATCCGGCGCACGTGCTGAAGTCGGAGCTTACGCCTGAGCAATGCTTCCGGGCGGTCGAGGAATGCGGCACGCCGATGGTCGCGATTCCGGGCGGTGAGCCGCTTTTGCATCCGCAGATGCCGGAGATCGTCGCCGGCCTCGTCGCGCGCAAGAAGTATGTCTATATGTGCACGAACGCCTTGCTGCTTGCCAAGAACCTGCACCTTTTCAAGCCCAGCAAGTATCTGTCCTTCTCGGTGCACGTGGACGGCCAGCGCGAGCACCACGATTTTGCGGTGTGCCGTGAAGGCGGCTACGACATCGCGATGGAAGGCGTGCGGGCCGCAGTCGCGGCAGGGTTTCGCGTCACCACCAACACGACGCTGTTCGACGGCGCGGACCCGAACAGCGTCCGCCTGCACTTCGATGAAATGATGGAAGCGGGCGTCGAAAGCATGATGGTGTCTCCCGGCTATACGTACGACAAGGCGCCCGACCAGAAGCACTTCCTTGGCCGCGCGCGTTCGAAGAAACTGTTCCGCTCGATCCTGTCGAACCGGAAGAAGAGCTGGCGCTTCAACGCGTCGCCGATCTTCATGGAATTCCTGATGGGCAAGAAGGACCTCACCTGCACGCCGTGGGGCATGCCCACCTACAGCATCTTCGGTTGGCAAAAGCCGTGCTATCTGCTCCAGGATGGCTACGCCGACAGCTTCGACGAACTGATGGAAAGCGTGAAGTGGTCCGAGTACGGCACCGAGAGCGGCAATCCGAAGTGCGCGAACTGCATGGTGCACTCGGGCTACGAGGCGAGCGGCGTGAATTACACGTTTGGCTCGTTCAAGGGCCTGTTCCAGACGGTCAAGGCGATGCTGTTCGATCGCTATGAGGATCGCGAGGCCACCGAAATACTCGCAGGATGGAAGAAGACGTCGCACGAAGTGCCGATGGTGTTCGTCCCCACGGCGCCGCGCGCGGAAGCCGCGAAGGGCGAAGCGGCCCACGCCGCCGCGCCGACGGCCGCTGCAGTCGCTCCGGATCAGATGGAGACGGCCGCTGGTACGGAGCACCAGCATCTTCAGGGCTGGACGCCGGAACTGACGACTGAAGCGGCAGTTCGAGAGGCGATGGAAAAGGCCTTCGATTATCGTGGCGACGTCACGATCACCTGCAAAGATGGCTCGACTGTCGCCGGCTATCTGTACGACCGCCAATACGGCGCGGCCTTCAAGGATTGCTTCGTTCGGATCATTCCGACCGGCAAGCAGACCAAAGACGTGATCCCGTACGCGGAGATCGGCTCCATCGCCTTCACCGGCAAGGACACGGCGGCCGGAAAGACCTTCGAAAACTGGGTCAGACGTTACTGGGAAAAGAAGGCCGCGGGCGAAAAGAACATCCAGATCGAGCCTGAATGTCTGGATGAATGACAGCTGAGGGCAGCCAGCGGGGATGCCCGGCTGGCGCCCTTGCGGACCACAGTGTCCAATTGAAAACCGGCGGCGGTTGGCCGCCGTCCTCCGCCCACTTGACACCGGTCCCGCTAATCGGCCGGTGAATGGGAGCGGCAGCAAGCGAGACCACGTTATTGTGGCGAGCTGTTGCCGACCTTATTTGAAAGCGTCGCGGTTCCTCTCGACGAATTCCGCTACGGACTCCGGCCTGTGGGCCGTGAGCTTCTCCATCGTGTCCCATTGATGCCGGCCATGTGGCCTGCCGCATGCGCCTGGACAATGCCATGGAGGTGCTGCGCGCCGAACGGAAACTCACTACCGAATACGGTCTGCACCCACTCTTCGGGCGTGATCTGCCTGTAGCGGACTTTCTTGCCGAGCGTTTGACTGACGATTGCCGCGATTTGCGGCGGCGCTGCCGGTCGAGCCGGTGGCGCCCGAGACGAGGGCGGTGGGTTTCACGGTAATTCCTTCGGTATGCTTATCTTTGAATCGGACCACCTGCGGCGTCAGAAGCACGACCATTTCCCAATCCAGCGCGCATCAATCATGCTGAAGGCCCAATAGCTATGCACGAATAAGGTGCCAGTTCAGCACGCCAACGTGCACGCCGTCACCCAGGCGGGGCAGGCACCCGCAGCGCCGTGCAGAAAACGCACCTGTTCCTATTTGGCACACTTCTCGCTTAACAGAAAGGGCAAGGAGCCGGCGCATCATCCGGTTCAAAACACAATCTGGAAATGGATGGCTAGGGTTCCGGCCTGCTTCACGCAGGCGCTGGTCCGAGAGCTGTCGACCTCAGGCGAGGTTACACGGCGGGACAAAAGCCCGGGAGAGAACGCGATGTTTGCGCTGCTCCCTGCCGTCGCTAACTGTCCCTTCCGAGGTCAACCTCATGCGCAAGCTCGTTCGCTTTCTCGGCATCGCCGCCGTTTCCCTCGCCACGTTCGCCTCCACCTCCGCGTTTGCCGCGGGCCGTACCGACTTCAAGGTTTGCTGGACCATCTACGCGGGCTGGATGCCGTGGGGGCAGGCCAAAACCCAGGGCATCGTCTCGAAGTGGGCGAAGAAATACGGCATCAACGTCGATGTCGTGCAACTGAACGACTACGTCGAATCCATCAACCAGTACACCGCCGGCAAGTTCGATGGCTGCGCGATGACCAATATGGATGCGTTGACCATCCCCGCCTCGGGCGGCGTGGATTCGACGGCGCTGATCGTCAGCGACTATTCGAACGGCAACGACGGCGTGCTCATCAAGGGCAAGGGCAAGCAGCTCGCCGACCTGAAGGGCCAGCAGATCAATCTGGTTCAGTTCTCCGTTTCGCACTATCTGCTGGCGCGCGCGCTCGAAAGCGCCCATATGAGCGAGCGCGACCTCAAAGTGGTGAACACGTCCGATGCCGACATCGCCGGCGCGTTCGCGACGCCCGCGGTCCACAACGCGGTGACGTGGAACCCGATGCTTGCCGACCTGAAGGCACAGCCGAACGTCACCGAAGTCTTCGATTCGAGCAAGATCCCCGGCGAGATCATGGACATGATGGTGGTCAACACCAAGACCCTGCACGACAACCCCGCACTCGGCAAAGCGCTGACGGGCGCATGGTTCGAAATGGTCGCATTGATGCACGCCAATAACGCCGACAGCACCACCGCGCTCACTGCGATGGCCAAGGCATCGGGCACCGATCTCGCGGGCTTCAAGGGCCAACTGTCGACCACCGCGCTTTTCTACACGCCGCAAGCCGCACTCGATTTCGTCACCAGCCCCGACATGCCGAAGATCATGACGCGCGTCGCGAAATTCTCGTTCGATCACGGTCTGCTCGGACAGGATGCCAAAAGCGCGGACGTGGTCGGCATGGCGTTCGACAAGGGCGTCGTGATCGGCAACAAGAGCAACGTCAAGCTGCGTTTCGATCCGACCTACGTCGAGATGGCGGCGGCGGGCAAGCTCTGACGCACACACCCACGCATTTCACAAGGCGGGCAGCCATGCGACTCATCAATCGATATCCCAGCCGAAGCGGCGGCTTGATGCTGCTGTTGCTGCCGTTCATCGTGCTGATAGCGATTTATTTCACCGGGTCGTCGATGCGGCTTCAGCTCAACCCCGACGACAAGCTGCTGCCGGGCGCGACGCAAATGAGCGACGCCATCAAGCAGGTCGCCTTTACCGAGGACAAGCGCACGGGCGAGTATCTGCTGTGGGCCGATACGGTATCGAGCTTGCGGCGGCTCGGCATCGGCCTCGTCGTGAGTGCGGTGATTGCTCTCGTGGCGGCTATCGCGACCGGCTCGTTTCCGCTGGTGAGCGCAACGTTTTCACCGTTCATCACGGTGATCTCGATGATCCCGCCGCTCGCGGTGCTGCCGATTCTGTTCATCGTGTTCGGGCTCGACGAATTGTCGAAGGTGGTGCTGATCGTGGTCGGCATTACGCCGATGATCATCCGCGATCTGCATTCGCGGGCCCGTGAAATCCCCACCGAGTTATGGGTCAAGGCGCAGACGCTCGGTGCGACCAGTTGGACGTTGATTCTGCGTCTCGTGCTGCCGCAATTGCTGCCGCGTCTATTGGTGGCGATGCGTCTGTCGCTCGGCGCGGCGTGGCTCTTTCTGATCGCGGCGGAGGCGATTGCTTCGACGGACGGCCTCGGCTACCGCATCTTTCTGGTGCGCCGCTACCTCGCAATGGATGTGATCCTGCCGTACGTGGCGTGGATCACGCTGCTTGCGTGGCTTACCGACGAACTGCTGCGCCGCCTCACGCAATGGTCGTTTCCCTGGTATGGCGGAGGCGCACGATGATCGAAGTTCGCAACGTCTGGAAGGAATACGGCGATCAGGTCGTGCTCGAACGATTGAACCTGCGCATCGAAGAAGGCGAGTTCTGTTCGATGGTCGGCGCATCGGGCTGCGGCAAGTCCACGTTCCTGCGGCTGCTGCTCGGCCAGGAGCGCGCGACGCGCGGCGAGATTCTGCTGGACGGCGAACCGTTGCCCGGCGAACCCGATGAGCATCGCGGCGTGGTGTTTCAGCGCTATTCGGTGTTCGACCATCTCACGGTGATTCGCAACGTGATGCTGGGACTCGAATTGCCGCGCGCGAAATTCACGGGCCGTCTGTTCGGTGCGCGACGCCGTGCGGCGCGCGACGAGGCCGCCGCGATGCTGGAGCGCGTGGGGCTCGGCGCGGCCTTGGACAAATATCCGCAGCAACTCTCGGGCGGCATGCAACAGCGCCTCGCGATTGCTCAGGCGCTGATGATGAAGCCGCGCGTCCTGTTGCTCGATGAGCCATTCGGCGCGCTCGATCCCGGTATCCGCAAGGACATGCACGAATTGCTGCTGAGCCTGTGGCGCGAATCGAAGCTGACGATCTTCATGGTCACACACGACCTGAAGGAAGGCTTCACGCTGGGCAGCCGCGTGCTGGTGTTCGACAAGGTCCGTGTCGATCCGCAAGCACCCGGCGCCTACGGCGCGCGCATCACCTACAACATTCCGCTCGACCATAGCCGCGGTTCCGCGTCGTCCCTTCACATGGCCCAGGCCGTGGTGGAAGGCGCGTCCCGTGTCGAAGCGGTCTCAGCCTGACAGGAGTCTTAACCTCATGGATCTGCTACTCGAAGAAACCGTCCCCGGCGGCGGCCATGCCTCACTGATCGTCAAGCGCGGCCAGTCGCTGCGCATTACCGACCTGCGCGGCGGCGCGAACCTCAGCGTGATGCTGATCAACGCAAACGAGAAGAGCGAACGGCTCAACCTGCCCGACACGCTGAAGTGCCAGCACACGGCGAAACTCACGGCCGGTCATTGCCTGTACTCCGATATGGGCCGTGTGCTGGCCGCGATCGTGGCGGACACCTGCGGCTGGCACGACAGCATCGGCGGCGTATCGAACGCGGAAGAAGTGCACGAACGCTACGGAGCGGGCCGCTATCAGGAACTGCGCAACGCGTTCTATCGCAACGGCACCGACAATCTGCTCGTCGAGATGGGCAAGTGGGGGCTCGGCATCTCGGACCTGCTGATGACGCTCAACCTCTTCAGCCGTGTCGACGTCACGGACGCAGGCGCGCTGAATTTCGTGCCCGGCAATTCGAAGGCCGGCGACTACGTCGACCTGTATGCGCCGATGAACACGCTCGTCGTGCTCACCGCGATCCAGCATCCGCTCGATCCGAATCCTGAATATGCGCCCAAGCCGGTCAAGCTTGCTTTGAGCCACGCGGAGCGCGACGTCGCCGAACTGTGCCGAACCGCATGTGAGGAAAACGTGCGCGGTTTCATCAACACCGATCGCTTCTTTCTTTGAGCGGAGCCCGACATCATGACAACGACGCTGACAGCTAGCGACAAACGCGCCGAACACGCGGTCTTTCGCGAGACACTCGCGGCCGGTGAACCGTGGCTGCACGAACTGAAGGCCGGCCAGACGCTGCGCATTCTCGATCTGGAAGGCAATCAGGCCGTCGACACGCTGTTCTTCAGCCTCGCCGATCCGCGTGAGCGTTTCGACCCGCAACGCACGCTGCGCCGGCAGAAAAGCCTGTACCTGACGACGGGCACCGTGCTCTATTCGAACCTCGGCAAGCCGATGCTGACGATCGTCGCCGACACCTGCGGGCGTCACGACACGCTCGGCGGCGCGTGCGCGCAGGAGAGCAACACCGTGCGCTACGCGCTGGAAAAGCGCTACATGCATAGCTGCCGCGATAACTACCTGCGCGCCTGTGCACACGACGGACGTTTGTCGAAGCAGGACATCGGCGCGAACATCAACTTCTTCATGAACGTGCCGGTGACGTCCGAAGGGGGCCTGACTTTCGAAGACGGCATTTCGGCACCGGGCAAGTACGTCGAATTGCGCGCGGAAATGGACGTGATCGTGCTGATCTCCAACTGCCCGCAGCTGAACAATCCGTGCAATGCCTACAACCCGACGCCCGCGGAGTTGCTGATATGGAACTGAAGCGTATCCGCAACTGGTTTTACTTCGTTATGCTGGTTCGCTCGGGACGCTGCTGCACCTGCACGCGCGAACAACTGACTCACGCAGATCGCTGACACGGACCTCTGCCGCGGACGACCGCGGCATGCATTCCCACGTGGCGGGACGGCCCGCCCATGAATCAAGATCCCTTTCATGTTCGAGAAAATCCTGATCGCCAATCGCGGCGCGATTGCGTGCCGCATCCTTAGAACGCTGCGCGAACTCGACGTTACCGGTGTGGCTGTTTACGCGGAAGCGGATCGCGCGAGCCTTCATGTGAGCGAGGCGCCCATCGCGCACGGTCTCGGCGATGGCGCCGCGTCGGCCACCTACCTCGATACGGAAAAGATTCTGGCGATCGCCCGCCGCGAGAACGTGCAGGCGATCCATCCGGGTTACGGGTTTTTGTCGGAGAACGCCAGTTTCGGCGAAGCGTGCGAAGCGGCGGGCATTGCGTTCATCGGACCGACGCCGGCGCAATTGCGCGCCTTCGGTCTGAAGCACACGGCGCGTGCCATCGCGGCGCAAGAGGGCGTGCCGATGCTCGAAGGCACCGGCTTGCTCGATGACCTCGCCGCCGCGCTCGATGCGGCAGCCGCGATCGGCTATCCGGTGATGCTGAAAAGCACGGCGGGCGGCGGCGGCATTGGCATGCGGGTGTGCTGGAGCGTCGAGGAACTGGGCGCGCATTTCGACGTGGTCAAGCGTCTGGGCCAGAACAACTTCAGCGACGCCGGCGTGTTCCTCGAAAAGTACATCGAGCGGGCACGGCATCTGGAAGTGCAAGTTTTCGGCGACGGCCAGGGCGATGCGATTGCGCTCGGCGTGCGCGATTGCTCGGTGCAGCGGCGCAACCAGAAGGTGCTCGAAGAAACCCCGGCGCCCTGTTTGCCCGACGGTATGTCGGCCGCCCTGTGCGCCGCCGCCGTGAAACTCGCGAAGGCGGTGAATTACCGCTCGGCCGGCACCGTCGAATTCGTCTACGACAGCGCCGCGCAGCAGTTCTATTTCCTCGAGGTGAATACGCGCCTGCAGGTCGAGCATGGCGTGACCGAGCAGGTCTGGGGCGTCGATCTCGTGCGTTGGATGATCGAACTGGCGGCGGGCTCGCTCGCGCCGTTGCAGGAACTCGCCGCGGGTTTGCAGCCGCGGGGACACGCGATTCAGGCACGGCTCTATGCCGAAGACCCGGGCCGCGATTTCAAGCCGTGTCCCGGCTTGCTGACCGATGTCGCGTTTGCGCACGCGGACGGCCGCGCACTGCGCATCGATACGTGGGTGGAAGCGGGCTGCGAAGTGCCGCCTTACTTCGACCCGATGCTGGCGAAGGTGATTGCATGGTCGCCGACGCGCGACGCGGCGCGCCAGGCGCTCAACGACGCGCTGCGGAACACGCGCATCTACGGCGTGGAGACGAACCGCGACTACTTGCGGCAGATTCTCGACGATCACCCGTTTGCGTCGGGCGAACCGTGGACGCGCTGTCTCGAAGGGCTCAAGTATCGCGCGAGCACGATCGAAGTGGTCAGCGGCGGCACGCAGACGACCGTGCAGGATCATCCGGGCCGTCTCGGCTACTGGGCGGTCGGCATTCCGCCTTCCGGTCCGATGGATGACCGCGCGTTGCGGCTCGGCAACCGGCTGCTCGGCAATGCCGCAGACGCCGCCGCGCTCGAAATCACCATGAGCGGGCCGACCTTGCGCTTCAACACGGATGCGGTCGTCACGGTGACGGGCGCGCGTCTGCCGGTGCTGCTCGACGATATCGAACAGCCGTTGGACACGACGCTCTTTGTCGCCGCCGGTTCGACGCTCGCGCTCGGCACGATTCGCGGCGCGGGTGCGCGTGCCTATCTGTGCGTGCGCGGCGGCTTCGATGTCGCCGTGTATCTTGGCAGCCGTAGCACCTTCACGCTCGGCCAGTTCGGCGGACATGGCGGGCGGGCGCTGCGCGCGGGCGATGTCCTGCATCTTCACCCGCTGCAGGACGAGGAAGCGGGCGCGGCGCTCGCCAACGTGCCCGAGCTGGAAACGGTGCGGACGCTGCGCGTGATTTATGGTCCGCACGGCTCGCCGGAGTACTTCAGCCCGCGTTATATCGAGCAGTTTTTCGACACCGAATGGGAGATCCATTTCAACTCCAGCCGCACCGGGGTGCGTCTGATCGGACCGAAGCCGGAATGGGCGCGCGAGGACGGCGGCGAGGCGGGGCTGCATCCGTCGAACATTCACGATAACCCGTATGCGGTCGGCGCCGTCGATTTCACCGGCGACATGCCCGTGATTCTCGGACCCGATGGCCCGAGCCTGGGTGGCTTCGTTTGTCCGGTGACGATCATCGAGGCGGATCTGTGGCAGATCGGCCAGTTAAAAGCGGGCGACAAGGTGCGCTTCGTGCCGGTGCACATCGATGCGGCGCGTGAGGCGGCGCGTCAACGTCTGCGTGAATTGCAGACGCTCGAATTCGACGCAACGCCGCAATTCACCGAGCCCGCCGCGCTTGTCTCGCCGATTGTTCTCGATACCGGTGCGGATCGCGAACGGCTCGTCGCGCGTGTTTCCGGTGACACGCATCTATTGCTCGAAATCGGCCCGGCGGAACTCGATCTCGTGCTGCGCTTTCGCGGCCATGCGCTCATGCAGTCGCTCGAATCGATGGCGCTGCCTGGCGTAATCGATCTGACGCCCGGCATCCGCTCGCTGCAGATTCACTATCAGCCGGAGACGCTACCGCTGTCGCAGTTGCTTGCAATCGTCGAGCGCGCGTGGCAGCACGTCCTGTTGGAGAAGGACTTGCGCGCGCCGTCGCGGATCGTGCATTTGCCGCTGTCGTGGGACGATCCCGCGTGCCGGCTGGCGATCGACAAATACATGACCACGGTGCGCAAGGATGCGCCGTGGTGCCCGAGCAATCTCGAGTTCATCCGCCGCATCAACGATCTCGACTCGATCGATGCCGTCAAACAGATCGTGTTCGATGCCAGCTATCTCGTGATGGGGCTCGGCGACGTGTATCTCGGTGCGCCCGTCGCGACGCCGCTCGACCCGCGCCATCGGCTCGTGACGACCAAATACAACCCGGCGCGCACGTGGACGGCGGAAAACTCGGTCGGCATCGGCGGCGCGTATCTGTGCGTGTATGGGATGGAGGGGCCAGGCGGTTATCAGTTCGTCGGCCGCACGTTGCAGATGTGGAACCGCTATCGCGAAGTCGCGGATTTCGCGGGACGGCCCTACCTGTTGCGCTTCTTCGATCAGATTCGCTTCTATGAAGTCCCTGCCGACGAGTTGCTGCGGATTCGCGCGGACTTTCCGCTGGGGCGCTATCCGTTGAAGATCGAGGAAACCGAGTTGTCGCTGGCCGACTATCAAACGTTCCTCACGCGCGAATCGGCGGGCATCGAGCAATTCCGCGCGCGTCAGCAGGCCGCGTTTCAGGCCGAACGTGAGCGCTGGCGCGCAGCGGGCACGGTGGAAGAGAGCTTTGATGCGCCGGTTGCCGAGGACGCGGAACTGGCGCCGCTGAAAGATGGCGAAATAGCGGTAGACAGCGAGATTGCCGGCAGCCTTTGGCAAGTGCGCGTGAACTCTGGCGACACGGTCGAGGCAGGCGACGTGCTGCTTGTCATCGAGTCGATGAAGATGGAAATCTCCGTGTGCGCGCCGTGTGCGGGAACCGTCGGCGAAATCCACGTGGCGCCTGGCTCCGCGGTACGCGCGGGGCAGCGCGTTGCCGTCATCGAACGTCTTTGATTTTCCGGGGAAAACATCCATGTCTTCATTCGATCTGCGTTTGTCTACGCTACGCGCCGCTTACCGTGCCGGGACGCTCACGCCGCGCCAGTTGGTTGGCGAGCTGCGGGAAAAAGCCGCTGCACTGAATCCCGAGTTTCATCTGTTCATCCACCTTCTGGGCGAAGCGGAAGTCGCGCCGTATCTGGACTGGCTGGAAACACAGGATATCGAAGCATTGCCGCTGTATGGCATACCGTTCGCGATCAAGGACAACATCGACCTGGCCGGGATTCCGACCACCGCCGCCTGTCCCGCGTTCGCCTATACGCCAGGCGAGTCGGCGACGCTCGTCGCGCGGCTGATCGCGCTGGGCGCCGTGCCGCTCGGCAAGACCAATCTCGACCAGTTCGCCACCGGCCTGAACGGCACGCGTTCACCGTACGGCAAGTGCCGCAACAGCGTGCATCCCGACTATCCGTCGGGCGGATCGAGTGCCGGGTCGTCTCTGGCCGTCGCGCTGGGCGTCGCGAGCTTTGCGCTCGGCACCGACACGGCGGGCTCCGGCCGCGTGCCGGCAGGGCTCAATAACCTCGTAGGACTCAAGGCGACCAAAGGTGTGCTGTCCACCGGCGGCGTCGTGCCGGCCTGCCGCACGCTCGATTGCGTGACCTACTTCACGGCGACCGCGCGCGAAGCGAGCGACCTGCTCGCACTCACAGCGCAAGCCGATCCCCGCGATGCATACAGCCGCGAGAACCCGCAATGGAACGACGCGCGTGCATTCGGCAAGCTCGCGGCTTTCCGCTTCGGCGTGCCGTCGCAACTCGAATTCGCGGGCTGTGCCGAAAGTCCGGCGTTGTTTGCGAAGGCCCGTGCGCTGCTCCAAGCGGCGGGCGGCGAGGCGGTCGAGATCGACTTCGCGCCGTTCGTCGAAGCGGCGAACCTGCTTTATCAAGGCCCATGGGTCGCGGAGCGCTACAGCGTGGCGGGCGAGTTGATGGAAGCGAACAAGGAGGCCGTGTTGCCGGTCATCCGCGACGTGCTGGCGAAGGCGCCGGGCGCCACGGCAGTCGAACTGTTTCGCGCGCAATACCGGCTGCAAGCGCTGAAGGCCGTCTGCGACGCCGCGCTCGAATCACTGGACTTCGTTCTCACGCCGACTTATCCGCGTCCCGTCACGCTGGCAGAGTTGGAGCGCGACCCCATCGGGCCGAACTCGTTGCTTGGCTACTACACCAACTTCGTGAATCTGCTCGACTACGCGGCCGTCGCGACACCGACCGCGTTCATGACGAATGGCCTGCCATGGGGCGTAACCGTGTTCGGCCGCGCGTTCACGGATCAGTATCTGTTGAGTGTGGCCGATCTGCTGCAGCGAGCAAGCGGTGTCGAATGTGTCGGGGGCGGCAAACCCGAGGCGAGCGAGCGACCGACGACGGCGGCCAACGATCGGGTACGTGTCGCGGTGTGCGGCGCCCACATGCAGGGTTTGCCGCTCAATCGCGATCTGGTCTGCCGCGGCGCACACCTCGTAGAGGCGACGCAAACCGCGCCGCGCTATCGCTTGTCCGCGCTGGCGGCCACGCCGGATGGCACGAGGCGGCCCGGCATGCGGCGCGTGCCGGACGGCGGCGCGGCGATCGCGATCGAAGTCTGGGAGATGCCCAGTCTGGAATTGGGCTCGTTCCTCACGACGATTCCCTCTCCGCTTGCGCTAGGGAAGGTCGAACTGGCGAATGGTACGTGGGTGACCGGCTTTGTGTGCGAAGGTTATGGCCTGGAAGTCGGGACCGACATTACGGAGTTCGGCGGCTGGCGAGCATGGCTCGCTAGCGGGCGCAAATAGCGCGTGTGGTGGGCGGATGCGTCCTTGAGCGGTAGCCATGCCTGGTTACCGCTCATTTTATTTGCATGGGAGCTGGTACGGCGCCATCGACCCTTGAGGGCAATACAAGATTTGGCCCTTTTCTTTCGCGCGGATGACCGCTACATTGATCCCTGCGCGAGCAGGGCGGAACGCACCATGTGTAATGAACTGATCGCCACGAAGCACGCCCTGAGTCCGGCAACAAACTGCCCGTGCTTGCGGGCCCGTGACACAGGGTCCTCAGGTATTGTGTGATCGCCGAGCGGGCAACATTGATCAGCCGTCACAGGTTCAGGACCCTGTTTTTCGGTCCGGTGCGGATACCTCATGATTAGCAACTTGCGAGGTGCCACGGGTTCAATGTCGTGCATCCGCCGTTTCGCGTCGTGGCTGCCACGTGGCCAGCGTGTGCCTTCATAGGGAGCGATACATGCATCAAGTCATCAGGCATCCCCTTGTCCTGCTGGTCGTTTCGTTCGTGATCATGTCGCTGGCGGCCTGGTTCGGGCACTCGGTTCTGCGAAAACGTATGGCGCTCGATGAAGACACGCGCGACGACTTCAAAACCGTTCAGGGAGCCACGTTGACGCTGCTCGCGCTGGTCATCGGTTTCAGCTTGTCGATGGCGGTAGGTCGTTACGATCAGCGAAAGAACTACGAAGAGGAAGAAGCCAACGCGATCGGCACAGAGTTCATTCGCGCGGATCTCTTGCCGGAAGCGGCGGCCGCCGCGATCCGCTCGGACCTCGCCAGGTATGTCGAATTGCGCATCGAGTACTACCAGACTCGCGACACGCAACGCGTCGAGAAGATCAATGCCGCCACCTCTGAACTGCAAGACAAGTTGTGGTCCGCAGCGAGGAGTGGCGCCGTCGCCCAGCCGAACCCCGTCGTCGCGCTCGCCGTTGCGGGCATGAACGACGTGATCAACACCCAGGGCTATACCCAGGCGGCATGGTCGAATCGCATCCCCGTGGCGGCCTGGATAATGATGATGCTGATCGGCGTGTTCGCCAACGTACTGGTGGGCTATGGGGCGAAAAACCGGAGCGGCAAAGCTCGCTTCCTGATGATCATGCCGTTGACCGTGTCTATCTCGTTCATGTTGATTGCGGACATCGATACTCCGCGCAACGGCATCATCCGTGTCGTGCCGCAAAATCTCATTAGCACGGCGCAATCTCTGCACAGACCGTAAGGCCGCTCGACACGCTCACCGGCCGCACACAAGATAACCGCCCTCAACCCGCCCCAGCCCTCGCATAACGCGCCAGAAACATATCCGCCGCCGACTCCGCCACCTGCTTCTGTTCGTCCTGACTGAGAGAAGGCTGCCCCATCGTCACCTGCGGCCAGAACGCGAACGCCTTCACGAGACCTTGCAACTGATGTGCGGCGAACACCGGGTCCGATGTGCTGAGACGTCCGTCGGCGGCGGCCGCGCGCACCCATACGGTCAGGTCTTCCTCGCGTTCGCCCAGGCGCGTCACCATGTCCCGCGCACGCTCCGGCGAATGAATGCCCGCCGCGATGGCCACGCGTGCGAGCGACAGGAATGCTTCGTCGTTCATCAGCGTCAGCTTGCGCGACAGCAGTTCGAGCAACTGCGCGCGCAACGGCTGGTCGGCGCGATAAGCCGGCGCGGGTCCCATATGACTGGCGTCCCACAACTGCCGCAGGATCTCCGCGAACAGCGCTTCCTTGCTGGGGAAATGGTTGTAGACCGTGCGCTTGGAAACGCCTGCGCGAGCGGCAATGCGGTCCATGCTGGTCGCATCGAAACCGGCTGCGAGAAATTCTTCGATGGCCGCGCTGATGACGGCGAGGCGCTTGCGATCGGTGAGGCGTTGGGGCGTGACATTCGGGTCCATCGCAGAATTTTACACCGGGTAGTTTACTTTTCAGGATAATAAACTACACTATCCAGTCTACTTTCTGTATCCAGGCATTTCCTATGACATCGTTCATCGGTTCCATCAGCCGTGCTTTGGGTCTCACCGCGGCGAAACGCGGGCGCGAGTTGTCCGGTTCGTCGGCGCAGCATGACGGCGAGCGCTTTCGCAACGTCAAGCCGCGTCCCGCGGAAGGGTTCGGCAAGACCCTGCGCATTGCGTGGAACGTCTTGCTCAACAAGCCTTCGGGCACGGTGCCGTCCGGCGCGCTGCCCGTCGATGCGCTGACCCGCGAACAGCTCGACGCCGCGCCCGATCGCAGTCTGTATCGGCTCGGGCATTCGACGATGCTGCTCAAGCTGCGCGGCCAGTTCTGGCTGACCGATCCGGTGTTCGCCGAACGCGCCTCGCCGTTCCGGAATTTCGGCCCCAAGCGATTTCATGCGCCGCCCATCGCGCTCGCCGATTTGCCGCCGCTGCGCGGCGTGATTCTCTCGCACGACCATTACGACCACCTCGATCGCGACACCGTGCTCGCGCTTGCCGCGAGCACGGCCGTGTTTCTCACGCCGCTCGGTGTGGGTGACCGGTTGATCGAATGGGGTATCGACGCGCGCAAGGTGCGCCAGTTCGATTGGTGGCAGGGCGTGCAGATCGACGGACTGGAATTCACGGCGACCCCCGGCCAGCATTTCTCCGGACGCAGCCTGTTCGACGGCAACAGTACGTTGTGGGCATCGTGGGTCGTCGTCGATGACGATCTGCGCGTGTTTTTCAGCGGCGATACGGGCTACTTCGATGGTTTCAAGGCAATCGGCGAGCGGCTCGGTCCGTTCGACGTGACGCTCATCGAAACGGGCGCTTACGACGCGCAATGGCCGTACGTGCACATGCAGCCCGAAGACACCGTGCAGGCGCATGTCGATTTACGCGGTGACTGGCTCATACCGATTCACAACGGCACCTTCGATCTGGCGATGCACCGTTGGCACGAGCCGTTCGAACGCGTGATCGGCTTGGCCGCCGCGCGCGGCATCACCCTGTCGACGCCGCGCATGGGCGAGCGGTTGGACCTCGGCGCGCCGCATCGAGGCGAGCGCTGGTGGCGCAAGGTCGTCGAGACCGTCGATGCGCCGAAGACGTCGCGGCGCTGGTTTGCCTGTCGCAACGCCGGGCAGGCCAATTCGTGAAACGCACCGGTCGTTGACGACGTCCAGCCGTTCGGCGTCGTCATGAGGGCAAGCTCAGAGACCGGCCGGTTCAGGCAAGACAAGCGATATACGAGCCGGTCGCATCAGGGCGCGCCGTCATCGGCGGCCGCCGCCTGCGCGGGATGAACCGCCAGCATGTGGCTCGAAAACCCCTTGTCCTGTTCGAGCCGCCACGTCGCCCATAGACGCCTGGCCGGCTCGTCGAGTTCGATGGCGAGCCAGTTACGGCGTGGCGCGAGGCGCATGCCCGCACCGGGCAGTTCCATCATTTGCAGCCGATGCTCGGTGTCGATCGTTTCGCCGGCTTTTGCGTTCTGCTCCATGTAAAACAGAAAGAAGAAATCCGCCACGCCTGACGGCGCCGGATGGACGACAGCCGAACTCGTCAGCTGATTGAGTCTGCGGGCGTTATTCCCGGCGGCGCCGTTCGCTTCGATGATGCCCCACGCGGCCACGTGCACGTCGCCGGACACCATGGTTACGCGGCGCTTGCGCGGGCCGTCCGCGAAAGCGACGAGGTTGCGAACGAGGCGTTTGCGCTGGCCTTCGTGATCGTCGTTGGACCAGTGATCGTGGATGTCGTCGGACAGGCTTTTGGTGACGTGCTCGCGCAGCAGGCCAAAACTATAGACCGCCTCGGCGATGCGGATTTTCGGATGCGCAACCGGCACGCTGCTGATGAACAGCAGATGTTCGACGGTGTCGGGCAGCGTCGTGAGCCATTGCGTCATCGCGTCCCATGTTGCTTCGCCGATCACCTGCAATTGCGAGCGCTCGCTGCGCAAGTCCGGTATGAGAATGGCGAGCGACCCGAACACGCCCGCATGCGAAAACCCGGGCTGGTGGGGCAGGAACGCTGGCGCAAGCGGGTCTTGCTTCACCAGCGCATCCCAGTCGATCGGATCGAAACGCGGCAGACGGGTCGGCTGATCGGGCAGCGTTTGCGGCGGCAGCAGTTCCTCGGGCATCTGCAACTGATACACCCAGAAGTTGCGGCGCGCCGCGGCAAACAGTGCGCGAAATACGGGACTCGCCTGCAATTCGGGGCTATAGGAGCCCCAGCCGTCGAAGATATCGTGGTCGTCCCACATGATCAGCGAGGGGATCGTCGCGAACGCGCAGGCGTCGTCGAGTGTGCCGTCGTACGCGTTCGCGGGCCACGGTGCTTTGCCGCGCGCATAGCGCCAGCGGTCGATGTATAGCCCGAAGTAGTAGCGCTCGATCTCGTCGGCGAGTGTCGCGCTGACGGCGACGCCCGGCTGGTCCGCCACCGGCAGATTGCTCCAGGTCTTGAGCGCTTCCATGTCTTCCCAGATCGAATCCATGTAGATCTGGTCGCCGCCCATCAGCATCGCGTGAAATCGCAGCGGGGCGCCCTTCTGAAAGAGCGTGGAATCGACCCACGCCTGATGCTCGTCCCAGTCGGATTCATGGGCTTTAAGCAGGGCGCCGTCGTGATTCGTGATCAGATCGGACCAGACATTGCTCGCGTCGTGCTGAAGATCCTTGATGACCTTCACCGACGAAAACCCATTGCACGACACATACGTGAAGCGCGGCGTCTGACCGGCGGCAGGCACGATAAAGTGCCACTGCGCGTTGTCGCCGAACGAATACGTGATGACCTGTTCTTCCGCCGATTGCTTGACCGGCATCGCGTAGCGCAACACTTGCGCGTCGTTCGTCTTGCGCAGCACGCGTGGTGCGGCCGAGTCGGCCTTGCCGTCGACTGTGAGCGTGGGCTGCGCGGCGTCCGCGCGAATGACGATCAGCACGGTGATGCGCCACAGAGTGGGCGCATCAGCGGTGGCGGGCCGCAAGCCGAGCACCGGGCCCATCAGCAGATCGTTCCGTGAGGATGCCTTCTTCCTGGTGGTAGCCATGCTTCACCTCGCCGTGTTGACGCACGCGAGTTTGCGTGCGTCATTCGAGCAGCCGGATGGTGGGGCGATGCGCGTCGAGTTTGCGCGGCCGGCCGGTGAAGATTAGTTCAGCGTGCCACCGAACATGCATCGGGACGAACCCTGGCGCATGTTTTCAATGCGCCAAGATCACGCTTGTGGCTCGAACCCGCAGCGCGCACGGGGACGCCGCGACGCGCCCGCTGTACGGCACGCGGGGTTCAGGCGTTCCGCAAAGCGTCGATTTCCGTGCGAAGCGCGGCTGCGACGCCGGTCCAATCGCCTCGTGTGGTTTGTCGGAAGAGCCGCGCCTGTGCGTACCATGGACTATCGTTTCGTTCGAGTTGCCATCGCCAATCCGGCATGAACGGCAGAGCAACCCATACGGGTTTCCCGAGCGCGCCCGCCAGATGCGCGACAGCCGTGTCGACGCTGATGACGAGATCGAGGCGCGCGATCAGCGCAGCGGTCTGCGCGAACGTGGTGAGCCGCGCGGAAACATCGTGCAACCGCCCGCGCTGTTCCAGTTGTGCGAAGCAAGCACGGTCACTTTCCCGCACTTCCTGTTGCAGCGCGAAGAATCTGGCGTCGGCATCCAGCAGCGGCTTCAATTGTTCGAGTGGTATGGAGCGGTTGCGATCATTCAGATGCGTCGTACTGCCCGACCACACGATTCCAATCTTGAGTTGGCGATCGGAGTCGTCAAAAAGATTGTCCCACTCACGGGTAAGCGCGTCGTCCGCATGCACATACGGTGCGAGCACAGCGAGATCGGTCGCGCGAAGCTTGAGCGCGAACGGCAGGCTCATGATCGGAATGTGATAGTCGAAATGCGGTACCGGCGCTGCTTCACCGATGACTTCGGCTGCGCCGCGATAATGTTGCAGCAGCGGCAGCAAAGCATCCTGAACACGCAACACGACGTGAGCACCGGTTGCGCCGAGTCGATCCACGAAGCGCACGAATTGCAGCGTGTCGCCGAAGCCCTGCTCGTGATGAACGAACACGGTCTTGCCGGCTATCGGTTGGGCGCCGGTCCACAGCGTGTTCTGCGGGAAACCATGGCTGCCGGTGCCATCGCGCCAGCGCCATTCGTACTCGCGCCACCCGTGTTCGAATTCGCCGAGCAGCAGGTTGGTCTGAGCGCGATTGGTGCGCGCGCCGGCATCGTTCGGATCGAGCGAAAGCGCCTTCTTGAACTGCAGCAAGGCCTCATCGAAACGCGACAGGTCTCGCAACGCCACGCCGAGATTGACGTAGGCGCGCACGAAACGCGGCTTGAGCGCGATCGCCTGCCGGTAGGCAGCGAGTTCGTCGTCATAGCGCTCCATCGTGCCGAGCAGTGCGCCCCGGTTGTAATGCGCTTCGGCGGACAGCGGCTGGATTTTGCACAGATGGTCGAGCATCGCAAGTGCCCGCCGCAATTCGCCACGCTGGATCAACGACATGGCGGCGCCATACAACGAAGCGGCATGGTTCGGAAATTGAGCGAGGCAGCGTTCGAACAGCGCTATCGCATCATCGTGACGTTGCGCCGACTGGCACACTTGCGCGGCGAAATTCAGTTGATCCACGGACATGGATGTGGTCGCCGATGGTTGCGTCAGATACTCCGCTGCGCGTATATGATCGCCCTGTCTCGCGGCGATGGCGCCGAGACCTGCCAGCGCTTCGCCGTGATCGGGAACGCTCGCCAGAATGCTGTGCAGCAGACTGGCGGCCTCGTCGAATTGACCGGCGTTAAAGCTCTTTTGCGCGGCGGCGAGCGTGAGTTCAATGGCGTGATTCATGGCGAGGAATGCGGCGCGGAATGCGATCTGTCGACGAATGAGAAACGGTTCATTGTACGGGATCGCATCGAACCGGACCGGCACTCGACGCACGGCGGTAAGGGCGGGTCTGGACGCTGTGAGCGAGACCCGCGCGCCCCAGACTCAGTTCAACGCCACCGCTGCCGCCGCGCTCACCGGCGACCCTTCCACCGCCACCGATTGCCGCCCATCCGGCCCGACCGGCACATCGCCGACGAGCGTCGTGCGATACAACTGGCGGTCGAAGTCGAGATCGAAGATATCGGTGGGCGCGAGATGCGCGGTCGCGCGGTTGTCCCAGAACGCGACGCTGCCCGCTTCCCACTTGAAACGCACCGTGAATTCCGGCCGCGTTACGTGTTCCCAGAGCAGTTCGAGCAGCGCCTGGCTCTCACGCGGCGTCACGTCGACAATCGATTTCAGAAAGCTCGGGCTCACGTAGAGCGCACGTTCGCCCGTTTCCGGATGGACCCTGACGAGCGGATGCTCGGTGACGAGCGCGCGCTGTTCGACGGCTTTGACGAACTCCTGAGTGCCGCTCGCGCCGGCCGGCGGCGTGAATCGGTGAATGCCGCGCAAGCCATCGACGAAAGCGCGCAACGGCGCGGAGAGCTTCTGATAGGCGCTCACCAGATTGGTCCACTGCGTATCGCCGCCGTACGGCGGAATCGTCACGCCGCGCAGAATCGACGCCCACGGCGGATTGACCGCAGCGGTCACGTCCGTATGCCAACCGGTCCATGGACGCAGCAATGCCTGGCCCTCGAAACGCGTCGCCTTGCGGTACTTCGAAATGGAATAGACCTCGGGATGTCCGTCGACATGACCGAACACCGGATGCCCCAGCGTCAATTCGCCGAATTGAGCGGAGAACGCGACGTGCTGCTCGTGCGTCAGAAACTGCTCGCGAAAGAACACGACCCGCCACTTCAGCAATGCCCCGCGAATCTGCGCGACTTCGCTCGGGTCCAGTTCGCGTGTCAGATCGACACCGTGAATCTCGGCGCCGATATGCGCCGAAAGCGGCTTGACTTCAATCGACTGTGCTTCATGCAATGCGGCTGCGCTCATGCAAGGCTCCTTGCGAAAAGAAACGTGTCCGATGCCGGCTCACAGGCCGTCGGCTCTCACGTTAAATTCGCCGGTGCTCGAATCCAACCAATCTTTGCACATAAGAAAATCAGCGCACGTTCGAACCTCGCCGCGTGCAATCGAGGAGAGCGCAAACGTCGTGTGCGGACAGACAAATAAGTAAAGCGAAATTTGTTGGTTTGGCTGGAACTCCCGCGCCGCGATACTGGTTTCCCTAATGAAAGCGCGATTCGCTGCCGACGTATTCGCCCGCCGTTCAACTACCTGGCCGAGCCCCACACCATGACGCAATCGACTCACCCCGATCAGCAGGCACTCGACACGTTGCGCCTGATTGGCCCCGCGCCGGAAAACTGGGTGCCACCGCGAGACGGTATCGATCACAACGTGGTGATCGTCGGCGGTGGGCAGACCGGTGCGGCGTTCGCCTTTGCACTGCGGCGCGTCGGCATCGGTCAGGTGAGCGTGATCGACGCCGCGCCCGATGAAGCGCGCGCGGGGGTGTGGTTGAATCGCGCGCGCATGAACAGGTTGCGTACGCCGAAGACGCTGGCCGGCCCCGAAGCGGGGCTGCCGGGGTTGAGCTTTCAGGCGTGGTACGAAGCGCGCTTTGGCGCTGTCTCGTACGCGGAAATAGACCGGATTCCACGCACGCGCTGGGCGGAATATCTCGCGTGGTACCGGCATTTTCTCGACATTCCGATTCGCTACGGCACACGCCTCACGCTGATCGAGCCGGTGGGCGAGCATTTCCGTTTGCATCTGGAAGTGCGCGACGGCGGTACGGTGCGCAGCGTCGTCGAGACGGCGCGCAAGATCGTGCTTGGCAACGGCGTCGCGGGCAATGGCGCGCCTTTCGTTCCTGCCGTGCTCAAGAGCCTGCCGCCTGGCCATCTTGCACACACTGCCGACGCGATCGATTTCGCGGCCCTGCGCGGCAAATCGGTGGCGGTGATCGGCGGCGCGGCGTCTGCGTTCGACGCTGCGGCAACGGCGCTCGAAGCCGGCGCCGCGGAGGTCCATCTATTCGCGCGGCGCGAGCGTATCGCGTCCGTACCGGTGACGCGTGCGCGTGCTTATCCCGGCGCCTACGACAACTACTTTCATCTGCCCGACGCGATTCGCTGGGCCCAGGCGCGGCGTTTTCGCCGGGCCGGTTCGACGCCGCCCGTCGACGCGGTCGAGCGTGTCACCCGTTTTCCGAATTTTCATCTGCACCTGGGTGCGTCGTGGAACGATGCGAGCGTCAGGAGCGAACGTGTCGAAGCCAGCGTGGCGGGCGAGTCGTTTGCATTCGACTTCGTGATCGCCGCAACGGGCTACGTTGTCGACCCGGCGCTGCGGCCCGAGCTTAAGCAGGTCGCCCAGCATATCCGTCTATGGCGTGATCAATACGTGCCTGCTGAAAACGATCACGACGATGCGCTTGGCGCGCATCCTTATCTCGGCGCCGCGCTCGAATACCTGGAAAAGACGGACGCGGATGCGCCTTATTTGAAACATATCCACGTCTACAACCCGGGCGCGTTCGTGAGTTTCGGCCTGCCGGTCGGCGACGTGCCGAGTATGAAGCGCGATATTCCCGCTGTCGTCCAGCGCATCAGCCGCGATCTCTTTCTCGCCGATCTGCCTGCGCATGAAGCGCGCATCAACGGCGACATCGCCGCCGACTTCGACGTTTCGTTCTACGCACACAGCGTCTGGCAACACGATAAGGCCGACGTCGCGTAACGGCTTTTTCACGCACGCGCTCACGTCAACTCAATCAGTCAGGAGGACGAAATCGATATGTCCAGTCAATTTGAATCGATCGCAACCCGCGCTCCGGCGAGCGGCGCGGACCCCGGCGACGGCACACGTGTCGCCTCCCGGCGCGGGCTTTCTCGCGGTGTGCCGATCGCCGGGCTCGCCGCGATCGCCTGGCTCGCGAGTGCCGCGCAGACCGCATGGTGGCCGAGTCTCGATGACTGGCCGTACACGCGGGAATTCATCGCGCTCAAGCTGGTGCTCGCAGTTTTCGCCGTCGCAGCAGGTGTCGCGGGATGGCGCAGCACGTCAGCTGCGTCGAACATGCCTTCGCGCACGAGCGCAGGTCTACGCGCGATGCCCTGGCTGCTGGCGTTGGCATTTGGCGTCAGCGCATGGGAGGCCGTCACCGCGCAACTGGAGTGGCTGCCACGGCCGTTCTTTGCGCCACCGCAAGCGCTGATCGGCGTCTTTGCCGAAGACTATCCGAGGCTCGGCACGAGTGTCGTGCACTCGTTCGGACTGCTTGCCTATGGGTACGTGCTCGGCGCGCTGGCTGGCTTCGTGACGGGCGTGAGCATCGGCTGGTCGCAGGCCGTGAGTTACTGGGTCCATCCGGTGCTGCGTCTCATCGGACCGTTGCCGGCCACCGCATGGTTGCCGCTCGCGTTCTTCTTCTTTCCGTCGAGCTTCAGCGCGAGCGTGTTCCTGATTGCTCTGGCGACGGCCTTTCCGGTCGCCGTGCTGACGTGGTCCGGTGTCGCCGGCGTCAATCCGGCCTATTACGACATCGCGCGCACGCTCGGCGCGCGGCCCGCCTTTCTCATTCTGCGCGTCGCGATTCCGGCGGCGCTGCCGTCGGTGTTCGTCGGACTGTTCATGGGACTTGGCGCGTCGTTCTCGGTGCTGATCGTCGCGGAGATGATGGGCGTCAAAGCAGGGCTTGGCTGGTATCTGCAGTGGGCCCAGGGGTGGGCGGCGTATTCGAACATGTATGCCGCGTTGCTTGTGATGGCGCTGATGTGCTCCGGTCTGATTACCTTGCTGTTCCGTGTGCGTGACCGTCTGCTGGCCTGGCAAAAAGGATTGCTCAAATGGTAGCCGTACCCGAAGTGCTGAATCAAGCCGCCGATCAAGCGCGGGTCCGCAACGGCGCGCGTATCGACGTGCGTCACGTGAGCCATCGATTTGCATTGCACGGCGCCGCGTTGCCGGTGTTGCAGGACGTCAGCTTCTCGGTCGAACCAGGCGAATTCGTCGCGCTGCTCGGCCCGAGCGGTTGCGGCAAGTCCACCTTGCTGCGGCTCGTGGCGGGGCTCGATGCGCCGACCGAAGGCAGCCTGAATGCGGACGGCGCTGCGATCGCGGGTCCTGATCCTTCGCGCGTGGTTGTGTTCCAGGACCCGACGCTGTATCCGTGGCGAACGGTGCGCGGCAACGTTGCGATCGGTCCGCAGGCGCAGCGGCGACGCCTTGCGCGACGCGACCCGGCACAGGAAGAACAGGCGCAGAACAGAATCGACGCCGCGCTGGAACTGGTCGGCTTGAGCGAATTCGCCGAAGCGTTTCCGCATCAACTGTCGGGCGGCATGGCGCAGCGCGTGGCGTTGGCCCGCGCGCTCGTCAACGATCCGGCGCTATTGGTGCTGGACGAACCGTTCGGCAAGCTCGATTCGCTCACGCGCATCCGCATGCAGGGCGAGCTCGCGCGACTGTGGCAGGACGCGCGTTTTTCCGTACTGCTGGTGACGCACGACGTGGAAGAGGCGCTGCTGCTCGCGAATCGCGTAATCGTTTTCAGCGAGCGCCCGGCGCGAGTCGTCGCCGAGGTGCGTAACGACGCGCCGTATCCGCGTCATCGCGACGATCCGAAACTGGTGGCGCTGCGCCGCGAGGTACTCGCGCAACTCGGACTCGACACCTGAACGACTAGAACAATCCATCGCGACCTGAGGAGCAATCAACCATGAATCCCTATGATGAAGCGCCGCTAAGCCCGGCCCGCCGCGCATGGCTGCGCAAGACGGCCTGGAGCGCGGGCGCCGCCGCGCTCGGTGGCGCGGCGCTGAGCCTGCCGGGCTCGCTCGCGTTCGCGCAAACGCCGTCCGCGCCTTTGAAGCAGCTCAAGCTCTCGTGGAACGCGGGATCGATTTGCACCGCGCCCGTGGCCGTCGCGGTGAAGCAGGGCTTTTTCGAGCAGCATGGCTTGCAGGTCGAACTCGTGAACTTCTCGGGCTCGACCGATCAACTGCTCGAGGCGATTGCGACAGGCAAGTCCGACGCGGGCGTCGGCATGGCGCTGCGCTGGATCAAACCACTGGAGCAGGGCTTCGATGTGAAACTGACTGCCGGCATTCACGGCGGCTGCATGCGCTTGCTGGCCACGCGCGCGTCGGGCATCGTCGACGTGGCCGGTCTGAAGGGCCGCACGATCGGCGTCAGCGATATGGCGAGTCCCACCAAGAACTTCTTTGCGATCGTATTGAAGAAGATCGGCGTCGATCCCGAGCGCGACGTGAATTGGCGCCAGTATCCGGCGAACCTGCTGGGCGAGGCGCTGAAGAAGGGCGAAGTTCAGGCCATCGCGGACGGCGACCCGACCATCTGGTCGATCCGCGAATCGGATCATCTGCATGAGGTGTCGAACAATCTGTGCGGCGAGTACCAGACGCGTTCATGCTGCGTGCTGGGCGTGCGCGGCTCGCTGGTGCGCAAGGATCGCGCGAGCGCGCAGAAGCTGACGCAGGCGTTGCTCGAAGCGACCGAGTGGACCGCCAATCATCCGGAGGAGGCGGCCGCGATCTTCTCGGTGCATACGCCGTCGGCGGACGTGGGCCAACTGGCCGCAATGCTCAAGAGCCATACGGACCATCATCATCCGGTGGGTGACGCGTTCAAGAAAGAGATCTCGCTGTACGCCGACGATCTGAAGGCAGTTGGCGTGCTCAACAACGGGACCGATTCGAATCGTCTCGCGGATCGGGTCTTCTCGAACGTGCTGACTGCGTGACGCTCGGCGGTGCGGGGGCCCGGCGCGGCCAGTCCTCACTCACGACTCATCCAGCTCAAAACAACTTAAACAGCCGGGTCGCTTCGATCCGCACGCATTCAAAAAGGAATATTGGCATGCAGGTATCTCTCGACACAGCGGCGCCCGCGACGCTCGATGCAGCGCTGGCTGGCTTGCCGGCGCTGGCCCAGGCAATCGGCGAAGACGCCGCGCAACGAGAGGCACGACGCGAATTGCCGTTCGACCGCTTTGCGTTGTTCCGCGAGTCGGGGCTCGGCTTACTGCGCTTTCCCGTCGAGTGGGGCGGCCTTGGCGGGTCGCTCGACGATCTCTTTCATGTCGTCGCGACGCTGGCTGCCCATGAATCGAATGTAGCCCACGCTCTGCGGATTCATTACGACCTGACCGAGCAATTGCTGTTATCGCCTCGCTCGGATTTCAACGATACGCAGATCGAGCGTGTGCGCCAGGGGGCGATATTTGGTGGCGCGTCGACGGAACTCGGCACTTCGCGTCCGGGAGAAATCGTCACGCAACTCGTGCGTGACGGCGAGCACTTTCGAGTCACAGGCAAGAAGTACTATTCGACCGGCACGGCCTTTTCGGACTATGCGCGAATCAACGTGCAGGATGAGAACGACGAGAAGGTTTCCATCGTGATTCCGGTGGCTCGTGAGGGTCTGCAAGTACTCGACGACTGGGACGGCATGGGCCAGCGCATGACGGCGAGCGGCAGTCTCGTGCTCGACAACGTGCAGGTTTTCGCACACGAAGTCGCGACGCGCGGCTATACGAGTCTGGCAGGCCGTCACGGCAGCGCGGTGCGGCAATTGCATCTGGTCGCCGTAGCGGCTGGCATCGTACGCAATATTCTCGCGGACGCGCGGCGTTACGTGGTTCAACACGGCCGCCCGGTACTGCACAGCCCGGCGCCGTCCGCGCGCGAAGATGGCTTCGTGCAGCAGGTGGTGGGCGATCTCGCCGCACATAGCCTTTCGATCGACGCATTGGTGCAGCAGAACGCTCGGACCCTCGATCGCTCGGCGGTTGCGATTCGCAACGGCGCGGCGAATGCCGAAGATCTGGTGCTCCAAGGCGCGCTTGCAACCGCCAAGACACAACTGGTGGTCAGCAAATTGGCGCTGCATGCGGGCGAGCGGCTGTTCGAGATCGGCGGCGCGTCGGCGACTGCACGCTCGCACAATTTCGATCGCCATTGGCGCAATCTACGCACCATCTTCAGTCACAACCCGCTGCTGCACAAGGCGCGCGTAATCGGCGACTACGAGTTGAACGGAGCGACGACGCATCTCACCGAAGGACGCGTGTTCTGACCAGTACCGCGCCATCCATCCATTCCCTCACCATCCATCACGGAAAATTATGGGCCGACGAGATCTGCTGTTGTTGCTGGAGCCGGGCTTCACCGATCCGAACCATCCAGGCGAGCGTTTCATCTGCCCGGACGGCGCGCCGATTGAGGGCTTGCTGGCGAGCGACGTGGCGCTCAATGCACGTCTGGACATCCGCCGTCTGCCGTTTGCGCGTCCACGCGCGGCGGTCGTCGAAGCGCTGGACGCCGAACATCAGAGTTTGCCGGTGCTGATTTTCGGCGATGAACAACTGGCGCCTGCTGATGCTGAGGTGTTGGGAGAAAAGCGCTTCGTGACCGATACGCGTCGGATACTCGATCTGCTGGCCCAGCGTCACGGTTTTCCAAAAGTACATTGAATGCAGCGGCGCGGCGTGATGTCGAGCGCCGCGCCCGCTGCTCGTGCAACTGGCGCGCTCTGAAGGAGCCAGGCGGCTCCCTCGCATCAGAACAGATGCTTGACGCCCGCCGATACCGCGACCTGCTTGTTGGTCGTGGAAGGCGTCAGGTAACCGATTGCGGCAACCGCCGGACGTCCCAGCGAGTCCGTGCCGCTGGCGTGCTGGTAGGCGCCCGTCACGTACACCTCGGTCGATTTCGATAGCGAATGCGCAGTACCGAGATTGAGCTGCTCGTATTTCGCGCCGCCTTTGTTGCCGACGCTGCCACCTTCCGTATAGTCGAACGACGTGCCGAAGCGCAGGAAAGGTGTGGCCTGGTAGCGCAAGCTCGCGCCCACCGTGCTGAGTGTCGTCGAACCGCTATAGTTGAACGTGTTGAGCGAGGGGTTCGAGCCGAGTCCGCGGAACTGTGTATTCGAATAGGCTACGCCGAAGATCGCCCCGCCCGTCGTGTATGTGGTTGCAACGGAGACGGTCTGCTGAGTGCGTGCCGATGCGAATCCGGCAATGACCGGATTCGACTCCGGTGCGGTGGCTGATCCGGCGGAGCCCAGATTGTTGCCGGTCGCGCTCGCGTTCGCATTGGTGCCGTATAGCGACGTGTTCGGGTTGCGCGCGTTGATGATCGACGCCGCGATGGCGAACGCGCCACCGGTATAGCTGATACCCGTCGACCACACCTGATTCTGCGTGACATTGCCGGCCACGCCGCCGACGCTATACAGGCCGCCGAAGCGGAATCCCCTGAACGAATCCGACAGATACTTGATCGAGTTGTTGATGCGGTGTGTGAAGTTCAGATTATCGTAATCGGCGGGATGGATCGCGAGATTGCCCCAATACCATCCGTACGACAATGCCGACACGAACTCGACCGAGGTGTCGCCCTGACGTCCCAACGTGAGGGTGCCGTAACGGTCCGCGTTGATGCCGACCCATGCCTGGCGGCCGAACTCCGTACCGCCTTGTCCGAGCGCGCCGTTATTCACGCTGAAGCCGCTTTCCAGTTGGAAGATCGCCTTCAACCCGCCGCCGAGATCCTCGGTGCCTTTCAGTCCCCAGCGGCTCGATGCAAGACCCGACGTGCCGCTGTCGAACTGCGCGACTTGTGCGCCGCCTGCCGGCCGCCCGCCATTTGCCGTGGCGGCGGTTTGAGCGTTGTTCGAATACGTTACGTTGCCAGTCACGATGCCGTATAACGTCACGCTGCTTTGAGCATGGACTGCAGCGGTGAGAAAAGGCGAAAGGCCAAAAAATAAAATCAGTTTTTTCATGTTCTATTGAAGCGGATTGTTTGAGTGTAAGAGGGATGGTTGCCAGTGCAGAGAAGTGAAAAGGCCAGTAAAGATAAGCAACGCGAACCGAACGGCAAACCAACCAAACTCGATATATATATCGACGATTCAAGCGAACAGACGTTGCGTTGCTGATCTGAAAGCGATAGCACCAAGGCGCACGATTTATCTATGCAATCCTCAATTAATTCGTTCTTGTTCATGCCGTTGATTGATATCTTGCGACGCTTCCGATAAGCATCGTCTGCCGTGTCAGGCGGATTCAAAAGGAGCGGGCATGAGTGATCGCAACGAGTTTGATTCGGGACGTCGCAGTGCGTTGATCGGGCTTGCGGGAAGTGCGGCCGGCCTGACATTCGGCGCGTTCGGATCGCTGGCGCACGCGGCTGTGCAGAACGGCACCGTGGCGCCGCGTCACGGTGGCCGGTTGACCTTGCTCGTGAATCCCGAGCCGAACGTGCTAGTCAATTTCGCCACGACGGCAGGTGCGGAACAGAAGATCAGTCCGAAAGTGACCGAAGGGTTGCTGAGCTACGACTTCAACGTGCAACCGCGTGCGCAACTCGCGACCGGTTGGTCGATCAGCGGAGATGGTCTGCAGTACACGTTCAGGTTGCGCGACGGCGTACGCTGGCACGACGGTCAACCGTTCACGTCGAAAGACGTGGCAGTGTCGATCGGATTGCTGAAGCAGTATCACTCGCGCGGCCGTTCGACATTTGCCAACGTGGTCGAAGTGCGCACGCCCGATGTGCATACGGCGGTGCTGAAGCTATCGAAGCCCGCACCGTATCTGATCTATGCGCTCGCCGCGTCCGAGTCGCCGATCGTGCCCGCGCATCTTTATGGCAGTGGCGATCCCCTTAACAATCCTCACAATATCGAACCGATAGGGACCGGTCCTTATCGCTTCAAAAGCTGGGAGCGCGGCAGTCATGCGGTGTTTGTGCGCAATCCGGACTACTGGGATGCACCGAAGCCGTATGTCGACGAACTGGTCGTGCGTTTCATCGGCGATGCGGCGGCTCGCGCGGTCGCGCTTGAAACAGGTGAGCTGGATCTGGCCGGCGAGAACCCGGTGCCGCTCGTCGATATACAACGGCTGCAGGCATTGCCCCATCTTGCACTGGAAACGCGCGGATACAGCTACGACGCAGCGCAGACGCAGTTGCAGTTCAATCTCGACAACCGGTATCTGTCGCAACTAAAGGTGCGCCAGGCGATTGCCCACAGCATCGACCGGAAGGCCATTCTGCAATCGGTGTGGTACGGCTACGGGATCGTTGCGCCGTCGCCGATCAGTCCGCTGCTCACGCAGTTCTACGATCCGCAGGCGCCGTCGTCGCCATTCGATCTCGCCCAAGCCGGGCGGCTGCTCGACGAGGCCGGGTTGCCGCGTCAATCCAACGGCTTCCGTTTTCCGCTGACGATCGACTACAACCCCTACGACCCGACGTTCGCGCGGCTCGCCGAATATCTGCGGCAAACACTGCGCCGCATCGGAATCGAATCGACTGTGCGTTCGCAGGATTTCGGCGCCTACGTGAAGCGTATCTATACCGACCGTGATTTCGACCTCGACGCCAACTTCCTCGGCAATACGTTCGATCCCACCGTGGGCGTGCAGCGGCTCTACTGGTCGCGCAATTTCAGAAAAGGCGTGCCGTTCTCCAACGCGTCGCACTACGACAACCCGGAGGTCGATCGTCTGCTCGAAGCGGCGGCGGTGGAGAACGATCCCGCGACGCGCGTCAAATACTTCCGGCAATTCCAGCAGGTGGTGGGACGCGATCTGCCGATCATCGATCTCGTCACGCTGAAACAGGTCACGCTCTACAACCGCCGCGTGCACAACCATACCGTGACCGCCGACGGCCTGGACGGCAATCTCGCCGACGTGTTCATCGCGTGACTCGGGAGATGGCCGGTGCTGCGGGGTCTTTCGTCCGTGTCGTGCTTTGCATATGCGGAACCATTGGTTCTTTTGGCGCCGCAGCGGCTTTATCGTGAGCGTTGCGGCAGCAGCACGGCCGGCGACACGACCGCGACACCACGACGACACCACGACGACACCACGACGACATCACGACGACACCACGACCACTCGACAGGCAACTCACGCCGGCCGGGTCGTCGGCAACCAGGATCTGGATCACATGGCAGGACTGAATCGACGCGACTTTCTGATTTCAACGGGCGCAGCGCTCGCCGCGACGGGCATGCCGGCATTGGCGCTCGCACAGGGCGACGCCGCCGTGCCGAAACGAGGCGGCACCTTGAACATGCTGATCAACCCGGAGCCGCCGGTACTCGTGTCGATCTTCCAGACCACGGGGCCTGCGCTCGTCGCGAGTTCGAAAGTGCTCGAAGGTCTGCTCGCGTACGACTTCGATTTGCGGCCGAAGCCGCAGCTTGCCACGGCGTGGACGGTCAGCCCGGACGCCTTGAAATACACCTTTACGCTGCGCCAGAACGTCAAATGGCATGACGGCCAGCCGTTCACATCGGCGGATGTCGCGTTTTCGATCGACCTGCTCAAAGCGGTGCATCCGCGTGGACGCAGCACGTTCGCCAACGTGACGCGCGTCAGCACACCCGACGCGCGCACCGCGATCATCGAATTGTCGAAACCGGCGCCGTATCTGCTGAAGGCGCTGTCGGCCGGCGAATCGCCGATCGTGCCGAAGCATCTGTACGCGTCCGGCGATCCGCTGACGAACCCGCACAACAACGCCCCGATCGGAACGGGGCCGTTCCGTTTCAAGTCATGGACGCGCGGCGCCAATATCGTCTACGAGCGCAACCCCGACTACTGGGACGCGGGCAAGCCCTATATCGACGCCCTGGTATTCAAGGTGATCCCCGACGCGGCCGCTCGCTCGGCGGCCTTCGAAACCGGCGCGCTCGATCTGGGCGGTGAAAACCCGGTGCCGTTGACCGATCTGCAGCGCCTCACGCAATTGCCGCAACTGGCCGTCGAAACGCGCGGCTACCGTTTTCTGGAACCGTTGTCCGAGATCGACTTCAATCTCGATCACCCGATTCTCAAGGACTTGCGAGTGCGCCAGGCGATTGCCCACGCGATCAATCCGCAAGTTGTGCAACGCACGATTGCGTACGGCTACGCCGATCTGTCGCCCACGCCGATCACGCCGGGCTCGCCGTATCACGATGCGAAGCTCGCAGCCTACGCATTCGATATCGCAAGCGCGGAAAAGCTGCTCGACGCAGCGGGCTACCCGCGCAAGGACGGCGGCGTGCGCTTCCAGCTGACGCACGATTTCCTGCCCTATGGCGACCTGTACCGCCGTCAGGCCGACTACGTGAAGTCGGCACTTGCGCGCGTGGGCATCGACGTCACCGTGCGCTCGCAAGACCTGCCCGCGTTCCTGAAGCGCGTCTACGCGGACCGCCAGTTCGACTTCACGAGCATCGGCGTGAACACGCTGTTCGATCCGAGCGTCGGCGTCCAGCGTCTCTACTGGTCGAAGAACATTCGCCCAGGCGTGCCGTTTTCGAATGCGCCGCACTACAGCAACGCCGAAGTCGACCGCCTGCTCGAAAGCGCCTCTGTCGAAATCGACGAAAGCAAACGCGTCGCGTTGTATCAGCAGTTCCAGCAGATCGTCTATCGCGATCTGCCGATTCTCAACCTCGTGGCGCCGCGCATGGTCACGTTGGCGAACCGGCGCGTGCACAACCACACCGTGTCCGCGCAGGGCCTCGAAGGCAATCTCGCGGATGTCTATCTGAGCGCCTGACAGGAGAACGACGATGAGCCGAAGTCTGGGTTTCGGCGCGATAGCGCGGCGCACCGCATGGCAGGTCCTGCCGACGGTGGTTGGCATCGTGATCCTGAACTTCTTTCTGCTGAAACTGATGCCGGGCGATGCCGCCGACGTGCTCGCTGGAGAATCCGGCTCGGCCACGGCGGAAACGATGCAGGTGCTGCGCGCGAAGTTCGGCCTCGACCAGCCGCTGTTGCATCAGTTGTGGTCGTACCTGACGCATCTGGCTCACTTCAGCCTTGGCTATTCGCCGCGTTACGACATGCCTGTCATGCAGTTGATCCTGTCGCGTTTGCCGAATACGTTGCTGCTCATGGGCGTGGCGTTGACACTGGCGATCGTGATCGGCGTGACGCTCGGTGCGGTAATGGCGCATTGGGCCGGCAAGTGGCCGGACCGCGTGTTGTCGGTGCTCGCATTGCTGTTCTATTCGACGCCGGGCTTCTGGATCGGCTTGCTCGCCATCGTGCTGTTCTCGGTGCACCTCGGCTGGTTGCCGAGCGGCGGCAACGTGACGCTCGGCGTGCAACTGCATGGCTTTGCGTTATTCGCCGACGCGGCGCAGCACGTGCTGCTGCCCGCCGCGACGCTGGCGACGTTCTTTATCGCGATCTATGCGCGGCTCACCCGCGCCGCGATGCTCGAAGTGCAACGCCAGGACTTCGTGCGAACCGCGCAGGCGAAGGGCCTGCATCCGTGGCGCGTGACGGTGCGGCATGTGTTGCGCAACGCGCTGATGCCGCTGACGACAATGGTCGGTATTCATTTCGGCACGCTGCTCGGCGGCGCGGCGGTGACGGAGACCGTGTTCAGTTGGCCCGGTCTCGGGCGGCTCGCGCTCGACGCCGTAATGGCGCGTGATTTCAGCGTGTTGCTCGGCGTGCTGCTGCTGTCGTCGCTGCTTGTGATCGTCGCCAACGTGCTGGTCGATCTGCTTCAGGCCTGGCTCGATCCACGTATTGCGTGACTCTTCACGCTTGCGCCGACCCGTTGTTCACCAGAGAGATGCAATGGCTTCCGACTCTTCCAATCTGATCTCCACCTCGCCCGAACCGGCGGTTTCAACGTGGCGCCGTCAACTGGCCGGTGCGCTGTTCGGCCAGGGCCGCACCGGCACCGCGCCCGCTGCGCCGCGCAGCGGGCGCGGCGTGTGGCGGGCGCTGCTGCGCAATCCGTCGGCGCTGACCGGACTCGTGCTGCTCGCCGGGTTCATCGCGCTCGCCTTCGGTGCGGGACATCTGTTTCCCGGCGATCCGCTCGACATGGTCGCCGCTCCTTTCGAGTGGCCGGGCGCCGATCCGCAGTACCGGCTCGGCACCGATTCGCTCGGACGCGATGTCGCTGCCGGCATTGCGCACGGCACGCGCGTGTCCTTGATGATTGGCGCGGCGGCGGCGGGAATCGGTCTCGTGATCGGCACGCTGGTCGGCGCGGCGGGCGGCTTCTTCGGTGGTGTCATCGACAACGTGCTGGTGCGCGTGACCGAACTCTTTCAAACCATTCCGTCGTTTCTGCTGGTGATCGTGATTGTCGCGATTGGCCGGCCGAGCGTCACGGTGATTACGCTGGCGATCGGCATCGCGTCGTGGCCGACCGTCGCGCGAATCGTGCGCGCCGAATTTCGCACGCTACGCGAGGCGGACTTCGTGCTCGCGGCGCGCAGCCAGGGGTTCAGCAATGCGCGCATCATCTTCGGCGAGATTTTGCCGAATGCGCTGCCGCCGGTGATCGTCACCGCGTCCGTAATGGTGGCGAGCGCGATCCTGATCGAGTCGTCACTGTCGTTTCTCGGCATGGGCGACCCGAACGTCGTCAGTTGGGGCGGCATGATCGGCGCGGGACGCGATTCGCTGCGCACCGCCTGGTATCTGACCGCCATTCCCGGCTCCGCGATCGTCGTCGCGGTGCTGGCGCTGAATCTGCTCGGCGACGGCCTGAACGACGCGCTTAACCCGCGTCTGCGGGAACGCACCTGATCATGAAACCGGGGACTCACGAAGTGACTAGATCGGCAAACCTGCTGGAAGTGCGCGATCTGCGCGTCAGTTTCGGCGCGCATGAAGCGGTGCGCGGGCTGAATTTCGATGTTGCGCAAGGCGAGACGCTGGCGCTCGTCGGTGAATCGGGGTGCGGTAAATCCGCCACCGCGCTGTCGCTGATGCGGCTCGTGCCGGTGCCGGGGCGCGTGAGTGGCAGCCTGCGTTTCGATGGCCGCGAACTCCTCGATTTGTCGGAACGGGACATGCGCGCGGTGCGCGGCCGGCAGATGTCGATGATTTTCCAGGAGCCGATGACCTCGCTGAACCCGGTGCTGTCAATAGGCGCGCAGATCGTCGAGACGTTGCGCCAGCACGAGAGTCTTTCCAAAGTTGCCGCGTGGAAGCGCGCAATCGAACTGCTTGAGTTGGTGCGCATTCCCGAACCGCAGCGGCGCGTGTTCGATTATCCGCACGAGCTGTCCGGCGGCCAGCGGCAACGCGTGATGATCGCAATGGCGGTCGCGTGCCGGCCGCGTCTGCTGATCGCGGACGAGCCGACCACGGCGCTCGACGTCACGATTCAGGCGCGGATTCTCGAACTGCTCGATGGTCTGCGGCGCGAGTTGTCGATGTCACTGCTGCTGATCACGCACGATCTCGGCGTGGTCGCGCAACACGCGGACCGCGTCGCGGTGATGCTGGCGGGCGAGATGGTGGAGCAGGCGCCGGTCGCGCAACTCTTCACGCAACCGAGGCACGCATACACGCGCGGCCTGCTCGGCGCGTCGTTGAATCTCGCCGACGATCTGCACTATCGAGGCTGGAAACTGCCGGAAATCCGCCACGGTATCGACGATGACGGCCAGCCGAACTTTGCGGTCGTCCCCCTTTCGCCGCGTACCGGACAGCACGACGAACCGGCTGCCGCGCGACGCGCAACAGACGACGCGCCGCTGCTGGCGCTGCACGACCTGCGCATCGACTATCCGCATCGTGATGGCAAGACGACGCTACGCGCGGTCGACGGTGTGTCGCTGCAGATCGCGCGTGGCGAAACGGTTGGCCTTGTCGGCGAATCCGGTTGTGGGAAATCGACTCTGTCGAAAGCGATCCTGCGGCTCGTACCGGCTGCGGGCGGCCAGATTCGCCTGCGCGGCACTGATCTGGTGCCGCTGCGCGAGCACGAGTTGCGGCCGTTGCGCCGTCACGTACAGATGGTGTTTCAGGATCCCTATGCGTCGCTCAATCCGCGCCGTACGGTTGGCGAGATTCTGGATACGGTGCTGGTGGTCGACGGTGTGAACGACGCGCGGCAACGCCGCTCGCGCATCGCCGCGATACTGGACCGCGTTGGACTGCCCAGTTCCGCACCACAGCGCTTTCCGCATGAATTCTCGGGCGGGCAACGTCAGCGCATCGGCATCGCGCGGGCGCTGGTGCTCGAACCGGACCTGCTGATCTGCGACGAACCGGTGTCCGCTCTGGATGTGTCGATCCAGGCGCAAATCCTCAATCTGCTGGTGGAACTCAAACGCGATCTCGGGCTTGCCTATCTGTTCATCTCGCACGATCTTTCCGTGGTGCGCTATATCGCGGACCGCGTGCATGTGATGCAGGCGGGGCGCATCGTCGAAAGCGGCGATCATCGCGAGATCTGGCGCGCGCCGCAGCATGCCTACACGCGTACGCTGCTCGACGCGATTCCCGGCAGACGTTTCGACGCGCAAGCGGCTTAAAGCGATGCGGAAAGAGGCGGCTTGCGCCGCCTCTTTCCGATGGTTCGTCTTTATAGCCGTCTGGCTCGACCCAACTCAGTCCTGCGGCGACCCGTGGCGTGCAATCCGGCCGAAGAACGGATGGCCCGGATCGTTGAAGCCCGGCGTGGACGGATGGCCGCTCGTCACGAGGGAATCGACAAACGCTTCGTCTTCGGAAGTGAGTCGATAGCGCAACGCCGGCAGGTAGTCACGCCATTGCGTTTCGGTGCGCGGCCCCGCAATAGTCGAACTGATATAACGGCTATTGAGCACCCACGCGAGCGCGAATTGCCCGGCTGTGAGGCCGCGCGCTTCGGCGTGCTCGCGTACGCGCCGCGCCAGTTCCAGCGATTCCGGCCGCCATTCGGTCTGCTGCATGCGCCGGTCGCTGCGGCCCGCGCGCGAGTCGGCGGCGGGCGTCGCGCCCGGTTCGTACTTGCCGGTCAGCACGCCGCGCGCAAGCGGGCTGTACGAAATCACGCCGAGCCCATAGCGGTGCGCCGCGCCCAACTGTTCTGCCTCAGCCTGGCGATTGGCGATGTTGTAGAGCGGCTGACTCGCGACCGGCGCATCCAGCCCGAGCGCCTGCGCTGTATGGCTGAATTCGGCTATCTTCCACGCGCGATGATTCGACAGCCCGTAGTAGCGCAGCTTGCCTGCCCGGATCAGATCGTTCAGCGCACGCACCGTTTCCTCCACCGGCGTCTGATGATCTTCGCGATGAATGTAGAGCAGATCGATGTAATCGGTGTTCAGGCGCTTCAGACTTGCGTCTACCGCACGCACGATATGTTTGCGCGACGCGCCGCTTGCATTGACGTCGCCCTCTTGCAGCGGATTGGCGAACTTGGTTGCAAGCACCCAGCGCTCGCGCTGCGCGGCAATGCTGCGGCCCACCACGCGTTCCGATTCGCCTTTGACGTAGACGTCGGCGGTGTCGATCGAATTGATGCCCTGTTCCTGAGCCAGATCGATGATGCGGGCCGCCGTGGCCTCGTCGGTGGGGCCGCCGAACATCATCGTGCCGAGCGTCAGTGTCGAGACCTTGATGCCGCTGCGGCCGAGCTGTCTGTATTCCATGTTTTACGGATTCCGTGAAAGTGTAGAGGGTGAGGCGGTTCAACGCTGCAGCCAGAGATCGGCGAAACTCGCCGATACGCCGTCGGGCGACGTCGTATGGTTGTGCACCGCGCGCGAGTACACCGTGATGTATTGCGGCGACACCAGATTGATGTCCGGGAGGTCGCGCGCGAGGATGCGCTGGATCTGCGAGAACAGCTGCTTGCGCGTGGCTTCGTCGGTTTCTTCGGCCACGCGCGAGAACAACTGGTCGATCTCCGGATTGCTATAGTGCGAGCCGTTGGTGAATGGCACGCCGCGCCGGAAGTTGCCGGTCGTATAGAGCCGCGCGACGCCGACCACCGGATCGAACAGATTGCTCATGCCGTTGATGCTGAAGTCGAAATCGCGGTCGGTATAGATTCGCTTCAGATAGGCCGGCAAATCTTGACTGCGAACCGTCACGGCAATGCCCGTGCGCGCTAACGCGGACTTGACGTAGGCGGCGGTGCGCGCGGGCAGATCGCCGATCGGCAGCGGATCGACTGTCAGCGCAAAGCGGGTGCCGTCGGCATTGCGCGGATAGCCGGCTTGGTCGAGCAATGCGTTCGCGTGCTCGACGTTGAACGGATAGGGCGTAGGCGCCGGATCGTGATACGGACTCGACGGAATGATCGGACTCGCGAGCGGCGTTGCGTAGCCGTAATAGATGACTTTGCGGATCACCTCGCGATCGAGCGCCGATGCGATAGCCTGGCGCACTTTCGGATTCTTCAGCACCGGATTGTCGAGATTGAATTCGATGCGCGCCACGCCCGCCTGGAATTCGTAGCCGCGCGACTCGATTCCGAGCTTCGGGTTGGCCTTCAGCCGCGCAAGGTCGGACAGCGGCACCGGCGTATCGCCGCTTAGATCGACCGAGCCGTCTTCGAACGCGACGGTGCGCGCAGCCGGATCGTTGATGACCTTGACGACGATCCTGTCGAGCCAGGGCTTGCCTTTGTCCCAGTAGTCGTCATTGCGCGCGTATTCGATGTAGCTGCCGCGCACCCACTTGATGAACCGGAAGGGGCCCGTGCCGATCGGCGCGTTGTTGGCCGGATTGGTGAGGACGTCGGTGCCGTCGTAGATATGCTTCGGCACGATCGGCGTTTCCGACGACGAAAACGCTTTGATCAGCCACGGCGCAGATCTCGACAACGTAATGACGACCGTGTACGGATCGGGCGTCGAAATATCGGTGACATTGGCGAAGGTGGTTTTCGCACGCGGGTGGACTTGCCTGAGCGTCTGGATCGAGTACGCGACGTCGGCTGACGTGAAGGGTTTGCCGTCGTGCCATTTCACGCCGTGGCGCAAATGGAAAACGTATTTGCGGCTGTCGTCGCTGATTTCCCATGAGGTCGCGAGCGAGGGTTTCGGCTCGAACTTGAAGTCGTATTCCAGCAGACCTTCGGTGACTTTGCCGCTGACCTTCAGCACGTTGGTCGCGGTGGTCGCCAGATCGACGAGGGCGGTCGGCTCCGGCGTGACGATGAAATTGAGCGTACCGCCGCGCGTCTGCGCTTGCGCCGTGTGGGCGTTGAGCGCGACGGCGAGTGTCACTGCAAATGCGAACGCTCCGCTGAAGACCCGCTTGCCGTAGCGACGCAGTGTGGCCTGCGTGGTGACATGTGCCATCTTTTGTTATGGGAGAAGAGGAGAGAAGGAGAAAGCGGAGACGGGTCAGCCTGCCGATCCGGCGAGCGCATTGCGTCGCTCGAGTGCCGCGGCGAGCGGAGCCGGATCGACCCATGCGTCGAAGTCGAAATCCGTCGCAACGAAGCCCCACTTGAACAGGAACTGCTTGAAATCGGCGAGCGCGGCAAGCGCCTGCGGATCGAGGCCGATCGCCAACTGCCGGTGCAGGCCGCCCGGATACGCGCGTTCGACCCAATGCTCGGCGCTGCGAACCTCGCGGGCGACGTAACTCGCCACTTCGGCCGCGTGCGTCTCGGCCCAGTCGCCGGCGGCGAGGGTGCGAGCCAGCACGCGTTCCACAAGGTCGGGACGCTCGCGCAGCAGTTGCGCGTCCACGGTCAACGGACGCGGTGTGCCATTGTTCGCGTGCAGCGCGCGATTGGATTGCGCGCCGATCTCCACGAGGACTTTCGCACCGAGAAGATTCGCGATATCGAGTCCGGTCGCACCTTTGACGAACACGACATCGGCCTCGCCGCGCAGAAGCGCCTCTGCTTCGCGGGCGAATTCGTGCGAACGTTGCGCGTCGAGCCACACGCCGAGCGGGGCGCCGCTAGCGGGCTTCGCGTCTTCGAGTCCGCGAGGCGTGTGCGGCAGTTCGACCAGATCGATATCCTCGAACTGCGCGCCGACCACATCGAGCAGCGACGAAAACCCGCGCAGCGCGGTGGCGCGATGGAAATCGACCACGTTCGCACGCGTATTACGCGGCAAACCGAAGCGACGCCCGGCGAGCGCGTGCGGTGTGGCGTCGAGTTGCCGGTCGAGTGTAATCAGCGCCTGGAACTCGTCGACCCAGCTCAGACCGATCAGGCGTGTGTCGCTGCCCTGAGCGCGCGCCCACAGTGCCGGAATATTGCCGCCCTGGCGAAACGACCATGGCTGGCTATGCGTGAAGTGCGAGCGGCGGATCAGCACATCGTCGGCATCCTGCAGTGCTTTGACGTCGATACCGTCGGCTGCGAATTCCTGTTGCAGCCAGCCTTTTTGCGCCGCGATGCCGAACGGGGTCGGTGCCGGGCAGCGCGTGTACCAGATTCGGCTCATGCGGATCACCTGCGTGGTTGAGTGGAATTTTGTTGGGATGGTTGCCGCGTTCGACGAACGCGGCGCGCTGACGCAATCAATAGCGCAAGCCGGCTTCGCGCAGTAACGGCAGCACACGCTCGCCGAAAAATTCGAGGTCGGGTTTGAAATCGAAGAAGCTCAGTTGCACGCCGTCGACACCGGCGCGATGCAGTCGCACGATGTAGTCGGCAATCTGCTGCGGCGAGCCGACGATCGAAATGTTGCCGCCCACTGCGCGCGCTGCCGCCGAATTGCGTTGCTCGGCGCCTCCGCGCCACGCGTGCGCGTCGCTGTCGAAGCGATGGAAACTGCCTTCGTCGCCGTGTGCGACGATCGCATCGTGGTAGGCGCGTGCTTCAGCGGGCGTCTCGCGGCAGATCACCATCGGGTTGAGCAACGTGCGAATCTTGCGGCCATGTGCCTGGGCGGCGGCTTTCACGCGAGCGGTGTGCGCCGGCAGCGCGGCGAGCGCCGCTTCGATTTCCGAACCGGCCGGGCTCGTGATGAACACCACATCGGAATAGCGCGCGGCGAAGTCGATGCCCGCGTCCGAGCCGGTCGCGTTGACGAGGAGCGGGCGTCCGTAGCGCGGCTTCGGCGTGACGAAGGCCTTGTCCAGTTTCCAGCTCGACAGTTCGGGCGCGAAACTGAAGTTATCGGGCTGCGACCACAATTGCTGTACGGCGTCGAGAAATTCGGCCGCCAGTTGATAGCGCCGGTCGTGATCGATGCGATGCCAGCCGAACATCTCGTGCTCGATCGCACGATGACCGGTGACGACGTTGATGCCCCAGCGCCCCTTCGAGATGTGATCGAGCGTCGCGGTGAATTTGGCGAAATGCAGAGGATGCCACGGGCCATACAACACGTGACTGGTGGCGACAAGGATGATGCGTTCGGTGCGCGCGGTCATCGCCGCGAGCGACATGAACGAATCGAGTGCTTCTCCGTTGAATACGCCGCCGTAGCCGCCCTTGGGCAACCATTGCGACAGGGCGAAGACCAGGTCGAAGCCGAACGATTCCGCTTTCTGCACCAGATCCAGGTTGTACTCGAAGTTCCAGTCCGTCGTGCGGGGCAAGGTGGATGCGCTCCAGCCGCCGGCCTGAATCGGCAGGAACAGGCCAAGCAGCAAGGGCTGTTCAAAGGCGCGCGAAACCGGACTATCCGTAAAGGCGGTGGGCGAACGGACTGCGACGAAAGGCGACGCATCGCGCGCACCGTCGGCAGGAGGTGCCGATGTGCGTGATGGTGGGGTAACGACTGATTCGGGCACGGTGAAATTCCTTGCGATGCAAGTATGAACGTACGCGTTGTCCGCGAGATCGCACGCGGCGCGGCGGCAAAACCTGGGGGTGCAAACAGTAAAGCACGTCGTTATCCGGAACGCCAAACAACGAAAACTGCTTTTAATCTGAAGTGCCAGGCGATGCGTGAAAGTGCCGCTTTAGCGGCCTGTTTCCACGCATGAGCATGGTTTGCGTTCTATGCTTTCCAGACGATGTCGCGCACATCGACCTTCTTCGGAATCAACCCGAGTGCGAACAGGCGGTCTGCTGTCGCCTGCTGGTTGTCGAGCAGGCGCGCGCTGAGTGCAGTCACGTCGAAGCTCGCATTGCGGTTCACGGCCGCCATCACATCGGGCGCGATGCCGGTGGCGCTCGCCAGTACTTCAGTCACGTCCCCCGGGTGTGCTTTGGCCCACTCGGCCGCTTGTTTCGATCCTTCGATGTACTCGTTGACCAGCTCGGGATGCGCCGCGGCAAACGTGCTGTTCGCCAGCAGAAAGCCGGAACTCGATTCGATGTCGCCGCTATAGGCAAGCACACGCGAAGGCGTGTGCTTTTGCGCGAGCGTGAAATACGGGTCCCAGATCACCCACGCGTCGATATTTCCGCCTTCGTAGGCGAACGCGGCATCTGCGGCGCCGAGCGAGAAGGTTTCGATCTCCGACAATTTCACCCCGGCCTTTTCGAGTGCGGCGGCGATCAGATCGTGCGAACTGGAGCCTTTTGCATAGCCGACTTTCTTGCCGCGCAGATCGGCGAGCGTGTGTATGCCGGAGTCTGCCTTGACCAGAATGCCTTCGCTTTTCGCACCTGTCGGCTGCGCGGCGATGTAGTTGACATGACCTCCCGACGCCTGCAAGAAAATACAGCCGACGTTGCCGGCATTGCCGAATGCAATCACGCCCATATCGAGCGCCTGCAATAGCGTCAGTCCGGAGGGGAACTCGATCCATTTGACGCGAATGCCGCGTGGCTCGAAGCGCTTTTCGAATACCTTGAGTTGCCGCGCAACGAGGGGAATGCCGGTCTTCTGAAAGCCTAGACTGATCGTATCGGATGTCGCCGCCGAGGCTTTGCGCGTCGACGTGGCGAAGGCCGCGCCGGCGAGTGCCGCAGCGCCGGCGGCGAGAAATTGACGACGTCGTGGCATGCAGGCATCTCCTGGAGAATGGGTGGATGGTGAAGCGGGGGATGTCACACGGTTAAGGGGCACGGCAGCCACATCAGGTCTGCCCGCTAGTGGGTGGCCGTTCGCCGTTGAGATAGAAGTTGCCGACTGCCGCGTATTTCCAGCGCGCGGCGTCATGCAATGTATGTACGCGAGCATTGCGCCAATACCGGTCGAGATTGAACGACGGATGCGTGGACCGCGTGCCTGCGAGTTCGAACAGCTTGTTGCTGGCTTCGATGGCGATTTCAGTCGTCAATGCTTTGGCTTCGGCGACTGCGATCGACGCCTCGGCAATCGTGTCCTCGCTTGGGGCGGCGAGGCAACCGTCGATCGCGTGGCCGGCTCGGTCCATCATGGCTTCGGCCGCATGCAGGCGCGTTTTCAGTTCGCCTAGCTGGTAGATCACGTAAGGGTCGGCGCCGAGGGCAGCCGTGGACGGCGCGGAGTCGGCGTCACGCTGCCGGATGAAAGCGATCGTCGCGTCGATTGCGCCGCGCGCAATGCCCGCGTCGATGCCGACGTGACTGATCTGCGAAATGGCGTTTTGCGGCCATTCTTCGTAGCTGCGGTAGATCGGCAAGACATTTAGCGCGGGCACCCACACGTTGTCGAAGATCACCGTGCCGCTCGCGGTGGTTTTCTGGCCGAAGCTCTCCCAGTCGTCAACGATTTTCATGCCCGGATGCCCCGTCGGCACGATTGCCACGACGCGGCGCCCCTGCGCGTCCTGGCCGATGGTCGAGACGTAGTCGGCAAACAGCGCGCCGGTCGAATAGATCTTGCGGCCGGACAGCCGGAAGCCGCCGTCGTCGGCGGCGATGGTCATGGCGGAGCCGGCGGGGCGTCGTCCACCGACGTCGACGTTGGCGTTGCCAAAGCGTGCGCCGCGCAGAATCTCGCCGAGGAAGAACGCACGTTGCTGCTCCGTGCCGGTTTTCCAGAGCCAGAATACGGCGCTGTTATGGTTCTGCTGGATCTGCGCGATCGACGGATCGGCCGCGGCGAGGATGGCGAAGACCCGCCCGACCGTCACGTAGGAAACCTGCGCACCACCGTACGCTTCAGGTACGGTCATCGCCCACAGGCCGGCGTTCGATGCGGCATCGAGTTCTTCGTGCGGCAGGCTGCGGTCTCTGTCGCGGCGCGCGGCATCGGCGGCGAAGCGGCTGGCGAGGTGCTGCGCGGTGGCGATCGCCTCGGCGTTGGACTTGATGACGTGAGCCGGTTTGCTGGAGCGGGGCGCGGCAGGGTCGGCGAACGCAGCGTTCGACGTTTGAGTGGGCATTAAGGGCTCCGGAGCGATCCGCACGGGATCGTGTTGAACAGCAATATCGGCGCTCATGAAGCGCGACTCGCTGCTTCGAGGTGTCGGAAACGTCAAAAATTATGCGAAGAAGATTGAAGACGGACAACGAACAATAATTGCTATTCTTAGCTGATTCCTGATGCGATCAATTCGACGGTTCCTCGCGCGCAGAGCGTAAGCATGGCGAACACGCCGTGCTCATAACGTTATGAGTTTCGCTTCGTTGCCATTCGCCGCCCGCACCGCTAACGTCGGCTCTTTAGCCATCCAGATCACCCGCGAGCACCTTGGCTCCAGCAGATTCAGAGCCGCCGCGGCACGGTCACCTCGCTAACCCTCTTTCGCGGACCTCCATGAGCAGACGTAGCGGGCACTTGCACCTCGGCGCCTTTCTTTATCCGTCGGGACATCACATCGCGGCATGGCGGCATGCCGAGGCGCAGGCGGATGCCGGCGTCAATTTCCGCCATTACGTACAGCTTGCCCAGGCGGCCGAAGCCGCGAAGCTCGACCTGGTGTTTCTGGCCGACGGTGTGGGTACGCGCGGCGACAACGTCGACTTTCTGAGCCGCACCGCACACAGCTATGTCGCGCAGTTCGAGCCCATCACGCTGCTCTCGGCGCTGGCGGCGGTGACCGAGCGCATCGGCCTGGTCGGAACGGCCTCGACGAGCTTCAACGAGCCGTATCACATCGCGCGCAAGTTTGCGTCGCTCGATCACATCAGCGGCGGACGTGCCGGCTGGAATCTGGTCACGTCGTCGAGCGAGCACGAGGCGAAGAACTTCAATCGCGACAAACATTTCGATCACGCCGAGCGTTACGCACGCGCGACCGAGTTTGCGCAAGTCACGCAAGGGCTCTGGGACAGTTGGGAAGACGATGCGTTTGTCCGCGACAAACCCAACGGCCGTTTCTTCGACCCGCAAAAGCGGCATGTGCTCGACCATAGGGGACGTTTCTTTCAGGTCCGAGGCCCGCTGAACGTCGCGCGTTCTCCGCAAGGGCATCCGGTCGTCGTGCAGGCGGGATCGTCGGAAGCGGGCAGGGAATTGGCGGCCAGCACGGCCGAGGTGATCTTCACCGCGCAGCAAACGCTCGCGGACGCAGTGGCCTTTTACGCCGACGTGAAGGGACGCATGCGGGCTTATGGCCGCGAGCCCGACGATCTGAAGATCATGCCGGGTGTGTTCCCGATTGTCGGACGCACCGCGAGCGAGGCGAACGAAAAGTTCGACCAGTTGCAGTCGCTCGTCGATCCGAAAGTGGGGCTCGCGCTGGTGTCCGGACTCACCGGCGGCTTCGATCTGTCGGACTATCCGCTCGACGGGCCGATTCCCGAGTTGCCGGAAACGAATGCGAGCAAGAGCCGGCAGTCGTTGACGATCGAGTTGGCGCGTCGCGAGAACCTGACGATCCGCCAACTCTATTTGCGGGTAGCGGGTGCGCGCGGCCACTGGCAACTCGTCGGGACTCCGGAGCAGATCGTCGATCAACTCGAAGAGCGCTTCGTGAACTACGGCGCAGACGGTTTCAATGTCATGCCGCCGGTGTTGCCGAACGGCCTGACCGATTTCGTCGAACTCGTGTTGCCCGAGTTGCGCAGACGCGGCTTGTTCCGCAGCGAGTACGAAGGGCGCACGTTGCGCGAAAACCTCGGGCTGCGGCGGCCTGCGCATCGCGCTCGATAGCCGGCCTTCGTCGGGGCCGCGTGCTGTGTTGCGTATGACGCGCCCACATCAGCCATGCTGCGATCGATATCACGATTGATTGTTTGGCGAGCGTGCGCGCCGTTGCTAGCATCGCAGGCTTGCCTACGAGCCCACCAGTACGACAAAGCGCCGCCGCCATCATGAATGCCCGCACCCAGCCGCTGCATCCGCCGCCATCGCGCACTCGCCGCCGCCTGCTCGGGCGTCTCGCCGCGGGCGGCCTCGTTGCCTCGCACGCCGCGGCGGCCGCCGAACTGCTCAAGCCGCTCGACATCGCGCCGTCGAGCCGCGTGCCAGGCGCGCCCATACTCGAGCATCCGTACGGCGTGCCGTCGCCGCACGAGGTGGATGTCGTGCGGCGCAGCGCGCGGGCGTGGCCGCTGCCCGGCGCGGCTTCATCGATGACCCCGCTCGCCGATCTGCACGGCACGCTCACGCCGAACGGTCTGGTCTACGAACGTCATCACGGTGGCGTACCCGACATCGACCCGGCTCAGCATCGGCTCGCGATTCACGGACTGGTGCGTACGCCGAAGCTGTTCACGATGGACGATCTGCTGCGCCTGCCGTCCGAATCGCGCATCCATTTTCTCGAATGCTCGGGCAATACCGGCAACGAGTGGAACGGGCCGAGCGGCCTGCCGGTGCAACTCACGCATGGCCTGCTCTCATGCTGTGAATGGACCGGCGTGCGCTTGTCGACCTTGCTGGAAGAGGTGGGCGGTCTGTCGAATCAGATCGATCCGGCGCGTGGCTGGCTGCTCGCCGAAGGCGCGGATGCCGCCGTGATGACGCGCAGTTTGCCGCTCGAACGGATACTCGAACGCGCGCTTGTCGTGTACGCGCAAAACGGCGAACGTCTGCGCCCGGAGAACGGCTATCCGTTGCGTTTGATCGTCCCCGGCTTCGAGGGCAATACGAACGTCAAGTGGCTGCGTCGTCTGAAGGTAGTCGATGCGCCCTTGCAAACGCGCGAGGAAACTTCGAAGTACACGAGCCTGCTCGCGAACGGCACCGCCCGTCAGTTCGCGTTCGAGATGGATGCGAAGTCGGTAATCACGCGGCCCTCGCCGGGGCATCGCCTCACCACACACGGTTACTACCCGATTACCGGGCTTGCCTGGTCCGGGCGCGGCACCGTTCGCAAGGTCGAAGTATCGACCGATGGCGGCGCGACCTGGCGTCTTGCGCGTCTCGATGGCGCCATTCACGATCGCGCGCTCACGCGCTTTCAGGCGGACTGGCGCTGGGACGGCGGCCCCGCCGCGATTCTCTCGCGCGCGACCGATTCGACCGGCTACGTGCAACCCACTCGCGCGGAACTCGTTGCCGCTCGCGGGCTGAACTCGCAGTACCACTACAACGCGATCCAGCAATGGCGGGTCGACGCGAGCGGCGAGGTGCGTAATGCGTGACGCCTGTTCGACACGCTGGCGAGTGCGCACGGCGTTGGCCGCAGGGCTCTCGCTATGCGCGCTGGTCTCCTGTTCGGCGATCGCACCGGACGCGTCCAACGTTCAGAGCGTGGCGCCCGGCCACGGCATCGGCACGCCGCTCACCGAGCAGGAGCTGGCCGCCTGGAACATCGACATCGCGCCGGATGGCCGCGGTTTGCCCGCGGGCAGCGGCGACGTCGCCACGGGCGCGCATCTGTTCGCCGCGAAGTGCGCCGCGTGCCACGGCGCGCAAGGCCAGGGCGGGCTTGGCGATCCGCTGGTCGGCGGGCAGGGCACGCTGACCAGCGCAAAGCCGAAGCGCACCGTGGGCAGTTACTGGCCCTATGCGACGACGCTGTTCGACTATATCCGCCGCGCGATGCCCTACAACGCGCCCGAATCGCTGTCCGCCGACGAGGTCTATGCGCTCAGCGCGTTCCTGCTGAACCAGAACGGCATCGTTGCAGCCGATGCGCGCCTCGACGCGGCGTCCCTGCCGCGAGTGGTGATGCCCAACCGGCAGGGTTTCGTGGCCGATCCGCGCCCCGGACGGCTATGACGCGCAGGTTCGCCGACACGAAGGCCGAAGCGGCACACGCGAGTAAAGCGTCGCGGCCGCCCGGAATGCGTTAAAGCATCGGGTTTATCACTCCAGCAGATAAACGTATCGGATTTGCTTCGTTGTCGCCGCGCGCCTGCGCCGGTACATTCGTCGGACTGCGCCCTCGACGGCGTTCTCCGAACAGATCAACGACGAGTTTCCTGTGACGACTGCCTTTGCCCCCACTGCTGCCGGCCATGACGGCCACGCCATTGAAGCCCAGCCCTTCGAGATTCGCGCGTTCGACGGTCCCGTCGGCGCGGAAGTCCTCGGACTCGATCTCGGCAAGCCGCTTAGCCAGGACGATTTCGCGCGCATTCATCGCGCTCACCTCGATCACCATGTGCTCGTGTTCCGCGACCAACGCATCACGCCGGATCAGCAGATTGCCTTCAGCCGCCGATTCGGCCCGCTGCAGATTCATGTGCTGCATCAATTCCAGTTGACGGGCTATCCGGAAGTGCTGGTGGTCTCGAACATCGTCGAGAACGGCAAGCCGATCGGTCTCGGCGATGCGGGTCATTACTGGCATTCCGATCTGTCGTACAAGGAAAGGCCGAGTCTCGGTTCGCTGCTGCATGCGCAGGAATTGCCCGCCGAAGGCGGCGACACGCTGTTCGCCAACATGCACCTCGCGGGGGACACCTTGCCCGCGCATTTGCGCGCCGCCGTGGAAGGGCGTCAGGCCGAGCACACGTATCTCGCCAAGTACGCGGAACTGCAGAAGCGCAGTCCGTGGCGGCCCAATCTGTCCGCTGAACAGATCGCCTCGGTGAAACCCGTCGTGCAGCCGATCGTACGCACGCATCCCGAGACCGGCCGCAAGGCGCTGTTCGTCAGCGAGCATTTCACGACCCGCGTGATCGGTTTGCCGGAAGACGAGAGCAAGGCGCTGCTCGACGAAATATTCGCCCATAGCGTTCGCCCAGAACATCTGTACCGGCATCAGTGGGAAGAGCACGACATGGTGTTCTGGGACAACCGCTCGCTGATGCATCTCGCGGCCGGCACGCCGGACCATCTGCGCCGCAAACTGTATCGCACGACGATCGAAGGCGACGCGCCGTTCTGACGGCGCCGTTGCCCGCTTTGACCACACCACACGCTGACCGGAGTTCCAATGCTTGCCAGGTTTCGCCCGACCGCCGCGCGGCCGTCGTTTGCCCGCCGTTTTACCGCGACTCTGCTGACCGTATCGATGGGCGTCGCGGGCTTTGCCGCCATCGCGCCCGCGCACGCCGAGGGGCAGATTCGCGTCGCCGAGCAGTTCGGCATTGTCTATCTGCTGCTGAACGTGGCGCGTGACCAGCAATTCGTCGAGAAAGAAGGGCGTAAGCAGGGGCTCGATATCAAGGTGGATTGGGTGAAGCTCTCGGGCGGCGCCGCGGTCAACGACGCGCTGCTGTCCGGTGCCGTGGATATCGCGGGTGCCGGCGTCGGTCCGCTGCTGACGATCTGGGACCGCACGCACGGCAAGCAGAACGTCAAGGGCGTCGCGTCGCTCGGCAATCTGCCGTACTACCTCGTCAGCAACGATCCCAACGTGAAGACGATTGCCGACTTCACCGAGAAGGACCGCATCGCGGTGCCCGCCGTCAACGTGTCGGTGCAATCGCGCGTGCTGCAATACGCGGCGGCCAAGCGCTGGGGCGACAAGGATTACAACCGTCTCGACAAATTCACCCAGGCGTTGCCGCATCCCGATGCGGCCGCTGCGATCATTGCGGGCGGCACGGAAATCACCGGGCACTTCGGCAATCCGCCGTTTCAGGAGCAGGAACTGGCGGGCAATCCGAAAGCGCATATCGTGCTGAATTCCTACGATGTGCTCGGTGGACCGAGTTCGGCGACCGTGCTTTACGCCACCGAAAAATTCCGCGACAACAATCCGAAGACGTATCGCGCATTCGTCGATGCATTGGCCGACGCCGCGCGTTTCGTCACGGCCAATCCAGAAGCCGCTGCCGATATCTACATCCGCACGAATCAATCGAAGATCGACCGCACTCTGCTCGTGAAGGTCATCAAGAATCCGCAGGTGCAATTCAAGGTCGCGCCGCAGAACACGTTCGGGCTCGCGCAGTTCATGTATCGCGTCGGCGTGATCAGGAACGAGCCGAAGTCGTGGAAGGACTACTTCTTCGACGACCCCGCGACGGCGACGGGGAGTTGAACATGTTCAGCATTGCGCGACATTTGCCGGCGCGTTTAGTCCGCACACACGGAGCAATCTGATGGTGGCCAATCCCACGCTTCTGTTTCCGAACCGCGACGGGCAGACCGCCGCGGCGACCAGCGAACGACTGCTCGCGGTCGAAAACGTCAACCTCGAATACCGCACACGTGAGCGCATCGTGCGCGCGACGCACGACGTCAGCTTCGACGTCTACGGCGGCGATCGCTTCGTACTGCTCGGGCCGTCGGGCTGCGGCAAGTCGACGTTGCTCAAAGCGGTGGCCGGCTTCATCCAGCCGACCTCGGGCAGCATTTCGCTCGACGGGCAGGCCGTGCGCGGCCCCGGCGCCGATCGCATCGTCGTGTTCCAGGAGTTCGATCAGTTGCCGCCGTGGAAGACGGTGCTGCAGAACGTTGCGTTCCCGCTGCGCGTCGCGAAGAAGCTCTCTCGCGCGGAAGCGAACGAGCGCGCGCTGCACTATCTGGAGAAGGTTGGGCTGGCTTCGTTTGCGAATGCTTATCCGCATACGCTGTCAGGCGGCATGAAGCAGCGGGTTGCGATTGCCCGCGCGTTGGCGATGCAGCCACGCGTGCTGCTGATGGACGAACCGTTTGCCGCGCTCGATGCGCTTACGCGCCGCAAGATGCAGGAGGAACTGCTGCGGCTATGGGAAGAGGTGAACTTCACGCTGCTCTTCGTCACGCATTCGATCGAGGAAGCGTTGGTGGTCGGCAACCGGATTCTGCTGCTGTCGCCGCATCCCGGCCGCGTCCGCGCCGAACTCAACAGCCATCAGTATTCGCAGGACAGTTTCGGGCGCAGCGATTTTCAGCGCAGTGTCGCGCGTATTCATCACCTGTTGTTCGAGCAGACGGAGACCGTTCAATGAGCTCGCCTGTCACATTGCTGCCGCCGGTTCGCGAGGAGTACGAACGCTCGCTCGAACCACTCGGCGAACTCGTTCTCGAAGCGCCGTTGCCGCTCGCCAAACGTGTCTTTGCGCAGGGCTGGTTGCGCAAGACGCTGATTGCGCTTGTGCTGATCGCCGGATGGGAGGTCGCCGCGCGCATGGTCGACAACGATTTGCTGCTGCCGACGTTCGGTGCGACGTTCAGCGCGTTCGTGCAAGGCATCTGGTCCGGCGAATTGCTGCAAAAAACCGCGGTATCGATGTCGGTGCTGCTGCGCGGTTATCTGCTCGGCGCGGCACTCGCCTTCGTGCTGACCTCGCTTGCCGTGTCGACGCGCGTAGGGCGCGATTTTCTGTCGATGCTGACCGCGATGTTCAACCCGTTGCCGTCGATCGCGCTCTTGCCGCTCGCGTTGCTGTGGTTCGGTCTCGGCACCGGCAGCCTGCTGTTCGTGCTGGTGCATGCGGTGCTGTGGCCGCTCGCGCTCAACACCTACTCCGGCTTTCAGTCCGTGCCGGCGACGCTGCGGATGACTGGCCGCAACTACGGCCTGACAGGCCTGCGCCACGTGCTGCTGATTCTGGTGCCCGCGGCGCTGCCGTCGATTCTGGCGGGTTTGCGGGTGGGCTGGGCGTTTGCGTGGCGGACGCTGATCGCAGCTGAACTGGTGTTCGGCGCGAGTTCAGGCAACGGCGGACTTGGCTGGTATATCTTCCAGAATCGCAATGAGCTATACACCGACCGGGTTTTCGCGGGGCTGGCGGCGGTGATCGTAATCGGTTTGCTGATCGAACATCTGGTGTTCGATACGCTGGAGCGTGTCACGGTGCGGAGATGGGGCGTGCAGCAGTAGAGGGTTTTGCGGGTGAGAGGTTCATCCTGGCACATCGCTCGGGTCGTCCAATGACGCTATTCGACAGCGACAGTGAAGGCGTCGCGCACGGCGCGCGAGCAGGCATGTGTGGCCTGATGCCTGCAAGGCGTCGCGCGTGACAATCAACGAGCGACATTGAACTCCGGAATCTGGCGTTGGCCGATGTTGCAAAGGCGGCGAGAATTCGGCGCTTCGCGCGATGCGTCAGAGCTTCGAGCCTCCATCGACTCGTAGCGTTTCGCCCGTGATCCAGCGCGCGGCATCGGATGCAAGAAACGCGACCGCATCGCCGATTTCATCGGGCTGGGCGAGACGCTTCAGCGCCTGCATGCCGAGCGTGGCCGCGCGTCCTTCGTCGGTTTTCGTGAAGTTCGACATATCGGTTTCAACGACGCCCGGCGCGACGGCATTCACCCGGATGCCCCGTTCTCCGAGCGCCGAGGCGAAATGCGTGACGAGGGTATCGACCGCACCCTTGGTCGCCGCATAGGCCGATAGCGTGCCAACCGCCGCGCGTGCCGCAAGCGACGAGATCATGACGATGCTGCTGCCCTTGCACATCACCGGCAGCAGTTGCTGGACGAGAAAATAGGGCGCGCGCACGTTCACGGCAAACAGCGTGTCGAAGGCTTCGACGGTGGTCTCTTCGATGCTCGCGGCTCGGGAAACGCCCGCGTTCGCCACGAGAATGTCCAGACGATGGCCGATCACTTCGCGCACGCGTTTCGCGAGCAGATGCGCACCGTCCGCGTCACGCAGGTCGGCTGCGACTTTCTGCGCGGTGCCGCCTGCCGCGCGAATCTCCGCAACGACGGCCTCCGCTTCCTTTTCGCCGGTGCTGTAGTGGACGAGCACCTGAGCACCTGCGCGAGCGAGTGCGAGCGCGCTGGCGCGGCCGATGCCGCGCGATGCGCCCGTAACGAGCGCGGTCTTTCCAGTAAGGTTGTTCATGACGAGACTCCAGAAGTGATGAGAAAGGTCATTTCTGTTCGTGATGCGCCTGGCATTCCGAAAGAAACTGTGTGACGTGCGAGACGAACCGCTCCGGGTATTGATAAAGCGAGCCGTGGTTGGCATCGGGATACAGGATCAGCTGCGCGTTGGGGATGTTCTGCTGCAGGATCCACGAGTTGATCGAATAGATGATCACGTCGTTGTCGCCGTTGACCACGAGCGTCGGCTGTTCCAGCGCGTGCAGATACGCGTACGGGTTCGCGCGCGGCGCGCCCCACTTCGCGAGGGCCGCGAGCTGAGCGGGCGCGACCTTCTCGCCGGCTTGCGGATCGCGGTTTTCCTGGCGCAGGCGGAATCGTTCGAGAAACCGGCGTCCGGCCGTCTGGCTTTGCGCCGACGGCGAGAAGTGCACCTTCAGCCATAACTCGTCGGGTTCGTCGTAGGTCGCGCCGAAGATCTGCTGCGCCTCGGGCGTGAGCGTTGCCATGCCTTCGCCGCTGCGCGGTCCCGTTCCGACGAGCACCACGCGGCGCACCAGCTCGGGTTCGGCGAGCGCGAGCGTCTGGGCGATCAAGCCGCCCATCGAAAAGCCGAGGACGTCGACCTGCTGCAACCTGAGTGCCTTGATGAACGCTGCGGCGTTGGCGGCCATCTCCTCGATGGACTCCGGCACGTCGCCCGACGAACTGGCGATGCCCGCGTTGTTGAAGAGAATCACTTCGCGGTCCCTGGCAAAACCGTCGGTGATGGCGGGGTCCCAGTGATCCATGGTGCCGGTGAAGTGAATGTTAAACACGAGCAGAACGGTATCGCGCTTGCCGAAGCGGCGGTACGCGAAGCGAATGCCGTTCGTTTCGACGAATTGCGTCGGCGCGTTCTGGTGGGTGTGGTGGGTCATGGCCTTTTCTCCGCAGGGGCAGTGTTGCGCTTAGCCGGCAGTCTTGCCGCCGTCGACGGTGACGATCTGACCCGTCACGAACGACGCTGCGTCGGAAGCGAGAAACGTGATCGCGCGGGCGATGTCGTTGGGCTGCCCGACCCGACCGAGTGGCACGGACGCGGCAAGCGCGGCCTTGCGCTCGGCGGTGCCGGTGAAGCGCTCGAGCATGCCGGTGTCGGTCGGTCCCGGCGCGACGGCGTTCACGCGCACGCCCGACGAAGCGACTTCAAGCGCCGCCGACTTCGTGATGCCTTCCACCGCGTGCTTGCTGCCCGCATAGACCGACGCATACGCCGCGCCTTCATGTCCATATGTCGACGACACGTTGACGATGCTGCCGTGCTTCTGCGCCTGCATGACCCGCAACTCGTGCTTGAGGCTCAGCAACGTGCCGAGAACGTTGGTGTCGAAGGTCGCTGCGTAGCTCTCGGCGCTCTGGTCGAGAATCGAGCCCGGTTGGCCTTCGGTCCCCGCGTTGTTGACCGCCGCGTCGATACGGCCGAAGCGTGCGACCGCCGCATCGACCAGGTCGCGCACTTCGTCGTCGTGACGGACGTCGGCGCGAATGAAGACGGCATCGGCGCCGCGTTGGCGCAGTTCGGCTTCGAGCGCGCGGCCTTCGGCTTCACGGCGGCCCGAGACGACCAGACGCGCGCCGCTTTCGGCGAATGCGAACGCGGTGGCGCGGCCTATTCCGGTCAGCGCGCCGGTGATCAGGATGACTGGCTTGTCCATTTTCAAACTCCTTCAGATATAGATGTAAGGTATGGCTCAAACGGTTGTTGCGTTTCGTCCTTGCCTGCTCAGCAATGTAGATGGCGCTTGCACGAACGAAAAAGACTTTGTAGGCTGATGGGCATGCCTCAGAAGCATGGGGCAGCAGGAGGAGCGAATGGAGTTGCGTCACCTGAAGTACTTTGTGGCGGTCGCGGAGACCGGCAGCCTGACAGTGGCGGCCGAGCAGCGGCTGCATACGTCTCAGCCTTCGCTGAGCCGCCAGATCCGCGATCTGGAGGACGAAGTCGGCGCGGAGCTTTTCAGCCGCAGCGCGCGCGGCGTCGAATTGACGGCTGCGGGCAAGGCGTTTCTCGACCACGCGCGGCTCGCGCTCGCGCAGGTCGACGCGGCAAAGGAAGCCGCCCGGCGCGCGTCGACGCCGGCGAGGAAGGTGTTCGCGCTAGGCTTCCTGACAGGGCAGGAAATGACGTGGCTGCCGCGGGCAATGCAGGTCCTGCGCGAAGAACTGCCAAACGTCGACGTAACGGTCTCGAGCCACTATTCGCCCGACCTGGCCGACGCGCTGGCGCGCGGCAAGCTCGACCTCGCATTTCTGCGCGCCGAGCCGGGCTTCGATCTGGAATATCGTGTGGTGAGCCGCGAGAAGCTGCTGGTGTTGATGCCGAGCGATCACCGGCTGACCGGGCGCGCGGCGATCCGCGCGCAGGATCTGATCGGCGAGCCATTCATCCTGGCCTCGAACAAGGCCAAGGTGCTGCACGACGTGATCGAGCAATATCTGCTGATCAATCATGTCGATATCGCCGCCGAGCACCACGTCGACAATCTCGCGATGGCGATGTCGCTCGTGGCCTCCACGCGTGGGCTCGCGCTGATGCCGGAGTACGCGAACAATCTGCTGCCGTGGTCGGTGGTGAGCCGGCCGCTGGAAGGCGAGGCGCCGACCGTCGATCTCGTTATCGGTTATAGCCGCTCAAACGCTTCACCTACGCTGGCGTTCTTTCTGACGAGAGTGGATGAGCTGATGGTGCCCTAGTCGTTGAGGATGCCTGGCAGACTCGTGGCTGTCAGTGCAAACAATCGACCAGCCGCGCAAGAAACGCATCGCACGCGTCGAGCTGCGCCAACGCAACGTATTCATCCGGCTTGTGTGCGACGTCGATATCGCCGGGACCGCATACCAGCGTCGGCACCGAGAGTCGCGTTGAGAACAGGCCGCCTTCCGTGCCGAACGCGACCTTTCGTTTTGACGTCTCCGACGGCAGCAAGGATTCGAGAAACTGCACGGCATCGCTCGCCACATGCGTGTCGAGCCCGGGGTAGGCGTTGACTTCTTCGACCCGGGGCAGATACACCGGTCCGCCGTGACCTGCCGCGCTCGCCGTCTCGGCATGGCGACGGATGTCATCGAGGATAGGCTGGGCACGATCCGCCGCAAGCGTACGGATTTCGAAATCGAGCGTGCATTCGTTCGGCACGATGTTGAGTGCTTTGCCGCCGCGAATCGTGCCGACGTGAATCGTCGAATAGGGAACGTCGTAGTCGTCGTCGCGCGCACCGGTTTGTGCGAGGCGCTGCTGTGCCGCGCGGATTCCCGCGATCCAGTCGGCGGCGACGTGAATCGCGTTCAGGTACTTCGGCGCGAGCGCCGAGTGTCCTTCCTGTCCGCAACAGACCGCACGATACGCGGCCTTGCCCTTATGGCCGGTGGCGATCTGCATCATCGTGGGCTCGCCGACGACACACAACTCCGGCCGTACCGGCGCGATCTCCAGAACGTCGATCAGACGCCGCACGCCGACGCATCCGATCTCCTCGTCATACGACAGCGCCAATTGCAGCGGCTTGCGCAGCGTACGCGCCGAAGCGTCGATCATGGCGACGACCGCGCAGGCGACGAAGCCCTTCATGTCGGCGGTGCCGCGTCCGTACAGCCGCTCGTCGCGCAGTGTCGCTTCGAACGGCGGCATCGTCCACGGTTGCCCGTCGACCGGCACGACATCGGTATGTCCCGACAGCAGGACGCCGGGCACGTTCGCCGGCCCCGTGCTGGCGAACAGGTTGGCACAGGTTCCCGCTTCGTCCTTGACGAGCGTGCAGGCGATTCCCGCCGCGCCGAGCAAGCGGGCGACGTGCTCGATCAGGGCGAGATTCGGCGTGCGTGAAACGGTGGGGAAGGCGATCAGCGCCTTCAGCAGTTCGGCACTGCGACTGAGCGGCATAGTGATAGGAAATCCCTTTGAGAATGTTCGTCCAGATCGGCATTGCGGTGACTGCAGCGGACTCCATTAACGCACACCGGGGCCGCCCGGTGACATTATGCAACGCAGCTTACGCACGCTGCTTGACGGCAATGACGTCGATTTCCACCAGCCATTCCGGGCGCGCGAGTGCCTGCACGACGAGACCGGTCGAGACGGGAAACACGCCTTTGAGCCAGCGGCCCATCACGTTATAGACCGCCTCGCGATAGCGCGGGTCGATGAGATAGACCGTGACCTTGCAGATGTCCTCGAGCTTGCTGCCGCATTCTTCGAGCAGCATCGCGACGTTGGCCATCGCTTTTTCGGCCTGCGCAGTGACGTCGCCGATGCCTACCGATTCGCGCGTGTCGAGATCCTGGCCGATCTGGCCGCGCAGGTAGACCGTATCGCCGGCGATCACTGCCTGGCACAGGTCATTGTCGAGCTTTTGCTCGGGATAGGTTTCGCGCGTGTTGAATTTGCGGATGCGCGTGTGGGTCGTCATGGCGTTGGGATCTCCGGAAAGTGTGAGCGGCCGATGCGTGCGAGCGCGCACCGGCGCAGGTTCAATGAGCAAGAATCCTGGAAAGGAAGCGCTTGGCCGAGGGGCTTGCCGCGTCCTGAAAGAACTCGCCGGTCGGACTGTCTTCGATGATCGCGCCGTCTTCCATGAAGACCACGCGATGCGCAACACGCTTCGCGAATCCCATTTCGTGCGTCACCACCATCATCGTCATGCCTTCGCGTGCGAGTTCGACCATCACGTCGAGCACTTCATTGACCATTTCGGGGTCGAGCGCCGACGTCGGCTCGTCGAACAGCATCGCCGCCGGGTCCATCGACAACGCTCGCGCAATCGCCACGCGTTGCTGCTGCCCGCCCGACAACTGCCCGGGATACTTGTGCGCGTGCGCCGACAGACCGACGCGATCGAGCAGTTCGCGCGCCTTGTTGCGCGCGCTGCCTTCGTCACGGCCGAGCACGATGCGCTGCGCCAGCGTGAGGTTGCGCGTCAGATCGAGATGCGGGAACAGCTCGAAGTGCTGGAACACCATGCCGACGCGGCTGCGCAGCTTCGGCAGGTTCGTGGATTTCGCGCCAAGCGAGGTGCCGTCGACCAGAATGTCGCCGTTCTGGAAGGGCTCCAGCGCGTTGACGGTCTTGATCAGCGTCGACTTGCCGGAACCCGACGGCCCGCACACGACGACGATCTCGCCCTTGCTCACTTGCGTCGAGCACTGCTTGAGCACGTGATGGCTGCCGTACCATTTGTCGATGCCGCGAATGTCGATGACGATCTGCGTTGCGCTCATGTCCGCGCTCATTTGTCGAAGTAGCCCGCGCGAATCGACGCACCGATCAGGTTGAGAATCAGCCGGCCGGCGGTCACGCACGAGATCAGATTGGCATCGTCCTTTTCCGGCTGGATCTCGACGATGTCCATGCCGACAACGCGGCCCTTGCGGACCAGACCGTGAATCAGTTTGCGCGCCTGCACGAAGGTGACGCCGCCGGGCGCCGGCCCTGCGACGGCCGGCATCGTCGACGGATCGAGACCGTCGGCGTCGATCGTGAGGTAGTAGTTACCGCCATCGGGGATGCGTTCGAGCACGGCGTCCATACCGATGTCGTGCAGTTCATAGGCGGTGATCAGCTCTGCGCCATACGCGCGCGCCACGGTCAATTCCTCGGCGCGGCCGCTGCCTTGTGCGCGCAGGCCGATCTGGATGATCCGCTCGACGTGCGCCATCTCCGACGCGCGGCGAATCGGGCTCGACAGGCCTTCGCGTACGCCGTTCACTTCATCGCGCCAGTCGAGGTGCGCGTCGATATGCACGAGCGTAATCGGACCTTTCTGGTCGAGACCGCGCAGCACGGGCGTCGTGATGCCGTGATCGCCGCCCAGCACGATCGGCATCGCACCACCGGCCGCAATGCGGCGCACGGCCGCTTCGGCGCGGGCGTAGTGCTCACCGGGTTGGGTCAGATCGGGAAGGATGTCGCCGCAATCGACGAAGCGGATATCGGTGCGGCCTTGCAGCAGCGGGCCATCGATATCGAAATCGTAGTGGTGCGGTTTGCGCGCGACGCGGTCCGTGGCCTGGCGGATCGCGGACGGCGCATTGGTCTGGTCGTTGCTGAAATCGGAGGGCGAATACGGTGCACCGTAAGGCATGCCGAGCACCGCGATGTCGGCCTTAAGATTGTCGATGTCGAGGTCGAGTTCCGAATACAGCAGCGTGGGGTGGCCGGTACGCGGCGCAACGGTGTAGTGACTCATGCGGGTGTCCTCAGTTGGATTGGGGGGGAGGCGTGTCACGCGTGACGGCCGCGGCGTCCGATCGCCGTTTCGAGACGGCGGCCGACGCCGGCCAGCAGGACGCTGCAGACCCAGTAGATCAACGCCGTCGTGCCTAGCACTTCGACATAGGCAAACGTGTTGGCTGTAAGCAGATTGCTCTGGTACGTCATTTCCGGCAGGCTCATCACGGAAAAAATCGCCGAGTCCTTGAACATCATGATGACGAGGCTCGTCGTCGGCGGTGTGATGAAGCCGAACAGTTGTGGCGCGATCACGTGGCGCTGCGCCTGCCAGAAGGTCATGCCCAGCGAAAAAGCGGCATGCGTCTGGCCACGCGCCACGCTGCGCAGCGCGGCGCGCAGAATTTCGCAGAAGTAGCCGCCCGTGTAGAAGGCCGTGCAACCCACTGCGACCGTCATCGCCGAGGCGCTCACGCCGAGCTTCGGCAAGCCGAAGAACGACAGATAGACGAGGATCAGGTACGGGATGTTGCGGACGAGTTCGACGTATGTGAGCGCCACTGGCCGCAGCCAGGTGCGCGACTGTGCCGCGTAAGCCGCGACGATGCCCGCGACGATACCGACCGGAATGCCGATCGCACTGACGAGTGCGGTGATGCGCAATCCCTCGATCAGCACAGGGATCGCTTCGCGGACGATCGAGAAGTCAATGGCCATGGGGAAGCATCCTCGAGACCCGGCGCTCGCAGAGTCGCGATGCAGCCGAGATGCAGAACAGGATCACGAAGTAGACGGCCGCGGTGATCGTGAAGACCTGCAATGGCAGATCCGTTTGCAGCGTCGCGTTGCGTGCCACCGTTGCGAGTTCGGGCACGGCGATGATCGACATCAGCGACGACGCCTTCAGCAGAATCGTAAATTCGCTCGTGAGCGGCGGAATCGCCCGATAGATGACCTGGGGCAGCAGCACGTGCCGCCAGACCTGCGACGTGCGCATACCCATCGCATACGCGGCGGCGCGCTGCCCCCACGAAATCGTGCCGAGCGCGCCGCGCAGGATCTCGACGATGTACGCGCTCGTGTTGAAGGCGAGCGCGGCGATGCCGGCGGTGATCGGCGAAATGGAAATGTCGAGTAACGCCGGCACCATGTAATACGCGATCAACATGTGAATCAGCGCCGGCGTGCCGCGAATCAGGCTCACCCACAGCACCACCAGCGCGCGCAAGGGGCCGATCGGCGAGATGCGCGCGAGCAGCAAGACGATGCCGAGCGCGAGGCCGATCGCGAACGCGCACGCGGAGGCGACCAGCGTGAGCGCGGTGCCCGAGACGACGCCATCGAGAAACGGCGCGATGACGCCACCTTTGTCGATCCAGTCGAGCATGGCGGGGGCGTCAGATCGAGCCGGTCGGCAGATAGTTCATGCGCGGCGTATCCATCGGTGCACCGAACCATTTCGTCTGCAATGCGGCCAGTTTGCCGTTCGCCCTGAATTCGTCGAGCGAGTCGTTGATGAACTTGCGGATTTCGAGGTCGTTCGGATTCGCCACCCAGGCGAGCAGTTTCGGTTGCCCGATCGTGCCGGCAATACGAAACGCGCCCGGCTGTTTGCGCATCTGAACGGCGGCGATGTTCGACGGCATCAGCGCCACGTCGATCGTCTTGTTCGCGAGCGCATTGGACACGTCCGGATACGCCTGGAACAGTTTGGTATCCGCGTAGCCTTTGCCGGCCTTTTCCTTGAGTTCCTTTTCGAACTCGGTGGCGACCGGCTGGGACGACGAGCCCATCTGCGTACCGATGGTCTTGCCGGCGATGTCGAGATCGCGTTTGATCGACCCGTCGTCGGCGCGCACCATCAGCACCGAGCGCACCACACCTACCGGCTCACTGAAGGCGAAACGCTTGGCGCGCTCCGGCGTGATGCCGACGCTGGTCGCGACGAAGTCGAACTTGTGCGACATCAGGCCGGGCAGCAGGCCCTGGAACGGCAGGTTCATCTGTTCGAGTTGCACGCCCAGTTTGGCCGCCATCAACTCCAGCACGTCGTGGCCATAGCCGGTAATCTGCCCGTTCTCGACGAATTCGAACGGCTCATAGGCGGCTTCCGTGCCGACCGTCAGCTTGCCGCGTTTCTTGATGTCGGCGAGCGTGCCGCCCTCCGCGAGTGCGAGCCGCGGCAGCGCCAATGCTGCGCCCGAGGCGAGCGTGGTCTTGATGAAGGATCGTCGGGTCCAGTTTTGCATTGCGCTCTCCGCGTGAGGGGACGTGTGGGTGATGGACCGGTGCATCGTGCACGCTACGGCTTCGCACGATGACCCTGGCGACCGAATGTATGCCGCCATAAAGATCGTGAAAAATGATTTTTTTGGCGGTATGGTTCCGGAAAATGAAACCTTTCAAGCGCCGACCATGACCGACCACCCCACGCCGAGGACCGCCTCCATGAGCCGCCCCGATTTCGATGAACGCGGCCTGCGCTCGCTGCGCATCTTCTGCGCGGTCGCGCAGGCGAACGGATTTGCCGCGGCCGAGAAGCAGTTGAATATGTCGAAGACGTCGATCAGCCGGCACATCCGCGAAGTCGAGGACACGCTCGGCGCACGGCTGTGCGAGCGCGGTCCAGCGGGATTCGTGCTGACGCATGCGGGCAAGGTGGCGCTCGATCTGGCACGCGACGCGCTCAGATCGCTTGAGCGGATTCGGCCGGAGATCGACGCCGTACGCGGCGTGCTGTCGGGCTCGTTATCGATCGGAATGGTGGAGCACATCGTCAGCGACGAAGGCTGTCATTTGCCCGAGGTCCTGGCCGCGTTCAAGGAACTGGCGCCCGACGTGAACGTCGAGCTGAGGGTCATGACCTTCAGCGAACTCAACTCGGCGTTACGGGAGCGTCAGGTTCACGTTGCGATTCGAGGCATGTACCGTCGCGAAGCGGGATTCCAATACCTGCCGCTTTTCATCGAGCGGCAAGGGCTGTATGTCGCGGGTCATCGGATACGTGAAGCGTCGAAGTTGCCGCTCGTCTATCGTCCGCAGCCGTTCGTCTATGAAGTCTTGAACACGCTCGGCATGCAGCGAGGTCCGACGGCATCAGGGCTGGAGGCCGTCGCGATGCTGGTGCTCTCCGGGCATTATGTGGGCTTGTTGCCGCAATATTACGCGGCGTCTTTCGCAAAACGGCGGGCACTCGTGAAGGTGCGCTCCGGTCCGGTCTATGAAAATACGATCAGCGCGATCACCGAGATCTCAAGACCGAGAACGCGTGCGCTCAACCTTTTTCTCGATCTTATCGAGCAACATCATCACGTTGATTGATCAGACGGAGAGGTTCCGAATAGCGAATGCGTCGCTATCGTGTCATGCGCTTCCGGAATTTTTACGGAATTCGCCGCCGACAGGAACAGGCTTTGTACAGGCATGCGTACGCGGTTCATGCTGCCAACGGTCCGCCACTTTATCCGCGTAAGGCGTGGTAATTCGCGCTGTAACGCAAATAATGCCGCCCCCGCCTAGACTCCGAATCGTTTTAGCGGAGAACGCTCGTCAATGAGCGGGGTCAGCGCCTTGCCATTCGAAGGCGTGTCAGCGGGGGCGACTTATGCCACAGTTACTACAGCCGATAAAGCACGTCGCATTGATTCTTTCGCCGGCAGTCGGCGACTCGTTACTCATGATGACGATCGCGCGCAATCTCTGCCTCGAACGCATCGCGGTCACGGTGTTCGGCCGTCATGCGAGCGCGCTTCACGGGTGGTTTCCCGGAGTCGATATCCGGGCGGACCTGGGCGAAGCGGGTCTTGCGGACAATCTGGCCAGGTTCGACCTCGTCATCCAGATGCATTCGGACAGGCCGTTCGACGGGCTGCACCGATTGCACCCCCGAGTCGTTCTGCTCGATCGCGTCTGCCGGGCGCGCTCTCCCGATTCAATGGCAGTCAGGCTCACGCGATTCTGTCGTGATGAGCTGAATCTGACGAATGCCGACAAAAGCAACGGCATCACCGCGCCGGCAGGGCTCGTGCATCGTAGGCATCCCCTGCGCGTCGCGATACACCCGACAGCGAGTACGATTGACAAGTGCTGGCTGGCTTCGCGCTATGTCCGGCTAGCCGTCACCTTGCGCGATCGCGGGTTCGATCCGCAGTTCGTCGTTGCGCCGGAAGAGCGCGACGACTGGACGCACGTGGAGCGTCTGGGCCTGACATCGGTCAGTCTCGGCTCGCTGGACAACGTCGCCGCATGGCTTTTCGAATCGGGCTGGTTCATCGGCAATGATTCGGGTATCGGCCATCTCGCTTCGAGCCTGCAGATTCCTACGCTTTCCCTGTTCATGCGGCGCGGACTCGCGCATACCTGGCGGCCAGGCTGGGGCGCGGGGCAGGTATTGATCGGCAGTACCTATCTACCGACCGGACGTCTGAAAGAGCGCTACTGGAAATACATGCTGTCGGTAGGCAAAGTGGCTCGGGCATTCGAGCAACTGCGCGCGAGTTTCACATGACGCCGATGCCGCTGAGCGCCACCGTCGATGGCCGTTCTCCACGCGTTGCCGTCGTGATGTCGAATGCCCTCGGTGACACACTCGTTCTGATGGTCGCCGTTCAGAACTGTCTGCGTAACGGCATCGACATCACGGTGTTCGGACGGCAAGCCTGCGCATTGCGACGCTGGTTTCCCGGCGTAACGATTCACCCGATACCGCACCGTGAACATGGCGCGGCATGGCTGGTGTGCTACGACGTCGTTATCCAGATGCACCGGCATCAGCCAGTGCCGGATCTGACGGCGGCTCACCCGAATGTCCTGTACCTGGATAGCGTCGAACTCGGCGATCGGCCGGGTTGTATGGCCGAACGCTTCGCCGGCTTCTGCCGTGAAGAGCTGGGGCTATCTCACGTGGGGACAGATAACGGCATTACGCCTCCGCCTTCATTGCAGCACCGGCGGCATCGGCGTCGCGTTGTGATACATCCCGAAGCGAGCACCGACGACAAACGCTGGCGGCGCGCGCGGTTCATCAAACTGGCGCACCGGTTGCGCGAGCACGGTTACGACGTGCACTTCGTCATTGCCCCTCACGAGCGTGAGCGTTGGAAAGAACTCGGCACGTCAGCGCTTCACGCAGCGACGTTCCATGACCTGCACGAACTCGCGTGCTGGCTGTATGAATCGGGCTGGTTCATCGGCAACGACTCGGGGGTCGGGCATCTGGCGTCGAACCTCGGTATTCCTACGCTCAGCCTGTTCAGGCGGCGGCGCGTCGCGCAGCGTTGGCGACCAGGGTGGGGCGCCGGCCATGTCGTTCTGCCGTGGCAATGGGTGCCCGGCGCATGGCTGAAGGAAAAGCTCTGGCGGCAAACGCTCACTTGCGCCCGGGTACTTGCTGGATTCCATCGGATGGTTCGCGAGTGCGAAGCAGGATGACTCCAGCGCGACGAGCGCGCCGCGCAGTGTGAATCCGACGACCCGTTGACCAACCAGGCTTCTCCCCATCTCATGACATCAAAACCGAACGCGGTATTCCTGCACAGCGGATACCGGACCGCGGGCACGTGGTTATGGTCGCGCTTTCGCCGTATCGAGGAAGTCGTTGCGTACTACGAACCGTTGCACGAGATGCTGGCAAGCATCGATTCCGACACGCTTGAAAAAAGCACGGCGGATAGCTGGCCTTCGGGCCATCCCGAACTGGAGCGACCCTATTTTACGGAATACGCCGCGCTGCTCGAACCCGGCGGGCGAGGGATCGCGGGATTTGACGAGCGCTTTGCCATCGACAGCTTCACGGGCGAAGTACCGGACGACGCGGATCGGATCGAAGGCTATGTGCGCCGTCTCATCGACTCGGCGCACGCGCGGGGCAAGGTGCCTGTCTTCAAGTTCTGCCGCTCGCTAGGGCGGCTTCCGTGGTTTCGCAGCACCTTCGCTGACGCGGTGCATATCGTGGTCGAGAAGAACCCGATCTCCCAGTGGCAATCCTGTTGGGATCTGTTTGCGTTACATGGCAATGCGCATTTCGTAGCGATCCCCTACGCCGTGCTGGCATCGAACCGCCATGTGCCGACGGTGGCCCGCGTTCTCGAGGCGCTTCGCGTCGAGCTTCCGCACCTGCCGACGGAACTGGCGGAGCAGCCGTTCGAGCGGCGCCTCGCGTTTTTCAAGCAGCACGTGGGGGAGATTGCGCCGACCATGATGTATCGCGCGTTTCTCGCGCATTGGCTGCTCACGTTGCGACATGCCGCCACGCACGCGCATGCGGTGTTCGACTGCGATCTCGCCGTTCACTCGTCCGCGTATGCGCTGGCCGCGGAAGGATGGGTTGCCGATCTCACCGGATTGACGCCGTCGTTCGGCACGTCACGGCGCGCAAAGACGGAGGAACGTCACAGCGGCTTCGACGCGGTGCAGGGATTGAAGATTCATCTTGAAGCCATGCACCTGTGCAAAGAGCTCGTCCGGAGCGGCGCCGCGCATCCGGATACCTATTCATTGTGGGCCAGCAAGCTTGCGCAGGCCACGCAGGTTCTGGCGTTCGGCGCCGAGGTGAACTGGCCGCAGGCGCAGGCGGCATCGCACCACGGCGTTCGCATCGTCAACGTAGCGCTGATCGATGGAGCGGATATCGATACGGCGGTGGCAAGCGAACTCGCTGTGACACGGACGGCGCTCGCGAACGTCCGGCAGCAACTTGCCAGTTTGCAGGAGTCTCTGTTCTGGCGCCTGAGCCGGCCTGTGCGGCAACTCCTTGCCGCGGCCACGCACCCACGCGGTTCGTGAGCCGGCCTGGGTGCACGCGCCGTGGCCCCGATGACGAGGCCGTGTGCGGTAAACGTATCCGTCGCCGTTAAGCCATGCCACGCCGAACGCGCTTTCGACTACGCGCACATCGGCTTGCAACGAAGAAGCCGGAATCGTCTAAGCGTTGAACAGTTCACTACGTGCCGCGTCGATGATCGTTGCGACCGCGGGATGACTGATACGACGTTCGATGGAGATCGCAAAGAACTCCTCGACGATGGTGTTGATCTGCCCGACCATCGTCAGCTTATGCTCCGCCTGTAACTGGTCCGCCAGCACGGTTGGGGCGAACAGCAGCCCGCGGCCTTCACGGCCGAACGCCAGGGCCATGGCTCCGTCGTCGAATTCGCCGACGATGCGCGGCGAGATTGCGCGCGACGCCAGCCAATGATCGAGCTTGCGGCGCACCGCTGATTCCGTGCCCGGCAGCAGCAGAGGCAATTGGCTAAGCGACATCGGAAAGCGTTTCAGCCCGCCTTGCAGCAGCGCCTCTGCGCCGAAGCAACTCAGCGTCGAACGGCCGAGCCGGTGATTGAAAGCCTTGATGTTGACGTCGGCCGGAATCGGGGCGTCCGCAATGATGAGGTCGAGGCGGTGCACGGCCAGTTGCGCGAGCAACGCGTGCAGCTTGCCTTCATGACAGATCACGCGCAGCGACACGGGCGCGCCTAGTGCCGGTTCCAGCAGCCGGTACGCGATCGCCTTCGGCACCGAATCCGCGATGCCCACGCGAAACCGCGACTGCGTGCCGACTTCTTTTTCGCGCCGCACCGCGCTTTCGAGCTCCGAGCCGAGCGAGAAGATTTCGTCGGCGTAATCGAGCGCCAGCCGGCCCGCATCGGTGAGTTCGGTAGAGCGGCCGCTCTTCTTGAACAGCTTCTTATCCAGCGCTTCTTCGAGCAGCTTGATCTGGCCGCTCAGCGTTTGCGGCGTGATGTGCAGTTGCTCGCCGGCGCGGACGATTCCGCCCGCATGCGCCGCGACCCAGAAGTAATACAGATGCTTGAAGTTCACCGTGCCTCCGTCGACCCTCCAACGTTACGTTTTTCTCGAAATATCAGCAATGAAAATTCGAATTTTCCGTTGTCTCGACTTCAGTTAGATTCAAACCTCGGCCCGAGGCGTCAGCGGGCGTCTCCTGACAGCTGACAGAGGTGACAAATGACATCGGTTGCACAGTTTCTGCGTTCGAAGACTTCCCAGACCGTGTGGTCGACTCAGGCATCGGCGTCGGTGTACGACGCGATAGCGATCATGGCGCACCGGCAGGTAGGCGCACTCATCGTGGCACACGAGGGGCGCATCGTCGGCATCGTTACCGAACGCGACTACGCCCGCAAAGTCGTGCTGATGGACCGTTCTTCGCGGGATACGCCGGTGCGGGACATCATGTCGACGGCGGTGCGCTACGTGGGCCCGAAGCAGACGACGGAGGAATGCATGGCGCTCATGACCGCGCACCGGATACGTTATCTGCCGGTGATTACCGCGGGGCAACTGATCGGAATGGTGTCGATCGGCGATCTGATCAAGAACCAGATGTCGGAGCAGGAACACACGATCCAGCAACTGGAGCATTACATCCACGGCAATGGTTTGCAGGCCGCGCGCGACCGATTGCAGGCCGACCGATGGCAGATTTGACGGCCGTAAAATATTACTGTCCGTAATGTTTCAGTGCGAAATGCCGGACGCGCGGTGCGGGCGGCCCCTGAGTCATCAAGAGAGGTTTCATATGTACACGCAAATCATCAATCAGCTGCGATGGGCTGCCGGAAAGGTTACGCGCGGGGGTGCGGCGCTTGGTCTCGCGGGCGTGCTCGCCCTTGGCGCAGTGGCGTCGAACGACGCCGAAGCGAAGCGGATGGGCGGAAGCCAAAGTATCGGACGCCAGTCGCAGATGGCGTCGCCGTCGGGTCAAGGACAACGAAGCCAGCAAGCTCAACCTGCGCAGCAGGCCGCGCAAGCGCCTGCTGCCGCACCGGCGCGCAACGGCTGGATGGGGCCGCTCGCCGGTCTTGCAGCCGGCCTCGGCATTGCCGCGCTGCTGTCTTCTCTGGGTCTGGGTGCTGGCCTTGCGCAAATGCTGTCGAATGCGTTGCTGATCGGCCTCGTGATTTTTGCGGGCGTGCTGCTATTTCGTTTCATCGCCAACCGGCGTCGTCCGGATCTGGCTTATGGGCATGGTGCCGCGAACCGAGGGCAGACGAACGGCTCGCCGTTCGGTAGTCAGACAGGCCAGGCGCGGCCCGAAACAAATTTCTTCGGCTCGCAGCGCGCTGCGATGGATCCGGCCGGAACTGCGGGCAGCGTGAAAACCCCGGCCACTGCGCTCGGGTTGGATCAAGCCGCGTTGCTGGCGTCGGCGAAGACCATGTTCATGCGTCTTCAGGGCGCATGGGACCGCAACGAGCAGGGTGACCTGTTCGAGTTGACCACGCCCGAGATGTTCGCGCGAATCAAGCAGGATCTGGAAGTTCGAGGCAGCCAGCCGAGCCGCACGGAGGTACCGCAACTCGATGCCGAGGTGCTGGGCGTGGAGACCCATGCGGATGAGACGCTGGTCAGCGTGCGCTTTTACGGTCAGATGCGGGAAGACGGCGCTCAGACCGCCCAGCCGTTCCAGGAGGTCTGGAACATCGTTCGCGCCGCGCATGGCGACCCGGCATGGCGACTGGCCGGCATTCAGCAGCTGGATCATTGACGGTAGTGGGGCATTGCGCTTGATCGGCGGCAGCGGATGGGGCGCGGCGGCGGGCGTGCATCGATGCGGTGGATGCCCGCCTGCTTTCAGGTGGGGAAGACTTTCAGCGAATACAGGTCATAGGGTTGAATGACAATGACCGTGCCTGATGAATCTCACTCATTCATGCTTGTAGTGAGATGGCGCATCGCTGCGCCGCCTCAATGATTCTTTAACGCATTTGCTCGAATGAGGTTGCGTCAAAGCGGAAGCCGGAATCGGGTTTCAAATTCCGCCTTATTTGTCACGCCCTGGCGAATAAAGCAGAATTCGGGACAAATAATAGAGAGGCCGAAAGGTAGACGATCCTCTGCGTGATGCGCGGTTCGAGAGTTCCGGCGCGCGCGGCATCCGGTCGCGTTCGGCCGCGCAAGGTCTTTAGGCCAAGCCCTTCATACTGGCGGTAACCGCCGAACTACTACGGTTTCCTTAATAGTCAAATGTCGTTATTTACTTAAAAATCTCACGTACTGCATAAAAATATAGTGCTATTTTTGCCTGGCAAAAGATAAACGCAGTACGCGTAACGATTGGAATACAATCCAGATTTCTCTGCGGCCAGATACGGTCCATCGTGGAAAAATTCCTGTTCACTCCATTGAATCTAGCAAGGGTCGGGCTCGGCTGGAGTGTGCTCATTATGGCGCTGTTCGGGTGCCGGGTTGCGCTCGGGCAGACCAATACGCCCGTGCCTGGCATTAACCTGGGCAGCGAAATCAGCGACATCATCTACCGGAACCCCGACAATCCGACTCAGGCAATCAACAATTACATGGCCGGCCTGGCGGCGACAAAAGCCCACTGGATTCGGATTGTCATCAACTGGGAGCAAACCCAACCCTCGCCAACGACGATCAATGACAGCGATCCTAATCCGGGCGCAAGCAGTGGGTTGACCTGGGGAGTAGCGGACACGATTATCCGGGCCGCCCGCAACAACGGCTTGAGGGTGCTGGGCGTCATTTTGCTGACCCCTCCATGGGCAGGAAGTTCAGCGTGTTCCAGCAGCTATCAGCAAACGAACTACGTTCCATTCTGGCTGTGCGCGCCGGATCCCACTCTCTATACCAATTTTGCGCGGGCCGCGGCCAAGCATTACAGCAGCGATAGTTACGGTGGCCAGGTCGATGCATGGGAGATCTGGAACGAGCCCAACTGCGGCGATGATTTCATGCCTCATGATCCCGCCCTCTACACGACGATCCTGAAGAGCGTCTACCCGGCTATCAAGCAGGCAAATCCGGGTGCCTATGTATACGCTGGCGGTAGTTCAGGCTGTACTACGTGGCCGAATAACACGACCGGTGCTCTGCCGTCGACTGGCATCGCGGGCCTCGTCAATTCGACCAACCCAAGCTACCCGGCGCCAATGCAGTGGAACCCGCGTGACTGGCTGGCAGTGATGTACGCGAAGGGCGCCCAGGGATATTTCGATGCGCTTGCCCACCACCCCTACTGTTACAGTGACGACTGGCAGTCGGCGCCCGATCAGTGCCCGAGTACGACGCTCAACTCGATGTTCCCGCAATACTCGAATGCGTTCAACGTGATGTGGCATACGTTTTCGTCGCCATCGTACGGTTGGCCGGAAAGCGACGGAGGAAATACATTCGCGAGCTATACGGGCACGAGCCTGCGCGAGCAGATGAGCGCGCACGGCGACGGAGCGAAGGCGATCGCCCTTACCGAGTTCGGCGTGCCGACCACGGGTTCGGATGGCGCGACAAATTTCACGGGTTATTTAGGCGACGACCCGACCACGTACACGAACGCCAATTTTCAAGTCTGGACGGACCTCTCGTATTACCTGACGCAGGCCAACCAGGCACGCGAATACAGTGCACTGATGGCCTGGGTTGGGCGCCAGCCGAAGGGGATGTACGGTCCGGTCTACGTGTACAGCTATTCAGACCAGGCATTGTGGTTACCGAGCAGCACCAACGTCTACGAACCGTACTTCGGCATCGTGACGATGAGTTCGACGACCGGCTCGACGGGCAACCAGGGTGCGGCGAAGATCGCTGGGAGTTCTCACGCGCCGTCGAGTCAGTACTACCCCGCATGGCCTAATTTCGGCGCGATGGCAGCGGCTGCCGCTGCGGGCAGCGGGGGATACGCACCGATAGGTCCGGGCTGGTTCAACGCGCAGGGCAAGTAAAGGGTCGTCGAAGCAACAAGCGGATGCGCGGCGGTCGGTCCTCCGGCAGTCGTTGTATCAGCAGTTCTGCCACCAGGAGAGCCACTGACGGCGATGGACCGGTCGAGCCGACTGTGTTGTTCAATAAGAACAGCCCGGATAGATACTTCGGACTGCAAATAGGGTGGTAGAAGGTTGAGGCACTCTATGAGAGCATTCGTGCAAAATCAGTTGCTGGCCTGTGGGCAGCTCACGCCGGCATGTTAAAGCAATAGCCATTCGTCGATTTCGTTAGCCCAGAAGACGACCTGTCGACTCATCTTTTGCGTTAATTTCCAACGCCTGTCGAATAAGGCATAAGTTGGAGAAAAATAAAGGAAGAGTTGAACCGTAAGCTGCGGCTAGATCTTCGTTGTAGTGCGTTTGTTTAAACCAAAAGGCGATGGAATTTCGCCGCAGTAAGCCGGAAGTTGAATTTAATTTCAGCTGCCGATATTTCATTGATTGTATTGAGGTGTGGCGCGAGAAGGTTGACGGAATAAAGAAAAAGTTGAACTCCTGCCCTATAGAAATCGCTTGGAGATGGTGCGCGGCGTTGGATTAAGTAGAAGTTGAGACGGGAGGCCTTGGCTATGCAGGTGGCCGATCGGCCGGTTGTTCGGGCCTAAGCCGCCGTTCGCATGCCCGCTCATTGCATCACAGCAGTCCTTCGACAGCGGCAGTCACGGAACAGCCACTGTGATATCGGCGAACGCGTACTTTCGCCCCGTTTCTGCCCTTCGGTTAGTTTCTTCAAATGTCACCACGGTGCTCAAAAGCAGCCACAGCAGGAGGCCGCCTGCGGAGATCAGCTTTATGGCCAGTTAGGCGGCCGACCTTTTGCGAACGGATGCATCGGGCATTGAAGCCCCCCAAGAGCGAGGCTCGACGCGTATCGTGATAACGCTATCCGGCCAGCCGGGGAAGGCCTGCCCATGCGGACCGGTGCCAGCATCCTGTCGGGGCTCCATTCAACTCAAAACGTTCATTCGACGCTTTCAAACTCAAGTTTTTCGGAAAATAGCCGTCAGTCAGCTTAGGGGACAAAGAGAGAGGAACGAATGAGCCCATCAATCGGTTCGACAAGTTCAAACGCGGCGACATTGAACCCGTTCGCGCTGAGTTCTGCCGGGTTGATGCAGTCTGTGCCAGCTAAGGAAGCGTCGCCGGCGCAAGCCACGGTGAGCGTCGCCGACCCGTCTGCGACAGCGGCTCGCGTCGCAAAGTATCTGGATGCTCTAGGCGCACCGTTGAAGATGGGGAACGACGCGCGAAACATCGCTAACGCCTTAACTTCCACAATGCAGTCAGTAGTGTCCGAGCGGCCGGACCTCGCCAATGCACATTTTGATTTCCATTCGAGCAACGGCTCGATTCAGGTCACATCGAAAGACCTGAGTGCAAGCGATATATCGTGGCTTCAAGGTAAGCTGAACGGCAATACTTCACTCGTCGCCTCTGTAAAGGCTTTTCATGATGACGCGGTCCGCGGCTATGCGAAGTGGTCGGAAGCGGATGGAACGCCGCTAACCGCATCGCAGTCAGATGCGGTTAGCCAGAAAGCGGACGGGCTTGGGGGTTTCATGTCGCTTTTCAAGTCGCTTGGGCAGGATGCGCAGAAATATCAGATGAAGGACGGCGATTACAAGTTGGCGGATGGGAGCAAGATGGATCTCGGTCAAGATCCGACCACCGCAGCTGGCTTTCTGCTGTTCGCCAAAAGTGCGCAGGCTTTTGAAAACGGTACATCAAACTTCGTTTCGACATCCGGCAAGACGCTTTCTGGCGGCCAGATGGATGTCTTTCAGAATACTTCTGTGATCCCTAATTTCTTCCCGGGCTCCGAAACCAGGTCATTGGGATTTTCGCAAACGGCATGAGCAAAGTGGCCGCTAGCGGGCCACTTTGCATCTGTAGCGACCGAGTTATCTGAGCAGACGGTGTGTGAAATACGCGTACGACGAGTTGGAATTCAAAGCGCCGTTGTCTCCCACCTATCTCGATAGCGAAGCCGATTTGTCACAGACCATGATTGTGGAAGCGTTCAGCCTATAACGCCACTACAGCTCCGTCGGAACAAACTGACTGCTTTGAATTCATTGCGGCCGACACTACCAAGATCGTGGGGTATGTGCTCCACCTGCCTGCAACGAAGAGCTCACGACCGTCAGCGCGCCAGTCGTGCTCCGATCATACGCTTGAACCGTTATATGCACCGCCGGGTGGTAGACGGGTGTTCCCGGTGAGATCCCACGCCGCAATGCCGGGCGATACGGCTTCGTGACGAAATCTTTTCGCTGAATCCGGCGGCTTAGCCGCTGCACGCAGCACATGAGATTGGAGCCGGATCGTTCGACGAAACATCGGTCGCCGCCTTACCGAATGACGGTTCGTCACTCGTCAGCGGGCGTTCGCCAGTGGAGTGCGAGCGACCGGTCCTGGCCGATGGCACCAGTTCGAGGATCGTCCCAGGACCGGGCATTGGAATCCTCGGCGGCTCTTTACCGGCGGTTTCCGCGAACACGTACTACCGGCCATTTCCGGCCGTTCAGCCACTGCGTGGAGCGGACGTTTGAACGTCTGCGTCGCTCCCAGACAGCGGTCATTCGTTGGGGCGTGACCGCAGGCAGATCGTCAGCCAGGTCCGACAGCCGGACAAAGAAGTGGGCGTCTGTGAATGTCCGCTAGCAATCGCGAGTATCGTCGGACCGAGGTTGTCCAGACGACTGCATACGGCCTGACGTAATCCGCCCACAGTCAGGTGAAAAGCTCGTCCTGATATCCCACAGGCAAGTTGGGATCGCGCGCCGCGATCTTCACGACGCCTCGCGCACCGTCGCCAGCAATCCTGGCCATGGACACGGAAAGAAGCAACAGCGCGACGGGAAGGCGGCCCAAGACATCACAATCTCAATTCGGAACTCCGGGATACGCGGATCTGGATGAACAGCTATCTGGGAAATTCGTCTTTAAGCGCCGCGTATATTCTGCGATAGCGTGCCAGCCGGTCCCCGGTCACGGTCCGTTGCGCTACGTCGGGCTCGCATACTTCGATCGTTGCCGCAGACGTGCATACCTGCGAGACGTGCTCCTTTGCAACGGCCAACCGCGCGAGCCGTGCAGCGCCCAAAGCGGCGCCGACATCTCCACCATGATGGCGGCGCATTGCAACGCCAGTGGCTGTTGCACAAAGCTTCGCCCAGAAACGGCTACGCGAGCCGCCTCCAATGAAAGACGCGGTGTCCAGTGTCGTCCCGGCACCTTGTAGCGCCGCATAGCCGTCGGCCATCGCGAAAGCGACGCCTTCCATCACACTGTATGCAAGGTCGGCCTGATCGTGAGCGCCGGTGAGCCCCCAGAACACACCCTTTGCATTCGCGTCATTGTGAGGCGTACGCTCACCGCTCAGGTACGGCAGGAACAGCGGCGCACGCTGCGCGTCGGCCGTCTCGGCAAGGCCGGCAAGCTCGGCGACATTTGTCTTGAGCACGTCGGACAGCCACGCGAGACTGGAAGCCGCGGACAGGATGACGCTCATCTGGTGCCAGCGCTCGGGCAAGCAATGGCAGAACGCGTGCACCGCCTGCGCGGGATTCGGTGCGAACCGGTCGGTCCCGGCGAACAGCACGCCGGACGTACCCAATGACAGGAACGCGCTCCCGGCCTCGGCGACACCCATGCCGATTGCACTGGCCGCGTTATCCCCCGCACCGCCGCACAGAAGCACAGGGCCAGCAATGCCCCATTCGCGCCGCAATGGTTCGGTCAACTGTGCGGCAGCCTCACTGCCTTCCACCAGCCTCGGCATATGTTCACGCGAAAGGCCGGTCGCGGAGAGCATCCTGTCCGACCAGTCACGCTTCGCGACGTCGAGCCACAGGGTGCCCGACGCATCGGACATGTCGGAGACGAACTCGCCAGTTAGCCGCCACGCCACGTAGTCCTTCGGCAACAGCACCTTGTGCGCCGCGCGGAACACGGCCGGTTCGTATTTGGACAGCCAGAGCAGTTTCGGCGCGGTGAAACCCGGCATCGCCAGGTTGCCGGTAATCGAGCGCGACTCTGGAACCAGCGCTTCGAGTTCCACACATTCGGCAGCCGCCCGGGTGTCGTTCCACAGGATCGCCGGGCGTAACACCTGGCCTGCGCGATCGAGCAGCGTCGCACCATGCATCTGTCCAGATAACCCAATGCCGCGCAGCGCCGAGAAGCCGGCGGGATTAGACGCTCGCACTTGAGCGATTGCGTCTAGCGTGGCGTGCCACCATGCCTGCGGGCTCTGTTCGGACCAGTGGGGATGAATTTTCTCGACTTCGAGTCGCGCGCTGCCGGTGGCAATTGTGTGCGATTCGTCGTCTGTCAGTAACGCTTTGACCTCGGAGGTCCCAAGGTCGATTCCAAGGAAAGTCAAGATGTCGTCCTGGTTCTTGCGGCCTGCTCGTCTTGCCGAAGCAAACCGTCAAGCCGCGATCATGTGTTCGTTAAGCTGATGCAGCGCGCGAAACTTCGAGGGCGGCATTGCCTTCGTTGAAAGGAATTGACGATTGAAGTTCGACAGATTGTTAAAGCCAACGCGATAGCAGATCTCCGTTACGCTAAGCGTCGAGCACATCAACAGTTCACACGCTTCGTTAATCCGGAGCCGGTTCTGGTACTGCACGAACGTACACCCCGTATGTCGCCGGAAAAAACGTGTGAACGTGCTCACGCTCATGCCGGCAAGTTCGGCGACGTCAGCTTCGCGCAATGTACCCGGAAGATTCTGCTGAATGTACGAGAGCACCTGGTTGATCGTGGACTGCATGTAGCGGTGCGCATTGACATCGTATGCGGGTCCCGCCAGCAAAGTGCGCTCGGTGCACGATGACAACCTGTCGAAGATCGACATCAACAACTCGACGCGGCGGCAACCGTGTGACACGACAAGCTCGAGCATCATGGGCGCGATGGCCAGACCCACCGAGTCCGGAAACTGTATCCCGCGCGCCGCGTCGTCGATCAGACCGACAATCGCGTGCAACTCGGTGAACGCGGCCACCATGCGTTCAACCGCGTCGCGCGAAAACTGCAGAACCACGTCGCGTGATGGCACGGTTTCGCGCTCGCCGATTTCGCTGATCCAGTTGTGCGGTAAATTCGGCCCGGTGATGACCAGGTTGCCCGGCGTGAAATCGCCGATGAAATCGCCGACAAAAAACTTGCCGGAAGACGCCCGGATGACGTGAATCTCATACTCCGGATGAAAGTGCCATTTCGCCACTGTATGCGGATAGTCGTGCGCCCAAGCTCGGAACGACTCGTCCCGTCGTGTGTGCACCAACTCCAGATCTGGATTCATACCGCTTCTCCTTCCCGGCTGTCTCGACGCCGCCTCTTGTGTTAATGCAAAGCCGCTCCCTGTACGCCTGCGCCTTGATGTGGCGAGTTGGCGAGTGTCGTTCTGCTGCTCGGAGGAACGGGCAATGAAACGTTTTGCTCCGTCTGGGCATCGAAGACGTGCAGGTCGGCGGTTTTGAACTGGAAAGTTACCACGCTATCCAGTTCGGGCAGGTTCTCCGCCGGCACCAGGGCGGCCAGGCGTTCGCCGGCGAATTCGAACGTGACCAGCGCCTCCGCGCCCAGCAGTTCGATCAGCTCTACTTTGCCGCGAAACCTTAGCGAGCCGATCTCGTTGTCTGCAGACGCCAGCTTCAGATAGTTCGGCCGGATTGCAAGCTTCACCGCCTGACCGGCCTGCAGTCCTGCGAAACGCGGCCCGGCGAGCGCCCAGCGCTGGTCCTGTACCTTCACGAAACAGGCTTCACCGGTTCGCTCGGCTGTCCCGGACAGTAAATTCATGGCGGGTGTACCAATGAAACCTGCGGCGAACAGCGTCTGCGGGAAATGGTAGAGATCAGATGGCGTGCCGGCCTGCTCAATCCGCCCCCCTCGCATCAGGATCACGCGGTCGGCGAGCGTCATGGCCTCGAGCTGGTCGTGCGTCACATAGACCGTCGTGGTCTTCAGGCGCAGGTGTAGCCGCTTGATATCGCCTCGTAGTTGCGCCCGCAGTTTCGCGTCGAGGTTGGACAGCGGCTCATCGAAGAGGAACACCTCAGGTGTCTTGATCATCGCCCGGGCGATCGCCGCGCGCTGCTGCTGGCCGCCGGACATGGCGCGCGGTTTGCGATCGAGCAACGCGTCGAGGTTCAGCAGCGCGGCAACTTCTCGCACGCGGCGATCGATCTCCGCAGCCGGTACCTTCAATCGGCGCAAACCAAACGCGATGTTGTCATACACGCTCATATGCGGGTACAGAGCGTAGTTCTGAAACACCATCGCGACGTTGCGCTCGCGTGCCGGCAAGTCGTTCACGATGGTGTCGCCGATCGCGAGGTCACCGCCGGTGATGCCTTCGAGACCCGCAATCATGCGAAGCATCGTGGACTTGCCACATCCGGATGGGCCGAGCAACACCACGAACTCACCATTGGTAATTTCCATATCGAGTGGGTGCAACACCGGTGGACCGCCGTCGTAACGTTTCGTGAGACCTCTGCAGACGATTTTGGCCATGGCTCAGTCCATCTCTATCTGGATTTTGACATCGTTCGGGCGACCTGCTGCGGCCTCTTCGAACGCCGTGAGGCCGTCAGCGAACGCGAACTTGCGCGAGATGAACGGCTTGACGTCGATCATGCCCGAGCTGATCAGCGCCAGCGCGCGCGGGAACACATTCGCGTAGCGGAACACCGATTCGAGGCGCGCTTCCTTCGCCTGCATGGCGACAACATCGAGCGGCACGCGGTCGACCGGCATGCCGACGAGGACCGCGCAGCCACCTGGGCAAAGCAGATCGAACAGGTCATCGTAGACCTTCGCGCTGCCGCTCGCTTCGAATACGACGTCGGCGCCCCAGCCCGTGGTGATTTCACGAACGACATCGGCGAGCCGTTGCTCGCGCACATCTACGGTTGTCACCGCGCGATTGTTGGCAAAGAGCGCCAGTTTTTCCTTGACCATGTCGGCCAGAATGACGCGCGATGCGCCGCCCGCCAGTGCAGCCAGGGCGGTCATCGCGCCGATTGTCCCCGCGCCGATCACGACCGCGACATCCCCGGGTTTCATCGCAGCTTTCTTGGCGGCCTGTAGCCCGATCGATAGCGGCTCGACAATCGCACCCTCCGCGAAGGACACATTGTCGGGAAGCCGGAAGGTGAATGCCGCCGGATGCACGACGTAAGGCGTCAGGCAACCGTGAATGGGCGGCGTTGCCCAGAAGCGCACTGCAGGGTCGAGGTTGTACAGGCCGCGCATCGTTGCCGGTGAGTCGAATTGCGGAATGCCCGGCTCCATGCAAACGCGGTCGCCCACACGCAGGTGGGTGATCTCGCTGCCGGTTTCGACCACCGTGCCGGACGCTTCGTGACCGAGCACCATCGGCGCGTCGACCTTGAATGGTCCGATGCGTCCGTGTGTATAGTAATGGATGTCGCTGCCGCAAACGCCAACCGTATGAATCTTGATCTTGACGTCGCGAGGGCCGACTTCGAGCGGCAAGTCGATATCGCGCAGCGCAAGTTGGCGCGCTTCTTCGAGTACGAGGGCTTTCAAAACGATCTCCTTACTTGCCTTTGAGCATTGAATTCAACAGCCGGCTCAGGATGCCGACGAAGATAATCGGAGGAAGCGCGAGCAGGACCGTGGACGCGTTGATCACGCCCCACGGCACCTCCTGCCCGAGCGAAGTGAACGCTGAGGCAACGACCGGCAGCGTCGCGCTTCTCGACGACGTCAGGGCGAGTGCGATCATCAGTTCGTTCCAGACCAGTACGAAGCTGAACACGATGCCGCCCATCAGCGTGGTTGCGCTGAGCGGCAATGCAATCCGCCAGAACACCCCGTACGGGCCGTACCCGTCCAGCGTCGCGGCTTCTTCGACTTCACGCGGCAGGCGCTGAAATACCGGGATGGACAACCATGTGATGGTCGACAGCGTGACCAGCAGATAGGTCACCACCATCGACAGCTTCGTGTCGTACAGCCCGACATCGACCCAGATAGCGATCAACGGGACGGCGATTGCGACCGGTGGCAGAAACCGCAGCGACAACAGAAAGAACTGGATGTCGCGCTTGGCCGGCAGGTGATAGCGCGCGATGACATAGGCCGCAGGTACGCCGAGCAGCGCGCCCAGCACGACGGCAGAACCGACGATAGAAAGGCTGTTGGCGAGTCCGGTAAGTACCTCGGGGCTCGACACGACCTGCCGGTAGTTGTCGAGTGTCGGCGTAAAAAAGAAGCGCGGCGTCGGCGTAACGATGTCGAGCAGGTTTTTCAACGAATTGAGAAACGCCCAGAAGATCGGAAACACGGCCACTATGGCGAGCACCGTGCCGAACGACCAACTGGCGCTTCGCGAGATCAGTCTTCCCATTTGTTCACCCGCTTCCAGATGAAGGTGAAAATCAGTGTGGTCGCGACCATCATCAGCACGGCCATGCTCGAGGCATACGAGACCTTCCCGGACAACCCGATGCCTTGCGAATACGCATACATGTCGAGCGTTTCAGTCGTGATCCCGGGGCCGCCCTTGGTCATCACATAGACCAGATCGAATGAGCGCAGCGACTCGACCATCTTGATGAACACCAGACTCATGATCGGCACTTTCAGCATCGGCAATGCGATATAGGCGTAGACCTGCCAGGTGCGCGCGTAGTCGAGACGCGCGGCTTCGAGCGGCTCGGGCGGCAGCGTTTCGAGCAGTTTCAATATGACGACCGCGAAGAACAACCCCCACTGCCAGATATCGACGAGCGCCACCGCATACAACGCCAGGTGCGGATCGGACAGAAAAGCCGTGTTCTCGACTCCCAGCAGACCGAGAAACCAGCTGAGAATGCCCGTCAGAGGCGAATACATGAACTTCCAGATGAAGGCCGCCGAGACTCGCGGTAGAAGCACGGGCACGATTAGCAACAGCGAAATGACGCTGCGCATCCTGCCGTGTATCTGCTCGAAGAGATACATCGCAACCAGAACGCCGACCACGACCGCACCGACCACCGTCGTGATTTCCCAGATCGCCGATACCTCGATGGAATTGAGAAACCGTCTGTCCGAGAACAACCGGACGAAATTGCGCAGCCAGACGTACTCGCTATCCGGGTAGCGCAGTACGCGATTTTTCAATGCGAGGTTGATTGCGGCGATAGTGGGAACTAGACCGAGGACCGCCATCAAGGCGAGAGGCGGTCCAAGAAATACGAACGGAAGACTGGTTTTACCCCGATTGAACATTGACTTCTCCAACAACTTAGAATCCGCGAACTCAGTGTTCCTGTGAGCACGAATGAACCGGCGGCGCCCCTTGCAGCACAACCCATGCTGCAAGGGGCGTGCGCACTACTTCTTCGCGCCGTGCTCCATCGCGTCCTGGGCGTACTGAACGGCGTCGTTCAGCGTGGCCTGAACATCGGGCTGCGTACCCGTGAACACTTCCTCCAGCGCGATACCAAGGTTGTCGCCAATGTCCGGCCACTGTGGGCTTGACCAGATCGTGACCTTCGTCACCGGGTTGGTATCGTTCAGGCCGGCAAGAATCTGCGGCTTGACGTGCTTCTGAAAGTAATCGCTCTTGATCGTGCTCGAGCGGTTGTAGTCGCTAAAGACGTTGTCGCGCAGGCGGGCCTGCTCCTGATCCTTGCCCGTCGCCCAGGCAATGAACTTCCCTGCTGCTTGACGCGTGCATTCGTCCTTGGCGCCGACCGAGGAAATCGCAAGGCCATGACCATAGGCAGCCGAGGGCAACGGGGCCGGCGGCCTGACGTATCCGACTTTGTCAGCGACGCTCGACTTGGTCGGATCTTCCATCCAGTCGGCGAACGGCGTCGATTCGATCATGAACGCGACCTTGCCGGAACGGAACGCTTCGAGCGCGTTGCTCCAGTCGTACGTCGCCGAACCGGGAGGCGCGTATTTGAAGAGGTCACGATACAGTTGCGTCGCCTTCACCGCGGCCGGCGAATTGAAGTCCGGCGCCTGGCTCTTGTCGGTCCAGGTGCCGCCCTCGGCGAGCATGAACGGCGCCCAGCGCCACACGTTCATACCGGAGCCGCGCTGTCCGCGTGCAACCCAGCCGTACATGTTGGGCGGGGCATTGAGCTTCTTGATGTCCGCAACGAGTTCGTCGAGCGTTTTCGGCACCGGGAGATGGGCCTTCTCGAGCAAGTCGCGACGGTAGAACAGGAAGTCGCCGCCGCCAATCAGCGGGGCAAAATACGCGACGCCCTTATAGCTCGCCACCGCGCGTCGGCCCGGCAGGAAGTCGTCGTAGTCGGCGTCTTTGGGGTAGTACTTCAGCAGCGGTACGACCCAGCCTGCCGATGCAAACTCCGCGACGTTCGCCTCATCGACGTAATAAATTTGATAGGATCCCGCGCCCGTTGACGCGTCGAGTCGCGATTTCGAGCGACGGTCGTTTTCACCGAAGTAGTTGATTTCAATCCTGGTGCCGCTGCGCTTTTCATAGTCGGGCAGTGACTTCTCCATGACTGTCAGGCCGAGGCTCTTCTGGGCAAGCACTTTAAGCGTGGGAACGTTGCAGGTCTGTGCCGTCGCCAGCATGGGAAGGCTTGCGCCCAAGGCCGTGCAAACTGTCAACAATTGAATTGGTTTCACTCTCGTCTCCGCTTTTGGAATGTTCTTTGGCATTGCCATACGGGGCGCTGCGATTGAGAGCAGACCAAGCGTACGGTGACGAGAACTGTAGTGGTCGCGGCCAATGGCCAGCCACTGCAAAAGGCGGAAGACGCTGATACTTTTTGCTCGCGCTCCAGGTGCGGTGCACAAAATGTGTCAGTGACCGAAGCGGCCCCGTAAGTGCTCACGCAGTGGAGGACTCCGGTCAGATCGCGTCAATCGCTGTTTCGTCTCGAAAATACAGACGACGAGTGCGGAACAGGTCTGTTCCGGCGTGCATCGATCGAGTTGTGGTCGGCGCTGTTATGAAAGCAGTCAATCACGGATGGTCGTTTTCAGCGGGTTTGTGCGCCCACAATGGAAGAGGGCCTGCTGTGCAATTCGAAGGCGTAAGTGACCGCTGTACGCGACGCGAAGCGGCCATTCGAATTGGAGCGGCCGCAGAACGGGTTCGGGTCGCGCTCTGCCGGTCAGATGAGGCAGTGCACGGCCAGGAAGCGACGTCCAGCCAGAACGTCACATGGACATTCGTGCGACTGCTCCGTTTTCTGAGCGGCCGTTTCGATCACAATGACGCGTGTCGCGGCGATGAACGTGGCTTCGATAAAATCACTCGCTCGGGCGGCGCCACCACCGACACGCTCCCAGCGCCGCACCGCAACGCGTGGTTCATAGATGTTTGAGCACACCGCTCGCCACCTTGCGCAGTTCGTCGAACTGCGTAACGAGTTCGAGGCACAGAATAAAGGCCAGCATCGCTGAAGGCCCCGGGCAGCGTTCGATCCATCGCAGCGCCGGAGTCGCGTAGCGCACGCGGATCGCCTGTCGCGTCATGACATAGGCGATTCCGGTTCCCACAGCGGCGCCCACCAGCAAATCGGTTGGATAGTGAAAGCCGAGATAGGCGCGCGGAACGCAAATGAACAGCACGGTATAGAGAATCGCCAGCACACCGATACCCCGCCACACCAGGAAGATGCCGGTGGCGACCGCCATCCATAGCATCGCGTGATCGCTTGGGAAGGAACTCCAACTTGTCAGCAGTGCGTCCTTGATATCGCTACCTGCAAAGTGCAGACGCAGTTCGGTGCTATAGACGGGGCGCACTCTGAACGGCAACCAGTGAGTCAGCAGTCTTCCGACGAAAAGCGCCACGAGGCCACTGAGAAGCGTCGCGAGAACCATTTCTCGCCGCCATTCGCGGCGCTCGTCCTGCTGAAACCACATCCACCACAGCACAGGAATGAGTACGAGGCCTTTGAAGGTGTAAAGGTCGGCGATGGTTTCTATGGATTGGGTCGCGAAATGACCCAACTGTAAGTTGGACAGATATGTTTCAATAGAAGAATCGAAGTTATTCATTATTTTGTAAGAAACTTGAGTCGCATCGAGGTAAGCATAGCCCATTGAATGCGCAGCTTTTTTGGTGCTTACCTTCACTGACAACTTTTACTGCGCAATTTCATCGCCAACTTTCACTGACGGCTTACTCCGCGAGTTTGCTCTTTGGGCGGCGTGTCCTGACGAACACCGCGCCGGCCACGTCCATCGGAAAATCGTCGGGTAGCTATGGCGACACTTGCTCGATACTCGTCGATCAGCGCGTCGATAGCCGCAGCGGAAATGCCGCCCGCTGTCCTTCGGTATCCAAATTGAGGTTCGGCCGAGAATCCGCCAGCGATCTCATCCCTCGAATGTCCGCTGCCACCAGCTGACATTCAGTCGCGCACGGCTAACCCAGAAAGACGATGCCGAAGAACTTCACCATCGTATAGCCCGCCAGCGCGGCCACCAGCGCGATCAGCGCCGCGACCAGCGGCACCACCATATTCAGGAACGGGTTCGGCAAGCCCGGCGTGAACAGAAAGCTCTGCAGCAACAGCCATTCGGAGACGAACCCGCTCAACGGCGGCAGTCCGGCGCTCGCAAATGCGCCCACGAGCGCCGCCCCGGCGGTCCACGGCATCACGCGGATCAATCCGCCCAGACGGCCGAGATTGCGTTCGCCGGTGGCATGCAGCACGGAACCCGTGCCGAGAAACAACAGGCTTTTGAACGTCGCGTGGCTTGCCATCTGGTAGAACAGCGCGGTCAACGAGAGCGCGGCGAGCGTGTTCATGCCGTACGCGCGAAACAGGATCGCCAGTCCCATGCTGACGAACATCAGCCCGAGGTTGTCGATCGACGAATACGCGAGCAGCCGTTTCATGTCTGTCTGGATCGCGCTGAACACGACGCCGAACAGGGCGGTGAAGAGTCCGAGCGCCAGCACGAAGACTCCCCACCACCACAACTGGACATGCAGCAAGTCGAACACCGTGCGCAGAATGCCGTACAGACCCGCCTTCAGGATAAAGCCGCTCATGAGGGCGGACACGGGTGACGGCGCAGCTGGATGGGCTTCGGGCAGCCACACATGCAAGGGGAAGACACCCGCCTTTGCGCCGAAGCCGAATAGCGCAAGCAGGAATGCGGCGGAGGCCCAGAATACGTCGAGATGCTGTTGGCGCATGTTGGCAAACGTATAGTCGCCGGTATTGGCTTGCAGCAGGCCGAAACACAACAGGAGCGCCAGCGCGCCGACATGGGAGATCAGGAAGTAGAGGTAAGCGGCTCGACGGATCTCCGCGATGCGGTGATTGGTCATGACAAGAAAAACTGCCGACACGGTCATCGTTTCCCATGCGACCATGAAGCTGTATGCATCGTCCGCGAGTAACAGTGTCGCCATGCTCGCCAGGCACACGTGATATTCGAAGCAGAGTAAGCCGGGCGGCGTGCCTTCACCCTTGCGGAAATAGCCGGCGGAGAACGCGCTCACGCCCGTGCTCACGCGATCACATTCGCGTCGATTTCGACCGTAGTGACCCGCGCCGATGGAAACCTCTGGAAGCAGTATTTCGACAACGATCCTCCGCCCAGCCCCACGATCAGGATGCCTCGTGGGGCGTGGTGGAAGAGCCCGAAGGTCATCATGGCCCGTGTGTACGGGAGGTCGAGCTCGAACGGATCGCATGTGCGCATCGAGCTTTGTATGCCCAATGGACCGAAGCGCAGCGACCGTGTACGCAACCTGTCGCTTACCACGGGCGCGGGATTTCCGGGCGGCCCTTTCAACAGTTCCGCCAGCGCCTGCCTGAAATGATGGTGATTGGCCGACAAATCAATCGTCTCCGGAAACTGCCTGGGCCGGGTGTGTGCATTGAATCTGCCAGGCCGGAAGGTGCATCGACTTACCAGTTTATGATAATGGCGTTATCATCCAAGCAGCTTTATCGAGATGGTTCCACCGATGCCGCTTCGGCGACATCCGCGGAAAAACGGCGCCGCGTCCTTCCGGGGCATTGGCAACGCGAGCCTCACATAACGCATGGAATTCCAGAAACAGCTTGCCGCACCGGCTCCTGCATGCGTCGGCGCGGCGCATGCAAACACAGGAGTCGATACCTGATGCCAGCAGACTATTTCCGGACCCTCACGGGGAAGGACCGGACTGTCAGGGGCGACCGGCAGCTCGGTTTTTCGCTTGCGTTCGTGGCCGGCGCGACGAATGCCGGCGGTTTTCTCGCGGTCAAGCAATACACGTCGCATATGAGCGGCGTGGTATCCGCGATTGCCGACCAGACTGCGCTGGGCGACTTTTCACTGGTCCTCGCAGGCGCCGGATCGCTGACCTCGTTCCTGTTGGGTGCCGCCTGTTCGGCGGTGCTCGTCAACTGGGGCCGGCGCAAGCGGCTGAATAGCCAGTATGCTTTGCCGCTGCTGGTCGAAGCCAGCCTGCTCCTGTGTTTCGGCCTGCTTGGCAGTCACCTCGCCTTGTGGGAAACGCTGTTTGTGCCGGCAACGGTCGTACTCCTTTGCTTCATCATGGGTTTGCAAAACGCCATGATCACCAAACTGTCCGGTGCGGAAATCCGTACCACCCACATGACGGGAATCGTGACCGATATCGGCATCGAGCTCGGCAAGCTCTTCTACTGGAATTCCTCGCGCGATGACATCGCCGCGCCCGGCGTGCTGGCCAATCGTGCGAAGCTGAAAGTGCACGGGACCATGCTGGCCCTGTTCCTTGTTGGTGGACTAACGGGCGCGGTCGGTTTCCGTCATGTCGGGTACGAGGCGACAACTCCACTCGCGGCACTGTTGATCGCGCTGGCGATCGTGCCGCTGATCGACGATCTGCGCGGACGGATCTGCCGGCTCGACCGCTAGGGCAGTAGCTGGCTGCGGCTGCCTGACGCCCCCGCTCGCCGCGCCCGAAGTCACCGTCAGGGTGGAAACGGTCTGCCTGACGTAGACGCACATAGTATGATAATAAGACCATCATTTGAGTTGCTTCAATGATAACGAAGGTTATTGACCGGCGCCCTTGGTGTTTCCGAACCTGAATTCGGGGATCGTGCGAAACGGGGGAGCTGCGTTGGACGGGAGATTGACGTGATTGACACCAGTATTTCGCTTTTGTCCCATGACTACACGCACCGGTTCTTGCGAGACCTGATGGGTCGTCACGGACTGATTGTCATCGGTGTGGGCAGGGCGGGCGAGCGGGGATTCCAGATGCTGTACCGGTTCTCCGACATCTGCGACAGCCTGGAAGACTGCGGGATCAATGTCATCTTCGTCTATCAGAAGGAATCGGCCCGCCATGTCCACGACACAACCTCGCTTTTCGGGGCGCGATACCGGCAGCGGCCCTGTCTGTTTCTGGACGACGACGGGAAGTTCTTTCGTGCTCCACTGCGTCCAAAATCGCTTAGGGCGGTTCATCTGGATCGGGATATGAAGCGACTCGGCACGGTCGACATTGCGGTGCGGGTTGACGAATGGGACCAGCAATTACGCGCTTTCCTTGCGCAGAGGGCCGCAAGTTCCATGCATTGAGTGCTGTGTGGCTATGTCCGGGCGTAGCGCGCCCGCTGTGACGATTTACGTGCAAAGGGGAGTGGGTTGGTCGAGGCATTGATTCAGATAAATGGCCGGTGGGGGCTGAACGGGCACGAATCGGCGAGGCTTGCGGTGAGTGCTGCCCGCTTTGGGAGCGATATCGTCTGCATCGCGAACGGCCGGTCCGTTAACGCCAAGGACGTCATGTCTGTCATGTCCCTTCGGGTGAGGCGAGGTACGCTCGTACGCATCCTGATTACGGGGCCCGACGAAAGCGCCGCGATGGATGCCCTGTCGGCGGTTCTGCATGCGCAGGTGTCCTCCTGATCCGCTTCAGGCAGGGCACCCCACTCTACGCGCACTCGCCAACTGATCACGCCACGACTCGCCCCCGATCATGCTCAACATAGGAAAGAGAAATCCGAACAAGCCGTTGGTGATTGAAAACGACCAGGTGGTGTCGTTGTACTTCGACGCGCGTGGCGTTTAGAGCACGATGTTGCGGCACGATCCTTATGCGCTCGCACTGGGCCATACGCGGACCATGCTCGTGCCGATCTGATGACGGACGAACCTGACTTCCACCGCTACCTCTGCTCGCTCCGGGAAATTTTTGCCGGCGCGGTTGCGCTGGCGCGGTCGGAAGGTAGTGAGCACAACGTCACCGTTTTTGCGTGGAAAGGAGCGGGCGGACTTCCGTCATTCACAGCGATGCTCGATCGGGCGCGCGCGCTTCAGGCGCGGCACGCGGTCAGTCTCCACGCCACGGCCACGCGCATTGAATACGGCAAAAAATTGAACTGGAGCCGATATGGACGGATTGAGTGAAGTGGTCCGCTATCTGCAGACGGTTTCATCTCTATGGACCGGACGGTTCGAGCGGGTGTGCACACGAGGAAGGAAGGCGACGGCAGAATGCGCAACGAGGGTGGCGCATTGATGGCGCGAGGATGACTCGGGAGCCGCCATGTATTATAATCAAATTAACATATCTGGACTCTGCCCGTCATGGAAACGAAAAGCGCTCGGCTCACGATTTTAATCGATCCTGTGAAGAAGGAAGCGTTCGAGAAACTGTGCGCAGCGCAGGACCTGACGCCCTCACAGGTGGTTCGGCAATTGATCCGCGATTACCTTGAGCAGCACGGCGTCAGCTACAAGACAAAGAGCGCCATTGGTGCGCGTCCGCGCCGCAAAACTGCCTGAACCAGGGCAGTTTTCAAGTCCCCACCCTAGTCCTTGAGAGTTGCTGCGCGTCGTTGCACGCGGGTGGCGGCTGCACAATTGCTGTCAGCTCTCGCCCGGCTCCGGATTCTGTTCAGATCTCCAATTCATGGCGAAGCTCGTGCCTTGCTTCAGTCGACGCGCGGTCGCGAGCAAGTTCAGCGGATGTGTCATTGCAAGTGTGCGTGCGCGTGTGAGTAGCGCATCCCGGGACGGAAGCTTTGGCGCACCTTTCCATGCAAACATCGTGTAGTTACAACTATCCTCTGCCATAAGAATGGAGAGCGAGTTACCGAACGCCGAACGCGCCTCTTCCAGATAATAGGGAATAAGCGGATCGTCCTCGACGAAATTGGCGACAAGCACTCCATCGTCCGCGAGCTGCGCGTGGCAAGCCGCGTAAAACGCCGCGTTACCCAACTGCACGGGCATGCCGTGTGCCAGAAAGCCATCCACCAGAATCACGTCAGGAGGCGCGTCGTCGCGCTTGACGTATTCCGCCCCGTCCGCACAGATCACCTCGAATCGCTCGTCATCCGGCGGAATATGGAATGTGTTGCGCAGCGCGATGACTGCCGGGTCGATTTCGATGGCCACGATCCGTGTGTGCGGAAGATGCCGGTAACAGAACTTGGCCAGCGACCCTCCACCCAGACCGATCATGGAAATTCTGCTGGGCGTGGGCTTCAGCAAAAGGAAGCCCATCATTGTCCGGGTATAGCCGAGCATCAGCTTGTGCGGATCGCGTCGGGACATGAAGCTCTGCGTGGCCAGTAGATCGAAGTGCAGCGACAGCGCATTGGCCGTTTCCAGCACAACGGGCGTACCGTCCGCGGGCGGCCCGGCAAGAAACTTCATATAGGCGTTGAAGGACGCGTGCGAGTGATCCATGCAGTTGCCTGGGCAGCGTGTATGTCTGGCTCTTCAGCCTCGTGATAATCGGGAGCGCCTTCGCTCCGCTTCCGCTCGGCCGGCAGCCATGTTGCATGGCTAACCTGATTTGCAGATTATGGTAATGATATTATCACATAAGTCATTTCGACCACCTCCCGCTGGACGGCTAACGTGCGGTACATGTGCGCGTCACGCAAATTCCATGTGTTCAGACGTCGCCCGAACATCGAGCGGTAATAGTTTTCCGCATTCACGACGACTTTGGCGTTTTGTTGTGCGAAGAACTGTGCGTCGAGTGCCGCGAGGCCATCTTGCGCGAGGTGGAGCAGCGCGTCGGTGCGCAGTGGCAGCAATTGCGCGACGACGCCTTCGCGCGCGTCAGGGCGGGCGCCAACTGCAGTGGCATAGCCATAGGCTTGAGGCTCGCGAACATGGTCGAGCGCTGCGTAACGCTCACGCGCCATCGCGGCCCGCTGGGGATCGAGCTGCTCCAGATAGCGGATCGCTGCATCTGCCGACTGGTGCATGCTGTACAGGTCGAGTCCATAAACACCGACTCGCTCTTCGGGCGGCAGTCCGGCGCTGTGTGCACGCAGCCAGACGATGAAGTCGCGCATTTCACGATTGCGCCACATCCACGTCGGAAAACGCCGGAAGTCGCCGAGCGTGGTATCCGCTCCGGCGTCGCCTTCGCCCTGCACGAACCAGTTGATGTCGGATTGCGGCGGACCTGTCACTCTCGCCTGCGACGCGGAGTGCCCAGTCCTGACGGTTCCTGCTGAAGGAATCGGGCACCGTCATGTGCCGCCGCGCCGGATCTTCGTTGCAAGCGACGACGTGCCCCATGTCATCGTAAATGAAGCCATTTCTTCCACCCGCGCCGGCGGAACGCGGTGTTGGGCCAGGAGGCGTGGGCTAAGGCGATATTTCGCGTCAACTTATTCTTTATTTGTCAGCCCTCACACAGCGAAACCCCGCATACACGTACTGATAATGCGCTTGAAACCAGTTGCGGAAAGCGGGCCGCAGCATGCACTGCGCGGTGCGTGCCGAGCCGCCTTTGAGCACGTAATGCTGCCCATCGAAGAAATTGGCCGAGTAACCCAGATAGAACGGAAACGCTTCGAAGCCCGGCAGCGCATCGAATACCGTCGAAGTCCATTCCCAGCCATTGCCGAACTGACCTTCGACGCCAAACGTGCTGACGTTCTGCGGATACGCATCAACCGGCTTCGGGTCCCAACTGCGGAAATCGAAGTTGCCTGACCCGGCGTGCGGCACACCTTGCGCTGCACGTTGCCATTGCGCTTCGGTGGGCAGCGACTTGCCGGCCCAGCGCGCGTAAGCGCTGGCTTCGGCGTGGCTCACATAGGCGGGCCAGTCGAGCGGCAGCGGCACTTCGTCGAACATCGTGCGTAGCATCCATTCACTCGCGTTGCCGCCTGTTTCGCCGCTCGCCTCGCGTCGCGACCAGCAGGCCGGGTGCTCGATGTGCTCGGCTTCCTTCCATGCCCAATCTTTCTCCGACCACCATTCGGATTCGCGATAGCCGCCGGCCTCGATGAACTCGCCAAACGCGCTGTTCGTCACCATGTACCGGTCTATCTCGAAGGCGGGCACGTCCACGCGTAATTCGCCGAACTCGTTGTCCCAACCGAACTGGCCGGCGTCGCGCGGCATGCCGAGCACCGCCGACCCGGCCGGCACCCGGACCATCGACGCCAACGCGTCCGGGCGTTCGGGATGCGTGACCACGGACTCGCGCAGTTCGGTGACCTTTTGTGCAAGCGGCAACTGATGGAGCATGTACGCGAGCGTTTCGGCATGCATCAGCCGATGCTCGATCGCGACGTTCAGCAACTGCCGGCAGGTGTCGGCTTGCGCGCCGTCGCGGCCGAACCTGGCGGCGTCCGCGAGACCGGCGAGCGCGTCGTCGATCTGCCTGCGCGCACGCGCGACATACGCGCGTACGGTGTCGAGCGACGGCCAGTCGCCGGGTTGATCGGTCGGAAAGCCGCCGTCGACCGGATCGATGCCGAAAGCAAAGAGCTGGTCGAGTTCCGGGGCGAACGCGGGCAGGTCGCATACACGCCGATCGAAGAGATTGCGATCGAACGCTTCCAGATGGCCGATGTAAAACACAATCCGGTGGCGTTCACGGATCGGCCGTTCATACAGAAATTCGGGTTTGACGATGGCAAACAATGCGTCAGTGACCTGACGCGCGTCGATCAGACGCTGGACGAGCGGGTGACGTGGGGCGGGGTCGCGATTCATTTCGCCGGGTCTCCTTGCGGGGGAGGGACTAAAGACTGTACCCGGTCGCAGGAGCCATGCCAAGGCGAAAGCGCGCCGAACGAGCGTAGGCGGGCGCCGGCCAGCCCCGGCAAACGGCTCAGACCTGGCGCAGTCCGGCCAGATCGACGATGCGGATGTGCTTCCCCTGTGTGTCGATCAGGCCGCGCTTTTGAAATCTTGACAAGGTGCGGCTCACGGTTTCGAGCGTCATGCCGAGGTAGCTGCCCATGTCCTCTCGCGTCATGCGCAGGTTGAATTCCGCCGACGAATAGCCGCGTTGCGCATTGCGCTCCGATACGTCCAGCAAGAAGGCGGCGACGCGTTCGTCCGCGGACAGTGAGCCGAGCATCATCATCTGCGTGGCTTCGCGAACGATTTGCGCGCCCAGCAGTTTGTGCATGCGCTCCTGCATCGAACTGATTTCGCGGCACAAGCGTTTGAGCGCGCTGTAGGGGACGATGCAAACGGTGCTGTCCTCGAGCGCGACGGCGCTGCACGCGTGGACGTCTTCGCTGATGCCGTCTAGCCCGAGCGCCTCGCCGGCGAGCCGCAGGCCGGTGACCTGCTCGCGGCCGTCGCGGTGCGCCATCACGGTTTTCATCGACCCGGAACGGACGGCGTAGACGTTGTCGAAACGGTCGCCGCTGCGATAGAGCGCTTCACCGCGCTGCACCGGGCGCGCAGAGCAGATGAGCGTTTCCAGCTTCGCGAGTTCCTCGGCGGACAGGCCTTGAGGCATGCAGAGTTGCCGCATCGAACAACTCGAACAGCGGGCGGCGGTGCGCGCGGTCGCCCGCACCGGTGCAGCCCGGCGGCCGCTGCGCGCCGGCAACGAACTTGCGGAGGGGCCGTCGATGCCGGTGGAGTGCGTTACAGCGGAAGGAGTGAGCATGTTCTGCAGCCGATTGTCAGAGTAGTGGCGATTGTCCCACCCGCCCTGGACGCGATTTGGCGGCAAAGTGACGCGTTCAGTCGGTGAGGCATCTTGAGCGTTGTGGCACGGTCGTGGGTGGCTGGACTGCCAGATATTTCCTGAGCGCTTCCATCGGTGCGGGGCCCACGAATGAGCCGCCATTGCGCGACGCCGTTCCACACATGGCAAACGGCGGTCGCACGAAGCGCTGTTATTGGGCGGCGGCTTCCTTGTCCTGGCCCGCGGCGGACGGAATCAGCAACACGGGGATGGTCGCCTGGCGCACGCAACGCTCGGCGACGCTGCCGAGAATCAGCCGTTGAAAACCGCGCCGGCCATGTGTGCCCATCACCAGCAGGTCGGCGTCGAATTCGGCGGCGGCCTTCAGCACGATGTCCGAAACATCGCCGAGCGACGATGCTTCGCTGACGGCCGGGTCCCCCTTGACGCCTTGTTCGGCCATCGTCTGCGCGAATTCCGCGCGCAACTCCCTGCCTTCTTCGATCAACCGGTTGCGCAGGATCGACGGGTCGTAGCCGGGCGCTTCGAAGTACATGGGCGTGTTTTCGACAACGTAGAAAGGCCGCAGAACGGCGCCGTTGGATTTGGCGAGCGCGAGGGCTGCCTCGAATGCACGGCGGGAAGTGTTGCTGCCGTCGACCGCTACCAGGATGCGTGTGTACATGGCGACTCCGCGTCTGAAAAATCCGTATGCCGTAGCCGTTCTCACGGCCCGGCTCCTTGGTCTTTTATACCAACGAAGCTTAGATGATGGCCGAAAAAGATGCACTCAACCGGGATGTAAATCAAACTCTTATCAAATTCATGGGTCCGGTGTCCTTGTCGCCAAGCTTGATAGCGCGCGGGGCGGCGCCCCGCTGCTCGATTCAGGGCGCATATTTCCGTAAGGAACGGCCAAAGTTGGCCTTACAATTAAATGATATTCAGACAAGCTGTTTCAGCCCGCCGATGAACGAGCGCAAAACCACGGGCCTGCCCGAGAAGATCTACGGCGACATCCTCAATCGCATTCTCGAAGGCGAGTACAAGGAAGGTGAGCGCTTGCCAACCGAGCACGCGCTGGCCGAACGTTTTGCGACCTCGCGGCCGACCGTGCGCGAAGCACTGGCGCGTCTGCGGGCGGACGGCATCATCATGACGCGGCACGGGTCGGGCACCACGGTCGCGCGGCGGCCCGATCCGGACGTGCGCCGTTTCGCGCCGCTCGAAACGCTGTCCGATATTCGCCGATGCTACGAATTTCGCATCGTGACCGAAGCCGGCGCGGCCGCGCAGGCGGCGCTCAAAGCCGATGCCGACGACATCGCCGCGATTCAGCACGCCTGGGACGAACTGGAGCGCATCATCGAAACCCGCGGGATCGGCGCGCAGGACGACTTCCTGTTCCATCTGGCCGTGGCGCGCGCGTCGAAAAACCCGTTTTTCATCACGGTCATGTCGTTCATCGAGGAACAGATACTGTTCAGCATGAACCTGTCGCGCAACCTGTCGCTCCTCAAGACGGTGGAGCGTCAGCGGCTTGTCCAGGCCGAGCACATGGCGGTGCTCGATGCGATTCGCCGCAAGGACGCCGCAGCTGCCGGCGCGGCGATGCGCGCGCATCTCGAGAATGCGCTCGAACGGATGTTCGGCTCCTGAGTTCCGCGTAGCGACCCAACACGACCCAGCCACGGGAAAGCGCTTGTCCCGGCCCCCCCATGGCCCGCAATCAAACCGGGACAAATTTCCCTGAACCGACGCCAGGCGCGAACGAGCGTCCGGACTAAGCCGCAACCGCAATCGGGCCGAACAAGGCCGTAAGGGTCTTCGGACTCACCGCGACATTCAGCGCCACCGCCCGCTCCACGCCGATTTGCACCGGCGCGCCGAGCCGGCTGATGTCGATGCCGGTCCTGCGCAGGAGCCGCTCGATCGGCGTGGTGGTCACGGTGACGTACCGCGTGATACCCATCCGCTGCGCGAATTTCATGACTTCCTGAATCGCCTGGATCGTCATGTCCGTGAAGCCGAACGACTGCTCCTCGCCACCGGTTTCGATTGCAAACCGGCTCAACTCCCAGATGTGCCGCCCGACCGGCGCCTGCTCGCCGTGCAGCAGCTGGGGGAAGGTGTCTTTCAGCATGTTGGGACCTTCGGTCGGCATCATGCGCCAACAGCCGCGCAACTTCCGGTCTTCGCTCTGAATCAGCATGTAATACGGCCCGAGGGCGTCGTAGCCGTCGATCTCCATGCCCGCTATGGTCGGGACATCCCAGCCGAGCCGCCCGTGAAACACCCGTGCCCGCAGGCGATACATCTCGTTGATGTCCGAGTTGTCGAAATCCTGCCGCATTCCAATCCGGATCGCTGTTTGCATGCCGTTCTCCTGAACGAGTTGAGAAACCAATACCAGGAAAACTTATGCATATTGAATTGTTCTGCCACCTACCTACCTGGATAGGTGTGCATGCTTATCGGGTAACGCAGAATTCGAGACACGTATCCGCATCCAACCGACAAGGCACGAAAATGGAACTTCTCGAAAATCACTGGCAACCGCAGACTGGCCTCCAAACGCGCCCGGCGGAGGCCTCCACGGCGGTGGATCGTGTGCTGATCATTGCGTACCGCAAGAAGAAAAAAGAAAGCCAGCGCCGCTTCTGGGCACGGTTCGGCGTCACCCAGTCGCGCGGCAGCCGGTTCGAATCCGGTGCCGAAATCCCGGCGCCGGTGTCGATCCTGTTGGGCTTGTACTTCACGAAAACCGTTTCCGATGCCGATCTGGGCCGTGCCGAGCGAGTGCTGTATAGCCGCGACGCCGCCGCGTTTCTCAACCCGGGTCAATAAGCCCGAGTTGCGCCGCGATCACGGCTGCCGCACGCCGCGAATTCACACCGAATTTCGTCCTGATGTTTTTCATGTGGAAGTTCACTACGGCTTCCGAACAGTTCAGGATATGGGAGATTTCCCAGGTGGATTTGCCGCGTGCGGTCCATTTCAGGCACTCGCGTTCGCGCGGCGTGAGCTTGGGCAAGACGGTCTGAGCGTGCGTATCCAGATGGCGCTGGCTGGTATCGATAACCAGGTCGCGCAATAACGCCAGATTCGGCAGCGCTGCGTTGACGTGGCGCTGGAAATCTTCGCTCGAACTGTTGTCATTGACGAAGCACATCATGCCGGCTTCCTGGTTCGGTCCGTGAATCGGTACCGTCACCCCGGCGCGCAGCCCGTATGAGCGCGCTTCTTCGTACAAGGATTGCTGCGCCGTCGTCGAGAAGATTGCCGGCGACCAGATCAGCGGTGCGGCGCGCGCCATGCAATGTTCGACGGTCGGGTCGATGTGAACCAATCCCTCTTTGTCATACGTCTGTCGCCATGCCGGCGCGTAGGTGCTGCGTATGTACGCATCTTCCAGACGCATGGTCGGGCGCGGCAGCATGGCGATCAAAATTCTGTCGAAGCCCCATGTCTCGGCAAGGCCCGCAATCGCACGGAACCATTCCGCTTCGTCGGCGGCGTCCAGTAGCGGTGCCATCTGCTCGATAAAATGTAGCGACAATTGCTTAACTCTCTCAGGCTCGCAAACATCCCGTTGCGTTTCGTCGCGGAACGGTAATCCGCCCGGCGGTTTTAATCGTCACAATCTAACACTAAAAAAACTTGCGCAGCGCCGAACGCTGTCGAACGGCATGACGGGCGCCACTGCGAAGAAAACGAGCGAACTGCCATCTAAGTCTGTTTAGCCCGATTGAGAGTTGCTGGCTCCCGAAATAGGTAATTCCCTCGTCGTCGCCATTTTGAAGCCTTTCATTGGCAATATTATTACCCCGCTGATTTTAATTAAGCACGAGGCCGCGACTGCCGGATCCAACCGCGCATTCGTCCGCAATGACGCGCGACTGTCCACGATCGGGCAAGGTGGGGCATCGATCCATCAGGCTCCATTGTCATATAAAAGTGACAGTTCGCAGTGATGTCGAGACACGAGCGGCAAGTACGGTCGGGCGTCGTCGGTTCAAGTTGTTTGACAACATGGCGAGGCCGATGCTACCGTGAGCGCCCCGTTGCGCTCGCCAGGCAGGAGGCGTCATGAACGTAGCCTCTCTGCTTGACGCCGAATTCGCCGCCTCGGTCATGGCGGTGCCGCCGCTGGCGCGCCGCGCGGACTATACGCTCGATCCTGCTGCGAATCTCTCGCTCATCCGCGCCATATAGAAGCCGGCGGCGTGCGCACCTTGCTATATGGCGGCAACGCGAACCTCTATCACACCGCCGTCAGCGAATATCGGGACCTGCTGGACCTACTTGCCGACGCCGCGAGCCCCCGCACGCGAGTGATCCCGGCCATCGGCCCAGACTTCGGGAAAATGCTCGATCAGGCGCGCATCCTCGCGCAAACCCGGTATCGGACCGCGATGGTGCTGCCGTTCGGCGGCTTCACGACGCCCGAGGGCGTCGAGGCGGGACTCACGAGACCGCGCAACGGCTATACGACGCCCTCTTGCCGCTCGAAACCCTGCGCGACGACATCTCGCTGATCCGCGTGCTTCACGATGCCGTCACGTTCGCGCAAATCGCCGACATGGGCCCGATCCTGCCACTGCTAAGTTCGACGCCGCCCCAACATCATGCGAAGATCGACGCTGGCGCGCGAGCACTGCTTGCGCTGGAGCGCGAGTTTGCCCAAACCCCTTCATCAATCTCCGAACCCCACTCACCAGCATGACCGACAACAGCCGACGCTATCCCGATCCTTCCATCCGCGTATTCGATCCGCGCTTCAAGTCGTTGATTCTTGCCTCCGCTTCAGTCGAGTGTCTGTACCAGGGCGCGCGCTGGTCGGAAGGCCCGGTCTGGTTCGGCGATGGCCGCTATCTGCTGTGGAGCGACATTCCCAACGATCGCATCCTGCGCTGGGACGAACCGAGCGGCACCGTCAGCACGTTCCGGCAGTCGTCGAACAATGCGAACGGCCACACGCGCGACCGCGAGGGACGCCTCGTCAGTTGCGAGCACCTCACGCGCCGCGTGACGCGCACCGAATACGACGGCTCGATCACCGTGCTCGCCGACCGTTATCAAGGCAAGCGTTTCAATTCGCCGAACGACGTGATCGTGAAGTCGGACGGCTCGATCTGGTTTACCGATCCGACCTTCGGCATCGACGGCTTCTACGAAGGCGAGCGTCAGACGTCGGAACTGCCGGCGTGCGTGTACCGCGTCGACGGCCAGTCCGGTGAGGTGTCGATGGTCGCCGACGGCGTGTTCGGCCCAAACGGCCTCGCGTTCTCGCCGGACGAGGCGGTGCTGTACATCGTCGAATCGCGCGGCGAGCCGCGCAAGATTCGCGCGTTCGATGTCGGCGTCGATGGCGCTGCACTGTCGAACAACCGTGTGCTGATCGACGCGGGTCCAGGCACGCCGGACGGCTTTCGCGTCGACGTCCACGGCAATCTGTGGTGCGGCTGGGGCATGGGCACCGACGAACTCGACGGCGTGCGTGTCTTCACCGCGCAAGGCGAGCCGCTCGGCCACATTGCGTTGCCGGAGCGTTGCGCGAACGTGTGCTTCGGCGGGCGTCATCGCAACCGGCTGTTCATGGCGGCGAGCCACGGCCTGTATTCGCTCTATGTGAATACGCAGGGCGTGCAAGGCGGCTGAGTGCGAATCGGTGTGAGCAGACGCGCGTGGGCGCAGGCGAGCGCGCCACGCATTCTCCGGTTGCTTGACAACGAATCGTCCGATCTCGTCACCGGCTTCGGGTTTGCCCCTGGATGCGGCGCGCTCTGCTTTAATCGATAAGGATTCCCCGCAAAAACGGCGGTTTTCACGCACTGCGCGCCCTCGCGAGTATTTGCTTGACATCGGCTGTTCCGCTTCGCTATGTTGCGTTGGTAGAGAGACACCGCCCGCGGCGCACCTGACGGGCGGACTTCCATACCAAGAAGCGAGGAGACGCAATGACTGTTTCGCACGGGTTGTCGCTCAAGCTGGTGTCCGTATGTCTCGCGGCTAGCGCCGCATTCGCATCCGCCGCGCACGCGGCCGATCCGGTCACGATCAACATCGTCGACGTGGCCGGCGATCTCCAACTCACGCAAAAGGGTTTCGAGGCCTTCAAGGCGAAGTATCCGAACCTCGTCGCCAATCTCACGTTCACCAACGCGCCCGCTCCGCAATTGCCCGGCAAGATCAAGGCGATGCAGGGCGCGGGCCGCTCCGATATCGATCTCGTACTGACCGGCACCGACGCGCTCGCGGCCGGCATCGAACAGAATCTGTGGATCAAGCTGCTGCCCGACAACGCGGCGCAGTTTCCCGGCGTGCTCGACAAATACGCGCCGGGTCCGCGCAAGATGCAGGACCTCGCTCAAGGCTATGGCCTCACGGTCGCGTATATGCCGGCCGGTCCGCTGCTCGAATACAACCCCGCCAAAGTCAGCGATCCGCCGAAGACGCCCGAGCAGCTTCTCCAATGGTGCAAGGCGCATCCGGACAAGCTGATCTACGCACGGCCGGCGAACTCCGGTCCGGGCCGTACGTTCCTGATGGGCTTGCCATACGTCCTCGGCGACAAGGACCCGCAGGACCCGATTCACGGCTGGGACAAGACGTGGGCCTTTCTCAAGCAGCTGAACGATTGCATTCCTTACTATCCTGGCGGCACCTCGGCGGTGATGAAGGAACTCGGCGAGGGCACGCGCGACATGACCGTCACGGTGACGGGCTGGGACATCAACCCACGTGCGCTCGGCATCGTGCCGGCTGAATTCCGCGTGCAGGCGTTCGACAACATGACATGGGTGAACGACGCGCACTACATGGTGATTCCGAAGGGCGTGCCGAAGGAAAAGCTCGACGTCATCTACAAGATGATGAACTTCATGCTCGAACCGGCGCAGCAGGCCATGACCTATGACGACGGCTATTTCTATCCCGGCCCGGCGATCAAGGGCGTGAGCATCGAACAGGCGCCCGCGCACAGCCAGGAGGTGCTGAAGAAGTACGGCCGCCCGGAATACGCGAAGCTGCTGGCTGACCGTCCGCATGCGTTGCCGTTGAATGCGTCCGCGATGGTTGCGGCCTTCAGGAAGTGGGATGCCGAGGTCGGCGCACAGAAGACCAAGTAGTCCGCGCATCCAGCCATGCATGCCGTCGCGATTCGCGCGTGACATGTCGGGAGGAGCATTCACCGACACGTCACGTGTACCAGGAAACCTCCATGAAGCATCACTTTGAGCGGTTGCGGCTCGACTCGGTGAGCCGCAGTTTCACGAATGCGCAAGGCCACGCGATCGCGGCGCTTCAGGAACTCGATCTGACGATCCAACGTGGCGAATTTATCGCATTGCTCGGGCCATCCGGCTGCGGTAAATCGACGGCGCTCAATTGCATTGCCGGCTTGCAGCCGTTGACGGGCGGCGGCATCTGGCTCGACGACAAACGCATCGACGTGCTGCCGCCGGAAAAGCGCGGCTTCGGCATGGTGTTTCAGAACTACGCGCTGTTTCCGCACATGAGCGTGCTCGACAACGTCGGTTTCGGTTTGAAGATGCGCGGCGTCGGCAGAAGCGAAACGACGCGCCGCGTGCGCGAGGCATTGCAGCTCGTGCAACTGGTCGGGCACGAGCACAAGCTGCCCGGCCAACTGTCCGGCGGCCAGCAACAGCGCGTGGCGATTGCGCGCGCGATCGTGATCGAGCCGCCCCTGATCCTGATGGACGAACCGCTGTCGAATCTCGACACGAAACTGCGCATCGAGATGCGCGCTGAAATTCGCCGCATTCATAGCCAGCTCGACCGCGCGACGCTCTACGTGACGCACGATCAGGACGAAGCGCTGTCGATGGCGGACCGCATCGTCGTGATGAAGGAGGGCGTGGTGCAGCAGGTCGCCACGCCGAAAGAGGTCTACACGCGGCCGCACAATCTGCATGTCGCGCGTTTCATGGGTTATCGCAACGTGGCCGAATTCACGCTCGAAGGCACGCAGGGCGAAGGCGTCGCGGTGAGCGCGAACGGCGTGCGTCTGATCGGCACGCCGATGGCGGGCTTCGACAGCAAACGCGTGAGCGTCGCGCTGCGTCCCGAGGATATGGAGCGCGCCGCGCCCGGCGCGGACAACGCGTTCGACGCGCTGGTCGACGCGGTCGAATACGGCGGCCACGATTCGCTGCTGCGTGTGAAGACCGCATTCGGCGACGTGTGGGCGCGCATCGTCGGCGAATTCGTGGCGGGCGAGCACATCAGTTTGCGCGTGGCGCCGTCGCGTGTGCTGGTGTACGACGCCGAGGCCGCATGAACACGCCGACGTTGTCGCCGCCTGCTTCGCCGCCGCTCGCGTCGCGCGACGCCAAGGCATGGCTGGTTACGCCGGCGTTGCTGTTCATCGTCGCGATGTTCATCTATCCGTTCGCGTACGGCCTCGTGCTGTCGTTCCGGCCGATGAACGGCGGCGGCTTATGGGCCAACTATCTGACGTTCTTCACCGACACGTCGATGTGGCCGACGATTCTCGTCACCCTCAAGCTCGCGGTGCCCGCGACGCTGATCAACGTCGGCGTGTCGGTGCCGGTAGCGTTTGCACTGCGCCGCTACTCGCGCTATCAGAAGATCGTCACGACGCTGCTGGTGATTCCCGTCACGCTCGGCACCGTGCTGATCGCCGACGGCATGTTGACCTACTTCGGCCCCAACGGCTGGTTCCCGCAAGCGCTGCAAGGCCTGCATCTGTACACGCGCGAAGTGCGCCTCACGCACAACTTCTGGGGCGTGCTGATCTCGCTGATCGTCTCGGGCTTTCCGTTCGCGTTTCTGTTGACGCTGTCGTACGTGACCGGCATCGACCCGACGCTCGCGAGCGCGGCGGCGACGCTCGGCGCGAGTCCGTGGCAGCAGTTTCGCCGCATCTATCTGCCGCTGCTGGTGCCGGGGCTGACAATGGCGGCGTGTCTGTCGTTCGTGCAGGCGTTCTCGGTGTTTCCGTCGGCGGTGCTGCTCGGCGCGCCCGCGGGTCCGACGCGCGTGATGTCGATCGCCGCCGCCGAAGCCGCGTTCGAAAGCTACGACTATTCGCTCGCCTCCGCGATCGCGATGGTGATGGGCTTCGTGCAATTGCTGGTGGTCGCCGCGCTGCTGGGCGCGCGCCGCTTCTTCTACAGCGGACCGGCAAGCGGAGGCAAAGGCTGATGACGAGCGAACGTCGTGCGGCACAGCCCGCGTGGTCCGGCTCCGCTTCGAAAGACCACGGCGACGGCGCGCGCGAGCCCGTCAAGCGCGCAACGCAGCGCGCCGGCGTGGCGGGCCGCGTGTGGCGGGTGCTGGTGTGGGCCGTGATGGTGTTTTTCCTGCTCAACGTGGTGCTGCTGATCGCGACCGTCGCGGTCAATTCGGTGGCGACGCGCTGGTTCGGCACCCTGTTGCCACAAGGCTTCACGCTGCACTGGTATGCCCAGGCGTGGAGCGATTTCCAGCTCGCGAGCGTGCTGTGGGTGACCGTCGAGGTGGTCGGCGCGGTCGTGCTGCTGTCGGTGCTGCTAGGCGTGCCGGCGGCATACGCGCTCGCCCGCGTGCAGTTTCGCGGCAAGCGCCTCGTGATGCTGATCTTTCTCCTGCCGTTGATGGTGCCGCCCGTCACCTACGGCATTCCGATGGCGACCGTCATGTACAAGATCGGTCTCGCCGGCACGCTGAGCGGCGTGATCCTCGCGAACCTGGTGCCGGCGCTGCCGTTCGTGATTCTGGTGATGACACCGTTCATCGAGCAGATCGACCCCAATCTCGAAGCGGCGGCGCGCATTTTCGGCGCCAACACGTTCCGCTACTTCCGCTACGTACTGCTGCCGCTGCTGGTGCCCGGCATGCTCGCAGCGGGGTTGCTGGTGCTGGTGCGCACCATCGGCATGTTCGAACTGACTTTCTTCACCGCGGGGCCCGCTACGCAGACGCTGGTGGTCGCGTTGTACTACGCTGTATTTTCAACCGGCGTGCGCGCTCCGCAATCGATCGATGCGATGGCGATGATCTACATGGCGATCACGCTGATCTGGGTGCTGATCGCGCTGCAATTTGTCAGTCCGACGCAAATCGTGTCGCGCGTGAAGGAGCAGAAGCGCTGAAGCACTCCCGACGCTATTCGTGGAGCCGACGTTGACGAAGAGAAAGACCCCCGAGGAGCTGCGCAGCCACCGCTGGTACGGCGCGAACGATATGCGTTCGTTCGGTCACCGCTCGCGCACCGCGCAGATGGGCTACAACCGGGAGGAATACGCGGGCAAGCCGGTCATCGCGATTCTCAACACGTGGAGCGAGATCAACGCGTGCCACACGCATTTCAAGCAGCGCGTCGAGGAAGTGAAGCGCGGCATCTGGCAGGCCGGCGGCTTTCCGATCGAGCTGCCGGTGCAGACGCTGTCCGAGCCGTTCCAGAAGCCCACCACGATGCTGTACCGCAACTTCCTCGCGATGGAAGCCGAGGAGACGTTGCGCTCCTATCCCGCCGACGGCGTCGTGCTGATGGGCGGCTGCGACAAGACCACGCCCGCTTTGCTGATGGGCGCGATCTCGATGGACCTGCCCGCGATCTTCCTGCCCGCCGGCCCGATGCTGCGCGGCAACTGGCATGGCGTGACGCTCGGCTCCGGCTCGGACGTCTGGAAGTACTGGGCCGAACTGCGCGCCGGGACGATCACGCAGGACGACTGGCAGGGCATCGAAGGCGGCATTGCGCGCTCGCCGGGGCATTGCATGACGATGGGCACCGCCTCGACGATGACGAGCGCGGCCGAGGCGCTCGGCTTCACGCTGCCCGGTTTCGCGTCGATTCCCGCAGCGGATTCGCGTCATGCGCAGATGGCGGTGCAGACCGGCATGCGCATCGTAGACATGGTGTGGGAGGATCTCAAGCCTTCCGACCTCATCACAGCCGGCTCGGTCGATAACGCCGTGACCACCTGTCTCGCGCTGTCCGGTTCGACCAATGCGATCGTCCACATGATCGCGCTCGCGCGCCGCGCGGGCATCGCGCTGACGCTCGATCGCTACGACGACATCTCGCGCCGCACGCCGGTATTGGCCAACATCCGGCCGACCGGCGCGTATCTGATGGAGGACTTTTTCTACGCGGGCGGTCTGCGGGCGCTGCTCGCGGAGCTGGGCGAGCTGATCGACGGTTCGCAGAGAACCGTGAACGGCCGCACGCTCGGCGAGAACCTCGCAGGTGCGCGGATTTTCAACGACGAAGTGATTCGCCGCCGCGACAAGCCGCTCCTGCCTAACAGCGGACTCGCGGTGCTGCGCGGCAATATCGCGCCCGACGGCGCGGTGATCAAACCCGGCGCGGCCGAGCCGCATCTGCTCGTGCATACCGGCCGCGCGGTGGTGTTCCAGGACTATAACGACCTGGCCGCACGCATCGACGACGAAGCGCTCGACATCGACGAGACCTGTGTGATCGTGCTTCAGCATGCGGGGCCGGTGGGCGCGCCGGGCATGCCCGAGTGGGGGCAACTGCCGATCCCGCGCAAGCTGCTGCAAAAGGGCGTACGCGACATGGTGCGCATCTCGGATGCGCGGATGAGCGGCACGAGTTACGGCGCGTGCGTGTTGCACGTCGCGCCGGAGTCGTTCGTCGGTGGGCCGTTCGCGCTGGTGCAAAACGGCGACACGATCGAGCTGGACGTGCCCGGGCGCAGACTCAACCTGCTGGTGTCGGACGAGGAACTGGCGCGCCGCCAGGCCGCGTGGGTCAGACCCGCGCCGCGTTTCACGCGCGGCTATGGCGCGATGTATCAGGTGCATGTAATGCAGGCGAATCAGGGCTGCGACTTCGACTTCCTGCAACGCGGCGGCGCGCTTGCCGCGCCGCAAGCGGACAAGCCGGGCGAGCCGGAGATTCACTGAGGATCTGGCAGGCGGTTCGCAATGCAACGGCTTTATCGAGGGCCGTCGGCAGAGCAGTGCAGCCGCCACAGAGCGGCAACACTTCGAGAGGGGCGCGCAATGCGGCGAGACCGCATCGCGTGATTCCCCCGACGTTCAATACCCCACGCGATACACCCGCCCCGTCTGCGCGCCTTCCACGCTGCGCACGTAGGCGAGCGCGGCGCGTTGTGCCGTCACCGGCTCGAAGCCGCGGAAGTAGGGCGCGTAAGCGTCCATGGCTTCGGTCAGCACGGTCGGGCTCACCACGTTGATGCGGATGCCGCGCGGCAATTCGATCGCCGCGCCGCGCACGAATCCTTCGAGCGCCATGTTGACCGTGGTCGCGCTGGCGCCGAGGCGAATCGGTTCGTCGGCGATGATGCCGCTCGTCAGCGTGAACGAGCCGCCGTCGTTCACGTATTGCTGTGCGGCCAGCACCACGTTGATCTGGCCCATCAGCTTGTCGCGCAGACCGACCCAGAACTGTTCGATGCTCATATCCGGCAGCGGCCCGAAGTGCACCTTGCCGGTCGCGGTGACCACGCCGTCCACCTTGCCGATCTCGCGAAAGAGCCGCTCGACGCTCGCCGGGTCCGTGATGTCGGCGCGATACTGCCCGCGCGTCGCGCCCACTTCGATCACCTGGTGACGCGCCTGCAACGCCGCACTGACGGCCTGGCCCAGCGTGCCGGTCGCACCGATCACAACGATTTTTTTCATCTGCTGCCCTGTTGAGCGTGGTTGATGTGGCTCGATTGTGGCGGGGATCGGCGTGGAGAAAAAGCTGCGCTGGCGCCCAGGTCCCGCAACCCTGAGTTTCGAATCGACGTAAAGCAAGGCGCGCACCATTATTTCAAACGGTGCGCGCGATGATATTCAATGATTAATAGGAATAAGCGCGTGGATTCAAACGCCAGGGGACTCCCTGCCCGCGTTTATTTCACCCGATGCAATTCGATCACGCGTGTGGGCCGAAAATGATTCAGCGCGTAATGGATGCGGCCGCGATCCTGGCGGCTGCCCACGGGACGTGGATCGTCGAATTGATGATCGGCCGAGTAGGCGCCTTGTGGTTCGATCATGCCTTTGTCGATCACGGTGTAGCCGGGTTCGAGCGCGAGCAGCAGGTGGTTGCCGCCAACCCGGCTGTCGAAGCCGGCCATGCCGTCGAGCGCCTCGGGCACGCTATTGTCCAGCGATGCGTTACTGGTGGTGATCTCGTCGGGCGAAATCGGGCGGTAACCCGCGATGCGCGCGGCTTCGAGGTTTTTGCCGTCGGTGTCGACCGTGCTGTCGTGCGTACGGTCGTTGTGCAATTCCGCCGAGCTCGGGCCGCTTGCGGCCGCTTGCTTCGCGACGTCTGCTGGCTTGTCGATATCGCTGTTCATCATGCGTTCTCCTTGAAGAGGACATGGTTGAAGGTCAGCAAAACCCATACCGCCCGGCACGACGCCTGTGTGCACGTGACTTGCAATGCGCATACGCCACGCTTGCAAGGCGATGCATGTGAGGACATTTCACCTGGCGATTGCGTCGGCGATTCTTTTCGTTTTTTTTAATGGACGCGTATTTTCTACAGAGTATGATCTTACTCCGACGAGCGAAGCGCGGTTAAATTGACGAAAGGGCCCCGACTAACTCTTCATGGTCGGAAACAACGAACGAAAGGCCGCGCTATTCAAAACATTTTTACGGGGCGTCAGGGCGGGTGACTCATGCACTTCGATGCTGCATTCACACATCGCGGCTACTTGTTGAATTGCGCGCCTGCGCGCGCCGGCGATGGCACTTGGCAACCGTATGTGGTGATCTCGCGGTCGAGCGACGGCGAGCTGGTCGCCAACCGATTCTTCCCTAACGAGCTGCGCTTCCCCGACGAAGGCGCCGCCATCGCCCATGCGCGCGACTGGGCGGTGCGCTGGATCGACGCGAGCAGCGTGACCATCTGAAGAAGCGCATGCATGGCACGGCACCGCGCGGCATGAGCGCACGCGAGCCGCATGCCAGCCAGCGCGCCACGCTGCGCGGGCCGCGGCAAAACGCGGTAATCTCTCGGCATAATCCATCACCTCGAACCGTGCTCGCCGCATGGCGTCGTTCTTCTATGCCTAACGTGCCTTCCCACAACTGGGGTCTCGAACAGATCGTCGCGGACCTGCGCGCCTCGCGTGAACAATTGCATCGCACGCGGCATCCGCTCGGCATTCGCGAGCTGCCTTCGCGCGACGCGGTGGTCAACATCGTCGCCGGCCTGCGCGCGTCGCTGTTCCCCACGCACTACGGCGCGCCCGATCTGACCGATGAAACCGTCGATTACTACGTCGGCCACACGCTCGAGAGCACCTTGCGTTTGCTCGCCGAACAGATTCGCCGCGCGCTGCGATTTCTGCCAGAGTACGCCGCAACCTCCGATGCGGAGCTGCAGGAGCAAGCGTTCGGTGTCGCGCGCGAATTCGGCACGCAGTTACCGGGGATTCGCGCGCTGCTGGTCAGCGACATTCAGGCAGCCTTCACCGGCGACCCGGCCGCGCAGCACATCACCGAAATTCTGCTGTGCTATCCGGGCGTGTGGGCGATGACTCACCACCGGCTCGCGCATGCGCTGCATCGGCTCGGCGTGCCGTTGCTGGCGCGTTTCATCAACGAGATCGCGCACTCGGCGACCGGTATCGACATTCACCCGGGCGCCACGATCGGGCCGAGCTTCTTCATCGACCACGGCACGGGCGTGGTGATCGGCGAGACCGCGATCATCGGCGAGCGTGTGCGGGTGTATCAGGCGGTCACGCTCGGCGCGAAGAGCTTCGCCGCCGATGGCGACGGCGCGCTGATCAAGGGCAATGCGCGCCATCCGATCGTCGAGGACGACGTCGTGATCTACGCCGGCGCGACCATCCTCGGGCGGGTGACGATCGGACGCGGCTCGGTGATCGGTGGCAACGTGTGGCTCACGCACAGCGTGCCGCCGGGCAGCAGCGTGTCGCAAGGCAAAGTGCGTGAAGGCGAGCGCACCGACGAGAGCCGGCGATGATGCGCGCGGGGGATGGCCCCTCCGGCTCGTGCGGCTCCAGCCACAACAACTGAGGCACGACTCATGCCGCGCGGCCGCGTTCACATGCCTCGCTGCGCGATTGCCGGCGTCGAAGCGACGCTGGCCGATACGGCGCATTCGTTTCCGCGCCATTCGCACGACCGCTTCGGCGTCGGCGTGATCGTGCGTGGCGGACATCGGTCGGCGAGCGGGCGCGGCGTCGTCGAAGCGCGCGCGAACGACGCGATCACGGTCAATCCAGGCGAGGTCCACGACGGCAGCCCCCTCGACGAGCGTGGCCGCGCGTGGCGCATGTTGTATTTCGAACCGTCGATGCTGACGTCCGCCGCGACCGAGTTGACGGGCGCAGCGGCGCGTGAGATCGAACTCACGCAGCCGGTGGTTCACGATCCGCTGCTCAGGCATTTGTTCGAGCGGTTATTTGCGGTGTCGGTGCAGGCGCAGTCGGCGCCCGACAATCTGCTGACGGAAGAGGCGTTGCTCGAACTCCTCGGGTATCTGGTCCACACCCACGCGACCCGGCCGGCGCATACGCCCGCCGTTCATGCGCACGGGCCGATTGCGCGAGCGAAAGCGCGCATCGACGATGATCCTGCTGCCACGCTCACCCTGGCCGACCTTGCCGCCGACACCGGCCTGAGCCGTTTCCAGTTGTTGCGTGGCTTCGCGCACGAGATGGGCTTGCCGCCGCACGCTTACCAGATGCAGCGGCGCATCGCGCTCGCGAGGCGCTCGATCGCGCGGGGCGCGACGCTCGCCGATGCGGCGGCAGCGGCCGGATTTGCCGATCAGAGCCACATGACGCGGGCCTTCGTGCGCCTGCTGGGCGTGACGCCCGCGAACTATGCGGCTGCGATGCGGTGACGCTTAGCCCGTGCGCAGATAGCGCAGCAGTGACAGCTCATGCGCGCCATGCCACCAGACATGCTCGCCGATAAACCAGGCCGCGGCCCACGAAGCCGCTACCACGATCAGGTCGCAGTGCCCGCTCTTCCACAGATTCAGCGAATGCCGTCCGGCAAGCCACGGCACGCCTAGCGGATTCGGCCAGTCGGCCAGCAGATGCATGAGGCCGCCGCACGCGAAGCCGAATGCGGGCGCGGCATAGATCGAATGTCCGAGCCAATGATAGGAAATCGCGAGCAGCGCGAGCCACCCCACACCCCAATGCGTCAACGTGCGATGCGTGATCCACAGACGCCGCGCGCGCGACCACCACGCCACCTCCAGCCAGTCCGGCGCGGTGCTGCCGGCGAGCCCGGCGAGGAAGCTCGACAGCACGCCGAGATGATACGGATCACCCTCGCCGATGTGCGCGACGATTGCCGCCGCGATGACACCGGCTGCAAAACCGGTCGCGTGATGTGCGTTGCTGGAGGCCATGAAACTCGCGGCGCGCCGCGCCGCGTCAAAGACGAAGGGCGGCTATGTTCGCAGATGAGCCGACAAAAAAATAGCCGCCGCGCGAGATAAAAAATTCGCGTGGCGGCGTGGCCTTCACAACCCGAATGCGTGAGCGGAATGTCAGGTGGCGCAGCGTGCGATGTCGAAGCGCATCTCTTCTTCCGGCGGATCGTCCGGCGCGTTCGCGGGGCGCATCACCTTGATGACCGAACCCGCGTTGAGCGGCGTCAGCGTGACGAAATACGAGTTGTTCGAATCCGAGCCGACGGCGAGCTCAGTCGCCGAGCCGACTTGCGACGTGCGTACGCGCGGCAAACGGTCCTTGAGGCATTGGGCGATAGAGGCGGGGGCGCGTTGCGACGACACGTACAGCAGCGGCACGGATGCGTCGCGGGCAGGGCCCCTGGACGTACCGCAAGCGGCGAGAGCAGCAATGACGGCAACAGCGGGTGCTAATAGGAGAAGTCTTTTCATGGTCCGATCGTCGGCGTCCCCGGTCGTTCGTGGGGACTTGAGGCGCGGGCGAAGCGCCATGCATTTTCAGCACAACGTGATGCTTCGCGACGAAGCCGCCGGGCTACCGCAGCGACATCGCGGTGGCCGGGGCGGCGTGGGCCAGTATACCCACCGCGCGCCGGCGTCGTCATTTCGCGCGGTGGCGAGACCCGTTGATCGCCACGATGTCGAATCGTTAGTGCGATAAAAAAACCCGCGATGTGATCGTGTCACGCGCGGGTCGAAATGCAGCGGGAAAGGATAGATTCGCGCCGCGGGTACTGCGTGGAGAACTTAGAAGCGGTGACGCAGACCGACGGCCGCGGCGACCTGATTGCCCGTCGACGACGGCGCCAGCGTATTGATTGCCGCGACGTTCGCGCCGAAGTTGCCGAGCTCGCCCGACGCATGCTGGTACACGCCTTCCACATACACGTCGGTACGCTTGCTCAGCGCGTAGTCGCTTTGCAGCGACACCGTGTGCCACTTCGGATCGCCGGTGCCGTTCGAGCCCGTCATTCTACCGTCGGTGAACGTGTACGCCGCCGCGAGGCTCAGCGCCGGCGTCAGTGCATAACGGCCGTTCAACTCGTAGTTGTCGAGACGCAGGTTGGTGCCCGCTACGCCCGGCAGCGTGACGCCGCCCACATTCACGCCGCTGATGCCGTCCAGTTGCGTGTGCGTGTACACGAAGCCGACGGTGGCCGGGCCGTACGTATAGTTGAGGCCCGCGCCGAACGAGCGCTGCAGGTTCGCGGCGATCGCCGCAGTGCCGTTGCCTTGCGATACGGCGCCGCCCAGGTTCGAGCTGCCCGAATTGTTCAGTTGCAGGTACGAGGCCGCGAAGTTCAACGGGCCGTTGTCGTACGAAGCGCCGGCGCTCCATGCACGGTTGTTCGCGAACTGGCCAGCCGCATTGCTGAAGCCATACAGGCCGCCGAACGTCAGCCCCGCGTAATTCGCGCTCGTGTATTTCACCGCGTTCTTGACCGAGAAGGACGCGTCCAGATTGTCGTTGTCGAACGGGTGAGCGGCGAGGTTGTTGCCGTAGCCCGCGCCCGTAGCGGACAGCGGCGACAGGTAGTCGACCATCGAATCATATTGACGGCCGAGTGTCAGCGTGCCGTACTGATCGCTCTGCAGCCCAACGAAAGCCTTGCGGTTGAACAGCGTGCCGCTTTCCGAGTTCTGGCCGTTGTTCAGATTGAAGCCGCTTTCCAAGGTGAAGATCGCGTGCAGACCGCCGCCGAGGTCTTCGCTGCCGCGCAGACCGAAATACGTGTTCGACATCGAGCTGCTGCCTTGTTGCCAATTGCTGTGGCCGCCCTGGTTGTTCGAATACACGAGGCCGGCGTCCAGCGAGCCGTACAACGTGACGCTGCTCTGTGCGTGCGCGGTGACCGCGAACGCGCCCATGAGGCCGGCTGCGATGAGGGTTTTTTTCATGTTCAGATAACTCCGGGACAGTGCGTGGAGAATCGCATTCGAGTACTTACAGCCGATGGCGCCGGCTGCCTGACGATTCGCAGCGAAGTGTATTCCTGCCATTCAGATCTTTAATCTCATAAGACACAACAATGAATTCTCAAATCCGTAATGGCCGATCTGGATTTGCATAAGTGCGGGAAAAATAAAAGAAAAACTGCCTGTTTAGGAAATTGAAATGGGCAGGTCAATCGCAGTGGTGTTGCTGGCTCGCGACGCGTCCGCTCAGCCGGTCCTGGCGGGTATTACAACGTATTGCCGAATGAATGATGATTTATTCCTTTTTCTGCAATGAACTCTTCCGGATTGCATGGTCTATCTTGATCGATTGCGGCTCTACAATTCCGTATCCCTCTGACCAAGGGTGTCTTTTTTCATTTCTACGCGCGGCTTTCGGGTCGCGTCTTTTTTTATAAGCTTTTTATAATGGCTTTATAAGGTCCGGCGAATAAGGAAGTAATGTATTTCGCTGGACAATGGGTTCGCCACGACTTGTCCGTTCGTCAGAGGGGCGCGGCCAGCGCGCGCAGGGCAGGTAGAATCGCGTGCTTGAGATGTGTTTTTGCCCCGCGAACCTGAGTGAACCTGTAATGACCGATACACCCCTTCCATCGTCCGACACCGCTGCCGATCTCACGACGGAAGGCTCGCCCGGGCTGGACGAAAGCGTCCACGAAGCGCGTCTGTGGCGCGACGACGGCTGGACCGCGCGCGTCATCAAGAATGAAGACGACGAAGGCTGGGCCGTCGAAATGATCAAGGACGGCGAAGCGGAACCCGCGCTCGTCGGACCGTGGACGATGGGCCGCAACAAGAAAGATCCGAAGCCGCTCGACACCTCGGCGTTCAACACGCTAGTGAAGACCGCGTCGGAAGTGCTGCGCCGTCATGAGCAGCAACTGCGCGCGCAATTGCATAAAGAAGTGCGGGTCGCGAGCGCCGACGGGAATGACGAACTCGACATCACGCTGGACATCGTCCCCGATGAACTCGAGCCGTACGCGCTGCTGACCGCGCTCGATGCGTTCGGCGAACAGCTCGCGCAGGTGCAGGTCGCGCCCAACTTCAAGCTCAGCAAGGCGAGCGCGGCGGCGTGGGTCGAAAACGAGTTTCGTCGTCCGGGCTAGGGGCGCGCGGTTCGGCCGCGGTTGCCGCGCTCGAACCTCAACTCCGCTTGCAGAAAATCGCCGTGATGAGCGGCGCCACGTGATGCACGATCGCCGTGCTGCCGGTTCCGGCCAGCGCGTTGCGCACTTTGGCTTCGCTGCCGAACACCACGACGCCGTAGGCCGAGCGTGCGAGCGGCTCGCCATCGCCGACGCGAAACAGCGGATCGTCCTTTTCGAAGCCGACCACCGCGAACACATGAAAACCGAACGCGCTCAGATCGGCGCCGGACGCCGGCGAGAATGCGTTGATCGAATTCGGTTCAACGCGCGTTGGTTTCGGGTCGATGAGTTCCTGCTGCGCGAGGTCGGCGATGAACTGATGGCCGCTCTGATTGCAGGTGAGCGCGGTGTCGAGCGACGCCGCGAAACCGCGCATCGGCAGCGCGGCCGCCAGAAGCAGGAGTGCAGAAGAAATAAAACGTTTCATAAGCGGTGAGTCGCGCCGGGTTCGATGTCGTGGTTTTGCAACGCGGGGCGGCGCGGGGTTTAGACCGAAAGACGTTGCGTATCGAAGGGATTCCGCGTGACAGGCGCAACTGGATTCGCACTGTATCGCGATTCGGCAAATCTTGCTTTGCGTTGGACACACGCCGGTAACGAACGCGTCTCAAAGAAACGTACGGGATGAAAGCAATATTTTATGATCCCGTATATATTTCCGGGTTATGACTTCGCAACCCCAAACTCCAAATAACGTCCCGCCGCCTCGCACGTGGGACGCCCGGCTCGCCCGCCGGCTCGTGACTCCGCTGGTGAACACCTGGGTTACGCCGAATCACCTTACCACGCTGCGTCTGCTGATCGGCGTGGCAGGCGCGCTGTGCCTCGCTCATGGCGAATTCGCGTGGGCGAATGCGGGCGCGCTGCTGATCGTGTTGTCGAATTTCGTCGATCACACGGACGGCGAACTCGCGCGCATCGGCGGCAAGTCGAGCCGGATCGGTCATTTTTACGACCTCGCGTGCGACGCGCTCGTCACCGTCATGCTGTTTGTCGGCATGGGCGTCGGCGTGGGCGCCTCGCAGATCGGTGGGTTGAAGGTCGCGCCGGGTGTGCTCGGTGCCGTGGCCGGCGTGGCGGTCGCGCTGATCTTTTTCCTGCGCATGCGCATCGAGGAAATGGCGGGCAAGGCGGGCACCAGGCAGGCATCGGCCGGCGGATTCGAAACGGAAGACGTGCTGTACCTGCTGCCGATCGTCACCCTGACGAACGTCGTGATGCCCTTCGTGGTGGTTGCCTCGATCGGCGCGCCGCTCTTCGCCGCGTGGGTCGTGATCGACTACTGGCGCGTTGCGCGCCGCACCGCGGGGGCTTCCGAAACCAGTCAAATGTGGGCTAGCGAATGAGTACGCACGCCGAAGACGACGTGATCGCAGCGGTCTCCGCCGACGCTGCTTGCGCTGCGGCGCCGGGCGCGCCGAATGCCGACCGCGCGGTCGCGAACCGCACGCGCACGTTCGACACCCCGCGTCTGCGCAAAGACTTCGCCGCTCAGGACGCGTTCCTCTATCTGGAAGACTTTCTCGCGCCCGAAGTCACGGCGCAGCTCATCCACAGCGCGCGTGCGCTGCTCGACGAGGTGAACCGCAACTACCTGCCGGGTCACAAGCAGGGCGGCAGCGTCAGCCGGCACACGATCGACCGCCTCGCGCCGTTCATCGCCGAGTTGTATCGCTCGAAGGAGCTGATCGGCTGGCTCGAACAACTGAGCGGCGACAAGCTGCAGGTCTCGCCGCTCGACGACCCGCATGCGTACGCGCTGTACTACTACACGCGGCCGGGCGACCACATCGGCTGGCACTACGATACTTCGTACTATGACGGCCGCCGCTACACGCTGCTGCTCGGCGTGATCGACGACTCGTCCTGCCGGCTCGACTACGAATTGCACACGCGCAATCCGGACGTGCCGGATCAGCCGGGCTCGGTGCAGATTCCGCCGGGCGGCCTCGTGTTTTTCGACGGCGACAAGCTGCGCCACCGCGTCACGCCGGCCGGCGCGAACGAGATGCGCGTGTCGCTTACGTTCGAATACGTCACGGACCCGAACATGCGGCCGTGGCGCCGCTTCATCTCGAACATGAAGGACGCCATCGCGTACTTCGGTTTCCGCCAGGTGTTCCGTCAACTCGCCGCGCGCGGCAAGGACCGCGCATGAGCCGCGCGGCCCTGCTTCTGCTGTCGATCGGCACGGCGCTGTTCGTCGGCCTGCTCGCCTGGCAGGGCTTCGGCTCAGTGGCCTCGACGCTGCTCGCGGCCGGCTGGGGGCTCGCGCTCGTCGCGGCGTTCCACGTCGTGCCGCTGGTGCTCGACGCCGCCGCGATCTCCGTGTTGTTCGAGCGCCGCCGCGATGGCGCGCATCGCAATCTGTCGTTGGGCGACGCGCTGTTCGCGCGCTGGATCGGCGAATCGGTGAATAGCCTGTTGCCGGCCGGACAGATCGGCGGCCCGGTCGTCATGGTGCGGCAACTCTCGCAACGCGGCATGCGCATGCGCGATGCCGCCGCAGCGATCACCGTCAGCACGACCGCGCAGGCGCTCGCGCAAATCGTCTTCGCACTGGGCGGGCTGCTGCTGTTCGGCGCGTATGCCGCGAACGGCGCGCTGCACGACCTGCAAACCGCGACGCTGATCGCCACCGGCGTGCTCGGCGCGATGATCGTCGGCTTTTACTATGCGCAGCGGCGCGGCCTGTTCGGCCGGCTGCTCGGCGTGGTCTCGAAGGTCTTCGGCAAGCGCGACTGGTCCTCGCTGATGACGCGCGCGGAAGCCGTCGACGCCGCCGTGCAGGCGTTGTACCGCGAGCGTTGCAAGGTGGCGGCGAGTTTCGCGTTGAGTCTCGTGGGCTGGATCGTCGGCACGGTCGAAGTGTGGCTCGCGCTGCGCTTTCTCGGCCATCCGGTCGACTGGATCGACGCGCTGTTGCTCGAGAGCATCGGGCAGGCGATTCGCGGCGCGGCGTTCATGATTCCGGGCTCGCTCGGCGTGCAGGAGGGCGGCTATCTCCTGCTCGCGCCGCTGGTCGGATTGCCGCCGGATGCGGCGCTGGCGTTGTCGCTCGCCAAGCGTGCGCGCGAAATCCTGCTCGGCTTGCCGGGGCTGGTGGTTTTGCACTTCAGCGAAAGAAGCTGGCAACGGCGGCGCGCCACGGCGCGCGTGCCGGTTGCCGATTAATCTCCGTATTTTTTCAAAGGACCGCGCATGCGTGCCATCATCCTCGCGGCGGGCCTCGGCCTGCGTCTTCAGCAACCGCCGCAAGCTCAGTTCCCGAAGTGTCTGTTGCAGTTCGACGGCATGAGCCTGCTCGAACGGCATCTGCAGATGCTCGAAACCGCCGGCGTGACCGACGTCGTGCTGGCGCTCGGCTTTCAGCCGGAATCGGTGCAGGCGGAACTGGAGCGCATCAACTGGCCGCACAAGGTGGAAACCGTGCTGAACCCGCGCTTCGATCTGGGCAGCGTGCTGACGGTGCATACGGTGGCCGACGCGCTCACGCGCGGTGGCGACGTGCTGCTGATGGACGCCGACGTGCTCTACGACGAACGCATTCTGAGTGCGCTGGTAGCGGGCGAGACGGTCAACCGCCTGCTGATCGACCGTGATTTCGAAGCCGGCGACGAGCCCGTCAAGCTGTGTCTGAAAGACGGCGTGCCGGTCGAATTGCGCAAGCAGCTCGCGGTCAATCTCGAGTACGACACGATCGGCGAGTCGGTCGGCTTCTTCCGCTTCCGCCAGGAAGCCGCGCAACGTTTCGCCGAGATCGTCGCGGGCTATATCGACAGCGGCCGGGCCAACATGCCGCACGAGGAAGCCGTGCGCGACCTGTTGCTGGAGCGCAGCCAGGTGTTCGATACCGCCGACGTGACCGGCGCGCCGTGGATCGAAATCGACTTCCCGAACGATGTTGCCCGCGCGGGCACTGAGATCCTGCCGCAACTGCAACCGCTCGTCAGCGCGTCGCGCTAAGCGGCTTGCGCCGGTAGCCCGCTGCATCCCGCTGTATCGCGAAGGTGAACCGGCTGTACGCCGCTTCACCTTCGTTGCGTTGTGCCCACCCGCCGCAGGACGCACGACGCAGTTGCGCACGTGCGCTGCGTAACTGCACGAAAGCCCTCGCGCACCACCCCATGTCGCCGCTGCAATGCCATAATCGACGCTTTACCTCGACGGCCTAGCAGCCCGTCGTCATGCCAATGCCTCTCGCTTTAGGCGCCTTCATCGTTCCGCTGATCGTTGCGTGCGCGATGTTCATGGAAAACGTGGACGGCACGGTCATCGTGACGTCGCTGCCGGTTCTGGCGCGCGATCTCGGCCAGGATCCCATCACCCTCAAGCTCGCGGTCACGGCCTATGTGATCGGCCTCGGCGTGTTCATCCCGATCTGCGGCTGGGTGGCCGACCGCTTCGGTTCGCGCACGGTGTTTCGCACGGCGATCGGCGTTTTCATGGCCGGCTCGCTGATGTGCGCGGCCTCCACGTCGCTCGGCACCTTCGTGGTCGCGCGCTTCGTGCAGGGTATCGGCGGCGCGATGATGGTGCCGGTGGGCCGCATCATCATTTTTCGTTCGGTGCCGAAGTCCGAGTTCATTCGCGCGGTCAACTATCTGACGGTGCCGGCCTTGCTCGGGCCGGTGGTCGGACCGCCGCTCGGCGGCTTCATCACGACGTATTTGCACTGGCGTCTGATCTTCGTCATCAATATTCCAATCGGTCTGCTGGGCATCTGGCTCGCGAACAGGCACATCGCCAACGTGCGCGAAGCGCATCCGGGCCGGCTCGACTGGACCGGCTTCCTGCTGTCCGCGAGCGGCGCGTCGCTGTTCATGCTGGGGCTCTCGCTGGTGGGCGGCGAACTGGTGCCGACGAGCGCGTCGATCGGCATGTGCGTGGCCGGTGTGGTGCTGCTGTTGCTGTACGCGCTATACGCGAGCCGTGTCGAATTGCCGGTGCTCGATCTGCGGCTGCTGCGCATTCCGAGTTTTCATGCAAGCGTGCTGGGCGGTTCGCTGTTTCGCATCGGGCTCGGGGCGGTGCCGTTTCTATTGCCGCTCGCGTTGCAGGAAGGTCTGGGCATGACCGCGTTCAGAGCGGGGTCGATCACCTGCGCATCCGCGTTCGGATCGATTTTCATGAAGGCGGCGGCGTCGCGCATTCTCGGACGTTTCGGCTTTCGCACCGTGCTGATGTTCAACGCGGCTTGCGCGGGCGCAGCCATCGCCGTGTACGGGTTGTTCTTTCCCGGCACGCCGCACTGGCTGATCTGGTGTGTCGTGCTGTTCGGCGGCTTCTTTCCGTCGTTGCAGTTCACGTCGCTGAACACGTTGGCGTATGCGGATATTCCGAGCAGCGACGTCGGCCGCGCGACGAGTGTGGCGAGCGTGATCCAGCAGATTTCATTGGGACTCGGTGTGACGATCGCGGGTATCGTGCTGCAGATTTCGCACAACGTGCAGGGCCATTCGAGCATCGTGTTCTCGGACTTCTGGCCGGCGTTTCTCGTCGTCGGCCTGTTCTCGGTCATGTCGATTCCGGTCACCGCGCGTTTGCCGCGAGACGCCGGCGATGAAATCGCACGAGGTAGTCGCGGGCGTGCGTGAAGGGTGAACGGGTGGGGTGGTCATGGGCGATGGCGTTGTGTTTCCGGTCGCATCGACGCCTCAGCGTTGCCGCCGATGATCGATGCGTCCGCTACTTCGTCTCTCCCGGAGTCACGCCGCCGTCACCCCTTGCGATGCGCTCGCGGTATCCCTTTTTTGTGTACCGCAACATGCGCCCTACGAATTGTTGCGACTTCGCAAAGCGTCACTTCGCATGTTATAAGCCCAAGGCAGCTTGAATCGTCGTCAGATGAAACAGTCGTCCTGGGGGTATTCAATGAGGTTGTTCCGCAACGCCAAAGCTTCAGCCAGCGGATTCGCGCTGGTCGCACTCGTTACCGTATCGGCTGGTTTCCTCGAGGCCACGCCGGCCATTGCGAAGGCGCCCGAGAAAGCGCAGCCCGCTATTCTCACCGCCTCCGCGATCGCGGTGGCCGACAAGTACAGCGCCGACGCCGCCGAGCAGATCTTCAAGCAAGGCGGCAATGCCGTCGACGCAGCCGTCGCGATCGCCTTCACGCTTGCCGTGACGTATCCGGAAGCGGGCAACATCGGCGGCGGCGGTTTCATGACGCTCTATGTCGACGGCAAACCGTACTTCCTCGACTATCGCGAGCGCGCGCCGCTCGCCGCGACGAAGAACATGTACCTCGACGATAAGGGTGAGGTCATCAAGGGCATGAGCCTGTTCGGCTATCGCGCGGTGGGCGTGCCGGGCACCGTCGATGGCATGTGGCAGGCGCAGCGCCGCTTCGGCAAGCTCAAGTGGAAGCAGGTGCTCGCGCCGGCGATTCACTACGCGCGCGACGGCTTCGAAGTCAGCGAGCAATTGCAGGAGCGTCGTGACGCGGCCGCGAAAGACTTCGCGGGCAAGACCAACTTCGACACGTACTTCGCCAATCTGAAACAGGGCGTCAACTTCAAGCAGCCGGATCTCGCCGCGGTGCTGCAGCGCATTTCGGATCAGGGCGCGAAGGATTTCTACTCGGGCAAGACGGCCGATCTGATAGCCGCGTCGATGCGCGGTCATGGGCTCATCACGAAGGCCGATCTGCAGCAGTACAAAGCCGTGTGGCGTGAACCGATCCAGGCCGACTGGAACGGCTATCGCGTGTACACCGCGCCGCCGCCGAGTTCGGGCGGCATCGGCCTCGTGCAACTGTTGAAGATGAAGGCCGACCTCGCGCCCGACTTCAAGGACGTGCCGCTCAATTCGCCGCAATACGTGCACTTGATCGCCGAGATCGAGAAGCGCGTGTTCGCCGACCGCGCGCAGTATCTCGGCGACCCCGACTTCTACAAGGTGCCGGTCGCGCAATTGACGAGCGACGCGTACATCGCCCGGCGCGCCGCCGAAGTCAATCCGAACGCACCGTCGGACACGAAGAGCGTGCAGCCGGGTCTCGGCACCAACATGCCGGAGAAAGCGGAGACCACGCACTTTTCGGTGATCGACAAGTGGGGCAACGCGGTCTCGAACACGTACACCATCAACGGCTATTTCGGCTCGGGCGTGGTGGCGGACCGCACTGGCATCGTGCTGAACGACGAGATGGACGACTTCTCCGCGAAGCCGGGCGTCGCGAACATGTTCGGTGTGGTGGGCAGCGACGCGAATTCGATCGAACCGAAAAAGCGCCCGCTCTCGTCAATGAGCCCGACGATTCTGACGAAGGACGGCAAGGTCGCGCTCGTGATCGGCACGCCGGGCGGCTCGCGCATCTTCACGTCGATCTTCCAGGTGATCAACAACGTGTACGACTACGACATGCCGTTGCCGGAAGCCGTCGGCGCGATGCGCTTTCATCATCAGCTGTTGCCGCCGAACACGATCTTCTGGGAGCCGTACAAGCCGATCGACGGTGAACTCGCGCAGCAGATCGAAGCGAAGGGCTACACGCTGAAGGGGCAGGATTTCAGCGGCGACATCCAGGCGATCAAGGTCAACGGCGATACGCCGCAAGCGGCTGCTGATCCGCGTGGCCGTGGGGTGACGCGGGTGATTCAGTAAGCGTTGGGGTTTGGGGCCGCCGGGTGTTGGCGGCGGCCGCTTTCCTCAACTCACCTGCTCGACCGGCGTCAACGTCAGTTCGAGCCGCTGCGCACCGCGCAGCACGGTCACGCCGACCGGCTTGTCGATACGCGAAGCGTCGAGCGTGCGTTGCAGGCCATCCACATCCTGCACGCTCAGCCCATCGATCGCGACGATCGTATCGTCGGTGCGCAGACCGCCGAGCGCGGCCGGGCTGCCTTTGACGATCTCCATCACGTGCACGCCGCTCTCCGAACTCAAGCCGAAATACCGCTGCACGCGCCGCGACAGCGGCGTCGTGGTGCCCGCCACCCCGACATACGCGCGCCGCACGCGGCCGTGCGCGAAGATCTGCATGATCACCCACTTGGCCGTATCGATAGCAGTCGCGAAGCAGATCGCCTGCGCGCCGGGGATGATCGCGGTATTCACGCCGATCACCTGGCCCGCCGAATTGATTAGCGGACCGCCTGAGTTACCGGGATTGAGCGCGGCGTCGGTCTGGATCACGTCGTAGATCATGCGGCCGGAGTTCGAGCGCAGCGAGCGGCCGAGCGCCGACACCACACCGGTCGTCACCGTTTGCGCGAGGCCGAGCGGATTGCCGACGGCGATCGCTATCTGCCCGACGCGCAGCTTCGACGATTCACCGAGTTCGACGTGCGGCAGCGGCTCCGGCGAGCCGATCCGCAGCACGGCCAGATCGCTGCCGGGGTCGTCGCCGACCAGATCGGCGTCGAACTTCGCACCGTCGGCGAGCGTCACCTGGATATGCGTGGCGCCGTGGACGACGTGGCTGTTGGTGAGCAGATAGCCGTCGGGCGTGAACAGAAAACCCGAGCCGGTGCCGCCGCGCGCGCCTCGGCCGCGCCCGGACGGCTCGCCGGGCAGCCGGCGTTCGACGGAGATGAAGGCGACCGCCTGCTGGACGCGTTCCAGGGCACCGATCACGGTGCGGGAATAGGCGTCGAGCAGGGCGTCGTCGGATAAGGGGTTGAGCGAGTGGGGCCCGGGGGCGTCGGATGCGGCGCGCGACAGGTCATCGATGAAGCGTGGACGGCTTCCCATGGCGATGCTCCGGATAAACGGAATCGCACATGCAGGGCGCGATTGGGGTTTTCAAGGGCGCGCGCGGGGGCGGGGTGGTCGGCCCGCTGTGAGACACTTCCCTCGTGCGTGGGTGCGTGCGTGGGTGAGGTGAGCGATGCGGCGGACGACGCGCGTGGCGAGCCGACGTGATCAACGTGGCGGCTGCCGTCGATGCTGCCGGCGCCACCGCCCACCGGCGCCGCGTCATCAGCCGCCGCCCGCGTTCCGACTACGCCGAGAAGGAGACACGTATGCCCGCATCCACACCCTCATCCTCGTCCGACGCGCCGACAGAACCGCGCATCGAATCGCTCAGCGCGATCACGCTCGCCACCGGCGATATGCCGCGTGCCGTAGCGTTCTATGAAGCGCTCGGTTTCCCGATGAAATACGGCGGTCCGCAGGAGGCGTTTACATCTTTCGCGTTCGGCGGCGCGTACCTGAACCTGATCGTCGATACGCGCGCGCCGGTCAACTGGTGGGGACGCGTGATCTTCTACGTCTCCGACGTCGATGCGCTTTACCGCAAGGCACTGGCCGCAGGCCTGAGGCCGTCGCTCGAACCATCCGACGCGCCGTGGGGCGAGCGCTATTTCCATCTCACCGATCCGGACGGCCACGAGCTCAGCTTCGCGCGGCCCCTGCGTTAGCGTCGGGGGCGCGCGCGAAACTCGCTATCATCGTCACTATCCATGACGCGTGCCGATCGCACGCGTGCAGCGCACGCGCCCGCCGCCGCGCAGCCGTCCGGATGGCCGCAGCGGTAACACGGCTGACACCTGGCGCTTCGATAATCGAACGCGTCCGCGTCGCGAGTGCCGCCGCGCGCCTAACCATTTCTGTTGCCAGGAGAGCCGCAATGAAAGAGCAGGACCCGAGACCTGAAGCCGAATGGCTGGCAGAGCGGCAACGCCGTTTCGAGGAAGATCTCATCGATGCGTACGACGAGGAACTCGAGATGGAGGTCGACGACCGCATCATCGACGGGGCGGACGGTTTCACGCCCGAGCATCGCGAAGCGCGCAAGATGTACTTCCGCGAGCTGTTCCGCCTGCAGGGCGAACTGGTCAAACTGCAGGACTGGATCGTGCAAACCGGTCATCGGCTCGTGGTCATTTTCGAAGGACGCGACGCGGCGGGCAAGGGCGGCGCGATCAAGCGCATCACGCAGCGGCTCAATCCGCGTGTGTGCCGCGTGGCGGCGCTGCCCGCGCCGAACAATCGCGAGCGCACGCAGTGGTACTTCCAGCGCTACGTGTCGCATCTGCCGGCGGGCGGCGAAATGGTGCTGTTCGACCGTAGCTGGTACAACCGCGCGGGCGTCGAACGCGTGATGAATTTTTGCAGCGACGAAGAGTACGAAGAGTTTTTCCGCTCGGTGCCGGAATTCGAAAAGATGCTGGCGCGCAGCGGCGTGCAGATTCTCAAGTACTGGTTTTCGATTACCGACGAAGAGCAGGAAATCCGCTTTCAGAACCGCATTCACGATCCGCTGAAGCAGTGGAAGCTGAGCCCGATGGATCTGGAGAGCCGGCGCCGCTGGGAAGCCTATACGCAGGCGAAAGAGGTGATGCTGCAGCGCTCGCATATTCCCGAGGCGCCGTGGTGGGTCGTGCAGGCCGTCGACAAGAAGCGTGCGCGGCTGAACTGTATTCAACATCTGTTGAGCCAGGTGCCGTATCACGAGATCGAGCATCCGGGCATCGAATTGCCGGCGCGCGTTTATCACGACGAGTACAGCCGTCAGCCCGTGCCCGAATCGATGATCGTGCCCGAGGTGTATTGAGCGGACCCTCTCCGGTTCAATGAAAAAAGCGCGGCTGGGCCGCGCTTTTTTCGTTCCGGGCGGCCAGCCGCGAGACTGGCCACCCGGCTCGGCGAATCTAGAACACCGCCCGGAACACCCAGTACAAGCCCGCCGCCAGGGCGATCGACACCGGCAGCGTCAGCACCCACGCGAGGATCAGGCTGCGCACGGTGGCCCATTGCAGGCCTGAGCCGTTAGCGGCCATCGTGCCCGCCACGCCTGAGGACAGCACGTGCGTCGTGGAGACCGGCAGGCCGTACATGTCGGCGGCGCCGATCGTAACCATCGCGACCAGTTCGGCCGAGGCGCCCTGTCCATACGTCAGATGCTGCTTGCCGATCTTTTCGCCGACCGTGACGACGATGCGTTTCCAGCCGACCATCGTGCCCAGCCCCAGCGCGATGGCCACCGCGACCTTGACCCACGTCGGGATGAACTTGGTCGCGTGATCGGTTTGTGTCTTGAAGTTGCCGATGATTTTGGCGTGCTCCGGCGCGAAGGCCGGCTGTTGCGCTTTCAGCATCAGACGGATCGCTTCGGACGCGACATACATGTTGTTGCGCACGTTATCGACGCTGCCTTGCGGCACGGCGGCCATCGAACCCGACGCGCCGACCTGGGAGCCGATCTGTTCGGTCAATTGCTGCAACGCCGGCAGCGTGGCGGGCGTCAGCTGGCGCGTGCGCACGAACGCTTCGACATCGGCGCGCGGATTCGTGGAAGGCGCGGCGCCCTGCGTGTAGTGGGCGAGGGTCGCCGCGGTTTGCTGCGCGACCGCGACGAAGGTTTGCGTTTCGGCGGGCGTGACCGCCTTGTTCAGCGCATAAGCGGTCGGCACCGTGCCGATCAGGATCAGCATGATGAGGCCCATGCCTTTCTGGCCGTCGTTCGAGCCGTGCGCGAACGACACGCCCGTACAGGTCAGAATCAGCAGGCAGCGAATCCAGAACGGCGGCGGCTCCTTGCCTTTCGGTTCGGCATAGAGCGCGGGCACGCGCACCACGGCTTTCAGGATCAGCAGCAGCAAACCGGCCGCAAGAAAGCCCACCAGCGGCGAAAACAGCAAGGACTTGCCGACGCCGAGCGCCTGAGTCCAGTCGACCCCGCTCGTCCCGTCGGTGCCGTGCATCAGCTGGTTCATCAACCCTACGCCGATGATCGAGCCGATCAGCGTATGCGAGCTCGATGACGGCAGTCCGAAGTACCAGGTGCCGAGATTCCAGATGATCGCGGCGATCAGCAGCGCGAACACCATCGCGAAACCGGCGCTGCTGCCCACCTGCAGAATCAGTTCGACCGGCAGCAACTGCAGGATGCCGAAGGCCACCGCGCCGCTCGACGTCAGCACGCCGAGGAAATTCCACGCGCCGGACCACACGACCGCGAGATTCGGCGTCAGCGAGTGCGTGTAGATGACGGTGGCGACCGCGTTGGCGGTGTCATGGAAGCCGTTGACGAATTCGAAGCCGAGCGCGATCAGCAGCGCGACGCCGAGCAGCAGGTAGGGAAGAAACGAGCTTTCGCGGACCGGCTGCAAATCGTCCAGTAAATGGATGGCGCAGTAGACCGCGCCGACCGCGATGACGGCGAGGAAGATGAACAGGCTGAGATTGCGCCCTTTACCGCTTGCAGCGGCTGGCTGCGGATACGAAAGTTCCGGCATGGCATAAGCCCTGAAGTTTGTCGCGGAACTTCCGATGCTGCGGGGGCGGTGTGTCGCAATGATGACAGGGGCGTGAGCGCGCGGCGCGAGACGTCAGCGCGGGGAATGGCGCGGGTTCTGGCGGCGCACTGTATCGGTTGAACGCTTGCCGGATGGCGGATAGCAGTGGTTGGATAGCCGAAAAGCGCTACCGGATGTCAGCTTTTGCGAAGCAGCGGCCAGGAGCGGTTATCAAGCGAGCGCACAACGCGGCTACGAAGCCGCGATCACTTCCCCGCTCTCACTGCCCCCCAGCGTGCGTTTGTACGCTTGCGCGACCATCGCGGCCGGCACGCCTTGCGACGGATCGCGGCCCATCGACTCCAGCGTTTCGGCGACCCAGCCCGGGCTCACCGCATTGACGCGAGCCTTGCCGCGCAATTCGAGCGCCGCGGCACGCACGAAGGCTTCCACACCCGCATTGACGACGCTTACCGCCGCGCTGCCTTCCATCGGTTGTTGCGCGAGCACCCCGCTCGTCAGCGTGAAGCAGCCCCCTTGCGACACGTGGGCCGCGCCGCAACGCACCAGGTTGATCTGCCCCATCAGTTTGTTGGCAAGACTAAACGAGAAGTCGTCGTCGGAGAGCGACGCGAACGGCGCGAATTTCGCCGAGCCCGCCGTGCAGATCACGGCGTCGAGCGTGCCGGCCTGGCGGTACATCGACTCGATCGTTGCCTTGTCCGACAGATCCACATGCAGATCGGAACCCTTGCGGCTGGCGGTGACGATGTCGTGCTCGGGCGAAAGCAGCTTCACGACTTCGCCGCCGAGCAGACCCGTTGCACCGACGATAAGTACTCGCATACATCCTCCTGACGGGGAAACGCGTCCGCTCACTGTAAGGCAGGGATGACGGACCCGCATATTCAGCATAGTGGCTCAGGTCCCGGCACGCCATCGATTGCGAAAAAGGCCGCTGCGGCGAGCGGCAACGCGTCACGCGGCTTTCCCGCCGCAGGCTTTGCAGAGAAAATTCCGGATGCCGCCAGGGAACTATTTTTGCTACGCTGACAGTGGCGTCCCCAGTAAAGCCGATTCAAGGAGCATCGATGAAGCGAGACAGCGGGAAGATGGACAAACGATCCGCCACCGGCGATCCGCCCGGCAATCCAGCCAGCACGGCACCCTCGGCGCAAGCGGCCTTCGCCTCGTATGCGGCCCCGCTCGTCGCTGATGCGCTCGAATTCGCGAGCGCGGTGCGCGAAGACGCGTCGCCCGAAGCGCTGCACAAACTGCGCGTCTCGCTGCGGCGCTTGCGCTCGTTGTGGTGGGCCTTCGCGCCTTTGCTCGGGAAGGACGAGAACATCCACCAGCGGGCGCTGTTCAAATATCTCGCGACGGCGGCCGGCAAGACGCGCGACTGGGACATCCTGATCGAATTGCTGGCGCAGGAGGACAGTGGCGCACACGGCCTCATGCCCAGCCTCCAGGAAGCGCGCGGCAGCGCATTGGCGGTCAGCCGCGAAACGCTGTCGAACGCCGACGTCAAACATCTGCTGCGCGAAGCGCTGGCCGGTGCGTCCAGAGAATTGAACACCGCGCACGAGCGCATGCCGTTGCGCAAATTCGTCACTCGGCGCGTGGACGCGGCGAAGCGCTCGTTGAAGAAGCGCATGAAACGCGCGAACCGTGCGAGGCGCTCCGATTACACCGCGTACCACGACGTGAGGAAGGCGGGCAAGAAGCTGCGCTATCTGCTCGATTTTTTCGAACCGGTTCTGAAGGGCAGCTGTAAAAGCACCGCCAGGCGTGTGAAGCGGATTCAGAAACGCTTCGGTGCGCTGAACGATGTCGTCGCAAGCGAGGGGCTGCTGCGAGAGTATGCCGCGTCGCTCGGCGGGTCCGGCGATACTGAAGCGGTGCTGGATTGGCTCGGACAGGAGCGCAAACGCCACATGCGCGCGGCGGCGGCCTTGCTGCGCAAACGATGAAGGACTGAAGAGCGGGGCGACGTCGGCACGTGCCTTGCAACTTGAATAAACGATATGGGCAGTGCACCCGCACCCGCCAGGCCGTGCGGATCACTTGTCAAGGAGGCGCTGCGTACGTGGCACGTCAAACGCTTTCGCTGCGTGGTCGGCTGCGCAAGAGACTGCGCGCGGCCGGAGCCGGCGTGATGCGGTATGTGGGCAACCATCCGCTGGTCGTCGGGATGACCGGCACGCTGGTCGCGGTGGCGATGGCGGGCTTGACGCTGCTCACGCTCGGCATGGGCCGCGCCGATGCGCTCGACCATGCGCGGCAAACGTCGCAGAACCTCGTTTCGATCATTTCCAGCGACCTCGAACGCAATGTCGAAATCTACGATTTGTCGCTGCAGTCGATGGTGGACGGCGCTCGCGACGAGGCCGCGCTAGCGCTTCCCCCGGAGGTGCGCCGCGAGGTGCTGTTCGACCGCGCGACCACCGCGGCCTATCTCGGCGGCGCCTATCTGGTCGGCCGCAACGGCGAGATACTCGCGTCACAGAACGACGAGGTCAATGCCACCGTCCGCCTCGCCGATCGCGACTATTTCCAGGCGCATCAGCGCAACCCGAGCGTCGGCCTGTATTTCTCGCACCCGTTCCATTCGCGGCTGCGCGACGGGAAACTGTCGATCGGTCTCACGCGGCGAATCGACGGCGCCGACGGCGCATTCGCCGGCGTCGCGCTGCTGGCTATTCGCATCGAGTATTTCCAGCATCTGCTGGACCGCATCGATACCGGCAAACAGGGCTCGGTGTTCGTCGTGATGGACGACGGCACCTTGCTCGCGCGCAAGCCGTTTTCCGCGCGTGATATCGGCTCGAGCATAGCGAAGTGGCCGACGTTCGAACGGATGTCCGCGCACGATGCCGGCACGTACGAGGCGGTGTCGGCGATGGACGGTGTGCGCCGCATGTACACCTACGCTCGCGTGCCGGGTACGCCGCTGATCGCGGCGGTGGCACCCGCCGTCGATGAAATGCTCGAACTGTGGTGGCATCGGAGCCGTATCGCCGGCGCGCTGACGCTGGCATTCGGCGCGGTCTTCGTGATGGTCTCGTGGCTGCTGGCGTTCGCGTTGCGCGACAAGCTGCGTGCGCAGGCCGCGCTGATGCGCCTCGCGGCGACCGATCCGCTGACCGGCCTCGGCAATCGCCGCGTGCTCGACAACCGGCTCGACGAAGAGTGGCGGCGCGCGCGGCGCAGCGGGCAGCCGTTGTCGGTGCTGTTCATCGACATCGATCACTTCAAGCACTTCAATGACGCGTACGGTCACGCAAGTGGCGACGAAGCGTTGACCACGGTGGCCGAGTGCATCTCGGCGGCGGTGCGGCGTTCGGTCGACGTGGTGGCGCGCTACGGCGGCGAGGAGTTCGCGGTGGTGTTGCCGCAGACGTCGGCCGAGGGCGCGCTGAGTGTCGCCGAGAAAATCCGCCGCAAGGTGCAGGGCCTGCATGTGGTGCAAAGCCACGGCGAAGGGGTGACGGTGACCGTGAGCGTCGGCTGCGCGACCTGCGTGCCGACGGCGGGCGAGAGCGCGCTCGATCTGCTGGCCGCCGCCGACCGGCAGCTTTACGCGGCCAAAGCGGGCGGGCGCAACCGCGTCAGTTCGGCACAGGGGATGGCGCCTTCGATGGCGCAGGACTCGTCGGCGTGAGGTTGGCCTGGCCTGGCCTGGCCTGGCATTCGTGGCGGGAGGCGGGAGGCTGGAGGCCGCGCCTACCGTTGCATGACCTTCACGTCCCCGCAGTGCTGCGCGGCGCAAACCCGCGCAGCGTGATCGCACCACGTGCGTCCCCGCGCGGCGGCGCTCGTTTGCCGATACCCGGTTCGTCAGCCGGCGTGAGCGGCTCGACGGGAAAGCCGCGCCGCTCCCACGCATCGAGCCCGCCACGCAGCGCGCGGATCCGCGTATAGCCATTGCTGCGCATGTGCTGCGTGACCTCGACGGCGGTCGCGCTATCCGGGCAGATGCAGTAAATCACCATGTCATGCGCGCGCAGCGCGCCGTCGATCTGCTCGGGGGAGTGGGGGTCGAGCGCCAGCGCGCCGGGGATGCGGCGCGGCTCGAACGCGGGGGTGTCCGGGCGCGCGTCGAGCACGCGCGACGGCGCGATGCGACGCCACCCTCCGGCGGCGTGGTGTGCCGATGCGGCGTCTGCGAGCCGGCGCCGTTCGCGGCGTCGCTGATACAGACGGTAGAGCAGAAAAATCAGCGCCGCGCCCACGAGGATGTCGGCGATCGTCCCGCCGCGTGATTCGACGAAGTCGTGCAGCATGTGCAGTTCCCGCTGCGCGGCGGCGCCGCCGAGCAGCCAGAAAGTCGCCCAGGCGAGCGCGCTGGCCAGATCCCAGACCGCGTAAATGCGAATGTCGACGGCGGTCGTGCCCATCAGCGGCGGCGTGATGAAGCCGAGCCCGGGGACGAACTTCGAGATCGACACGAGCGGGACGCCGAAGCGCTCGAACAGCGAGCGCGCGGTCTCGACTCTGAAATCGACCGCAGGCGACAGACGCCCAAGCAGGGCGAGCAGCTTGCGGCCATAGAGCCGGCCGGCGGTGAACCAGGCACCGTCGCCGAGCACTGCGCCCAGCACCGCCGCGCCGAGAATCGGCCAGAAGGACAGGGTACCGGCAGCGATTGCCGAACCCGCGAACAGCAGCACGGGAACCGCCGGAATCGGCACGCCGAGGCGCGTCAGCAGGACATTGAGGAATACGACTGCGCCGCCCCAGGTTGAAACCGCCGAAGACGGAAATGCTACCAATTGAGGCGCTCCTGTTAGTGCGGTTGGCCGGCGTGCTGCGAGGACTGCGTAGCGTAGATGCAAAGTACGTTCCCGAAGCGTCCCCTGATGAGGATACCCGATGGATCGCGCGGCGGGATGCCGTTGGCGGCGGCCCGGCAATTCCGCCCAGCCAGGCTCTGTGCAGGCCGGCGCGCGGGGAGAGCGAGCTTGCCGCCATCGTTCGAACGCGATGCTGCGGGCGCATGCCGGCCCGTTAGCCCAGGGCGGCGCTGCAATTTCGTTCAAGACCGTGGGCGCAAGGCCACCTAATCTGGACTCGTCTCGACCTTCTCAACCGACAGGACAACACTATGAACTCGCGCTACGCGGGATACCTGTTTTGCGCGCTGGCGATGCTCGGCGTCGGCAGCACGGTGGCGGTCAGCAAGGCGATCGCGGCTGGACTGCCGCCGTTCAGCGCAACCGCGCTGCGCTTCGCGATTGCATTTCCGCTGTTCGTGCTGATCATGCGCTGGCGCGGCGTGCGCTGGCCGCGCCTCGACCGGCGCGATACCTTGCTCGTGATCGCGCAGGCCGGCGCGGGCAGCGTCGGCTATACGGTGTTGCTCATCAGCGGGATGAGGCTCGCGTCGGCCGCCGATGCCGGTGTGATCGCCGGCACCTTGCCCGCCGTATCGGCGGGCGTCGCGATGCTCGCGCTCGGCGAGCGGCCCGCGCCCGCGCTGCTCGGCGCGATCGTGCTCGCGAGCGCGGGTGTGCTGGTGTGTACCGTGCCTGGCGGCGAGGTCGCCGCGCCGCACACGGGCGGCTCACTGACAGGCAACGCGCTGGTGTTCGCGGCGGTGGTCTGCGAGGCGCTGTTTATCCTGCTCAATCGCAAGCTGCGCACGCCGGTCGCGCCGCTGCCGCTGTCGGCGCTGATGTGCGGGATCGGCCTCGCGGTGGCGCTGGTGCCGGCCTGCTTCGAAACGCCGTGGCGTGTGCCCGTCGATGCGCCCGCGTTGCGCGGCGTGCTGTATTACGCGCTCGTGCCGACCGTGCTGGGCTTCTTGCTCTGGTATGCGGGCGCCGCGCGCATCAGCGGCGCGGAAGCCGGACTGACGACCGCGCTCGTGCCGGTGAGCGCTGTGGCGTTTGCCGCGCTCGTGCTGCGCGAGCCGGTGCGTGTGGCGCAACTCGTGGGCGTCGCGTGCGTGCTGGGCGCGGTGCTGCTCGCCACGTTCGGCCGCAGGCGCATGCCGCGCGGCACGGCGTGAGCGGCCGCGCGTTCGGCCGTTGCGGCTACGCCGCCGCGCTCAGGTATTGGCGATTGCCACCGCGCCCGGATTGCCGACGATCGACAGAAATTCGCGCCGCGTCGACGGGTCCGAGCGAAACGTGCCGAGCATGCGCGAGGTGACCATCGTGACGCCGGCCTTGTGCACGCCGCGCGTCGACATGCACTGATGCGCGGCTTCGAGGATCACGCCGACGCCGGCCGGTTGCAGTACTTCGTTCAACGTATCGGCGATCTGCACTGTCATCTTTTCCTGGATCTGCAGCCGTTTCGCGAACGCGTCGACGAGACGCGCCAGCTTCGAGATGCCGACCACCCGATGCTGCGGCAGATACGCGACGTGCGCGCGCCCGATGATCGGCACCATGTGGTGTTCGCAATAGCTTTCGAAGCGGATGTCCTTCAGCACGATCATTTCGTCGTAGCCGTCCACTTCGGAAAAAGTGCGGGCAAGGATCTCGCGCGGGTCGACCTGGTAGCCCGCGTAGAACTCCTCGTAGGAGCGCACCACGCGCGCCGGGGTGTCGAGCAGGCCTTCGCGTTGCGGATCGTCGCCGGCCCAGCGCAACAGCACGCGCACCGCGGCTTCGGCTTCGTCGCGGCTCGGGCGTTCCACTGCGGATTTGGTTTGGTTTGCCTTGCTGCTGGTCATGCGTTGTTCCTCCGGGATCGCGCGTCGACGCTCACGGGCGCGCGGGGTCAATGAGTGCGGCCATTGTTCCATGTTTTGCGTTCAATCGTGCCGATGTCCCCTTTAGCTGTCGGGGCGCGCCGGCGGCGGCCGCCGTTGGCGCGAAGCAGCCCGAAGCAGGGCTGCTGCGGGCGCGCTTTACTTCGGCCACTCGTCCATCGCGTCGTTGAAGAGCTCGGCGACCACGCCGCGCAGCCAGCTCAAGCGCGGATCGTTATGAAACTTGCGATGCCAGTGCTGGCGCAGATCGAAGCGCGGCAACGGCAGCGGCGGCTCGACCAGCGTGATCGACGCATGCTCGGTCACATACGCGAAGCCGATCGCGTGCGGCACAGTCGCGATCAGATCGCTGCGCGCGAGGATGAACGGCAGGCTCATGAAGTGCGGCGTTTCCAGCACCGCGCGGCGCTTGATGCGCTTCTTCTCCAGGTACTGTTCGAGGACTTCCTGGCTGCGGCCCTCGGCGCGCACGACCGCATGGCCCGACGCCACGTATTGGGCAAGCGTGAGCGGCGCTTTCGAAAGCGGATGACCCGAGCGCATCAGGCAGATGAACCGGTGGGTGAAGAGCCGCTGCTGAAAGAAATTATTGCCCGCCAGGTCCGGGAAATAGCCGACCGCGAGATCGACGTCGCCCGATTCGAGCCCGCGCTCCACCTGCGAAGGCGACAGCGTCACCGAGCGCAGATTCGCGGACGGCGCGCGTTCGGCGAAGAGTTGCAGAAGCCGCGGCAGGAAGACGATTTCGCCGACGTCGGACAGCGCGATCGAAAAGGTATGGGTGCTGGTGGCGGGGTCGAACTCCTGCACGTCGAGCATGCCCTTCTCGATGCGCAGCAGCGCGTCGCGCGCGGCAGGCAGGATCGCGAGCGCGCGCGGCGTGGGCTCCATGCCTTTGGACGTGCGCACGAACAGCGGGTCGTCGAAGTATTCGCGCAGGCGGCCCAGCGCGGTGCTCACGCGCGGCTGGCTGACGCCGAGCTGCTCGGCGGCGCGGCTCACGTTGCGGGCGTCTTCCATTGCGACCAGATAAGGGATCAGGTTCAGATCCAGATGTGTCTCGGACATGCTTTTATTTGGCTGGCGGTGCGGAGGGGGCTGGCGGGTGGCTATCTGCCGCTGGCATAAAGGGTAGTTGAAAAATCGACTTTGCGGATAGTGCGATTTTACTTTTACCTCCGCGCCGAGGGGCGAGCGGCGGCACGCGTCTCGCTCAGGGAACACGTTCGCCGAATACAGCGAACCCGCCCATATCGCGGACAAGAACCTATGATTAAGGGGATTTCCCTGCCTTGACAACCCGCCCGAAGGGCAACCATAATCGCCTGAGCGTTCGCTAAACGAATCCATGTTCATACAACGAACAAATCGGCAGTGAACCAACCGAAGGCGCCAGCCCGCATCCCTATCGGCGAGCCGCCGCCAGCATTGGCCCGGAGACCGTCCCGCAAGCCCTGCCATTCCACGGCGGCCAGCTCGGCGGCACGCAGCGCCCCAAAAGGAAATTCGACATGATCAACAAGATTTTCGAGTCACTTCAATCGGCCGTCGCCGATGTCCACGACGGCGCGACCGTCATGATCGGCGGCTTCGGCACGGCCGGCATGCCGTCGGAGCTGATCGACGCGCTCATCGAGCAGGGCGCGCGCGACCTCACCATCGTCAACAACAATGCGGGCAACGGCGACATCGGCCTCGCGGCGCTGCTCAAGGCGAAGCGCGTGCGCAAGATCATCTGCTCGTTCCCGCGCCAGACCGACTCGTACGTATTCGACGCGCTGTATCGCGCGGGAGAGATCGAACTCGAACTGGTGCCGCAAGGCAACCTCGCGGAACGCATCCGTGCGGCGGGCGCGGGTATCGGCGGTTTCTTCACGCCCACCGCTTACGGCACCAAGCTCGCCGAAGGCAAGGAAACCCGTCTGATCGACGGCCGGCATTACGTGCTGGAGTCGCCGCTGCATGCGGACTTCGCGCTGATCAAGGCGTATAAGGGCGATCGCTGGGGCAACCTGGTTTATCGCAAGACGGCGCGCAACTTCGGCCCCATCATGGCAAGCGCGGCCAAAACCGCGATCGTGCAGGTGTCGCAAGTGGTGCCGCTCGGCGCGCTCGACCCGGAAAACATCGTGACGCCGGGCATTTTCGTGCAACGCGTGATTGAAGTGCCGCAAGCGGCACACGCGCCGATGCCCAATCCTCACGACGCTGCCGCCTGAACCGGAGACCCGACATGAAAAAACTGACCCGCGATGAAATGGCCAAGCGCGTTGCGCAGGACATCCCCGAAGGCGCTTACGTGAACCTCGGCATCGGCGTGCCGACGCTGGTGGCCAACCACCTCGGCGCCGACAAGGAGATCTTCCTGCACAGCGAAAACGGCCTGCTCGGCATGGGCCCCGCGCCGGCCAAAGGCGAGGAAGACGACGAACTGATCAACGCCGGCAAGCAGCACGTCACGCTGCTCACGGGCGGTGCTTACTTCCATCACGCGGATTCGTTCGCGATGATGCGCGGCGGCCATCTGGACTTCTGCGTGCTCGGCGCGTTCCAGGTGTCGGCCAAGGGCGATCTGGCGAACTGGCACACCGGCGCGCCCGACGCGATTCCGGCGGTCGGCGGCGCGATGGATCTGGCGATCGGCGCGAAGCAGGTCTACGTGATGATGGAGCACCTGACCAAGCAGGGCGAAAGCAAGATCGCCGCCGAGTGTACGTATCCGGTGACGGGTGTGGCTTGCGTCGACCGCATCTACACCGACCTCGCGATGATCGACGTCACCGGGCAGGGCCTCGTGGTGCGCGAGATCTTCTCGGACATCGATTTCGATGCGCTGCACAAGCTGACCGGCGTGCCGCTGATCGACGGCACCCAAGCGGCTCGCGCGGCCTGACGCGAAACGCGTGGGCGTTGTACGCCGCAAGCTGTCGGCGCGCCACCACGGCGAGTGGGCGGTAACGCGCAGGCTCGACGCGGCGCGGCCCACGACGTCGTCTCAGGACGACGCCAGACGGGGATGAATCAAGAGCCTCATCCCCGCCGGCATGCCAACTTGAACGACATGCCGGCCGCGTTTGGCGCACAATACGCCGCAACGCTGTGCGCGCGACGTTGTGTACGGTTCATGCGGCGCTGAGCGGTATGTGTCGCGTTGAGCCTCGACTCGACGCTTGCGTCCAACGCAGCATGTCGCGGCATGTTCGGCACGCCGCGCCAACCTTCATTCCCGTTTCCCTCGACTCTCGACGTCATCATGCTCGACTCCAGCGCCCGTCTAACCGGCCTTCTTTGCGGCACACAGCCGATGAACGACATCTGGGCGCCGCGTGCGACGCTGCAGCGGATGCTCGACGTGGAAGCGGCGCTCGCGCGCGCATCGGCTGCGCATCAGGTGATTCCCCGATCCGCCGTGCCCGCGATCGAAGCGGCCTGCCAGGCCGACCAGCTCGATGCCGACGCGCTCGCGCGCGACGCCGCGCTCGGCGGCAACCTCGCGATTCCGCTCGTCAAACAACTCACCGCGCGCGTCAAGGCGGCCGACGCCGAAGCATCGAAATACGTGCATTGGGGCGCGACGAGCCAGGACATCATCGACACGGCGACGGTGCTGCAACTGCGCGACACCTTCGATCTGCTCGACAACGGCCTGCAAGCCACCTGCGACGCCGTGGCGACACTCGCGGCGGCGCATCGCGCGACGCCGATGATCGGCCGCACCTGGTTGCAGCAGGCGCTGCCCATCACGCTCGGCCTGAAATTCGCACAATGGCTCGATGCGCTGCTGCGCCATCGCGAGCGGCTCGACGCATTGCGCGCTCGCGTGCTGGTGCTGCAATTCGGCGGCGCGGCGGGCACGCTCGCGAGTCTGCGCGATGCCGCGCCGCAAGTCACCCAGTCGCTCGCGAAGGAGCTCGGCCTTGCCGTGCCCACGTTGCCGTGGCACACGCAGCGAGACCGTATCGCCGAAACGGCGGCGGCATTCGGCATGCTGATCGGCACGCTCGGCAAGATCGCGCGCGACATCTCGTTGCAGATGCAAACCGAAATCGATGAACTCGCCGAGCCTGCCGCAGCCGGCAAGGGCGGTTCCTCGACAATGCCGCACAAGCGCAATCCGGTCGGCTGCGCGGCCGTGCTGACCGCCGCCACGCGCGCGCCGGGGCTGGTCGCCACGGTGTTCGCCGGCATGGTCCAGGAGCACGAGCGCGCGCTCGGCGGCTGGCAGGCCGAGTGGGACGCGCTGCCGGACCTCGCGCGACTCGCGGGCGGCGCGCTCGCCAATATCGAACAGATCGCCGCCGGGTTGAACGTGAACGTGGCGCGCCTCGCCGCGAATCTCGACGTCACGCACGGCCTGATTTTCGGCGAAGCGGTGATGCTCGCGCTCGGCGACAGCATCGGCCGGCTCGACGCGCATCATCTGGTCGAACGCGCGTCGAAGGCCGCGATCCGCGACGGGCAGACGCTCTTCGAGGTGCTCGCCGCCGACGCCGCCGTCACCGAACATCTTCCGCTCGAGCGCCTGAAGCAGTTGCTCGATCCCGCTCAATACGTCGGCCAGGCGCACGCTTATGTGGACGCCGCGCTGGCACTTCATACCTCGCGCGCTGAGCGCGCCCATTCCAAGGAGTAACCGGCATGCCCTACGCCGCAGTCAACGGCACCGAGCTTCATTATCGAATCGACGGCAACCGTCACGGCAACGCGCCGTGGATCGTGTTGTCGAATTCGCTCGGCAGCGATCTGTCCATGTGGACGCCGCAAGTCGCGGCGCTGTCCAAACATTTCCGCGTGCTGCGTTACGACACACGCGGTCACGGCCATTCGGAGGCACCGAAGGGTCCGTACACGATCGATCAACTGACCGGCGACGTGCTCGGCCTGATGGATACACTGAAGATCGCCCGCGCGAATTTCTGCGGACTGTCGATGGGCGGCCTGACCGGCGTCGCACTCGCCGCGCGTCACGGCGACCGTTTCGAACGTGTCGTGCTCTGCAACACGGCCGCGCGCATCGGGTCGCCGGAAGTGTGGGTGCCGCGCGCCGCGAAGGCTCGCAGCGAAGGCATGCTCGCGCTGGCCGATGCGGTGTTGCCGCGCTGGTTCACGGCCGACTACTTCGACCGCGAACCGGTCGTGCTGGCGATGATCCGCGACGTGTTCGTGCATACGGACAAAGAAGGCTACGCATCGAATTGCGACGCGATCGACGCAACCGATCTGCGTCCTGAAACCGCCGGCATCAAGGTGCCCGCGCTGGTGATCAGCGGCACGCACGATCTGGCCGCGACGCCCGCGCAAGGCCGCGAGCTCGCGCAGTCGATTCCCGGCGCGCGTTATGTCGAACTCGACGCCTCCCATATCTCGAACATCGAGAAGGCCGACGCTTTCACGAAGACCGTGCTCGACTTCCTGACGGAGACGAAATGAACGACGAAGACCGCTACGAAGCCGGACTCGGCGTACGCCGCGCGGTGCTGGGCAGCGCGCACGTCGATCGCTCGCTGGCGAACCGCACCGAGCTGACGGACGAATTCCAGAATCTCATCACGCGTTATGCGTGGGGTGAAATCTGGACGCGCGACGGCTTGCCGCGCCACACGCGCAGCCTGCTGACCATCGCGATGATGGTCGCCCTCAATCGCAGCGAAGAACTCGCGCTGCACCTGCGCGCCGCGAAGAACAACGGTGTGACGCGTGAGCAGATCAAGGAAGTGCTGCTGCAAACCGCGATCTATTGCGGTGTGCCGGCGGCTAATTCCGCGTTTCACCTCGCGGATAAGCTGTTTCGTGAGGATGATGCGGCGGCTGAGGTGAAGTCGTAAGACTGCTCTCGTGTATGTTGCGATGAAAAAACGCGCGCCAGCGATCGGCGCGTTTGATGATTGACACTTCCCACCACCCTACATGCGGGTATCGCAGTAGGGTGTTTTATTTGGGGCGTCCCTCACGCAAAACACGTTGCAGGTCGGAATTGCTCCGGCAATCATTCGCTTGGCCCTCACAGCGAGGATGGACAAAGCAAACTGTCGTTTCATGAAAGCGTGAGTCATAGAGCCAGCAACGATTTGTGACGTTAGGCCACGTCCGCCGATACGCTTCTGTACCTAGCAGGCTTAATAGCAGACAGTGCTGCCAATCTCGGTATCGTATGTACGAACGCTTGAATCACAAGCGAGCGAAGATTTTTCTACTGGCGGAAATTTCCAAGTTTTGAGGGGATATTTCTGAGCAGTAAAAGACGCACCTTGGTTCAGACTATTAAAAAAATTAATAAGTCTACCGAAGGAAAGTATGAAGAACTTCGCACCAAAAAAGTGGCGATTCGGAAGACTGGATCGGTTCCTGGTGTTGTCGGCATTGCTTTTCTTTGCTAATGCAGCCCACGCGGATGGTGGCGACTCGACATGTCTATCGCTCTATCCGAAATCTGGAGCAGTACAAGGTACTTCGTCATGCAGGCTTACGGCTGCGTCCAACACCCCGGTCGGCCTCGGAAGTTATTCATGCACCGCAAACCTTGACCTGATTACTCAGTGGTGCAATTCGCCGCCTGATGGAACGCCTGAAGATACTTGTCCGGTAGCCGATCCCGTATATCCGGCTACTGGCGCGATGACGCTCACCGAAACCGATTTTGTGAGCGGTGACGACGTACCTTTGATGTTCCGGCGCACCTACCACGCACAGCCAATGACCCGCAACGACGCCGGCATCGGTTCGCTTTGGCTTCATAATTGGCAGTTGAAGCTCGGAGTGGCGAGTGCGGGCAGCAGCATGCCGCAGGTCTTTGCCTACCGTGCGGACGGCAGCCGCATCACGTTCAATAAAACATCGGGCGCGTGGCGCACGGCCGGCTTTAGCAGTCTAGCGCTTACGCAGGATGGATCGGGTTGGACGCTCGTTGACCTCTCTACCCAAACTACGGAGTCATACTCTCCGCAGGGTGTATTGCTTTCGGTCAATACACATAACGGACGCACGTTCACCCTGACCTATAGCGATGCAACAACGCCATCGACAGTTTCCCCAGTCGTCGGTTTGCTGGTTGCGATTTCAGAGCATGCGGTCGATTACAACCCGGCAGGCGACATAGCCATTCAATTGGCCTATGACCATAAGCGACGCGTTACGCAGATGACCGACCCGACCGGAGGAATCACAAAATACGCGTACGACATGCTGAATAACCTCGTATCCGTGACCTGGCCAGACGGCAATGTGCGCCGTTATGTCTATGACGACTCTCGTTTTGGCGGAGCACTCACTGGGGTCATTGACGAGACGGGAAAGAGAATCGCGACATGGATGTATGACGCAATGGGTCGTGCAACCACGGTCACGCATCCCGACACTACGCGTAACGTGCAGTTGTCCTACAGCAGTGGAATCACTACGGTGACTGATGGCACAGGCTCGAACACGTTGAATTATTCCTGGCTTGCGGACAGGCTTCGCCCGTTGAGCGGAAGCTCCCCCAAAGGAGCCAACAGTGTGACGTGGGATGCGTCGGGCAATTTGCTGACACAGACAAATCCTGTTGGCACTTCCAGCTACACCTACGACGAGATGGGCCGACCGGTGCGTCTTGTCGTAAGTGGTATCAACGGTACGACCGTCACATCCATGCGCTATGCGGACGCGACCACCTTGCGTCCGTACATGATTGCTTCGCCTGGAAAAATGCGTGCGTTCGCATATGACGGGCAAGGTAATGTCACCGGTATCAGCGACCTCACAACAGATGATCAGACCGGGGAGAACGGCTTTGACGCGCATACGACTGACGGCCAGAAAACCACATACGGCGCGTACTACGTAGGCAACAACCTTTCCTATCTTGAGATGTACCGGAACGACGCAATGACCGGAGCATGGGGGACAATTTTCGACAACAGCGGCAATATTCGATCGGTATCCAGTCGTTTTCCAGGCTGGGTGCAGCCGGTGATCATTGCGCGAGACGCTGCGCACCGAATTGCGGGCATAAGCGTCAATGAGTTTAGCGCGGACGCTGCTTATGACGTTCGAGGGCGAGTTACCGGTTTCAGAATTTTCGCCAACGCAGTACCTGAAAGCGGCAACGTCAAGCGTACGCTCAAGGTCCAATATGGATACTCGCCAGATGGGAAGGTGATTTCGCGTACTGGTACGTTGGAGACGAACAATGGGGCGGCCACAGCGATAAGTAGCGACACAATCGACCTATGGTTGAATAATTATGAAACGGCGTGACACCTGTTGTCCCCGGTGCCACTCTGGCTAAGTCAAGCAACGGCATCGAGTTATCGGCAGATGCACACCCGATATGCGTGGAGTGTTACATGAACGCCAAATCCTGGCCTGTGACTGCACGCAGAAATTGAAATCGGATTGTGGATGACGTGAGAACTTGGCGTCAGCGGGGAAAAGTGGCTGCAACGCGGTCGCAAGCTCGTTAAGGGTAGCAATTCGTTCTTCACTAACCATACACGCCTCCATTCCGATTGTTCGAGGAATCCACAGTATGCCTGATGTTTCAGCAGGCGCGGCGCTCGACTACCGCCCCTCTCCGACCATCCTCGCTGTCCATAATTCCTGCGCCTTCATCAAGGCGGTGGCCGGTCCTCCGGGCGGCGGTAAGAGCGTGGGCGCATTCATGGATGGGGGTCTCCTGCGTGCCATGCGCCAGCCTCCGGGTCGCGACGGCGTGCGGCGCTGGCGGCTCGGCATCGCGCGTGCCACCTACCCGAAGCTCAAGACCACGACGCTGAAAACCGTGCAGGACTGGATGCCCTCCGCGCTCGGGGACGTGAAGCTCACCGCGCCGATGGAAGGTCTGTTCAGGTTCCCGCTGCCGGACGGCACGCACGTGCGCCTGGAGCTGCTGTTCATTGCGCTGGAGGACGAGAAGGACATCGAGAACATGAGGTCTCTTGAGGTGTCGGCCTTCTGGCTGCATGAAGCCACCGAACTGTCCGAGGCGATCCTGCGTATCGCCGTGCAGCGCGTCGGGCGCTATCCGTCGATGAAGCATGGCGTGGCCTGCGCGGAACCCGGCGTCGTGATGGACTTCAACCTGCCCGACACCTCGCACTGGCTCTACAGGCGGTTCGTGGAGCGCGAGCCTTTCCCCGTGATCGAGCTGCCGGACGGGCGCACCTTCGAGCCGGAGCTGGCGCTGTTCCTGCAGCCTGCCGCCGTCGTGTGCGACAACGAGGAAAGCGTGGAAGCCGATGGCGCGCCGCCGCGCTTCCGTCTGAGTTCCGAAGCGGAGAACCTGCACAATCTGCCCGAAGGCTACTACGCGAACCAGCTCGCCACCTTCACGTGGCCGGAAATCCGCTCCTACCTGTTGATGCGCTGGACACCCACGGCCCTGGGCAAGCTCGTGCATCCGGAGTTCTCCGCACCGGCCCATGTGGGGAAGCTGCGTACCACGCCCGTGCGCGGCCGACGTGCTGGTCGGCATCGACACCTCGGGCCTGCATCCCGGTGCGGTGTTCGCTCAGGCCGCTGCCGGTACGCTCACCGTCATGGATGAAGGCTACGCGTCCGACATGGCGTTCGAACAGTTCATCCAGGACGTGCTGCTGCCGGTGATCGCGAAGCGTTACCACAGCTGTCCGCTGCTGGCGGTGTGCGATCCGTCGAACCCGCGTGATGCGCGTACGGGTCTGACGCCCGTGCAGCTCCTGCAGCGTTACCAGATCAATGCGCTACCCGCTGCGACGAACCGCTTCGCACTGCGCAAGGTGGCCGTCGCTCGGCTGCTGAACCGTCGTCACGGCTGCGTGATCGACCCGGCCTGCACGATGCTCATTGACGGGCTGGGCCGTAGCTACGTGCACCGTCGCCTGCGCGTGGTGTCCACGGCAGGCGCGCAGGAATATGCAAACGAGCCAGTCAAGGGACCCACGAGCCATGTCGTGGAGGCGTTCCAGTATCTTGCGCTGCATGTCGCGCATCTGGCCGCGGACGAGGACGTGAACGCGCCGTCACGGGTGCAGGTACACAGGCGACGGGTGGTGTAGACCGCAGGGGATTTGCAATTTTAGGAGTTGCCTGATAGCCGGGGTTATAGAGCGTGCCCTATAAGGTACTTGGAAAATTACTAAGTACAACTATTAGGGATAACTATGAAAAGAGACGGAACCACAGTCGTGGTAGCAGGTGGTGTGACCCGACTGCTGGCTGCATTAATGCTTCTCATGTTCGCGTTCGGAGCAAATGCGACTGACTGCTTCTCGCTATACGCGCAGTCCGGTGCAACGCCGGGTACGCCGAGCTGCAAGCTTACCGTGGCCAGCAACACGCCAGGTGGTCTCGGCAATTACGCCTGCATCAATGACCTTGCGCAGATTGATCAGTGGTGTAACACCCCGACAACCCCGTCTGACGACGCTACACCGGATGACTCCTGTCCGGTGGCGGATCCTGTGCTGCCAGCAAAGGGGATTGTCGCGCTTTCCGAAACCGATTTTCAGAGCGGTGACGCGTCGCCACTCGTCTTTACACGGGTCTATCTGTCGAAGCCCTACGACACGACCCAGAAGTTGATGGGGACCAACTGGATCAACAACTGGCAGCGACGGATTGATCTGACGGGCGTCAATGCGGGTGTGCCGCAAATTGTCGCTTATCGGGGATTCTGGCAACCGGTGACGTTCAGGTTGAGCGGCGGGGCGTGGGTTGTATCAGGAAATCCTGGTCTCACCCTCACGAAAGCGGGTGATGGATTCTACTACCTGAGAGATGAGCAACGTGGAACGACCGAGAGCTATTCGGACACCACGGGTATGTTCTATACCGAGAAAACACGCACGGGTATGCTTCGCCAGGTTACTTACGTCGGGCAGCGGATAACGCAGATTGCCCAGCGGCCGGTCGATAGCACAGCAAGCACAGCACAGAACAGGACGGTGCTCAGCCTGACTTACGACAGTAGCGGTCACATCCTTTCTGTGGTGCCCCCTAGCGGGAATGCCGTCCATTATGCGTATGACACGACAGGGAATCTTGCTTCGGTAACACTACCGATCGCGTATGTTCGTCAATATCTGTATGAGGACGCGCGCTTCCCCAGTGCATTGACAGGCGTAAAGGATGAGTCTGGATCCCGGATTGCAACGTGGAGTTACGATGCCAGCGGTCGCATAGCCTCAGTCACGCATCCCGACACCACCCGGAATACGTCGCTGAGCTACGGTTCCGGCGCGACGACAGTCAGTGACATGTCCGGCACCAGTACATTCAGCTTTGATGCCGCGGACACGTTGCGCCCCCGTTCGATTGCCACACCGGGGGGCACGGTATCGCGCACGTGGGATACAGCCGGCAATCTGCAGCAGAGGACCTCGCCCGCCGGAAACATCCAGTACACGTGGGACAGCGTCAACCGGCCAACCAAAGCGTTTGCCACGGTCTCCGGCACCAAAACGGTCACGACAGTTGAGTATGCCGATAGCAGCTCCCTGCGTCCTCATCTGGTCGCTACACCCGGAAAAATCCGCGCGTTCGTCTATGACTCAAGCGGTAACGTCACGGGTTATGCAGAGCGGCAAACGACTGACCTGACAGGCGAACAGGGGATGCAGGCGGTCGGAACAGGCAGCCAGCTCGCCGTTGGCGCGAGCTACGACGGAGCTGGCCGCCTTCTGTCAGCCACCGTCACCCAGGATGGCAAGACGCTTGAAGACTGGACCTACACGTATGACCTAAGGGGCGATATTGCATTGACGCGGGATGCCGTGTCGGGTTGGCAAATGCGGACGGTGGATCGTAGCAACGAAGGTCGTGCGCAAACTATTGCAGGCAATAGTGGTCAGGCGGGCATTGCTTACGATGAGCGCGGACGCGTATCGAAATTTACCTATAGTGAACCGGCAGGAGTTATTAACGGCGGTCTCGCCCGCACGTTGCAGGTCGATTACAAGTATGGTCCGGGCGGTGCGGTATCGACGCGCACTGGACAGGTGTCAACGAATGGCGCATGGTGGCAACCGATCAGTGATGCCGAACTGAACGTATGGCTTACCAACTGGGAATTGGGTAATGATCCGGTTTCGCCGCCCGCTAACCTGACCGGGCTACAGTCCGCCCCCACTGCTTCGCCTCCGGCACTCTGCGTCGAGTGCTACATGGCGTGGAAAGCCAACCTGACAGGCAAGCTATTTGGTAGCGAACTGACCGATATACTTCCGCAGTGGGGCGAGACAACGGAGCTGATGCTGAGTGATCAGTCGCAGGTTCCTTATCCGACCCTTGTACCGGACGTGACCGCCTCGGCCAAGAAGTCAATGCTTTACAGCAATGTCTTCGGGAGCGGGAATGGTGACGGTGGAATGGTGAAGTGTAGTTCGCGGGAGAAGCACGAATCACAATGTCATGACCAATACGAGGCAGATTTGGATTTTTGTAGACTCGTGGCGAAGCCCCGAGGAGATAGGAACTACGCGCTGTGTAAAAGCAACGCCTTCGACAGATATCAACAATGCAGGGGATATTAATGGTCAATCATCCGCCCTACACGGTGGTTCTGACGTACTCCGATGAACCACGGCAGTTATCAATACAAGCAGTCGATTCAGCGTTAATAGCCCCGCTGGTCGCGGGAAAAATGGCTGTGCCTTTTTTTCTTGATGACGAGGAATTCGGTTTTGATGACGAAATAGCGAGGCAGCTTGGAGTTGCAATGCTGAATCTGATTGCAGCAGGTCGACCGGAAGTCAAAAAGCATCTGAAGCTGACTCAACATCCAATTGAGAGACCGTCAGAAGAATGACTACCGGTTGTTGCGCTCACGGAGAGGGGTTCGGTGAGCGCCAAACTACACCGTAATCGCTCCGGATGGATGTGGACTTGATATGCACGTTCGTTCTACGCCTGCCCTGCGCGGGCGTTTTCATTTGCGAAACCCATTCCAGGCTATCGCGCAGCTTCTCCAACGGTGAGGTTGACAGGATATTGCATGCTTAATCTGACAAGCGGCCTGGCCTTGTGTAGGCAGAAAGCCTTTCAAAACTATCAATCTTGCAGAGGTTACTGATGGCTCATCGGCCGTACTGTATTGTTCTAAGCTACCTGGAAGACAGTCAGGAGTTTGCTTTGCAAGCTATTGATCGCCGCAAGTTGGAGCCAATATTGGCAGGGAAATTCGCGGTGCCGCTTCCGCTGGAGATGCAAGATTTCAAGATTGACGACTTGTGCGCCCAAGGGATTGGAGCAACGATGTTAAACATGCTCGCGCTAGGTCAGCCGGAAATCAAGCAATATATGACTCTTACGCGATACCCGCATCAGGGCGCTGCTGACGAGTCAAAACCGTAATCGCCCCGGATGGAAGTGGGCTTGATATGCACGTTCGTGCGACGCCCGCCCTGCGCGGGCGTTTTCATTTGCGAAACCGATGTCAGTCCATCCGCGTGACAAGTGGCTTGTCGAAAGTAACGAGCGCAATGAAGTTGATGCGGACTGAATCCCGTTTCCGGACCGGTACGATAGGCCGTGATGAGGACCGTCGATAAGATATCTGTCGGTCACCGCCCGTCGCACTCACCCCTGTGGGTTCGGCACGCTCCTCCCGGGCAGGCGGCCCTGATGCTCGCGCACTTTACAGTCCACGCACGGGGCAGTTGACGGGTGGCGGCCCAGTGGGCATTGATAATTGGGCTTTGGTAAATACCCCGCCAGCCTATTCGGCTTTAGATGGGCGGTTTCAAGTGTGAAGCGCAACACCGGGGGAATGGTGAAGTGCAACGACAACGGATGTGCGGCCGAAAAGGCGGCCTGCACAGAAACGTGCGCTCGAGCCGCTACCGATTTCAACCAGCCGCACGTGTGGACCGGAAAATTTTCGACCTGTATGCGAAGTTGCATGCCAGCTCGGTGTGGCGGTTTTTGATTGCAAAGGAATATCGCGAGATGTTCCGGGCTCGTACTACACCGTTAGCCAAATGATCCAAAATACTTTACTCAGCATCTGGAGGGATTAAACGAATGGTCAAGTCAGTTCACGAGTATCCGGCCAATTACGACCCCGCGGCCGACAACCCGCCGCTCACCGCTGCTCAACAACAAGCGGTTGACCGGCTGACAGAGGCCGATTTGCAAGCCATCGACGCAGCGATTCTCGCAAACGTCGTCGATAACTGGCGCAAAGTGGCCCGGATCGTAGGGACGACCATGAACGCGTATGCCGACAAGAAGCTATATCCCGACCTTGTTGACGTGTTCTACGCCCAACGTATCAAGCTGATGGTTGAGAAGGGGCTGCTTTTGGCGGTGGGCGACTTGAACCGGATGGGATACAGCGAAGTCTGCTTGCCGCCCGTTGGCAATCAGTGCCATCCTCCGTCGGCCGAAATTCCGTAACGACGAAGGTTTCGATGGCGAAGCGGACGACCCGCCTCTTACCGCCGCACAACAGGCGGCAGCAGGTCATCTAAGCGAAGTGATCTGCGAACGATCGATGCCGTACTTCTTCGGAATTCGACTGGCCATTCGCGGGAGCTTGCGATGATCGTTCCCCTCGGCACGGGTTCCGATACGAGCCTTTGTCTGGATATTATTGACGCGTTTTACGCACCGTGTATCAAGTTGATGGGCGTGGGGAACGATCTTCGACAACAGTGGCAATATTCGATCGGTATCCAGTCGTTTCCCAGGCTGGGTGCAGCCAGTGATCGCGCGCGACGCTGCGCACCGGATTGCGGGCGTAACACTGAATGAGTTCAGCGCGGACGCTGCTTATGACGCTCGAGGACGCGTTACCACTTTCAGGATTTTCGCCAACGCAGTACCTGAAAGCGGTAACGTCAAACGTACGCTCCAGGTCGAATACGGCTACTCGCCGGATGGGAAGGTGATTTCGCGTACTGGTACTTTGAAGACGGACAACGGCACGGCCACCGCGATAAGTAGCGACGCCGTCGACCTATGGTTGAATAATTACGAAAACGGTGTCACACCTATCGTCCCAGCCGCTGGCGTGGCGGGATCGCAAACGACCGGCTCCCAGACGGACGTTGAACCGGTGTGCATGGACTGTTACGTGTTCGCCAAGGCGTGGCCTGTACTTGGCCCGGACCCTCGCGCACTCTACAATCCGCAAACCGGCGTCTTGACGGCCGGCGGACCGATGGATATTTCAGTTCAATCGCTGCTCAGCCTGCCCGTGGTCTATTCGTCCTCGCTATTGAATTCGCCTTTGGGTTCGAATTCGTCTACAGATGGCGGAATCGTCAAATGCCATGACGACGGATGTGCCGCGGAGCGCGCAGCCTGTAAGGTCACGTGCTCCGACGCCGCCGGAGATTTCAGAAAACCAAACATATGGTATCGAAATTTTAATAAGTGTTTTGCTGGCTGTTTGCCTGCCCGATGTGGAGGCAATCCGTATCAAGGTTTCGCAGGATCCTAGAGCATGGTGCTATTCCGATGCATCAGAAGTCTGTTAGCGTGAAACTGAGCGAAGGCCATCCGATGTCTAACGGTTACATTGAAAAAACTGCAAGAGGTAATTAAGTGAACAAATCGACCGACGAACACGACGACAATTTCGATGATGACGATGCAGACGACCCGCCTCTGACCGCCGCACAACAGGCGGCAGCAGATCGTCTAAGCGAGGCCGATCTGCGAACGATCGATGCCGCACTTTTGCGGAATTTGACCGGCAATTACCGGAAGGTTGCGCTGATCGTTTCCCTCGGTATGGGTTCCGATACAAGTTTTTATCCGGACATTATCGATGTCTTTTACGCGCAGCGTATCAAGTTGATGGTCGCGAGAGGATTGATCGAGTCGGTTGGGAACTTGAACCGGATGCGTTATAGCGAAGTCCGTTTGCCCCAAGCCGCCAGCGGAGAGTGTATTCCCACTTCGAGTGAGGGGCTGCAACGGGGTCCAATAAAGGACGAATAAGATATCGATACCGTTTCGCGTTGTCCCGACTATGCCTGCCCACGCCCGCCGCCCCGCGGGCGTTTTCACACGGGGCTGCGTCCGAGTTCGCGGCTATCCACCGCATTCACCGACAACTCCACCCGCACCGCCCGCAACACCGTATCCCTGATAACCTCGCGCCAATGTTCGAGCGCCGCCTTCTCCATCAACGGCTCGCCGAGAAACGCGCCCAGGGTGTACTGATTGGCGTTATAAAAATAGCCGAGCGACGCGATCATCAGGTACACGTCGCGCGCCTTGATATCGGCACGAAATACGTTTTGCGCATGCCCCGCGTCCAATAACTTTTGCACGACGGAAATCGCGTAGCCCGAAATCTCCTTGAGCTTCAGCGATTTCTTCGCATGCTTGCCCCGGTGCAGGTTTTCGCTCGACAGCAGCGTGACGAACTCGGGATGATCGAGGTAGTACTGCCAGACGAATTCGACCATCTGTTCGAGACCATGCACCGGATCGTCCAGATCGAGATCGAGTTTGCTTTCCGCTTCGTTGAATTGCGTGTAAATCGTTTCCAGCACTTCGACGAACAGTTGCTCCTTGCTACCGAAGTAGTAATAGATCATGCGGTCGTGCGAGCGCGCGGCCTTCGAAATACTCTCGACCCGGCCGCTGGCATAGCCTTGTTTCGCGAACACCTTGATGGCCGCTTTCAGAAGCTTGGCGCGCGTGTCTTGCGCCTGTTTCGCTCGGATGCCGGTGGCGCCCGGCTTGCGGGCGGCGGTGGGACTCATGGTGGTCTCGAATCTCGTTGTTGGCGTCTGTCGAACGGCGTGCGCGCGGGCCGTTCGGGCAAGTCTGCCCGGGCGCGGCGCATCTCCATCATAAGCCCGCTTTGGCCGCCGCCGCACGTGCTGCGCGTTTCTCGTGCATCGGCGTAGATTGAAGCGTGATTCGCGTGACGATGCCGCGTTGCAGCATTCGCGACCCGACCGGAAACTCGTTGCACACTCAATTTTGATCGAGTAGATTTCAATCAAGTTTGGTGTAGAAGATACTACATGAACGGTGAGTGACCGCAACATGAAAATTGGCGAGTCACACGAAAGTCCCCAGAAACAAGGGGGATTCGTCGGCCGGGCAGGACCGCTTGTAATGTCGTCGTATGGGAACCCCACCATGACAGAACATACGAAGGTCGATTTCGGTGCGGACGGTGTCGATGGCGAAACCGCGTCGACGCCTGGTCCGACCGTGCTCGAGAAGGCGGCGCCGCGCAGCGAGCGGATGGCGTCGAACAAGATCGAATGCAATGCATGCCCGGTGCTGTGCCAGATCTCCGAAGGACGCACCGGCGCGTGTGATCGTTATGCGAATGCGGACGGGCGACTGATTCGCGTCGATCCCGTCGTGTTTCTCGCTCGCTCGCTATCAACTGACGAAGCGGATCAGAAGCAGGAAAGCGAGGTCGAGTTCGGCGCCTCGTCCGCCGCGCATGATCCCGGCGCCGAACAGGCCCTGTTCGTGACGGGCGTCGGCGCTTCGTCCACCTATCCCGACTATAAGCCCGCGCCTTTCATCGTCGCCTCGAAACTCGACGACGTCGATATGATCACCGTCGTCACCGAAGGCATTTTCAGCTACTGCAGCTTCAAGGTGAAGATCGACACCGACCGCTTTCTCGGACCGGAGCAATCGAACGTGCGTTGCCACGGTGAGATTGTCGGCCACGTGAGCACGGCGGAGTACGGCTCGCAGATGCTGAGCCTGGGCGGCGTGCACCATCTGACCGGCGGCAGCAAGAAGGAAGGCCGCGTGACGTGCGACTTGATGCTCGCGCTCGGCAACAAGGAAGCGGTGGAGCTGAGCATCGACGGCGGCGCGAGTCTCGTGATTCGCGCGGGCGCGGCGCCGGTGGTCGACGGCGTGGAGGAGCAGCGCATGCGCGTGGGTTGCGGTTCCGCGACCATCGGCATCTTCGCCAAGCAATGGTTTGGTCATGCCGATGAAGTGGTGGTCGTCGACGATCACATTACGGGCGTGCTCACCGAACACCAGGCAGGCCGATGCCTCGGCATGACGCGTTCGGGTCTGAAGATTCGCGGACGCAAATCGACGCCCGGCCGCTATTTTCAGGTGGCGAATCCCGGCACGGGCTGGGGTGGCACCGACATTCAGGACCCGCTGGCGATCGTCGAAGGTTTCGATCCCGCCGTTGCGAAACCGGGCCTGCGTTTGCTGATGGTGTCGACCACCGGCGAACACGCGCAATGGTACGAACTCGACCAGGATCTCGTGCCGCGCATCGCACCGATGCCGGACGCGGTGCGCCGCACGGTCGAGCGGATTGGCGAGAACTGCGAGCCGTCGCTCGCCACCGTGCTGTTTCTCGGCGGCGCGGGCGGCAGTCTGCGCGCGGGTGCGACCGAGAATCCGGTGCTGCTCACACGCGCGATCAAACAGAAGCTGGTGAACGTGACGTGTGGTGGCGCGCCGGCCTATGTATGGCCAGGCGGGGGCATCACCGTGATGGTGGATGTCTCGCGCATGCCCGACCACTCGTTCGGCACGGTGCCGACGCCCGCGATCGTCGCGCCGATCGAATTCACGATGACGTATGACGCGTATCGCGACCTCGGCGGCCATCTCGATGCGGTGCGCTCACTGGAGAGCGTCCTCGCGAACGGGCCGCAACACACGGATGGGGCGCCGCTCTCGCGCCGCACGCTGGCGCGCCATCCCGACAATCCGTGGCCGCCGGCGATGCCGCCGATGCTCGGCTAACGGCACGAATCACACGAACTCCGCTCACACGAGACCGCGATCCATCCGATGACCCCCACCCGCACCCGGCTCGATGCAAGCCGCTGGCATTGGCAGCACGGGCCGATCGATCTGATCCTCGGCGCGGACGGCGAGCCCGCGGCGGTGCAGGCTGCGTATCAGGCGTGCTGGGCGCGTTTTTCCGACGTCTTACCGGAACTGGTCGGCGAATTGAAGCTGCTTCGGCAGCCCATACACATCGATGACGCACTGAACGACACCGTATTGGATGGCCCGGTGGCGCGCCGCATGTGGTCAGCGTGCCACCCTCATCGCGCGCGGTACATCACGCCGATGGCGGCCGTGGCGGGCAGCGTCGCCGATGAACTGATCGCGGCGTTTGCGCGCGAAGGCATCGCGCGCGCGTTCATCAACAACGGCGGCGACATCGCGCTCCATCTGGCTCAAGGCCAGCAGTACCGCGTCGGCGTATTCGCCGATCTCGCGAACTGCTCGGGCGCGCATCTCTCGCGCGATCACGCGCTCGACGCGGAACTGACGCTCGACGCTGGTCTGCCGGTGCGCGGCGTCGCGACCAGCGGCTGGCGCGGCCGCAGCTTCAGTCTCGGCATCGCCGACAGCGTGACCGTGCTCGCTCGCAACGCCGCCACCGCCGACGCCGCCGCGACGATGATCGCCAATGCCGTGAATCTGGACGACGAACTGACGCACGGCCTGACATACGTTGGAATCGTGCGTCGTCCTGCTTCGTCGCTGAAAGACGATAGCGATCTCGGCGACAAACTCGTCACCGTCGACGTCCCCGCATTGCCGGCGCCGCTGATCGACCTCGCGCTCGCGCGCGGCGTGGAGGCCGCGCAGCGTCTGCGCGCGCAAGGCTTGATCGAAGGCGCCGCGCTGTTCCTGCAAGGGCGGGCGCGCGTCGCCGGGATTCACGAGACCGGCGCGTGGCTCACGTCGCGCGCGCCTACAACAACGGAGGCTCCGTGTTCGAAATACGCCGCGTGCTGACGCACGTCGAAGATATCTTCCACGAGTTCGGCCCCGCGCCCGCGCAGCCGCTCAGACGCGGCGCGATTGCCGCGGTGATGACGAACCCGTTCGCCGGCCGCTACGAAGCGAACATCCAGCCCGCCATGGAAGCGCTCAAACCGATCGGCTTCGATATGGCGCAGCGGTTGCTGGCGGCGATGGATGTGCCGCATGCGTCGATCGAAAGTTATGGCAAGGGCGCGATTGTCGGCTCGCGGGGCGAACTCGAGCATGGCGCGCTGTGGCATGTGCCCGGCGGCTATGCGATGCGCGAGTTGCTGGAGAAGCACGGCGTGCCGACCAACGCCATCGTGCCGTCGACGAAAAAAGTCGGCGCGCCGTCCACCGCGCTCGACGTGCCGCTCACGCACGTCAACGCGAGCTACGTGCGCAGCCATTTCGATGCGATCGAAGTGCGCGTGCCGGGCGCGCCCGCCGCGGACGAACTGGTCTACATCCTCGTGATGAGCACCGGGCAGCGCGTGCATGCGCGCGTCGGCGGTCTCGCGAAAGAGGCGATCGTGGGTCAGGACGGTTTGCGCTGAAGCATTGCATCCACACAGCAAAACGCCGCAATATCGAAACTCGGAGAGCGAAATGGCAATCAAGCTTCGCAAGCTGGTCGTGCAGGTGGACGAAACACGCATTGAAATGGGCCAGAGCATCGATCCGCCCGCGCGTCGCGCGGTCGCGATCGCGGTGATCGACAATCCGTATGCGGGCCGCTACGAGGCCAAACTCGACGCGCTGATCGAAGCCGGTGAAGCGTTGGGCGCGCTGCTCGGCAAGCGCTGCGTCGAAGCGCTCGGTATCGCGCCCGGCGAGGCGCAGAGCTATGGCAAGGCCGCGATCGTCGGCGAAGCGGGGGAGTTGGAGCACGCCGCCGCGATTTTGCATCCGAAACTCGGCGCACCGCTGCGGGCGGCGGTAGAGAAGGGCGCGGCGCTGGTGCCGTCGGCGAAAAAGATGGGCACGCTTGGCACCGCGATCGACGTGCCGCTCGGCCACAAGGACGCTGCTTTCGTGCGCAGTCATTTCGATGCGATCGAAGCGCGTGTTTCGGACGCGCCGCGCGCCAACGAAATCGTCGTGGCGGTCGCGGTGACGGCGTCGGGCCGGCCGCTGCCGCGCATCGGCGGATTGCAGGTGAGTGAGATCAAAGGCGAGGACGGTTTGCGCTGAACGGTTTGCGCTGAGTTTTGCTTTCGGTTATTTTCGCAGGCCCCGAAGGGGACTTTCTACGGGTGTGATGCCGTTGACGTGTGCGCGCATGGGGCCGCATGCGCTGCAACGTCTGCCGGTCGTGCCGAATGCGCTTGCCGCATACGCGCCGTCCGGCGAGCTGCCGAGGGTCGCGATGTTTTCGAATTTGCTGGTACAGCTGGTCAACGGACTCGCCGATGCGTCGACGCTGTTTCTCGTCGCCGCTGGTTTGTCGCTGATCTTCGGCGTGACGCGCATCGTCAATTTTGCGCATGGCTCGTTCTATATGTTCGGCATCTATGTCGCGTATAGCATCGCAAGCCGCTTCGGACAGACGGCGGCCGGCTTCTGGCTGTCGGTGCTGGCCGCCGCGCTGGTGGTCGCGGTGCTCGGCGCGCTGGTCGAGATGATCGTACTGCGGCGCATCTACCAGGCGCCCGAGTTGTTCCACCTGCTCGCCACCTTCGCGCTGGTGCTGATTTTTCGCGACGCCGCGCTATGGCTGTGGGGCCCGGAAGACCTGTTCGGGCCACGCGCACCGCATCTGGCCGGCGCGGTCGATTTCCTCGGCCATCCGCTGCCGACTTACGACATCGCCTTGATCGTGATTGGGCCGGTGGTGTTGCTGCTGCTCTGGTATGCGTTGACGCGCACGCGCTGGGGCACGCTGGTGCGTGCCGCGACTCAGGATCGCGAGATGCTCGGCGCGCTCGGCATCAACCAGGCGTGGTTGTTTACCGGCGTGTTCTTTGTCGGCGCGTTTCTCGCGGGTCTCGGCGGCGCGCTGCAAGGGCCGCGCATGTCGGCGAATCTGTCGCTGGACCTGGAGACGATCGGCAATGCGTTCGTGGTGGTGGTGGTCGGCGGCATGGGGTCGATTCCGGGTGCGTTCGTCGCCGCGTTGATCATCGCGGAGATCAAGGCGCTGTGCATCGGCATCGGTCACGTGACGATCTTCGGCGTCGGCTTGTCATTGAGCCGCTTTACGCTGGTGGCCGAATTCGTCGTGATGGCGGTCGTGCTGGTGGTGCGGCCCTGGGGTCTGCTGGGCCGTGCGGGCGCCGCGGTGCGCGGCATGGCGGCGCCGGAAACGCCATTGCGTCCGGCGGGCAAACGGCTCAAATGGCTGGCCGCGCTCGTGTTGCTGCTTCTCGTGCTCGCGCCGCTCGCGGCTAACGCGTTTCCCTACATGCCCGTGCTGCTGGTCGAGATACTCATTGCCGTGCTGTTCGCGACGAGCCTGCATTTCATCATGGGACCGGGCGGCATGCATTCGTTCGGCCACGCGGCTTACTTCGGTCTCGGTGCATACGGCGCCGCGTTGTTCCTCAAAGTGCTGAATCTGCCGATGGAGGCCGCCTTGCTGCTCGGCCCGTTATTGGCGGTCGGCGGCGCGCTGGTGTTCGGCTGGTTCTGCGTGCGCCTCTCGGGCGTCTACCTCGCGATGCTGACGCTCGCATTCGCGCAGATCGTCTGGTCGGTCGTCTTTCAATGGGACGATGTGACTGGCGGCAGCAATGGTGTGCTGGGCTTGTGGCCGTCCAACTGGTTGTCGTCGCCGGTGGCGTTTTACTATTTGACGCTCGTGTGCGCGGTGATCGGCGTGTGGCTGCTGCGCAAGATGCTGTTCTCGCCGCTGGGTTATGCGATGCGCGCGTCGCGCGATTCCGTGTTGCGCGCCGAGGCGATCGGCATCGACGTGAAGCGCGTGCAGTGGGCGGCATTCGTGATCGCGTCGCTGTTCTGCGGGCTCGCCGGCTCGCTGTACGCGTTTTCCAAGGGGACGATCTCGCCGGAAGTGATCAGCGTGAGCCGTTCGGTAGACGGCCTCGTGATGGTGCTGCTCGGCGGCTTGCAGACCCTGAGCGGACCGATCGTCGGCGCGGCCGTATTCACGTGGCTGCAGGACACCGTCGCGCGGCAAACCGACTACTGGCAGGCGCTGCTCGGCGTCGCGATCCTGCTGCTGGTGATCGCGTTTCCGCAGGGAATCGTCGGATTTATCCGCGAGCGTTTCGGCGACGACAGCGCCGACGCCGCAGATACAGGCGCCGCGCAGCCGTCGCAACGCGCAGCCGCGATCAAGGAGGGGCTATGAGCCTGCTGCGCGTCTCCGGTCTCTCACGATCGTTCGGCGGCCTGAAGGCGGTCGACAACGTCTCGTTCGATCTCGAAGCCGGTCAGCTGCTCGCGCTGCTCGGCCCGAACGGCGCAGGCAAGTCGACCTGTTTCAACATGGTCAACGGGCAACTGCCACCGTCTTCAGGATCGATCCGCCTCGACGGTCAAGAACTGGTCGGCATGCGTCCGCGCGACATCTGGCGGCTCGGCGTCGGCCGCACGTTCCAGATTGCCGCCACGTTTAATTCGATGACCGTGCTGGAAAACGTGCAGACGGCGCTGGTCTCGCGCGAACGCAAAACCTTCGGACTCTGGAAGTCCGCCGGCTCGCGTTACGCCGACGAAGCCTTCGCGCTGCTCGAACAGGTCGGCATGGGCGCCGATGCGCATCGTGCGTGCGGCGTGCTCGCGTATGGCGACGTGAAGCGTGTCGAACTGGCCATTGCATTGGCCAACCGTCCGAAGCTGCTGCTGATGGACGAACCCACCGCCGGGATGGCGCCGAAGGAGCGCAACGAGTTGATGGCGCTCACCAAACGGCTCGTCACCGAACACAGGATCGGCGTGCTGTTTACCGAGCACAGCATGGACGTCGTATTCGCGTACGCCGATCGCATGATCGTGCTCGCGCGCGGCAAGCTGATCGCCGAGGGCGATGCCGGCACGATCCGCAACGACCCACGCGTGCAGGAAGTCTATTTCGGCACGGGCAAGACTTTCCGCCCGCACGCGCCGCTGCATGACACGGCGAGTGGCGAGGCAAGACAGGCAGGACAAGGAGCACAGCAATGAGCGAGCCGATGCTGAAAGTCTCCGGTCTCAATGCGTTCTATGGCCGCGCCCATATCCTGTTCGACGTCGGTCTCGAAGTCGGCCGAGGCGAAGTCGTCGCGCTGATGGGCCGCAACGGCGCGGGCAAATCGACGACGATGAAAGCGGTGATGGGCCTACTGCCGCGCCGTCACGGCGAGGTGACGTTTCGCGGGCAGAACATCGCCGCGTTGCCGCCGTACAAAATCGCGCGAATGGGCATGGGCTTCGTGCCCGAAGACCGTCGCGTATTCGCCGATCTCACCGTGATGGAGAACCTCGACACCGGCCGCCAGCCGCCGCGCGAAGGCGCGCCGCAATGGACGCCGGACAAGCTGTTTCGCCTGTTTCCCAACCTCGGCGAAATGCCGCGTCGCCCAGGCGGCCAGATGAGCGGCGGCGAGCAGCAGATGCTGACCGTGTCGCGCACCTTGATGGGTAATCCGTACCTGGTGTTGCTCGACGAACCGTCGGAGGGCGTGGCACCCGTGATCGTCGAACAGATGGCGAACATGATTCTCGAACTCAAGCGCGAAGGGCTGTCGATCCTGTTGTCCGAACAGAACCTGCACTTTGCCGAGCTGGTCAGCGACCGCGCGTACGTGCTCGAAAAAGGGCAGATCCGTTTCAGCGGCACGATCGGCGAACTCGCACAGAACGAAACAGTCAGGCGCGCTTATCTGAGCGTGTGATTCCAGCGGCGCGCGGGGCGTGCGTCAGGCACGTCCGTGTGGCCGGGCAATTGTTGCGAAAGGAGAGGCAGATGGCAGCAGAGACGTTGACAGGCTTGTCGGGCAAGGTCGCGGTAACGAACATCGGGCTGCTGTTATCCGGCGATATCGACCAGCCGATTCTCGACGCGAACACACTGGTGATCGACGATGGCGTGATCGTCGCGCTCGGCAAGGAGAAGGACTGCGACCTCGAAGGCGCGCGCACCACGGTCGATTGCAAAGGCACGACGGTCGCGCCCGGCCTGATCGACTCGCATGTGCATCCGGTATTCGGCGACTGGACGCCGCGCCAGAATCAGATGGGCTGGATCGAATCGAATCTGAACGGCGGCGTGACGACCATGATCTCCGCCGGCGAAGTGCATTTGCCTGGCCGTCCGAAAGATGTGCTCGGCGTGAAGGCGCTGGCAATTACCGCGCAACGGTCGTTCGAAGGGATGCGCGGCGCGGGTGTCGGCGGCGGCGTGAAGGTGATGGCGGGCGCGCCCGTGATCGAGAAGGGCATGGTCGAACAGGACTTCAAGGAGCTGTCGGAAGCGGGCGTGAAGCTGCTCGGCGAAGTCGGTCTCGGCAGTGTGAAGGGCGGCGAGGAAGCCGCGCAGATGGTCGCGTGGGCGCGCAAGTACGGCATTCAAAGCACGATTCACACGGGTGGGCCGTCGATTCCCGGATCGGGTCTGATCGATCGCGACGTGGTGCTCGCCGCCGACGCCGACGTGATCGGCCACATCAACGGCGGGCATACGTCGCTGTCGTACCGGCATGTGTGCGATCTGTGCGAGCAGTCGAGCCGCGCGCTGGAGATCGTCCACAACGGCAACGAACGGATCGCCTTGCTGACAGCGCGTCATGCGATCGAACTGAAGTGTCCGCACCGGATCATTCTCGGCACGGACAGCCCCGCCGGTTCCGGCGTGCAGCCGCTCGGTATTCTACGGATGATCGCGCTGATTGCGAGCCTCGCCGATGTGCCCGCCGAAATCGCGTTTTGCTTCGCGACCGGCAACACGGCGCGGCAACGCAACCTGCGCCAGGGGTTGATCGAAGTGGGCCGTCCCGCCGACCTCGTATTCATGGACCGCGCGCAACACACGGCGGCCGATACGCTGCTCGAAAGCGTGCAACTCGGCGACATTCCGGGTGTGGGCATGGTGATGATCGACGGTTTGATCCGCTGCCGCCGCAGCCGCAATACGCCGCCGGCCACGGAAGTGCCGGTCGTGTTCTGAGCGCGCACGGATCGTGATCAACCTCCCGGCGCCGCTTGCGCTGAAGGTGAACGGCGCGACCCATCTGGTCAGCGCCGCCGCCGACACGCCGCTGCTCTACCTGCTGCGTAACGACCTCGCGCTGAACGGGCCGAAGTTCGGCTGTGGCCTCGGCGAATGCGGCGCGTGCACCGTATTGCTCGACGGCATGCCGACGCGCGCCTGTGTGACCACCGCGCAGGTCGCGATGGGCCGCGAGATCACGACGCTCGAAGGACTGGGCACGCGCGCCGCGCTGCATCCGGTGCAGCAGGCGTTCATCGAGGAACAGGCCGCGCAGTGCGGCTATTGCCTGAACGGCATGATCATGACGGCCAAGGCCTTGCTCGATCGCGATCCGCAGCCGAGCGTCGCGACGATCCAGCGCGAGTTGTCGCACAACCTGTGCCGCTGCGGCACGCATGTTGAGATCGTGCGCGCGGTGCAGCGCGCCGCTGAATTGCTCGCCGCGCAAGAAGGAGCGCGCGCATGACGGGGCCGGATTTCAGCGTCGATCGACGCGCCACGCCGCCGTCGCGCAAACAGCTCTATGACGCGCAGAGCGTGCTGATTGTCACGCGGCCGCCGCAAGCGCCGGTGAAGGCCGCGATCGGTCAGCCGGGCTCGCGCTCGGCGTTCGTGCCGACCGAAGCTGACCTGTTTCTCGTCGTGCGCGACGACGGCAGCGTGGTTGCGTTCAACGGTCACGTCGATCTCGGCACCGGCATCGGCACCGCGCTCGCGCAGATCGTCGCGGAAGAACTGGACGTGCCGTTGACGCGCGTGTCGATCGTGCTCGGCCACACCGGCGAAGCGCCGAACCAGGGACCGACGATCGCCAGCGCGACGATCCAGATTTCGGCGGTGCCGCTGCGGCATGCGGCGGCGCAAGCGCGTCACTATTTGCTCGCGGAGGCGGCGGCGCATTTCAAGGTCGGCGTCGAGCAACTGGAGGTGCAGGACGGCCGCGTGTTCCAGAGCGGCGGCGATCCGGCAAACCACGTTCAATACGGTGACCTGATCAAAGGGCGGCGCGTCGAACTGAAGCTCGCCACCGATGCGCCGTTGAAGTCCCCGGACGACTACCGGGTCGTCGGCAGGAGCGCGCCGCGCATCGATATTCCCGCGAAGGCGACCGGCGGACTGAGTTTCGTGCATGACGTGCGCGTGCCCGGCATGCTGCATGGCCGCGTGGTGCGCCCGCCCTATGCGGGCATCGCGCAGGGCGACTTCATGGGCAACAGCCTGCTGCACGTCGACGAAGATTCCATTGGCGATTTGCCCGGCATCGTCAAGGTGGTGGTGATTCGCGACTTTGTCGGCATCGTCGCGGAGCGTGAGGAGGTCGCGCAGCAAGCGGTGAAACGGCTCGACGTGCGATGGAAAGCGGTCGAAGGCTTGCCGCCGCTGGAGACCAGCGACGAAGTGGAAGCGGCGTTGCGCGCGAATCCCGCCACGCGGCGCGACCTGGTGATCGACGGCGACGTGGACGCGGCGCTCGCGCAGGACCCCGCTCGCACGCTCGAACGCACCTACGTGTGGCCGTTTCAGATGCATGCGTCGATCGGACCGTCATGCGCGGTGGCCGACTATCGCGACGGCGCGTTGAAGGTCTGGTCGGGCACGCAGAATCCGCATTCGCTGCGCGCCGACCTCGCGCTGCTGGTGTCGATGGAGGAGGCGCACATCGAGATCGTGCGGATGGACGCGGCGGGCTGCTATGGCCGTAATTGCGCGGACGATGTCGCCGCTGACGCCGCGCTGCTCTCGCGTGCGACGGGTGCCCCGGTGCGCGTGCAGCTCTCGCGCGAAGACGAACATGCGTGGGAGCCGAAGGGCGCCGCGCAACTGATGGACGTGCGCGGCGCGTTGAACGCGGAGGGCGAGCTGGCCGCGTACGACTTTGCGACACGCTATCCATCGAACGACGCGCCTACGCTGGCACTGCTGTTGACCGGTACGATTCCCGCGCAGCCGCAGGTGTTCGAGATGGGCGACCGCACGGCCGTACCGCCGTACGACTACCGCAGCATGCGCATCGTCTGCGACGACACGCCGCCGATCGTGCGGGCCTCGTGGCTGCGCGGCGTGTCCGCATTGCCGAACACGTTCGCGCACGAGTCCTTCATCGACGAACTCGCCGCGCAGGCGGGCGTCGACCCTGTCGAATTCCGCCTGAAGCATTTGACCGATCCGCACGCGATCGAACTGCTCAAGGCCGTCGCCGACAAGGCCGGCTGGGAGCCTCGCCGCGCCGCGCAAGAAGAAGCTCAAGCGCAACCTCAGCAGGACGGCGACATCGCGCGTGGCCGCGGCGTCGCGTACGCACGCTACGTGCACAGCAAATTTCCCGGCTTCGGCGCGGCATGGTCCGCGTGGATCGCCGACATCGAAGTGAATCGAAAAAGCGGCGAACTCGCAGTGACGCGTGTCGTGGTCGGCCAGGACAGCGGCACGATGGTGAACCCCGACGGCGTACGTCATCAGATTCACGGCAACGTGATCCAGGCGACCAGCCGCGCGCTGAAAGAGCGCGTGACGTTCGGCGGGAATGCGGTGACAAGCCAGGAGTGGGGCGCGTATCCGATCCTGACCTTCCGTGAAGTGCCTGTGATCGACGTGGTGATGATGCCGCGCCACGGCGAGCCGCCGATGGGCGTGGGCGAATCCGCGTCGCTCCCCGGCGCGGCCGCCATTGCCAATGCGCTGTTCGACGCGACCGGTGTGCGCTTTCGGCGGCCGCCGTTCACGCCTGAGACGATCCGCGCCGCGCTGGCCGACGCGCAGGCCGAAGACGCGGCGGCGCGCAAAAGGAAGCGCTGGCGCCTGGGATTTCTCGGCGCGTTTGCCGCGGGCGCGGCCGGCTGGCTTGGCGCATTGTCTTTCGCGCCGCCCGCGCTCGCGCCGATCACGCCGCCGCTCGCCAGCGCGTTCGCGCCTGAGCTCGTCGCGCGCGGCAAGCTGTTGGCCTCGCTCGGCAATTGCGCGGTTTGCCATACCGCGCACAACGGTGTGCCGAACGCCGGCGGCAAGCCGCTCGATACGCCGTTCGGCACCGTCTACAGCACCAACATCACGCCGGATGGGTTGACGGGAATCGGCAACTGGTCGCTGGGAGCCTTCGTTCGCGCGATGCGGCAAGGCATCAGTCGCGACAGTCATCGGCTTTATCCGGCGTTCCCGTACACGTCGTTCAGGAACACCTCCGACGACGATCTCAAAGCGCTCTACGCCTACCTGATGTCGCAAACGCCGGTCCGTTCGCGCGCGCCGGAAACGAAGCTCGCGTTTCCGTTCAGCGTGCGTCCGCTGATGGCCGCGTGGAATGGTCTCTTTCTCGGCCGCAACACGTTCACGCCCAGTGCGACGCAAAGCGCGCAATGGAATCGCGGTGCGTATCTGGTGAACAGCCTCGGCCATTGCAGCGCCTGCCACACGCCGCGCAACGCATTCGGCGCCGAGAAAACCGGCGCGGCCTTCATGGGCGGCGGCGTTGCGGAAGGTTGGGAAGCGCCCGCGCTTTCCACCTTGTCGAATGCGCCGGTGCCCTGGAGCGAGGACGAACTGTTCGGCTATCTGCGCTTCGGTCACGCGCCGTTGCATGGCGTCGCGGCGGGGCCGATGGCGCCCGTCGTCAGCGATCTGGCGGCGCTGCCCGATAGCGATATCCGCGCGATGGCGGCGTATCTGGCATCGCTCAATCCGCTGGAGCCCAACGCCGATCCGGCCGCGATGGCGCGGCAGGTCGAGCAGGCCGGCACGATCACGGGTGCGCCGGCGGGGCTCGGCGCGCGGCTCTTCGACGGCGCCTGCGCAGCCTGTCATCACACCGGCAGCGGGCCGCAACTGTTCGGCGCGCATCCGTCGCTCGCGCTCAACACGAATCTGCACAGCGCGAGCCCGGACAACCTGATTCGCGTGATTCTCGACGGCATCGGCTCGCCTGCGCGGCCCGAACTCGGTACGATGCCGGCTTACCGCGACAGTTTCAACGACGCCCAGGTCGCCGAACTCGTGTCCTATCTGCGTCGGCAGTTCGCAGGCGGCAAGCCGGCATGGCAGGACGTCGCGGCGAGCGTGGCCCGCATCCGCACGATGTCACAGGCAAATTGACACGCGGGCTGCCCGAACGCCGGGACGCCTGAGAAATAGCATTCACACAATCCCACTGATAACGGAGAAACGCATGACCACGCGCGCAGGATGGATCTCTCGCCTGATGGTGTCGACGGTGTGCTCGCTTGCCGCGTTGGGCGCGAGCGCAGAGCAGACCATCAAGATCGGCGAGATCAACAGCTACAAGGCGCAGCCCGCCTTTCTCGGGCCTTACAAGAACGGCTGGAATCTCGCGCTCGAGCAGGTGAACGCGGCGGGCGGCGTGCTCGGCAAGCAGCTCGAAGTCGTGTCGCGCGACGACAACGGCAATCCCGGCGACACGATCCGCGTCGCGCAGGAGTTGATCGCGCGTGAGCAGGTGCAGCTGCTGTTCGGCGGGTTCCTGTCGAACACCGGTCTCGCATTGACCGACTTCGCGAAGCAGAAAAAGATTTTCTTCCTGGCCGCCGAGCCGTTGACCGACAAGATCGTCTGGGCCGACGGCAACAAATACACGTACCGTCTGCGTCCTTCCACGTACATGCAGGTCGCGATGCTGGTGCCGGAAGCGGCCAAACTGAAGAAGAAGCGCTGGGCGCTGGTGTATCCGAACTATGAGTACGGGCAATCGGCGGTGGCGACGTTCAAGAAGCTGCTGAGCGCCGCGCAGCCCGACGTGCAGTTCGTCGCCGAACAGGCAACGCCGCTCGGCAACGTCGACGCGGGCGCCGTCACCCAGGCGATCGCCGATGCGAAGCCCGACGCGATCTTCAACGTGCTGTTCGGCGCGGACCTCGGCAAGTTCGTGCGCGAGGGCAATACGCGCGGACTCTTCAAGGACCGCAGCGTGGTGTCGCTGCTGACCGGCGAGCCGGACTATCTCGATCCGCTGGGCGCGGAAGCGCCGACCGGCTGGATCGTCACGGGCTACCCGTGGTATTCGATCGATACGGCGGCGAACAAGACGTTCGTCGATGCGTATAAGGCCAAATATCACGACTATCCGCGGCTCGGCTCGGTCGTGGGTTACTCGGCGCTGATGTCGATTGCCGAGGGCATCAAGAAAGCCGGCTCGGTCGATTCCGACAAGCTCGCCGCCGCGTTCAAGGGCCTCAACGTGCAGACGCCGTTCGGGCCGATCAGCTATCGCGCGCAGGACAATCAGTCGACCATGGGCGCATATGTCGGTGTGACGGGGATGAAGGACGGCAAGGGCGTGATGACGTCGTACCGGTATATCGACGGCGCGAGCGTGCAGCCGCCGGACGCCGAGGTCAAGAAGCTGCGGCCCGCTGACTGAACGGCTTGCGTGAGCGGCGCGGTGTTTTTGCGTGCCGCGTCTCGCGGCGTTCGACGCCGCCAGCATGCGTGCAACAGGAGGCGTCTTTTTGCATCGACTGTACGGATATGCTTTACAACAGAGCCGACGTCAAGTCGGCTTTGTTGCATCTGGAGGCAACGTTGCGGGTTCGAATTCGAGTGCGGATTCAACCAGTCGATGACAGTCGGTGACGGCCAGGCCGGAAATACTGGCGCACCCAGTAGCACGAACGAACAGCCGGGAAAGACCGGCACGAAGAAGCCGACCCCCGATGGTCGTTTTTTTCGTTGCTGATGGATATCCCAAAAACATAGCCTCCGGGCGATCTGCTAGGTTTACGCCGTCACAAGCGAAGGATCTGGCAATGCGTGGAACTGAACTGAAGACGGATTCGCTGCAACGGTGGATGATGTACAGCAAGGACGCCTACGGAGGCGGGCGCATCTTTCTTACTACCGGGCAGAAACAGGCAGTTGAAGAGGGCAAGAAGTTCGCCCAACGCGCGTATGCCGATGTGTGGGCCAAGGACGCACATCTGGTCAAGCGCGTGCGGACGTTCCTTGGGCAGCACTTCTACTGGCACTACCGGCTTGTGAAGACCGGCGCCGACCTTGAGGTGTTAGAAACCTTGCAGTCGATGATTCGTGGTGAGAGCGTGGTACTCATTGCCGAGCAATCGCGCACAGGCGGCGCCGGGATTGATGCGGCACCTGAACCCGAAAGGCTTCCCAGCTTCCGTGAATCGTTAATGACCAGCTACGGGATGTCATACGATGCGGCGACGGACTAGATCGAGCGCTACAACGCTTCGGTCGATCGCATCAATGCGGCGCTGGCACGATCCGCGAACACGGCCGCGTCCGCACTGGCCGACACCGCGAGTGATCTGACGGAAACCGCTACGCCGCTCGGCGATGCGCAGCCGTTCGAGTACATACCGGATGCGGTGGGTGGCGACGTTGAAGAGTTCGCAGCCAGCACGAACAACGAGAACTACGCGGCCAAGATGCTCGGCTATGACCGCAAGACCTTCGGCGACATGATCCACGCGATGAAGGATTACAACAAGCTGCGGGGCGATGACAACGTCATTTGGCACGACAACGGCGACGTATCTTTTAACGGCGGCATTATCGACAACATGCACAGTTGGGCACCCTGAGAAAACACATGACATACGAACATCAAATGGCCCATGTCTCGTTTTCCATCTATCAAGACGCGGAGCCACCTGAATTCTGGACGAACTATTTCAACATTCGGCCCGATACGGCCGTTTGTAAAGGTGATCCTATTCCCGATCCTACCGGGCAAAACCGCGCGTTGGCGCGCCGGACCGGCGTATGGGGCATACGCAGCAAACCGCATATCCAAAGCGATCTCCTGGAGCCTCATCTCCGGTATCTGGTCGAGCGTCTGGCCCTTCCTCGCTCAGACTTGCCCGAGCTACTCAGGCGCACCAACGCGCATATGCGCTTCTTTTGCTATTGGTATAACGAGAGCGGCGACCGCGTCCCCGATGTTCCTGACGACATTAGGGCGCTGATGGAAGCGATGGGCGGCACCATCGAGATTGACGAATACCGATAGGCTCACCGCCCTGACCGCCCCAGAAGGCCCGCACAGATCGCTCCGTGCGGGCCTTTTTTCTCGTCAAAGGGTCGCGGCGATAAGGCGCCAGCGAGTGACCCCTTGGCCGACCGGATGTTGATGATGATTCTGCGGCGGCAGAAGCCGTACTTATGGCCCAACTCGAGCTGCCGCTTTCTGCGGCATCTAGTGTCCAACCTGCTCCGTGCTAACGGGCGATCATCGGCGCTCGTTGGACGTTGGTACACAACGGGGTACACAAATTCGACCTCGGAAGGTGCGAGCCTTTCCTGTCAGGGCACCGTGAGATTTGTCCAGCTTTACAAGGGAAGGTGGGTTACTTGCAATGAAGCTTTAAATAAAGGAAGCCTGGGAGTGTGCGTTACCGCACAGTAAACAAGCCTTCAAGGAAGCAACCTGCACATCTTGAAAATGCGCCGCTGGCGGCAGCGGCAAAAGGCGGTCGAACGCTTCGACGTGCCTCGCAAAACGATCAGTTGTGCGTGGCGGCCGGTTCTTGGGGGCGCTTGTATTTGGTCGCCATACGTCTAGATTTAGACGTGTCTCGACATCGCCGCGTGCTACTTTTCATACACGGGCGCACGCGGTCGGGCCCGGTTTGCCTCGCATATGTTGGCCCATCACTTTGCACTCACGCAGAAAGGTGACCTATGAGCCATGCTGCCAGATCGGTGCGCGTTAAGCGCGCACCCCGCCGCCGTCGCCCGATCCGAAACACGTGGTTCGTCATAGGCCTCTCGTTGACAGGGCTCTTCGCCGAACAGCTGAGTTTCGCGGCGGGCGTCCTGCCACAAGGCGGCCATTATGTGGCCGGTTCGGGAAGCATCGCTCAGCACGGTGCGGACCTGAGCATCACGCAATCTGGCTCGCGGGGCATCATCGAGTGGAACAGCTTTTCGATCGGACAGGGCCAGAAGGTGTCGATCAACAACGGCACGGGCGCCACACTGAATCGCGTGACCGGTACCGATCTCTCGGCAATCTATGGCTCACTGACGGGCACCGGCAGCATCTATCTTGTCAATCCGAATGGCGTGCTTATCGGACCACGCGGCGTGGTGTCGACGGGCATGCGCTTCGTCGCTTCGACACTGGATGTTTCCAACAATGATTTTCTCAATCCCCCTGTGTACGGTGGCGCGTTGTACACGGGTAGTTCCACGGCGAATGTGGTCAATCTCGGCAAGATCAGTTCGTCGGGCGGGGACGTGTTTCTCATATCGGCCAACCAGGTCACGAACGCAGGGAAAATCGATGCGCCGAACGGCAATGCAGAACTTGCCGTGGGTCGTAGCGTGTCGTTACTGGATGGCAAGTATCAGCAAGTCTTCGTGAGGGTAGGAAGCGGCGGCACGGTGACGAACAGTGGCGCCGTGCAGGCGGCGCTGATCAACCTGCAGGCGGCCGACGGCAACATCTTTGCGCTCGCGGGCCGTTCGGCCGCGCTGCGGGCCACCGGCACTGCCACGCGCGACGGCCACGTGTGGCTCGTCGCGAGCACCTTCGACCAGGCCGGCAACCGCGTCGCCGGCCATGTCGATGCGAGCGGGGCGCAGATCAGTGCGCGCAATGCGGACGGCAGCGGCGGCATCGTCGATATGTCCGCCGGGAGCGTCAAGGTCGGTGGCGCAGACGTTTGGGCGAAAGCGTGGAATATCACCAGCGGCGATTTCACTGCCGATGCCGGCACGGCCAATACCTTCGCCGCAAGTCTGAGCCGTGGCGCATCCATCACCGTGGAAGCGATCGGCGCCGACGGCAAATATGGTGCGAACGGCGAGGGCGACATTGCGGTCCAGTCGAGCGTGCGCTGGCAAGGGGCGGCGTCACTGACGCTCAATGCGGCGCACTCGCTGACTATCGCGCCGCATGCGAACATCGCCAATACGGGCACCGGCTCTCTCACGCTATCCGCCGATAGTCACGGGTTTGACAACGGCGGCAGCGTGGTCAATCTCGGCACGATCGACTGGTCGCGTAGCACGGGTATCGTCGCGGCGCTTTATGACAGGAACGGCAGCTACACGCGTGGCGATGTCCGCACCAACACATCATGGAGCCCTGCGCCGTTCAGCGGGCTCGTCACGCAGTTCACGGCTTATCAGCTTGTCAACTCCATGGCAGACCTGATCGCGGTGAACAACAACCTCGCTGGCAATTACGCATTGGGCGCCGGGGGGCTGGAGTTCGCGGCGGCGCCAGCTTTCAGCGGCATCGGCACCGCAGCGAATCCGTTCACCGGCCAGTTCGACGGCATGGGGCACCTCCCTGCGGATTTGACTCTTTCGGCCAATACCGGACTCTTTGGCGCAATCGGCAAAACCGGTGTCGTGAGAAATTTCACGCTCGCAGATAGCACCGCGACCTCCTCGGGAGGAGTGGTCGGACTGCTAGCCGGGATTAACTGGGGGTACATGGTCAATGTCGGTGCCACGGGCACCATCAATTCCATCGGCAACACGGGCACGGTGGTCGGCGGGCTCGTCGGCGAGAACTTCGGACGCATCGAGCAGGCGTGGGCTGGCGTGAACATCCACGGCGCGGGCCAGGTTGGTGGGCTCGTCGGCCTCAACGATGGGTCCATCGACAAGTCTTACGCGCTCGGTTCGGTGACAGCCGGTGCGCAAAGCACAGTCGGCGGCCTCGTCGGTACGAACAACGGCGCGATCTCCCGGTCGTATGCGCAGGAACCTCTGAGCGGCGGTGCGACGACCATCGGTGGACTGGTTGGCAGCAATACGGGCTCCATCAACGAGTCGTATGCCTGGTCGCATCTCCCGGTTGGCGCGAACTCGACGACGGGCGGCATCGCGGGCACGAACAGCGGCTCGATTGCCGCGGACGTGTTCTGGAACAGCGAGACGTCAGGGGCGTCGGCGGGCGTCGGCTCGGGCACGTCGGTGGCCGCGGCGAGCGGACTCACGGAAGCACAATTGAGGAACCCGGCGAGCTACGGCCCGACGTGGGATTTCAGCGCACACGGCACCTGGCTGGCCGGTTCGTTGCCGATGCTGCGCCAATAGGCGTGTCGTGAAATGGGCCTCCGCTAGCAGCAGGCGCGGGCACGCAGGCAGAAACGTCCGTATCGGCAACCGTCGGGTCTCGCCTGGCCCGACGTCTTTTCTTCAGGTACAGCGGTCGCTCGCCCTGCGGCCCGACGAGCCGAGCACCGCCGTTGCGCCCGTTTTGGGCGCGGATCGTCTCGTTCGCCTAGTCGAACGCCCGCTCCGAGAACCGCTCGATCCAGACTGCCAGGCGGTCGGCCGCAAAACTGGCAGCGCGTGTGCCGCCGCGGCAGACGATGGTGTCACCTTCGCGCACAAACTGCAGTGCACCGCCCGCTTCTTCCAGCCACAGTAGGCAGGCCAGCCAGGCAGCGTGCTCGGCCGATACGGCCTGACCCACCGGCCGGGTGAGGAACTCGTTCAGTGTGGTCGGCGAAGTCCAGATCAGCGCGTCGCCACCGCCGCGTACTGTGGCGCCGAGGACTTCAGTGAAGACCTGCACCGCATCGGCAGCGCTGCGTCCCGCATTCTGCGTACGCAGCGCCGCGAGGCGCGTGCTGACCGCGTGGCCGAAGCTGCCGCTGCATTCGCTCTCGGCGCGCACCAGGTCGGCGTAGTCCATACGCTGCCAGTCCGGCTCCACGTTGCGCGCACCGGCCAGCTCGGTGCCGGCCAGGTAGGTTTCCACCGGTTGGAAGCGGCCCGGGCCGATCAGGCTGGCGCACAGTGTGTGCACTATGCCGATGCGGGTGGCGACGGTCTGCGTCTGCAGCACCCCCAGCTTCTCGCGCACGAGTTGGTCGCGTTCCTTGCGCAGTCCCGACAGTTCCAGCGCCTGCTTCATCTCCATACGCAGCGCGGTGATGTCCCACGGCTTCTTGATATAGCGATGTATCTGGCCTTGATTGACGGCCTCGACGGTCTGGTCCAGCTCCGAATAGGCCGTCGTCAGGATCCGGACGATGTGGGGATAGCGCTCGCGCGCATAGCGCAGAAGTTCATTGCCATATTCGCCCGGCATACGCTGGTCGGACACCAGCACGGCGAGGCTGGCGGCGTGGGCATCCAGCATTGCCTTGCCGTCCTCCACGGAGGCGCCCGTCACCACCGGCGCGATCGCGCCGATGGCGCGCTCGAAGTATTTGAGCGCGGTGGCTTCGTCATCAACGAACAGAATCGCCGGGGCCGGCGTCTGGTCGGCAATCGTATTGCTCATTGGTCACTCCTGTGCATTCGATTCTTGAAATTTGGGAATTCCAGCGTCACGGTCCTGTCGGCGCCGGATGCGATCCTGATACTCTTGCCGAAGGACTGCATGACGCGGTTGCAGAAAATCATGCCGAAGCCGCTCACGCCGGCGGTCGTGATAACTGGGGCGACCAGCAAGCGCTGCATCACCTCGGGCGCAATAGCGGAGCTGTCGTTGCTGACGCCAGCACCTCGCGGACTGTGCCCACGCCTAGCGGCTTCTCCAGGATTCGAAACACCTCGCCAGAATTGACCGCTCCCAGCAGCGCGTTGTTGTCCGCGTAGGCTGTCACCAGAATCCGCACGATATGCGGATACTCCTCGGAGACCTGCTGCAGCAGGTCGTCGCCATGCCGGCCCGGCATGCGGAAGTCGGTCACCAGTATGGCCACCCGTGCACCTTCACTGCGCAGGATCGACAGGGCCTCGTCCGCGCCGCCGGCGAGCAGCACCTCATAGTCGCTGCCGGCCGCACGCGCAAAGTACTTGCGGGCCAATTCCTCATCATCGACATAGACGACAGTCTGCCGTACTTGCTGGATCTCTCTCATCTCGACATCACTCGACACGCGGCAGGTCGAAGTTGAACGCGGTCCACTTGCCCAACTCGCTTTCGGCAAACAGTGTGCCGCCGTGCCGCTCCACCACCGCATAGCTGATGGACAGGCCAAGGCCGAGGCCCTGGCCGACTTCGCGGGTAGTGAAGAATGGTTCGAACACACGCGCCAGATTCGCCGCGGCGATTCCCGGGCCGTTGTCGCGCACTGTCACGTGCAGCCGGTCGTCGTGCCATTGCGCCGTGACATGAACCTGCGGCGATACGGTGCCGGCCTTGTGCATGGCCAGAGCGGCATTCGAGAACAGGTTGATGAGCACGCCGATGATGGCGGCTTCGTCGCCGAGCACAAGGGTGTCGCCGGGCAGCTCGCGCGTGAGCTTCACGCCGCGCAGCTCATGTGCGCTCAGCCGGGTCGACGAGTCGAGCGCCTTCTCGAACAGGAACGGCACATCGTCTGCCGCCGCGCCGGGTTTGCGGTACGCAAAGGTCTTCAGGTCCGACACGATATGCTGAATGCGCTGCATGCCCTGCTTGACATCCGTCAGGCACTCCAGCATCGACGGGCTGTCCTGGGCCTGCGGTTCCTCCATGGCTATTTCGATGGCCATCAGGCTGAAGTTCACCGGGTTGTTGACTTCGTGGAGCAGCCCTGCGGACAACGTACCAATTGCAGCCATCTTCTCCTGCTGCAGCAACTGGCCCTTGATCTGCGCCAGGCTTTCATTGGTGCGCGCGAGCTGGTCGTTCTTGTGCGCCAGCTCATCCTTTAGCCGGAAAAGCTGGAAACGGCCCTTCTCGTTGAAGAAGGTGTAAATGGAGCTGGCCAACGCGCAGAAGAAGATCAGAATCAGCTGGAACTGAAACTTGCTTGGGTTCTGTATGCCGCCCGGATGTGCCATGCAGGCGATGTAGTAGAGGCCGACCGTGGCCACGCCGAATGCCAGCGTCTGCCGGTAGCCGGAGGGGAACAGGATCCCGACCGCGAAGATCGTCAGCATCAGCCCGGCATAGAACAGCGACTCCTCGCCCTGCGTGACATAAATCATCCACGAGATCATTGCCTGCGGCAGCAGCAGCCAGAGGAAGGTGATGACCTGCACCTGGCGTTTGCCCGTTTTCGTGTAAAGCGAGAGCAATGCGAGGCCGATCGCTGCGCTGGTCAGCACCCGAACGATGGCAAAACGTTCCTGCTCAGCCGGATACACGACATAGTCCAGCGCCACGCCCATCAGCACGAGCGCGATCACGGTCAGGCCGCCGGCCTTGCTGCAGAGCAACCGGTAGTCGCGCAACTCTTCACGATAGTTCGAATGTAGCCCAGCCAGGGATGTCATCATCTCAGGCTACTTGTTGCTGGCCGATCACCACCTCGGCGAACACGTTGACCCCGGTCGAGTCCGTGTACAGGCGCGGCTCGCCGCAGTTCTCCGGCATGATTTCCGCCATCTGTGCCTCGTTGCGATAGATCAGGTACCACTCCAGCACGTGCTCCATGCTGAAGCGCTCCGGGTTGTCGGCGTGGACATTGGTGACCAGCAGGCGGCCGCCTACTCTGGTGCGGCTCGCGAAATGCTGGTTCAGCCGGGCACAGACCTTGTCGGACAGGTAGTCGAAGAGGCCCGCGCAATAGACCGCGTCGAACTCGCGGACGTCCGGTGCATCCGCATCCATCCGGCGCTTGAGCAGATGGTGGACCGAATCATGCGTGTAGCTAATGGTCATGCGCCTGGCCGTTTTCTGTGCGATGGACGCCAGACGGTCGCGCGTCCAGTCCAGTGTCTCCTGGCTGAAGTCGAGCAGTTCGAACGTCAGCCATTCCGGTTCGTCGTATTCGTGCATGAAACGCTGGATTTCCTGAGCGGGGCCGCAACCCACGTTCAGCACCCGGAACGGCCGCCGCGCGGCGCGCGCTTCATTGGCCAGCCGGGTCAGGTAGTCCACCAGCAGTTCGACGCGATTGCGGTGCGCGCGTGCCACGGCCGTCTGCAGGAAGGCCGCGTTGACGATCTGGAAATACGTGCTCGGGCCCTGGCGGGGATCGTCGAGCATCTGGTTGACCATCTGGTAGTCACCGGCATAACCCAGCGGCTTCGTGAAGGTGCGGAAGACGAACGGCGAGCGCAGCAGCAGCGGATGGAGCGCAGCCTGGGCAAAGGCACGGTGTGCCGGCGCCAGCTCTTCGTCGACCAGGCGCGCCTCGCCTTCGAACTCGTCGAAGTAGAGCTTGGTCCTTTCCATCAGTGGCGACGCCAGTTCGAGGAAGAAGTCCTCACGCAGGCTTTTACCTTCCTTCGGCATGGTGTCGGCCAGGTCCGCCTGTTCGACCCAGCGCGACATGTCTGAGAGGAAAGCCCGGATCTGGTTGACCGCGATCTGGTAGTCACGGCGGATCTGGAAGCGCTCGGTCCAGTCCTGTGCGAAACGGCGGGCTTCTTCCCCCACCGTGCGCGCTTCCAGGGTCCCGCCACTCAGTTCCCGCCACTCGGCGATCAGCGTCACCGAGACAATGGCTGTCAGGCCGGTATTGACCATACTGATGACAACCGCCTTGCCCGAATAGGCGTGTTCCACACCCATCTTGACCGAGAGGTCGTTCAACACCTCACTGACCTGGACAATCGAGTACGGGTTATAGACCTCCATCACCAGGGACTTTCGCTGGAGATTGATGATCGTGCCCCGCACCTGCTCGCCCTGCGAGTTGCGGAAGCTCACTACCGGATCGATTTGCGTTTTGGAATACACAGTATTGTGGCTAGGTAAGTACCACGACAAGTGGGTTTGAAATCTGGTGCCGTACCCGGGTCAGCAGGTCGGCCAGTTCAGCGTCGATGGTTTCCCTGGTCCAAGTGACGAAGCGTTGCCATCGGTATTTCAGTTGCCCTGATGGCAACCCGTTCTTTCTGGGCGGCGTACCGCTTCCCCCCGAACCGCATCGGCCAGACAAGTTATGCATTTGGCTTATCCCCGTCACCTTGCGACAGCACCTATGCTAATTGCATCACGGTTTTAGCGAGACGCGTTAGCCTGGTGGGCCTGAACGCCGGTTTCGGAACAGTCCGGACCTTTGCGATTGCAGCATTCTACTGACAAAAAAAGAATGCTGGGGCATCACACGGATTTCATCGGTGAAATTGCCTGGAGGCACTTGACTAAAGAGTCTGTAATGCCGCTCCTGCGCGTGTCAGAAGGCGCACACAACAGCGCGAGCGAATGACGCTTCCCGGCGAACCCGGAAATCAATTGTCCGTTGGGGCATCGTTGGCCTGAGTTCGGGGAGTGCAATGGAACGGCCAACCGATCTGAGGCTGATCGGGTTGCGACGCGGCCGTCCTTCGGCAAGCTCAAGCTGGACCGGGGCATGCGCCAGTGACGTTGCCACCGCTCGCGTCATGAAGTTGGGCAATGCGGCCGACGAGGCGTATCGAGATAGGTTGGCGACGCGCAGACGACCATGTGCAGGCGCGTGACGCGACGCGCTATCACCCCAGCCTTATCCTTCAGATCGCCGGTGCGGATGGCTAGATCGAAATCATTCTCTGCAAGATCGACGAACCGGTCGTTCGACGACAGGTCAAGCCCCCCGCCGGATATTGCCGCGCGAGCCCCAGCAGGACGAGGGACGCGCAGTGCCGGCTAAACGCCTTCGCAACTCGATGCCGTGACGTTCGTGCCAAAAAATAGACTAGACGACCAGTTCGGATATCGGCGCCGGACCTTGGTCTTATTCAGACCGCGGAGCGCATCGCCTTCCGTGAAATTATGTTGTAGCGTTCCCATACCGAATGAATCGGTGCGTTTGATTGAGCCAAGCCGGACACTGGACTAAAATCCGCGCCGGACAGAAACCGTTGCTCCCGTACTGTGTGAATGTAAAATCGCGACCCGCGCCGTTGCGGAAAACACCCACTCGTCGACAGTCAACGAAAGCCTTCGCTGCGGTTGAGTGCCGAGCGCTAATGTCGTGTTCTTCAAATCGACGAGTGATAGTTGCGGCGCCGTGGACGGGCCCAGATGGAGATAATTCGCTGTCGGCTGCGGCGCGAGTTCGAGCGCCGGTGCGACCTTCCCGGCGCCGGGCTGGAAGTCATGATTCAGCCGTGCGGTGTAGAAGTTGTCGATTTGGGTATAAATCGGCGCTGGCGCTGCATGACTCGATTGATATTCCATTTCATAGCGCTGCAAATAGCGTTGCGGTTCCGGAATGGATGAAACAACCTCCAAGGGCTGAGGCGCGATGTTCGTCACCGTCATCGCGACGGGCGAGTCGATGACAAGGTCGCCTGCAAACGCAAGACCGCTCAGCGAAAAAAACATCGCGCCGACTATCCGTTCGTTCAGGCACGTCATGCGCATGCCTCCAATTTTTTCTGGTTTAAGGAATCCTTACCACAGAAGAAATTTCGCCCAGGGCGTTATCGCGACAGAATCCGCTCCTTTGCCGTGGAGGTCGCCACTCCTTCACTTTGGCCTATGCCGAACCCCGAGGGCCGGGTATCGGCCATCACATCAGAACCCTCAAAAACGCGATCGGTAGCGGTAAAGGAAATGCGCGATATGTGAGCCATCATTGGATTCTCCAGGCGGCTAGATTTCCGGCTGTCGCGATCAGGTAGCTTGCTCCAATAGCCCAGTTCGCCGCCTTCGTGAATCGAGCCGGGCGTCTCCGGTGTGACATGTGAGCCGATGTGGCCTGGAAACGAGCACCGCTTGAAGCATTTCCGCATGCCCGCAGCGTCTTCGCCCTGATCCGGATACACCTTCGAATAGGCGCCTTCCAGACAGGCGGGGCCGAGCACGCCGGGAGCGCCATGGCCGGGGCCGGCCACAAGATGACGTCGAGGTCGTCGCGCTTGACGACGCGATTCAGATGCGCCCTTACAAACAAAAGCGCTGGGCTCGCGCCCAAATGCCCAAGCAGACGCTGCTTCACCTGCTCAACCTTCAGCAGCTCCTTCAACCAGGGGTTGTCTACCAGATAGATCATGTCGACCGGGAGGTAATCCCACGCGCGCCGCCGGGCGTCGATCAGTCCAGGTTTATCGGAATCGACTGTGTCCTGATGTGCAGCACCTGAAATGGAACGCTGGCCCATAGCAACGTCTCCCGAACATGTAGCCTCATCCCGAGTACGAGGATTGCGTCGACTGGCTGCGTGGTCACCATTGCAGATTTGTCGGGCAGCAGCGTCGCACCTGTTGGCGGACTCGCTGTAATCAATCTCTCGTCACAATGCCCAAAGACGTAGTCAACGCCTACTACGTTGTCATGCGTAGATTGCAAGTGCGATTCCGGTCGCACCCGTGTAACAGCAGAGCCCTGGAGGTACCGCGGCAACAGCGCCTCTATCCCATCTGTTCGTCCTGTGCGATCGGGACGCTCACCATACGAAGTGCAGCTTCTATTGCCCCGCTGCGTCGTGCGCGGCCTTGATAGCCGCGTCGCGTTCTTTTCTGGCTTCCGCCTTCTTGTGGTCGTAGACCTTTTTCGCGGCCGCAACCTTCTGGTCGTATACGCGATTAGCCGCGGCGACCTGGCGGTGCATTCTCACTATCGGATCAGAATGTTCTGTGGCTGGTGAGCTACTTGTGGTATTGCCCTGCGCCGAGGCCAAGGGAGCATTCAACGTGGCAAGCAAACCGCTCAGCACTGCAGCACCCAGGTGTTTCATTACGTTCTCCTTGCCGACATCGACGACGCTCAAATTCCCCAGGAGCATTTCCCCCACCTCCTGGTATTCGTTACGGCGAACCATGCAAACGATGGCTGGCGAGCGTTCAACCCGACCAGAAATTCCTCGCCTTCGACTTGGCCAGTGACCAAGTTATAGGTAACTTATGCCGCTGTGGCAAGTCTGTGAGCCGTGCGTTCGATGGGTCCATGCGCACGCAAAGTGAGCGAGCGGACGCTGCGCGTCGGTCAGGACGCGCAGCGATGTCGGAGTCAGAGGTCGCATTGGCAGTCAGCGGCGCACGGCGACGCAGGCGACGAGTTCGATTAGTGTTGGCATCGACCGCGGCGTTGTCGTTAAGCCCCGCGAACTGCGACAACGCATAGGCAACCCAGTCTTTGCGCTGCGCGCCGTACTGCACCAGGTCGATGAACGCGAAACCGATGGCCTCGGCAATGCCGATCGGCTACGCGTTGGTCAGCGCGGCAATGCCGATGTTGAGTGACGGCACGAGCACGAAGAACGCGATCCGACTTGCTCCGACCGTGTTGCGTGCACAGTGTTAGTCATGGAGCGACTACCCCTATAGAGCAGTTTCGCCACGGCACCGTTGGCTCGACCGTGGCGTCTGCCGAAAGCGGTCATTGCGCCACGAAACCGGCGGGGACACGCTCAGCAATATCCGCTTCGAAGGGCCATCTCCCAATCGGGCCGCCCGTTCAGTGCGGCGACATTCGCAGCCTCATGCCAGTCATATTCGACCGCTCGAAACTTGACGTCCCATCCCGACACTGTCCTTGTGACCAGGGCATAACGAGCGTGCGGTGATCCCGTTTCCATACGATGTGGAAACGGGAGACTGTCTTCGTATGCTTGCAGTCCGACACTGCCGGGGTTCACGATCAGACGCCCATCGTCGAGTCGCATCGATCGTTGCAGATGCGTGTGTCCACAGAGAATCAAGGTAGCGTTGGTATCGCCGGCACGGCTTTCGACCTCATCGTACGTAGCCACCCTGCAACCCTGTTCCGTCACAGTCTCGAGGAAGTAGCCCAGATCGCTTTCCGGCGTGCCGTGCACGAGTAAGACGTCTTCGACGAGTCTCAGTGTTGCCGGCAAGTCGCGTATCCAGGCCAGTTGATCATCCCGTAGCGCGAGGTGGGCAAAGCGGTCTGACAGTCCCATTCGAGACGGATCGCCACAAAGGATTTGTCTTTCATGGTTGCCCCTGATCGTAGGCAGTCCGAGAGGCTTCAGCCGATCGGCTGTTTGACATGGATAGAGAGCGCCGGAAAGGATATCGCCGAGATTGACGATCACGTCGACGCCGTGCCGATGCGCGTCATTCAAAACAGCATCCAATGCCGCCAGGTTGCCGTGAATGTCCGAGAGGGCTGCTATCTTCATAGGGCTGAACGGTCCATTGAGTCCGCGATCAGTCGATTGTCAGCGATTCTTTGTGATGTGTCGAACGGCCGGTCTGCGTCTGTCGGTGACCTTCCTGATTCTCTATTCGAAAAAACAACACCATTTGCCAGTCGTTATTCGATGCCTCCATCGGTCTGCAACTGATGAAGTACGTGCATCGCCGTCCGAGCCGATTCGAGGGGAACAAAAATATGATCGTGATACGCGCCCGCCACCACGTTGCAACTGATACCGGAATGACCCAATGCACTGGCGAACGCGGCGGTCAACCCCACTGCATCCAAGGCTGAATTCACGGTCAACGTAATCCAGGCGCATTTGAACAACGGTTTCAAACCGTTGAGCGCCGCATCCGTCTCACTCGTAATGACCGACAAGCCCTCCGGCTCGCGGATTGACGCGACGATGACGGCCGGGTCAATGGCATGACCGTGCTTGACCGAAGCAAACACAAACACGCCAGGGTTAAGCGCAGGCTCCAACGTTTTTAATAGAACAGAAAGATCGCTAACTGGGTTCATGTAATTTCCTATGCGGCATCGCCCCAGGGCCATTCGGGCTTCGTTCAGTTTGAGAGCCACCGGTTAAACCGTGCAGGACACAGGGATGGGCGATCGATTGTCAATGGTTTGCCGGCCATGTCGAAGGTGCAGATGTGGCCGGTTGGGCGAGGCGACCAATGCGCAGCGAAGTACATGTCGTTTGGACAAGGTGCGAGCGGGTGTTTGCGGCTAAGCCGCGCCCCTTGCCGCGTCATGAGACATGCGCAGGGAAATGATTGCCGCGTACGGCATGGTTATCCCTTCCGTCTCATGCAAAAAGCCAAACCATGCCGCTCGGCATGCGAGCGACAGCGCTACTCCTCCGCGTCGTGCTCGATGACGAAGCGTCGCAGATAAGCCAGCACCGCGGCTTCGACTGCGCGATGATCGGCGGTGCTCTTGGACCCTGCATTCTCTTCATCGCCGAAGAGGGTGGATGGCGCGTTGTGCACATCCACTTCCTGGCCTTCGCGGAACACGCGAATCTCGTGAACGTCTTCCGCGTATTCGGCGACCCAGTGCACGCCTTCGATATGCGCTCCCGCGCGAACGGTAGGTATCTTCATGGACGTCTCCCGTCGGGCCGGACCATGGCGCCAACCCTTGCTGACACCATACGCCGTCCCGCTGACGGGCGCGAGCCCCGCTGGTTGAAATGCCGGAGTTTGGGCATTCGGCCGATCCCGACCGGCAGACTCGCCGCCCCCGGCACAGCGGTTGCTGCATGACGGATGCCACAGCCAACTGGAGAACGGTCATGCCGGAACAGAAAGCCCTCAAGCGTGCCGCCGCCGACAAACGCGCCGGCAAGTCAGCGAGCACCCAGGCAGGAGAGTTCGTCAAGGAGCAGGTCGACAAGGTGCGCGCCGGCAAGCACGGCGTCAGGTCGGCGAAGCAGGCGATCGCGATCGGCCTGTCGGAAGCGCGTCGCGCGGGTGTCAGCGTGAAGTCGCCGAAGAAAGGCGCGGCGAGCGAGGCGACCCGCAAGAAAGCGGACAAGGACAACGCCGCCGGGCAGCACAAGAGCACGGCGCGAAAGAGCGCGAGCACGGAGCCGAGCGCGAAGCGCTCGCGCGCCTCCGCCAATGCGCTGAAGCGCGAAAGCAGCGCCGGGGCGTCGCCGGCGGCGATGTCGAAGCAGGCGAAATCGGCGGCGGCCAAACGCCCGGCGGCAAGCCGGTCAGCGGCGGCGAAGAAGGCTGCTGCGACGAAGGGTGCGGCGGGTCGCTCGGCGGCGGCGAAGAAGGCGGCGCATACGCGGGCTTCGCGGGCGCATCATTGAGGAAGGCGGGGCAAGAGGCGGGCTTCGACAGCGCCTCACTTGAGAAGGCGGCGCAGGGGCGAGCTGCGCATGCATCGCTGAAGAATGCGACGCATACGCGGGTTTTGCTCGCGCGTCGTTCACGCACGCTCGCTCGGGTGCGCAACGTGCTCGCCGCCGGCAAGCCCATGCGTCCCTTCAAAAGAAAACGGACGCATGCAAACGCGTGCGCCCGTTTTCATACCAGCCCCGCGCATACTGCGCGGTCGCTGCTTACTGCACCGTCGCCAGCACCTCACCCACGGTCTTGAAGATATGCGCGATCTGCTCTTCGTTGATGATGAGCGGCGGCGAAAACGCGAGGATGTCGCCCGTAAAGCGCACCAGCACACCCGCCTCGAAGCATTTGACGAACGCTTCGTAAGCCCGCGCGCCCGGTGCGCCGTCGCGTGATTCGAGTTCGATACCCGCGATCATGCCGAGGTTGCGCACGTCCTTCACGTACTTCGCGCCGCGCAGCGAATGAGCGGCCGCTTCGAAGGTCGGGGCCAGCGTGGCCGCCCGCTCGAACAGGCCTTCGCGGCGATACAGGTCGAGCGTCGCCACCGCTGCGGCCGCTGCGGCCGGGTGAGCCGAATACGTGTAGCCGTGAAACAGCTCGATTGCGCCTTGCGCGCCGCTGTTGACGATCGTGTCGTGGATCGTGCGGCTGGCCGCGACCGCGCCCATCGGAATCGACGCGTTGTTGATGGCCTTCGCCATCGTAATCAGGTCGGGTGTGACGCCGAAGTATTCGCTGGCGGTCGCCTTGCCGACGCGGCCGAAACCGGTAATCACTTCGTCGAAAATCAGCAGGATGCCGTGCTTCGTGCAGATTTCACGCAGCTTCTGCAGATAGCCTTGCGGCGGAATCAGCACGCCGGTCGAGCCGGCCACCGGTTCGACGATCACCGCGGCGATTGTCGACGCATCGTGCAGCGTGACGATGCGCTCCAGTTCCTCGGCCAGATGCGCGCCCCACGCGGGCTGGCCCTTCGAGAACGCGTTGTGTTCGAGGTTGTGCGTGTGCGGCAGATGATCGACCGCCGGCAGCAGCGCACCGGAGAAGGTCTTGCGATTCGGCGCGATGCCGCCGACCGAAATGCCGCCGAAGCCCACGCCGTGATAGCCGCGTTCGCGTCCGATCAGCCGGGTGCGCTGCGCTTCGCCGCGCGAACGATGGTAGGCGAGCGCGATTTTCAGCGCGGTATCGACCGACTCCGAACCCGAGTTCGTGAAGAAGATGCGGTCGAGCCCGGCCGGCATCAGCTCTGCGACCCTGGTGGCCGCTTCGAAGGCGAGCGGGTGGCCCATCTGGAACGTTGGCGCGAAGTCGAGCGTCGACAGTTGCTGGGTGATCGCGGCGACGATCTCGTCGCGGCCGTGGCCGGCGTTCACACACCACAGACCCGCGCAGCCGTCGAGCACTTCGCGGCCGTCCGTGCTGCGGTAGTACATGCCCTTGGCCGATTCCAGCAGGCGCGGCGCGGCCTTGAACTGGCGGTTGGCGGTGAAGGGCATCCAGAAGGACGACAGATCGTCGATGACGGGGCGCGAAGTCATGGGAGCATCTCCTCGAAGTGGTCTCCCCTAGGGGGATTTCCGTTGGGGCATAGCGAAACTGTAGCGTTCGCGGTTTAATGGCGGCATAAACAGTTGACGTGGTGTGATGCCAACTGTGTTGGCGGATTGGCGCCAACTGTGTCGACGGCAGCAAGGCGCCCCGTCGTCCGCCTGAATGCTTGCCGCGACCCGCTTCTTCGCCCCGATTTCGTGCTGACCATGATCGAACTAGAACTTGCGCGCGACCGGCGCGCCGCTCCCACGCTCGTCGAGCAGGTGGTGCAAGGCTTCGCGCGCGCCATCGAGGCGCAGTCGCTGCGCGCTGGCGCGTTGTTGCCGTCGGTGCGGCAGCTCGCGCAGAGCCATCAACTGAGCACCTTCACGGTCACCGAGGCGTATAACCGGCTGGTGTCGATGGGCCTCGTGGTCGCGCGGCGCGGCTCCGGCTACCGCGTGGCGGCGCGAGCGCCGTCCACGCGCACGGCGGCCACTGACTGGCAGCCGCCGAGCCTCACCGCGACCTGGCTGCTGTCCGACGTGTTCGCCGACCATTCGGTGCCGATCAAGGCGGGCGGCGGGTGGCTGCCGAACGAGTGGATCAACGAGACCGGCTTGCAGCACGCGTTGCGCGCGACGAGCCGGGTACCGGCGGCGCGTCTCGGCGATTACGGGCATCCGTACGGCTTCGCGCCGCTGCGCGAGCGGATCGCCGAACAGCTCGACCGGCGCGGCCTGCCCGTCGACGTTTCGAATGTGCTGCTCACGCAGGGTGCGACCCAGGGGCTCGATCTGATCGTGCGCACGTTGCTGCGCGCGGGCGACGTCGTGATCGTCGAAGACCCTGGATACTGCAACCTGCTGCAGATTCTGAAGCTGGCGGGACTGGTCGTGCACGGCGTGCCGCGCACGCCGGCGGGCGTCGATACGGACGTGCTCGAAGCGCTGGTCGCGGAGCACAAGCCTAAGGCGATCTTCGTGAACACCACGCTGCAGAATCCGACCGGCGCCACGTTCGGCATGTCGGCGGCGTTCCGGCTGCTGCAGATCGCTGAACGCCAGCGCATGTGGGTGATCGAGGACGACGTGAGCCGCGAACTCGCGCCGTCCGGCGCGCCGCTCTTTGCCGCGATGGAAGGCCTGCAGCGCGTGCTCTACGTGGGCGGTTTTTCGAAGACGGTGACGCCGGGGCTGCGCTGCGGCTACGTGGTTGCCGAACAGGCCGTGCTGCGCGAACTGGCGCGCACGAAAATGGCGGTGGGGCTGACGTCGTCGGAGGCGATCGAGCGGATCGTCGACAAGGTGCTGCTCGAAGGGCGCTATGCGCGTCATGTCGAAGCGGTCAACGAGCGGCTCAAGCTCGCGCACGCGAGCGTCGAGGAGCGGCTCGATTCGCTCGGTCTCGAGGTGTTCCACCGGCCGCGCGCCGGGCTCTTTCTGTGGGCGCGTCTGCCGATCGAGGCCGAACGGGCCGGCGAAGTGGCGACGGCCGCCCTGTCGCACGGCATCTGGCTCGCGCCGGGCTCCTACTTCCGTCCCGACGATGCGCCGAGCGCCTGGTTCCGTTTCAATGCGCCATACTCGCTCGACGACGCGCTGTGGCGCTTCATCGAACGAGTCGGGCGAGGGACGCTCTAGGCGGGTCCGTTTAGCCCGATCAGGCGCTGACGCCGATCAGGCGCAGCGCGATCGGATACAGCGAGAACACGAGCAACAGCGCCATCGCCACGTTGAAGATGCGCAAGCGCTTCGGGTCCGCCAGCACCTCGCGCATCGCGGTGCCGAAGCCGGCCCACAGGCAGATGCACGGAAAGCCGATCACGTAGAAGATCACCGCCATCGCGACGGCGTTCATGCTGTAGCTCTCGCTGAGATGGATCGTCGTGGCGGCGGTCAGCACCATCATCCATGCCTTCGGATTGACCCACTGGAACGCGATCGCCTCGTGAAAGCGCATCGGCCGGCGCTCGCCCGATTTCACCTTCAACTCACCCGACGTGCCGATTTTCCACGCGAGGTACAGCAGATACGCGACGCTCGCGACTTCGAGCACCGTGTACAGCACGGGGAAATGGACGAAGGCTTCGCCGAGACCGATGCCGACCGACAGCATCAACAGCACGACGCCGAGACTGATGCCGGAAAGATGCGGCAGCGTGCGGCGAAAGCCGAAGTTGACGCCCGAGGCGAGCAGCATGGTGTTGTTCGGGCCGGGCGTGATGGTGGTGACGAGCGCGAACAGAATGCCGGCGGGCAGCGCACTGAGAGTGAAGTAAGACATGATGGCTCCGGTGTCGGCGAGAGGACGGTGGAGTACATTCTAGCGAGGTGAGCCGGTACAGTACCGGTACGGTTTGGGGGATGAAGGCCGGTACGATCAACCGGGTCGCGCCGGTGAGCGCCACCATCAGGACCGCAGGTAATGAGCCGCCCGCCATGCCGATGGCGACCAAGGTGCATGAGCCGGAGGATCGGCTCATGCACCCACCGCCAGCCCAGCGCCACGCCCACCCAGATCGCGACGAGCCCACCGACGATGAAGAGCGCAATCCGCGTGTGCAACACGAGCACTGCATCGGCCGGCCAGATCGTGGTGTCGTTCGCTCCGCACTTGATACAGATCAACAGCAGTACCGCACCGCGCAGCACATTAGTTGATGTGTGTGGCGCGCGTCCATCCAACGTCCCACGCGTTTCCATACGGACCGTACGCGTCGTAATACGCGCCATACGCTCGCCTCATCCCGCCGGAGTCGCAGCCATGAACCCCATTCCCCGAAAGGTCGTCATCATCGGCGCCGGCATTGCTGGCCTGTGCGCCGCGGTTCATGCGCGCAAGTGCGGATACGCTGTCACCGTGTTAGAGCAGCACGAACGTCCCGGCGGACTCGCCACCAGCTGGCAGCGTGGCGTCTATACGTTCGACGCTTGTCTGCACTGGCTGCTCGGGTCGAATTTGCACGACCCCACGCACGCGTTATGGCGCGAAGTGTTCGATATCGACCGCCTGCATTTCGTCTACCCGGAAGAATGGATGCGTGTAGAAAGCGAAGACGGAAATAGTCTGTCCATCTACTCGAATCTCGAGCGCCTCGAAGCGGAGCTGCTGCAGCACGCACCGCAGGACGAGGCACAAATCCGCCAGTTCATGCATGCCGTTCGCAGCCTGTCACGCACGATCCTGGAGTAACACGGCGTGTTCCATTGTTCGTGCCTCAGGCAAGCACGCCACGAACGGCAAATCTCAACCGCCGCGACGTGAATTTGCGCTAGCACACCGGGTGGGACGAATGCCGCAACTTTGCGCCAGGCGGAAAGTCGGTCGTGGAAGCCAGGTGCTTCATTGCATCGAGGGTGGCAAGCCACTCGCAACGGCGCGGGCCGCCGCGTTACGAGTCAGGATTTCGCGCGGCCTCACGATCCCAACTCCGCCGGATGAACACACGCGGGATGAACGCCAGTTGCATACTGCTGATCCGGGCACAAAACACCGACCACGCCGATAGCGTGACCGGACCATCACAGTAGCGACAGTCCATCACGGCACCCGCGCGTTTCTCGCAGCCAGCGCGTCCTACATCCCCCAACGCAACGACGGCGTATGGACCGGGCTGTCCCAGTGGCGTGCCATTTCGTCGTCCAGCACACATAATGTAATCGACGCGCCCGCCATCTCGAGTGAAGTCGTCAGCGCACCCACCTGGGCCCGGCCGACCTTCAGGTCGCGTTGCTGAAGCCATGCGTGCGTCGAATTGAAGAGCAGGTAAAGCTCGCCAAGCGGTGTTCCACCAAGGCCGTTGATCAGCACCAGCAATTCAGCTCCGGCTTGGGGCTTGAGGTCGTCGACGATCGCTTTGAGCAGCTCTCCCGCAATCGCATCGGCGCCTGCGAACTTTGCGCGGCGCCGGCCCGGTTCACCGTGAATGCCCACGCCCACTTCGATTTCGTCGTCGCCAATCTTGAACGTCAGCGTTCCCGCGGCCGGCACGGTGCAACTGCTGAACGCTACACCCATCGACGCGGTACGCTTGTTGATCCGGTCACCGAACGCCTTGCACTGTTCAAGGTCGGCGCCGCTTTCGGCCATGCTGCCTACCAGCTTCTCAACGATCACCGCGCCGGCTACACCACGCCGTCCGGTCGTGTAGCTGGAGTTTTCCACCGCCACGTCATCGTTGATCAGCACCATCGCGTTCGGGATCTCCGACATCTCCGATGCCATTTCGAAGTTCATCAGATCACCTGAATAATTCTTCACGATGAATATCACACCCGCACCGGTATCGACAGCGTCGGCGGCGGCCATCATCTGATCCGGCGTAGGTGATGTGAAAACTTGACCGGGACAGGCTGCGTCGAGCATTCCATAGCCCACAAAACCGGAGTGCAACGGCTCATGCCCCGACCCGCCTCCCGATATCAATGCCACTTTGCCCGGTTGGAGCGTCTTGCGACGCACATACAATGGTTCGTTGTAGAGTACGACCAGGTCGCTATGCGCGGATGCAAATCCCGCCAGACTTTCAGTGAGGAAATCGTCGACGTGGTTGATGAATTTTTTCATGGCCTGGTCTCCCTTCACGCCCAGTTGCGCGCCAGATGCGCGCATACGGCGGTGATCATGATCTGACTCGAACGCGCACCAGGGTCGATATGACCGCGCGAGCGTTCGCCCAGAAACGATGCCCGCCCTTTGGTCGCGAGCATATCGCGGGTGGCGAGCATGTTCCGCTCGGCCACCTGCGGCAATTCTTCCAGCACGGTTGTTCGCAACGTAGGCGATGCGATGGTCGCGAGCTCCTTAAAGCGCGCGGCAACGGGAATCAGCACGTCCATCATTGTCTTGCTGCCTACGCCCGTCTTACCTCGCTGTCCGACCGCTTCGACGCCCGCTGCGAACATGAGCGCGGTGCCAGCAACATCCAGCGGATTGTTTGCCGATGCTTTCGCCATCCCGTTCAGCAACGAAAAGAATAGCGGCCCGGATGATCCGCCGACCGTCGACAGCACCTTGTTCGCTGCGAGTTCCAACGCGGCCCCTAATGTTTCCGCTTCGATGTCCGCACGCACTGCGAGCAAGGCCTCCATGCCGCGCAGCAGATTGAAGATGTGATCGCCATCGCCAATCTGCTGGTCGAGTACGGCGATTTCGTCCATGTGCTCTTTCAGCGCTGCATATGCGGCGTCGATACACTCCATGACCGTTTTGCCGTTCATGTCGGGATCCTCCTGCCGTCTGCACGGAAATATAAAAGGCTGCGAGTGGGCAGCGACACGCCCACCGACTGCCCGGGGCTGAAGTTGCGCTCGGCCATCATGGTCGCCACAACCGGGGTTCCAGCGCGCTCCAGAATCAGCAGATGACGCAGCGGTGAGTATTCGAGCACGTTCAGCTCGAGTGCATCGCGTGCATGATGGGTGCCGGGTGCATCACGCGCGTCGCCCTCGTGCAGCACCACGTCTTCAGGACGAATCGCCACGGTCGCGGTGCCGGCCGGCACCGCTGCCGAATCGAACAGCGTGGGCGGCAGCAGGTTGATCGGCGGCGAGCCGAGCCGCTGCGCCGCGCTCAATGAAACCGGATTGCCGTAGACCTCGCGTGGCGTGCCGAGCTGCACCAGACGGCCGTGTTCAAGAATGCCGATGCGGTCGGCCAGGGTGGTGGCCTCCACCTGATCATGCGTGACATAGAGAATGGTCGCGCCAATCGTACGATGCAGCCGCTTCAACTCGATACGCAATTCCTCACGCAGTTTTGCATCGAGCGACGACAGCGGCTCGTCCATCAGAAACACTTTCGGCTCGCGCACGAGCGCGCGCCCGATCGCGACGCGCTGCATTTCGCCGCCCGACAGATGCGTTGCCATGTTGTCGAGCTTCGCTTCCATATGCAGCATCTGCGCGACCGCATGCACGCGCGCGCGGACCTGTTCCTCGCTGCTGCGACGACGTGGCGAACGAAGCGGAAACGCCAGATTGCCGAACACAGTCAGATGCGGATACAAAGAGTATTGCTGGAAGATAAACGCGACGTCGCGATCGGAGGGATGCATGCCGGTGGCGAGCGCTCCGTCGATCAGCACGTCGCCGGCATCGGGGCGTTCCAGTCCCGCGATCAGCCGTAGCGTAGTGGTTTTGCCCGCGCCGCTCGGTCCGAGCAGCACGACGAATTCGCCGTCTTTCACGTCGATCGACAGATCGTCCACCGCTACGATGTTGCCGAAGCGCTTCGATACATTGCGTAGCTGGACTTCAGCCATGACCGACTCCGTTGACAGAAAGCGTGGAAGCAGCGCCCGGCAGCAGGCGCTCAGTAGTGGCGTCATAAAGCAGCGTGCGTTCTTTCCGAAACGACAGACCGACGCTCGTGCCCGCGGCAACACCATCGTCTTTGCTGGCGCGCACGCGCACGACGCCGAGCGCGGTTTCAACCGCCAATACCTGGTGCGAGCCAAGGTATTCGTCGGCGATCACGTGACCGCGCAGCGGACCGTGCTCGCCGATCACGACGTGCTCCGGTCTGATTCCCAGCAACACGCGCGCGGCACCGGCATCGCAACGCGGCACGGACACCGCCGCGCCATGCAGGCTCACCTGCTCCTGGCCCGCCATCACCGTCCCGTCGGCGCGCAGGAAATTCATGGGTGGACTGCCGATGAAGTTGCCGACGAACACTGTCGCGGGGAAGTGATAAATCTCATGGGGTGAGGCCGCCTGCAGCACTTCACCCTGATTCATCACGACGATATCGTCCGCCATGGCCATCGCCTCACTCTGGTCGTGTGTGACGTACACCGTCGTGGCGGCGAGCGCGTTGTGCAGCTTGCGCAGTTCCAGACACATCAGTTCACGAAAGTCCGCATCGAGCGTGCCCAGCGGTTCGTCCATCAAGAATGCTTTCGGTTGCCGCACGATCGCGCGGCCGAGCGCCACGCGTTGCCGGTCGCCACCGGACAGGCCGCCGGTCTTGCGATCGAGAATGTTCTCGATGCGCAACATATGTGCCGCCGCATCGACCCGGGCGGCAATTTCGCTGCGCGATACGTGTTCGTTCTTTAGCGGAAACGCGATGTTATTGCGCACCGTCATATGTGGATACAGCGCAAACATTTGGAACACGAAGGCAATATCGCGTTGCCGCGCGCGCAACGCAGTGACGTCCTCACCATCGATCAGGATCTGCCCGGAAGTCGGTAGCTCCAGCCCCGCAATCATCCGCAGCGTTGTGGTCTTGCCGCAGCCTGACGGTCCGAGCAGCACGACGAAGCGTCCCGCGCCGATGGTCAGGCTGGTGTCGCGCACCGCGACAAAATCGTCGAAGCGCTTGTGGAGATGAGCGAGAACGATCGTGGACATGGTTCAGTCCGGAAAATGGCTGGTGACGACGAACGCGAGCGCGCCGACCAGAAGGACCGGAAACGACCAGGTGAAGAGCGTCAACGAAAACGGCTGCACAAGCATCGCCACACCGAAGCCGATCAGTACCGTCGACGCACCCTCGCTGTAAGTGCGACGAAACAGCCGGCGGTGCGTCGGAATGACTTCGCGGTTCATTTGCGCACGGCTCCGAAGGTGATGCCCCGCAACAGATGCTTGCGCAGCAGAACGGTGAAAAAGAGAATCGGCAGCACGAATAATGTTGTCGCTGCCGCAACGGCCGGCCAGTCCTGACCGCCTTCTCCGATGATGAACGGAATGAATGGCGGCATGGTCTGCGCATCGCCGCTTGTCAGCAGCGAAGCAAACGCGTACTCGTTCCATGCAAAGATCAGGCAGAAGATCGCTGTGGCGGCAATGCCCGTCATCGCTTGCGGCAATACCACCTTCACGAAGGCCTGCAAACGCGTGTAACCGTCCACCAGCGCAGCCTCTTCATACTCGCGCGGGATCTCGTCCATAAAACCTTTGAGCAGCCACACCGCTAGCGAGACATTCACCGCTGTGTACAGCACGATCATGCCGACATAGCTGTCGCTCAAGCCCAGAGCGCGATACATCAGGTAGATCGGAATGGCGACTGCAATGGGCGGCATCATCCGTGTGGAGAGAATGAAGAACAGCAGATCGTCGGACAGCGGCACCTTGAAGCGCGAAAACGCGTATGCCGCCAGCGTGCCGAGAAATACCGCTAGAAACGTCGAACCGAATCCAATGACAAGCGAATTCATGAAGCGCGGCAAAACCTTCGAAGGTCCGGCGATCACCATGTTGCGCTTGCGTACCTCACGTTCATACCAGGTCCGCGCGGGCGGCAGGCTCGCAATAAACTCAGGTGTCTGCCGCGAGCGGATCGTCAACAGGTTCACATAGCCTTCCATGGAAGGCTGAAACAGCACGACGGGCGGATACGCTATCGCATCTTCCTGCGTTTTGAAGCTCGTCAGGAAGATCCAGACCATCGGTAACGTAGCAATCAGTGCATACGTGATAACGATCGCAGCCGCGAAGCGCCTGGCGCGCGGAGACGATGCCACCACGGAATGTTGTGTCGTAGTCGCTCTCATCGCTGTTTCATCCGGTTAAGCGCCTTCACGTAAATATTCGCCGCACCGAATACCGTCACGAACAGGATGATTGCAAGCGCGGACGAATAACCGGTCTGCCACTTTTCGAACGCGGCACGCTTGAGCGTGATCGATACCGTTTCCGTTACCGAGCCTGGACCGCCCGATGTCAGCAGGTTCACCATATCGAACATCTTGAAGTTTTCGATGCCGCGAAACAGTACCGCGAGCATCAGGAACGGCATGGTCATGGGCAACGTGATCGACCAGAACTGACGCCACGGCGTCGCGCGGTCCACTTCCGCTGCTTCGTAGATATAGTCGGGAATTGAACGCAAGCCCGCCAGGCAGATGAGCATGACGTACGGTGTCCACATCCACGTGTCGACGATCACGATGGTCCACGGCGCGAGCGCTACGTCGCCGATCATCTGGAACGACCCCGGCGGGATGCCGGTGAAGAAGCTGACGATATCGTTGAAAAGCCCCGTCTGCGGTTGCAGCAGGAACGTCCAGAAGTTGCCCACTACCGCAGGCGACAGCATCATCGGCAGCAGAATTAGCGTGGTCCAGAAACTATGTCCGCGGAACTGCCGGTTGATCAGCAATGCAAGGCCGAAACCCAGCAACACTTCCAACCCGACCGACCAGAATACGAAGCGCGCCGTCACCTGCATCGCGTACCAGATGTCTTCGTCGGTCAGGATGTCGACATAGTTGTCGATGCCGACGAAACGCGCCGGCACACTCGGCATGTTCGACTTGAAGTTGGTGAACGACAGTCGAAGCGCCCAGATCAACGGGAAGATGTTGATCGCGAGCAGCAGCAGAATGGTCGGAAGAATGAAGAGCCACGCGATGGCTCGATCCGACAGTCCACTTAGCCGCTTCGCGATGCGCGTTGACGCACCCGCTTCGAGACTCGCGGGAGAAAAAGGCTTATCTGCCAACATGCCTGGCTCCTTTAAGCGGACCGGAGACAGCCGGTTCAGCCGTCGCCGGTCCAGTCAAGTCCAGCTAAAAGCTAATACTTTCCTTCTTGCTTGAAGACCTTGGTCCAGTCTTTCACCAGCAGATCCAATGCATCTTTGGCCGTGCCCTTATCGGCCACCACGTAGTCGTGCACGCGCTTCTGCATGTCGAGCAACAGTTCGGCATATGCGGGCTCTGCCCAGAAGTCTTTGACGATTGCCATCGACTTCAGGAACGCGGGTGCGAACGGCGCGCTGTTCGGAAAGTCCGGTGCGTCGACCACTGATTTGGCCGCCGAATAGCCGCCCAGTTGCCACCATTTCTTCTGCACGTCAGGCTGCGCAAACCACTTGATATATTCGAGCGCGTCTTCTTTATGGTCCGAGTAGGAGACGACCGAGATGCCTTGTCCACCCAACTGCGTGTATTGCTTCATCTCTCGCGGATTGACGAAGAAGCCGATTTTGTCGCCACCGACATTCGGGTCTTTATAAAGCCCCGGAAAGAACGCGAACCAGTTCATCTGCATCGCCACCTGACCCGACTTGAACGCGTCGAGCCCTTCCTGCATGTAGGCGTTGGTCATGCCCGGCGCCGTGCAGCATTTGTAGAGCGCTTTGTAGTATTCCAGCCCTTTCACCGCGCCTGGCGAGTTCACGAAGCCATCGAGGTGATAGGGCTTCCTGGGATCCTGATACTCAAAGCCGAAGTTGTACAGGGCGTTGGTCACGCCCATCGTGATCCCCTCGGATCCACGCTCCGTGAAGATATACACGCCATAGACCGTCTTGCCGTCGATCTTTCGACCCTGGAAGAATTGCGCAGTCTGCTTGAGTTCATCGAGCGTAGTGGGCGGCGCGAGCTCACGGTTGTATTTCTGCTTGAATTCCGCGCGCAACTCTGGACGCGCAAACCAATCCTTACGGTAGGTCCATCCGACCGCGTCAGCCATCGCGGGTAAGGCCCAATAGTTCGGCGTATTCTTCGGCCACTCCGAATATCCCACCACGGTTGCCGGCACGAAGTCGTCCATCGAAATCTTGTTCTTGGTGAAGAAGTCGTTGAGCTTGACGTAATGTCCATTGACCGCTGCGCCGCCGATCCACTGACTGTCGCCAATGATCAGGTCACACAGCTTGCCGTGCGAATTGAGTTCATTGAGGAAGCGGTCGGCATAGCTGGTCCACGGTACGAACTCGAACTTCATTTTGATGCCGGTCTTGACCGTGAAATCCTTCGACAGTTCGACCAGTGCATTGGCGGGATCCCATGCCGCCCAGCAGAGTGTCAACTGCTTGTCCTGTGCGTGCGCGCCCGTTGCAGTGCCGAGCCCCAGCGATATGAGGGTGGCCGCCACTACCCTCGCTGACGTTAGACGTACCATGTCTCTTCTCCTTGTCTTTCTCGGGTCTCCAACCTGATGACATTCAGCGCCCATGCGCCGGGCACCGCATTTCGGCTCTGGCAGATCAGAAGTCGGTCCGCGTGTCGCGAGCGTCAGGCATGCGCATTCTCACGAAGATAAATCCGGGTTTCCGGCGTGGGGATGGCAAGCGCTCCCCGGACGTCGTTAAGAAAATTAATCGCGGCGAGCCCGGCCCAATGAACAATGCCGCGCACGTCCTGATCGAGTATCACGTCGATCGCACGTTCCGATAGTTGGGTGCGGGTCTCCGCAGTGCATTCGTGGCCGATCAGGACGAGGTGAGCCTTGTCGCCGGACTCCTGCAGTGCCGCTGCAATGCCGGAAATGCCGCCGCCCGTCACATACACGCCGACCAGGTCCGCATGGCGTGCACTTAAGCCCTGCACGGCAAGACCGGCGCCGTCGTCGTCTTCAGTGAAGTCCGGTTCGGCGACCCAGCGCAGGTTGCGGAAGTCCTCCTCCAACACTTGCGAGAAGCCGGTGCGCCGTTCCACCTGATCATGCAGACGCGACGATCCCGATAGCACGGCAACAGTGCCGAGCTTCGCGCAAAGGAAGCGTCCCATCAGTAGTCCTGCCGTGCGTCCGGCAATCCGGTTGTCGACACCCACGTACGCGGCGCGCCGGCTCGCGGGTAAATCGGAGAACACTGTGACGACTGGCACGTGAGCGTCGCTCATCTCTTCGATGAGACGCTCAACCCACGGATAGTCGAGAGGTGCGAGAACGAGCGCGTCGTGGTCGATCACTTCAGCGGCGAAAGCCGCGGTCTCGCGTTGGCTGGAAAAATCGCAGCGGTAAAACGAAGGGGTGATGCGGTGCTCGCGAAAGAAGCTGGCGGACAGCGCGATATCGCGCTCGACGTGATCGAGGAAACGGGAGTTCACCTGCGGCAGCACGAACGCGACCCGGAATGAGCTGACCTTTACCGGCCGGCCGCGGCTCGCCCGCTCATCACGCAGATTCGCGAGTGCAAGATGCACGCGTTCAGCGGTTTCCGGACGCACAGCCTGATCGTCGCGCAGGACACGATCGACCGTGGCCACGCTGACGCCAGCCCGACGCGCAATCATCGTACGAGTAGCCGGCATGGGTCTCCTCCGGTGCCGAGCGAAGAATTGTTTTGTTTTAATGAAGGTAGTTTTTTCTAAAAAAAATGCAAGCTTTTTCTCCGTGAAAAAAGCGTCATTGTTTTGATGGACGGAGTGGTCCCTAAGTGCAACGGACGACGCAGCAGGCCCAGAGATCGCGAATCGCATGGGGAGTCGATGGCGTGCGGCGGCGACTAGCGCCCGAAGAGAACCCCGGCCAACTGCGTACGGTCAGCGGTGGTAGTCGATCTCCGCAGGCACCCACGACGTTTCAACGGTGGCGTGAACGAGGCATTTGAAGTCATCGCTTACCGCGTCTAAAGCAGTGACGCCACGGAGATTGGTGGCGATGTCGGGCGGCGAGCGAGTCTGAAGCAATGAAGTGCTCGCGTGTGCTTTTGGCCGCTCTATCGAGTACAGCACGCTGCGGATGGGGCAGACGTGACTCACCGACGAAGAGCACACCCCCGGATCACCGCAAGGAAAGGCTCTTCATGTGCATGAAGCGTGACGTTAGCTGGCCAGCTACAGTGACCGCTTTGCGTTCGTCTTCGCCCATTCATTGTGACGGGGTGAGTGTCGCTTGATGGCCGAACTGAGCCCGACGACGACTGGTTGAATCCGCAGTGGCGTGCTGCCGATCGCAGCTTGGCGAGGATTGAAGCAGCGCACGCCCATTGCATCAGGCGCTACCCGGCCAATTACGGCCGTTGGGTTCGTGTACCCAATGTGCGCTCGAACGTCCCTTGCGCATCGGAAAGACATTGAGCGGGAGCAAGACATGTCGTTTCTCTAGCGTGTGCGCTTGTCTGATGTAAAGACAAATTCCTGCCCGAGAACGCAGCCCGCTCGCGAAGCGAAGCTTATAGAGCTCGGCCCGGGTGGCCTTGATGCGTCAGATAAGAGCGTTGCTGGCCGCGGCCGTGCGGCCGCGCAGCCAGTTAATGCTCGCAAAGAGCAGCACTGCAAACACGATCAGCATCGTCGCCACGGCGAGGATCGACGGGTCGATCGAGTCGCGAATGCCGCTCCACATCTGCCGCGGCACGGTTGTTTGATCCGGGCCGCCAATGAACAGAATGACGATGACTTCGTCGAACGAGGTCGCGAAAGCGAAGACGCTGCCGGTCGCGACCGCCGGCGTGATGAGCGGCAAGGTCACACGTCTGAATGTGACCCAAGGCGTCGCGCCGAGCCCGGAAGCGGCGCGCAACAGACTCTGATCGAACGAAAGCAGTGACGCCGTCACGGTGATCACGACGAATGGCGTGCCGAGCGCCGCATGCGCCAGCACCACGCCGGGATACGAGTTCACAAGGCCAAGCGGCGCGAAGATCAGATAGAAGCCCGCGGCAACGACGACGATCGGCACGATCATCGGCGAGATGATGATCGGCATGATCAGCGAGCGTAGCGGAAACTGCGTGCGCGAAATGCCCAGTGCGGCGAGCGTGCCGAGACACGTGGCGATCAGCGTCGACGCCGTGCCGATGCCGATGCTATTCAGAAGCGAGCGCCGCCAGTCCGCGCTCGTGAGTGCCTGTTCATACCAGCGCAGCGAAAAGCCCTGCAACGGGTAGGAGAAGTACGAGCCTGAATTGAACGAGAGCGGGATGATCGCGAGAATCGGCGCGATCAGGAAGAACAGTACAAGCGCCGTATGCAGCCGCACCCAGCGGCCGGCGATGCGCTCCGTCAGCACCTTGTTGCGTTGATCTGGCATGTCGTTTCCTCGTCGTGTCCGCGTGTTTCAACCGAGTTTCAACCGAAGCGCAAGCGGTCGATGCCGACGATGCGGTTGAACAGGAAATAGAAGATCGCCGTGAAGATCACGAGATAGGCTGAGAGCGCACCGGCGAGGCCCCAGTTGAGTTGCGTGTTGGTCTGTATCGCGATGAGCTGGCTGATCATCTCGTCGCCTGCGCCGCCGAGCAGCGCGGGCGTGATGTAGTAGCCGAGCGCGAGCACGAACACGAGGAAGCAGCCCGCCCCCACGCCGGGCAGCGTCTGCGGCATGTAGATCCGGACGAACGCGATGAACGGGTGCGCCCCAAGCGATTGGGCGGCCCGTACGTACACGGGCGATACGCTTTTCATCACCGAATAGATCGCGAGAATCATGTAGGGCAGGAGCACATGCGTCATGCCGATGAGCACGCCTGCGCGGTTGAAGATGAGCGGCAGCGGATGGGTGGCGAGACCGAGACCCATCAGCAGGCTGTTGATGACGCCGCCCGGTTGCAGCAAAACGTACCACGCGGTTGTGCGAACGAGCACCGAAGTCCAGAACGGCACGATCACCAGGAGCATCAAGCGGTTGCTGGTTTTCGCGGGCAGGTTCGCGAGCAGCCATGCGACCGGATAGCCGAGCACAAGGCACAGCAGCGTGACCGTGGCGCTGATAGAGATCGTGCGCACGAACGCCTGCCGATAGACGGAAGCGTTGTCCGGCACGAACGCGACTGAGCCTTGCGGTGTCACGTGCGCATCGACGGCCGCGAGCAGATAGTCCGGCGTCGGCGACATGGCGGCGCGCTTCAGCAGACGCCAGGTCTCCGGCGAATTCCAGCGTTCGTCGAGTTCAACGAGCGCCGGTTTCCACGCGGGCGGCGCATCGGCGGGCAGCTGGCGCGCGGTGCGCATCAACAGGCTGCGGAACTCAGCCTGATCGAAGTTCAGCCGCCGCGCGACGGTGCCGAGTTGCCCGCTTTGCTGCGCCTCCCTGAGCCCCGCGGCGAGCAGGGCGAACATGCGCTCGTCCGGCACGCCGCGCCCGTCCCATGCATCGAGCGCGCGCGTGAGCGCGGGCATGCTGTCGGGCACCTCGTGATTTTCCACGCTGCGCGCGAGCAGGAGCGCGATCGGCGCGATGAACGTCGAAAGCAGAAACACGATCAGCGGCAGCGCAAGCAAAAGCGCCTGCACCGACGCTCGGCGGCGCGCCTTTTGAAACGACGCGCGGCCGTCGGCTCTCGTCGGAGAGCCCGAGGCCGTGGCTCGGGCCGAAGCGGGCATGTGACTAGTCAAGTTGGGCTCTCGTCGGACGATGGTGTTACTGCGTCAGCCACACCTGGAATCGCTTATTGATCTGGTCCGCGTTGTCGGCCCAGAAGTTCGCGTTGATCTGCAAGGCGCGCTTGAAGTTCTCGGGTGCGGTCGGCAGATCGGCGAGGCGTTGCTTGTCGATAAGCGCGATGGCGTCCTTGCGCGGCGGCGCGTAGGCGATGTATTTCGACAAGTCCGCATACGCCTTCGGCTGCGAAGCGGAGACGATGAATTTCGCGGCGGCGTCGGCGTGCTTCGCGCCCGTCGGAACGGCCCACCAGTCGAAGTCGTAAACTTGCGCGTCCCAGACGGTCTTGAATGGCTTGTTGTCCTTCTTCGCGGCGTCGGAAATGCGGCCGTTGTAGGCCTGCGTCATCACGACCGCGCCGTCTGCGAGCAACTGCGGTGCCTGGGCACCCGACTCCCACCACACGATGTTCTGCTTGATCGTGTCGAGCTTTTTGAACGCGCGATCCACGCCGGCGGGCGTAGCGAGCACCTTGTAGACATCTTTCGGAGCGACGCCGTCCGCAATCAACGCCCATTCCATCGTGACCTTCGGCGACTTGCGCAGGCCGCGCTTACCGGGGAATTTCTGCAGATCGAAGAAGTCGTTGACGGTGGTCGGAGCGGTCTTCAGCTTGCTCGTGTCGTACGCGTAGACCGTGGACCAGACCATGCTCGCAACCGCACAATCGCTGATCGTGCCGGGGATGAAGTCGCTCGTCTTGCCGAGCGTCTTCTTGTCGAACTTCTGCAGCAGGCCCTCGTCGCAGGCGGTGATCGCATCGTTCGTTTCGAGGTCGATCAGGTCCCACGTGGTGTTCTTCGCCTGCTCCATCGCGGAGAGCTTCGCGAGGCCGCCGTCATACGATTCGGTCGAGAAGCCGATGCCGGTGGCTTGCGTGAACGGTTCGAAATAGGCCTTCTTTGCCGCGGCTTCGTATGCACCGCCGAAGGTCACGACGGAGAGCGTCTCCGCCGCCTGGGTGGTCACGGTGGTGAAAGCGGCTGCGACGAGTACTGCGAGTGCGACGCTTTGTGTTTTGATGAGGGTGCGCATGTCAGTTGGCTCCTGCGGGTGCGGTCGTGATGATGGAAGGTGAGAGCGGTGTGGAAGCGTGGATCACGGGCGCGCTGCGCGGCGCGCTCATCGCGAGAATCTTGCAGTCGTCGTGGCGCCACGCGATCTCGATCGCGCTGCCCGGCGAAGGCAGCGCATGGCGCTGCGTATTAGGCACTTTCACGACAAAGGAATCGCGCGAACCGAGCGCGAGGTGCACGCGATGGTGATCGCCGCAATACACCAGTTCCTGGACGTGTGCGCGCACCACGTTGCTGTGTTCGTCGACGGACGCGCCTTCGGCGCTCGGGATATGCGCGCGTTCGGGGCGCAGCGCGAGCATCGCGTCGTCGCCCACGCGCAGGCCGGGTTCGCAGCGGCCACGAATGACGCTGCCATCCGAGAGCGCAAGCGTCGCCCACTCCTCGCCGGCAGTGACAACGCGCCCGGTCAAGCCGTTATTCTCGCCGACGAAGTTCGCGACGAAGGCGTTCTGCGCGTTCTCGTAGAGTTCGCTGGGCGTGGCGGCTTGCTGAATACGGCCATCGGAGAACACGGCGACGCGGTCCGACATCGTCAGCGCTTCGGCCTGATCGTGCGTCACGTAAACGATCGTGAGCGACAGCTCGCGATGCAGGCGCATGATCTCGTATTGCATGGTTTCGCGCAGGCGCTTGTCGAGCGCGCCGAGCGGCTCGTCCATCAGCACGACGCTCGGCTCGAACACGAGCGCGCGCGCGAGCGCCACGCGCTGCTGCTGTCCGCCGGAGAGCTGTGCGGGACGCCGGTTTGCCAGATGCGGCAGTTCGATCATCTCGAGCGCACGCTTCACGCGCGTCTTCTGCTCAGCGCGGCTCACGCGCCGCACGGACAGTGGAAACGCGACGTTCTCCGCAATCGTCAGATGCGGAAAGAGCGCGTAGTTCTGAAACACCATGCCGATGTCGCGCTGATGCGGCGGCTTGTCGTCGAGCCGCCGTCCGTCGAGGCGTATCTCGCCGCGCGTGGGCGATTCGAATCCCGCGAGCATCATGAGCGTCGTCGTCTTGCCCGAGCCGGACGGACCCAGCAGCGACAGGAATTCTCCCTTGCGCACGTCGAGGTTCAAGTCATCGACGACGTATTGGGCGCCGTCGTACGATTTGCTCACGCCCGAGAACGAAATGAAGGAAGGGTTTGACATCGTGATCGCGTCCTGTCGATGGTGCGTCGTAATCAATGCGCGCCGAGCTGCGTTGCGGCGATTTTGCTAGCGACATAGCGCGCGAAGTCATAATTGGGGCGTTCGAGAGGGCTCAAGTGACCGGGCTTCGCGAGCGGCGCGTGCACGCCGCGAAACACGGCTTGCACGCCGCGTTTGTCTTCCGCGTTGACTTCGTCAAGCAGCTTCTTCAACGTCGTCATATGCGCATTGGCCTCGGGATCGGCGATGAACTCCGGCGCAAGCCCGCCGCCGAAGCGGATATGCACGCGCTCCACGCCTTGAGGCTGCAGCACGAGATACCAGAAGTAACCCGGCGTAAGTGTGACGAGATGCGTCGGGTAGATCGCGAGCAGCGCCGTGGTCTTGCGCCAATGTCCCGTGAGGCGCGTGTTGTCCGGATGCGCGTTGCCGATGGGCAAGGACGCTTCCTTCGTGATCCAGTGATAGTTGAAGGCGGGATAGCCGGGCGGGCATTCCATCTCCTCGAGCCGTGAATGCGGTCCTACCGTCGCGCGATGCAGCATGGGCAGGTGGTAGCTTTCCATGAAGTTTTCCGCGAGGATCTTCCAGTTCGTGTCCCACACGTGCTCTTCATAGAAAGTTTCGATGTAGTCCGACATGCCGTATGCGCCGATGAGCTCGCTCAGTTCGGCGAGCTGCGTGTGAACGGGCGGCGGGTTTTCGTCGAGTGTCACATAGATCCAGCCTTGCCATTCGTCGCAGCGCACGGCGGGCAGCTTGTAGCTTTCCTTGCAGAAGCCCTCTTGCCGATCCATGAGCGGCGCGCCTTGCAGCGTGCCGTCCAGCGAATAGTTCCACGCGTGATAAGGGCAGACGATGCGACGTACGTTGCCGCGTCCTTCGAGCAGAACCGACATGCGATGCAGGCACACGTTCGACATCGCCTTGAGTTGCATCTGTTCGTCGCGCAATACGACGATCGGTTGCGCTCCGATCCGCGCCGTCATGTAATCGCCGGGCACTTTGAGCGCACTGGCCCGGCCGACGCATTGCCATTCACGCTCGAAGATGGCGCGCTCTTCCAGTGCGAGGAATTCGGGCGACGTATAGACGCCGGGCGGCATCGCATGCGCGTCGCCGAATGGACGTTCGCAACCCGTCTGCAGTTCGTCGACAAGTGCTTGCACTGCGATCGTCCTTACCGGGTTGGCCATGGTGTCCCCTTGATTCGTCACGGTGAGAGCGCGGCGACGCAAGGCTTTGCGGCGCGGCGTTCAACATGGCATCAATCTATCAAGCCAAATTGCAAGCCAAAATATTGTTTTCAGATACAAAGTAAAGCTTTTGCCTATGCAGCGTGCGCGGGCCTAAAGCAGACGATCGCGCTTTCCTGATCATGCGTCGATATGCAGCCGCCGAATATAGGTCTCGCAGAACGTCGCGAAGCGATGCACGACCTGGCGCGGCTTCATTGTGCGCGATTGCGCGATGCCGAGTGTCGTTGCGTTAACGTTGTCTTTGAAGCGTTTAATGACGAACTCTTCCCCATCCACGGTGCGATTCGATTTGAGCGGAAAGTTCAGGAGGCTATAGCCGAGGCCGTTGGCCACCATGCCGCGCACGACCTCCGGCTGCGACGAACGGAATGCGGGCACGGGACGGCTGCCCACCGCATCGAAGAGTGCGGCGAAATACTCGCGGCTGTGCGGCAGGTCCAGCATCACATACGGCTCGGGCAGGAGGTCCGCGAGCGATATCTTGCGCGCGCGTGCCAGACGATGCGTCCGCGGCAGGATCGCATAAGGCGGCAGCGAGAGCAGCGGCGTGAAGGCGATGTCCTCCGTCAAGTCGAGGCTGTAGGTGAGGGCAATGTCGAGCGAGCCGTCGTGCAGGCCGCGCAGCAGGCCATCCTGATGCGCCTCGACAGTGCGAAACGAGATGCCCGCGTTCTCGCCCGTGAATCGGCTGATGAGCCTTGGCATGAGCGGCGGCGCGAGCGAGACGAGGCAGCCGAGCGCGATGGCCCCCGTCACGCCGCCGTCCATTTCCTTCGCAGTGGTCTGCAATTCCTCCGCGAACTTCAGAAGATTGCGCGCCTGGCCGAGCAGATCGCGACCGGCTTGCGTAAGCGAGAGACCGCTCGCGTGATGTCGTATGAAGAGTTGCACGCCGAACGACACCTCGAGATCGGCGAGCGCCGTCGAGATCGACGGCTGTGAGATGTGCAGACGCTTCGCGGCGGCGGTGAAGGACAGTGCTTCCGCAGTGACCACGAAGTAACGCAACTGGCGCAACGAGTAGCGTAACGGTTGACTCTCCATCGACGACGCTCCGTGTTCAAGGCCTTCAATGGGCGGCATTGTGAAGCGGTCAAAAAGGCTTGCATAGGTAAATCCGATGCCATGCATTTTTTAAATATATTTTTCAAATTCTCAAGGGGCGCGTAGATTTTCACGCAGACGAACGGACCAGACGGCGACGCGCTGTCGGAAAACGCTACCGGGTCCGCAGCGATCGCGAGCGCTCAAAGACCGCGACGGCCGATCGAATCGAAACATTCCGCCTTTTCAGAAGGACACAGCCATGACAGTGGAAACAACGTCAATCGACACGCTCGTAGTCGGCGCCGGTCAGGCCGGCGTCGCCATGAGCGAACATTTGAGCAAGCTTGGCGTGCCGCATCTCGTGCTGGAACGCGCACGTATCGCCGAGCGCTGGCGCACGGGACGCTGGGATTCGCTGGTTGCCAATGGCCCCGCGTGGCACGATCGTTTCCCCAATCTGGAGTTCGCGGACTTCGACCCCGATGCATTCGCTTCGAAGGAGCAAGTCGCGGACTATTTCGTCGCTTATGCGAAGAAGTTTGAAGCGCCGATCCGCACCGGCGTGGAAGTGAAGAAGGTCGTGCGCAATGCGGGGCGGCAGGGCTTCACGATCGAAACATCGGAGGGCACGATCGAGGCCAATCGCGTGGTGGTCGCAACCGGGCCCTTTCAGCGTCCCGTCATTCCGCCAATCGCGCCGCAAGTTTCGAGCCTTGCGCAGATTCACTCCGCCGACTATCGCAATCCCGCTCAATTGCCCGAAGGGGGCGTGCTGATGGTGGGCGCGGGATCGTCGGGCGTGCAAATCGCGGACGAGTTGCAACGTGCGGGCAAACGCGTCTACCTGTCGGTGGGAGCGCACGATCGTCCGCCGCGCGCCTATCGCGGTCGCGACTTCTGCTGGTGGCTCGGCGTGCTCGGCGAATGGGATGCGGAGGTCATGAAGCCCGGCAGGGAGCACGTCACCATTGCGGTAAGCGGCTCGCGTGGCGGCCATACGGTGGATTTCCGGCGTCTCGCGAATCAGGGCATCACGCTCGTGGGTTTGACGAAATCGTTCGATGACGGCGTGGTGACCTTCGAAGCGGATCTCGCGGCGAACATCGCGCGCGGCGACGAGAACTATCTGTCGCTGCTGGACGCGGCCGACGCGTATGCCGAGCGCAACGGCCTCGATCTTCCCGAAGAGCCCGAAGCCCGCATCATTCCCGCAGATCCGGAGTGCGTGACGCACCCGTTGCACGATCTCGATCTGGCGAAAGCCGGCGTGACCTCGATTGTCTGGGCGACCGGGTATGCGGTCGATTTCGGCTGGCTGCACGTCAACGCCTTCGATGAAAAAGGTAAGCCGCAACATCAACGCGGCGTATCGAAGGAGCCGGGCATCTATTTTCTCGGTCTGCCCTGGCTATCGCGCCGTGGCTCAGCATTCATCTGGGGCGTGTGGCACGACGCGAAGCACATCGCCGACCACATCGTCACGCAGCGTAAATACCTGGCTTATTACGATGGCGCGCAACATCCGGCACAGAGTCATCGCGCGAACAGCATTGAAAGCGTTGAAAACACATCCCCCGATTCACGCGTCCACAAAGTCAGCGAGATGGGCGTGAATTGATGCGTACGCCTCTCTAATCCACGATCCATTTCTTCCTAACATTAAGGTGCATTGATGAGCCAACCTACGCATACCCGTATCCGCATGTTCAATACGAAGGATACGTATCCGAACCAGACGCTCGACAACGATCTTTGTCAGGCCGTGCGCGCCGGCAACACGGTCTATGTGCGCGGTCAGGTGGGCACGGATTTCGAAGGCCGCCTGGTCGGCATCGGCGATCCGCGTGCCCAGGCCGAGCAGGCGATGAAGAACGTCAAGCAATTGCTGGAAGAAGCGGGCAGCGACCTGTCGCACATCGTCAAGACCACGACGTTCCTGACTGACATCCGCTACCGCGAGCCGGTCTATCAGGAAGTCGGCAAGTGGTTGAAGGGCGTGTTTCCTATTTCGACCGGCCTGGTCGTTGTCGCGTTGGGTCAGCCGCAGTGGTTGATGGAGATAGACGTTGTCGCGGTCATTCCGGATGGATGGACCCCGCCGAAGGCCTGAGGAGCGAGATATGACGTTCTCTATCGTAGGACGTTGCCCGGAATCCGGGCAGCTTGGAATCGCGATCAGTTCGTCCAGCATCGCGGTAGGCGCTCGATGCCCATGGTTGCGCGCCGGCGTGGGCGCGGTGGCGACGCAGAACGTCACCCTGCCCGCGCTCGGCCCGCAGATTCTCGATCTGCTGGAAAACGGGCAACTCGACCCCGCCGTCGCATTGGACCGTGTGCTCGGCGCGAGCGAGTGGAGCGAGTACCGCCAGGTGACGGTGGTCGATGTCCAGGGGCGCACGGCGTTCTTCAGCGGCAAGGAAGCACTCGGCACGTATCACGCTGTCGCCGGCAAGCAGTGCGTAGCCGCAGGCAACATGCTGGCCGGCATCGAAGTGATCGAGGCCATGCTTCCGGCGTTCGAGCAGGCATCCGGCACGCTTGCCGATCGCCTGCTCGCGGCTATGCATGCCGCGATGGCTGCCGGCGGCGAAGCGGGGCCCGTGCATTCGGCGGCGCTCAAGATTGTGGGCGACGTGAGCTGGCCGATTGTCGATTTGCGGGTCGATTGGGTTGATGACGACCCCATCGACCAGCTCGACGGTCTATGGCAGGCGTATCGCCCGCAGATGCAGGACTACCTGACCCGGGCGTTGAATCCGACCGCCGCGCCCAGCTACGGAGTGCCCGGCAATGAATGACAGTTCCAGCCGTGCGCTGCTCGAGCGGCTGATCGGCTTCGCCACGGTCAGCCGGGACTCCAATCTGGACATGATCGAATTCATTCGGCTTTACCTGGAGGGACTCGGTGTCGCGAGCGAGCTGTTCTATAACGCTGAGCGCACCAAGGCGAATCTGTTCGCGACCATCGGCCCGCGTGAGCACGGCGGCATCGTGCTGTCCGGCCACACCGACGTCGTGCCCGTCGATGGTCAGGCGTGGACCGTCGATCCATTCCGTCTCACCGAACGCAACGGGCGGCTGTATGGCCGCGGCACGGCCGACATGAAGGGCTTTATCGCTTCGGCGCTGGCGGCGGTGCCCGGGTTTCTCGAACGCGAGCTGACGCAGCCGGTGCATCTCGCTTTTTCGTACGACGAGGAAGTCGGCTGCCTCGGCGTGCGGCCGATGCTGGCGGAACTGGAGAGGCGTGCGCGCAAGCCGGCCCTGTGCCTGATCGGCGAGCCGACCGAGCTTAAGCCGATGCTGGGTCACAAGGGCAAGCTGGCGATGCGCTGTCGGGTGAAAGGCGCGCCTTGCCATTCGGCCTATGCGCCGTATGGCGTCAACGCCATTCAATACGCGGCGCGGATGATCGGCCGCCTGGAAGAGATCGGCGAGCAGTTGGCGCAGCCCGAGCATCACGATGAGCGATTCGATCCGCCGTTCTCGACCGTGCAGACGGGCGTGATCAAAGGCGGCCGCGCGCTCAACATCGTGCCGGCCGAATGCGAATTCGACTTCGAAGTGCGCGCGCTGCCTGGCTTCGACGCAAACCAGGTAGCCGACGAGTTGCTGACCTACGCCGAGGCTGAGCTGCTGCCGAAAATGCGCGCAGCGCAGTCCGACACCGACATCCGCCTTCAGCCGCTCTCCACCTATCCGGGATTGGCCACCTCGCCCGATAGCGAAGCGGCGCGTCTTTTGGCGCTGCTGAGCGGTTCCATTGAGTTCGGCACGGTCGCATTCGGCACCGAGGGCGGGCTTTTCGATCAGGCGGGCATTCCAACGGTGGTCTGCGGACCCGGCAGCATGGACCAAGGGCATAAGCCGGACGAATTCGTCACCGTCGAGCAATTGCACCAGTGCGATGCGATGCTGGCTCGCCTGGGAGATTACATTTCGGCCACGTCGTGAGACCTATATAGCGAGGCCACTGTCTCGCGCCAAAGTTGGCTGATCTGCAAGACCACGCAACTCAAATACTTTCGAATGCCAGGCATGGCGATTCGGTGGACCGAACACGCCTGATCACATATGGGACTGGAGTATGGCGCTGAAGCGCTAACTTCCGCTGACATAGGAGACGAACTTGAATACTTCCGAACGCGACGCCTCGGCGTTGATCGAGAAACACACCACCGGTTATGTGCCGCCCGAGGATCGCCATGGCACGGTGCGCGATCTGTTCACGCTATGGTTCGGCGGCAACATCGCTCCATTGCCCATCGTCACGGGTGCGCTCGGCGTGCAGATCTTCCACCTGAACTTGCTCTGGGGCATCCTCGCGATCATCGTCGGTCAAGCCGTCGGCGGCGTGCTGATGGCGTTGCATTCGGCGCAGGGCCCCCAGATGGGCGTCCCGCAGATGATTCAGAGCCGCGCGCAGTTCGGTTCATGGGGTGCGCTGCTCGTCACCGTAATCGCAGGCGTAATGTACGTGGGCTTCTTCGCGTCCAATATCGTGCTTGCCGGCAAGTCTCTTCATGGCATCGAACATGGCATCCCGGTTCCTGTCGGCATCGTGATCGGCGCGATGGGATCAGGGCTGATCGGGATTGTCGGTTACCGGCTCATTCATATTCTGAACCGCATCGGAACCTGGGTGCTCGGAATCGGCATTCTCATCGGTTTCGGCTATATCCTCACGCATATCTCCACGGACGATTTCCTGACGCGCGGCGGGTTCAACTTCGCCGGCTGGCTCGCGACCGTTTCGCTGTCGGCGCTCTGGCAAATTGCTTTCGCCCCATACGTTTCCGACTATTCGCGCTATCTGCCGGAGAACGTGCGCGTCGCATCGACGTTCTGGGCGACCTACCTCGGCTGCACGATCGGCTCGACGCTCGCGTTCGTCTTCGGCGCGGTAGCCGTGCTCGCGGTGCCGCCCGGCGCCGACGCGATGGACGCCGTCAAGCAGGCCACCGGACCGCTCGGGCTGCCGATGCTCGTCCTCTTCCTGCTGAGCGTGATCAGCCATAACGCGCTGAATCTTTACGGCGCGGTGCTCGCGGCCATCACGTCGCTGCAGACATTCGCCTATCGCTGGATTCCCACGGCGAAGGCGCGTGCCGTGCTGTCGACTGCGATTCTCCTCGCATCCTGCTACGGAGCGATCGGCGCTTCGACGAATTTCGTCGGTAATCTGATCGATCTCGTGCTCGCCCTGCTGGTCGTGCTTGTGCCGTGGACCGCGATCAACCTGATCGACTTCTATGTGATCCACAAGGGGAAATACGACATCCAGTCGATTTTCCAGGTGGACGGCGGCATCTACGGCCGCTTCAATCCACAGGCGCTGATTGCCTATGGGATCGGCATCGTCGTGCAGATTCCGTTCATGAGCACGCCGATGTATACGGGTCCCGTGCCGAAGTATCTCGACGGCGCGGATCTCTCATGGGTCATCGGGTTACTTCTGACATCGCCGCTGTATTACTGGCTCGCGTCGCGGGACACCGACTATCGGCGCAGACAATCAGGTGCCAGTGTCACACGCCGCCCGGCGAGGTCGCGAATCGAAAGTTCGGACGCGACGATTTAATTGCGTTTCTGGCCCAGCGCCCCGCTGGTCGCGTCGCCCTCGAGGCGTGCGGAAGTGCTCACGGGTGGGCGCGTAAGATCCGCGCGCTCGGGCACGAGGCGGTGCTATTACACGCTCAATTCATTCGACCTTTCGTGCAAACGAACCAGACCGACGCGGCGGACGCCCGGGCAATCTGGACCGCCGTGCAGCAACCCGGTATGCGCTGATACATGGGGCGCGCTCTGTTCTGTGTCACAGCAAGGTACCAACTGCATGGCAAAAGGCAATACAGTTGCGACGTCCAGCAAATGTAGTAACAGTGGCCTTGGCGATTCCAACATGCTACGTGACCATAGATTGGTTAACAACAGAACGGAATACTCGTTGCGCCTCGTCTCCGGTTCGCACAGCGGAAGGGGCGTCGTGCGTCCGCCACCGAAGTCTACCCGGTGCGCAATCGAAGCGGCTGCAGGCGATGTGTGCGAACGCCTCTCAAGGGACAGCCAGTCATGTCCTGCTTCAGCCGGTCAAGGCAATCCTGTTTTCAATTTGGGAGGGTGCGAAGCTGCACATACAGCCTGCTTATGATCGATAAATCTCTCGTGGACGTCGAGTCCTTCATTTCTGAAATATGTATCACGAAAATCAATGAAGTGTAGAGATTTATAACTTTTCGTAAGCGGCGAGAAATAACAATGAAAGGCATGCTTCCGGGTCTGGACGTTCTGCGGTTTTTGCTGGCCTGCTATCTGGTCATTTACCACACGCTGGTCTACTATCCGGCAGCACAGGCAATGTTTTGGGCTGACATATTCAAGTTGGGGTGCGGCGCGACCAGTATTTTCCTTATATTGTCCGGATTTATTCTGTCGCATGTTTCGGTGGAAATGACGCCTGGGGAACGGAAAAAGGTCTCGGCATCCAGATTCTTTATTAGCCGATTCACCAATCTTTATCCGATCCACATTATCACGCTAATGTTGACGGTGGCATTGATGACCGTTAGTTCCCGTCCATTTGATGTCGAACTAAGTAATCTCGATTCCGCAGCGGAGAAAATCCACACGATGAGCGTGGAGGAAGTGGCAGTCAATGCGATTTTGCAAATCCTGCTGCTTCAGGCGTGGAATCCTTTTTACCTGTCGTTCAATGTTCCAACGTGGTCGCTGTCGACGCTGTTCTTTTTCTATCTGCTATTTCCAGCCGCCGCCCCTCGCTTGCTGTCCATGCGCCGCAAGTGGTCGATGCTGACTGCGATGTGGGTCGCAAGTCTTCTCCCGGCGGTCATCGTCGTCGCAAATGGCTGGTATGACGTCTGGACGATAGGCATGCTCCATATCAATCCGCTGATACGGCTGCCGGAATTTTTGGCAGGCATTCTCGCCTACGGCATATTCGCGGGGCACGCTCAACAAATCACCGGATTCGTCGGGCGTCATCGGCGAATCCTGATAGGAACGCTACTAGCGTTTTTCATCGGCGCTGCTTATCAGTTCGCACACGGGCCGCCATTCTGGGAAGTCCTTCTTCACAACGGTGCGATGTTGCCCGCCCAAGTGGCGGTGATATTTGTTTCAGCGAGCTTGCTTCAACGCGCGTCACCGCGAGTCGTCCGTTGGACGAGGCGGTTCGGTAACGCTTCGCTGTCGATTTTCGCTCTACAAATCCCGCTCTTTATTGCGTTTTTAAAAGTACAGAAGTTGCTTGGCATTCCCTATCCACTTTTGTCCTGCGTTCATAGACTGCATGTGTGCGCCGCGGCGGCAAGCCGGGTGCCAGCGCATTTGTCGGTCTATCCGGTCTATCTGGCCATGATTCTCGTTGCGTCTATAGTGTTCCAGGAAAGACTCGTCGCGCCGCTTCGGAGTACCTTGCGCCGTGTATTGACTCCAGGACTTGCGCAAAAAGCCACGCCTGAGCGCGCAAACGGATTGTTACGAAGCGACGTAAGCCCGAAGCAACGCCAAGTTTCGTGATGTCGGGGGCACGACGAAACGCCCGACTCGCCTGGATTACGGCCAGTGCCTGCTGGTGAGTCCGATGGTTGTGGCGCAATTCGGATACGCCGGTCTGTCAGGCTCGCGTTTTCGACGGGCAGGAGCCAATGCGTAAGCTGGAAGACATTCACGGATTGCTCAACGGTTGCCACTTAGATCGCGAAGTGGTCGTCCTGAGCGCGGTCTGTCGCTGGCGCACACCCTTGGCTAACGAAATGGCGAGAATCGCCTGGGCGATCCTTACTCACGGGACTTCGTACGAAGCGCATCATGTGAGCAACAGACGTGCATAGCAGGATGAGCACTTTGAAGCGTTGAGGAACTGGTAGGTTGCCTGGGTTGATTTCAATGTGATGGCGCGACAGGTCGGACCGCAGAAACGCAAACCTGAACACAGTCTTGTGCTTCAAGCACGTGGCCGAGATGAGGACGTTCCTCGCGAATTCCATCAGGGGCCGCAACTTCGGCCTGCAAAAGGCCGGATATAAGACCGCAGCCGATACCTCGTTCACGCATCACATAAGATCAACTTGCCAAACCGGGCGGTGTCCATATACGGCTGTGTGAAAACGCGTAGGTCGCCTAAACTGGATTCGCTCATTCAGCATGGGTGACCGGATGAAGCGATTCATAGAAGGTGAGGATCGCAAGCAGGTGACGCTGCTTCCCGAATGCCTCGATGAACTCGTTGGCAAGGACAATCGTGTCAGGATCATCGAGGCGTTCGTTGAAGACCTTGACCTTGAATCGCTGGGCTTCAATGGAGCGATGCCATCGATTACAGGTCGCCCGTCTTATCATCCAACGTGCTATTAAAGATATATATCTATGGCTATCTGAACCGGTTTAGTCGAGTCGCCGCCTAGAGCGTGAATGCCAACGCAATGTTGAGCTAATGTGGCTCACAGGTCACCTGGGCGAAGGATCTCGAACACGACGCGAACGACTTTGCAGCGGGCCGAACGCTTGCCTGTCCGGTGCTCGTGCTTTGGAGTGAGCGAGAACAGAAAGGGAGGCATATCTCGCCCCTCGACGCGTGGTCCAGGTGGGCGGCGAATGTGACGGGCAGAGGAATGCCCGGCGGTCATCTGCTGCCTGAGGATGCGCCAAACGAGGTGTTGTCCGCCCTCGGCAGCTTCCTGAACGACAGGCTTTGACATTCCTGCTTGCCGGCAAGTGAGTGGCGGTGGATTCAGGTGAACGACCGAAAGGGCACACCAGACTTTTCACCCTGCCAGGCCGGCGGAGCAAAAGCGACATGCGGGCTACAGCTCAAATGAGTTTGCCGTCAACCGGGCGGCACCTGCTGGCATTCCGCCACAAACCAACGGTCGACCTGACGCTGTGCCGCCTGCAGATCTTCCGGGTAGTTCGGGTCGAACCACCTGGATGGGTCATAACCCGCCTGCCTTAAAGCCGCCAGTTCGCTGCGGTTTCGCTCCGCGGTCGGTGGCGCGTTGTTCCTGAGCGCGGCCAGGTCGCGGCATTGCGCTGCGCTCAAGTGTGTCGTGCTTGCCGGCGTGCCGCTCGCTGCGCAGCCGGCCTGCAGTAAAACCAACGCGGCAAGCATCGGCCACTTCATCGGTGGGGTCTTCATATCATGTCTCCCTCCATTCGAGCGACACCGTACAGTAGCGGCAGATGGCCCGATTCAAAGTCCTATGTTGCGCTCGTACACGCAATGCCGGTAAGTGCGCCGAGGATCGAATAGAGGTTCTATCGGCCAAAGGCTATCTTCACTTACGTGAGATCAAGATTTTCTCACAACGACTGCGCCAGTTTCGGCGGTCATAGGACTTTTGACGTCAGTCGGGATTGCGCATCGCGTCCGAGCAGTCGACATCGTCAGCCACCGAATCCATGTTGAAAATGTGGCCTGCGCGCCGCGTGCATTACCGAAAAAAGAACAGCGTCAATATTGTGCCCCAACCTGGCGTTAAAGAAATTTAATGCACTGATGTCGGGCAATTCTTGCTGCACAAAAGTGCATTTTCAAGCAATCTTCGAAGAATCCTTCAGATTCGCATGAGCGCGCCGATATGTACTTCGGGTCTCAGGTTCGAGACGATCCAAACGATGGCGCGCCGGCGCGTTGGCTGAACGAAGGATTTTAGAAGAATGCGATTGTTTGTCCCGGGCATGGCTCTGATGAGTCGGATGAAGATGTCGAGGAAGCTCGTCGTCCTTGCTCTTCTCTTCCTGCTGCCTCTCTCAGTGTGCCTCGTCTCCATTCTGCGCGAAGATGCCAGCGCCCACCGCTCGACGGAGCAGGAACTCGAGGGCGTGTCATTGCTCGAGACAGGTCAGGCCTTGATCAAGGCGGTGCAGAAACGGCGTGGCGCGAGCGGCGCCTTGATCGCAGGCAATGAAGCCATGCGCCCGACGTTCGATGCGGCCAACGCGGATTCGGCGCGGTTGATGACCGCCTTGCGAGAACAGGCGAAGTCGACGAAAACATTCTCGGTCAATGAGCAGGTCGATGCACTCGCGGAGCAATACGCGAAGCTCGTGGCTATGCCGCTATCCGGCGCAGGCAAGGACGTCTTCGATGCACACACGGCGTTCGTGCGCGCGGTCTTCGCTTTCACAGGCGATCTTGCCGACGCGTCCCAACTGGCGCTCGATCCCAAAGCGGCCACCTACTATCTGATGAACACGGTCGTATTCTCGCTGCCCAACGCAGCGGAGATGGCAGCGATCGCGCGCGGCAAAGGCGCCATGGCCCTCAGTCAAGGAAAGCCGGGGCCGGCCGACCAGGGCGCGCTCAGTGTGCATGCCGGTTCTCTGCGCGATCAGATGGAAACGGTACGGCGCGATCTGCAACGCGCGCAACGCGCATTGGGCAGTACAGCGCAGGCTGCGGACGTCCGGGCGCTGAACTTTAGCGACTTCGATGACTTCGGAAAGGCGCTCGCCGACCTCGCTGCCAACGGTCACGATACCGAGTCTCTCGACGCCGCAAGCTATTTCGCCATGGGAACGCGCGCCGTCGACTCGATCTATGCGGCCCACGAAAAGCTTGCCGTGATGTTGCGCAGTCTTTTGACGGAACGAGCGAAGTCCGACGCGGCGCATTTCGCGCTCATGTGCGTCGTCAGTGCGACGTCCGTGTTCCTTGCGCTCTATCTGTTCATCGCGTTCGCTTACCAGACGAACCGGGACGTTACCGAGATCGCGGAAAGCATGAACCTCGCGAGCGCCGGCGACCTTCGACGTCGCCTGACAGTGGACGGCCGCGACGAACTGGCGTCCGTGCGCGATCAGATGAACAGGCTGCTCGCGTCGTTGAGCGCCGCCATCGCGTCAACCCGATCGAGCGCCGAGGCCGTGCTTGTCGGCAGCGAGGAGATTGCCTCAGGCAATCTCGATCTTTCCCGAAGAACCGAGGCGCAGGCGGCTTCGCTCGAGCAGACAGCGGCCAGCATGGAAGAGTTGACGTCGACCGTGCGCCATAACGCCGACAACGCGAAACGCGCGAGCGTTCTGAGTCGTGAGGCGTCGGAACAGGCCGGTCACAGCGGGCAGGTCATCGCACGTGCGGCGACGGTGATGGATGAAATCGGCAAGCGCTCGGCAGAGATGGCCGACATGATATCGACCATCGAGAGCATTGCATTTCAAACGAATATCCTGGCGCTGAATGCCGCCGTCGAGGCCGCACGAGCCGGTGAGCAGGGAAAAGGATTTGCCGTCGTTGCGGGTGAAGTACGCACGCTTGCCCACCGGACTTCCACTGCCGCCAAGGACGTGAAGGGGATGATCGAGCGCTCGTCGGACAGTGTCGACGGGGGAGCACGGCTGTTCAAGGACGTGGACTCGGTCATCCGAAGCGTGATCGACTCGATTTCAGGCGTCGACACGATCGTCAATGAGATTGCCGGCGCATCCACCCAGCAGGGCGAGGGCATCGAGCAGGTCAATATCGCTGTGAATCAGCTTGACCAGGTGACTCAACAGAACGCGGCGCTCGTTGAAGAAGCCGCGGCGGCAAGCGAGTCTCTGAAGGAGCAGGCGCGTCGGATGGAGCAGGTGGTCTCTGCGTTCAAGCTGGCCCACTGACTGGGAAGACCGCGCGACCCCTCGACCTCGGCGCAGCAAGCCACGCTTTGTGATCAATGAATAGGCGTCGCGCATGGCCGCTTTGCCGGGATGCACGACGCCGCCCGCGCGCTTACACGGCGCTTCTATCGCGACGGCCAACGCTCTGATCCGGCGACTGCCCGCCTGAAGCGCTCCGCGCCAATTCAAGCCGATTGCCGCCCAGCGATTTCGCGCTGTACAACGCCTGATCGGCGGCGGCCAGCAGGTCGGCAAGCGTGGTCGCTTCGCTTTCAGAATGCGCGAGGCCGATGCTGACCGTGGCCTGTATCCCGGCTCCGTCAGTCCGGTATGAGACCGTCTCGGCGAACCGCCTGAGCAGCGCCTCGCCCGTTTCTCTGGCACGCAGGCCGTCATGGCCGGGCAGCAGGGCGGCAAATTCTTCTCCGCCGATGCGCGAGAGAATCGCGTCGGGCCCCAACGCGCCGCGAGCAACTTCCCCGAACGACTTGAGGACCTGGTCCCCGGTTTCGTGACCGTATCGATCGTTGATCGTCTTGAAGTGATCGAGGTCGAAGGCAAGCAGTGAAACGGGCCGGGACGCGTCGCTGTCGCGAAGGACGCGCGCACCCTGTTCGAAAAACCATCGGCGATTACCGAGGCCGGTCAGATAATCCGTTTGCGATTCCCGCAACAGCTGACCGTGGGCTTCCTCGCGCACGAGCGTGAGCAAGGTCATCGGCAGAATGACCGAATACAGGACGCCTTCGTACATCGTGATCTTGCCGACGACCGTCGGTATGTCTCGCCCGTAGGTCATCGCCAGCCACGGCAGGATGAAGGCTCGGAACGCATAAAAGAGCGCATGGACCCCGGACACCACCACGGCGATATACCGCGATTGCAGCGACTTCATGCTGTCGTTGCGCAGCAGTTCGAGAGACGTCATACCGCAAGCCACCACGATCGGGATCGAACTCACGTAGTCCCACATGATGCCTTGCCACCGCGTGCCCGCCACCGCCCACGCGAGTGCCAGCATGCCGAGCATGACGATCGAGCCGGTGCGGTATTGCCGCCGGTTCAGCAGTGCGACGCCGTGCAGGATCAACAGATAGCCGCTGACGATGACGAGATTGCTCAACGCAGAGCCCGTCGAGCCGGGCAGGCCGCGCCGGAACAGCGCCGCCACACAGCCGATGGCGAGCGTGGCGTAGCCCGCTGCCAGTATTTTCAATTCCTTGCTGCGCTTGGGATGCGTGCGACTCTCCCACAGCGTCATCCCGGAACTGGCGAGAAGCGTTCCGATCGCTAGGAGATAAAGGGTAATGAGATCGACATGCATCGCTGACGTAAAGGCTCTTTCACGCCGGTACATCGCGGCGGCAGGCGCATTTTACGCCGAAATTTTCGACAGCATAATGCTAGTCAGGCCGAAGCGGCGGATGCGTTCGGTGGGCGCTGTGCCGCAATGTCGGCCTGTGGGGCGCGTCGCGCAGGACGCTAACGATTGCGAGGCGTGAAGCCGAGGGGCCAGGGCTGAAAGCCCGCGACCGGTCGAGATGCGGTTCGACGCGTGGGTGCGACGCGCGCGTGCATCACGCCGCGCCGGATCCGTCGCGTCACACCAGGGGAATGTAGATATCGGTCTGCCACTGGTCCTGCGCAGTCTCCGGAAAGACGCTCAGGTAGTGGAAGAACAACGGCTGGTCCCGTAGCTCCTCTCCGCTCGCGGGAAGCCAGTCGCGATAGATCGGGTAGATGGTCTCGCCGATATGGTCGGTCGAACCCGTATGCCGAACCACGGCACATCGAGCGCCCGCAATGACGAGTTCCCGGACCCCGTAGCTATTTGGCGCGACAGCTTCGTCGATCTCGCCGCAAATGTCGAAGCGGAATTCCTCCGCCGGCGTCGTATCCGGATTGCCGTACGGAATACCGAAGGTTCTGCTCGATGGCAGCGGAGACTGTCCGCTTTGCGTGCGCCAGTCGATGAACTTGCGCACGCTCCCGTTGACGAGTCCAATCGGGCCGCAGTGTTCGAGCGCGGCGACGCGGGTTTCAGAAAAGTCGACAATTTTCACTTGCATGGTCAGTTTCCTCGAAAGATAGGGGACAACGAAGGTCGCACTCCAGATCTGCCATCTCGGATGCTGCCGGAACGAACTGGGCGCCGTGCCGAACGAGCGCTTGAACGCCCGGCTGAAGGCTTCGGGGCTGTCGAAGCCCGCGTCGAGCGCGGCATCGAGCACCGAGCAGGACTCGCGCGAGGCGAGGCGCCGGGCCGCCTGGCGCAAGCGCATCAGTTGCACGTAGCGCGCGACCGGCACGCCCACATAGGCGGCGAACTGTCGATGAAAATGGAACTTCGAGAAGTTCGCAATGCGGCTCAACGCATCCACCGACAGATCGCCTTCGAGGTTCGCATCGATATGCGCGAGTACGGCGTCGAAGCGCTTCGTGTAGGCGGTCGTGGCGTCGGAGTGAGCTTGCATGGTCTGGATCGTGTGATTGGCGCCATGTTCGCCGATGCCGGGAACATTCCGCCTAGCCGCGCTTGCTCGATCTGCAATGGGCTCTTCGGTGGAGGCTCGACTCGGTCGGCCGGGCGGTCGGCCGGGCGGTCGGCCGGGCGGGCCGACTACCGGGTTCCCGGCGCTAACGTCAGGAGGTGGTGCGATTGCCGGCGATTTGACCGACAGTGGTGAACAGCGGTTTGTGGCGCGACCGGAACGACAAGCCCCGCCGGCCCGCAGCGCGTCTTTCCCCGAACGCGTTTTCTGACGACCCTACCCATTCATGATGCTAACGCCCCCGTCGACAAAAATCGTATTGCCCGTCATCCTCCGCGCATAAGGCGTCGCAAGAAACGCGCAGGTATGGCCGACGTCCATGATATCCACGAGTTCGCCAATTGGCGCCCGTTCCGCCGCCTCATTGAGCAGCAGATCGAAGTCCTTGAGCCCCGACGCCGCGCGTGTCTTCAACGGCCCCGGCGAGATCGGATGCACGCGAATGTGCTTCGGCCCGAGTTCGTGCGCGAGATAGCGGCACGACGCTTCGAGCGCCGCCTTGACCGGGCCCATCAAGTCATAGTTGGGCACGACGCGCGTCGCGCCCAGGTAGCTCATCGCGAACAGTGAGCCGCCTTCGTTCATCAGCGGCGCCGCGAGCCGCGCCATCCGGATGAACGAGTGACACGAGATATCCATCGCCTTCGCGAATCCTTCGGCGGAACTGTTGAGCAGGCCGCCCTGCAGATCCTCCTTCGGTGCAAACGCGATCGAATGCACGGCGACGTCGAGCCGCCCCCAGCGTTCGCGGATCGTGTCGAACACGCTGTCGAGTTCGCCCGGCTTCGAGACGTCGAGCGGCAGCAGGAGCGACGCGCCGAGTTCTTCGGCGAGCGGCTCGACGTAGGCCTTCGCCTTGTCGTTCAGATAGGTGATCGCGAGGTCCGCACCCAGCTCGCGGAACGCGCGCGCACAGCCATAGGCGATCGAGTGTTCGTTGGCGATGCCGACGATCAGCACCTTGCGTTGCGCGAATAGCTGCGCGGATGGCTTGTCCATACTTATGCCTCCAGTCGTTCGAGCGTGTGCCGGGCAATCATCAGTTCCTCGTTGGTCGGAATGACCCAAACGTCGACGGCGCTGTGCGCATCGCTGATACGCGGTCCGTGCCGCGCATTCGCGCCCGCATCGAGCGACACGCCGAGCCACGCGGCCGCGCGGCACACGCGTTCTCGCACCGGCGCCGCATATTCGCCGATGCCCGCGGTGAACACGATCGCATCGAGTCCGCCGAGCGCGGCCGCGAGCGACCCGAGTTCGCGCGAAATCCGGTAGCAGAAAAGATCGACCGCTTCGGCCGCGGCGGGCGCGTCGCTCGCGAGCAGCGTGCGCATGTCGCTCGAAATGCCGGAGACGCCGAGCAGTCCCGAGCGCTTGTACAGCAGCGAACTGATCGCCTGCGCATCCATCCGCGCTTCTTCGATCATCCACAACACGACACCGGGGTCGAGACTGCCCGAGCGGGTACCCATCACGAGTCCTTCGACGGCGGTGAAGCCCATCGTGCTCGCGACACTCCTGCCTTGATCCAGTGCCGTCATGCTCGCGCCGTTGCCCAGATGCAGCACGACCGTCTTGCCGCGCGCCGCGCGCTCGCTGAATTGCGGCAGCACGCTCGCCACGTACTCGTACGACAAACCATGGAAGCCATAGCGCCGCACGCCGCGGCTCGTGATGTCAGGCGGCAGCGCATAGCGTGTCGCGACGGCCGGTTGCGTGTGGTGGAACGCGGTGTCGAAGCACGCGATCTGCGGCACGAGAGGATTGCGCGCCGTGATCGACCGGATCGCCGCGAGATTGTGCGGTTGATGAAGCGGCGCGAGCGGCACGAGCGCTTCGAGCGCGGCCAGCACCTCCGGGTCGACTCGCACCGGCTCGGCATAACGGTCGCCGCCATGCACGACGCGATGGCCGACGGCCACCAATGTCGAGGCGCCGGCGTGCGCACGCAGCCAGTCGAACAGGAACGCGATCGCGTCGTCGTGGGCGAGAAGTTCGCCTGCCGGCCAGCGCCGATCGTCGATCACTTCGCCGTCTTGCCGCTTCACCAGCAGGCGCGGCGCCGTGTAAAGCTCTTCAAGCTTGCCGCCCGCGATCGGATCGAGCGTGGCGCCGTTCACCGAGAACGCCTGGAACTTGATGCTCGACGAGCCGGAGTTGATGACCAGTATGACGTCCATGCCGCCGCCTCAGACGACGGCGGCGGCTAGCGCCTCGCGCCGCGCGAGCGCGACGAGCGATGCCACCGCGCAGGACGCGAGCCGCGTGATCACCGAGTCGGCGCGACTCGTCAGAATGATCGGTACTTTAGCGCCGAGCACGATGCCGGCGGCGTCCGCGCCCGCGAGAAACGACAGGCTCTTGGCGAGCAGGTTGCCCGCTTCGAGATCCGGCACCACGAGGACGTTCGCGCGCCCCGCGACCGGCGACACGATGCCCTTGATTTTCGCGGCCTCGACGCTGATCGCGTTATCGAGCGCGAGCGGGCCGTCGAGGATGCCACCGGTGATCTGGTGCCGGTCGGCCATCTTGCACAGCGCGGCCGCGTCGAGGGTCGACGGCACTTTCGAGTTGATGGTTTCCATCGCCGAGAGAATCGCGACGCGTGCCTCGGGAAAGCGCAGCGCGTGGGCCAGGTCGATCGCGTTCTGTACGATGTCGCGCTTGTCGTCGAGCGTCGGCGAGATGTTGACGGCCGCGTCGGTGATGATGAGCGCGTCTTCGCGGCCCGGCACGTCCATCACGAAGCAATGGCTCACGCGGCGTTCGGTGCGCAGACCGGTGCCACGCGCGACCACTTCGGCCATCAGCTCGTCGGTGTGCAGCGAGCCCTTCATCAGCGCCTGTGCCTGGCCTTCGTGCACGAGTTGCACGGCGGCGGCCGCGGCGGCGTGGCTGTGCGGCGCATCGACGATCGGCAGATCGCCGAGATCGAGAGCGCCGGCTTGCGCCGCGGCCATGATCTTCGCGCGCGGTCCGACGAGAATCGGTGCGATCAGCCCCAGCCGCGCCGCTTCGATCAGCGCCGACAGCGAATCGTGATCGACCGGATGCGCGACCGCGGTCGGCGTAGGCGGCAGCGTTGCGGCAAACGAGACGAGCCGCTCGTATTTCTCGCGCTTGTGTTCCATATGACGGACCCTCGATGTCTCAACGTGATAGGCGCCCGGCGACGATGCGGCGCCGGGCGAACAGACAGTGACGCGCGTCATTCGACCTTCTGACGAACCTCGCCAGGCTGCGTCGTTTTCGCTTTCTCCGCGGCTCTGAAAATCGCCAGCACACGATCGAGGTCCGCGCGTTCGTGTTCATCGAGGACGAGCGTCGCGGAGAGCTGCTCGAGGTGGCGGGCGGCGGAGCGTACTTTGGCCGATGGCGCGCCTTTCAGCATACCGGGCAGCGCGTCGATAGCGGCTTCGCTGTCGAAGCGCAGCAACGCGGCCTGCTCGCGCACCACCTTTTTGAACGCCAGAATCCCGCGATCGGAGAGCGTGCCGAGCAGCGCCCGCGCGAGATTGAAGCGCCGCTCGTCGGCCTCCCCATGCGTGCGGCGCACGAACAGCAACGCGCGCACGCTCGCTTCGATCAGTCCGCCCGCCGTCATCGCCGCGCACAGGCGCTGGTGCTCGGCCACGCTCGCCGCGTCGGGCTCCTGTGCCGTGTCCGGCGGCGACGCGGCGGCGGCATTTTCCTTGCCGCCCGCGTCGGGAAGGCCCGCCATCGCCTGTAGCCAGGGCGCGCCGTAGATCGTCTCGAACGTCTGCTCGACCGCCGCGTCGCGCATGTCGCGGTAGTAATCGAGCGAGGCTTCGATCGCATTCGACACCAACGTCTGCATCTGCCAGAACGGATTGTCGGCGGCGACGCTCTTGCGCTCCTGCTTCACGCTGTCGGCGAGATGAGCGACGCTTGATGCGAGCGGATTGCGGTCGGACCAGGACTCGTGGGGCACACGCAGCGGGTGGAACCGGCTGGCCAGATCGGCGGACCACGGCGTCGTGCAGGCGTGCAGCCATGGCTGCACGAAGCTGCGGTACAGGCCGAGATTGAGGTTGGACACGTAAGCGGCCGTTGCGAAGCGGCGGTCGCTCGCCGGGTCGGGCTGCACGATCGCGCGGACGTCGTCGACGCTGCGCCGCGTGACGGCCAGCACATGCTCGCCTTCGACGAGTTCCGCGTGACGGGTGGCGGCGGCTTTCTTGCCCATCTGCGCTTGATACACACCCGACGGAAGCATATCGATCAGATCGATATTGCTGACGAACTCGTGATGCTCCTTGCGCCCCGTGCTGCTGGACACAAAGATGCCGAGGTGCCCGATGCTGTCGTGCGTGGCATACACGATCGTCTGGTCGTGGGCGAAGACGTCGGCGTCGTCGCGATACAGGTCGGTGATCCAGCCGAGCGCTTGCGGCGGCGGCGTGATGTTGTCGCCGTACGAGCAGAACACGACGATCGGCGAACGGATATTGCGCAGATCGAGGCGAATCCCGTCCGAGGTCACGATTTCCCCCTGAACGAGCCGGTTGCCGACGAACAGGTTATCGACGATGTACTGCATTTCCGCCGCGTTCAGGAACACATGGCCGCCCCAGTACTTCTCGAAGCCGAGATAGCGCTGCGCTTCGCTGTCGATGTTCGCGTAGAGGTTGTACTGCTTGTGCCACAGCGTGTTGGCCGGGTTCATGTTCTCGAAGTTCTGCACCAGCCACGCTCCGTCGAAGCGGCCGGCGCCGAGGTCGCCGGTCAGCGCGGTGAGCCATGAACCGCCGAGCAGTCCGCCGGAATAGCGCATCGGATTCTTGCCGCGCCAGCCGGCCCAATACGACACCGGCGCGCCGGCGACGATGATCGGCCCGAACAGCTCAGGGCGCATCGCGGCCGTCATCAGCACCTGCCAGCCGGCCTGGCAATTGCCGATCACGGCGGGCTTGCCTGGGCTGTCCGGGTGCAACTGGATGACTTTTTCAAGGAACGTCGCTTCGGCGCGCATGACGTCTTCGACCGTCTGGCCCGGCACCGGGTCGGGCAGAAAGCCGACGAAGTAGCACGTGTGTCCGGCGCGCAGGGCGGCGCCGATCTCGCTTTCGCGCTTGAATCCGCCGATGCCCGGACCGTGCCCCGCGCGCGGGTCGAAGACGACGAACGGGCGCAGGCGCCCCGGATCGCGCACGCCGGCGACGTCGCGTGCGGGCTTGAGGTCGTCGGGGGCGATGATGCGCACGAGGCCGTAGTTGACCGGGCGCGGCAGCGTTCTCCCGTCGACGATCAACTCGGCGGCGAAGTCGAGCACGTTCGGCGTATCGTCGAGCAGATGCGCCTGATACTGGTTGCCACGCTCACGCAGCACGTCGGCGAACAGGACGCCGCGTTGCCAGGCGTCGATGGAGTACTCGACGGCGGCCTGCACGAGCGGCACGCCATAAGAAATCGGGGAAGCGCCAAAGTCAGGCGGGGCGGATTGCGGTTGTGGCTGGGTCATCGTCGCTCCGAATTCCCTCAGATAGTCGGCCCCGGCCCTGTCGCATCCATGTGCGCGGTTTGACGCGGCTGGCGCGGAACTGGGCGAGACAGGGCGCGCCATGTCAAAAGCGCGGCTTTCACCACGATCAGCGATAAAACGGGCAGCGCAACTACGCGGTGCGCGAGCCTCGACGTGGCGTGTCACATGCGTGACACGAACCCGTCACGGCGCGTGTTGCACCGCACCAGCCAACCCAGTTTAGACGGTGAAGTTTCGACTGGCAAACCGGAAATGGCCGACGAGCGCGTGGAGCGAGCGCGCCGTCGCGCTGCATACCGCGTCGCGTGGACCTGGCACGCCCTTTTATGCGGAAACCGGCAACAGCGTATTCGCGCTTCGCCTGAAGCGATCCACGAGAAAGTCGAGGAAGGCTCGCGCGCGACGGCGGGCAGATTGCCGTGCCGCGCGGGACGTGCGCCCGTTGCGCGAATGTGCGCGCCAACATCACGTAAGTCGCGCCCGTATCGACGATAAACGTTGCGCGCACGCTATTGACGAGCGCCTTCACGCGAATCGTTTTGCCGGCCTCGCGCACGCACGTGTCGTCGCCTGAAGCGCACGACGGCAGGCACGACTGGTGCGCGGCATACGCGACAATCTGCTGGTTGGCCTCTGGGTTATTCGCGCGCCCAGGCTCGGCCGATGTCCACATGCGAATCATGCTGATCGCTTCGCAATGGTGTCCTGCTTTGGCGTGCATGTACGCGGCGCGAATCAACAGGCTGCGGGTGACGTGCGATACGTCCGGCACGAGGGCGATCTGCATGTAGTCCGCGAGCGCGTTTTCATAGTCGTGCGCGCCTTCTCTCGCCTGGCCGCGTATGAAGTAGTGCTGCGGAGTGGTGTTGTCGGTCTCGACGAGACGGTCCGCGATTTTCACAGCGGCGCTAAAGTCGCTGACCGCCATCAGGTCGTTCACCGTCGCATTCAGAAAACCGTCCAGCCAGCGGCACTGGTCCACGAACTGGGTCAGCGCGTTCGCCGCTCCGCGCCCGTAGCCGGCACGTTCGAGCCGCGCCGCCAGCGGATTCATCGCATCGCGATTGCACAGGTCCGTCCTGACTGGGACGGTGCGCGCGAGGTATCCACCGTGGTCAGATCGCTCGCGGCCTTACGGAATAGATTGGCCGCAGCCGCTAATTGAAAGCGGGAGCGACAATCCACCTATACCGCATAGCGATGCGATACCCGGCGAGCCTAATGCCCGGTGAGTTTTGCCAATGGCCTGATTGCGGTTTTCGCTCGAAGCCTCGCCGGAATGGAGCGCAGGCGGGTGAATGCCCGATCGACGCTCTTTATCGTTCTGGGCCGCATAGGCTGATCTGTGCTCGTCGGTTATGGTCGAGCCGCCGCTATTCCAGAAAGCAATTCGTTCAATGTCGATTGGTGTGTATTGGCTGAATGCCTGAAGGTATGGGCGGAGTTAAATGTCGCGCGAACGCCCGCTGTAATAAACTTATCGATAAAGGATCAGCGCGGCCATTTCCGGCAGGCGCTCTCATCGACTCGAAAGTTGAACGAAGGTTGAATATACATGCCATATTTCTTTGGAATCGGTCTGCACGTTATCGTCGCGATCTGCTTTGCGGTGCATGCGGTGCGCAGCCGGCAGGGGCTGTATTGGCTATTCATTCTGTTCGCTTTCCCGATGCTGGGTAGTGTGGTCTATCTGTTCGCCATCTACCTGCCGAGCCTGCGCCAATCTCGCGGCGCGCGCGCGGCCACGCAAGCCATCACGCAGTTCGTCGACCCCAATCGCGCGGTGCGCGAGGCGCGCGCTCAATTCGACCGCGCGCCTACTGTCCAGCACCGCATGCGGCTCGGCGAAGCGTTGCTGGCAGCCGGTAATGCCAGCGAAGCGCTCGAGCACTATCAGGCCGCCGCCAACGGGCCGTTCGCCAACGACCCGGCGTTACTGCTCGGCCTGGGTCGCGCGCAGTTTGCAATGGGCAACTACACGGCCACCGACGCCACGTTGGCAAGCCTGTTCGCGGCCAATCCACAGGCCCGCAATCAAGGCGAGCCGGCGCTGCTGTATGCCCGCACGCTTGCCGCGCTGGGAGCCCCCGGTACGCGTGCGGCCTTCGAGCAGGCGTTGACCTGCGCGAACGACGTGGCGCCGCGCTGTCTGTTCGCGGACTGGCTGGCGGCGCAGCCGGACGCTGCGGATCGCGAGCGAGCGGACACCCTGTACGCGGAAATCGTTCAGGATGCCAAACACTGGCCGCGTCACGCACGGGAGCACAACCGGGAGTGGCTGCAGCGCGCGCAGAGCGGGCTGGCGACGGCATCGACGCGCAGATGAGCGGCAAGCCAACGGCTGAAGGAGCGAGTCGCCACGTAGCAAGTTTCGGCTTGCGGAGGGTTTGTTCGCCTCACCACGTGTCTATGATCGCCGACGCGTCGCGCCGATTTTCTTCTTCATTGCCGCGACGAACTTCTCCGTGACCGGAGGCAGCGTGCGCCCGCGCTTCTTGATCAGCGCGATCGGCCGCACGAACGCCTGGTCGCCGATCGGCCTTGCAACCAGCCCTGGTTCGGCGAGCACTTCCCGCGCCGTGGCAGGCAGGATCGTCACACCCAGGCCGCCGCGCACCATCGCTACCGCGGTCATCATGTAGGTCGGCTCGCACGCGATGTCGGGCGCGTAGCCGCAGTTTTCGAACGCGGCATCGACAACCGCTCTGACGCTCGTTCCCTGTGCCGTCAGCACGAGCGGCACGCGGGCAAGCTCTTCGAGCTTCACGCGCCGCCCGCGCGCCAGCGGGTGCTCCTTCTGGCATACCACCACCAGGCGATCGACGCCGGCATGCAAGACTTCGAATGCCGTGTCGGAGAGATCACCGCCCGTCAATCCGATGTCGACCTCTTCGTTGCGCACTAGCGCATTCACTCTATCCGCTACGACGTCGCGAATGTAAAAGCGGGCGCGCGGCACCTCCTGCTTCAGATCCTGAATCAGCTCGGGCAGCACGCTCGCGGCAAAGGTCGGCAGACACGCGAGTCTCACGGTGCCGCTCGTCCCTTCACCGAGCGCGCGGGCGTCGCTCAATACATGTTCCATGTCCTGAAGCGACTTTTGCAGCACCGGTAAGAGTTCGCGGCCCGCCGGTGTCAGCGTGACGTTCCTGCTGTTGCGGTCCAGCAGCCGCACGCCAACTGTCTGCTCCAGACGCCGAATCTGCACGGTCAGCGCGGGCTGCGAAACATTCAGACGCGTCGCCGCGCGCGTGAAGCTGGCCGCGTGCGCCACGGCGATGAAGGCACGAACATCGCGGAAGGTCAGATCCATTACATTTTGTGATTGTTGCAATCAAATCATTTCAATTGATTTATTGTAGGCGCGAATTTACGCTGGGCCCACTAAAAGACAAATCTGGAGACAAGTTCATGCTTCCATTGCTGGGGCTGGCAACCATCGTCGTCCTGTTGGGGGCGATCCTTTCGAAACGCATGTCGCCGCTCGTCGCGCTCATCATCGTGCCTATTGCCGCTTCGCTGATCGGCGGGTTCGGGTTTCAGACGAGCAAGTTCGTGATCGACGGGTTGAAGAGTCTCGCGCCGGTGGTCGGCATGTTCGTGTTCGCGATTCTGTATTTCGGCACCATTACCGACGCGGGCACGCTGGACCCGATCATCGACCGGATTCTGCGCGCGGTCGGCACGAAGCCGACGCGTATCGTGATGGGCACGACGCTGCTCGCGCTGCTGATTCATCTGGACGGCTCCGGCGCCGTGTGCTTTCTCGTGACGATTCCCGCGATGCTGCCGCTCTACGACCGCCTGAAAATGGACCGGCGCGTGCTCGCCGCCGCGGTCTCGATGGCGGCGGGCATCAACTTCCTGCCGTGGACCGGGCCGATGATCCGCGCGTCGGCGTCGCTGCATCTGCCGATCTCGGCGCTGTTCAATCCGCTGATTCCCGTGCAGATCGTCGGACTCGTCTTTGTGTTCGGCATGGCATTCTGGCTCGGCCGGCGCGAGGAAAAGCGCCTCGGGTACTTCCGCGCGGACGGTGCGGTGCCGATGCCCAGGCGCGAACTCACGCCGGAAGAACAGGCGCTCCGGCGGCCAAAGAACTTCTGGTTCAACATCGTCCTGACGCTGGTGGTGCTCGGCACGATGGTCGTGCTCGGCGAAAAGGTCCCGCCCGCGATCATGTTCATGGTGGGCCTGTGCATCGCGTTGATGGTGAACTATCCGAATGTGGAAATGCAGCGCAAGCGTATCGACGCACATGCGCGCGCCGCGCTGATGATGGCCGGCATTCTACTCGCAGCGGGCGTATTCACCGGCATCATGCAGGGCAGCGGCATGCTCAGGGCAATGGCGCAGGCGGCTGTCGGTTTCGTGCCGCAGGCGATGGCGAGTCATATCCCCGTTGCGTTAGGCCTCGTGTCGATGCCGCTCAGCATGCTGTTCGATCCCGACTCTTTTTACTTCGGCGTACTACCCGTGGTGGCCGAAGTCGCGGGACAGCTCGGCGTGCCGGCGGTGCACGTCGGCCAGGCTGCGTTGCTTGGCCAGATGACCACAGGTTTTCCGGTGAGCCCGCTCACGCCAGCGACGTTTCTCGTCGTCGGGCTGTGCGGTATCGATCTCGCCGATCACCAGAAATTCAGCTTTCCGCTGCTCTTCGGCGCGTCGATCGTCATGACGATCGCGTGCGTCGTGCTCGGCGTGTTTCCTCTTTGAGTCCTTTTCGACAGGCGGTATCCGTATGACGACAACTCAACACCCACGCCGCGTGCGCATCGGCGCAGGCGCGGGTTATTCCGGCGACCGGATCGAACCCGCGGTCGAACTGGCCGAATCCGGCAAGCTCGACTACCTCGTGTTCGAATGCCTTGCCGAGCGGACGATCGCGCTTGCGCAGCAGAGCCGCCGCAAAGACCCTGAACTCGGCTACGATCCGCTGCTGGAGGCGCGCATGAGGGCGGTGCTGCCGATCGCCGCGCGCAATGGCGTGCGCATCATTTCCAACATGGGCGCGGCGAACCCGCGAGCGGCCGCGCGCAAGACCGCGCAGATCGCGCGCGAACTCGGACTTGACGGCCTGAAGATCGCCGCCGTCACCGGCGATGATGTTCTCGACGTCGTGCAGCGAGGTCATTTCAATTTCGAGGAGTCGGGGCAAAGCGTCACGTCGTTCAACGATCGTATCGTTTCGGCGAACGCGTATCTCGGCGCCGCGCCGCTTGTCGCCGCGCTCGCGGCCGGCGCGGATATCGTGCTGACGGGGCGCGTGGCGGACCCGTCGCTTTTCACCGCGCCGCTGATCCACGAATTCGGCTGGAAAATGGACGACTGGAACACGCTAGGGCAAGCGACCGTCGTCGGGCATTTGCTTGAGTGTGCGGGGCAGGTCACGGGCGGCTATTTCGCCGACCCGGGCTTCAAGGACGTGCCGAATCTCGCGCGCCTCGGATTTCCGATCGGCGAGGTGAGCGAGGATGGTTCCGTCATCATCACGAAAGTCGCGCAGGCCGGCGGGCGCGTGACCGAGGCGACCTGCAAGGAGCAACTGATCTACGAGATTCACGACCCGGCTCGCTATTTGCAACCCGATGTCGTCGCGGATTTCACCGGCGTTCGCGTGAGCGAGGAAGCGCCGGATCGCGTCCGCGTGACCGGCGGACGTGGTACGCCGTGCACCGACACGCTCAAGGTGTCAGTGGCGTATACCGACGGATACATCGGGGAAGGACAGATTTCTTATGGCGGTCCGGGCGCTGTCGAGCGCGGCCGGCTCGCACTCGATATCGTGCGGGAACGGTTGCAACTGACCGGCGCGCAGACGAGTGAGCTGCGGTTCGATCTGATCGGCGTGAACGCGTTGCATGGCGAGAGCGCGGGGACAGCGGGCGGCACTCAGCCGTACGAAGTGCGCGCACGTGTGACGGGGCGCGCCGCGTCGGCCGAGGAAGCGCAGCGGATTGGCAACGAAGTGGAAACGCTCTATACGAATGGCCCCGCAGGCGGCGGAGGCGTCACCAGGTCGACGCGAGAGGTACTCGCGGTTCAATCCGTATTGCTGCCGCGCGTCGACGTCGATCCGGCATTCGAGTTTGTGGAGGCGTGAAATGAAACTGCGAGAACTTGCCCATTCCAGAACAGGTGACAAGGGCAATACGCTGAACGTGTCGGTCATATGCTACGACCCGAGCCATTACGAACATCTGCGGCGCGAGTTATCCGCGGATCGCGTGAAATCGCATTTGCGCGACGTCGTGCGTGGCGAGGTGGTGCGCTATGAATTGCCGCATCTCGCGGCATTCAATTTCGTGCTGGGAGAGGCGCTTGGCGGCGGTGTCACGCGTTCGCTCGCACTCGATGCGCACGGCAAATCGTTGAGCTCGGCGGTGATGGGGCTGGACATTGCCGATCTGCCTTGAAGAGCACGCGGCGTGTGGCCGAAGGGCAATACGCGAAATACAACCCGCTCATCCGACGCGGCGATTCGGTGCGTTCTACGAAGACCTGCTGGTATAAGCACCACGAGAGGCCGCGCATGCACAGTTCACTCCGCATTGCGCCGGCCGGATTGATTATCTACTCGACAATACCGATCAGATTGTCGATGTCTTCCTGAATGCGCATCTGTGCTTCGCGCACGGCGGCATCAGGAGTATTGGCAACGAGTGGCAGCATCAATCCCGAACCCTTGAATTCAGCTTGATAATGCACCCATGCGGCATACGTACAGACACCAGAAGCCTTTTGCACGAGATTGACCGTGACGTCATAAGTGCGTTGCTTGCCGTGCCGGCGCGTATATTGAAAGCGGCTTAATACAGGTTTGTACATCGCGGCCCCCTTTTCCTAGAACTTTAGTTATTAACTGTTTCGTCCACGTGTGATGATTTGCCGAATGGGCAGCGAGGCATCGGCATGCCGTCCACAAAAGCACTTGCACAGCGCACCGCAAATTCATAAGCGCACGCGGGGCTTGCGAACTGCCCGAGATCCCCCAGCGACGTGGATTCGCCGTCTTCTTTCAGAATGCAGGCGCGGGCGACGAAAGTGTGGCCGTATCTGACACTCGACGCCTGAATCGCTGCGCCACGGTGATATAGAACCATGCGTGCCCTCTCAATCTTAGATTTAAGAAAGGCCATTGTAATATTGTCAAATCTCGTTTGGTAACTGTTACCTTTTCCCATCGGGCGCTTAAGTATGACGAGAAGATCGTGCACATGGAGAACGTTTGCGCAAACTACATGGCTCAATAAATCGCGCGAATAACGTATTTGCCACTCAGTCAGAAAAATCGCCGCGCCCGATTTCGTCAATACGGATTCCTCTGTTGAAAGCCGGCTTGTTGCTCAGACCATTTTAAGTTCTACCAGCCGTCAGCTTTTTAATTGCCGGTTAGATGCTGTCTTTTAAGTCCGGCAGCACGCCCAGCCTCCGGCAACTGATCCGCTTTTGCACAAGTAGATTCGCCTGATTTGACCCGTCGAAGCATCTGCTGCCGCCTTGGTATGCGGTTTGCTGGGCGTTGATGTTTTTCTCGCACGTGCCCTACATGTCTCGAACCCTGTCTACTTGCCAAAGGTGGAGCGCCCGCGAAATCCGGGTATTGCACGAAGTGCCGCGTGTCCTCGTCGTCGATGACAACGCCGGCGCGGCCGAAGCGCTCGCTACCTATCTCTCCTACGAAGGCGTGGAAGCCCGTGCCGCCGTCAGTTGCGCGGATGCGCTTCGCTGTGTGCGGGACTGGGTGCCGGACGTCGTCGTGCTCGACATCATGATGCCCGAGCGTGACGGCTACGAAACGGCCAGCGCGCTGCGCAGCTATCTGCCGACGCAAAGTCTCGGCATCGTCGCGTTCACGTCGCTCGACGAGGATCACGTCAAGGAAACCGGCAGGGCACGTCACAATTTCGACGGCTATTGTCAAAAAGGCACGGCGCCCACCGCCTTGCTTGCGCTGATGCGCAGGCTGTGGCGCGAATAAGGCGGCTTGCGGCGGTTGTCCTTAAGCCGGTTCCCCTATCACCGGCTCGGCAATGATCTGCCGAACAATCGCCTCCATCAAACCCGGAAAGCGAGCGTCCAGTTCCGCTCTACGCAGCGAATTCTGATGCACGGTGCCGGCCACGCGTGTGCGTACCAGCCCCGCCTCGCGCAGGATCCGGAAATGATGGGACACGCTCGACTTCGGCCGGCCGCCGTCGAGTTCGCCGCAGGTGGCTTCGTCCACAGTGGATAGCCGCCGGACAATTTCGAGGCGAACCGGGTCGCTCAAAGCATGAAACAGCCGCCCGAGCGTGAAGTCCTCGGCGGCAGGGTGGGTATAAGTGCGCATTCTGCAAATAGTAGAGGTTTCTGCGATACTCCATAGTTCGATGTTTATCGAACTACCGTACAAGTTTATCTAGTGGAGTTTAGCCTGATGTCCGCATTGTTTCAGCCCTACAAGCTCAAGGACGTGTCCTTGCGCAACCGTATCGCCATTCCGCCGATGTGCCAGTACACCGCCGAAGACGGCCTGATCAACGACTGGCACCGCGTGCACCTCGCCGGTCTGGCGCGCGGCGGCGCGGGGCTGGTGATCGTCGAGGCGACGGCCGTCTCGCCGGAAGGCCGGATCACGCCGGGCTGCGCCGGCATCTGGAACGACGAGCAGGCGCAGGCTTTCGCGCCGGTGGTGGCGTCGATCAAGGCGGCCGGCTCGGTGCCGGGCATCCAGATCGGTCACGCGGGCCGCAAAGCCAGTGCGAACCGTCCGTGGGAGGGCGACGACCACATCGCCGCCGGCGACAGCCGCGGCTGGCAGACCATCGCGCCGTCGGCGATCGCGTTCGGCGCGCACCTGCCGAAAGTGCCGCAAGCGATGACGCTCGACGACATCGCACGGGTGCGCGAAGATTTCGTCGGCGCCGCGAAGCGCGCCCGCGACGCGGGCTTCGAATGGCTCGAACTGCACTTCGCGCACGGCTATCTTGGCCAGAGCTTCTTCTCGACGCATTCGAATCAACGCGACGACGCATACGGCGGCAGCCTGGAAAACCGCAGCCGCTTCCTGCTGGAAACGCTGGCTGCGGTGCGCAAGGTCTGGCCCGAGCATCTGCCGTTGACCGCGCGTTTCGGCGTGATCGAATACGACGGCCGCGACGAGGAAACGCTCGCGGAGTCGATCGAACTCGCGAAGAATTTCAAGCGCGAAGGGCTCGACATGCTGAGCGTCAGCGTGGGTTTCTCCACGCCGACAGCGGCGATCCCGTGGGCGCCCGCATTTCTCGCGCCGATCGCGGAGCGCGTGCGCCGCGAAGCCGGTATTCCGGTTTCGTCGGCATGGGGAATCGATACGCCGGAACTCGCGGACCGCTCGGTCGCGAACGAACAGCTCGACCTGGTGATGGTCGGCCGCGCGCATCTGGCCGATCCGCACTGGCCGTATCATGCGGCGCGCAAGCTCGGCATCGAGCGCGCGTCGTGGACGTTGCCCGCGCCGTACGCGCATTGGCTCGAGCGTTACGCGGTCGCGTCGTAAGCGTTTGAACTGAAGTCGGTGGTGCTGATGAGCGCCGTTTGCCCGCTGCCGAATGTGGCGGGTGAACGGCGCTTTTTTTGCGCCATGCGGGTTTGACCTTCGACGCGGTCATGCACGGCGAGCGGAACGGCCCTTGCTGGAACCTCCACTCATAGACCACCACGGAGGCTCCTCCTATGAAACCTTACATCGTCGCTCACATGATGTCGTCGCTGGACGGCCGCAGTCTCACGGACGGCTGGCATCTCGACTTCGCCAGCGACCTCTACGAGACCACCGCGGCCGGCTTCGAAGCCGACGGCTGGATCTGCGGGCGCGTGACCATGCAGGAAATCTCCCACGGTGCCGATTATCCGAAGGGGCTCGCGAAGAGCGCGCTGCCTCGCACGGATCATTTCGTCGAACGCAACGCGGCGCAGTACGCGATCTCGATCGATCCGCAAGGACGTGTCGCATGGAAGAGCAACACGGCGCTCAAGTCGCATGTGGTCGAGGTACTGACCGAAGAGGTCGCCGACGACTACCTCGCTTATCTGCAATCGATCGGCGTGTCGTACGCGTTCGGCGGCAAGCGCGGGATCGATCTCGACAAAGTGGTGCAGACCCTGGCGCGCGAGCTCGGCGTGAAGAAGCTGATTGTCGAAGGCGGTTCGCATGTGAGCGGCGCGTTCGTGAACGCCGGTCTCGTCGACGAGGTCAGCGTGCTGATTCTGCCGCTGGTGGATGGCCGCAGCGAGCATCCTTCTTCGTTCGAAGTCCCGATGGACAAGTGGCGGGCACCCGCATATCTGAAGCTGACGTCGGTGGAGAAAGCCGGGCACGACGCAGTGTGGCTGCGCTATACGAAGGCATGAACGACAACGCGCGGCAGCGTGGAGTTTTGCTCCACGCTGCCGCGCTGCGTTTTGTCTGTACCCGGTTCTGCCGCTGGGATTCAATGGCGAGTCATCAGCCCTTCATGTGTTGCGTCGACATCCACCCGCCGCTCACGCCGATCTGTGCGATCTGTTTCGCCACCGCATCGGCGAGTCGCTTCGCGTCCGCTGACACGCCAGCCCGTTTGGTTTCGGATACGGCGTGCAAACCGCCACCCAGTGCCGCCGTGGTCGCGATGCTGCCGGCCGCCGCGCCCACCCCGGCGGTTTCGGCGACGCCCGGCGCCTTGCCGCTGTCCGCATCGGCATCGAAGCGCTGTACCAGACGCGGCGCGCCGCCCGCGGGTTTGTACAGAATCTGCACCGTGCTGCTCACCTGACTCTTGCCTGCACCGAGGCCGATCATCGTGCGACGGCGGCGATTGCCCGAGTCGATCGTATCGAAGCTGCCTTGCACGAGCAGCACGTTCTGGTCGGCCGGGGCGGGGGCATCCGAGCGAACCGCGTGCAGACCCATCGACTGCAGTTGCTGCACGATTTCGTTGGCGACCTGTTCACGCACTTCGTCCGCATCGGCGACCTGCTTCTGTGCATCGGACGAACCGCTGAGGTGCGTCTTCAGTTTCTGCAGCATGCCGCTGTCGAGCTTGACCTGGTTTGGATCGGCGTCGAAGGCGTACACGTAAATCGTGTCCGGCCGTACTTGCGACTGCACGCTCGCTTCACTCGTGTTTCTGATGCCGCCGCCGGCGCACCCGGTCAGCAACGCGGTGCAGCCGAGCATCGCCACGCAGACCAGACGGGTGGCGTTCTTTCTGAGGAAATTCACTGAAGTCAACATGTTCATCCTGTCTTCGGCACGCGGTGCCGGTAGCTTCGAACGTATCAGCCGATGATCGGGCAACCGTAGGATCGTTGATCATCGGCGAAACGTATTCGCACGTGAAACACTCTTGATCTCATGCGTCCTTGTTTCGTACGCACCGGCAGCGAACGAAGTATGGTCGAGTCGCCTGCCGAACTCCATTCAGCAATTATTTCGAGCGATGTCATGCGAAAAGGCGGCGACGCGCGCGGTGCCGACGGCGGTGCCGATGCGGTGTTGAAGCGAAGTGGAACCGAAGCGGAACCGAAGCGGGACAAATGCGGACGTGCCGGGAACGGCGTTATTCGCGTGCAATGTGAAATCGTGAAATGGCGCGGGATGTACCGCGAGAATCGGGCATCAGTTCAGCGCCAGCTTGATGATGCAACACAGGACCAGCACAAGCAGGATGGCCGCAACTACCAGATTCATCGGGTATCGCATTCTTCACCACACGCGAGCGTTTCAGTGCTCTTATCCTAATCACCTGATGGAAGATGAAAAGTGACACTGACGCGGGAGTGTGGGACAGCTAACGTTGCATGCCAGACGAGCGCATTGTGGATCGGCGGGAGCTCTTCCACGTAGGCGGCGAGTTGCCGCTTCGCGCATAAAAGGCTCCCGCTACAGCGGAATTACTGCGCCTGTCCCGGCATCCCCGGCGCACCATGCGGTGCCTTGCTCGCCGCGGCGAGATCCTCCGACAAACTGGTGCGCAACGTTGCAATCGCCTGCTCGGGATTCGCGGGCTTCAACTGTTCGCGAGCCAGCGAATCGTAGATGTAATGCCGCAGCATCGGGTCCTGCGTTTTGCCGAGCACCTCGTGATACACCGCGACGATCTCACCCGGATGGCCGCTCAGCGCATACAGACGGCGCAACTGCTCCAGATCGTTGATCACCGCAAAACCGGGGCCCCTCGGACCCATCATCGGACCCATCGCGCCATGCGAAGGCGGACCGTCGCCGCGCTGCGGTTCGCCGTGCATCTGCGCGGGCGAGGGCGGGGCCGTTTCCTGGGCGAGCGCCGCTGTCGCGGACACGGTCAGAACGGCGGCCAGCGCCGCGCTGAAAATGGTTTTTTTCATGATGTCGCTCCCATTGAGACAGAGCCGGCGCCACAGTGCGCCGGTGTAGGAGCAACGATAGTCGACATGCCGTTTCGTAGGGTTACTGAAGCCGACATGTAACTTACCAAGCCTTGCATGCGCCGCGATGCGGGCCAGTCGAAATCGACAAAGCGGAGAGAAGCCGGCGGCGAGCCAGGGTGAGTGTCGGCTGGCGCAATGTGGCCGGATGGCGCATGATTGATCGATGCGCCGTCCGACCCCAGATCCGGCAAGCTTCGGCGGATCGTGGGTCGCGCGGCACACGTGCCTGTCGGTGCGCGCGTCGGTGCAACATGCCGCGCCTGCACTGCCGGCGAGTACTCAAACCGCTAAGGAGGATTTCGAATGGACCGACCTGACGCCGCCAATCCATTTGGCGATTTCACCAAAATGCTGGAGCAGTTCAAGCTCCCCGGCTTCGATGTCCCCGCTATCATGGAAGCGCGACGCAAGGACATGGAGGCGCTGGTTCAGGCGAATCAGACGGCCTTCCAGGGCATGCAATCGCTGGCGCAGAAGCAGGCCGACATGCTGCGCACGACCCTGACCGAACTGCAGTCGCTGACGGGTCAGTTGTCGGCAGGCGGCGCAGCGCCTTCCACGAAAACCGCCGAGCTGATCCAGCAGAGCCTGCACAAGTCGCTGGCCGATATGCAGCAACTCGCGCAAGCCGCGTATCAGACGCAAGCCGAGTCGTATGCGGTCATCGCAAAACGCGTAGAAGAGAATGTGCAGGAACTGAAGTCGCTCCTGCAGCAGAAAAAATAGCGGGCGCTGTCGCGTCGAATCATCTGATTCGAGCGCGATGCATCCCGTCGATTGAATATGGACCGCTATTGGCCGCCGCGCCATTCGCGGTCTTTTTTTTGTGGTGGGCTTTCGTCCTGGGAATACGCCGCTCCCCGTGTTTCTTGTCAGAGGAAAGCGGTGCTGAAGCCCGCTGTTTTCAGCGGGTATTTACATCGAACTGTTTGATGCGGCCTGCGTGAACATTTTTCTGATGCTCGCCGATCTTTGGTCGCCTGTGTTCGCTTTAAGCAGGACGCAATGTAAAAATGACCGTGGGAGGGCCGTCCCACGGTCATCGTGTCCTTAACGATCAAACGGCGCTGAACGGTGTCCCGTGCCCTAAAGGTTTAAATTGCCGCGCAAACGATTGGCGCCGGGTGCCGTCATCGCTCAAGTTTCATCCAGTCGCTCCGTAGACGCATTCACGCAGCCCGACCGGCGTGAAGGCCACACTGGCACCACCGGTCGGAAGTGCGCCCCCTAGTTTCACGTTTGTGATCGGCGAGTGCCGGGTCACGAGCGTTTCACCTCGAAGGAAATCTCGTGAAACCGATGCTCCACACCCGCATTGCCCGCGCAATGTTCGGGGCGAGCTGCGCGCTGTCTTTTGCCGCGCACGCCACGCTCGGCCAGAACGTCAGCACTGTCGATAGCGATCAGATACACCTGCGCGCGGTCGCTCGCGCGGCCACCACGCAGAGCGCCTATTCGGTCCATTTGCTGACGATGCCGTCCGGCACGCAGGTGCGCGAGTACGTCGGGCGCAACGGCATCGTGTTCGGCATCGCGTGGGAGGGCCCGACGCTGCCCGATCTGAAGTCGATGCTGGGCGCGTCGTTCGACGCATACGTCGCCGCCACGGCAACCCGGCGCGGCACGCCGCTCGCGGTGTCGAACAGCGACCTGGTGATTTACTCCGGCGGCCATCTGCGCGCGTTCTCCGGCCATGCGTATTTGCCGCAGGCGGTGCCCGCGGGCGTCGACGTCGGCGTCATTCAATAACGGAGCCGATCATGCGTCACATGTCTTCGTGGATGACCCTGTTGTGCGCGGCGCTGCTTGCGTTGCTCGTCACCGCGTGCGGCGGCGGCGGAGGCGGCGGCTCCGGCGGCGCGAGCACCACGGCCAATTCCAGCAGTTCGACCGGTGGTCCGACCGTGACCAATACCTCGCCCGCGCCGCAAGTGCTTGCCGCGAACGCAGTGCGCGTGACGGTCGACGCCGGCGTGAGCAACGTGCCCAACATGCCGTTCGTCAGCATCACGCTGTGCGCGCCGGGTACGAGCGAATGTCAGACCATCGATCACGTGCTGGTCGATACCGGCTCATGGGGCGTGCGGGTGTTCGCCTCGCAACTGCCCGCGTCGATGAACCTGCCGCAGCAGAAGGACGCGTCGGGTAATCTGGTCGCCGAATGCATGCAGTTCTTCGACGGCTACACGTGGGGCTCGGTGCGGCTCGCCGATCTGCAGATCGCCGGCGAAAAAGCCGCCTCGCTGCCGATCCAGGTGATCGACCCGAACTACCCGACGTTGCCCGCCGACTGCGCGAACCTCGGCGCCTCGCGCAACACGCCGGGCACCTTGCAGGCCAACGGGATTCTCGGCATCGGCGTGTTCAAGCACGACTGCGGCGCGAACTGCGTGGCGCAGGCGCTGGCCGGCACGTACTACGCCTGCCAGAGCCTGCCCTGCACGTCGATTCCGCTTGCCGAAGCATTTCAGGTGGCCAATCCGGTGCCGTACTTTGCGACCGACAACAACGGTTCGATGCTGAGCCTGCCGACGGTCTCCGGCGGCGCGCCGTCGGTGTCCGGGCAACTGGTGTTCGGCATCGGCACGCAGGCCAACAATGCGCTCGGCAGTGCGCAGGTGATCGGCGTGAGTCCGTCGAACGGCACGTTCACGACGGTGCAGAACGGCATCACGTATTCACACAGCATTCTGGACAGCGGCTCGACCGGACTCTTCTTCCAGACCAGCGCGATGGCGGCTTGCCCGATTCCGAACAGCGCGTACTACTGCCCGGCGTCGACCCAGCAGTTGAGTGCGCTGATCGAAGGCGTGAACGGCACGACGAGCGCGGTGAGCTTCAGCGTGGGCAATGCCGCGTCGATCGCGCAGACGTATGCCGGCGATTCGGCATTGCCTTTATTGGCGGGACCGGCCTTCGTGACGTCGACGATTTTCGACTGGGGTCTGCCGTTCTTCTATGGCCGCAATGTGTACGCGGCCGTCGAACAACAGGCGACGCCTGGCGGCACCGGGCCCTATGTCGCCTATTGAGCGTCCTTGTCGCCAGCGTGCGCAATCACCCGATGCACGAAGCGCAGCTTGTCCACCACCGGTGCGGCCAGCGTGAACGGATAGCCGTCGGCCATCCCGAGGCTGCGGTTCAGGCTGTTCAACGCATAGGTGAGCGGAAACCAGCGCTTCATCAGATTGTCGAAGCTGGCGTCCTCGACCGGCGTACGGTCGGTGAGCGTCGGCTCGCTCGGGTCGTCGGGCAGCAGCGCGAGGCCGTATGACGTCGACGTGTCCAGCACGTCGACGATCAGCAGATAGTGCGCCCACGTCTCCGCCCAATCTTCCCACGGGTGCATCGTCGCATACGCGCTGATGTACGACGCCTGCCAGTCGGGCGGCGCGCCGTCGCGATAGTACGCGTCCAGCGCCTCGCCGTAGTCGGCGCGCTCGTCGCCGAACAGCTTGCGGTACGGTTCGAGCCAGCGCGGGTCGTTCTGCACCAGTTGGTCGAAGTAGTAGTGGCCGGTCTCATGACGGAAATGGCCGAGCAGCGTGCGATACGGTTCGCCCATCGCAGTGCGCACTTTTTCGCGGTGAGCGTCATCGGCCTCGGCGATGTTCAGCGTGATGAGCCCGTTGTCATGACCCGTCATCACGCGCGCGCCGTCGCCGCCGTCTTCGAGGAATTCGAACGCGAGGCCATGTTCGGGGTCCGCCTGACGCGATTTCACGTCGATGCCGAGTTCGGCCAGCGTATAGAGCAGGCGGCGCTTGGCCATCTCCAGCCGATACCAGTAGAGCCGGTTCTCCGGTGCGCCCAGATTGGGGATCGTGAGGGTCAGTTGGCAAGCGCGGCACAAGCTGTCGGGCGAGTCGGCGGGGATCATCCAGTTGCAGACGTTTTCGACCGCGTAGTTGTGGCACTGGCGAAACAGCGCGCCGTCCGCGCCCGGATGCAGGCTGCGCCAGCGTCCGTCGCCGGCGTCTTCGAACGCGCTGATTTCCGCCAGGTCAGGCACATAGCCGAGCAAGGACTCGCAACGTTCGCAGCGGACGTTCTCAAAGAAGACGAGGTGCGAGCAGCGATTGCAATGGAAGGTTTTCATCGGGCGAGCCTGGGTGAGGGTGGCAGTCGTGAGCGAACGCTTGCCGCAATCTTCATGCCGCAATTGCCAGACGTCACCGGTTTAACGCACATTACGTGCATGATCGTGCATGGGCGCTGCGCCGCTTTGGTGCGTGGCCTGGCGAGAAGCGGCCAACCTCCGGCGGTTCGAGGGTCCGCACGGCCGGCCAGTGCGGCAAAGTTCACAGCAGCCGGTGCGCCGGGGCAGTGCTGAAGCAGTACACGCGGTTCACAACGCTTGTCGCGCTCGTTCTATCAACGGCATGAAGCTTGCTTTTTGGCGGGCTGCCATCCTTCGTCCAGGAGTCCGGTGTGTCCATACGCGTCGCGTTGCATCACGTCACACATTACCGCTACGACAGGCTGGTTTCGCTGTCGCCCCAGGTCGTGCGGCTCAGGCCTGCGCCGCATTGCCGGACCCCGATCCTCGCCTATTCGATGCGGGTCGAACCGGCCGAACACTTTATCAACTGGCAGCAGGACGCGTTCGCCAACTATCAGGCACGGCTCGTCTTTCCTGAGAAGACGCGCGAGTTCAGGGTGACCGTGGACCTGGTCGCCGAGATGGCCGTTTATAACCCGTTCGACTTTTTCCTCGAACCGTCGGCCGAGCAGTTCCCGTTCACTTACGACCCCGGCCTCGCGCTCGAACTCGCGCCGTATCTGATCAAGCGTCCGATGACGCCGCGCTTCGCCGCATTCGTCGCGAGCATCGACCGCACGCCGACCGGCACCGCCGACTTCCTCGTCGCGTTGAATCAGCGGCTGCAACGCGAGATCCGCTACCTGATCCGGATGGAGCCGGGCGTGCAGACGCCCGAGGAAACGCTCGTGAGCGCCGCGGGCTCGTGCCGCGATTCGGGCTGGCTGCTGGTGGAGACCTTGCGGCAACTGGGGCTGGCGGCGCGCTTCGTGTCCGGCTACCTGCTGCAACTCGCGCCCGACGTCAAATCCATCGACGGCCCGAGCGGCACCGAAGTCGACTTCACCGACCTGCATGCGTGGTGCGAAGTGTATCTGCCGGGCGCGGGCTGGATCGGCTTCGATCCGACCTCGGGCCTGCTCGCGGGCGAAGGGCATATTCCGGTCGCCTGCACGCCCGAGCCGGGGAGCGCCGCGCCGATCTCGGGCGCGGTGGACGAATCCGAAGTCGAGTTCGATCACACGATGTCGATCGAACGGGTGCTGGAGACGCCGCGCGTCACGAAGCCGTATAGCGAAGCGATGTGGCGCGACGTGCTGAAGATGGGCGAGCAGGTCGACCAGCAACTCGCCGACATGGACGTGCGCCTGACGATGGGCGGCGAGCCGACCTTCGTGTCGGTGCGCGACCGTGACGCCGACGAATGGAACACCGACGCGCTCGGGCCGACCAAGCGAGGCTATGCCGTCGCGTTGATGGACAAGCTGCGCGCGCGTTACGGCGCGAACGGCTTCCTGCATATCGGCCAGGGCAAGTGGTATCCGGGCGAGCAGTTGCCGCGGTGGGCGATGTCGCTCTACTGGCGCGCCGATGGCGAACCCTGCTGGCAAAACCCGGCGCTGTTCGCCGATGAACGCGAGCCTGGCCGCTACACCGCGGGCGACGCGCAACGCTTTCTCGCCCATCTCGCGGGCAAGCTGTCGCTCGACACGGACTGCATCCAGCCCGGTTTCGAAGACGTCTGGTACTACCTGTGGCGCGAGCGCCGCTTGCCGGTCAACGTCGATCCGTTCGACGCCCGGCTCGACGACGAACTGGAGCGGGTGCGCTTGCGTCGTGTGTTCGATGCGGGCCTGAGCGGCGCCACGGGGTATGTGCTGCCGCTCGCGCGCGAGCGCGACGTGCCGAGCGAAACGCCGAAGTGGGTCAGCGGCCGCTGGTTCTTCCGCGACGAACGCATGTATCTGATTCCCGGCGATTCGCCGATGGGCTACCGGCTGCCGCTCGACTCGCTGCCGTGGGTGTCGAAGACCGACTATCCGTATCAGCACGCGCACGATCCGTTCGCGCCGCCGGTGCCGTTGCGTTCGTCCGCGCAATTGCGCTTGCAGTACGACAACGAACAGCGCGACGCGAGCCAGGCGCCGACGCTTGTCGAGAAGCGGCGCGCGGCCGCGTTGTCGCTGTCGGCGGGCGATCTGCTGAGCGGCATGGCGGGCAGCGGCGTGCTCGCCTACGCGCGTCAGCCGGGCGATGTGCAGGCGCCGGCGCACGGGCAGTCGTCGAAGGAAACGCTGCGTACGGCGATTTGCGTCGAGGCGCGCGACCCCAAACGCGCGGCCGGTCCGAAAGCCGAAGCGGATGCGTTCGGCAGCGGCCGCTCGCTGCTGCATGTGTTCATGCCGCCGCTCACCGAACTCGACGACTATCTCGACCTGCTCGCCGCCGTCGAAGCGACAGCCGCCGAGTTGAAGATGCAGGTGGTGCTCGAAGGCTATCCGCCGCCGCGCGACGCGCGCCTGAAGATGCTGCAGGTCACGCCGGACCCCGGCGTGATCGAGGTGAACATTCATCCGGCCGCGAACTGGGAACAACTGGTCGATCACACCGAGTACCTGTATGAGTCGGCGGCGCAGAGCTATCTGAGCAGCGAGAAGTTCATGACCGACGGGCGCCACACCGGCACCGGCGGCGGCAATCACCTCGTGCTCGGCGGCGCGACGCCCGCCGATAGTCCGTTCCTGCGGCGGCCCGATCTGCTCGCGAGCCTGATCGCGTACTGGCACAACCATCCGTCGCTGTCGTATCTGTTCTCGGGGCTCTTCATCGGGCCGACCAGTCAGGCGCCGCGCATCGACGAAGCGCGCAACGACCAGGTCTACGAACTCGAAGTCGCATTCCGCGAGTTGCAGCGCCAGATCGATCTGCTCGGCGGCCGCGACAGCGCGAACCTGCCCGCGTGGATGATTGACCGCTCGTTGCGCAACATCCTGATCGACGTGACCGGCAACACGCACCGCGCCGAGTTCTGCATCGACAAGCTCTATTCGCCCGACGGCCCCACTGGACGCCTCGGCCTGCTCGAATTGCGCGGTTTCGAAATGCCGCCGCACGCGCGCATGAGTCTCGTGCAGCAGTTGCTGTTGCGCGCGCTGGTGGCGCGCTTCTGGCGCGAGCCGTACACGCAGCGCCTCACGCGCTGGGGCACCGAGCTGCACGACCGCTTCCTGCTCGGCAGCTTCGTGAAGATGGATTTCGACGACGTGCTCGACGAGCTGAACCGCGCTGGCTTCGCATTCGACAGCAGCTGGTTCGCGCCGCACTTCGAATTCCGCTTCCCGCTGGTGGGCGAGACCACGGTGAGCGGCGTCGCGCTGACGATCCGCAGCGCGCTCGAGCCCTGGCACGTGATGGGCGAGGAGGGTTCGGCGGGCGGCACGGTGCGTTATGTGGATTCGTCGGTGGAGCGGCTCGAAGTGCGCGCGCTCGGTCTGAACGGCAACCGCCATATGCTGACCGTCAACGGCGTGCCGGTGCCGTTGCAGCCCACCGGCCGCGTCAGCGAATACGTGGCCGGCGTGCGCTTTCGCGCGTGGTCGCAGCCGTCGGCGCTGCATCCGACCATCGGCGTGGACGCGCCGCTCACTTTCGATCTGGTCGACACCTGGACTGGCCGCTCGGTCGGCGGATGCCAGTATCATGTCGCTCATCCGGGCGGGCGCAACTATCAGACCTTCCCGGTCAACGCCTATGAGGCGGAAAGCCGGCGGCGCGCACGCTTCTTCGCGTCGGGTCATACGCCGGGGCCGCTCACGGTCGACCTGCCGCAGCGCAGTCTCGAGTTTCCGTTCACGCTCGATCTGCGCTACTGGTAAAACCGCCCATACTTAGAACGATACGATCTTGGCCTTTCAATCGACTTTTCCCTTCGAAGCGTCCGCGGCTCGTGCGGACGCTTCGTCCCTGTTACGGCTGCTGCCGGGCTACGACGGACATTGGGACGAGTTGCGCGACGAACCGGGCGTGCTGCGCGAGCCGTGGCGGCAATTCTTCGAGCGGCTTGGCGAGGACGGCGTCGCACGGTTGGAGGATCACTGCGCGTCGGTCGCGCAACAGATTCGCGACAACGACATCAGCTACAACGTCTATGCGGATAACGGCGAGTCGCGTCCCTGGGCGCTCGACCTGCTGCCGTTTCTGATCAGCGAGGACGAGTGGGCGCACATCGAACGCGGCGTGACGCAGCGCGCGCATCTGCTCAATGCGATCGTCGCCGATATCTATGGGCCGCAAACCCTGCTCGAACGTGGGCAACTGCCGCCCGCGCTGGTGTTCGGGCATCCGGGCTATCTGCGCCCAGTCAAGGGCTTCACGCCGCCCGGCGGCCAGTACCTGCAAGTGGTCGCGGTCGATCTCGCGCGGACGCCGAACGGCGACTGGACCGTCATGGCGCATCGCACCGAAGCGCCATCGGGTCTCGGCTATGCGCTGGAAAACCGGCTGATCGTGTCGACGCTGTTCGCCGAGCCGTTCCGCTCGATGCGCGTGAGCCGCCTCGCGCCGACCTATTCGCAACTGATCGCGACGCTCGCGCAATCGGCGCAGTCCACGATGCGGCACGACCCCGGCGCCGCGGAGTCACCGCAGTCGCCGCATATCGCGCTGCTCACGCCGGGGCCGTTCAGCGAAACCTATTTCGAGCACGTGTTTCTCGCGCGCTATCTCGGCGTCACGCTGGTCGAAGGCAAGGACCTGACGGTGCGCGACGACATGCTCTATCTGAAGACGCTCGCCGGGCTCGAACGCGTGCACGTCGTGCTGCGCCGGCTCGATGACGCGTTCTGCGACCCGGTCGAACTGCGCGCCGATTCGAGCATCGGCGTGCCCGGCCTGCTGCAGGTGATGCGCGCGGGCAACGTGATCGTGTCGAACGTGCCGGGTTCGGGCTTTGTCGAATCGCCGGCCTTGCACGGTTTTCTGCCGGGCGTCGCCGAAGTGCTGCTCGGCGAAGACCTCGTGCTGCCGAGCGTCGCGACCTGGTGGTGCGGCGAACAGGCGGCGCGCGAGCATGCATTCGCGCGGCTCGACGAAGCGTTCATCGTGCCGACCTGGCCGGTGACCGGGCGCGATGCGCCGCCCGGCATCGAGCAGGGCAAGCAGACGCTGTCGGCGTGGCGCGAGCGCATCGAGGCGATGCCGGACACGTACACGATCCAGCAGGTGCAGCGTTTCTCGTGTACGCCGCGTTACGAAGACGGCACGATCGGCCGCCGCCCGGCGGTGCTGCGCGCCTATGCGATTGCCGATGTCAACGGGGGCTGGCACGTGATGCCGGGCGGCTTCACGCGGATGGCCGCCGAGCGCCAGGCGACGGTATCGATGCAGTACGGCGGCAGCAGCGTCGATACATGGGTGCTGTCGAGCCAGCCGACTTCGACCTTCACGCTGCTGCCTTCGCCGATGCAGCCCGCCGACCTCGCGCGCGAGCATCGCACGGTGTCGAGCCGCGCGGCGGAAAATCTGTTCTGGGCCGGACGTTACGGCGAGCGCGCCGAAAACAACGTGCGGCTGCTGCGTCTGATTCTCGGCTCGCTCGAAGGCAACGATGCCGACGCGATGTTTCCGACCCTGGTCGAACTCGCGATGCAATGTGGCCTCGTGCAATCCGGCGACATGTCCGCGCCGTATTCGCCGCAAATGTTCGAGCGCGCGCTCGTCGCGAATCTGAGCGAGAGCACCGGGGCCGCGAGCATCGGCCAGAATCTGAACTACCAGGCGCGCTCGAATGGCGAAGTGCGAGGGCGGCTGTCGAACGATCACTGGCGCACGATTCTCGCGTCGCGCAACGACTTCCGCGATGTGTTGCAGACCTTGATGCCGGCTGCGGCGGCGCAAGGTGGTGGCAACGGCAACGGCAACGGCAACGGCGCGAATGGCCGTGGCGAACGCTACGACCGTTACGACCGCATCACGCTGGTCAACGCGCTCGAGCGCCTGTCGGTGCAGTTGTCGGCGATCAGCGGCGCCCAAGGCGACCGCATGACACGCGACGAAGCGTGGCGTTTGCTGTTCGTGGGGCGTCACATCGAACGCGTGGCGGCGATGACGTCACTACTGCGTGTGATCGCCGAGCACGGCCAGCTTGCCACCCCCGCGGGTTTCGATCTGCTGCTGCAACTGTTCGACAGTACGCTCACGTACCGCTCGCTCTATCCGGGCCGCTTCGAAGTGCCGGCCTTGCTCGACCTGCTGGTGATCGAGCCGACCAACCCGCGCGGCATCTACGGCGTGTACGAACGTCTGCGCAAGAAGCTCGACGAGATCGCGCTGGCCGCGGGCAGCGTGCGGCATCGTCCGTTCGCGGAGTTGATGCCGCCTGCGAGCTCCTTGCCGTCGCTGGAATCGCTGTGTGAAGTGGATGAAAACGGCGCTTACCGTCACTTGATGGCGGTCTGCGATCAGATCGGCGGGTTCGTCGGCGCGGCTGCGCATGAGATCAGCGCGCGCTATTTCAGTCACGCGAGTACCGTGACTTCGCAGGTGTGGTCATGAAGCACGCGCCGACCGTGCTGTCCGTTTCGCATCGCACGACTTACGTTTATTCCACGTATGTCGAGACCGCGCAGCATCTCGCGACGATCCGGCCGATCGCCTGTTCGTGGCAGCGGCTGGTCTCGCATAGCGCGCGGATCGAACCCGAACCGTCGTATCTGCACAGCCGTGTCGATGCGTTCGGCAACGATGTGCTGTACTTCGCGCTGGATGCGCCGCACGAGCGCTTGCAACTCGTCAGCGAAACGACGGTGTCGCTGACGCCGCGCTGGACCGACCTCGATCCCGACGCCACGCCCGCATGGGACGAGGTGGCCGAAGCGCTGCAGTTTCGCGTCGGCGGGCAGTTCAGGCCGGAAGTGGAATTCTGTTTCGCGTCGCCGAATATCGTGCCGCGGCCGTCGCTGCGCGCCTATGCGGTGCCGAGCTTTCCGCCGGGACGGCCGATCGCCGCGGGCGCGATCGATCTGATGCACCGGATTCACGACGACTTCGCGTACAAGCCTTCGGCGACGATGTTCGATACACCCGCCGAGCGCGCGTTCGAATTGAAGAGCGGCGTATGCCAGGATTTCGCGCAGGTGATGATCGGCTGTCTGCGCTCGCTGGGATTGCCTGCGCGTTATGTCAGCGGGTATCTGCGTAACGATCCGCCGCCGGGGCAGCCGCGTTTGATCGGCGCGGATGCGTCGCATGCATGGGTGTCGGTGCATTGTCCCGGCAGCGGCTGGATCGATCTCGATCCGACCAACGACGTGCTGGCCGATGTCGATCACGTGACGCTCGCGATCGGCCGCGATTACAGCGACGTGTCGTTGCTGCGCGGAATGATTCTTGGGGGCGGCGCGCATCAGGTGGAAGTGGGTGTGACGGTAATTGCGCTTTAGTGGCGCTCGGGCCTTGCACTCATTTCATGCCGACCTGGGGAAATCCCTTGTTCTTCATTCCCGTCCAATGGGAATTCCATTTTTGAAATCTGAGAACGTTCTGGCATTCTGGGCCCTTGTTGGATTGCGGGCGGTGTGATCGTGAACGTTGAACAGGGTGTGACAGGGGCTGAACGGGTGCTGCTGGTGCTGGCGGCGCTCGCCAGTCATGGCAAGGCGATGTCCGTCAAGGATCTGCTAGCCGTGACAGGCCTTGCGCAAAGCACGCTGTACCGGCAGATCGCGCTGCTCAAGCGCTGGGGTTTCGTCGCCGAAAACGCGGGGTATTACGCGCCCGGCCCGATCAGCCTGCAACTCGCGCTTGGCTTCGATGTGAATTCGCTGCTCGTCGAAGCGAGCCGCAGCGAAATGCAGCAACTCGCGCGAGCGTCGCAGGAAAGCATTGGGCTGGTGGTCGCGGTCAAGCATCAGGTGATGTGCCTCGAGATGGTCGACAGCCAGCATTCGTTGCGCTGTTCGTTCGAGAAAGGCCGCGCTGTGCCGCTCAAGGCGGGCGCTTCGGCGAAATCGCTGTTGGCGTTCATGGCCGACAAGGCGCGCGCCGAAGTGCTCGACAGCGTGTTCGACAACGACCCCGTCGGCCGCTGCGCAATCGAAGCAGAACTCCAACAGATTCGCGCCCAAGGCTACGCCGTCAGCGACAGCGAAGTCGATCCGGGCGTGTGGGGGGTGAGCGCCCCGATCTTTCATCGCAGTGGACGCAGCGCCGGCAGCGGCGCATCGATCACGCTGATGGCGCCTTCCACGCGTGCCATCGGCCGCGAAAGCCAATTCATCGACGGGACGCTACGCACGGCCCGCGCCATTTCCGAGCATATGCAATCCGATTGACTGGACGAAACTTCCCGGTTTCGTCCTCAATACGGATTCCGAACGAATTGCACGAATCGATAGAACCACAAGGAGCCTACCTCATGAAACTGCAACGACTGTTGTCCCTCGCATGCGTCACGTTCGCCGTGACGTTGACCGGATTCTCCGGCGCGGCGTCGGCACAAACGCCGGACGTGCTGAACGTCGCCACCGACGCCACCTTCCCGCCGATGGAGTTCACCGAGAACGGCGCGCGTACCGGTTTCGACGTCGACCTGATGAACGCGCTCGCGAAGGCGATGGGCAAACGCGTGCAATGGACCGACATCGACTTCAAAGGGCTGATTCCGGGTTTGATCGCGCATCGTTTCGACGCTGCGATCTCCGGCATCTACATTACCGACGAGCGCGCGAAAGTGGTCGACTTCACCGATTCGTATTACGCGGGCGGCCTCGCCGTGCTGGTGAAAAGTGATTCGCCGATCAAGACGGTGGCCGATCTGAACGGCAAAAAAGTCTCGGTCCAGGTGGGCACGAAGTCGGTGAACTACCTGCGCGATAACTTCCCGCAGATCAATCGCGTCGAAGTCGAGAAGAACCAGGAGATGTTCGATCTGGTGGGGATCGGCCGTGCCGACGCTGCCGTGACGGGCAAGCCGGCCGCGTATCAACTCGCGAAAACGCGCAGCGGCTTCCGCGTGCTCGACAAGACGCTGACGACCGAAGCCTACGGTATCGCCGTGCGCAAGGACGAGCCGCAACTGAAGACCGCCTTTAACACTGCGCTGGCGAAGATCAAGGCTGACGGCACGTATGCGGCGATCGTCAAGAAGTGGTTCGGCGCGAGTGCGCAATAAGCGGCCGGGCAAACGAAATGGAACTTGATTTCTCGCCGGTGATTGCCGGTTGGCCGGACATCATGCACGGCGCGTTGGTGACGGTCGAAGTGACCGCCGCGTCGCTCGCGCTCAGTTGCGTGCTTGGCCTGTTGATCGGCATTGGCCGGCTGACGCCCAAGCGGCGCATCGTGTACGGCCTGTGTACCGCGTACCTGACGTTCTTCCGCGGCACGCCATTGCTTGTGCAACTCTTTCTGCTGTTCTTCGGATTGCCGCAATTCGGCATTCTGCTGCCGGCGTTCGTGTGCGGCATGCTGGGGCTCGGTCTGTATTCGGCCGCTTATGTTTCGGAGATCGTGCGCGGCGCGATTCAGTCCGTCGATCGCGGGCAGATGGAGGCGGCGCGATCGATCGGCATGTCGTCGGGGCAGGCGATGCGCGCGATCATTCTGCCGCAGGCCATCGTGCGGATGATCCCGCCGCTCGGCAACGAATTCATCGCGCTGATCAAGAACTCGGCGCTGGTGTCGCTCCTGACGATCGACGATCTGATGCACGAAGGTCAGAAGATCATCAGCGTGTCGTATCGTTCGCTTGAAGTTTATCTGGCTATTGCACTGGTATATCTGGTGTTGACGCAGGCGACCAATTACGCACTGCATCGCGTCGAGCGTCGTTTGCGTGCGGGAGGGATGGTGCAATGAATACCGTGGCCAAAACCAATGAGCCTATCGTCAGCATTCGCGGGCTGACCAAATCGTTCGGCGCGCACACGGTGCTCAACGGCATCGATTTCGATATCCAGCCCCAACAGGTCGTCGTGGTGATCGGGCCGAGCGGCTCGGGCAAGAGTACTTTTCTGCGCTGCTGCAACGGACTCGAACAGGCCGAAGGCGGCACGATCGACATCTGCGGGCATCGGCTCGTCGAACAGGGCGAGATGCTCAAGGAGCGGTCGCTGAATGCGCTGCGCACTGAAGTCGGCATGGTGTTTCAGTCGTTCAATCTGTTTCCGCACTTATCGGTGCTGCATAACATCACCGTCGGTCCGCGCATGTTGCGCGGTCTCGGCAAGGCGCAGGCCGAAGCGGCTGCGATCGCGCTGCTGGAAAAAGTCGGGCTCGCGCACAAGGCGCACGTGATGCCGGCGAGTCTGTCGGGCGGTCAGAAGCAACGGGTTGCGATTGCTCGGGCATTAGCGATGCAGCCGCGCGTCATGCTGTTCGACGAGCCGACGTCTGCGCTCGATCCCGAACTGGTCGGCGAAGTACTGCAAGTGATGAAGCTGCTCGCGAGCGAAGGCATGACGATGGTGGTCGTCACGCACGAAATGGGCTTCGCGAAGGAAGTGGCCGACGTGGTGGTCGTGATGGACGGCGGTGTGATCGTCGAAGCAGGGCCGCCGGCTGAGATTTTCTCCGCGCCTTCGCAGCCGCGCACACGCGCATTCCTGCAGGCGGTGTTATCGCGCGCATGAGAGTTTCATTCGATGACAAGGTGTGGGCAGGCCGCTCCGACGACGGTGAGCCCGGCGACACGCGGCGTGTCTTCAATCAGGTAATACCGTTCAGTGACGTCGTGCAGTTGCAGCGTGACGCGCCGGTGATCGTGGGCTTCGGCTCGGATGAAGGCGTGCGCCGCAATCAAGGCCGGATCGGCGCAGCGCATGCACCCAGGGAGTTGCGCCGCGTGCTGGCGGGGTTGCCGGCCAAAACGTCGATGGCGGCGCTCGCTGATGCCGGCGATGTGGTGTGCGAGGACGGCGACCTCGAAGGCGCGCAGGCGGAACTCGCGGACGTGGTCAGCGAAGTGCTGGCGAGCGGTGGCCGGCCGTTGGTGTTCGGTGGCGGTCATGAAGTCGCGTGGGGAACGTATAGCGGTTTGCGGCTGCATCAGCAGCGTGAAGCCGGCGCCACAGCGGCGCCGCTCGCATCGCGCAAGCTGCTGATCATCAACTTCGACGCGCACTTCGATCTGCGCCAGAAGCGCCCCGCGAATTCCGGCACGCCGTTCGATCAGATCGCGCTCGACTGCGCGGAACGGGGGCTGCCGTTCAACTATGCGTGCTTCGGCATCAGCGATCTGGGCAACACTGCCTCGCTGTTCGCGCATGCGGAGCATCTCGGCGTGCACTACGTGCTCGACGTCGATATGCAGGAAACGCAACTGCCGCAGCGTCTGAATGAGCTTCAGCAGTTGCTGGACGCAGCGGACGACGTCTATCTGACGATCGATCTCGACGTCTTGCCCGCCGCCACCGCGCCGGGCGTGTCTGCGCCCGCTGCGCTGGGCGTACCGCTATCGGTGGTCGAAGCGATGGTGCGGCGCGTGCGGGTCTCGGGCAAGCTGCGCGCGGCGGATATCGCGGAGTACAACCCGTCGCTCGATCAGGACAAGCGCACAGCGAGAGCGGCTGCACGCCTGGCGTACCGGTTGCTCTAAATCAGGCTGTCTGCGCTCCGTGTATCGCGCGGATAGAAAAGGCGGCTCGCCGGAACGCTCCGGCGAGCCGTTTTCGCGTCCACCTTGATGGCCGTAAGAGGCTACGCTGGACGTTAAGCCGCTACTGCGGACTGGTATGCCTACGGACTGCGTCTTGCGCCCATAGCAGCCCTAATCGAAATAAAATTTGACTCTGTGCGTATGCACATATAGACTGCCTCTCATGACCCGCCCTCTCTCTTACGACGAATGTAATTGCTTCGCGCTGCGCCAGGCGGCGCGGCACGTCACGCAAATCTACGAACGCCATCTCGGTGGAGTGGGGTTGACGGCTGCGCAATTTACGATTCTTGCCAAGCTCGCACGCACGCCGAGCCTGCCGATGACGGACCTCGCCGACGCGATGGTCATGGAGCGCACAACCTTGGTCCGCGCCATGAAGCCCTTGCAGCGCGATGGCCTGGTGGTGGCGGAATCGGCGGAGCATGACGGCCGCACGTTTCTGTTCAGTTTGACGGAGCAGGGCGAAAAGACCTTCGATCAGGCCGCCATCGCATGGCGCGCCGCCCAGGACGAGTTCGAAAAGAAGTTCGGCCAGGCGCGCGCCAGGACGCTGCGCGCCGAATTGTTCAGCATTACCGGTTAGGCAGGCACACGCTCGTTCCGGCGAGCGTTGCTGTATTTGCATGTGTGCATACGCACTCACGAATAGGGAAGCGCAGCAATGGAAGGGCTATTCGACGACGACTGCTTTGCGATCCGCCAGGCCGCACGTTACGTGTCGCAGATTTACGACCGGCATCTGGCCAATGTCGGTCTGACGATTACGCAGTTTTCGCTGCTGGGCCGTCTCAAACGCACCGGCCCGATGACGATGAAGCAGATGGCCGAAGCTATGCGCATGCAGCGCACCACGCTGGTCCGTACGATTCAGCCGTTGCGCCGCAATGGCCTCGTGTCGAGCGCGGCGCTTGGTGCGGATGCGCGGGCGTTGACGATTACGCTCACAGCCATCGGTGAAGAGCGGCTGAACGCCGGGCGTGAGCATTGGTATAGCGCGCAAGCCGAATTCGAGCATCGCTTCGGTGAACAGCGCGCGGCCGCACTTCGCGGCGAACTGTTCGCTCTGACACGGGATTCAATCTGAGGCCGCCCGCGGCCGCAACGAAGGCCGGCGCATCGCGCCGTTTTTTTCAACGCAACGAGTGCATACGCACATATCGACATCATGTCCACTACACCTTCGACTGTCGCCCCGCCGAGTGCGGCGCACACCGCCAGGCCGGCCAAGCGCATTCCGTGGATGTTGCTCGCGATCCTCACCGTGATCGTCGCGCTGGCGCTTGCCGTGTCGTACTGGTTCTTCGTTGGCCGCTTCGTCGAAACGACGGACGATGCGTACGTGGGCGGCGACGTCACCGTCATGGCGCCGAAGGTGAACGGCTTTGTCGCCGACGTGCTCGTGCATGACAACCAGTTCGTTCATGCGAACGACGTGCTGGTCCGCCTCGACGCTCGCGACTACGACGCCCGGCTGGCGCAGGCCAGTGCGCAAGTGCAGAGCGCGCAAGCCGCCGTTACCGAGTTGCAGGCGAAGAAATCGTTGCAACTTGCCACGATCAACGAACAGGCGGCCGAGGTGCGCGCCTCCGGCGCCGAACTCACGCGCAGCGCCGCCGACCAGGCGCGTTACCGCGAGCTGGTGAAGGACGAGGCGGTATCGAGCCAGGTGGTCGAGCGGGCCGATGCCGATCTGACCAAGGCGCACGCCGCGGTCGATCGAAGCAGTGCAGCGCTGATCGCGGCGCAACGGCAGATCGCCGTGCTCGATGCGCAGATTGGCGATGCCGAGGCGCGCATCGCCACCGCGCAGGCCGCGCAGCGCGTCGCCGCACTGAACGTGGAGTACACGACGATTCGCTCGCCGATTGACGGTTTTGTCGGCAATCGCAGCGCGCGAGTGGGACTGCTCGCCAACACCGGCGTGTCGCTGCTGACCGTGGTGCCGTCGAGCGGACTGTGGATCGACGCGAACTTCAAGGAAGACCAGTTGAAGAAGATGCAGGTCGGCGATAGCGTCGACGTCGATCTCGACGCATCGAACAAACGGATTCACGGCGTGGTGGAGAGCCTCGCACCGGCCACCGGCGCAACCTTCAGCGTGCTGCCCGCCGAAAACGCCACCGGCAACTTCACGAAGATCGTGCAACGCGTGCCGGTTCGCGTGCGCCTCGACGTGCCGAAGGACATGCAGGGCGTGCTGCGTCCCGGTCTCTCGGCAACCGTGAAGGTGCATGTCGACGCCGGCCGCGCACAAGTACACGGATGATGAGCCGATCATGACTCAAGTCCTCGACAATCCCGCCGACCAGCCGACCCGCACCAAAGTCTTCGCGTTCGCGCTGATGTGCGTCGGCTTCTTCATGGCCACGCTCGATATCCAGATCGTGGCGTCCTCGCTGCGCGACATCGGCGGCGGTTTGTCCGCGAGCCAGGACGAACTCTCGTGGGTGCAGACCTCGTATCTGATTGCGGAAATCATCGTGATTCCGATGTCCGGCTGGCTCACGCGCGTGTTTTCGACGCGTTGGCTCTTCACGTTCTCCGCGCTCGGCTTCACGGTTACCAGCATGCTGTGCGGACTCGCGTGGGACATCAACTCGATGATCCTGTTTCGCGGTTTGCAGGGCGCGGCCGGCGCCGCGATGATTCCGACGGTGTTCACCACCGCGTTCGTGCTGTTTCCCGGCAAGCAGCGGCTGATCGCGTCCACCACGATCGGCGCGCTGGCGTCGCTCGCGCCGACCATCGGCCCGGTGATCGGCGGCTGGATCACGTCGCAATGGTCGTGGCACTGGCTGTTCTATCTGAACCTCGTGCCGGGCATTGCCGTCACGGTGATGGTGCCGAAGTACGTTCACATCGACAGGGTCGATCTCTCGCTGCTGAAAAAAGGCGACTACCTCGGCATTCTGCTGATGTCGGGCTTCCTCGGCTGCCTCGAATACGTGCTCGAAGAGGGCCCGCGCAAGAACTGGTTTGGCGACGACGTGATCGTTCTGTGCACGTGGGTGTCGGCGATCTGCGGCTTTCTGTTCATCGTGCATGCGTTCACCGCGAAAGAACCGATCGTCGATTTACGCGCGCTCGCGGTGCGCAACTTCGGTATCGGCAGTTTGCTGTCCTTCATTACCGGCATCGGGATCTTCTGCACGGTGTTTCTGACGCCAGTGTTCCTCGCGCGCGTACGCGGCTTCGATTCGTTGCAGATTGGTCTCGCGTTGCTCTCGGTCGGCTGCTTCCAGTTGATTGCGTTGGCCGCGTATTCGATGCTCGCGCGTGTCGTCGATATGCGCTTGCTGATGGTGTTCGGGCTCGCGTTGTTCGGCATCGGCTGCTATCTGTATGTGCCGTTGACGAGTCAATGGGGCTGGCAGCAACTGCTGATTCCACAGGCGTTGCGCGGCATCGGCCAGCAGTTCTGTATTCCGCCTATCGTCACGATGGCGCTGGGGGCGTTGCCGCCGTCGAGGCTTCGCTCCGCCAGCGGCCTCTTCAACCTGATGCGCAATCTGGGCGGCGCGATCGGGATCGCGGTGAGCAGCACGATGCTCAACGATCGGCTGAACTTTCATTACGAACGGCTCGACGAGCATCTGAACGCAGGCCGTCCGGCGGTCGAGTCGATCTTGCAGAAGCAGGCCGAGTACTTCGCGGCCATCGGCGGGAATGTGCTGAATGCGGCGCACGCGGGGCTCGATCAATTGCACGACGTGCTGTTGCGAGAAGCGCTGGTGCTCACTTTCTCCGATACGTTTCTTGCCGTGTCGCTCTGTTTCGTGGTCGGTTTGCTCAGCGTGCTGTTCTCGCGCCCATTCGGCAACACCGCGCCGCCGCCCGAGGCCCATTGAGGATTTCAACATGAAGCCGATCGTAATCAAAGTACTGGCGAGCGCGGCGTTGCTGACGCTCGCGGCGTGCGCCGTGCAACCGGCCACGCACGCGGATTTGCCGCAGACGGTGAAGACCGTTGCGCCGGCAGCGTGGAGTGTCGATGCACCGCAAGACAATATCAGCGCCGACGCGTGGTGGTCGCAATTCGGCGACCCGGTCATGCACCAACTGGTGGAGTCGGTACTGACCGGCAATCTCGACGTGCAGGCCGCCGTGGAGCGTGTGCGGCAGGCACAGGATCTGGCGAAGCAGAATCGCGCGGCCTTGCTGCCCGAATTGAACGCCAGCGCAACCGCGTCGAACACGCGGCAGAACACGCCGCCGCCGCTCGGCTATGTGCGTCAGGCCGGTATCGGCCTGACGGCGAGCTGGACGCCCGATGTGTTCGGCGGCGAACGTCTCGCGGTACTGGCCGCGCAGGCCCAGGTGTCGGGAAGCGAGGCGGCGTTGAATCAGGTGCGGCTCGCGCTCGCCGCGAACACGGCGGCGGCGTATATCGATCTGCGCTGGGCGCAGACGCAATTGCAGATTCTCAGCGACAACGAGCAGATTCGCGCTCGTGCGCTGAAACTCACGCAACAGCGTCTGCACTATGGACTGTCGACGCAACTCGACGTCGCGCGTGCGCAGAATCAGTTGGAGGATTTGCAGTCGCAGATTCCGCGCATGCAATCGGCCGTGCAGCATCAATTGAGTCTGATCGCGGTGTATTCGGGTCGCACGCCGGAGAGCGTCGACAGGTTGCTGCTTGCCGACGCCCGCGAGATTCCGCTGCCCGCGCAAAGCGCACCGCAGATGCTGCCTTCCGACGCGCTGTTGCAGCGGCCCGATGTGCGCACCGCCTATGCGTTGGTCGAACAGCGCGCGGCCGAAGTGGGAGTGTCGAAGGCGCAGCGCTATCCGAAGTTCAGGATCGATCTCGCGAATGGCCTGCTCGCTTCGTCGTATCTCGGCTTGCCGACGCTCACCGACAACCTCTTTAGCGCCGCGTTGAATGCAACGAGTCCGATCTTCAACGCGGGCCGCATCACCGCGAATATCGACGCAAGCGAGAGCCGCATGCGCGAATCGCAACTCGGGTTGCAGCAGACCATGCTGCAGGCGCTGAAGGAGATCGAGGACAACCGCAGCGATCTGGTGAGCGGCGCCGTGCAGGTGCAACGGCTCGGCGGCGCGCTGGATGCGTCGAACCATGCGCTGCGGTTGTCGACCGAACTGTACAAGGGCGGCGCGTCGAGCTTTCTCGACGTGCTCGCCGCGCAGGAGGCGTATCTGCGCGACGCGGAATCATTGAACCAGGCGAAGCGTGAGCATGCGCTTTCGGCGGTCGCGTTGTACCGCTCGCTGGGTGGCGGGTGGGATGTGGGGGCGGGCGAGACGGTTGCGGCGGTATCGGCGAAACGCTGATTCGTGGCTGCGGCCAATCGGCGTCATCCAATGAGCAGGCAGGCGCAGTAGAAAACACAGTGCTGATCCAACTGGAGAGAACCATGACGAGTATGCGAGAAGTAGTGATCTGCAATCCGGTGAGAACGCCGATTGGCGCATTCGGCGGATCGCTGAAGGACGTGAGCGCAACCGAACTCGGCGCGGTAACCGTGCGCGAAACGCTGCGGCGCAGCCGGCTCGAAGCGGGTGCGCTCGCCTCGGTCGTGATGGGTAATGTGATTCAGGCCGGCAACAAAATGAACCCGGCGCGCCAGGCGTCGATTGGCGGCGGCGTGCCGGTGGCGGTGCCGGCGCTGACCGTCAATCGCGTGTGCGGCTCCGGCGCTCAGGCCATCGCATCGGCGGCTCAGGAGATCTGGCTAGGTCTTGGCGATGCCGCCGTCGCGGGCGGTATGGAGAACATGGATCGCGCACCGTACCTGCTCGATGGCGGGCGCTGGGGGTATCGGATGGGTAACGCGCAGATTCACGACAGCCTGCTGCGCGACGGCCTGAACGACGCGTTTTCCGGCGAGCATTCGGGCTGGCATACGGAAGACCTCGTCAGTCAGTTCGACATCACGCGCGAAGCCCAGGACCGTTGGGCCGCGCGCTCGCAACAGCGCTTCGCCGACGCGCAGGCGCGCGGCGACTTCGACGCCGAGCTGGTAGCGGTGGATATCGCCGCGCGCAAAGGTCTGCAGCAGTTCACGCGCGATGAACAGCCGCGCCCGGACACGACCGTGGAGACGCTCGCCAGATTGCGTCCGGCCTTCCGCCCGGACGGCACGATCACCGCGGGCAACGCGCCGGGGTTGAACAGCGGCGCGGCCGCGATGCTGGTGGCCGAGCGGGGTTTCGCCGAAGCGCGCGGTATCGAGCCGTTCGCGCGGCTCGTCGCGTATGGGGTCGCGGCGGTCGAGCCGGGCATGTTCGGCCTCGGTCCGGTGCCCGCCGTGCAGATCGCATTAGCGCGCGCGGGTTGGCAACTGGACGATGTCGAGCGCTTTGAAATCAACGAAGCGTTCGCTGCGGTGCCGATCGCCGTCGCGCGCCGGCTGGGCATTGCGGACGAACTGATCAACGTGCAGGGCGGTGCGATCGCGCACGGTCATCCGATCGGCGCGACCGGTGCGGTGCTGACCACGCGCCTCGTTCATTCGATGCGGCGCGACGGTCTCAAGCGTGGCATCGTTACGTTGTGCATCGGCGGCGGGCAGGGGATCGCGCTGGCGCTGGAAGTGCTGTAGGCTCGGCGGCGGCGTGCCCAGACGTCGCGAGCACGAACACGACTGGCCCGCGACCACTCGATCAGCGTACCATTGCTACCCTGTCGTGCGCGTCATACGGCTTCGCGAACTTTGCTGCGATCGATCGCGAAGCCGACCCAGTGTTTGGCACCGCCGCGCATCAAACCGCGCGACGGCCTGCGTGTCGAGCCCGCCATGACGCTCACGAACCTGATGGGCGCCACTCTCCCCGGCATGTTCGTCACGCAGAACCGAATCGAGGACCGCCGCATGAACATGGAACAACTGTTGGAACGCGCGAGCCTCGCGCGAGAAAAGGCCTATGCGCCTTATTCGAAATTCAAGGTCGGCGCCGCGCTATTGACGCGCGACGGCCAGGTATTCGACGGCTGCAATGTCGAGAACGCCGCCTACGGATTGTGCAATTGCGCCGAACGCACGGCGTTTTTCAGCGCGATCGCCGCGGGTTATCGGCGCGATCAGTTCGCGGCGCTCGCGGTGATCGGCGACACGGACGGCCCGATCGCACCGTGCGGCGCGTGCCGCCAGGTGATCCTCGAACTGGGCGGCCCCGATCTGCCGATTCGCCTCGGCAATCTGCGCGGCGCCACGCGCGACACCACCGCGCGCGAACAACTGCCGGACGCGTTCTACCTATGAGCAAGCACAAGATCATCTACGACACCGACCCGGGCGTCGACGATGCGATGGCGCTCGTCTTCCAGGCGCTGCACCCCGACATCGAACTGCTCGGCCTGACGAGCGTGTTCGGCAACGCGACGATCGAGACGACGACGCGCAATGCCCGCTTTCTGGCCGGGCGCTTCGCCGCCGGCGTGCCGGTTGCACAGGGCGCGGCGGCGCCGCTGCGGCGCGCCGCGCCCGCGCCGCTCGCGCGGATTCACGGCGACAACGGCCTCGGCAACATCGCGTTCGACAGTACCTGCGCGGCGCCGCTCGATGCGCGGCCTGCGCACCGCTTCATCATCGACACGGTGCGCGCGCATCCGGGCGAAGTCACGCTGCTTGCCGTCGGGCCGCTGACGAACCTCGCGCTGGCGCTCGCTGACGATCCGCAGATCGCGCCGCTCGTCAGGCAGGTGGTGATCATGGGCGGCGCGTTCGGCACGGCCGGCGTGCTCGGCAATGTGACGCCGGCCGCGGAGGCCAACATCCTCGGCGACCCCGACGCGGCCGACCGCGTGCTCGGCGCGGCGTGGCCGGTGGCGATCGTCGGGCTCGACGTCACGCAGCCGACCATCATGAGCCGCGCGTATCTCGCGTCGCTGCGCGATCGCGGCGGTGCGGCGGGACAATTCGTGTGGGACGTGTCGCGTCACTACGAGGCTTTTCACGAGCAGAGCGCCCAATTGGCGGGCATCTATGTGCACGATTCATCGGCGGTCGCGTATGTGCTGGCGCCGCACCTCTATACGACGCGCAGCGGTCCGGTGCGCGTGGTGACGGAAGGCATCGCGGTGGGCCAGACCATCCAGAAGCCGGCGACGCTGCCCGTGCCCGCGCCGGACTGGGACAGCCGCCCGGCGTGCAAGGTCTGCATCGGCGTGGATGTGCCGGGTATGCTGGCGCTCTACGAGCGCACCATTTGCGGCTTGCCCGAAGTGAGGTAGTGGTGTTGAAAGGCGGCGCGCTGCGCGGGCGGCCGATTGTGAAGAAGCTGCGAGCCAGGGTGGCGCAGCGCCGCGATTGATCTGACCTGAGCAGGCCTGAGCCGCGGTAACGCTGCATCGCAGCACGTGCGGGCGCGGCAATCGTCGCCGATGCCTCGCGGCAATCTTTGCTACATTCTGCACACACACTGTGTACGCGAGCCGGAACTCTTCAATAAGGCGCGGCGCGCGTGACCGAAATCTATCAAGAGGCCAAAAGATGCGAATTCTAGTAGTAGGGGCGGGCGCGGTAGGCGGTTACTTCGGCGGGCGTCTCGCGGCGGCGGGTCAGGACGTGACCTTCCTCGTGCGCGCGGGCCGCGCGGAAAAGCTGCAGCGTGACGGACTCGTCATCAGCAGCCCGCGCGGCGACCTCAAGCTGGACGGCATCAAGACGATCCTTGCCGGCGTCAACGCCGAGCCGTTCGATCTGGTGCTGCTCAGCTGCAAAGCCTACAGCCTCGACGACGCCATCGATTCCTTCGCGCCGCTGGTCGGTGAGTCGACGCTGATCCTGCCGATGCTCAACGGCATGCGCCACATCGACGTCCTCACGGAAAAGTTCGGCGCGTCGCGCGTGCTCGGCGGTCAATGCGTGATCGCCGCGACGCTGAACGCCGAGCAGCACATCGTGCATCTGAACGACATGCACGCGATCACTTTCGGCGAACGGGCGGGCGGCACGTCGGAACGTGTCCAGACGATTGCGGACGCGATGGCCGATGCGAACTTCGACGTCTCGGTCAGCGACAACATTCTGTTGCGCATGTGGGAAAAGTGGGTGTTCCTGGCCACGCTGGCGGCGAGTACCTGCCTGATGCGCGGCTCGGTCGGCGATATTCTGGCCGCGCCGGACGGCAAGCGCGTGATCGAGAATCTGTTGGGCGAGTGCCGCGCGGTGGCCGAACACAACGGTTTCACGATGGGCCCCGACTTCGACGCACGCGCCACCCAGACGCTGTTCACGCCTTCGCCGCTGACCGCGTCGATGCTGCGGGATGTGGAAAACCACTCGCATACCGAAGCGGATCACATTCTCGGCGATCTGATCGCGCGCGGCGGCGATGCGCAAAAGGGTGAGCACGGGGTGTCGCTGCTGCGCATCGCCTATAGCCATCTGAAGACGTACGAAGCGCGCCAGGCTCGCACGTCCTGAGCGCGGGACGCAGTCGGCGCGGGAAGGCAGGGGGATGAAGAAGGACCGTCATCGCAGCCTAACGATCGGAGGTGAAACATGCCGAGTCCAATTGGATCGGTGCCCGCGCTGAGTGCCGCTTCGGCAACGATCTTCTCGATCGGCATCGTCTTTCTCGGCTACTGGGGCCTGTATGAGCCGACCAAATGGCGTCCCGCCGACATCGTCGTCTTCATCTGCGCGCTGATCGGCTTCGCTTGCCTCGGGCTCGTGCCGTGGATGGCGACGAGTCCCGTCGAGCCGGAAGATAGCGACGTGCGCATCCGCATCGCGCGGCATCTGTTTCTCACGGGCGTCATCGCAATCTGGCTCGCGGTGGCGATCTCGGTGGTTTTCTGAATGCGAAGGGCGTCACGTACGCCCCAAAGAAAACGCGCCTTGTAGCGGCAAGGCGCGTTTTCTTCCATCGAAGCTGAACCTGAACCGGGCGGACTTAGCGCTCGATCTGACGGTTCCAGCGCGTGTCCCACTGCGCGCGATGCGCGTTGATCGTGTCCCAATCCACCACGGTCACCTTGCGAACCAGATCGTCGACGTTGCCGAGGCTTTGCTGCATCGGCGGCGTCATCTTCGCGAGATGGTTGGTCGGAATCTGCTTGCCGGCCTCGGCGGCTTTCGTTTGGGCCGGCGCGGACAGCAGGAATTGCGCGAGCTTTTGCGCCAATTGCGGATCGGGGTTGTTGTTGACCACGCACAGATCGACCAGCAGCAGCACCGGCCCTTCCTTCGGATTCACATAAGCGACCGGAATGCCCTTGTCCTGCAGGTCGCCGACGCCGGTCGGCGTCAGCGGGAACAGGCCCGCTTCGCCGGTCTGAACCATTTCGGAAATCTTCGCCGAATTCGGCACGTACTCGACCACGTTCGGGCCCACCGTGCTCGCCCATTTCGTGAAGCCCGGTTCGACGTTCTGCTCGCTGCCGCCCATCAGCCGGTTGATCGCGAGAAAGCCATGCAGCCCGAAGGTGCTGCTCGAGGCCGACTGGAACACCACCTTGCCCTTGTACTTCGGATCGGCGAAGTCCATCCACGAAGTCGGCGGCGCCCAGCCTTTTTCGGCGAACAGCTTCTTGTTGTACGCGATGCCCGTCATGCCCAACTGCACGCCCGCACCCATGTCGTCCTTCATACGCGCGAACGGATAGAGTTCCTTGAGCACCGGCGAGTCGTCGAGCTTCTTGCACACGCCCATGCTGACCGCGCGCGCCATCACGCCGTCATCGAGGAACACCACGTGAATCTGCGGGCTGGCCTTGTTGGCGAGCAGTTTCGCGAGAATATCCGACGAGGTGCCCGGCACCACCACCACGTGCACGTTGTTGGCCTTTTCGAAGTCGGGCAGCACCTGGCTCGTATAGGCCTTTTCCATCGGACCGCCGTTCATGCCGATGTAGATCGTTTTGGTTTGCGACCACGCCGGCGCGGCCGCGCCGAATGCACACAGGGCGGCGAGTGCCGCAAGCGTCTTGAACAGTTTCATTATGGGCTCCTGAGTTTCACTGGATTTGAGACTTAAACGACGGATGAGGTGGTCGCCGCGGCAAAGCGGCCAATCGAGAAAGCGTCGAGTGGCGTGGCCGTGGCGCCGTCGATCACGAGATCGGCCAGGACTTCGCCGACGCCGGGCGCGAGCAGAAAGCCACCGCCCGAAAAGCCGAACGCGTGCAACAGACGCGGCACCGTGCGGCTCGCGCCGATCACCGGATTGCCGTCGGCCGTCTCGCCTTCGACGCCGCTCCACGTGCGGATCAGCAACGCCTCGCGCAACGCGGGCAGCAAGGCGCACGCGTCGCGCATCACGGCGCGCGTGGTTTGTGTCGACGGCTGGCCGTATTCGCCGTCGCCATGACCGCGTCCGCCGCCGATCACGCAATTGCCGCGCGCCACCTGGCGCGCGTAGATGCCGCCGCCGTACACGCCGAGGTTGTGCGCGATGAAGAGCGGCAGCGGCTCGGTGACCCACATGTTCGGATAGATCGGTTTCATCGGCACGGTCTCGCCGAAGTGACCCGCGACCTTGTTCGCCCATGCGCCGGCGGAGTTGATGAGCCAGTCGGCGCTGATGCGCGTGTCGCCGGCGTGCAATTGAAAGCGTGTGCCGTCGTGATGAATGCCGGTCAGTTCGGTCTGCTCGCGCACGTCCGCACCCGCGGCGCGCGCGGCGCGCGCGAAGGCGGGCGAGACGAGACGCGGGTTCGCATGCCCGTCGCTCGCGCACAACGAGCCGCCGATGGCTGCCGAGCCGAGCCACGGGTAGCGTCGGCGGAAGTCGGCGCCGTCCAGCACTTGCGAGCGCAGTCCGTAGTCGCGCGCCATGTCGGCCCATGCCTGCAGCGCGGCAAGATCGGCTTCGCTGCGCGCGAGCCGCAAATGTCCCGACACCGTGAACTCGCCGTCGATGCCGATCAGTTCGGGCAAGCGGTCCCAGATGCGCCGCGCGCGCATCGCGAGCGGCATCTGTTCGGCCGGGCGGCCCTGGCAGCGCACGCCGCCGTAGTTCACGCCGCTCGCCTGCGCGCCGCAATAGCGCCGCTCGAACAGGCCCACGCGCAGGCCGCGCCGCGCGAGCGCCAATGCGGCCGACGAACCCACGAGACCGCCGCCCGCAATGACGACGTCGTAATGCAGCGCGTCACTCATCGCGGGCCTCCTTGGCGATCTCGGCGAGGTCGTCGGCGTACATCGCGGGTGAAAGCGGAATCGGTTTGACGGGCGGCTGGCTGCGCAGGCGGCCGACCGCTTCGAGCGGCTTGCCGGTTTCCCCGGCGAGCAGCGCAAGCGCCGCTTCACCGCACATGCGCCCCTGGCAGCGGCCCATGCCGACCCGCGTGAGCGCCTTCAGCCGGTTGATCTCGTTCGCTTCGCCGCCGCGGATGCAGCGCCGCACGGTGCCCGCGTCGATCTCTTCGCAGCGGCATACGGTCATGTCGTCGGGCCATTGCGCGGCGCACTGCGCGGGCGGCGCGAAGGCCGCTTCGATGCCCCCGCGAAACACCGCGATACGTTTCAGGCCGCGTTCGAGCGCCGCCGCGTCGGGCAGACCAGGGCCGCGCGGCGGCTCGATGCCGAGGTCGTCGAGCAGGGCGAGCGCCGCGCGGCGGCCCGCCAGTTCGGCGGCGTCGGCGCCGGCAATGCCCGCACCGTCACCGGCGAGGTAAATGCCGCGCACGGAGCTGCGGCCGGCGGCGTCGAGTTCGGGCAGCCAGCAGCGGTTGGTCGGATCGAAACGGAAACGGCAACCGGCGAGATCGGCGAGTTGCGTTTCCGGCTTCAGTCCGAAGCTGATGCCGACCGCGTCGCAGGCGATCGTTTCGCTCGCCGCGCCGTCGCCCGGCTTGCGCCACTCGATCGCCTCCACACCTTCTGCGCCGCGAATACCCACGAGTTTCACCGCGCGTTCGATGCGCACGCCACGCGTTTTCAGCCAGCCGACGTAGTACAGACCCTTGACGAACGTCGACGGCAGACGCGCGAGTTTCGGCGTGGCGGCGATCTGTTGCGACAGCGGGCTGGTGTCGAGCACCGCCAGCACCTGCGCGCCCGCTTTGACGTACTGGTATGCGACCAGGTAGAGCAGCGGCCCGGTGCCTGCCAGCACGACGCGACGGCCGATTGCGCAGCCTTGTGCCTTCAGCGCGACCTGCGCCGCGCCGAGCGTGTAGACGCCGGGCAGCGTCCAGCCGGGCAGCGGCAGCACGCGATCGGTCGCGCCGCTCGCGATGATCAGGTGCGAGAACGGCACGCGGGTTTCGCGTCCCGCTTGCAGCGTATCGAGCCAGCCCGCTTCGCAGGCCCACGCGAGCGTGTCGGGACGATAGTCGAGATGCGGCAGCAGCGCGGCCATGGTCGTATGCAACGCGTCGGCCTTGTGCGCTTCGAAACCATAGAGTGCTTTTTTCGAGCGCTGAAAGCCGCCGTGCGCGGGCGGTTGCCGATAAATCTGGCCGCCCCAGCGGCCGTTTTCATCGATCACGACGGGCCTGAGGCCCGCCGCGACCAGGGTTTGCGCGGCGCGCACGCCCGCCGGACCCGCGCCGACGATCACGATGCGGCGTTCGTCGTTCATCGCGCGTCTCCATCGACGGGAGCAACGGCAACGGTGCCGGCTTCGGTCGCGGCAAACCGCGTGAGCACGCGCAAGCCGTCGGTCACCGGCGTCGAGCACGCGCGCAAACGCCGGCCGTCTTCGGTGCGCATCCAGCAGTCCTGGCAAGCGCCGATCAGGCAAAAGCCGGCGCGCGGCGCGCCGCTGAATTCGCTCTCGCGCACGCGGCGTTGGTGCGTCAGCACCGCGGTCAGTAGCGTGTCGCCTTGCAGCGCAGTGACTTCGCGGCCATCGAGAAAAAACCGCAGCGGCTCGCGCCGCGTTTCGGCGAGACGAACGAATTGCGGCTCGCTTGCGCGCGTGGCGGCATGGGAGGACGGCGGCGGGCTGGATCGCATCGAAGAATAGGAAGAAGACATCAGTGCTGGCCGATCAGAATCCGGTTCAGTCCATACGCGCGATCGAGCAGCAGCATCGCGCCGGCCGTGATGAAGATCACCAGTGCGGAGACGGAAGCCATCATCGGGTCGATCGATTCGGTCGCGTACATGTACATGCGCACCGGCAGCGTGACGGTTTGCGGCGAGGTGACGAAGATCGACATCGTCAGTTCGTCGAAGCTGTTGATGAACGCGAGCAGCCAGCCGCCGGTAATGCCCGGCAGAATCATCGGGAAGGTGATGCGGCGAAACGTGGTCCACGCGTCGGCGCCGAGCGAGTGCGCCGCATGTTCGACGCTGCGGTCGAGGCCGCTCACCGAAGCGAGCACGAGCCGCATCACGAACGGCGTGATGATGATCATGTGCGCGAGCACGAGCCACGCGAACGAACCGGTCGCGCCGATCAATGCGAAGAAACGCAGCAGCGCAATGCCGAGCACGAGGCCGGGAATCACGAGCGGCGAGAGCAGCAGCCCGTTCAGAAACGCCCGGCCCGGAAAGCGCGCCCGGCCGATCGCGAGCGCGGCGGGCAGCGCGACGAGCAGCGACAACGTCGCCGACGCGAATGCCAGCTTCAGGCTATTGAAGAACGCGGAGATGAAGTCCGGGTAATTGAGGATCGCGCGGAACCAGCGCAGCGACAAGCCGTGCGTGGGGAGCGTGAGCGTTTCGTCGGGCGTGAACGCGACCAGCACCACGATCACGAGCGGCGCGAGCACGAACGCAATCACCAGCGTGTGGAAAATCAGCGCGACGGGGCCGTTTTTTCTCATGATGTCTTCACTCGATGAGGCAGTCGATCAACCCAGGCTTCTGGCGTACCTGCGTTCCAGAACCCGGTAGTAGGTGAGCATCACGATCAGGTTCGCGACCAGCAACAGCAGCGCGATGGTCGCGCCGAGCGGCCAGTTCAGCGAGCCGAGGAATTCGTCGTAGACGGCGGTGGCGGCGACTTTCAGACGCCGTCCGCCGAGCAGGCCGGGAATCGCGAACGCGCTCGCCGACAAACCGAACACCATCAGACTGCCCGAGAGAATGCCGGGCGTGAGTTGCGGCAACACGATGCGGCGCAGCACGGTAGCGGGCGAAGCCATTAGCGAGAGCGCGGCGTTTTCCGTTTGCGGGTCGAGCTTCTGTAACGCGGTCCATACGGGGATCACCATGAACGGCAGCATCACGTGCACGAGGGCGATGACGATCGCGAAGGTCGTGTATTCGAGCTTGTAGGGGCCGAGGCCGACCAGACCGAAGGCCTGATTCACGAGGCCGTTGCTATTGAGCAGCATGCTCCAGCCGAACGCGCGCACCACCACCGACACCAGCAGCGGCGCGAGAATCACCAGCAGAAACATCGAGCGGTACGGATCGCGCATACGCGACAGCACGTACGCTTCGGGCGTGCCGATCGCGACGCACAGCAGCGTGACCAGAAATGCGATGCCGAAGGTCCGCAGGAAGATCGTGTGGAAATACGCGGAACCGAGCACCTCGATGTAGTTGCCGAACTGGAACGCGGCGAGCGGCCCGCTCGCCGGGTCGAAGCGATAGAAGGTCAGCACCAGCGTCATCACGAGCGGAATCAGCACGAGTGCGGCGAACAGCAGAAAGGCCGGCGCGCACATCAGCCAGAGCGGCAGGAACGCGTGCCACGGCGCGCGCCGCGCGTCGCCGGATGGCCGGCTGCCGTTGTCGGTGGCAGGCAGCGTGCTAGCCATGGTGTGCCTCCCGTTGAATGAAGCGGATTGCTTCGCTGTTCCAGTCGATACCCACCGCCGCGCCTTCCGGCAGCGGCTCGGCGCCTTCGTTCTGGCAGCACACCAGCACTTCGCCGAGCCGGCTGTCGAGCCGGTACAGCCACTGGCTGCCGAGGAAGAAGCGGCTCGTCACGGTGGCCCGCACGCGGCCTGTGCCCGGCGCGCACAGCCGCAGCTTTTCCGGACGGATGCACAAGGTCACCGCGTCGCCGACCGCGACCACCCGCTCGCGCGCCGGCAACTGCGCGGTGCGTCCGGTTTCCGCGAGGTCGTGGCCGAGGTCGATGCGGATCGCGTCACCGTCGCGCGCCACCACCGTGCCGGGCAGCATGTTGGCCTTGCCGATGAACTGCGAGACGAAGCGGTTCTCGGGGCGCTCGTACGCTTCGTACGGCGTGTCGATCTGCGTGATGCGGCCGGCTTCCATCACCACGACGCGATCGCTGATCGACAGCGCTTCGGACTGGTCGTGCGTGACCATGATCGTGGTCGTGCCGATCTTGCGTTGAATGCTGCGCAGTTCGAACTGCATGTCTTCGCGCAGCTTGGCGTCGAGATTCGACATGGGTTCATCGAGCAGCAGCACCGGCGGGGCAATCACGATCGCTCGGGCAATCGCCACGCGTTGCCGCTGACCGCCGGACAGCTCGCGCGGAAAGCGATGGGCCAGCGTGTCGAGCCGCACCAGCGCGAGCGCTTCGCGCACCCGTTCCTGCCGCTCGGCCTTGTCGATGTTGCGCATCTCCAGACCGAAGCCGACGTTGTCGGCGACGCTCATGTGCGGAAACAGCGCGTAACTCTGGAACACGATGCCAAGGCCGCGTTTGTTCGGCTTCATGTGCGTGATGTCGCGGCCGTCGAGCGTGATGCGCCCGCGCGTCGTTTCGACGAAGCCCGCGATCATTTGCAGCGTGGTGGTCTTGCCGCAGCCGGATGGCCCCAGCAGCGAAACGAACTCGCCTTTTTCCACCGACAGGTTCACGTCGGTGACCGCCTGCAGGTTGCCGAACGATTTGGCGACATCGGTGAGAGTGAGGAACGACATGGTCTGGCCTTTTGATGGTTCGACTCGGTTCAAACGGCGACTGCTGTGAGCCGTGATGGAGGCGACTCTAGCCAGCCAAATTACCGGGCGTCAATTTGAAATTCCGTTTAGCGAGATATGATTGAAAAAAATTCCGTTGCACGGAATATATTTGATGTGATGCAAATGAACTATTCCGCTCCACGGGCTCCGCAATATCCCTATGAATCAGCGGCGGAGTGTTGAATCACCGGCGTGAGCCAAAGATTCCGTTTGCGGACAAAACGTCTTATAGTATTCCGGACAATGAAATAACTGAGAGCCAACAGGATGAATGCTGCCGCCGAACGAGATACCGCTGCCGCACCGGGCCAAACGGGCGACACGCCCGGCCCGGGCATGCTGGAGCGAGCCTTTGCCGTGATCCGGGCGTTGTCGGAAGCGCAACCGGACGGCGGCCGCGTCACCCGGCTCGCCAAAGCGGTGGGGCTGACGCAGGGCACGGTGCACCGCATCCTCCACGCGTTGATGGCGGAGGGCATGGTCGAACAGGACGAAAGCTCGAAGCTGTACCGGCTGAGCGTGGACTTCTTCGCGCTCGCGGCGCAGGCCGGCAATCCGAGCGGCATGCGCACGCTGTGCCGTCCGGCGTTGTTGCGGCTGTGCGCGAGTCTTGGCGACACGATCTTCCTGCTCGTCAAAAGCAGTTTCGACGCGGTGTGCCTCGACATCTGCGAAGGGCCGTTTCCGATCCGCTCGTTCACGGGCGATATCGGCGGACGCGTCGCGTTGGGTGTCGGCCAGGGGAGCCTCGCGATCCTCGCGTTTCTGCCTGAGGCGGAGCGCGAGGAAATCATTCGTTTCAACGTGCCGCGGATTCGCGGCTACGGCGTGCTCGACGAAGTGTATTTGCGCACCGAGATCGAACGCGTGCGCCAGTTGGGCTATGCGGGGCGCAATAGCGGCGTGCTCGACGGCATGGCGGGCGTGGCGGTGCCGATTCTGGACCGCACCGGCGTCGCGGTGGCGGCGCTGAGCGTCGGCACGCTGGCCGCGCGCCTCGGCGACGACCGTCTGCCGATGGTGGTGGAATTGCTGCGTCGCCAGGCCGATGCGATCGGGCCGCAAACCAATCCGTTCGACGTCGCGCTGCGTCGCCCGATGCATGGTTTGTCGCGCGCGATGACGACCGAGCGGATCACGGGATAAGCGGCGGAAGAACAGGTGCTGAGGGGCGGGGCCTCCCCCGCGGCGTCCCCTTTCCAGCGATGCTTTATCATTGAGCCCGCTCCGCTTGCCGGAGCCCGAGGCCGATGCGGCGCAGCTTACCGCGAGGCGGGCCTCCACACCCCATCCTCTGGTCTTTCCGCTGGTAATTGGCGCATGAGCGTGCGAACGAGCACGCCGGTCATGACGCCATCGCGTATGCGCCAACCGCGCAGGCTTGGCCGACCGCTTTTCCAGATCCCGTATTTCGCGCCGCGCGGCCCGTTCGCGCGACGCCGCAACTGTTTGAACAAGAGGTACACGATGAATTCATCCCACCCGTCGGACGCACGCGTCTCACAGACCCGTTCGTTTTCGACAGTCTTTCTGATCGAGATGTGGGAGCGTTTCGGCTATTACGGCATGGCCGCGCTGCTGGTGCTGTTCATGATCGACAAGCTGAACTTCACCGACAGCCACGCGACGCTCACGTGGGGCGCGTTCACGGCGCTGGTGTACGCGTCGCCATCGATCGGCGGCTGGATCGGCGACAAGATTCTCGGTGCGCGGCGCACGATGATCTTCGGCGCCGGCGTGCTGAGCGCCGGCTACTTCATGCTGGCGCTGCCTAACGACCAGCTCGCGTACATGTACGCGTCGCTCGGCGTGATCGTGGTCGGCAACGGCCTCTTCAAGGCGAATGCGGCGAACCTCGTGCGCCGCATTTACGAAGGCGATGACGCGCGCATCGACAGCGCGTTCACGATCTACTACATGGCGGTCAACATCGGCTCGACCGTGTCGATGCTCGCCACGCCGTGGATCAAGGACCACTGGGGCTGGCACGCGGCGTTCGCGGTGTGCTGCGCGGGCATGCTGCTGTCGGTAGTGAACTACTTCGTCATGTTCCGCACGCTCGCGCATATCGGCTCCGCGCCGGATGCCGAACCGGTGCGCTGGAAACGTGTCGGCGCGGTCGCGCTCGGCGGCCTCCTGCTCGGCGCGGCGACGATGTTCGTGCTGCAACACAAGGCGATCGCGGTGGCCTGCGTGTATGCAGCGGGTATCGCGATTCTGGCGATCTTCGGCTACATGCTGATGAAGTGCGAGCGCTCCGAGCGCGCGGGACTCGTCGCCGCGCTGATTCTGACCGTGCAGGTGATCCTGTTCTTCGTGTTCTACGTGCAGATGTCGACCTCGCTCACGCTGTTCGCGCTGCGCAACGTCGATCCGCGTTTCACGCTGTTCGGCACGACGCTGTTCACGTGGAGCGCCGCGCAGTTCCAGGCGCTCAACCCGATCTGGATCATGCTGCTGAGCCCATTGCTCGCGCTGCTGTACACGAAGCTCGCGAGGAACGGCAAGGACGTGCCGGTGGCGGTGAAATACGCGTTCGGTTTCGCGGTGGTGGCGGCCGGCTTCTTCGTGTATGCGGCGAGCGGCAACTATGCGGTGGATGGCCGCGTGTCGTCGTGGTTCATGGTGGGCGGCTACGGCCTGTATTCACTGGGCGAACTGCTGGTGAGCGGGCTGGGACTCGCGATGATCGCCCGCTACGTGCCCGCGCGAATGAGCGGCTTCATGATGGGCGCTTACTTCGTGGCGACCGGCGTATCGCAGTATCTCGGCAGCGTGGTCGCGAACTTCGCGCAGATGCCGGCCGGCAATCTCGATCCGCTCGAATCGTTGCCGCTCTACACCAGGCTGTTCAACGGCCTGGGCTGGCTCGCGGCGGCCGGCGCGCTGGTGGCGGTCCTGTTGCTGCCGCTGATGCGCAAGCTCTCGCGCGAACATCAGCGTTGCGGCGATGAAGCGCGGGAGAGTGCGCGGCAAAACGCGGCAATTGACAGCGTGGCGGCAGAGTAATCCGCTGTAGCTGCGAAAGTGGTGTGAGCCACTTTTGCGCGGCCCACACACGATCAAAATGGCGCGACCTGCCCAGCAAGTCGCGCCATTTTGCATTTCAGGCGCGCAACCCCCTTCGTCTATACCCGTTGCGATCGCAGCGCCAGGGGTAAGCTTATGTTCGTCAGTGGTCTTTCGAACTAACCATTTCCCTGGTATTTGGGGTAGCCACCCGAATGGACATTCATCTCGCGGTCGAAGGGCATCACGATCTGGCCGGACAGATCTATCGGCAGTTGCGCGCCGGCATCGTCGAAGGACGGCTCGCCGGCGGCACGCGGCTGCCGTCAACGCGCGATCTCGCGACGCAACTGGGCGTGTCGCGCAAGACCACGCTCGACGTCTTCGAGCGGCTGCTCTCCGAGGGCTATCTGAGCGCACGCGCCGGGTCGGGCACTTTCGTCGCCGACGGTCTCGAGCGTTTGCCGGTGGAACGCTCCGCGCAGGCGCGCGCGGCGGAGTCGTCGCGCGAGCGGTCCCTGGCGAAGGCCAAAGCCGCCGCCGCGCGCGCCCAGCCGCTGTGGGAACAGATGCCCGAGCGCGTGCCGCTGCCGCGGCCGTCGGTGCCGTTGCCGCAGGACTTCGTCGGCGGCGCGACCGACAAGGCGCTGTTCCCTTTCGACGTCTGGCGCCGCTGCGTGAATCACGCGTTGCGTACGCAGGCGCGCGGCCCCGGCACCTATCGCGACGCGGCGGGGGAGCAGGAGCTGCGCCTCGCGATCTCTCGCTACCTCGCGTTCAACCGGGCGGTGGCGAGCAATTGGGAAGACGTGATCGTCACGCAGGGCGCGCAGCACGCGCTCGATCTGATGGCGCGCATCACGCTGCGGCCCGGCGAAATCGCCGCGCTCGAAGACCCCGGTTATCCCCCCGCGCTTGCGTGTTTCAAGGCCACCGGCGCGCGCGTCGTGCCGGTGCCGGTGGACAGTGAAGGGTTGATCGTCAGCAAGCTGCCGGACAAGGCGCGGCTCGTCTACGTGACGCCGTCGCATCAGTTTCCGCTCGGCATGCCGATGAGCCTCGAGCGTCGCGTCGAACTGCTCGAATGGGCGCAAAAGCGCGGCGCGGTGATCATCGAGGATGACTACGACTGCGAATACCGCTTCGAAGGCCGGCCGATGGAGCCGCTGAAGAGCCTCGATCGCGCCGGACTGGTCGCCTACGTGGGGACATTCTCGAAGACGATCTTTCCGGAGCTGCGGGTCGGCTACGTGGTGCCGCCTGCGTCGCTCTATGGTCCGCTCGTCAAGGCGCGTCAGATCGCCGACTGGCATGGCTGCACGCTCACGCAAACCGCGCTCGCGTCTTTCATGCTCAACGGCGACTTCGCCAAGCATCTGCGGCGCATGCACAAGATCTACGCGGCGCGGCGTGCGATGCTGCTCGACCATCTGCACGGCGACCTCGCGCCGTGGTTCGAGCCGATCGTGCCGACCGCCGGCATCCACATGGCGGCGCGTCTGCGCGCGCCGTTGACGGAGCTGGCGGTGGTCGATGCGGCGCGCGAGGCGTCGATCGGCTTGTATGGGTTGGCGCCGTTTCATCTGCATGCGCAGCCGCGGCCCGGCCTGATGTTCGGCTATGGGAGCATCGCGGTCGAACACATCGATGCGGCGCTCACGAGCCTCGCCGCGATCCTGCCGCGTGTGGCGCATTGACGCTTGTCGGCAGCCCAGGTTCGTGCGGGGGCGCGTTATGCCGCGGTCGAATTGTCATCGGTTGCGCTTCGGCGCACGCCCGAATCGAGGTTTAACAATGCGTTCTTCGCCATCGCAAAGCACCTCGCGCAGCCGTACGCCGAAGACGAATGTGCCTATATACATGCATCGAAACGAACTGTAACGTGCGTTACGTGTTCGTGTTGCGCGGCTCGCCGACACGCGTTTACCCGCTAAAACAAGCATCAAAATGTGTTGCGGAGTCTGCGCCACGCAACAAACCTTCGCGGGAATACACAAAAGAGTCGCGCAAATCGTATTAGCGCTTGTAGAATCCGGCGTTGAAGCGTGCACATACGGTGTGCGCTTCTTGCAATTCACTGACCACAACAGGTAGGAGAAACATGCCGACTTCCGCAAAAAAGGTGGCCAAGAAGGCTGCTGCCCCGGTACCGACCAAGAAGGTTGCTGCAAAGAAAGTCCCTGCGAAGAAGGCCGTCGCAGCTAAGAAGGTCGCCGTGAAGGCTTCCAGCGCACCGTCGCCGATCAAGGACACCTTCACGAAGGCCTCGTTGGCTGCTCACGTCGCTGAACGCGCTGCTGTCGAACCGAAGACCGCCAAGGCCGTGTTGGCCGCGCTCGAAGACACGATCCTCGGCGCCGTCCACAAGAAGGGCGCTGGCGAATTCACGCTGTCGGGTCTTCTGAAGATCGTCGTGCAAGCTGTGCCGGCGAAGAAGAAGCGCTTCGGCAAAGACCCGTTCTCGGGCGAAGAGCGTTGGTTCCCGGCCAAGCCGGCTAGCGTGCGCATCAAGGCACGTGCGCTGAAGAAGCTGAAAGACGCTGCAGCAGGCTGATCGCGCATCGAGCGTTGCCGTGGTGTCGGCCATCAGGGTTTGACTTGACCATGGTTGACGTTTGATCCGGTCCGTCGTGCCAGTTGTCTCGAAGTCCCCGTGGATGAAAATCCACGGGGACTTTTTTTGTGCGTCGTCAGCGTGCGAGTGCTGCTCGCGTGCATCACGGTGCCGCGAATGCACTGTACTGGCGCATCGTGATCCGCCGCAGTACGATGGCAGCGAAGCCTTGCCGGCGCGGGATGCGCTGTTAGCGTGCATGCAACGTGTTCCGTACGCTAAAAGCTCAATGGCATAGCGCTTGCTTGATCGATTATCGAACACCGAATGCGCAGCGCATTCGCCTTCTATCCGACAACAAGAGCGGGGCGTGACATGCGATGCTATGACGAGATGCGTCATCATGACGATGCCGTGCGGCCACACTACGCACGCTTCGAGCGATGGTTGGTCAAGCAGGGCAACGAGGCGATCGCACGCAAGCGTGCGGAAGCGGACTTGCTGTTTCGCCGGGTCGGCATCACCTTCGCGGTGAACGGCGATCTGTCCGGCACGGAGCGGCTGATTCCCTTCGACCTGATCCCGCGCATCATTCCGCGCGGCGAATGGCAGACGCTCGAAGCCGGTCTGCGTCAGCGCGTGCGGGCGCTCAATCTGTTCATCCACGACGTCTATCACGATCGCAACATCGTGCGCGCCGGCATCGTGCCGGCCGAGCAGGTCTATACCAATGCGCAGTACCGGCCCGAGATGCAGGGCGTGAATGTGCCGCTCGGTGTTTACGCGCATATTGCCGGGGTCGACGTGGTGCGCGCGGGCGACGAGGGCGAGTTCTACGTGCTCGAAGACAATCTGCGGGTGCCGTCGGGCGTCTCCTATATGCTCGAAAACCGCAAGATGATGATGCGGCTTTTCCCCGAACTGTTCGTGCAGAACCGCATCGCGCCGGTCGCGCATTATCCCGATCTGCTGCTCGATACGTTGCGCTCGGTTGCACCCGAAGGCGTCGACGATCCGGTCGTGGTGGTGCTCACGCCGGGCATGTACAACTCCGCGTATTTCGAACACACCTTCCTCGCGCAGCAGATGGGCGTCGAACTGGTGGAAGGCAAAGACCTGTTCGTCGACGACAACTACGTGTTCATGCGCACCACGCAGGGGCCGAAGCGCGTCGACGTGATCTATCGCCGCGTCGACGACGACTTTCTCGATCCGCTCGCGTTCCGCACCGACTCGGCGCTCGGCGTGCCGGGCTTGCTGACCGCGTATCGCGCCGGCCGCGTGGCGCTCGCCAACGCGATGGGCACCGGCATCGCCGACGACAAATCGATCTACCCGTACGTGCCGGAGATGATCGAGTTCTACCTCGGCGAAAAGCCGATCCTCAACAACGTGCCGACGTTCCAGTGCCGCAAGCCCGACGATCTGGCGTACACCCTCGCGCATCTGCCCGAGCTGGTGGTCAAGGAAGTGCATGGCGCGGGCGGCTACGGGATGCTGGTGGGACCGGCCTCGACCACAGCCGAGATCGAGGCGTTCCGTGAACGGTTGATCGCGCGCCCGGCCGGTTATATCGCGCAGCCCACGCTCGCGCTGTCCGCGTGTCCGACCTTTGTCGAAGCGGGCATCGCGCCGCGCCATATCGACCTGCGGCCGTTCGTGCTGTCGGGCAAGACCGTCACGATGGTGGCGGGCGGCCTCACGCGCGTCGCGTTGCAGGAGGGGTCGCTCGTCGTCAATTCGTCGCAGGGAGGCGGGACCAAAGATACGTGGATGGTCGACTGACGCGATTGCGATGCGCTTGCCGCCGCCGCTCTCGTCGGGCAGCCGGGCGGGCGCGTTCGCAGCCCAGCGCGCAGCGGCGGCATGCCATATGTAGTACGCAACACGCGGCACGCCGCCCGCGCATCCGGATAACCAGCGAGCCTGTACTTTTACTTTTTGCGTAAGCCTCGCCTCATCAGATACGGAACGCCGTCATGCTAAGCCGCACCGCCGATCACCTTTTCTGGATGGCCCGTTACATGGAGCGCGCGGAGAACACCGCCCGCATGCTCGACATCAATCTGAAGGCGCTGCTTTTGCCGCAGACGTCCGAACAGGAGGCGCGCGCGCAACGTTCGGTGCTGCGCATCTCCGAGCTCGAAAGTGCGTTTGCACAGCGCTACGACGAACCGACCCGCGAACACGTGCTCGACTTCATGGTCGCGGATGCGAACAATCCGTCGAGCATTCATTCGTGCTTGCAGGCCGCGCGCGAAAACGCCCGCGCGGTGCGCGGCACGTTGACGACCGAATGGTGGGAAACCATCAACGACACGTGGCTCGAATTCAACGAACGCATTTCGTCCGGGCAGGCGGCGCACAATCCGGGCGCGTTGTTCGAATGGGTGAAGTTCCGCTCGCATCTGTCGCGCGGCGTGACGATCGGTACCGCGCTGCAGGACGACGCGTTCTTCTTCACGCAGCTCGGCACCTACCTCGAACGCGCCGACAACACCGCGCGGATTCTCGACGTGCGCTTCGCGGACGTCGAACCGAATTCACGCGACGCCGCGCGCCAGCTCGAAGACTTCTATTACTGGACCTCGATTCTGAGTTCGGTGTCGGCGCTCGAAATCTACCGCAAGGTGTATCGCGACGTCGTCACGCCGGCGCGTGTGGTCGAACTGATGATCCTGAACCAGCAGATGCCGCGCTCGCTGCTCGCGTCGGTCGACGGCGTCTGCACGAATCTGGCGATGCTGCGCACGTCGGGCTCGAATCAGTGTGAGCGTTTCGCCGGCAAGCTGCGCGCCGAGCTGGTCTATTCCGATATCCGGCAGATTTTCGAAGCCGGCCTGCACGCCTATCTGACTCAGTTTCTCGCTCGCGTGTTCGAGCTGGGCAATCTGGTCGCGCGTACCTATCTGATGCTGCCAGTCGCCTGACGGAGTTTTCTATGTACCTGACGATCCGCCACGACACGTCGTATCGCTACGAAGCGACGGTCCATTATTCGATCCAGCAATTGCGCCTGACGCCGGCGAGCGGCGCCGCCCAGGTCGTGCGGCGCTGGAGCATCGATGCGCCGGGCAAGCTCGACGCGACCTTCGATGCGTACGGCAACGTGCTGCATACGCTGGTCATCAACAAGCCGCATAGCGAGATCCGTCTGCAGGTGTCCGGCGAAGTGGACACGATTCCGCTCGTCGACGGTCTGCTGCGCGACGCGGTCGGCCCGATTCCGCTCGAACATTTCACCTGCTCGACGCGCCTGACCGAGGCCGACGCGGCGATCCGCGAACTGGCCGAATCGGTGCCGAGCCTCGCGAGTTCGGCAAATCTGATAGAGCTGTCCGAGCAGATCGTGCAGCGCGTGAAGTACCGCCCGGGCATCACCGAAGTCACCAGCACGGCGGCCCAGGCGCTCGCGCTCGGCAACGGCGTGTGCCAGGACCATGCGCATCTGATGCTGGCGTGCTGCCGCGCGCGCGGCATTCCGGCGCGCTACGTGAGCGGCTATATCGAACCCGGCGACCTGTCCGCGATGGAAGCCTCCTCCGCGGCGCCGCACGGCGCGAGTCATGCTTGGGTGGACGTGTGGCTCGACGGCAAGGGCTGGATTTCGATCGACGTCACGCATGCCGCGTTTGCGAGCGAGATCTACTGCCGGCTCGCCGTCGCACGCGACTACGAAGCCGCCGCCCCGGTGCGTGGACGGCGTATCGGCGGGCTCGAAGAGCAATTGAAGGTGTCGGTGACGGTCAGCGCGCAGCAGCCTCAGTAGATGGCCGGGAAGGCGCCTCGCGGACCCCGTGCGCTCTGGCTCGCCACGGGGCTTCGGCGGAGCGCTCGAACGCTCATCCTTCAGGACGAGCCCGTCAATGCCGACATACAGACAGCGGCGCAGAACAGACGCGCAGAAGAGCGGCGCAGAACAGAAACGCATGCGCGCCGCATTACAATAGCGCTGTTCAGTTGCTTTTCGCGGGTACCTTATGACCTACTGCGTAGCGATGGCCGTCGACGACGGTCTCGTGTTCCTGTCGGACACGCGCACCAATGCGGGCGTCGATCACATCAGCACGGCGCGCAAGATGTCGGTGTTCGAGCAGCCGGGCGAGCGCATGCTCGTGCTGCTGGGCGCCGGCAATCTGTCGCTCACGCAAGCGGTGTTGCACGAGTTGTCCGAACCCACCGACCCCGCGTTGCCAACGCTCTGGAGCGCCCCCACGATGGCCGACGCGGCGCGCGTGGTCGGCCGCGCGGTGCGCTGCGTGCATCAGCGCGAGGCGCAGGCGCTGCAGGAGTTCGGCGTCGATTTCAATTGCAGCTTCATTCTCGGCGGGCAGATCGCCGGTAACCGCACGCGCCTGTTCATGATCTACTCGGCGGGCAACTTCATCGAAGCGTCGGCCGTGAATCCGTACTTCCAGATTGGCGAGGCCAAGTACGGCAAGCCGATCATCGACCGTGTGCTGACGCCCTCCACGCCGCTCGACGAAGCCGCCAAGTGCGCGCTGATCTCGATGGATTCGACGCTGCGCTCGAACCTCTCGGTGGGCCTGCCGCTCGATCTGCTGGTGTACGAGAAGGACGCGCTGCGCGTGACGCGTTTCGTGTCGATCGATCACGGCAACGCGTACTTCGAGATGATCCACAACACGTGGGGCGAGCAGTTGCGCCAGGTGTTCGGTTCGATTCCCGATCCTGACTGGCAGGACACGGCCGACGTGCCGCCGTTGCAGCGTGAGCGGGCGCTGGTGCTGCATCGCGCGCCGGTCGGCGCCGACGGCATCGAGCATGAACTCGACGCGAAGCCCGCGCAGACCCTCGCGCAGGCGGATAGAGGGAAGACGCAGCGGCGGTAGAGCGGTGTGGAAGCGGCCGCAGCGGTGTGCTTGCGGTGCGTGAGAGCGGGGGAAAGAGTAGACGCGGCGCGGTGGGCCGCAGGCGCTCCGTACGGACCAACATCGGCGGCCGGTGCGCTTATGCGATATCGACGAAGGTCGCCGCGAGTCCGGCAAGGGGCTCGTCGGCGGCCTTTCTGTTTTGCCGCCGCCGTCGTTGCGTCGCTTGCACCAGGTTCTGCGCTCGCACATGAGCGCGTCGTATCGCAAACCGCGAGACAAAAAAAAGCCAGCCATCGGCATTGCCTCTGGCTGGCTTTTTACTACGTCGCTTTCAGCTACGTAGCAAGTCCCGATCAGAACTTGTGACGGATACCGAGGCTGACCATGACCTGGTTGTCGGTGCTCGCCTGATTGCCATACGAACCGATCGAAGCCGTAGCGGAGACGAGCTGACCCGTGGTCGGATCACGCTGTTCGCCGCTTGCGTGCTGCCATGCGCCGACCAGGTACAAGTCCGTGCGCTTCGAGAGCGAGTAATCGCCGCCCAGCGACACCTGGTGATACGTCGCCGACGAGTCGCCGTGACCCTTCGTGTACGCGTAGCCGACACCCAGCAGCGCTGCCGGCGTGATCTGATAGCCCAAATAGGCGCGACCCACTTCGTACTTCTGGGTCTGACCGAAGCTCGAGCTTCCGTCCTGGTAGTACTGTGCGTTGCTGTAGCTCAGGTTACCGGTCCACGGACCCGTAACGTACTGAACGGCAATCGAAGCGATGCCGACGCGCGACGCGCTAGCGTAGGCGGCGTTGATGCCTGCTACGTCGGGGGTTGCGGAGTCAAACATGCCATCCGACGTGCTGGTCCAACCCGTACGGACGGGGGCCGTCGTGTGGTTGTTGCTCATCGAGAGGTAGCCAGCAGCGATGCTGAACGGACCCGTTGCATACGTACCCGCAGCACCCCAGGTTTGGCCCGAACCCGTTTGACCTGCAACACCGCCCAGTGCATACAGACCTTCGAACTGGAAGCCTGCGAACACCGGCGAAACGTACTTGACCGCGCTGTTCGTGCGCGAGCTGTTGTCGTTGTTGTCCACGTCGCCCGGCGTTGCGAACGTGCTACCGAAGTAGTTGTCGCCCGTCAGCGGCTGAATCATGTCGACCAGCGGGTCGTACTGACGGCCAGCCGTGATCGTACCGTAGGCGTCGTGCGACAAGCCAACGTAAGCTTGACGACCGAACAGGCGGCTGCCTTGCTGCAGCTTGCCGGTGTTGATGTCAAAGCCGTTTTCCAACTGGAAGACTGCCTTCAGGCCGCCGCCCAGGTCTTCCGTGCCCTTCAGGCCGAAACGGTTACCTTGGAGGTTGCCGCCAGCCAGTTGCACGAGGGAGCCACCATTGGGGGTGGCGTTGTTCACGTACTGGACCGATTCATCGATCAAGCCATACAGGGTGACGCTGCTTTGAGCATGTGCCACGCCGGTGACGCCGAGGAGCGCCAGCGAGAGGCTAGACAGTGCGATTCGTTTCATCTATTTCTCCACGCGATGATTAGTTTCGTTGTTGCGGAAAGGAGAATAGCTCACGGTGTCTGCGGGCAAGAACTGGAAAAAAAAGAGTGTCGTCAAAAACTGACAAACCGCGCAAGGTCTTGTATTTAAAGCACGTTAAGGATTGTTTCTGTTTGAGCAATATTTATTCGTTGATTGAGCATTATTGTTGTTTTGTTGACAGTGACAAATCGTTTGTAGCCATATTTCGCATTGAATTGAATGCTTTTTGTAATAAAGTCGTCTATTTGTCTGTACGATTCCGTAACGGAAACATAAAAACGGAAAGACGTAGTGTCCGGGAGGTCTGCTGGACAGAATCGATGTGCTCCGGGTAGACGATCCCTCTCCCGCCCGCGCAGTGGCGGAACCGCCGGCGTGCGGATGGCGGCTTCGAGATGGCGCCTCTGGTCAGCGATCGTCGCCGGTGCGGCGCGCCACCGTTGCCGCCGCCAGTCCGGCCGCCGCGGCGAGCAGCACCGAGGTCCACGGATTGCGCCTGACATAGCGGTCGGCCGCCGCCGCTTTGCGGCCGGCTTCGACGAGTGCGTCAGCCGCGAGGCGGGTGGCCTGTGCTTCGGCCATGGCGACGCCGCGTCCAACCTTGACGGCGGTCGCGCGCGCTGAGGTGCCATTGCGCCCCGGTGCGCGGGAAGCGGCTGCCGAGGCCACCGCGGACGGCGCTGCACGCGCGGGTGCGAGGGCAGCGTCCCCGGTTGCCGCCCCGTCGGTATACCCCGGCACCGTTGACGCCGCCAGCACCGACGCGAGTTTCGCGCGGCTGCCCGGCGGCGCGCCTGCCTGCATGCCCCAGCCGCCGCGCGGATCGTGCAGGCGTCCGCGCGCCGCCGAAAATTCCGCGCCGAGCAGCAGCACGACGGCCGAGAAGTACAGCCACATCAGCAGCACGGCGAGCGAACCCGCCGCTCCGAATGACGTCGCCATGCCCGCGTGCGCCAGATACAGCGCGAACAGTTTCTTGCCCGCCGAAAACAGCACGGCCGCGACAATGCCGCCGACGAACGCGTCGCGCCAGCGCACCGTGGCGTCCGGCAGAAACTTGAGCAGGGCGGCGAACGCGAACGCCAGCACGAGGAGGCCGACACCGAGTTGCAGCAGATTGCCGATCATCACGTACGGCGAATCGCCCCACAGCCAGTTGCCGACAAACGTGATGGCCGTATCGAGCACCAGCGAGACGATCAGCAGGAAGGCGACGCCCAGCACCAGTCCGAACGAGATCAAACGCACCCGCACCAGCGCGATCACGCTGGAGGTGCGCGGCCCGGTGTAAGGCCACACCTGATTGAGCGCGGTATTGAGCGACGAGAACGTGGCCGACGCGCCGATCGCCAGCGCCGAAAACGAGACGATCGCCGCGATGCCGCCCGCGCTGCCGCTGTGATGCGCGTTTTCGACGATGGTCTGGACACCCGCGGCGGCCTGGTCGCCGAGCAAGCCGTTGATGTGGTGGTACAGCTCGCCGCGCGCGGCGGCGGCGCCGAAGAACCAGCCGGCCACCGCGATCACCATGACCAGCGTCGGCGCGAGCGAGAAGGCCGCATAGAAGGCGATGCTGGCGGCCATCGCGGCGCAGCGGTCGTCGGCGAACTGTCTGAATGCGCCGAGCGCCCAGTTGGCCTGCCTGCGGGCCACGTGCTGGAGGTTCGCGGAGGAAAGGGAGTCGATGTCCATGTCGTGTTTCTCAATGGGATGCCGGCTTGGCATACGCCGTGTGCGAGCCGTCGAGGTGGCCCCGACGCAGTCGTCACATGGGTGTCTTGCGCAAACCTCGTGCCTGTCACTATATACAAGCACACAACGCGGCGGGCGCGCGTCGCGGGAAACGGGTAACCGTGGACCGGTATGCGCCGAACGCTGGCGATGCACGCGAGGCGATGCCGACCGGACGCGCGCCACGCGCCACGCGATGCGCGCCAGGCGAAGTGTGCCGTTAGAATGCGGAGGCATTCTCAACCCCTTGCTCATTCACTATGCACTCGCACGAACTCGTACAGCAGCTGGACGTCATTGCGGCGGAACAATGGAGCGCGCACTTGCCCGTGCACGTGGTCGAGCAGTTGCCGGCTCATGGCGTAACGGTCTTTTCGGTCACCGACAACGCCTCCGACACCGCCGCATTCAGCGCGCGCTATGGCTTCGGCCTTGAAGACTGCGCGAACACGATCGTGATCCGCTACAAGAAAGAGGGCGCCGAGCACTACGCGGCAGTGGTCTCGCTGGGTTCGCTGCGGCTCGACATCAACGGAGCGGTGAAGGCGGCGCTGGGCGCGCAGCGGCTCTCGTTCGCCAAACGCGAGCAGGCGGTGGAGCACAGCGGTATGGAATTCGGCGGCATCACCGCGTTCGGCTTGCCGGCCGACTGGCGCATCCTCGTCGACGCCGCCGTGATGGAGCGCGCGCAGATCGTGATGGGCGCAGGCGTGCGCGCGGCCAAGCTGCTGCTCGCGCCCGACGTGCTGCGGCAGTGGCCGCGCTGCGAAGTCGCGTCGTTGACGTTGCCGGCCGAGTGAGGCCGGACGGCCCGCCGTGCCGTCAGGCGAACTGGACTATGACCTCGCGCGTGCCGGCAAAAGCCGCCGCTCTCCATCGGCGTGGTGGCCGCTGCGGGCCACCTACCCGCATTGAAGGATAAAACCTGAAGTTTTCCCCCGTTCCGCCGTTAATCCAGCAGTCGGCATGAACCGTCGCGGCACGCGCTCGCGCGAATGCCGACGACAAGTACAAAGGATACGGAGATGGAACGGTTTCGCCTGAAAGTGCGGCTTTGGCTCGCGCTCGCTGTGATGTGCATGGGTATTCTCGCGATCGGCCTGTGGGGCGCTTTCAAAGCACGCGACACGATGATCGCCGACCGCCAGGCGGAGCTCAAGAGCGTCGTCAGCGTCGCGCACAGCGTGCTGGACCGCTATAACGGTCTCGCCGCGGCCGGCACGCTGCCGCTCGCCGATGCGCAGCGCGCGGCGATGGACGACCTGCGCGCGATGCGCTACGACGGCGCCGGCGGCTACCTCGTGCTGGAAGACAGCCACGCGCGCGTACTGATGCACGCCACGCGCGCCGATCTGGTCGGCAAGGACATGACGGGCGTCACCGATCCGGACGGGCGGCATGTGTTCAAGGAAGGCTCGGAGCAAACCCAGCGCGAAGGCGAAGCGTTCGTCCATCTGCAATTCCCGAAGCCGGGCTCGAGCCAGCTCGCGCCGAAGATCAACTACATGCGGCTCTACAAGCCGTGGGACTGGACCATCGTCACCGGCGTCTACACCGACGACATCGACAGCGCGTTCTACACGGCGCTCATGAAGTACGCGGGCGCCGCGCTGCTGCTGAGCGTGCTGGTGTCGCTCGTGATCGGCGTGATTCTGCGCAGCATCCTGCGGCAGCTCGGCGGCGAACCGGCCTACGCGGCGCAGATCGCCTCGCGGATCGCCGACGGCGATCTCGACGTGGTCGTGGAGACGAAAGCCGGTGACGAGACCAGCCTGCTCGCCGCGATGCGGCGCATGCAGCATCGCCTCGCGCAGGCGATCACGCAGATTCGCGGCGGCGCCATGCTGATCGCGACGGTGTCCCACGAGATCGCCGCCGGCAACGCGGACCTGTCGCGCCGCACCGAGCAGCAGGCGAGCGCGCTCGGCGAAACGGCGTCGAGCATGGAGCAGATCACCGCGACGGTGAAGCAGAACGCCGATAACGCGAAGCAGGCCAGCCAGCTCGCGCACAACGCATCGGAGACGGCGGCGCGCGGCGGCGAAGTGGTCGGCCAGGTGGTCGAGACCATGCGCGGCATCTCGCAGTCGTCGCATCGGATCGGCGACATCATCGGCGTGATCGAGGGGATTGCGTTTCAGACCAACATTCTCGCGTTGAACGCCGCGGTCGAAGCGGCGCGCGCCGGCGAGGAAGGGCGCGGCTTCGCCGTGGTGGCAGGCGAAGTGCGCACGCTCGCGCAACGCAGCGCGGCGGCCGCGAAGGAAATCAAGGCGCTGATCGAGGAGTCGGCGGCGCAGATCGCGGGCGGCTCGCAGTACGTCGGCCGCGCCGGCGACACCATGCAGGAAGTCGTGCTGGCGGTGCGCCGCGTGACGGACATCATGGGCGAGATCAGCGCGGCGTCGGTGGAACAGAGCTCGGGCATCGAGCAGGTCAACATCGCGGTCGCGAGCATGGATCAGACGACCCAGCAAAACGCGGCGCTGGTGGAGGAAGCGAGCGCTTCCGCAGAGGTGCTGAAGGAGCAGACCGGCCAGTTGTCCGCGGCGATTGCGGTGTTCACGCTGCCGCAGCAGCGCTGAACCGGCGCCCGCTCACGCGGGCGCGAAGTAGCTTTCGAGGATATCGACCACGCGCCACAGCGAGCATGGCCGCCGGCAATGGCCGTCGAATCCGGCTTCTTTAAGCGGTCCGATCGGATCGAGCGGCCAGATATTGCTCATGGCCAGCAAAAGGACATTGGCGTGGGCGGGTTCGGCGCGCACCGTGCGGGTGAACTGGTAGCCCGCCGGCGAGTCGAGCCGGGTGTCCAGCAACACCGCGTGAGGACTCCACCGCTTCAGGAAGCACTGCAACCTGTTCAGATCGGCGGCATACATCGCATCGTATCCCTTCACCGAGAGCAGCCGCACCAGCGAGTCGCCGATGGCCTTGTCGCGATGCGCGATCAGGACGCGGCGCGAAGGCTGCTCGGCCGCCGCGCTGCGCCGATTCCAGATCGCAAATTCGGTTTCATCGTCAAGAGATACTCGTCTCGTCACTGGGGCCTCCGCAAGACCTGCATGCGCGAAACATCTAATGTAGTGAAAAAGAAAGGTATGTGGGGGAATTTACCTTTCATCAACAACTACATACTGTAAAAATTGCGCGGTGCCTCCAGCGTCCGACGCAGACAGGGAAGCGAACGGCGCCGGCTTACGCCGCACGCGTCATGCGAGCCCAATTCCCGCGCGAGTGAGCAAACGCTGATTGCGCTCCGAGAGATTCTTCATGCGCAACTGCTTGCCGGCCTTGCGATAGCGCTCGACCAATCCCTGCAACGCGGCCAGCGCGGAATGGTCCGCGAGCAGCAGGTGGCTGCAATCGACCGTCACGCGTTCAGGATCGTCGAGCGGGTCGAACAGTTCGTGAAAACGCGTGGTCGACGCGAAGAAGAGCGTGCCGCGCGGCACGTAGGTTTTGTCGCCGGCGCTGTCTTCGACATGCGCGTGAATTTCGCGGGCATGCTGCCACGCGAAGTTGAGCGCGGCGATCACGATGCCGCACATCACCGCAATCGCCAGATCGGAGAACACGGTGATGATGGTGACCGCGACGATCACCAGCGCGTCGTTGCGCGGCACCTTGCCGAGCACGCGCAGCGAGCCCCAGGCGAAGGTCTGCTGCGCCACCACGAACATCACGCCCACCAGCGCCGCGAGCGGAATGCGTTCGATCAGCGGCGCCAGGAACAGGATGTACATCAGGATCATCACGCCGCTGACGATGCCCGACAGCCGCGAACGGCCGCCCGAATTCAGATTGATCATGGTCTGGCCGATCATCGCGCAGCCGCCCATGCCGCCGAACAGACCCGACGCGATATTCGCCGCGCCCAGCGCCAGGCATTCGCGGTTCGGCTGGCCGCGTGTTTCCGTGATCTCGTCGGTCAGGTTGAAGGTGAGCAGTGTTTCGAGCAAGCCGACGATCGCCATTAGCACCGCGTACGGCAGCACCACGTGCAGCGTGTCCAGATTCAGCGGCACGGTGGGCAGATGCAGCGTGGGCAGGCCGCCTGCGATGTGCGCCATGTCGCCGAGCGTGCGCGTGGGCAGATGCAGCAGTTGCGTGAAGAGCCCCACGCCGACGATCGCCACCAGCGCGGGCGGCGCGGCGCGCGTGAGCCGCGGCAGCAGATAGACGATCGCCATGGTCAGCGCGACGAGGCCGCACATCATCGCCAGCGCACTGCCGTGCAGCCACTGTTCGCCTTGCGGCGTGCTCTGTTTGAAGTGCGCGAGCTGCGCGGTGGCGATGACGATCGCGAGGCCGTTGACGAAGCCCAGCATCACCGGATGCGGGACCATGCGGATCAGCTTGCCGAGGCGCAACGCGCCGAACAGCACCATCAGGATGCCGCTGAGTATCACGGTGGCGAGCAGATATTGCGCGCCGTGCTGCACGACGAGCGCGACGATCACCACCGCCATCGAACCGGCGGCCCCGGAGATCATGCCGGGCCTTCCACCGCACAGCGCGGTGATGGTGCAGATGAAGAACGCACCATAGAGGCCCATCAACGGATTGAGGTGGGCGACCAGCGCGAAGGCGATGCATTCCGGCACCAGCGCGAACGACGAGGTCAGGCCTGCGAGCACATTGCTTCTGATGCCGGGCAGCGCGGCGGGCCGACCGTGAGTGGGACTTGCGGTGTTCATTGTCAACGAGGTGGGGAGCGCGGGAGCGCGTGGGCAAGCGGCGTACGTGGCGAGGCACGTGGCGCGGCGCAAGTTGCGTCCGGCGGCCAGGCGTTCAGCCCTGACCGGAGAGAATCGCAAATTGGCGAAAGGTGTGGATTTTACAGCAGGACGGTTGATGTGACCGGTGAGGCGGGCAAGGTCGCGACCGCAAGGAACACCGCGACCTGACTTGATGCCGACGTCACGCAACCGGCGAGCGGCGGCGTGACGAGAGGCGGGCGCTCAGATGATCAGACGCGACACCTTGGTCCCTTCGACCGACACGCCGGCCATCAGGCCGCCGTTCGTCAGCACGAACGCTTCGACCGGGCTGGTGGCGGTGGACGTGTCGACCGCGCCGTTCGCGCCGACTTTCAGCACCGCGACGGTGGCATCCGCGCCGGCCGCCCATCCCTGGCTGTGGAGGAATGTGTCCAGCGCTTCCTGCGTCATGAACAGGAAGATGAGCGCCTTCGACTGCGCGCCGATCTGCAAACCGAACGATCCCGCGACGGTGCTATAGAAGCCCGTCGTCTGGCCGTTCACCCGCAAAGCGCCTTCCCCGTATTGTCCGCCGACCCAGAAGCCCGCCGAGATGACGGACGGGAACACCAGCACGCCGCGCGCCTTCGCGACCAGCTCGCGCGAACCGTTGACGTTTTCGTAGAGGCGCGCCAGTGTCGCGTCGACACCCGCGTTGATCGTATCGCGCCTGCCGGCATTGGCCGAAGGCGAAGCACTGGAGGACGGCGAAGTCGTCGTGCAACCGGCGAGGCTGAGGCCAGCGGAGGCCAGAGCAGCGCTGCCGGTGAGGATGAATTGTCGTCTGCGCATGTCGGTATTGTCCTTTTACGTTATGGAGGGACGGGAGGGCGGGTGCCGGTTCGCTTCCCGTGCGTATCCGGAGCCATGATGCCTTTGCCCCGCTGGCAGCACGCCCGTACGTCGGTTGCGAATTAGCAAACAGCGTACCCGACCCCGCGCATCTGCGCAGGGTCGGCGGAGTTGGATCGGGAGGTGGTGAGGAATCGGCGAGGTCGTGCGTCGCTTGCCGCGCCGTCTTCTGTCAGGCCGCCGGTCGAATGTTCTGGTTGTGGCGGAAAAGATTGTGCGGGTCGTAGCGGCTTTTTACCGCGACGAGCCGTTCGTAGTTCGGCCCGTAGGCTTCGGCGACGCGGCCGCCTTCTTCCTGCGTCATGAAGTTGACGTACACGCTGCCGAGCGAGAACGGCGCGGCGGCTTCGAAGAATGCACGCGACCAGGCGATGCAGCGCTCGTCGTCGGCGGCATCGTCCCAGCGGCCGTGGACGTTCATCGCGTACTGCGTATCGCGGCTCGGGTAGGCGGTGGCCGCAACCGGCACGCGCTGCGTCTGCGCGCCGATCTGGCCGAAGAAAATCTCGCACTGCGGCGACGGCAGGTTGCCGATCGCACTGAGCAGCGCGTCGATGAGGCCATCGTCGATGCCGCCGAGATTGTGCGACTTCCAGTAATTGCGCGCACCCGGCGTGAGCAGCGGATCGAACGCCTGCTGCCACATCGTGTACGGCATCGGGCCGAGATGTTCGCCGACCGGCGTCCCGAAGCCGCGTACGGCTTCCACCACGGCGGGCCCGTTGTCGACCGGCCCGCTGTAGCACATCGCGAACACGATCACCGGCGTGCCGTGGACTTCCGGCGGCAGGAACGGCAGCGGCGGCGCAAGCCGCAACACCGCCCACACGCTGAGGTCCTCCGGCATGCCGGCGTGCGCGGCGCGGTACTTGACGAGCGCGTCTTTCGCCTGCGCGATCGGCAGCACGACGAGGCCGCCATATACAAGCGGTCCGATCGGATGCAACTGGAATTCGAATGACGTGACGACGCCGAAATTGCCGCCGCCGCCGCGTATCGCCCAGAACAGGTCTTCGTGCGAATCCGCGCTGGCGTGGACCAGTTCGCCGTTGGCGGTGACGACGTCCGCCGCCACCAGGTTGTCGACCGTCATGCCGTATTTGCGGCTCAGCCAGCCGAAGCCGCCGCCGAGCGTCAAGCCCGCGACGCCGGTGGTCGAGTTGATGCCGAGCGGTGTCGCGAGCCCGAAGGCCTGGGCTTCATGGTCGAAGTCGTGCAGTGTCGCGCCTGGTTCGACATACGCGCGCCGCGCCTCCGGGTCGATACGCACCGACTTCATCGACGACAGATCGAGCACGAGACCATCGTCGCAAAGCGCGCTGCCGCCGATGTTGTGACCGCCGCCGCGAATCGCCAGCGGCAGGTTGTTGTCGCGCGCGAACGCGACGCCGTAGCGCACGTCGGCGGCGCCCGCGCAACGCAGGATCAGCGCCGGACGCCGGTCGATCATCGCATTCCAGATACTGCGTGCCTGATCGTAGCTCGCATCGCCAGGCAGCAGGAGCTGGCCTCGGATCGCGGATTTCAATTCGTCGGTAGCGCTGCTGGACACGTTAACCATGACTTGCCTCATTGGAGAGTGAACGGCGTTTCCCTCATCGCTATTCGGATGACCAAAGCAAACGGAACGCCAAAACAGAAAGCTGATTGAGAGCTTTGCTTGGGTCCAGTAAACGGGGCAGTTTGGCTAAATCAAACAAAGGTAAACCCGCGCTTGCCGGCGATCTCGCGCAAGCGCTCGCGCGATAAGCGTCCGTGAGCCACGCAGGCGACGATGAGCCGGCCCTGAGCCACGGATGGTGGAAATACTTCGGGAAAAGATCGCGCGGCGAAGTGTTGGATTGCGCCGCGCAGGTGGCTGCGCAGCGACACTTTTGGCCAGGCCTGACGTGCGTGCATGCGGGCCAGCCGCGCTGGAGAATCAGCCCTTCACGAGGCCGCCGTCGACGATCAGATTCTGGCCCGTCACCGCACGCGCCCAGGGCGACAGGAAGAACAGCACTGCGTCGGCGAATTCCTCGGGCGTCGTGACGCGCCGCAGCGGCGTTGAATTCGCGATCAGGTCGAAAACGAATTCCGGGGTGGCCGCGCTCGCGTCGGTGGTGCGCAGCAGACCGCCCGACACCATGTTCACCGTGATGCCGTCGGGACCGAGATCGTGCGCGGCGGTGCGCGTGAGCGACAGCAGTGCGGCTTTGGCCGCCGTGTAGTCGTGATACGGAACCACGGGATTCTGAAACAGATTGGTGCCGACGTTGACGATGCGCCCGAACCCGCGCGAGCGCATGCCGGCCGCGGCCGCCTGCATCGTGTTGAGTGCGCCTTTGAGCGAGCCGTCGAGTTGCTGCTGGAAACGCGGCCAGTCGATGGAGTCGATCGAGGGGCGTCCGTCGCCGTCGAACTGGAAGTCGGCCAGCGCGTTGTTCACGACCGAGACGATGGCCTGACCGGTTTGCGCTTGCGCCTCTTCGAACAGACGCGCGACTGCGGCGGTATCGGTGATGTCCGCCTGCAGCGGCAGCACGCGCTCGCCCAGTTCCTCTCTCAGCGCGTGCGCCAGCGTTTCGCTCTTGCGGTAGTTCACGATCACGCCCGCGCCTTCGCGCACCAACGCTCGCGTGATCGCCGCGCCGAGTCCGCGGGCGCCGCCCGTCACCAGCACCCATTGATCGGATAGAAGCATCTGTTTTTCCTGTTGTCGATGAAGTTGCGAGGTTCGTATTGTCACCTGAGTTGGGGATTGGCTCGCTGTGTGGGATAGCGCACGAAGTGCCCGTCTGCGGTTGAAAGGTCGTGGCAGGTTGGTGAAGGGCTTCTGGGAAGCGCTGTTTTTTGCCGGGTTTTTCGAGCTTTGGCAGTGATGGGTTGTGGTGCCGGGTCGAGGTTGAACAGTGAGTGCGCGCAGCACTTTCTTCGATCCTGTCTGTGGGATTGCGCTCACCCGGTTTCGGCAGCGGCTCGCTTGTGTGCGGATGAACACGCAGAAAGATCTGCGGCGTACGTTTTAACCCTGGTTGGTTGATGAAAATCGCGTTGGATTCGGTTGATGATTATTCGATTCGAGCGGGGAAGTGAGACGCATGGCTTGCGAAACAATAGTTTGGACTGCGTATCTAAATATAAAAAAGTCCGCGCTTTAAGAAGCTCTCGAATTGACTATTTCTGACGGTTCTACCCATGCCGCTAGCGGGCAGTAGATCTGCGATATCGCATTGCGTGGTCTAGCGCACGGTCGCCGTAAGTGGCTCCGCATAACTTCAACGTCCATCAGGCCATGCTGTGCCGTTCTAACGACGAAGTTCGCGCGCAGCCAGTCTCTTCTCTCGGATCACGCCAAATCGGACCGGGATTTTTCGCGGGAGAGGTGCCACGCACGATGCGCTTTTGCATCGCCCGCGGCAGCGTCGACTGGGCTTTGAATTTTCGTTTTTAACAGTGAGCAGAGATTCGTTCGTTATCTGGCCGGTCACTCTAGGTTGATAGTTAGGAGAATGAAATGAAAAAACAGAACGGGGACGCGCGGACATTGGGAACGCGGCGGGCGGTGTTGGCAGTCGCGGTGAGTCTGTATGCGGCGATGGCAGGAGCGCAAACGAATCCGGCGGGGTCGGCGGATCCGTCGACCAGTTCTGCGGGGCTGGTCGTGGCGCAGGCGTCGGCGATGGGTTGTCCGGCCGGAGGGGGGCCTGGTTGCGCGGTGCAGGGCGATGGCTTGTTCGCGCCAGGGCGCGGCGGCCTTGCGGCGGCGAACATCGGATCAACCACGGGTTCGCAAAGCGGCGGCGGGGCTCCGTCGACTGGCTCGGGCAATAGCGGCGGAAACGGTGTGACCAACTCTGGGTCAGGCGGGACTGGTTCGGGGAGCACGGGCGGGAATGGTAGTGGCAGTAGCGGCGGTAATGGCAGCGGCAGTGGCGGCGGGAAGGGCGGGGCGGGGGATGGCGGCTCGGGTGGTAGCGGGCCGGGGGGCGGTGGTGGCGGGGACGGTGGTGGTGGTGACGGCGGTGACGGCGGTGATGGTGGCCATGGAGATGGTGGTCACGGTCATGGGCATGGTGGTCATGGGCATGGCGGCGATGGTGATGGTGGCCATGGCGATGGTGGTCATGGACATGGCGGCGATGGTGACGGTGGTCATGGGCATGGCGGCGATGGCGATGGTGGTCATGGGCATGGCGGCGATGGCGATGGTGGTCATGGGCATGGCGGCGATGGCGATGGTGGTCATGGGCATGGTGGCGATGGTGACGGTGGTCATGGCGATGGTGGTCATGGGCATGGTGGCGATGGTGATGGTGGTCATGGCGATGGTGGTCATGGGCATGGTGGCGATGGTGACGGTGGTCATGGACATGGCGGCGATGGTGATGGTGGCCATGGCGACGGTGGTCATGGGCATGGTGGCGATGGTGACGGCGGCCACGGCGATGGTGGCCATGGCGGCACAGGTCACGGCGATGGCGGCCATGGCGATGGTGGTCACGGCGGCACAGGTCACGGTGACGGCGGTCATGGAGATGGCGGTCAAGGCGATGGTGGCCATGGCGGCACAGGTGACGGTGACGGCGGTCATGGAGACGGCGGTCAAGGCGATGGTGGTCATGGCGGCACAGGTCACGGTGACGGCGGTCATGGAGACGGCGGTCAAGGCGATGGTGGCCATGGCGGCACAGGTCACGGTGACGGTGGACATGGTGACGGCGGCCACGGCGATGGTGGTCACGGCGATGGTGGTCACGGCGACGGTGGCCATGGCGGCACAGGTCACGGCGATGGCGGCCAAGGAAACGGCGGCCATGGTGATGGAGGTAATGGCGGCACGGGTCATGGCGACGGTGGTCACGGTGATGGCAACGGGCCGGGTAATGGTGGTCCCGGCAATGGCGGCCATAGTGGTGGGTCGAGTAACGGCGGTCCCGGCAGCGGAGGCGGCCATGGCGGAGGCTCGGGCAACGGCGGTCCCGGCAATGGCGGTAACGGCGGCGCGGGTGGCGGTGGCTCCGGCAGCGGAGGCCATGGCGGAGGCTCGGGCAACGGCGGTCCCGGCAATGGCGGTAACGGCGGCGCGGGTGGCGGTGGCTCCGGCAGCGGAGGCCATGGCGGAGGCTCGGGCAACGGCGGTTCCGGCAATGGCGGTAACGGCGGCGCGGGCGGCGGTGGTTCCGGCAACGGCGGCCATGGCGGAGGCTCGGGCA
>NZ_JAQQCJ010000006.1:0-299307 GCF_046030495.1 Paraburkholderia strydomiana
TTTGACAAGCCTGGACTGCATCTGAATCGGTGCGAAGACAGCGACATCAGCGACGAATCGAGCGCGGGCAGAAACACCGACTCACGCATCTACATGTTTGCGCATCGCCCGCTCGACCACATCCAGATAATGATCGATACCCGGCGTCGCGCGACTCTGTTCTTTCGCGCGGTCGTCCCATTTCCGCAAACGCAGCGCATCTTCCGCATAGGGCTTCCGTAGAAACGCCTCGGTTTCCTCCGTGCTGAAGATGCCGCCCTGCAATTCCAGACTCCGAACCGAATCGGCGGAGAGCTGCCCAAAATACGTCTCGTCGATCGCGCACAGGCAGCGCTTCGCGTCGACGTGCAAGCGGATCGGCTCCAGCACCGCATCCGGCAGCACCGGCCGCAAGAACGGCAGCGCGAAATACTGATGCAGATCGTCGATGCCCCGTTCGGTCGGCGTATCGCCTTGCAGATTGAGCAGATGCCCGAGGTCGTGCAAAAATGCGGCGGCGACCAGCTCGTCGGTGGCGCCCTCCCCCTCGGCCAGTGCACCGCTCTGCAACGCATGCTCGAGTTGCGTCACCGGTTCGCCGCTATAGGCCAGATTTCCGTACCGCTCGAACAGCGAACGGATGTCGTTCAAACTCAATGCCACGCTCTCACTCCTAAGGTAATGAAAGGGTCTTCAGATTGGCGAAGCTCTTCATCGCTTCCTGAACGCCTTCCTTGTAGCCAAGCCCTAAGGCCTTTATGCCGCCGAACGGCGTGAGCTCGATCCGATAGCCGGCACTTCCCCCAACGTTGAGCGTCCCCACGCGCAATTCGTTGATGAGGCGCGTGACCGCCGAGAAGCAAATACCGTTCAGTTGCCAGCCGAGCAGGCCGCGCACCTTGTCCTTCGTGGTGTCCACGGCCACCGCGGCGCCCGCCTCGGCGACGGCAACGGCAACGGCGATGGCGAGCAACGTGCCCGCGCGCAGGTAGCGAGGTCGTTCATCATCACCGTCGCGCCCGCGCCGCCGTTCGCCTGCGGGTCCCAGAAGTCATTACCGCAGATGCCGTGCACCGACGGCGGCACGCCACACACGATCGACAGGTGGTTCGGGTCGGTGAACGACGGGATCACACAGTCGCCCTTGAAGGCCGCGCCGCCTGCGAGCATCTTGCCGATGGACGGCGCGACGCCGGCCACGACCGCGGCGTCGAGATAAGCGAACTCGCAGCCGTCGACGCGCACCACGACCGTCGCTTGCAAAGGCAGCCGGTAGCGGCGGCCGTCGACTTCGATCGTGCGTTCGCCAGAGCTTGCCATCGTTGCCTTCCATGCGTGCGCGGCACGCGTGCTGTCGTCATCCGTTGCAGCCGCACCTGAGCAATCAGTCTTTCAATTGTTCAGAAGCGGAGCGGGCGGCAATTTCGCCGGTGCTGCGGCAACCGCTTTACTCGCCGCTCTACCGGCCATCTCGCACGCCGCATGCGCACGCTGCAAACCACCGTTCACATGCGCGCGCATCAGCGTCGCGGCAAGCTCGGCGTCACGCGACGCGAGCGCCGTCAGAATCGTGCGATGCTCGGCCAGCGAGCGCTCCATTGCGCCGGCATGCACCGCCAGCGTGGCGCGACGAAAGAGGCTCAACTCGCTCACCAGCCTGCGATACGTCTCATACAACTTCAGGTTCCCCGACGCCGCCACGAGCGCGTCGTGAAACGCCATGTTCGCGCGCGTGTACGCTTCGTGATCGCGCGCGTCGGCTGCGGCGCGCATCGCGTCGAGCCAGTCACGCAACCCCGCGAGCTGGCCCGCGTCGATGCTCGCAGCCAGCATCCGGCACGCGGCTTCTTCGAGCACCGCGCGCACCGCGTAGATCTCTCCCGCTTCCGCCAGCGACACCGTGCGCACGAACACGCCACGGTTCTTCTCGATGCGCACGAGGCCGGCCTGCTCCAGCGCGCGAAACGCCTCGCGCACCGGCCCGCGCGACACCCGCAGACGCGCAGCCCAATCGGCTTCGTTGAGCTTGTCGCCGGGCGCAAGCAGGCCTTCGACGATGTGCCGCTCGATCTCGTCGCGCACCAGGGTGGTCAGCGAGTGCCTACGCACCACTTCGATCGGATCGGCGGAAACCGTTCGCATATATTCGGTCATTTCGACAAATTTTGCCACATCGATCGATAGATGCCGACGCGCCGCCACGGCGCACCACCCAGGCATGGAGCGGGCGTCAGTCCGCCCGACGACGCGGGACGCGCGCGGCGATCAACACCAGCGCGGCCAGCGAGACCAGCAGCAGAATCAGCGACAGCGCGGAAGCCGGCAGGTAATAGCCGCGCTCCACCTGCCCGACGACGACGATCGGCACCGTCGCGAAACCCGGCGGATACACGGTGAGCGTGGCGCCGAGTTCGCCGAGCGAGAGCGCGAAACCGAGCGCGAGACTCGCGCGGATCGCCGGCACCAGTTGCGGCAGCACCACGCGGCGCAACACCATCGACGGCGGCGCACCGAGGCTCGCCGCCGCTTCGCGCAGCACCGTCAGCTCCGGGCGCAACGCAGCGGCCGCGCAGCGGTAGCAGAACGGCAGCACCAGCGCGAGCTGCACGAACACGACGATCGCCGCCGAGCTCGACAGATCCACCGGCCGCTTGTGATAGGCGATCAGCACGGCGAGACCGAGCACCACGCTCGGCACGCCGTTGGGCATCATCGCGATGGTGTCGACGATGGCGCCGAGCCCCCGCCGGTCGCGTCCTTCGAGTGCGAGCGCGAGCCACAGGCCGAGGATCGTGCCGAGCACCGCGACGCCCATGCCGACTTCGAGGCTGGTCGTCAGCGCGTCGAAGTCGCTCGAACCGAGACGCTCGAACCAGCGCATGCTGAAACCGTCGGGCAGGATCGTACCGGACCAGTGCGCGGCCACGCTCGACAGCGCGACCACCAGCACCGGCAGCACAAATAGCCAGAAGCACAGCAGCGCGGCGAAGCCGAGAAACAGGCCGCCGAGCATGCGCACCAGCAGACTGTGGCGCACCGGCCGCGCCTTCTTGTGCATGACCGGCAACACGGTCGGGTCGAGTTCAACGGCCATGGCCCGCTCCTTTCGCCTTGCGACGATTGACCTGGCGATACAACGCATATAGAGACAAAGACATCATCAGCATCACGACCGCGCCGGCGGCGGCGGTCGGCAGATCGAGGTCGACGGTAGCGGCGCTGTAGATCGCCACCGGCAGCGTGATCAGATGCGCGCTGCCGAGCACGAGCAGAATGCCGAACTCATTCAGTGTCAGCAGGAAACAGAGGATCGTGCCCGCCGCGATGCCCGGCCACGCGAGCGGCAGGATCACCTTGAACGCGACCATCAGGCCGTTCGCGCCGAGGCTGCGGGCGGCTTCGATCAGACGCCGGTCGAGCATCGCGAACGAGGCGAGCGTCGGACGCACGACGAACGGCGCGTAGAACACCACTTCCGCGAGAATCACGCCGCCGATGCCGAACAGGAAGTCGAGCGGCGGCGCCTGCAGATTGAAGAGCCGCTGCAAGCCGATGCTGACCGAGCCCTGCGAGCCGTACAGAAAGATCAGCGTGAAGGCGACCAGAAACGACGGGAACGCGACGAACAGTTCGAGAAAACGGGTGATCAGCCGCGCGCCGGGGAACGGCTTGAAGAACAGGATCGACGCGATCGCCACGCCGAGCAGCGACGCGAGACCCGCGCTCGCGAACAGGATCCACAGCGTCGTGCCGATCACGCCGCGCGTTTCGGGGTTGCCGAAGAAGCTGGCGTAAGCCTGCACACTCGGACCGTGCGCGCCGGTCAGGCTGAGCATCACCAGCCGCACGAGCGGATAGATGACCAGCGGTCCGAGCACGACTACTGCGATGAAAAGCAGATGCCATTGCGCCGCGCGCTCGCGCCGCTTCACCGCGGCCGTATGCGCGGCAGCGCTGGCGCTGCGGCGCGCGGCGGCGGCAGCGTCGGCCTCAGACGCGCCGAGCGCAGCGGACGTATCAGGGGTTGATAAGGACGACATCGTCAGCCTCGTAACGCAGGGAAACACGCGCGCCCTTCTCCGGCATCATGCCGTGGCCGCGCTGCATGGTGACGAGCACCGGCTCGTTGGGCAACGCGTCGAGCACGACCGAGACCGACAGCACCGCGCCGTACCATTCGACCGATGCGATCGCGCCATGCAACTGCCCCTCGCCGAGCGGCACGATGCGCAGCGCCTCGGGACGCAAACATGCGACGCGGTCGCGCACGTTATGGCGCACGTCGTCCATGCCGAACGCGATCTGCGGCGGCAACAGATTGGCCGCGCCCAGATAACGCGCGACGAAACCATCGGCCGGTGTGTCGTACAGCTGCTGCGGCGTGCCCAGTTGCGCGATGCGGCCGTCGCGCATCAGCAGCGTGCGGTCGGATAGCACCAGCGCGTCGTCCTGATCGTGCGTCACGCAGACGATCGTCAGATTCGGCAAACGCTCATGCAGCGACTTGAGTTCGGAGCGCACCGACGCGCGCAGATTGGCGTCGAGTGCGGACAGGGGTTCGTCGAGCAGCAGCACGTCGGGCTCGATCACGAGCGCGCGAGCGAGCGCCACCCGCTGCTGCATGCCGCCCGACAGTTGCGCGGGCATCACGTGGCCGGCATCGCCCAGTTGCACGAGCTTCAACGCGTCGGCGACGCGCCGCGCGATGTCGCGCGCCGGCGTGCGGCGCGCGCGCAACCCGAAGGCCACGTTATCGAACACCGACAGATGCGGGAACAGCGCATAACTCTGAAACAGCAAGCCGAGATTGCGCTTATGCGGCGGCACGTGCGTGAGATCCTGACCGGCCACGGTCAGCGTGCCGGCGAGGCCGTCCGCTTCGATGAACCCGGCGATGAAACGCAGCAACGTCGTCTTGCCGCAACCGCTGCGGCCGAGCACGGTAAGCAGTTCGCCGCGCTGGATGGTCAACGACAGATCGTCGAGCACCGTGCGCGACCCGAAGCGCACCGTCAGATGATCGATCTGCACGCCGCCCGGCGCGTCCGAATGGGCGGCATCGAGCGCGTCCGGTGAGGCGTCGAGCGCGCCGGGGTGAGCAAGACTGGCCGTATTCACCGGGTTGATCCTCCAACAAGATTGATGCTGACGCGGCACCTCGCGTTTTTTCCTGCAAGGCGCCGCCTGACTCTTTACGTCACGCAGCTTGCATCGCTGCGTGACGTCACTCCATGACGTGCAAACCGCCGGGTCCGACGGCTTACTTCGGCTTGACCACTTCGATCTGCTTGCCCGACGAACCGATCACCTCGTTCTTCCAGCGTGCCGTCCAGTCGGCCTTCTTCGCCATCACCTGGTTCCAGTCCACCGGAATCAGCTTCACGCCAGAAATGGCCTGCTTGACGGTTTCGCCGTTCTTGCCGGCGAGCGGCACGTCGGTGCGGCCCGGAATGCCGAAGATGTCCGGCACCTTGGCCTGCACTTCCGTCGACATCAGATAGTCGACCAGCTTCTTGCCTGCGTCCTGGTTCGGACCGTTCTTGATCAGGCCGATCGCGTACGGCAGCTGAAAGGTAGTCGGCTGGCCGCCGGGCGCGGCGGCAAGGAACACCGGCTTGAGCGACAGGCCGCCGTTGGCCGCGTCGTCCAGATCCATCTGCAGGTCGCCGTTGGCAACGGCAATTTCGTTGCGCGAGAGCAGCACGTCGAGGTAGCCGGTGCCCTTGGTGTGGAACTTGGCGCTCTGCTCGAGCTTCTTCAGATAATCGAACGCCTTGTCTTCACCCATCAGCGACGTGGTCAGGATGATCACCGCCATGCCGTCGCCCGCCGTGGCCGGGTTCGAGTACGCGACCTTGCCGCTGTAATCCGGGTGCAGCAGATCGGCGAAGGTCTTCGGCTGGTTCTTCGTGACCTCGGGGTTGATCGCGAACGAGAAGTAGTTGTTCACGAAAGTCGCCCACGCCCCGTTCGACGCCTTGGCGATCGCGGGCACATTCTTGTAGTTGGCGCTCTGGTAAGCCTGCAGCAGGCCGGCTTGATCGGCTTGCTGGATGAACGGCGGCAGCGTGACGAGCACGTCGGCCTTCGGCTGATCCTTTTCGATGGTCGCGCGGTTCACCACTTCACCACTGCCCGCCGTGACGATGTTGACCCTCACGCCTTCCTTCTTTTCGAAGGCCGGCAGCACGTCCTTGTAGAGGTTTTCCAGGCCGTCGGCGGTGTACAGCACCACGGCGCCGGCTGCGTGCGCCTGCATGGCCGCGCCGCCGAATGCCGCCGCGGCGACCAGCGCCGGCAGCAGTTTGCGAACGAGGCCGGCGCTCGCGTGAAGGGAATTCGTTTTTGTCATGTCGCTTTTCTCCGAAAGGCAAAGAACCAGACGGTCGGGAAGTCCCGATACCTGTTGTGATTGAACGGCGCCGCGCGCCGTGCCGCTTGCGTGTTGCCCGCGACCAGTTGTCGTGCCGGTCTGCGACGATTGCAGATTGCCGACAACTTTGCCGCTTCTTCCCCAGCCTGCCTTACAGCCCACCTACGAGCCCACCTACGACACTCGCGCTGCCGGCCATGCCTGAACGGGCACGGCAAGAATCACAGGTTTCAATGACAACGCCATGACTATTGTGGTGAATTCCAAAAAACGACACAATTCGCCAATAAAGTCCAAGCGCCGCGGCCGTTACCCTTGCTGACGCGGCGAACGGTCGAGGTCGAAGGAGGCTTTGCTCTGCCTTTGAACACCGCGCGATCGGGTCGAGCATCGAAGAGCCGCGCGGCGCTTCTTCGCGGACGCGCGAAGAAGCGGCATGGCCCCAGCCTGGTTCGTCGGACGCCGCGTTCGATCGCATGCTTCGGCGCCTCTGTGGCGGGCTCGCGAAATCGTACACGGTGAAAATGACGCTGTATGCATCCTGCTTCAAACGCAGCGGCATTGGCGCGCCCGGAACGGCTGCGATTGACTCGCGCCTCGCCCTGGCTGTGCGCTGGTTCTGGACGACGGCGCGTATTGTGCCCGCCCGCTGGGGATCTTGCAGCGAGTGAGGGTTCATATCGACGAGGCGCTTGGCGCAAGGAGCCAAAGCAATCCCGCATCCGCATGACAACAGCACCGTCCCACTCCGACGCCTTCAGGCAATCAGAATTTCCGGCCCATGCGCGGTAATCGCCTTGCCGAGCGCACGCTCGGGCGCGAGCTCGGTCACCAGATAGCGCGCCGATTCGATACCGTTGATCCGCACCGGCGTCACGCGGCCGAACTTCGAATGGTCGGCGACGATCACCACCATGTCGGCGGCGGCGATCATGCGGCTGCGCACCTCGGCGGCCATGCGGCTGTAGTCGCTCAGATAGCCGTCCGGTGAAATCCCGCCCGCGCCGATGAACGCGAAGTCCGCGTGGTATTGCGTGAGCTGGTGGACCGTGTCGAGCCCGAAGGTGGCGTCTTCGATATCCGACAGTTCGCCGCCGAGCAGCGTGACGCGGTTCTCGTTGCGCCGACCGAGCAGCAGCGCGATGCGCCAGTCGTTCGTATAGACCACCAGCCGATGCCGGTCGAGCAGCGCACGCGCCACCGCCTGCGTGGTGCTGCCCGAATCGATGATCAGCGATGCGCCATCCGGCACGAACTCGGCCGCACGCTCGCCGATCGCCCGCTTCGCCCCCGCGTTGGCGGCTTCGCGCGTGTCGAGGTCGGGCTCGCGCCGGTCGCTCGACAATGCGCCGCCGTGTGTCGTGACCAGCAGGCCGCGCCCGGCCAGCGCATTCAGATCGCGGCGGATGGTCTCGCGCGACACGTTCAGTTCGCGCACCAGCTCGGCGACCGAGAGCGCGCCGGTTTTGGCGACTTGCGCCAGGATGTATTGGTGACGTTGTTCTGCGAGCATCTATGGAAGGCCGGCAAGCCGGCACGCTTGAGGTTTCGCCACGGTTGGAGAAGGCCGGCGTATTGTAGTACGCGATGCGCGACGATGCGTCTGCAGGCGCGCTCATCCGCGACTTACCTGCTAACCTTGGTGCCCCGGCCGCGCGCCGGCGTCAGGCCGATGCCTGCCGATACCGCTGGTCCGTCAACCGAACTACCGATGCCGCCACTGTTTCGCCGTCTACTTCTGCTGTTCCATGCGTTGCGTTACGGCGCGCGGCTGATCTGGCTCGCCGCGCCGCCCGAACACAAACTGCACTGGATGATCCAGCTGGTCGGCCGCGTGCACGCGTCGGGACGCAGCGGCCAAAGCCTGCACAACGTGCTGCCCGCGCTCGGGCCGCTCGCGAGCCGGTTCGCGCAAACGCTCGCCGAACGGCCCGAACTCGCGGGCGCAACCCTGCATGACGCAATCGACGCGATCGATCATCTGGAAACCCCGCTGCCGCCCCACGAATCCGCCGAGGCGCTGGCGCGCGCGTTCGGTCAGCCGCTCGCCACGCTCTTCAGCGCGGTCGACCTCACGCCGATGCGCCTCGGCTTTGCCGAGCAAACGCATCTGGCGCGGCTCGTCGTGCCGGTGAAAGGTCATCGCGAAGTGGCGATCAAACTGGTGCGCGCCGATCAGTTGCAACAAATCGGCGACGAACTCGCGCTGCTGCGCTGGGTCGCGCGCTGGCTCGAAAAGCTCTCCGGCACGGCGCGCCGCCTGAAATTGCGCGTGCTTGCGCAAAGCTTCACCGACGACATCCTGCGCCGCTTCGATCTGCGCGCCGAAGCCGCCAACCTGAGCCAGACCGGCCATCATTTCGACGGCGACAAGCGCATCGTCGTGCCGGACGTGATCTGGGAACTGTGCACCGCGCACACGCTGACGATGCAGCGCATCAGCACCTTGACGACGAGCGACCTGCCGGGCCTGCACGCGCATCACATCAAGCTCGCGCCGCTCGCCGCGCATATTGTTGAAGTCGTGTCCGAGCAGGCGTTCGAGCATGGCTTCTTTCACGCCACGCTCGATGCGCGCCGCGTGCGCGTGAGCATCGAGCCGGACACGCTGGGCCGCCTCGTGCTGGCGGAGTTTTCGATCATGTCGACCCTCTCCACCGGCGAGCGCGAGTTCTTCGTGCACGGCGCGAGCGCACTGTTCGCGCAGGACTACGGCCGCCTCGCCGACCTGCACCGCGATGCCGGACACGTGCCGCCCGATACGCGCGCGGAAATGCTCGAAGCCGAGCTGCGCACGCGCGCCGAAGCGCACTTCGCGGCGGCGCCGGAAGACCGTTCGGCGGGTTCGCTGTTTCATTATCTGCTGCATGCGGTGCAGCCGTTCGCCGGCGCGGTGCCCGCGCGCCTCGCCACCGCGCAGCGCTCGTTCCATCAGGCGGAGATGCTGGCGCGCGCGTTGCATCCCGGTGTCGATACGTGGAATATCACGCGCGGCGTGATCGCGGACATCGCGCGGCGCGACGTCGATCATCGCGGCTGGATCAAGCGCATCTCGCGCGAACTGCCGCATCTCGCGCATATGCTGCCGCGCATGCCGCAACTGGCGGTCCGCTATCTTCAGCATGAGCATGCCCGCGCGCGCACGCCGCAGCAGAACGCGCAGCTGATCGCGGATATCGGGCGCGAATACCGGCACACGCGAGTGCTGCTGTGGGCGTGCGTGCTGTGCGGCGGAGCGCTCGGCGCCGGAACGATCCTGCTGATGTGGTGATGAGGCCGAGACGCGACATCCGCGTGAGACGTGCAACACGCGGCCGGATCGCCCGAACCGATTGCAGCTTCGAACAAGACACGCCGTCCGTTTGCCGACAAGATGACGGCTTTTCCCCCTAGCCGTTGCCATGCTCGCTTCCTTCATTGCCGCTGTGTTCGTCGTGCTGTGGTCGACCGGTTTCGTGGTCGCCCGCGCGATCACGCCGTATGCCGACCCCAATCTCTTTCTGCTCGCGCGCTTCGGCGGCACCGCGCTGATCTTCGCGCTCGCCGCCGTGCTCGCGCGCGCGGCATGGCCGACCGGCCGCGACTTCGGCAAGCATCTGGCAGCGGGCGCACTGCTGCAAGGCGTCTATCTCGGCGCCGGTTATTGGGCTGTCGCGCAAGGTCTGAGCGCCGGCGTGATGGCCTTGCTCGGTGCGCTGCAGCCGCTCGCGACGGCCGCCGTCGCGGCGCCGCTGTTCGGCGAGCGGCTGTCGCGGCGCGGCTGGAGCGGCATGGCGCTGGGGCTCGCCGGCGTCGTGCTGGTGCTCGAACCGAAGCTCGCATCGGCCACGCCGCCAACGCATGGCAATGCGCCTGGGTGGCTCGTCGTATTCATCTCGATCGTTGCGGTCGCCGCGATCACGGCGGGCACGCTGTTTCAGAAAACCTCGCTGGCAAAGGCCGATATTCGCAGCGCGAGCGCGGTGCAGAATCTCGGCGCAGCGTTCGTCGCGGTGATGCTGGCGCTCGCGCTCGGCGAGCATCGCTGGATTGCGTCGACCACCTTATGGGTCTCTCTGGCTTGGGGCATCGTGATGCTCTCGGGCATCAGCGTCACCTTGCTGGTGTGGATGGTCAGACGCGGCGACGCGGCACGCGCCACCGCGCTGATGTTCCTCGCTCCGCCGCTCGCTGCGCTCGAAGGGTTTGTCGGCTTTGGGGAGACGTTGATGCCGTTGCAGATCGCCGGATTTGCCGTCGCGTTGGTGGGAGTATTGCTGGCGCGCTCGTGAAGGTGGTTTGGGGTGTTGGGGCGCTAGGGCGGCGGGCCTTGTGCTGGGGGGGGGCGGGGCTGGTGGGTCGGGGCTGGTGGGTCGGTGCCGGTGGGTCGGTGCCGGTGGGTCGGTGCCGGCGGGTTGGGGCTGGTGGGTCGGTGCTGAAGGTTGGTGCTGGTGCTCCTGCGCTGGCGGCACTTATGTCGATGCTCTTGCGTAGACGCCGTTGCCTTGCCCCTCGTCGAGCACTCGCCGGCACGCCTCAGTCAGCCGTGTCCACGCCCACCGGCACTTTGGCGCGCGCCTTCTCCCCTGGCAAGGGGGCCCACGCCGGTCGGCTCTTGCGCGCGGAATCCACCACGACGATGTAGCGCCCGGCCCAGGGCGTGATCTGCCGGTCGCTTTTCAACACCCACAGCGATTTACCCGAGTCGATCAGCGCCGCGTATTCGGCATCGAGAACGCCATAGTGGTCGAGAAATGCATTGAGCGACGCGGGCATCCGCACGCAGCCCTTCGAATGGCGAATTCCGAGCAACGGTTCGAGCCGGTCGGGATCGGTGGAATGCATCTGGAAGCGCATCTGCGACACGCCGCCCTTGCCCCACCCACGCTCGCCCTGCGCCCAGCCGAGGTCGAAGATCCGCATATCCCGCCTGCCGTAGCCACGGATGTGGTTTTCGTTCTGCGTGCCCTCGGAGCGGAAATCCATGTTGGCGGGCGTATGTTCGAACACGCCGAGCGGCGTGATGAAATGGTCGAATTCGCCGGGCCGGCCGGTCGCAACCGGCGACGCGCCAATCATCTGCCAGGCGTCGGCCGGGACCGCGCGAAAGTAGATCAGCAGCGCCTGAATATTGGCGTTGCGATCGACCAGCACGACGTACTCGCCCGACAGATTGCCCAACGTGTTCGCTTCGAGCGCTGTTTCCAGGCGGTCGGCATAAGCGCGCTGCTCGGCGGCAGGCACCTTCAGGCGGCGTGTCACATTACGCGCGAACACGTCGCGCAGCAGAAACGCCCGGCGTGGATCGACGACGCCGGCGGCATCGGGTGCGGCAAGCGCGGCCGCATTGATGTCGAGTGACGGACCGTTTGCCTCGATCGGTGCCGGCGCCGAGGCCAATGTCAGTGCCGCTGGCGATACCGTCCCGTGAACCGGCGCAGCCATCGCGGCGACACACGACAGTGCGCACACGACGGCACCCAATGTGCGCGTCAGAATCCGGCAGGCTTGCGTGACGGAAACAACGTGGGAAATCACGTAAGAAATAACGTGAGAAGCGACGTGAGAAAAGACCTGAGAAGCAGGCGTGCCGCGGTTGATGCACGCCGCGAACCCCGTGCGCGCCGCACGCGGCATACCACGCCGATGCACGACCGACGCGAAAGTCAGGCGGTCCAATACAGGCTGGCCAGGCCGATCTGGATGGTTCATCGCGTATTAGGGCAAACCTGATTATTATTGACTGCTCGCCGGGTCACGCGGCGCTCGGAACGAGGATGTTACTCAGCACATTGCATTTTGTCGATGAAGATACCGTCAATTCTTCAATTCAATCGAAATAGGCCGAGCCTCTTTAACAAGCTGCGCGACAGTTTAGAAATAAACGCAATAGGGATTTAAAGCCAAAATCAGCGATAAAACCGAGACCGATCCATCACTTCATTGCAGCAGCAACTGTGCCACGGTCGCCCGTTCGTCGTTTCGTTATTTATCTTACTGGCGCGCGAGCGTTCATGGCCGACACCATGTCAGCACGGAAGGAACCCGGAAAATCATGACACAAGACGACAAGAAGGCCCGCCAGGCGGGCATCACAGCCGAACTGCACGTCCCTGCCGAGTTTGACGCCGAGCAGGAAATCGAGCGCCGGGTCGCTTTTCTGGCGAACTACCTGAGCAGCAGCCGCCTGAAAACTTATGTACTCGGCATTAGCGGCGGCGTCGATTCGACTACTGCCGGTCGCCTTGCACAACTCGCAGTCGAACGATTACGCGCCGATCATTACGACGCGCATTTCGTCGCAATACGTTTGCCTTACGGCGAGCAGAAAGATGAAGCCGACGCGCAACAGGCATTGCGCTTCATTCGTGCGGAGGAAAATCTCACCATCGACATCAAACCCGCGGCCGATGCCATGCTTGCCGCACTGGATAAAGGCGGCGTGCCATTTAATGACGAATCGCACCAGGATTTCGTGCACGGCAATATCAAAGCCCGCCAACGCATGATTGCGCAATACGCGGTGGCCGGCGCGCGCTCCGGCGTGGTGATCGGCACGGACCACGCAGCCGAGTCGGTGATGGGCTTCTTCACCAAGTTCGGCGACGGCGGCGCCGACGTGCTGCCGCTCGCCGGGCTGAGCAAGCGCCGGGTGCGGGCGGTGGCCAAGGCGCTGGGCGCGCCCGAAGCGTTGGCGCACAAGGTGCCGACCGCCGACCTCGAAATGTTGCGGCCGCTGCGCCCCGACGAAGACGCATACGGCATCCCCTACGACACGATCGACGACTTCCTGGAAGGCAAACCCGTCAGCGATGCGGCGCGCGACATCATCCTGCGATTCTACGACGCGACGCTTCACAAGCGCGCGTTGCCGTACACGCCGTTCGACTGGCCGGCACAGGGTGGTGGGCAATAAAAGCGGGGGGAAGTGACGGCGGGAAACCGCGGCGTCAACCTGAACCGGCGCGCGTTCCTGCCGCGCGCCGCATTCAAAAGTTCAACCGCGGAGGATTACTGCGCGGGCGGCTCGTCAGTGAACAGGTCGGCACTCGCTTCGAGCGTCTGGCCGCCCAACTGCTTGCCGTGAATCTGCCGCGCGATCACATCGCCGACATAGGGCACGTTCGCGTCAAGTTCGACCGTGGCGTACGCGCCGGGTGTGCCGGCGTCGGTCACCTCGACGTTTTTCGCATAGTGCCCAAGTTCGCGCGTGAGGAATTCCCGCACTTCCTGCTCGCTGCACGATTGGGCAATGTTGCGCACGATCAGATTCATACGGCCTACCCGCGACGCGCCTGACGCTCGGTATGTCGATCCGCGTCCCGTATGCGCACGGGGCGCAGCGCAGCGCGCTGTTTCGCCTGAGCGGCGGCGAATTCGCGGATCACTGCAACACCGGCGGCGCCCAGGGCGACCAATGACAGATAGAAGGCAATCATTTAAATCTCCTCTGCGAAATTCGTCCTGCAATCTGGATAGCCACAGTCGATAGTCGAAAACACGGCGATGCGACACGGTACTTAAAAAACGGACTGAAACTCTCCGTCAATGCACTGTACCTGAATAAGCAGACTCGGAAATAGCAAAACATCTGTTCATTTGACGCAGTGCGGGGTCGGGACGACGCCTCGGCACCAACGCGGCGACCGCAAAAAACGGGCCGCGGCATCCTGCGGGGGACGTGCGCGAGAGGCGGACTGATCGCGGGAATCAGTCCGCCGCTTCCACATTGGCCGCACTCACCCACCAGGCGTTCTTGCCCTGCGGCAGTTGAACCAGCACCGCGGACGGGTCGTCGACACCGTCGTCGGCAATCTCACAAACGGGCAGGCCATCGGGCAGGTGCTTCACTTCGCCGGCCGCCTGGAACAACGCGATGCGCTGCGCGCTCAGCGGCCGCAGTTGGCGGTACACATCGAAGCTGATTGCCGCGGGTACATCGCCGCGAATCTGCAACGCGTCGGCTTTGCCACAGTGGATCGGCTCGGCCGCGAGCGCGGCGGCGCTGCCGGCGAGGCAGCCGAAAGCGAGCGCCACTGCGGCAAGACGTGAATGGGTCATGGTGATTCTCCGAAAAAATGAGGACAGCAGGCTGCGGGAGCGGCAAGCAGCACGCCTGAATAGCGCGAATGAACAACGAACGCAATTGGGCCGCAGAGGTCGAGGTGCGGCCTCAGCGCGCGCCGTCGTGTTCGGCGCCCTGCCCGTCGTCGCCACCGGCGGCGACGTCGAGCCGGCTCACGTCGCAGGAGGTCTGGCCGAAGCCAGAATAAACCATCGACCAGTTACCGACGATCGTGGCTTGCGCCTGGGCGAGACTCAGCTTGCCTTCGCAGACGCAACGCTTGAGCATGACCGCCGCGCGCGCCTTGCGACGTTCGCCCTCGCGGCCCGCCCACGGCAGAAGATCGAGGTTGGCTGGAGCGTCCGGCGAACCGCCGAGTACGAGCGGCACACGCCGGTCGAGCGCGAAAGCGACGCCGTCGTCCGTATCGATGCCACGCTCGGCCAGCATCTGATCCTTGCGCGCCATCCATTCGTCGAAAGGCGGCGCGACGGCGTCCGCATAGCCGGGCCGGCAGATCGTTTCGCGGATCGATTGCTGTGTCACGCGTTCATCGAGCATCTCGCTGTCCTGCGCGTAGGCATGCGTGATACGCAGAGCTAACGTCGTGGCGAGGCCCAGCAGAAGCACCGCGCGCCGAGTTTTGCGAACGGGACGCGTCCAGCCGCGCTGGTCCACGCGTGCCGGCGGCGTCGCCCCATTCGCACTGCGGGTTGGGTGGCCGAAAAAGTGAGTAAAACGCGTGTGTGTAAGGCCTGCGTTCATTCGTCGGCGCGCCGGCTGCGGCGCGCAATAGTTCAATTCGCAGACCAATTAAAACACATTCAATATACGTATGTACAAAAGCGCCGCCATGGCAGGCGGGTCGCGCGAGGCTTCCGGGGCGGGTCGTGGAGGTCGCTGGGAGCGCATCGTCGTAGTTGCGTGAGGTACGTCGGGCGAGATCGCAGCCGTCTTGCCCGACTCCCCGCACCGCTTCACCCCGGCGGACGCGACACTTTGTCCCGCTACGACTTCGCCACCCGCGCCTGCAGAGCGCGAATCCGTCCAAGCGCCTGCTCATTGGACACCGTTGCGTCATACATCTGCGCGAGGTCCGCCTTTAGCGCGGTGCGCGAGCCGCCGTCTAGATAAATCATGTGCCCCGACGGATAGAACCGCGCCGACAGATTCTGCCGGACCTGCTGACTGAGCAGCGGCATCTGCTGCAGATCGAGCACGGTCTGATAGAACGGCGTCACGTAATCGAAGAAACCGTTCGCCGACAGCACCTTCAGATCGGGATTGAGCGCCATCACCGCGGCAAGATCGCCGGCGGTGTACAGAACGATGTTGCCCTTCGAGTCGAGCCCCTTCTGCGCGCCGGTTGGATCGATGTGGCCGAAATCCCAATACTTGAAGGCCTGATCGTTCAGGTCGGTGAACGACGAATTCGACGTGTACTTCAACTGCTCGTTCAGATACACGTTCCACATCGTCGTATAGACGCCGGTGACCGCCGTCATGGTCGGATCGTTGCCGCCGGAGTTCGGATCGATCTTGCCCGCAATGCCCGTGTCGATCGCCGTCACGCGGCCGTCGTACTCACCGAGTGCAAGCCCTTGCGACTTCAGCAGCGTGGTCAGGAAAAGCGAATTGCCCCGGCTGTCATACGCGGCGATATCCAGGCTCCACGCGAGCAGCGTCGTTTTGTCGATGCCGGTGTATTCACTCAGTTTCTCGACCGTCGCCGTGTCAGTGGTCGGAAACTTGCGCAATGCGGCCAGGTAATCGGTGCGCGCGAATTGCGCGACTTCCTCGGCGAACACGCCGAGATCGGTCGGCCGCGGCGCGAGCCCGAGCTTCTTGTGGTACCACGCGTCCGCGGCGGCCGTGGGCAGCGTGCCGACCGGATTGCCGGATTGCGTGTAATCGAGAATCGACGATTGCAGCGTGATGCCGTTCAGATCCACGCCGTCTTCGTGCAAGCGGTACGCCAGCACGCAACTGCGTGCCGTGCCATAGGATTCGCCGAACAGGTACTTCGGCGAATTCCAGCGGTTGTTCTTCGTCAGAAAACGCTTGATGAACTGCTTGATCGAGTCCGCGTCCTGATCGACGCCCCAGAAGTCGCGGTTCTTCTTCGGCGCGATCGCCGCCGAATAGCCGGTGCCGACCGGATTGATGAACACGAGGTCGCTACGGTCCAGCAGACTGTCCGGATTGTCTTCCATCGAGTACGGCGCGGGCGGCGTGAAATTCGGCATCGACGTCTTGATGCGGCGCGGCGCGAACGAGCCCAGCAGCACGAATACGGACGACGACCCCGGCCCGCCGTTATAGAAGAACGTCAGCGGACGGGCTTCTTCCTTCTGGTGGTCCTGCGTGAACGCCACGTAGAACATCCGGGCTTCCGGCTGCGAACTGCTCGGGTCGACGATCACCAGATGACCCGCCGTCGCCGTGTAGTTGATCTTGCGCCCGCCGAGCGTCACCGAGTGATGCGTCACCGCCGCGGTTTCGGCGACTTCGGTGACGGAATCGTCCGGCCCGTTGCCATAGGCGACCGGATCGAAGAACGGCTGATCGCCGGTTTTGCGCGCGGCGGCGGACGCCGAGGTGGTCGAAGCAGAAGAATTGTGCGGCGACTGCGGACTAACGGAAGCTGACTCTGTGTTCGTCATGATCGCTCCATGGGTTCGTTCACGCCTGGTTATACGTCGCCCTTTGACGGGCGCTTTCTTCGGGACGTCTCTACAGGGACTTCCTTTCAGCGGCCCTCGACGACGAAGCATCCTCCGGGTGCGTTCCCTGAGGATGCTTCATCATGTGTCCCGAAGCGGACTGCCTCCGAGCCCCCGAGGGACGCGCAAGGGGCCATTCATCGGGACCCAGCAATTTGCAGACTATAGTGCGGCCGCCACCTTCTGACCATTGGGACTGCCGAGGCCCGTGCAGGCATCCCAGCCGGTGGCCGCCGCAAAGCTGCCGTTGTTGCCTTGCGTGATGTCGTTGCATGCACCCGGCGCCTTATACAGCTTCGGATTGACGAAGCCGGCCGGCTGCCCTTTCGCCGCGTTGATCCGCGCAATCAGCGCAGCCCACAGCGGCGCGACCGCGCTGGTGCCGCCAACCACCGTCTGCGTGCCGTCGATCAACACGCTGTAGCCCGTGACCGGCGACGCGTCGCCCGCCACGTCGGGCACGCCGCGCCCGCTGAGCGGCTTACTCCCGCCGCCAGAAGACTTCGCCGACAAACCCTTCTGCCACACCGGGACCGGGAACGCCCGGCTCACCCCGCCGCCGCCCGCGCCGCCTTGCGCGCCGTCGTTCCACACCACCTCGTGCGAGATCGACGTGCCCGCCGCGGTCAGGCTCGTGCCGCCGCAGGCCAGCACATAGGGGCTCGACGCCGGGAAGTCGACCTGATCGCCGCCGCTCGCGCCGTCGCTCGAGCCGCTGTCGCCGGAGGCCGCGCAGACCGTCACACCGAGCGCCGCCGCATTCTGCAGCACGCTGTTGAACGCCTTCAGGGACTGGCTGGTCCAGATCGATTCCGGGCCGCCCCAACTGATCGAGATCACCGACGGCTTGTTGGCCGTGTCGTGCACCGCGCGGCTCACGGCGTCGATGAAACCCGCGTCGCTGTTCTGCGTGAAATACACGGCGATGGTCGCGCCAGGTACGATCGCGCCGACGATTTCGATATCGAGCGTGACCTCGCCGTCCGGCCCATTCGGGTCGCCGCTCGGATGATTGCCGCCTTGATCGACACCGACCGATTTCACCGTGGGCGAAGCCACGCCGAGGCTCGCGAAATAAGTGTTGAGATCGGTGGTGTTATAGCCTCCGCCGAGTTCGATGATGCCGACGCACTGCCCTGCGCCATCGCCTTGCGGAAACTGATAAAGCGATGCGAGTTGCGGCGGCGTGAAAGACGCCTGGTGCGCCTTGGCCGGCACGAATGGCGGCCGGATGCGAAAGTGCGGCCGCGCCTGCGGCCGGTTGTCGAGCCCGAGCACCGCTTCGACCACGCCATGCAGATCGTCCGGCAAGCTGATCGCGCCGGTGCGCCCGCGGAACTGGCCGGCCGTGTGGTGTGCGTAATGTTCCAGCTTGACCTCGAACGCGCTCTGGAATTGCGCGATCGTGCCGCTCAACAGAACCGAGCGCGCCGCCGGATCCTCGCGCACGACCGTCAAGCCGTGCGCGGTGGCGAAAGTCTTCACCTTCGCGACGTCGTCCGGCGCAGCGCCGTAATCTTTGGCGAGCGTCTCGCGCGACAGCGGCTGGACGCCGGGGTCGCCGGCTTCGATCCGGCTCATCAGCGCATCGAACTGCGCCTGCTGCTGACGGCGCAGCATCACGAAAACCTCGATCCGCTCCGCCGGATCGCATTGCCCAACGACCTTCGAACCGAGTTCTTCTGTTCGCTCGCTTCCCGGCAACGGGTGCTTGTTGACCATGATGTCGACTCTCCTGTAAGCGTGACGGCCCGGGCCGCAAAGTGGACCCGAGCACGGCGCGCGCCTGCCCGGCTCGATGGCATGGCGCTCGGCGGCCGCTTGCTGATTCAACGGCTTCCTCAAACCGTCCGACCCGAGCATTCGAACACAGTTCCGGCGCGAACGGCAGTTATCCGGATGGCCAATGCGCGCTGCGGCAATGCGCATCCCGCGCCGCTCGCGCTATGATGCTGCATCGGCGATCCAGCCGTTGCATTGCCTCGCGCGCCGTCCGCGCGCCCGATCGAAGAATCAGAGGAACCCCATGTCAATTTCGATGTATCAAGCATCCCTGCCCGTGCTGATTCGCGGCCTGACGAACCTGCAAGGCATCCTGGGCAAAGCCGAAGTGCACGCTGCCGAGAAGCAGATCGAACCTTCGGTGTTCACGAACGCCCGGCTCGCGCCGGACATGCTGCCGCTGGTGCGTCAGGTCTATATCGCGAGCGATACCGCCAAGGGTTGCGCCGCGCGTCTGGCCGGCGTCGAAGCGCCGAAATACGAAGACGTCGAACAGACCTTCGACGAGCTGCAAGCCCGCCTTCAGAAGACGATCGATTACCTGAAGGAATTCACTGCGGCGCAGATCGACGGCTCGGAAGAGCGTCCCATCACGCTGAAGATGCGCACGGGTCCGATCGAGTTCACGGGGCTGTCGTATCTGCTCGGGTTCGTGCTGCCGAACTTCTATTTTCACGTGACGACCGCGTACGACATTCTTCGTCACAACGGTGTCGAACTCGGCAAGCTGGATTACCTGGGCGGCATCAAGTAAAGCGAGCACCGGCGTGCGGCGCGGCACGCGTTTGACGCGACTCCCGCGATGCGTCATGCCGCGATGCTAGATGCGTGGCTGGAACGCGATGACCGCCATGCCGGCCAGCGTCAGCGCAACGCCGGCCGCGTCCCACGGCGTGGGCCGCACCTTGTCGACGCACCACAGCCACACAATCGCCACCGCCACGTACACACCGCCGTAAGCCGCATACACGCGGCCTGCAGCGGTGCCGTGCAGCGTCAGCAGCCACGCGAACAGAGCGAGGCTCAGCGCGCCGGGCAATAGCAGCCACGCGGAGCCGCCCTCTTTGAGCCAGCGCCACGGCAAATAACAACCGACAATCTCGGCAACGGCGGTCACGGCATACAGCAGGAAAGTTTTCATCGAAGGTGGCAAGCGGGTGGTCGTGTCGCCGCGTACGGATGCGCGGCGCCCTATCGGCTTTATTAACACAATCACCTGGCGAAGCGGGCATGCCGCGTGCGACAGTTCTCGCTCCCAGTTCCCTGTGGGCTATCGGTCATGAGCGTCGCGTCACCCTGTATCGACATCTGCAAGTTCGACAGCAAAACCGGCTTTTGTATCGGCTGCCTGCGCACGCGCGACGAATGCAAGACCTGGAAGAAGATGAAGGACAAGCATCGCCGGAAGATCATCGAAGACCGTCCGCGCCGCGAGCATAAGCTGAAGAAGTGAGCGCCTCGCGGGACCATTGCAACGAACCGTTCGAGGCATCGCCGAGCGGGTCTCGTCAGTCGATTGAAAGCCGTAGCGCGAAGCCGATCAATGCCGATGAAAATGCCCAGCGCTGCAAGGTCTGCGCAAGCGGATGGGCGCGCATCCAACCGGCAATCCGTGCTGCGCCGATTGCGTAAAGCACATCGAAACACGCGCCGATGGCCAGTAGCACCGCTCCCAGTTCGATCATCTGCCAGACGACCGGCCCCGCTTCCGGACGCACGAATTGCGGCAACAGCACCGAGCAGAACAGCAACGCTTTCGGGTTCAGCAGATTCGTCAGCAAGCCTTTGATAAACGCGGCCCGCAGCGGATGCGCCACGGCATTCGCGCTCTGCGCAGCGCTGCCGTCATGGCCGCCCTCGGGCAGAGCGAACACCGGCGAGCGGAAAATCTGAATCCCCACCCAGGCGAGATACACCGCGCCGCCATAGCGCACGACGTCATACAGCCACGGCGCGCTGCGCAATAGCGCCGCGACGCCGCACGCCGAGAGCGTCACGTGTGTGGCGCGCGCCAAACCCAGCCCGGCGGCGGCCGCGAAACCGCTGCGCACGCCGCGTCCAATGCTGGTTTGCAGGACCAGCGCCATGTCCGGCCCTGGCACCGCGTAGACCACGACCAACGCTGCGATATAGACCGCCAGCAGGTGTGCGGAAATCATCTGAGCCTCCTGTTTTCAAGGGCTCTATCTTGCTATCGGCGGCGGAGGGTTTGCTGGCGAATTTCTGTCTTCCTGGTCACGTCTTTGGAGGATTGCGCTAATATTGCGTCTTCAAGCCCAGCTTTCCCCTATTTCAGCGCAGCCCCGCTCCAAGCCATGACCTCCGAGCTCGACAAGACAGACCGCGCGATCCTCGCCGCGCTGCAGAATGACGGCCGCATGTCGAATGCGCGGCTCGCCGAAACGGTCGGGCTGAGCGAGACGCCCTGCGCGCGCCGTCTCAAGCGCCTCGAGAGCGACGGCTATATCGAACAGTACCGCGCGATGCTCTCGCGCTCCGCGCTCGGCTTCGGCGTCGTCGCGTTCGTCTATGTGCGCTTCGCGGTGCACGACCGCGCGGTGGCGACCCGCTTCGAGCGCGAGGTGCAGGCCATCCCGCGCATTCTCACGTGCCACAACGTGTCGGGCAGTGCCGATTACATCCTGCAAGTGGTGGCGCGCGACCTCGACGATTACGGCAGCTTCATGCGCGACGAGATGCGCAGCCTGCCAGGCGTGACATCGGTGGAGTCGGCGTTGTCGTTGCGGGAAGTAAAGGCCAACGGCGGTTTGCCGCTGTCCTGAGCACGAACGTGGCATAGTCACCCCTTTGAAACGGCGTGAGCCGACCAGACGAACACGGAGTTTTCATGGACCACGAAAAGGCGCGAGCCGAAGAATCAGCCGCGATGGAGCGTGTATTGACCGCGACCCAACGGGTGCAGTCGGCCTTTGCGTCGCTGCAATCACAATTCCCGCCCGCTGGCAGCGGCAAGCCTTCACAGTTCGCGTTGCAAACGTTCGACGCCGCGTTGCAGGAACTCGAAGACGCCCAGGCGGCATTCGACGAATTGCTCGGCGATCTGCTCGACGGCAATCGCTGAACGGGAAAACCAGCCGCCTGTTTCGCCGTGGGCGCAGCGCTCATCGAGCGGCGCGTTGCTCGTGCGTTTCCATCGCGGCCCTTTGCGCCAGCGTCGACGAAAAAATGCTTCGTTTAACGAAGCATTCCGATGTCTGACTGCGCATGCACCGCGCTATCGCGGCTTACGGAACAGCACAGCGTGAGTTGCACATACCCGCGTTAACGCGCGTGCGTTTCGACAACCGGCTCACAAAGAATCGGGAAGTTGACCGAATTCGCGATATAGCACTTCTCGTGCGCCACGTGATGCAAATGCGTGGCCTGTTCGATATCGCCCCCCGCCCGAATCACGACGTGCGGCCGCAGAACGATTTCTGAAAAGCGGCCTTGCTGCGCGCTGTCGAGCATGGTGCCTTCGGCGTCGTCGCGATACTCGAGCACCACGATGCCGGCATCCGCGCAAAGATGCAGATACCAGAGTTTGTGACACGCGCAAGCCGAAGCGACCAGCAGGTCCTCCGGATTCCATCGGTTGGCGTCGCCGAGAAAAGCCGCATCCGACGACCCCGGGATGGCCGGCTTGCCGCCCGCCGTAATCAGATGATCGCGGCCGTAATCGCGGTACCCCGAGGTGCCGCTGCCGCGGTTGCCCGTCCATTGCACCGTTACTTTGTATTTGTGCTGGCCGTATGCCATGCCTTGCTCCTTGTCGTCGGAAAACCGCTTGCCGGATGGGCATTTTATACGCGGTATTCACAACAATCGGCGCGACCTCCGCGAACGTGACGAAACCGGTCTAGCGAAGCGGCGCCGCCTTGCCGGTCACGTTCGGCGCGCGCGGGTCGGGGTTCATATCGAGGCTCGTGCCGTTTGCCCGCATATTGTTGAGCGCCGGACCCGAACTGCTACGGCCTGTTACGCCCGCGGACATTCCAACGCCCGGCGTCGGGCTCAGGCCCGTTCCTGCGCCCGCCCCTATCCCCGCGGCGGCGCCCGTGTTGTTCGTGCCGCCCGGCTGCGCACCGCTCATACCGGCGCTGGCGTTACCTGACTGCTGCGCATCGGCGGCGCCCGCGATACCGACCAACAGCGCTGTCAACGTCACCGCAATACTGCCCGTTACGATCTTCATAGCTCACTCCGTCACATCATCGAATTGTCGCGAGCGCAATGCCGCGCAAAACGGCGCGCTCGATACGTATGACGACGCGCGCGCTGCTTCGTTCAAGTGCGCACAATCACGGGCCAACCCGCGATGCGCGATAATCGACACCTTTTTTCACCCGCCACGCCGATGACGACCCCCGCCTTCGCCCCCTTCCAGGATCTGGCCCGCACCCTGCTGCCGCACGCCTTCGACAAGGACAACGGCGACGGCTCGCACGACACCTCGCATCTGCAGCGGGTCTGGAAGAACGCGGCGGCGATCCACGCCGAGGAAGGCGGCGACGCGCAGGTGCTGTTCGCATCGACGTTGCTGCACGACTGCGTCGCCGTGGAGAAGAGTTCGCCGTTGCGCGCCCAGGCGTCGCGCCTGTCCGCCGACAAGGCAGCCGGCGTGCTGAGGTCGCTCGGCTGGCCGGACGCGAAAGTCGAGGCCGCCGCGCATGCCATCGCGGCGCACAGTTTTTCTGCGGGCATCGCGCCGGCTACGCTCGAAGCGAAGACGTTGCAGGATGCCGACCGGCTCGACGCGATCGGCATGTTGGGCGTGGCGCGCTGCTTCTACGTGGCGGGGCGGCTGGGCCGCGCGCTGTACGACCCGGGCGATCCGCTCGCGCTGCAACGTCCGCTGGACGACGCGCGCTATACCCTCGACCATTTCCATACCAAACTGCTGAAGCTCGCGTCCGGTTTCCAGACAGCGACCGGCGCACGCATGGCTGCCGTTCGCCACGCACGGCTAAAGCGTTTCGTAGACGAATTCACGGAAGAGATCTGAGCGTGAAAGGCCGCGTGGGCAACGGATGAACCGTTTCGCTGCGCGGACCCTGAGGGCTCCCAGGCCTGCGGCAAACCAGGCATCGGCAAGATCGTCCGGCAAGTCGCATGAAAGGGCAAAGTTCCCGCGACCTGGAACGCGCAAGCATCCAGTCCCGCGACCACGAGCGCCCCTCGCCGTCGCCCCCCTCGCCGAGCGCTTCAGGCATCTCCATCCGCCTTTCACGTACCGCCCGCCGAAAAGCAATAACGCCATCCTCCCGAGCGTTATGATCGATCGTTACGCCAGCACGGCCGATCGCGCACGATGGAGCATGCCTACATCCACCTTCTGCACCAGCTAGCCGGCCACTCGGCCTGGATGCTCACGGTCGTCTTTCTCGCGGCCTTTCTCGAAGCCCTCGCCGTCGTCGGCACGTTCGTCCCCGGCAGTACCGCGATGTTTCTCGCCGGCGCGCTGACCGGCACCGGTTCGCTGAGCCTCGGCTGGGTATTCGTGTGGGCATTGGCCGGCGCGATTGCCGGCGACGGCATGAGCTTCTGGCTCGGCAGCCGCTACAAGGAACGGATCGTCCGGCTGTGGCCGTTCCGCAGACACCCCGAACTGCTCGACGCGGGCCACCGCTTCTTTCGCAAGCATGGCGCGAAAAGCGTCGTGCTCGCGCGCTTCATCGGGCCGTTGCGGGCCATCGTGCCGGTCGTCGCGGGCATGCTCGGCATGCCGCCGCTGCGCTTCTACGCGATGAACGTGCTATCCGCGTTGCTGTGGGCACCCGCCCATATCCTGCCGGGCGTGGTGTTCGGCGCATCGGTGCTGCTGGCCGGCGCGGTGTCGTTCCGGCTCGTCGTGATTCTCGCGCTGCTCGTGTGCATCGTCTGGCTCAGCTTTCGCGGCGCGGGCTTCCTGCTCTCGCACGCGAATGCATGGTCGAGCGCGGCGGGCCGCCATCTCGGCGACTGGGCGTGCCGGCATCCGGGGCCGCTCGGCCGCGTCGCGCGCAAGATGCTCGATCCCCGCACGCCGGACGCGACCTACATCCTCGTGACCTCGCTGATCGTGCTGGTGGCCGGCGCGCTTTTTATCGGCGTGCTGGGCGACGTCGTCAGCGGCGATCCGCTGACGACCGTCGATCTGTCCGTCTATCACTTTCTGCAATCGGTGCGCACGCCATGGAGCGACAGCGTTCTCGCCGGTCTCGAGACGCTCGGCAGCGGCGTCACGCTGATGGCGCTGATCGCGATGGTCGTGGTGTGGATGCTGTGGGAGCGGCGCTGGCACACCATCGGCTACTGGCTCGCGGCGGTGGTGTTTTCCCAATTGCTGATCTTTGGGCTGCAGTTCGCGATGCATCGCGCGCCGCCCAATGAACTGATGACCGCTCACTACGTGTTTCCGAGCAACCACGTCGCCGCGACGGTCATCGTGTATGGCTTTCTCGCGTTCCTGCTGGCGCGGCGGGTCGGCATGCTGACGGGCGTGCTGGTGGCCGCCGGCAGCACGATCGTGGTGATCGTGGTCGCGCTCGCCGGCGTGTACTTCGGCCGCTACTGGCTCTCCGATGCGATCGGCGGCGCCGCGCTCGCGTACGCGTGGGTGGCGCTCGTCGCGCTGACGGCGATGTGGCGGCATCCGCAGGCGCCGCCGCCGCGCACCTTCATGCCCGCGGTGGTGCTGGCGGTCATACTGCTCAGCGTGGGGGTGCAGTTCGGCATCAATCCGCCGGCGCCGCCTGCCAGTGCGCAGCACGCGGCGCCCGTGCTGGTCACGCAGTCCGAGTGGACGCTCTCCCTGTGGAAGCGCCTGCCGTGTTATCGCTCGGATATGGGCGGCGACCGCAAGGAGCCGCTCACGCTGCAGTGGGTGTCGGACCTCGATTCGATCCGTGGACAACTGCGCGCCCGGGGATGGGTCGAGGGCACCGACGTGTCCGCGCACAGCCTGCTCTCGCTCGCATCGCCCGATGTCGCCGCGGTCTCGCTGCCGGTCTTGCCCAAGCTCAACAACGGGGTGCCTTCGTCGCTGGTCTTCATGCGGCCCGGCGATACGCGCGCCGAACGCGACGTGCTGCGCTTGTGGCCGAGCGGTTATGCCGTGACGAGCGGCAACACCGCCACGCCGCTGTGGGTCGGCGCGCTGGCGCACGAGCGGCTTTCGCGGCCGACGTGGCCCATCAACATTCTGCGGGTGGACAGGCAGGCGGCCGCTTTCGATGCGCGCGGGAAACCGGGCGCCGGATTCGGCGCCGCGATTCTGGCCAAGGTGGATTGTCACGGCGTGCCGGTGTCGTTGCTGGCGTCGCCCGTGGAATGAGCCGCGGGAGGGCGGCCGTTTGGTGCGGGCGCGCACAGTGCGCACGTTCGTTGGACCACCTGACAATTCGTCTTGCGCTCAAGGAGTTAGAGCGATTGGCCAGGACTTGTCCACAAGGATATGAACATTTTCTGTGGATAAGCCTGGCAGTGCGGATGGCATTCTTCCGTGGCGTCGTTTTGTGCCCTTGCCCTATGTCTCCATGGTCTGCAGCATGCCGAAGCGTTCGGACTGCGCACGTCCCGCACGCTCCACAAGGCCCCCACCGAAGTCCATTCCTGTCGAATGGCTGTCAATCGCGAGCCCCTCGCCAAACCCGCCCGACCAGCCGACCGTCGAGCCATCCCGCGTCAGCTTCACGCCACCGTCGACCGGTATGCCGGGACCCGTGCGATTCCGAGGAGCGAGACGTGGCGTCGTTCCCGCTGTTCCTCGTTGGCTCGCCCAGGTCAGGCACGACCTGTCTGTGCGGCGTCCTCAATGTGCGCCCGCTGAGTCAACCGACCAACGAGTGCCGGGTCTTTGCACGGCTCAAAGACACACTGAAAATTGGCAGCAACCGGCCGGGCCTGCTGAGTTCGCGTGCCGTGAGCGCTTTGCCCGGTTCAGCCGGCGCATGCTGCTGGCGCTCGCGGAAAGCGCTGCGACGCATCTGGGGTATGCGGCCGCGTAAACCTGGTATGCCTACGGATCGGTCAGCATCAGCCTCCCCTCGGACACCCGCCGTCCCCTCCTCTCGCAAAGCGGAAAACGTTCACACCTGTCATCCACCTGTCGCTCGCATCGTCGGGAGAAGCTAAGATAAGCGCTGGCCTATCGGGCCCGACGACGATATCAAGGAGACGACGGTGGAACGCTTCACGGCCGGACAACTCGATGAATACGCCGCGACATTCGAGCGTGACGGCATGGTCATCCTGCGGCGCCACTTCGCGAAGGCGACCCTCCACGCGTGGCGCGCGGCGTTCGCCCCGCTACTCGAAGAACGCATTGCATCGAATGCGACCGCCGTGCGCGGCGCGAACCGGCACTACATCACGCTGCCGTTCAGCGGCGTGTTCGCCGATGAAAGCATCTTCTGCGATCCGGACGTGCTCGGCATTGTCGAGCGAGTCGCGGGCGACGACCCGGTGATGTGCCAGCTCGCCACCGACACGCCGCTGAACGGCTCGACGTATCAGGATATCCATCGCGATACGCCGGCCCTCTTCGACGGGATGCCGGAAACGCCTTCCTTCCAATTGGCTGTCAATTTCCCGCTGTGCGACGTCACGCCGGAAAACGGTCCGTTCGAGACCACGCTCGGCACCCATCGTATGCGCGCCGAGGACGCGATGAATGCCTGGCGCGAAGGCCGCCTGCCCTTGCACGCAATTCCGATGGAGCTTGGCGACGTGATGATCCGCGACGTGCGCGCTCTGCATCGCGGCACGCCGAACGGGACCGACGCGCCTCGTCCGATGGTGGTGATCGGCTACAGCAGGAGCTGGTACTTCCGTCCCGAGGTGCACATCGACGTGCCCGTCGCGGTAGATGAACAGTTGAGTCCGCGCGCGAAGCGGCTGCTTCGCCACATGCCGCGGGTCGATCAGGCGGACGGCGCGTCGGCGCCCGAGCAGTACCGGAAATTCGCCTACTGATCGCACTGGAGTACCGTCCCGGCCTGCCGTTCAAAGCGGCGAGAGTGCCGGGCGAGATTGTGACAGCCCCCCCTCTGGAGAAGCGTGTATGCCCTCACGCCCGGACCCGCTCTTCGCCGTCGCCGAGCGGCTGATATTGAGCCTGTACGACGGCGGTGTATTGTCGCCCGCCGTGCTGGAACGTGTGATTGCCTCGCTCGCCGGGACCCGGTGGGAGACTCGTCCCGGCTCGCACGCGAACGACCAACGCTCATTGCCGGAAGTCGTGGTCTCGGTCATGATGCCCGGCAACGCACTCGACAATGTCGAGCAGGATTACGCGGCTGTGATCGACCATATCGTCGGCGCGGCGAAGGAAGCCGCGCGGCCGGCCAGGAGCGGCGACAGGCGCGCTCCCGGCAAGCCGCGCAAAAGCTCCGCGGCCCCGCCAATCGAGAACGACGATGACCCGGACTCCGAACTGCTTGAACAACTGGCAGGGACACGCGCTACGTCGAACAAAAAGCCGAAGCCGTCTCGCACCGGTCGCAATACTCGGGCGGGTTCCGGCTTCAACCCTCTGCAAAACGCGGCCCCCCCGAGGAAGCGCTAACGATGTCGACCGAAGCTCTTGTCGACGCGACGCTCGCACTGACGAACCTCAACGGACATCCCACCATTCGTTCGTTGCAGAAATGCAACGGCGATCAGATTCTTCGCGCACCCTTGCGGTTCGAGTAGAAGAAGTTCTGCGCAAATCTTTTTTTCACTTGCGCAATTCATCGGACTGGCTGGCAGAATCAGCTAGTACCCACGCCCGGAGAAGATACCGGTCAATCAATCGATCGACGCTGAAGAAACGCGGTCGCCGCACAAGAACCTCGGGAGTACCGGTATTTGAAAGCAGGAGAGCCGATCATCGACATGTATTGGCGCTTCTGTCGTTGATAACACATGCCCCTAATTTTTTTACCCAACGGCCCGCTTTAACGCTATCGTTTCACTGCAACCCGAATTCGTAGATCAATGGGAGTTCCGTGTGTGGAATCGATTGATGTTTCGAGTAAAGAAAGGCGGCAAATTTATTGTCGGCGGCAAACACTCATATGTGTCGGGGTTATCTCTAGGAATAAGCGCGTTGGTGTTGTGCTATCCGGCGTTCAGCTTTGCCGGCGTTGCCGTCCTGCGTCCGCCGCGCGAGGCACTGTCGAGCGCCCCACTCGAAGTCACGATTCTCTATTCCGGCGATCAGCCGGACGGCTCGGAATACAACGTTCCCGCCCAATTGAAAGTCGCCGTTAGCAACATCGACGTCATACCGACTCCATTGATGCTCACTCGCGATAGCGGCACGCCCAATCACATCAAGCTGGCAACGGGCGATCTCAAAGCGGTCCGCTATCGCGGCACGTGGCCCAAATGGGCTCGCGGCGCGATGAAGATCGATATTCCCGAGCTCGATGCTTCCCCCTCTTTCGTGATGCTCACCCGTCCGCCCAACGCCGGCAAAACGACGGAACTGGCTGCATCGGAAGGCGCACCGGGCACGCCGGCTCAGGTGTCGACTATCGCGGAACAGCCCGCGAGCACCTTCCCTGTTTCACCCGCGCCGGCACCCGCCCGCGCCGATGTACCCTCACCGGAGGTGAATAGCTTCCTGAGCCGTTTCTCCGCATTCGAACCCATGTATTTCGCCGATGGCTCGAATGGAGAGAACCTCGCGAGGTTTCAGTTGAGTTTCAAGTTCCGCGTGGTCATCCCGGACGACCCGCGCTCGAAACGTTTCGTCGACAACCTGTACTTTGGGTATACGCAAACTTCGCTGTGGGATCTCGGCGAGTACTCCGCGCCCTTCCGCGACACGAGCTACATGCCTCAATTGTTCTATTCTCTGGACGACACGGGCTGGAAGAGTTCGCTATTCAGCAAGATGAGTCTGATGGCGGGCTACGGTCACGAATCGAATGGCCGCGACGGTCCGGAATCGCGTGGCATCGATATTTTATTCGTGCGCCCCACGTGGGAGTTCGGCGACCTGAATGCCAACCATCTGACCGTGTCGCCGAAGTTCTATTACTACGTGCATATCGCGGGCGAGAACCACGATATCGCGGACTACCGCGGCTACGTGGATCTATTGCTCAAGTACGGCAGTACCGATGGCTGGCAACTGGCCACCACGTTGAGAAAAGGCACGAAGTCCACCAAGGGCAGTATCGATACACAGTTCACCTATCCGTTGGCAAAGCTGGTCAACAGCGCGTGGGGCGGCTATCTGTGGGTCGGGTTCTTTACGGGTTATGGCGAGGATATTCTCGACTACAACCAGCATCGATGGATTGCGCGAATCGGGTATAGCATCACGCGGTAGTGAGTGGGTGAGAGAGCATTCTGGCAAATACCCGCCACGGCCAGTTTCGGATGCGACGACACGCGGATAAGGACCCGAAAGAAGGGCCGCCCGACGAAGCGGCCCTTCGCATTGATAGGCATGCCAACCAAAATAACATGATCGGCGGCTCACCACGTCGGTCGCCGCGGCGTTCGCGGCACCTGCCGTCACGGCTTGCGCGTTGACCGGAGCCGCCAGCGCCGACCGCTTGCGCGGCCAATGTGGAAACCGTCAGCTGGAGTGCGAGGCGGCGCGAATCGGAATGTGGGACAGTTGATCGTAGCGGCGGTTAGGGTGATCAGCGACAGTATGGACGCCCCCCCCAAGCCGCGCTACGCCAAGGCCCCCGCGCGGCCTCGGGCTCCGGCGTCCAGGCTCGCACGGCGGGACATCCGCGTTATCGTTCGGTCATTTGTTCCGCTCCCGCGCGATGCCATTTGCATCGACGGCAGGGCGCTATTGCCCCACGAGCCTGTCAAAAAAGCCGGACGCCCAGACGCCTCTCACCCTATTCGTAGTCAATTCATCTCCGCTTGCCGGTTCACCGACAATAACTCCGACGCGCTGACTCGCTGAACGCCGGACTCAATGCTCTGTGAACGAACAGACGGGCACACAACAGCACTTTTCTCTAGAGTTGAAGGGTCGCCCGTCAATCCTGACCGGCAACATTCCGCTGATTTAGCAGCGTAATTCCAACATTAGGGAAATCCAATGAAAACTTCTGTTCTCAAGGAAGTGTCGACCCATTCCGAACCGCACGCCGGGCTGAATTTGCATCTGAATAGTGCACCGCTGGCACTCAAAAACACCATTCACCCTGAACAGATCCGGGATAACCTGCCCGCGGGTCACGGCGGAGTCGGCTTTTTATTTCACGCTACGGATTGGGATACGCTTTCATTTTCTTTTCACAATGTCAAGCATCGAAACGCATCATTTGAAGAGGAGCTTTGGAATACCAAACCTTTTATTGCATCGCCGATCTATTCGGGATCCCAGGTCATCGGAGCGAATATCGCCTGTCCGGTGCCGCTCGAAATGTGGCTCGGCAGTCCACGCGGCATCAAGCGGTTCCGGGAGACGCAATTTTTCCCGGCTCTGGAACTGGCGAGGCAAGCGGGTCTGAACATGCTGGCGATGGGCGCGTCCACGCCGTACGCGTGCAACTACGGCGCCCTGCCGCGCCATACGAAACCGCCCCACATCACGACGGGCCACGCGGCCACGGCGGCGATGCTCAAGGACTGGGCGGTCCATTGCTGCAACGAGCTCGACCTCGAATTCGGCAACACCAGGCTCGCCCTTTTCGGGGCGGCCGGACGGCTCGGCGCGACGGTGGCCAAGTATCTGCTCTACAAGGATGCCCCGCAAGAGCTGGTGCTGATCGACCTGCCCGACAAACTCAATCTGCTCACCGAACAGGCCAAAGAACTGCTGGCATCGGACCTGCTGGGCAAGTCGCGGGTATCGGTGCATACGTTCAGCCCCGATACGCCGCTGCCGCGGTTCGACGGCGCGATCCTCGCGAGCAGCACCAGCGTGCCCTACCTCACCGCGTCCGACCTCGGACGCGCGCAGTTCTGGATCGACGACTCCCATCCCCGGGCGGCGAGCGTCGAGGCCGAACTCGCGTCACGCGGCCAGACGCTATATATTGAGTGTTTCGCCCGTGGTCCCGCCGGACTCGACACCACCTTCCCGTTCAGGCTGCCGTCCACGCGCGACTGCTATACCTGCTTCGCCGAGGGCTACTCCGCCTGGCAGGAAGGCATTGCGTCCGATTTCATCATCGGCAGTCCGCCCGTGTGGTCTGTCTCTTATACTCACGGTCTCTTGAAGAAGTACGGGTTTTCGGTCGGCCCTTTCCACGGGAAAAACGGCTCGCCGATCAGCCTCGAAACACAACAACGCAGCAACCCTGAATTGATGGGGTCGTAATATCAACGGAGGCCTGATGGCGATATCGCGCGAAAACATGCGGGATATGCTTGAACGAAGCAGGTTTGCAATTCGATGGGGGGGCGCACTTGGCCTCCTGTGCCACCCCATCTATTACGTCGTGTGGACCTATATCCTGCCGCAGCCATACGACAATCTTCTGCTCCGGTTGAGCGCGGCGTTCATCTGTATTCCATTGCTTTTTCAAGCGTACTGGCCAAAGCGGTTTAACCATTACCTGCTGATTTACTGGCATTGCGCGCTGATCTACGTATTGCCATTCGTTTGCACATTCCTTACGGTCAGGAATTCATTCTCCACGATGTGGATGATGACCGAAGTCATGATGGTCTTCATTCTGGCGCTCTGTATCGACAACCCACTTTTGCTGATCGCGTGTATCGGCATTGGCGCACTGTCCGGCACGCTGGCGGCGGTCGTGTCGTCGCCGGAGCCGATCGTGCTCGCCGCGGACGACAAGTCGAATCTCGCAGTGATGCCGGTGGTCGTTCTGTGCAGCATGGCCTTCAGTCACGCGATCAGCAAAGGACGCATCTTCGTCGAAAAGAACCGTGCGCTGCAGGCACTCGCGGGTTCCATCGCGCATGAAATGCGCAATCCTCTGAGTCAGTTGCGGCACGTTCTGGATCGCGTGGAAGAAGCGCTGCCCGTCACCACGGAATCCAGCCGCCCGCCCGCTTTGTCGCACGAGAATGCGGCCTCGTTGTACGGTCATCTCGCCCACGGACAGTTGTCGATCGAGCGCGGCCTGCGCATCATCGCCATGACGCTCGACGAAGTCAGCGCGAAGTCCATCCGCTCGGACCGGCTGATCTATCTGAATGCGGCGGCCGCCACGCGTAAGGCGCTGGAAGAATACGGCTTCGACGACGATAAGGCGCGCGCCAAGGTCAGCCTCGTGGTGAAGGAGGATTTCGTCTTCAAGGTCGACGAAACGGTCTATCTCTTCACGCTGTTCAATCTGATCAAGAACGCGCTCTATCACATCGCCACGCATCCGCTCGCCACGCTCACGCTCACCGTCGACAAGCAGTCTGTGATCGTTCGCGACACGGGCGCCGGTATCGCGCCCGAGATCCTGCCGCATCTGTTCGAGCCGTTTCGCACGGCGGGCAATTCGGGCGGCACGGGGCTGGGACTCGCGTATTGCCAGCGCGCCATGCACGCGTTCGGCGGCACGATCGCCTGCCGGTCGGAACTCGGCAGGTTCACAGAGTTCGTGCTGCGCTTTCCGGTCGTCTCGAAGGACGAAGCCGACGATTACGAGCGCAGGATTTTCGAACGCGCGGCGCCGGTCTTCCAGGGCAAGCGCATTCTCATCGTCGATGACGACGCCGGTCAGCGGGCAAGAACCCGTCGCGCGTTGACGAAGGCAGGCGCCTATGTGAGCGAGGCGGAAAACGGCGAGATCGCGTTGACGACACTGCGGCGCTCGTCGCCCTACGATCTCGTGCTGATGGACATCAGCATGCCGGTGCTGGACGGCTACGCCGCCACCGAGCGGATTCGCGCCGACCACGAGTGTCCGAATCGCAGCGTGCTGATTGCCGCCTATACGGCCGAGCCCGGCAACGCGGTGCGCGTCCATGCGCGGCGAGCCGGCATGGATGAAATCATCAGCAAATCGGCCAGCGTGCAGGAATTGATCAGCGCGTTGCAGGCGCTCTTCGAGAACGGCGCCCGCCACCATCTGAGCCAGCGATCCGACGGCTTCGCCGGCAAATCGATTCTGATTGCCGACGACGACACGTACAGTCGACTGATCTCCAAAGCCTATCTGGAACGCTGCGGGGCGACCGTCCTCGAGGCGGAACATGGTCAGGCCGTGCTGGCCCGTCTGCAGGAGGACGGGGTGATCGACGCGATCCTGATGGACATCAACATGCCGGGCATGAGCGGCGTCGAAACCACCGCGTCGATTCGCGCGCGCACCGACGCCTATGCGCAGGTGCCGATCATTGCGTTGACGGGCCAATCCGACATCGAGTCCGTGCAGGCGTGCCTCGCCGCCGGCATGAATGAAGTCATGATCAAACCCGTGCAGGCGGGCTCGCTTCACGCGTGCCTGACGAGACAGTTCGCGCCGCAAAGCGCATCGGACTCGCCGGACGCATCGGCACAACAGGATTTGCCGGCAACACCGGAGTCTGCCGGCCAGCTTGCGCCAATCCCCGATGACGATCTGCTCGACGAGGAACACCTCGAAGAACTGGTCGCGCTCGATCTGCTCGACGAAACGTTCCTCAACGGCATCGAGCAGATTCGCTCGCTGATCGCGCGGCTCACCACCAGCGTCGCGGCGCTCGACATCAAAGCGACGCACAGCGCATTGCACGTCCTGCTTGGCGTCAGCGGCAATATCGGCGCCAAGGCGCTGCATCGATTCGCGCGGCAGATCTATCCGCGCGTGATTGACGGCGAATGGCCCACGGAGCCCGACTGGCTCGCGCACATCGGCACGTTGGGTGGGCGTTCGGCCGACGCACTGCAGAAGTATTACGCGTCGGCCAAAGCACGCCACGATCATCGGGATGCGTTGAGCGATTAACAGTGCGGCGCGAACGGAAAGCTTATCGCGTGCGCCGCCTCACTAGCCGCCGTCTTGCAGTCGGCCTTTCGGTTGGGGAAAGCCCATCGTGACCGTGGTCCCCTCACCGAGCGTGGACTCGATCCGCAGGCAGCCGCCAAAAGACTGCATGATGCGGTTGCAGAAGATCATGCCCATGCCGTGACCGCCCGCGCCGGCGTAAGTCGTGACCGGGTCCAGCAGCAACCGCGCCTTGATCTCCGGTGCAATGCCGGGGCCGTTGTCGCACATGCGGATCTCGGGCTCGGGGCTGTCCACCACTTCGAGGCGCAGTGCGGGAGCCGCCGTGCCTTCGAGCGCGCGCAGCGCATTGGACAGCAGCGAAGACAGCACGAGCGCCACGCAATTGGGCATCGCACGCACCACGAAATCGCCGCGCACATCGACCTGTATCCCGTCGCGCTGCGACCCGACGAACGGATAGGTGTCGAGCAACGTGGCGATCAGGCGCGTCGCCCTGACCTCGCGAATGCCGCCCTCCTGCGCGGACTGCTGGCCGCCGCTTTTGTGCACCGTCTCCCAGAACGACGAGATCAGCGTGAGGCAATACTGCGCATTGTTCAGCATCGATCTGGCCGCGTGACCGATCTCCTGCTGGCGTTGCGGATCGTACTGCTCGGCCACGTCGGTTTCGACGGAGCGCGCAAACAGCGAGATCGTGGCGAGCGGCGTATTCAGTTCGTGCGCGAGGAACGCCAGCGTTTCGTCCATCGCCAGGAGCCGCTGCTGCCGGGTTTCCCGCTCGGCGTAGCGCGCAATGGCCAGTTGCAGGACTTCCCGAACCTTTTCCGTGCGCAGCGGTTTTTCGAGGATACGGAACACCTCGCCGTTATTGACCGTCTGCAACAGCATGTCCTTGTCGGCGTACGCGGTCACGAGAATCCGCACGATCTGCGGATATTCCTGCGCCACCTGGCGCAGCAGGTCGTCGCCGTCGCGCCCGGGCATGCGGTAGTCGGTCACGAGGACGGCGATCTCGGCGCCGTGCTCGCTCAGCACGGCGATCGCCTCGTCCGCGCTCTGCGCGACGTGCACGCAGTAGTCCGCGCGGATCGCGCGGGCGAAGTGATTGCGCGACAACTCCTCGTCATCGACGAAGAGGATGGAAAACGGGGGCTGCGTGGTATCGCTCATTGCATTCTCGGCGGATCGCGGCAGGTAAAAATTGAAGCGGGCAACCTGGCGGGTGATGAAAACGAAGTTCGCCAGGATCATAGCGAAAGCTTGAGCGCCTGAGGGTTTCCGTTGCTGATTCGCACGGTCCGGTTTGGGCTGCAATCCTGCGCATTGTGCCTGAACTGCCATGCGGGGCGCCTCGTGCTCTCGCCCGGTGAAATACGCGAGCTTCAACCGGGCGCTATTGCGCCGCTCGATGCGTCTATGCGTAGTGGGTTGCGTGATGACCAGGAACGCGGCGCACTGTGCGACCGGTTCGGAATGGCTGCGGCTCGTGAGTCCGCGAGCAGGCGCGAAGCGCGTGCTGCGACCGCCGGCGTCGGCGGTTCATGCGCGGCTTTCAATGCTCAGGCTGTGGCCTGTTTGCGTTCACGCTGGAGTGAACGGCGCGGTACGGGGTTGTCGAGGTGTTCCTGCGCGCCCTATCCGCCCGGCGTCGCGGACGCGGATGCCGTAGTCGAAGCGCCCGCCGCCTCGGCCCGCTTCGTCGTGAAGTTCCAGCGCAGCGCCGTGGCCGTATCGACCGGCGCGGGCAGAAGACCCGCGCGGTAGAACGTGTCGGCGATCTTTTGCTGCTCGCCGAAATTCGCCACATCCACGGCGCGCACGGCATAGCTGCGGCGTCCGTTCGCACGTTCGATCGTGGCCGCGTCCAGCCCCCAGACCGGCGCGAGCAGCTTCGCGGCATCGTCGGGATGGGCGCGAACCCATACGCCCGCCGACGTCAACTGCGCAAAAACTGTGCTGATCACATCCGGGTGCGCCGCGGCGAAACTGCTCGACGCGAGGTAGTACCGTTGATACGACGCGAGGCCTTCGCCATCGGCGAGAATGCGCACGTCGGGCGCCTTGTCGACCGACGCGACGTACGGGTCCCACGTAATCCACGCGTCCACGCTGCCGCGTTCGAACGCGGCCCGTCCGTCGGCGGGCGTCAGATAGCTGATGCGCACGTCGGCCGGCGTCAGGCCCGCTTTGGCGAGCGCGGCCAGCAGCAGATAATGGCTGCCCGCCGCCTTGGTCACCGCTATGCGCCGGTCCTTCAGATCGGCCAGCGTATGCAGCGGCCCGTCCCGCTTCACGATGATGGCCTGCGCGCCCGGCGAAGGCGCTTCCTGCGCGACATACACGAACCGTGCATGCGCGGCCTGAGCGAACACCGGCACGGTATCGGCGACATCGGCACTGAAGTCGACCGCGTCCGCATTGAGCGCTTCGGTCAGCGGCAAGCCGCTCGCGAACTCGTTCCAGCTAATGGTCACGCCGAGCGGCGCCAGCGCCTGTTCGAGCGAGCCGCGCGCTTTGAGGATCGTGATGAGCGTCGACGACTTCTGGTAGCCGATCCGCAGTTTCACCGGCGTCGGCGGATGAGCGGCGGTTTGTGCGTGGGCGGCGCTCATGAGGAGCGCCGAAGTCAACGTCGCGCGGGCGAGCAAACGAAAGAGTGAAAATGTCACGGCTCGAAATTCCGGTGGGGTCAATCCGACAAGACCTCGATCGTAGCAATGCCGGATCGCACGGATAAGCGAGCGTTTTTTCTATGCTTAGCAGGTAAAGGCATAACGACGCCGGCCTGCTTCGCACGCATGAAATCAGAAGAACAGCAGTGCGCGCAGTTCGATGCTTCGGCGCGGGGGTGCATCCGCCGCCGACGTCGGATCGTCGAATGCCGAATGCGCGGTGAGCCGCGCAATCGAATCGCCCGCGGAATCGTAGATTTTCAGCAGCAGGAATTCGTCGGGCGTCATGTGCGGGAAGTAATACCAGCGGTGCCGCGGATTGAACACCAGCGCATAGGTCTCGCCGACCTTGTCCGGATAGACGAGGTCCGACGCAACCAGATCGTTCAGCGCGATGCTGCGCGAATCGCACAGCGCAAGCGGCGACGATTGCACGGTTTCGCCGATGGGCCGCCACAGGTTGACGATCGCCACGCGCCCTTGCAGCAGACGCTGCGCTTCGCCCGCCGGCAGATGATCGCGCACGCGGCGCGGCCCGGACACGAAGGTCTGGTCGTTATGGATGTATTTGACCGGCTCGCGCACGCCTTCGGCACGCCGAGGCTTGCCGTCACGCAGCGTGTGATCGAACACCACCACGCGCCGCGCGCCGGTGGCCTGCTTGAGCAGCGCCTCTGCTTCGAGGTAGTAGATGGATTCGATCCGCGCCGCGTCGGAGAAATCGCTCAGCGCGCTCGCATGCCGATGCAGTTCGAAGCCGTTACGGTCGAGCGACAACCCGCCTGGCGGCGGCGCTACGCGCGCATTCGCAATCCGCACCCGATGCGACCGGTATACCCCGCTGCGCTTCGGCACACCCGGCGGCGGCTCGTACTGGTACGACACGGGTTTCTCGCCGGTGAATTCGAGGTAGTTCAGCTCGGCTTCGATCGCCGCGGCCGACGCAGGCGCATCGATGACGATATCGCTCATGTTCACGTCCCCATCACGCTAAAACGATTCATTGAAGGGCCGCAGATCGATTTCCTGCGACCACGCACTGCGTCCCTGACGATGCAGATACCAGTAAGCCTCCGCGATATCCGCCGGATCGAGCAGGCCATCCGGGCCGCGCTCGGCAACCCGCTGCGGCGCGGAAGCGCGCAGACGCTCGCCGTCGATGCCGCCATCCACCACCACATGCGCAACGTGGATATTGCGCGGACCGAATTCACGCGCAAGACTCTGCGTGAGAGAACGCAAGCCGGCCTTGGCCGAGGCGAACGCCGCAAACGGTGGACGTCCCCGCAGCGATGCGGTCGCGCCGGTAAAAAACAGCGAGCCGCGCCCGCTCTCCAGCAACGGTTGCAGCGCCGCGCGGGCAAACAGGAACGCGCCGAACGTCGTGACACGCCAAGCGGCTTCGAACTGCGCCGGCGTGAGTTCGAGCGTAGGGGCGCGCGTCGCGCCGGCGGCGTTGAAAATGGCGACTTCGAGCGTGCCGGCATCGGCGAGTTGCCGGGTGATCGCGGCCAGATCGTTTTCGCTGCTGACATCGCCGGGCAATGCAAGCGCGTGGCCGCCTGCGCCGCGAATTTCGCCGGCCAGCGCGTCGAGCCGCTCGCGCGAACGCCCGGTCACGCCGACCGTGAAGCCCTCGCGGGCGAAGCGGCGCGCGAGCGCGGCGCCGAGTCCGGCGCTCGCGCCGACTCCGGCTATCCACGCGAGACGCGTGGCGTCATGTTTGAACTCAAGGGGCTCGGTCATCGGAATCTCCATCGCATCGGGCCGCGGCACGCGGCGCGTGGCGGCAATGGGCATGCAACGCCCTTCGTCTCAGCGTAGGCGATCGCCGTGCGCGAGGGAAATAACGAATCGTGAAAACGAATCGCGGGAAATGCATCGCCGACAATGACACGTCAGAATCGGACCGTCATTCGGGCGGAATGTCGAGCGGCACCACGAACATGCCGGCCGTGTACTCCATATGAAAGTAGCCGCAGCGCGCATAAGCCGCGATGCGCTCAAGCCGCTCAGGCGAATTGCATCCTCGCACCGACGCCACCCTCACCTCGTACGAGCGCAAGCGCGCCGCCGACGCGTGTCTGACCCAATCCCGCAGAAAAGTGCGCGGGTGCCGGAATCCCTCCCAGATGACTGCCGCCGAACTGGCCATGATGCTCGCTCCGTCGATTCGATACGCTGCAAACGAATCTAGTCATCAGGAGCGCGAATCGCAAACAAGCTTTTGTGGAATGGTTTCGCGGAATCGGGCAGATAGCCTGAAAACGCCGTGGCGATCGCGCAAAGAACAAACGCCGATAACGATCCGAGGATTCGTTATTGGAGCGCGCCGCGGCACGTTCCTATACTCGATTCCGGTCAGCACTGCGCTGCGGCGAGTGCCCGATTTCCGACAACCGGCGAAACAACCATCGACTTCGACTCATGAGCCCACGCCCACTGCACGACCGTCCGATCGTCAAACGACCTGATCAGGAAACCTGACTAAAGTCGGGAATCGTCATTTCAGAAAGCCCCGCGGAAAAATCTGTTCAGGCGAAACGATCGTCATCAGCCCCGGCTTCGACTTCTGACCTTCCTGCCTGCACTGGCGCGCTCGCCCGTTTGAATGCGCCGGCCGACCTCGTTCACCATGGAAACCATGCGCTATTTCAAGCTACTGAAGTCCCTCGCCGTCTTCGCCGCCCTCGCTACCGCGACGCTGCACGCGTATGCCGACAAGCCGTCCGTCATCCGCATCGGCGTCGCTCAGCAAGGCGCGGGCGATCCGCCCACGTTCGGCGGTTCGCCCGCCGCGACCGTGCAACTGCAGCAGTTGCTCGAAAAGGAATTCGCCGCAGACGGCATCAAGGTGCAATGGCTCTTCTTCAAAGGCGCCGGCCCGGCGGTCAACGAAGCGATTGCCGACAAGTCGCTCGACTTCGCGTTTCAAGGCGATCTGCCCTCGGTGCTCGGACGGGCCAACGGCCTGAAGACACACATCCTGCTCGAATCCGGCGTGCGCGTCGGCATCAAGATCGCCGTGCCGCAGGACTCGGACATCCGTACGATCAAGGACCTCAAAGGGCGCCGCGTCGCCCTCTTTCGCGGCACCAATCTGCAACTCGTCGCCGACAACGCGCTCGCGGCGAACCAGCTCGACGAACGCGATCTGCGCGTGATCAATCTCGATACGGCAAGCTCGCTCGCGGCGCTGGCGTCCAAAGGAATCGACGCGTCGGTCAACGATTACCACGTTTATAAGCTGCGCGACCAGGGGCTGGCCAAGGTCGTCTACGAATCGCAGACCGACGGCCCGCAGTTCACGCGGCAATCGCATCTGCTCGTGCTCGACGATTTCGAGCACGCCCATCCCGACCTCGTGCAGCGCGTAGTCAACGCGTTCGTCAAAGGCGCACAGTGGTCGTCCGATGAAGCCAACCGCGATGCGCTCTTCAAGTTATGGGCGCAAAGCGGCGTGAGCTACGCGTCGTGGCAGGCCGAGTTTGCGCACCAGCCGCTGAAGGACCGCAACACGCCGCTGATCGATGCGTTCATCGTCGCGCGCTACAAGGCGGTCGCTCAGGACGCGCTCCGGTTGAAGCTGATCCGCCAGCCGGTCGAAGTCGACGGCTGGTTCGAGCCACGCTATCTCGACAATGCGTTGCGTACGCAAAAGCTCGATCACTACTGGACCCGCTACGACGCGGCCGGTAAGCCGCTCAGCTAACGGAGCCCGACGATGAGCGACACAGCGATCCCCCTCGCGACAGCCACCGCTGACGATGCGCACCGTCAGCGCAAAGGGCGCAGAACCAGCGAACGGCTGCGTCTCCTGGCCTGGCGTCTGGCACCGTGGCTGCTGCCGGCCGTCCTGCTCGCGCTCTGGACCATCGGCTGCGAGCGCGGCTGGATCGCCCCGCAGATTCTGCCGCCACCCTCGCGGGTCTACGAGACCTTCGTGGAACTCGCGCAGAGCGGCGACCTCGCCCGTCATACGTTGGTCAGCCTGCAGCGGGTGCTGGTCGGCTTCGGCATCGGCACGCTGGCAGGTCTCGCGATCGGCGCGGCACTCGGTCTGTCGCGCACGCTGGAAGCCTACGTGTTGCCCGGCTTCAACGCGCTCGTGCAGATTCCCGTGCTTGGCTGGCTGCCGTTTCTGCTACTGCTCGTCGGCGTCGGCGAGCCGCTCAAGTACATCCTGATCGCACACGCGGCGCTGGTGCCCGTCACCCTCAGCACCTTGCAGGGTTTTCGCCAGTCGCCTCACGAGCTGGAAGAAGTAGCGCGCGGGTACGGCTATAGCCAGTGGCAGCAGATCGTCCACGTGGTGCTGCCCGCAGCCGTGCCCACGCTCGCGACCGGTGTGCGGCTCGCCTTTACAAAGGCCTGGCTTGCGCTGGTCGTCGTCGAACTGGTCGCGTCGTCCGAAGGGCTCGGCTATCTGATCGTGTATGGGCGCCAACTGTTTCAGCTCGATCTGGTGATGGCGGCGGTCGTCGTGGTCGGCGCCATCGGCTTTATCGTCAACCGCCTGCTCGACTCTCTCGAAGCGCGTCTGCGGCGCGGACGGCCGTCCGCGTTCCGCGAGTGAAGCCGCCCCGACGCCCAAGTCGCAAAGGAACCCTAATGAGTTTTCTGTCGACACTCCCCTCCCGCATCGCTGCGGCACGCGCCAAACGAAAAGGACCGCCGCCCTGCAGTTGCGCATTGCCGCCACCACGCAAGAAGGGCGCAAGCGCCGTCGCGCGACTCAGCGGCGCATGGCGTGGCGCGGTGCTGCCGATTGCGGCCATCGCGATCTGGGCCGTCGTATCGGCGTTGCATCTCGTGAAGAGCGGCTTGCTCGTCAGCCCGCTCGCGGTCCTGCAAACCGGCTGGCAGCAAACCTTGAGCGGCGCGTTGTTGCGCGCGCTCTCGGCGTCGCTCGCACGCGAGGCGAGCGGCTTCGTCATCGGCACGGTGGGCGGCCTGCTGCTCGGCAGTCTGCTCGGCTTTTCGCGGATTGCACGCCGGGTGGTCGGACCGAGCTTCGACACGTTCAAGCAGATTTCGCTGTTCGCATGGATACCGCTGATTTCCGTGTGGTTCGGGCTGGGCGATGCGGCCAAGGTGGTGTTCCTGTCGCTGGCCGCGCTGCTGCCGGTGACCGCGCACACCTGCGACGGCATTCATGCGGTGCCGCGCAGCTACATCGAAGTGGCGCGCGCGTTCCGCTATTCCCGCCTGCAGCTGATCACCCATGTGATCTTGCCCGCGGCGCTGCCGTCGATCTTCACCGGCATCTACCTGGCGCTGATCTATTCGTGGCTCGCGACGCTCGGCGCGGAATATCTGCTGGTGTCGGGCAGCGGCATCGGCAATCTGCTGATCGACGGCAGCGAGCAGTTCCGCATGGACCTGGTGCTGTTCGGCATCATCGTGGTGGGCTTGACCGGCTGGGCCCTCAATGCGCTGGCTCGTGCGATCGAACGGGCCGTTTTCGCACGCCGTCCGGCGCGCGCGTCGTAGCCCACGCCCACTTTCACAGGATTGTTTTCATGACCCTCGCGACATCGGAAGGACTCGACATTCGTCACGTGCGCAAGCGCTATGTTCAACAAGACACGGCGCTCGATGTGCTCGACGACATCAGCCTACGCGTGCGCCCCGGCGAATTCGTCAGCGTGCTCGGCGCGAGCGGCTGCGGCAAATCCACTTTGCTGCGGCTGATCGCGGGGCTCGACACCGACTATAGCGGCGAGATTCTCGTCGCCGGCGAGCAGGTGCGCGACACCTCCTTGCAACGCGGCATCGTGTTTCAGGACCATCGGCTGTTCCCGTGGCTCACCGCGTCGCAGAACATTCTGGCGGCGCTGCGCAACGCGCCGCTCACGACGAAACAGAAACGAGATGCCGTTGCCGAACACATCGCCCTCGTCGGCCTTACGGGCTTCGAAAACGCGTACCCGAATCAGTTATCGGGCGGCATGGCGCAGCGCGTGGCGATAGCGCGCGGGCTGGTCAACCGGCCGCGCGTGCTGTTGCTCGACGAACCGTTCGGCGCGCTCGACGCACTGACCCGCGGCCGCCTGCAAAACGAATTGCAGCGCATCTGGGAACAGGAGCGCATCACGATGATTCTCGTCACTCACGACGTGGACGAGGCCGTTTATCTCGGCGATCGCGTCGTGACGATGGCGCCACGTCCAGGCCGCATCAAAAAGATCGTCGACGTCGCGTTGCCCCGCCCGCGCGATCGGGCCGATGTGCGCTTTATCCGTCTGCGCGACGAGATCGTGGCCGACTTCGGTGAGCCTGGCGAAACGCGTCACGACTCGAACAGTTCGCACGATGGACACGACGGGTTGCCGTCTGCGCCGGTCGTGCATCCACCGATCACCGAGTGGCGTCTCGCGTGGTGACGCGCGGCGCAAAACCAGAAACCAGCGTGAAAACAGCGTAAAAACAGCGACATTCGACGGAGCAAACGATGAGCGAGAGTAAACGGCAGATCAGGCTAGGCGCCTTTCTGATGGAGACCGGCCACCATATCGCCGCATGGCGGCACCCCGACACGCACGCGAGCGGCGGACTCGACTTCCAGCACTACGCACAACTCGCGCAGATCGCGGAGCGCGCGAAATTCGACGCGATCTTCTTCGCCGACAGCGTCAGCGTGCGGGACACCAACCTGCCCTCGCTATCGCGTACCGCGCGCGCCGATCACTTCGAACCGTTGACGCTGCTGTCGGCGCTATCGGTGGTCACGCAAAACATCGGGCTGATCGCGACGGTGTCGACCACGTTCAACGAGCCCTACAATCTGGCGCGCAAATTTGCATCGCTCGATCATCTGAGTGGGGGCCGCTCGGGCTGGAATCTCGTAACGTCGAGCACGGAATCCGAGGCGCTGAACTTCAGCTTCGAGCGGCATCCGGAGCACAGCGAACGCTATGAGCGCGCGAAAGAGTTCTACGACGTGGTCGCCGGACTCTGGGATAGCTGGGAAGACGACGCGTTCCTGCGCGACAAGGAAAGCGGCGTGTACTTCGATCAGGACAAGCTGCACGTGCTCAACCATCGCGGCAAGCACTTCCAGGTGCGCGGGCCGTTGAACGTCGCGCGCTCGCCGCAAGGCTGGCCGGTCGTGGTGCAGGCCGGCGCGTCGGAGGCCGGCAAGGAACTCGCCGCGCAGACCGCTGAAGTCATCTTCGTCGCGCATCAAACGCTGGAAGAAGCGCAGACGTTCTACCGCGATATCAAGAGCCGGCTCGCGCGTTATGGCCGCCAGCCGGAGCACCTGAAGATCATGCCGGGCATTTTTCCGGTGATCGGCCGCACCGAGGAGGAAGCGCGCGAGAAATTCGACGCGCTGCAGGATCTGATTCATCCGACCGTGGGTTTGTCGTTGCTCACCAACATGTCGGGGGGCGTCGACCTGTCGCAATACCCTGTGGACGGACCGTTCCCCGAGCTGCCGGAAACCAATGGCGGCAAGAGCCGGCAACGTCTGCTGCTCGATCTCGCGCGGCGCGAGAATCTGACGATCCGCGATCTGTATCTGCGTATCGCGGGGGCGCGCGGACATCAGCAGGTGATCGGCACGCCAAAGAGTATCGCGGATCAGTTGCAGCAATGGTTCGAGGAAGAAGGCGCGGACGGCTTCAACATCATGTCGCCGTGGCTGCCTGGCGGGCTGAGCGAATTCGCCGATCTGGTCGTGCCGGAATTGCAGCGGCGTGGACTGTTCCGAAGCGAGTACGAAGGACGCACGCTGCGTGAAAATCTTGGACTGCCGCGACCGGTGAATCGCCATGTTCTGGTGAAAGAGGAACGGCAAGCGGTGGCGGCACGCTAGTGCGCATGGGCTCGGCGTAGTCCTACCTGGCAGGCACAGCGCGGCTACAGCGACGCCTGCCAGGACGACTATCAGCAGCGTGCCCAAGATGATGCCGGCGAGCGAGGCAGCCAGAGCATGTCGGGGTATGCCGCCGCTGCCGTCGCGCACCGTGATGCCGTATTCGAATCTGGCCGATCAACAGGCGCGCCGTTCGCTGCGCACGCTTTCGGCGGCGATCCGATCGACAGCGGGCTGACCGGTGCTTCGCCGTAATGGCCCGCCGCCATGTGCGCGCGGGCAAGTTGAAAATGCATGCAGCCTTCAATGCCGCCGCATCACGCGCGAACACGCGACACGACAACATCTATCGCCTCGCCGCGCGCTTAGCGACGCACCTCGGGACTCGCACCGAACGCGCCAGCCAGCAGACGCGTGACACCCCACTGAAAAGCGCCGCACAACACGAGATACACCAGCCCGACGAACAGAAAGATCTGCGCCGGATAGACCATCAACCGGCTATTCACCTGATTGGCGAGAAACGTGAACTCCGGCACGCCGACGATATAGGCAAGCGACGTGTCCTTGATCAACGAGACCCACTGGTTGACGAACGACGGCGTCATCGTGCGGATCGCCTGAGGCAGCAGCACGTGGCGCAGCGCCTCGCCGCGCGTCATGCCGAGCGACAGCGCCGCCTGCCATTGCCCCTCCCCCACCGCGACGATGCCCGCCTGAACCGAATGCGACAGATACGCGCCGCCGATCAACGCCAGTGCGCAGACGACGGTCGCCAGTCCCGGGATATCGATATGCAGCAGCACCGGCATCAGGAAGAACGTCCAGAAGATCAGCATCAGCACCGGAATCGCGCGGAAGAAGCCGACGACGGCGAGCAACAGCACATGCAGTGCGCCCCGCGTCATCACCAGCGCGATGCCGCCCGCCACGCCGAGCAGCGCCGAGAGCACGGCCGAACTGAGCGTCAACGTCACGGTCAGCGCAACCCCGCCGAGCGGACCGTTGGGAAACGCGCCGGTCAGCAGATAGCGCAGGACCGGCAGCCAGTCCGCAGCACTCATGACCGGCCTCCGTGTGAAATCCGCGCGCCGCTCGCGCCCGATGCACCATACGTGCCGCGGCGCTGCCAGATCAGCAACGCGACTTCGATCGCGGCAATCGCCGCGATGTAAAGCACGGTCGCCATACCGAAAGACTGGAACGTCCTGAGCGTCTCCGTCTCGACCTGGCGCGACGAGTAAGACAGTTCGGCGAGACCGATCGCCATCGTCAGCGACGAGTTCTTGATGACATTCATGTATTGCCCTGCAAGCGGCGGCGTCGCGATCCGCACCGCTTGCGGCAGGATCACGTGGCGGAAGGTCGCGAAGCGCGTCAGACCGAGTGCGGCGGCCGCCTGATACTGCCCATCGCCCACGCCGCGCATCCCCGCACGGAATTCCTCGCCAATGAAGGTTGTCGTATAGCACGTGAGGCCGAACCACCCCGCCACGAATTCGAACGTCGGCCAACTCAGCGTGAGCGGTCCCACCGCGGCCACGTGCGGCGTGTTGAGCCAGGTCATCAGAGCGTCCGGCAACAGCACGGCCGCGCCGAAATACCAGAAAAGCAGTTGCACGAGCAACGGCGAGTTGCGGAACACCAGCACGTAGCCGGCTGCCGCGCGGCGCCACGCGGCATGGGAGGCGCTGCGCGCGAGCGCCAGCACAAAACCCAGCAGCGTCGCGCCAATGATCACGAAGACCGACAGCGTCAGCGTCATCGCGAAGCCATGCCATATCCACGCGACATAGCGAGGTTCGAGCCACGCGTTCATCGTCATCATCCTGAAGCTATTGCAGTTGCTGGAAACAAAACAAACCGGCCCGCCGTCACATGGACGGCAGGCCGGTCAGTGAGCGTGAAAAAGGCTCAGCTCTTTTGCGGATCGCCAATCTTGAACAGACGCGGCAGCGGCGCCTTACTGGCCGGACCGAACCACTGGTCGTAGATCTTCGCGGCGTTGCCGTTTGCTTCGAGCCCCGTCAGCGTTTCGTTGACGGCGCCAAGCAGCCGCGCCTCGTTCTTCGGCACGCCGACACCTTCATAGTCGTTCGAAATCGTGAACGGCGGGATCTCGTACTTCTCCTTGTCGGGCACGTTGGCGAGCAAGGCGACCAGCTTCGGGCCGTCCTGCGTGATCGCCTGTACGTTGCCCGCACGCAGCGCGGCGAATGCGAACGGCGTGTCGTCATAAGCGACGATGGTCGCGGACGGGAACTGCGCGCGGACCTGCTGCTCGTTCGTCGTGCCCTTGTCCGCGCCGATCCGCAAGCTGCCCAGTTGCTGCGGCGCTTTCAACACGCCCTTCTTCGCGATGAACTGGGTGCCCGACGCGAAATACGGCGTGCTGAAATCGATTTCCTTTTTGCGCTCGTCGGTGATCGTGAAGTTCGCGAAGACCAGATCGACCTTGTTCGACTTCAGGAAGGCAATCCGGTTGGCGGGATTGGTCGTCTGAATCTCCAGTCTGACGCCGAGCTTCGCTGCGACGGCGCGTGCATAGTCGACATCGAGGCCGACGACCTGATTCGTCTTCGGGTCGACGAAGCCAAAGGGAGGATTGCTGTCGAAGGTCGCAACACGTAATACGCCGGCTTTTTTGATGTCGTCGAGTCGATCGGCATGCGCGACGCCCGACACGGTCAGCAGCAGCCCGAGGACAGCGGCGCTGCGAGTCCAGATTTTCATATGCGAATCCCGTGGTTATCGGTTCAATGCTTTTGTGTTGTTTCGGGCAGCCCCGTGCCCTTGGCGCAGACTGTAGCAGCGCGCCATATCGAACCGAACCAACGATTTGTCAGGTGCTAAGTCGTCGCCGTCATAACGGCGACGTCACGGTTGTGCGCAGCGAGGATTCTCGACGGGCAAAAGCGAAGGCGAAGGCCGCCGTGCGCGGCCGTATCGCCCCCGGGTCCTCCGCTATCTACAGAACCCTGTTCTTGTCGAGCTTCTTACCAGCCGCGGCGTTGTAGCGCTCGACATAGTCGCCAAGCAAGGTCCGAATGGCGTGGCCTATCTTCCGATAGTCGGACTCGTTCAGGTTGGCGAGCGATACCCGCCCGGACGGATGCGCCGTGCCGAAGCCGCGCCCCGGCAACAACACCACGCGCGCTTCCCGCGCGAGCCTGAAAAGCAGCTCGGACGGCTCGGTATTCTTCAGGAGCCAGTCGACGAAATCGCGTCCATACGCCCGTTCGCCGAGGAACTCCAGGTCGAGAATCGTGTAGTAATCGACCTGATTCGTGTCGGTGTCCTCGAATGAAATGCCCACCTCGTCGTATAGCGCACGCTTGCGGCTGCGGATCAGGCGCTTCAACGCGTTCTTGTAGGCGTCCGGTGTGTCCATCAGCGAGAACAGCGAAAACAGCACCATTTGCACCTGCTGCGGCGTCGACAAACCCGCTGTATGGTTCAGCGCGACAGTACGGCTGTCGGCCACGAGACGGTCGATGAACTTGAGCTTGTCCGGCTCGGTCGTGATCGACTCGTAACGCTCGTGCAACTGCTTCTTCGCGTCTTTCGGCAACTCGGCGATCAGCTTGTCGAGCACGTTGTCGCGATGCGTCGCGATCGTCCCCAGACGCCAGCCGGTTGCGCCGAAGTACTTCGAATACGAGTACACGAGGATGGTGTTCTTCGGCGCGAGCGCGAACAGCGACACGAAGTTGTCGGCGAACGTGCCATACACGTCGTCGGTGAGCAGGATCAGGTCGGGCCGCTCTTTCACGATGTCGGCAATGTATTTGAGGCTCTCGTCGCTGATCCGCACGGAAGGCGGGTTGCTCGGATTCACCAGAAAGAACGCCTTCACCTTCGGGTCGCGCAGCTTGTCGAGTTCTTCGTTGGAGTATTGCCAGTTGTTCTCGACGCCGGCATTAAGATTGACGACGTTCAGTTGATAGTCGTTCAGACGCGGAATCTCGATGTAGGGCGTGAAGATCGGCATGCCGAGTGCGATCGTGTCGCCTGGTTTGATCAGGTGATTCTCGCGCATCGTGTTGAAGATGTACGTCATCGCGGCCGTCCCGCCTTCCACCGCGAAGATGTCGAACTCGCCGATGAATGGATGATCGCCGATCATCTCGCGGCGCAGATACTGTCCGACGATCAGTTCGGACAGCTTGAGCATGCGGTCGGGCACCGGATAGTTCGATGCGAGGATCCCCTCGCACATTTCATACAGGAAGTCGCCGGCCGAGTACCCCAGCTGATCGCGCACATACGACACCGCACCGCGCAGGAAGTCGATACCCGCGACGCCCTTGTTCTCGCGCAGAAACAGATCGAAGCGTTCCGTCAGGCCTTCGCGCTTCGGAAACCCGCCGATGCCTTCCGGCATATACGCAAACGAACGCTCCGATTCGCGCATCGCAAAGAGGCCGAGTTGCCAGAAGCCGTGGCGCGGAATGGTCGCGAGAAAGTTCGGATTGCCGCGCCCGGCGTTGAGCATCGACAGGTTCGCCCCTCGCTCGACCGCGCCGCCACCCGCCGCCTTGATCAATTCGTCTTTCAGTTCGAACGGACTGAGTGCGGCCAGTTTCGCCGCCTTGCCGGCATCCTGCTTGTCCCGCTTGCTCATTTGTGCTCTCCAGAATGAAGTCGCCCGGATCGACGTCGCCCCTTGCCACGCCCCAGGCTCAAGCCAGAATCATGATGATGATCATCCCCCAGATCGTCAGGAGCGTATTGCCCACCGCGTAGGTCACGGTGTAGCCCAATCCCGGGATCTGGCTTTTCGCCGCGTCGCAGATCATCCCCAGCGCCGCGGTCGTGGTTCTTGCGCCGGCACACACGCCAAGCAGAATGGCCGGATGAAAATGAAACACATAGCGCGCGATGAACATGCCGAGGATCAGCGGCACGGTGGTCGCAAAGATCCCCCACAGGAACAGCCCCACGCCGAGGCTCTGCAGTCCGGAAACGAACCCCGGCCCTGCCGTCAGACCGATCACCGCGATGAACACGTTCAGGCCGACCGAGTTCATGAACCAGACGGTGGGCTCGGGAATCCGGCCAAAGGTCGGGTGAATGGCGCGCAGCCAGCCGAACACGAGACCGGCGATCAGTGCGCCGCCGGCCGTCGACAGCGTGAGCGGTATTCCCGCGACATTGATGACGATCGCCCCCACCATTGCGCCGACGGTGATCGCAAGCGACACGAAGGCCACGTCCGTCATGTTGGTCGGCCGGTCCAGCACGCCGAGCACTTTGGCGGCGGCGCTCGTGTCCTGAGTCCGTCCGACGATCGTGAGCGTGTCACCGCGATACAGTTTCGTGTTGGGCAGCACGGGAATCTGCGTTTCCGTGGGCCCCCGCTTGATCTTCCGAAGATAGACGCCGCGCGCGAGCGGCAAGCCGGCAAGCTCCTGCAAGGTCTTGCCGTCCACCGCCTTGCTCGTGACATAGACGTCCACACCTTCCGCCGGTACGGACAGCAGTTCGGCGTCGTCCACTTCCACCGCGCGCCCCGTGCGAACCGGGATCACAGGATCGTCCGCAGCACGCCCGCTCGTGCTGCTGGCCCCGAGCACCGCGACCAGTTGATCGCGAGGCCCCGCTATCGCGACGACGTCGTCCGCCTCCAGAACCAGATCGAGGGTCGCCTCCTGAATCGTGCCGCCGCGCCTGACGCGCTCGATAAACAACCGCGTATTCTCCGGCTGCAGTGCTTCGACCTGACTGACCGTCTGGCCGGATATCCGGCTGTCCGACGCGATCCGGTACGCGCGCAGTTCATAGCGGTGCCAGGCCTGGCCCGCGCCCCCCAGTTCCGTGGTGCCGCCAAGGCTCGCTTCGTATTCCTTGCATGCCGCAACCAGGTCGATGCGCAGAAGCCTGGGCCCAAGTGTCGCGAGGATCAGCGCGGAGCCGACCGTGCCGAAGATGTACGTGATGGCATAGGCGGTCGGCATCGCATCGAGCAGCGTTTTGGCCTGATCGGGCGGCAACGCGAGCCGGTTGATGGCATCCGTCGCGAGCCCCATCGAAGCCGAGATGGTCTGCGATCCGGCGAAGAGTCCGGCCGCGGAACCGATGTCATAACCCGCCATTTTCGCCGCGAGAACCGCCGCGCCTAAAGACAGCAGACATTGCACGACGGAAAACAGCGCCTGCGGCAAGCCGTCCTTGGCGATGCCGCGCACGAACTGCGGCCCGACCCCATACCCCACGGCAAACAGAAACAGCAGGAAGAACACCGATTTGACGTTGGGCGAGACGGTGATATGAAGCTGCCCGATTGCGATCGCAGCCAGCAACGTTGCGGTGACCGCGCCGAGACTGAAACCCTTGAAGCTCTTTCCGCCGACCCAATAGCCGATGCCAAGTGAAAGGAATATCGCGATCTCGGGATAATGTTGTAGGGTTGCAACTATCCATGCCATCGTAGCCCTCGTCTGCGGTTCACCCGTTGACACCGATGGGCATACGGGTGTGTTGTCGATGAATCGTGGCCGCCGCCTTTCGTCCGGAGATGTGCAGTCTCCCGAATCGGTCGCTCTCCGCCGTTACGATGGTTCTTTTCGCGGCCTCGGACAATACGACCTTGGTCCCACAAACCGCGTGAAAGCCGCCCTGACCGTTACTCATTGCTTGAGGATCTTCCAGGGTCCGTTGCCCTGCTTGCAGACAGTCGGCGTCCAGCTTTGGGTCTGGCCTTTGGCCATCGCGACCAGCGTTGCGGTGCGGCAGGTTTTATCGCCCTTCTTCGTCGTGCCGTGCGGCGTTATCGTGCCGGTGATCGAAACGGAGTTGCCGGTGCCGGCATTGCTCCACGCCAACGATTCGTCATCCTTCTTTGTTTCGAGCGCAATTTGCGCCGCATCGTTAAGCGCTTTACGGTCAGCGTCCCTCATATAGCTGACGGGTGTGTCCTTCAGGAAATTCAGGTTCGTGGCATGGCTGAAGCTCGCGCCGGCCAGCAGCGCGGCGCCCACGATCCATTGCGGGAACCGGTGTACGGCCATGCGCACTGGGGCTGGCATAGGTCATCTCCGTCAATAGCCGATGCGGCCACACGCTACGTCGTAGCCCTGGGCGCCGCATCGGGATTATCGGCAACGTTCCGGTTCGCCTGGAACTCGTCGATGAGCTCCGCCACCGAACTGCGTCGGCCGATATGGCCAAAGCGCTCTTCGAGACCTTCCGCGCGCAGGATGTCCCGCACCTCCGCGTGGGCGGCCACCACTTTTATGGCCGTGCCGGAGGCCTGGAGCGCGTCGTGTAACGCCTTGAGCATCCGCGCCCCCGCGAGGTCGACAACCGGCGACGCGGACAGGTCGCAGATCACCAGCCGGACCGGCTCGGGCGCCGCGCGAATCTGCCGCCAGATCGTCTCGCGCACGTGCTCGACATTGAAGTACAGCAGCGATGCCTCGACACGCACCGTCAGTACATGCGCAATCGCTTCGTTCTCGGCGTGCCGCTCGATGTCCGAAAAAAAGCGCGTGCCCGGAATGCGCCCAAGAATCGCCACGTGCGGGTGCGCGGCGCGCCGGATGATCAGCAGCATCGATACCAGCACCGCGACGATGACGCCGTTCAGGATTCCCAACATGAGCACCGCCGCGAACGCGACCATGGAGATCGCGAATTCAAAGCGGCTCACTCGCCAGACATGGCGCAATTCGGGGAGATCGACGAGTCCCTTCACGGCCACCAGCACGATGGCCGCCAGCACGACGTTGGGCAGATTGGCCAGCAACCCGGCCAGGAACATCAGGCACAGTCCGATCGCAATCGACGCGAATACGAGTGCAAGCGGGGTCTTCGCCCCGGCCTTGTCGTTCACCGACGATTGGGAAAGTCCGCCTGCGACCGGGTAGGACTGGAACAGTCCCGCAGCCAGATTCGCCGCACCCAGACCGAGCAGTTCCTGGCGGGCGTCGATTTCGTAGCCGTTTTGCTGGGCGAGCGCGCGCGCCGCCGAGACGCTCTCGACATACGCCAGCAGCAGACACGCAAAGGCGAGCGGGATCACACCATCGACATCGCGCAACCGCAGCCCCGGCAGGTGGAACTCGGGCAAGCCTTGCGGCAGCGCGCCCACGACCTTGAATCCGGCGCCCGCCAGCGGCGTGATGGACAACACGACGATTGAAGCCACGACGACGACCAGCGCAACCGGGCGCCCCGGCAGGAATTTCTCGCCGAGCAGCAACAAGGCAACGCAGGTGAGCCCAAAGGCGAGCACGGCGAGGTTGGTCTGCGAAAGCTGGCCGCCAAGCACGGTGATCCGCTCGAAGAACGACTCGCCCCCTCCCTTTACTCCGAACAGTTTGGGCAGTTGTGTCATCGCGATGGTGAGCGCCGCCCCTGCCTTGAAGCCGAGCAGGATCGTCTCGCTGATGAAATTGACCAGCGAACTCAGGCGCAGCAGCCAGGCCACCAGACACATGCCGGCGATCAGCACGGCCGTGAGCGCCGCGATCGAAGCCCAGCGCACCGGATCGCCGCCGGCCATCCCTGCGACCGTCACGCCGACCAGCATCGAGATCGCCGAAGTCGGACCGATCGCCAGTTGTCGCGACGAGCCGAACAGCGCGTAGAAAAGGCCGCCGACCAGATACCCGTAGGTCCCATATTCCGGCGGCAAGCCGGCCAGCGACGCATAGGCGAGCGATACCGGAATGCCGTAGGCCGCGAGCGTCACGCCGGCGATCGCGTCGTGCGCGAGCCATCGGGGCTCGTAGCTGCGCAGCCACTGCGCGGGAGGAAACGTTTGGCGCCACCCGTGTGCGGGCGGGTCGGCCGTCACCGGTTCGGTGACGCTGGATTCCCTGGTCAACGTAGCGCCTCGCGTACAGAAGCCGGCTCGATGGAAAGACGGGCGTACTTTAGTCAGGTGCTCGAAGGCATGACGACGTCCGCGCGGCCCGTTCCCTTTCTCAAGCGTAGCCGGTGCGCCGCGCAATCCACATAGGACCTTGGTCCTAGGTGATTTCGTGCACGCATCGGCGCTGTCCGGTTCAGAACGGGTTCGTCGTTCCCAGCGGACTCAGAACGGTTCCTTGATGCGCTGCCACGTGCCGTCCGGGTCGAACACCGTGACAGGCGCCGCATGCTCGCCGCGATTTTTCTGGTAGATCACGCCGTTGTTGTTGACCACGAAAGTCATCACCCCGCTCGTGCCATATCGGGCCGGGTACGCAACCATCGCGAAGCCGGCGATCATGTGCCCGTTGATGACATAGCTAAAGGCCCCGCCCGGGGCGCTCTTGCCTTGCCTCGTCAGGATGCGGAAGTGATAGCCGCGATAAGCGTCACCAGCCTTGTGCCCTTTCAGGTACGCCGAGCTCGCCGCGATCAGCGGTCCGAATGGACTGGCCTCCTCGTCACTGCCCTCGCCCGTGCGCCAGTAGAGGCCATCCTGCTTGCCGGGCGTACTGGCCAGCTTCTGCGCGTACTCGAGCAGGCCATCGTTGTTTCGATCACGCGACGCGTATTCGCGCTGCGCGTCGAGATAGGCGCGCAGCACCGCGATCGCTTCGCGCTCGTTCGCGCCGATGCGGCGGTTCGTGATTTCTTCTTCGCCCTGTTCAGTGGCAAAGCGCCAGGTGCCGTTCTCCTTCACGACGGGAATCGGCATCGGCCAGGCCTCGTCGCCGACCAGCAGAATCCGGCGGTTCGGTCCGGCGTCCTGCAGCACGTGAAAGGCGTCGAGCTCCGCACTCGCCTTGGCCCAGTTCGCGGCGTTCTCCGCCTGATCCGGCGACACCACGAGGCTCTTGTGGGTGTCGCCGAATATCGCCACGAGCGTCGCTTCATCGCGATCCTTCAACGCTGCGGACAGCGCCGCCACGGCCGCCTCTGGTGTGGCAAATGTTCGTTGCGCCGCGCCGAGCGCGCCCAACGGAATCGACAGCGCGACGATCACCGCGCACAACCCGCACCGTGCAACGAGGCGGCGGCGCCAGTCGGCGCGTGGGTTCTTGCCAGTCATGCTGCGGGCAATCATCGTCATCCCCCTAGCGCCGTCCACCACCGCGACCGCCACCACCGCGGCCTGAAAAACTGCCACCGCCGCCGCGACCGCCACCGCCCGACAATCCGCCGCCGGAATGCGCCGCCGCCGGTGCGGTCCGTGCGGGCGTCTGGGAGATCGACTGACGGCTCGCCGCGCCTCTCGAACTATTCGCCTGGGCGTCACGCGCCGAACCGTAGCCGCTGAATGCGTCGCCCCCGGGCGATTGCGAGGCCCGCGCGCCCGAGTCCCGCGCACCGGCTTCGCGGGTGGCCGACTCCCGCGCACCCGCTTCCCGTGTCGCCGGCGTGGCGGGACGCTGAGCGGCCAGGTCCCGCCCGCCGGCCGCCGCATTGCCGCCTCCCGCGCTGCCGCGGGCCGGGGGATCGCCGACTCGCGGCGTGCTCGTGGAGCGGCCCGTCGTACCGCTCACCTGGCCGGGCTTCTTGTCGGATCGCCATGCGGACGATTGCCCTGTCTCCGATCGCGAGCGGTTGACGTCGCCCGTATTGATGTTGCCTCGTTCGACATTGCGTTCCCGGTTGATGTTGATGTTGTTGTTGCCGCCGCCTCCGTAATGCGCTTCATAGTGTCCGCCGTGCCAGACGGCGGCCATCGCCGCGCCCCAGACCAGCCCCGTCGCGAGCGCCGCCCCCGGCGGGTACGGATAGTAGTAGACCGGATAGGGAGCAGGCAGGTAGCCATAGGACGGCGGTGCGCCGCTGACCACGACGGTCGTCGGGTTGTATTGCGGCACGTAGATCACCTGCGGATCGGCCGGGACGATCTTGATCACCTCTTTTTCGACCACCACGACCTGCTTGTCGTCGGACTTGAGCTGGCCCGCCGACTGCGTTTGACGCCGGAAGCGCTGAACCGCCTCGAGCACCGCGCCCTGATCGGTGACGACGGCTTCGCCGAGACCGATCGTCCAGTCGAGATCGGCGCTCATTTTCCTGGCGACTTCGGGGTAATTCAGCAGCGCCTTCACCGGGTCGTGCCAGCTTTCGTTAATCGCGAGCGTCTTGTCGCTCTTTCTCTGTTCGAGGAAGCGATCCGCCTGCACGATCTCCACCGGGTAAGTCGCTGCGGGAAGGATGATGGCGATGAGGTCGTCCGGATATAACGCAATGGGACCCACGAGTTTGTCGAGGGTCGCAGCGGGAATCGCGGCGGGTGCGCCGCCTTCCGCGGCCGGAGCTTGCGCTATCGAGGACGTCGCGCAAAACATGGCGCAGACCGCCAGCATCGCGGCAATCAGCGCATGGTTCGCTACCCGGGCGCGCGTCGAAACGTGAACCATCGCAGCGCGCCGCCAGCGCTCGACCGCCCATGCAAACGGGATGAGCCGTTCAAAAGCACGCGTAATGCGGTCCATTGATACTTCCCCTCACGCTTCGCCATTCGACCCGGACGGCGGTCTTTAAAAAGACAGTTATCCGAAACAACGGAAACGGGACGCGCACCTGGGCGTGCACAGATACAGTTTGGACCGCGGACGTGCCGCATTGCAAATACGACCTTGGTCCGATTGCGCGCCGCATGCCCGCGACGCCATCATGAGAGCGAACCTGCCATTGCTGCACGCACACCACCTCGCGCCCGACTCTGACAGGACCGCAATGATCGGGGCCGGCTAGCACGTCACGATCGCGTTGATGTTCGCGCGAACCGGCAACCGGCGATCTGCATTGGCGTGAGCTCACGCAAGGAGTCACCGTGACAACATGGACAAAGTACTGCCTGATCGCCGCTCTGGCAGGGTCGATGACGCTCGACGGCATGGCGCAGGGCAAACCCATTGCCTATCCCGCCAAGGGACAAAGCCCGCAAAAGCAGCAGCAGGATGACGGCGCATGTTATTCGTGGGCAAAGAGCAATACCGGCGTGGACCCGGCCACGATGGCCAACGCCCCGCCCCCGCCCTCCGGACCCGCCGTGGGCGGCGGTGAGCGCGTTCAGGGCGCCGCGCGTGGCGCAGCCGGAGGCGCGGTGATCGGCGCGATCGCGGGCGACGCGGGTAAAGGCGCGGCGATCGGCGCGACGACCGGAACGGTGGTCGGCGGATCGCGGGCGCGCCAGAACCGGCGTGCGGCCGCGGCCTCGTCGCAATCCCAGACACAGGGTGCCATGGACGCTTTCAATCGCGCCTATGCCGCGTGTATGGAAGGTCGCGGCTACACGATCAAATGAAGCATAGCGGCCAGCCAGGCCGCGAGACAACGCGCACCCAGGCGTTCAAGGAGAGCAGCATGAGAAGCAGCAAAATCATTGTCACGGCCGCGCTCGTGTCTTTCGCGACTGCAGGTTTCGCGCAGACGGAACCGAAAGTGGGCGTCAAGAGCGCCCCCGGCCAGGTCACCGTGACAGGCACGGTGAAGACGACGTCGACGGTGGTGGGTATCGAGCCGGCCACACGAACCGTGTGGCTGAAGAACGCCAAAGGGAAAGTCGTCCAGGTCGTGGTCGGTGAGGAAGCCCGCAACTTCGATCAGTTGAAGGTTGGCGACGTCGTCAACGCGGAGTATTCGGAGGCTATGACGATCACGCTCAAGAAGGGTGGCGCGCCTCTTGGCGCCAGTGAAAATCAGAGCATGGAGCGCACGCCGATGGGCGCCAAACCTGGCGGCACGGCCAGCCGGGAGGTGACGATCCTGGCCAATGTCACCGCCGTCAATCACCAGAGCGGCGTCGTGACGTTGAAGGGTCCGCAAGGCAATTCGGTGGATCTCGTCGTGCAGGACCCCGAACAGCTCAAGCTGATCAAAAAAGGCGATCAGATGGAAGTGCTTTACACCGAGGCCGTGGCCATTTCCGTCGAACCTAAGGCCAAATAGCCGCGCAGGTGGCGCAGGGAGAACGCCGGCCCAATCATCGTCCTCGCCGGGGCGTGCGTCGCATGCGTGCCGATCGAGTGCCGCTCGCCCGGCTTGTCTTCGACGGTTGCGCTCGATCGTGCCGTGCCGCACGCAAGGCGAGCGCTCAGCCCGGCCGTTTCGGCGAGATCTGTGTGCATGAGTTCCTTGCGCCGTTCCTCTGGATCCGAACAGACGATGGATGACCTCGCCCAACCCGTCCCGCAATCGCAGCCGCAACCGCCGCCACCGCACCAGCCCGTCCGACCCACCGTCGATCTAGCCCGGATCGTGCTGGCGGTCAGCGCGCTTGTCCTGCTCGTCGGCGGCAGCCTCTACATCGTGCATCCGTTCGTGCCCGCGTTGATCTGGGGCGGCACGATCGTCGTCACGACCTGGCCGCTCATGCTCGCGATCCAGCAGCGGCTCGGCGGCCGACGCGGCCTCGCCGTCGCCGTGATGCTGTTGCTGGAGATCGTGGTGATCTGCATCCCGACCTACGCTGCCGTGTCGACGCTTGCCGATCATTCGACCGAGATCATGAAGTTCGTCGAAGGCCTGCCCAACTATGCGCTGCCCTCGCCCCCTCGCTGGCTCTCCAGCGTGCCGCTGACCGACCGTTTCACGCAGGAATGGCAACGCCTGTCCGATGCGGGACCGGGCGGCATCCTCGCCAAAGTGGAGCCGTACGCCGCCGTCGTCGCGAAATGGCTGCTGGTTCAGATGGGTCTGGTGGGCGCGTTTGCCGTGCACCTGATCCTGATGCTCATCGTGTGCGGACTGCTCTACGGCAAAGGCGAGGCCACGGTCGGCCTCGTGACCGCATTGGCGTTGCGCGTCGCGCCGGGCAACGGCGCCAACATCGTGCACCTGACGGGTCAGTCGATCCGCGCGATCGCACTCGGTGTGGTGGTCACGGCGCTCGTCCAGGCTTCGCTCGGCGCCGCGGGAATCTGGCTGGCGGGCGTTCCATTCGCCGGTGTGCTGAGCGCGTTGATGCTCGTGATGTGCCTCGTACAACTGGGTCCGCTGCTGCCGATGCTAGGCTGCGTGATCTGGCTGTTCATGCATGATTCGCAGTTGAGCGCGATCGTGCTGCTGGTCTGGACCGTCTGCGTCTCGACGCTCGACAACGTCCTGCGGCCGATCCTCATCCGCCGCGCCGTGGCGCTGCCGCTGGTGCTCATTCTCTCGGGCGTGCTGGGCGGGCTGATTGCCATCGGCGCGGTCGGCCTGTTCATTGGCCCGGTCATTCTCGCCGTTACCTACCATCTGCTGCTGGCGTGGATCGACCAGCCGAACCGGGCGGCGGTGCAGGACAATGCGGCTGGTGTCATCCTGCACAGAAGCGATTGACGCGAGACCGCGCGCGGCTGAATCAACGCAGCGGCATCAGCGCTCATGAACATCTCACGGAAAATCAACTGCCGTGAGCCGGATGCGCTCGCCATGCCGTGGCCGTATGGCCCGGCACACTGCCCCGCGAATTCTGGCGTGTCCCATACCGAACGCCAGCAGGATCTGCCTGGGCGACGGGTCGACGCTCCCGAGCACCTCATGCGCGACGGCGGCCTCCAGCGAAAAAGCGCAATAGCCCCAACCGATGCCGTAGGCGGAAAAACATAGCGTATCGTCGCGGTCGAAGAACGGACGGCCGATTCGAATGAACGTCGAGCCTGGCGCATGATCGCTTACGACGATGCTCACGATGCATTCTCCACAGGGTGCGAACGGCGCTCCGTCAAATCAGCAGGCGCCCGGCTTCCTTCAGCATGTCTCGCGCGGGCAGAAGATCACCACGTTTGAAGCGCACCATCGAAAAGGCGCGCATCGCATGGGGACTCGCCGGCAGGTGCACCATCTGGAACTCTACTTCCCGCGCCGGGCGGGTGTCGCCGTCCTTGACGACGACGTTCATACGGTCCAGCAGAAACGTTTTCTGCTGCACGTACACATGTTGCTCCGGCGAGGACAGGACGTTGCACACCATCTCCAGCGCACGCTCCAGGGCCTCGGTTTTCAGGCCCAGATTCGCCAGTGCCCGATCGTTCTCGTCGATCTGCGACTGTAGTCGCGCCACTTCCGCGAAGCTGCGCGATGCGTCGCCTCCCATCAACGAACGCACCCCCGTGCCCTGCCGTTCGAGGATCGTCAGGCGCGTCCTCAGCAGCGCCCGTTCGTGCTCCAGCGAATCGCGCCGCAGCGTGTCCGCCTCGATCGCGCCGAGTCCTTCGAGCGCGAGCTGATCGACGACCCGCAAAATGATTTCCTCCCGCAACGCTGCTTCCGACAGGGCGCACACACGCACCTGGTGGTCGCTGAAGTTGACTGTCGTCTGGGCTACGTCGGTACGTGTCGTGGCGCCATATTGCGCAACGCCGAGAATGTTCCGCTCGTTGAAGGCCATCCCGAGTACGGCGAAGACCTCGGCCGCCGCGGGATGATCGTTGAAGCACTGGCGTAACGGTTCGGCGTGGCTGAAAACCGGCGCGACATCTTCAGCCGTGGCAAAGAACGCATGAATGTACGGGTCCGTCGCCCATGCCGCCGCGCTGGCTTCGCGCGCGGCCGGCGCCTGCGCGACGAGGCCGCGCAGATAGCCGAGCGTGTGCTGCACGGCGGGCGCCATACGCGCCTCGTAATCGCTCGCGAGACGCAATTGCGGGCTGAGCCGGACGATCCGCTCGACGATCTGCTTCGTCTGCTGGGAATCGCCTGCCTCAGACGCGCCGCGCCTGCCCGACCACCACGACAGCAGACCCATGCCCGGCTCCCGGCGGTCTATGATTCGTCGCGCTCCGGAAGCAGCAGCGCCGTGATCGTGCGGCCCTTCCAGAACAGGTTGTGAACGCGCGGCTGCAGGTTTCGCAACCCATCCGCCGTGACGTCGTCGAAAACCACCAGCGCGGCGGGCCTGGAGCCCGCGCCTGGAATACGCCGGATCGTACTGAATTGAGGGAATCCGTACCGTGTCAGGAACTCGCCGATTTCTTCATCGGAGACACTTTCCTCCACGTTGCCAAGCATCAGTTCTGCCATGATGGCTGCTCCTCGACTGTTACCTTGCCGCGGCGCCGCGGCACGATCCCGACGCAAGCCGCGTCACCGAGCCGGACCCGCTTGCAGCGCCGCCGCGATATCGCGGCTGACCGACGCCAGCGCGCGATCGTGAGCCGCCACCATCGGTTCGAAGCCCGGACCGGACACCGCCTCGCGCGCGACGGAGCGGCCCGTGACGGCGCGGCCTTTCGCGGGCGGGCGCACGGCCCACAGCACGTCGACGGTGACGTCCCGCCCCGGCGCGGACTCGAAGCGCATGACGTCGATGCGCACATGCCAGACACCCAGCGGATCGTGCGTCGTGTCGTACACCGAAATCTGCGGTGAATTCAGCAGCACGGCCAGGTCGGCGGCAATCACACGGCCAATGTCGCCGCTCAACGGTTGCGCCCAGCGGGCGAATTCGTTGACCTCGACCGTATTATCGCCGAGTTGCGTCACGATCTGCGGCCGATCCACGATGTCCGGTATTGTGACAGGACCGATCACCACGGCGATCGACCGGGTCGCGCCCGAGCTGGCGAGCGACCGGTCGGGGCTGAGCGTGTAGAAACTGGCCGAGGGCGACTTGCATCCGCCGAGCCCGCCGACGACGAGCGCAATTAACAGGCATGGGAAACATGCCGCCGCGTACCTCATGGTTTGTCCTCCGACTTGCCGCGCACGAGCGCTTCCGGATGCCGCGACAGATAGTCGGCCAGCGTACGCAGCGTCGCGGCGGTGCGGGTCAATTCGTGCATCGCCTCTTCCGTCGATTGCTGCAGCGACGAATCCGGCTGCAGGGCGGTATTCGCGGAGTCGAGCGTGGATTGCGCCGACGCGAGCGTGTCACGAGCCTTCGGCACGACTTCGTTATTGAGCTGCGAGATCATCGTGTTGGTCGAGCGCAGCATCGTGCGCGTGTCGTTGCCGATCGCTTCGAACGGAATATTGTTGAGCTTGGCCAGCAGGCGCGTGACGGAGTCCTGCAGCGACTGAAGCGTACGCGGTATCGCGGGCAATTCCGGCGGCGTCTTGCTCCAGTCTATCGTCGCCTTGGGGGCATCCGGGAAATGATCCAGCGCGACGTAAAGCTGGCCGGTCAGCGGATTGCCGCTTCTGAGCTGGAACCGGAAGCCGTGTTCGACCAGATAGTTCGCAACCCCGCGCGGGTCGTCACTGATCCGTCCTCCGGTGCGGTCGCCCTGGTAGCGCGACGTAAAGCGCTCCGGATAGATCTGTATTTCGACAGGAATGCTGAAGCGATTGTTCGCGGGGTCGAAGCGCGTATAAATGGCCGTCACTTCGCCGATCACGACGCCGCGGAAATCGACCGGCGCGCCAACGGTCAAACCGCGCACCGAGTCTATGAAGTTCACGATGTATTTGTCGACGATCCGGTCGTGCTGTCTCATCGCGTCGGCGCGCGTGGCGTACAGTTCGAACCGTGTGTCGGCCGGGGCGTCGGCCTCTTCCTGCGATCCCGGCGGCGACTCGAAAGCCACGCCGCCGATGATGATGGAGACGATCGACTGCGTTTCGATCCGCACACCGTTGGTATCGAACGCCATGTCGACCCCGCTTGCGTGCCAGAAGCGCGTGTCGGTCTTCACGAAGCGGTCGTAAGGCGCATTGACGAACACCTTCAGCGTGACGCCGCGGCCATCCGGGTCCAACTGGTAGGAGGCAATCTGACCGACGCGAAGTCGGCGGAAATAGACGGGCGTGCCCACATCGAGCGAGCCGAGACCGCTGCCCTTCAACGTGAATTCGCGCCCCGGCACGTCGCTCGCGAATACCGGGGGCTCTTCGAGTCCGGCGAAACTACGCCGCGCTTTCGTCGCATTGCCGACATCGACATCGATATACGATCCGGAGAGCAGCGTGCCGAGCCCCGAGACGGTGCCGCCCGAAATACGCGGGCGCACCACCCAGAACCGCGTGTTGTCGACCATCAGGCTCGCCGCGTCGCGCGCGACCTCCGCCACTGCCACCACGTTCTTGTGATCCGGCGACAGGCTCACCGCGTCGACCACGCCGATATCGACGTCCTTGAACTTGAGTTTCGTCTTCCCTGCTTCAAGACCCTCGCCGGTCTTGAAGCTGATGGATATCTTCTCGCCGCGTTCCAGCACCGCCTTGGTGGCAAGCCATCCGCCGATCAGCACCGCCACGATCGGCACGAGCCACACCAGCTGCATGCGCCAGCGTGAGCGCGGCACCGGCTCCGCCGCGGGCAGATCAGGAACGTCGGACTCGTCATTTGACCCGGCCATGATCCCTCTCCGCTGCATCCCAGATGAGACGTGGATCGAAAGCCATCGATGCGAGCAGTGTCAACACGACGACCGCCCCGAACGCGATCGAGGCCGGGCCCGCCTCGATCGTCGCCAACGCGTGGAATTGCACCAGCGCGACGAGCATCGTGATCACGTAGATATCGAGCATGGACCAGCGCCCGACCAGTTCGATCGCGCGATAGATCCGGGTGCGCTGCACGGGAAGCCATTGCGAGTGAAGCTGGGTCGACACCGCGAGATACGCGAGGCCCAGAATCTTGAGCATCGGCACCACGATGCTCGCGATGAACACCAGCACGGCGAGCGGCCATGATCCGGAGACCCACAGATAGACCACCCCGCTCATGATCGTGTCTTTCTGTGCGCCGAAGAGCGAACTCGTGTTCATCACGGGCAGCACGTTGGCGGGGATATACAGCACCATGGCGGCGGTCAGAAACGCCCAGGTCCGCGACAGACTCGCGGGCTTGCGCCGATGCAAATGCGCTTTGCAGCGTGGACACGCGTGCACACCCGAGCGCGCCGGATCGCGCAACAGGAGCCCGCACTCCTCGCACAGCACGAGCCCATAGGCGGATGCCGTCACCGCGCTGCGCCGCAGCTTCAGAGGCCGCGGCCGCCACGCGCCGTTGCCGTTTTTGCCGGCGCAGATGCGCGACCATATCTCGTGCGGATCGAACGCCGCCGATGCCGCGGCGAGCAGCAGCATCAGCACGACGAACGACCATAAGGCCGTGCCCGGCACCACCTTCGCGATGTGCGCGAGCTTGACGAGCGCGACCAGCAGACCGAGGATCAGCACCTCCGTCATGCCCCACGGCCGCGACAGTTGAAACAGCCGGAATCCCTCGACCGCGCGCCACGGCACGCGCCCGAAATGCAGGGGGACGAGCAGCCACAGCATCGCCAGGGTCTGCAATACCGGCATCAGCATGGTCGTCATGAGGACCAGCACCGCGAGCGGCCAGGTGCCGTGCGTGTAAAGCATGCGGACCGAGCCGGCCAGCGTGGTTTGAACGAGATTGCCGTTGATCGACAAACCGACGATCGGAAAGACGTTCGAGATGACGAGCAGCACGGCCGACGCGAGGGTAAAGGCGAGTGCATATTCGGGGCCGTTCGTGCGGCTCCTGCCGAGCTCGGCCCGGCAGCGGCGGCAACGCAAGGTGCTGCCGGGCGTGAGCGGCGTTCCGAGCTGAAGCAGGTCGCACTCCTCGCAGGCGATGACCTCCCGCTGGTTCGTCTCGCTCATCTCGCCTCCAGAGCGACCGGCAGGTCGCGCGCCGGAGCCGCGCCGCGCGCGACGGGCGCTTCGGCGGGCGCAGGGGCGGCGGGGGCGCTATCCGGCGGCGTGGCCGATGCGGGCTGCGGATACGACAGTTTTTCGGCGGCGAGCACCCAGCCGCCGCCCATCGCCTTATAGAGGTTGACGAACGACGTCAGCTCCGCGCCCTGCGTCTGCGTATAGTTCAGCTGTGCGTTGAACAGGCTTCGCTCGGCGTCGAGCACTTCGATGTAACTCGTATAACCGCCTTCGTAACGCAGACTCGCGAGCCGCGCGTAGGTGCGCAGCGCTTCGACCTGGTTGCCCACCACGGCCAGCTGCTCATGCGTCTTCTGCACGGAGATGAGCGCGTCCTCGACTTCCTGGAACGCCACCTGAATCGACTTCTCGTACGCGAACAGCGCTTCCTGCTGGCGCGCCTCGGCCTGGTGCACCTGGCCCGAGATATTGCCCGCCGTGAAGATCGGCTGCGCCACGCTGCCGGCAAACGACCACACCCGCGCCGGCCCGGTAAAGAGATTCGAGAACTGCGAGCTGACCGTGCCGAACATCCCCGTCAGCGAGATGGACGGAAAGTAAAGCGCCTTGGCCGCGCCGATCAGCGCGTTTTCCGACACCAGGGTCTGCTCGGCCTGCAACAGATCCGGACGGCGTTCGAGCAGGTCGGAGGGCAGTCCGTCCGGAATCGGTGGCGTGCCCAGCGTCGACAGTTCGCGGCCGCGCAGAATCGCGCCCGGATTTTTGCCGATCAGCACGGACAGCGCGTTTTCCTGCTGACCGATCTGCATTTCGATCTGCGGGATGGTGGCTCTCGCCGCCTCGTACTCGGACTGGCTTTGCGCCAGCTCCATTTGCGACACCTCGCCGCCCTTGAAGCGCAACGTGAAGACCCGCACCGACTCGTCGCGGCTTTGCACGGTTTCCTTCGCGATCTCGAGTTGCCGGTCGAGATTGCGCAGGTTGATGTACGCGGAGGCCACGGAGCCGACCAGCGTCAGAATGGTGGCCCGTCGGCCCTCCTCGCTCGCCAGTAGATTGGCGCGGGCCGCCTCGGTCTGCCGGCGAACCTTGCCGAACAGATCGATTTCCCACGCAACCGACACCGTCGCGTCGAACTGGTTGTAGATGGGACTGACACCGTTCGGAATCGGTATGCCGGCCGCCGCCGACGCACGCTGGCGCGACGCATCCGCGCCCGCGCCGATCTGCGGAAAGAGCCCGGAGCGCGTCGTCACGAACTGGCCGCGAAACTCGTCGACCCGGGCCGCGGCGATCTTCACGTCGCGGTTCTCCTGCAGCGCGGTGGCAATCAACTGGTCGAGCACGGGGTCCTGAAACTGCTCCCACCATGCGACGTTGGCAATCTCGGCGGCCTCGCCCTGCGCGAAGCGATACGTCGCAGGCACGTCGACCTTGGGCCGCGCATAGTCGGGGCCGAGCAGGCACCCGCTCAGCGCAAGAAGCGCAGCGCAAGCCGACAAACGCGCGAGTAGCGTCCCGTCCATGTCAGTTGCTCTCTTGCGACGGCGCTTGCGGCGGCAAGCCGGGCTCCGCCGCTGTCGCGCCCGGCCCCGCTCCGGCCGCGCCCTTGTCCGGCGTCGGCTTGCCGCCGCGCGAGCGCGACGACATCGTTTCGAGCAGGTAATAGAACATCGGAATGAAGAACACGGCGATGGCCGTCGCGCCGATCATCCCGCCGATCACCCCGGTGCCGATCGAATGGCGGCTGTTGGCCGACGCGCCCGTCGCGATGGCAAGCGGCACGCAGCCGAGAATGAACGCGAGAGACGTCATCACGATCGGACGCAAGCGCTCTTCCGCGGCCGTCATGGTCGCGTCGAACACCGACGCGCCGGTCTCCCGGTTCAGCACCGCGAATTCGAAGATCAGGATCGCGTTCTTGGCGGCGAGCGCCACCAGCATCGTCAGCCCGATCTGGAAGTAGACGTCGTTGCTCAGGCCGCGCAGCAGAACGGCGAGCAATGCGCCGAATAGCGCGAACGGAACCGCCATCAGCACGCCGACCGGCAAGCTCCATTTCTCGTACTGCGCGGCGAGGATGAGGAACACCATCACGAGGCCGAACACGAAGACGAGCCCCGACGTGCCGCCCGATTGCCGTTCCTCGAAGGCCTCTCCGCTCCATGCCACGTTATAGCCGGGCGGCATCTGCGCCGCCAGTTCCTCCAGCGTCGAGATCACCTGCCCGGAGCTGAAGCCGGGCGCGGCATTCGCCGTGATCTTGATCGCCGGGAAGTTGTTGAAGCGCGTGACCAGATCGGGCCCGACGACGAACCGGTAGGTCGCCACCGACGTGACCGGCAGCATCGTGCCGGACTTGCTGCGCACGTAGATCTGATCGAGGTCGGCGGGCTTCAACCGGTACGACGGTTCGGCCTGCAGGATCACCTGCCAGAGCCGGCTCGAACGGTTGAACTGCGACACGTACAGCGAGCCGAACATCGTCTGCATGGTGCTATACGCGTCTTCGACCGGCACGCCGAGCGTCTCGGACTTGTCGCGGTCCACCTCGACCAGCAATTGCCGCGACGACGCGTTGAACGTATTGGTCACGCCGGTCAGCTCCGGACGCTGCCGCGCCTTCTGTACGAATGCTTGCGCCACCTCTGCAAGCTGCGCGATGCTCGAATCGCCGGTGCTCTGAATCCACATTTCGGTGCCGCCGGTCGTGCCGAGGCCCGGAATCGACGGCGGGTTGACCGGGATCACCACGCCTTCCTTCACGTCCGCGAAGTGGCGGTACGCATCGAGCAGCACCGTGCGCGCGTTCTGCGTCCTGATGTTCGCCGACGTGTAACGATCTTCGAAACTCTTCAGGCCGACGAAGAACGTCCCCGAATTGTTTTTGTTCTGGCTGTCGAGCAGGCTGAACCCATCGACCACCGTGATACTGCCGACCGCCTCCTGTTTCATGAAGTAGTCGGTCACCTTCTGCGACACCTCTCCGGTCCGATCGAGGCTCGCCGCGTCCGGCATGATTATCGCGCCGAGCAGATAGCCCTGGTCCTCCGGCGGCAGGAAGGCCGACGGAATCGAGCGCACCATGAGTACCGCGAGGACGATCATGCCTACGAAAAACAGCAGCCCGAAAATGAACCGCTTGATCACCAGCTTGACCGCGCGCGAGTAGCCCGCCGTCATTCGGGCGAACTGCTTGTCGAACCAGCGGAAAAAGCCCTTTTTCTCGTGATGGGTGCTCTTCAGCAGCAAGGCGGCGAGCGCCGGCGACAAGGTCAGCGCCACGATGCCGGACAGCACGACCGAGATCGCGATCGTAATGGCGAACTGCTTGTACATTTGCCCCGTGATGCCGCCGAGGAACGCCACCGGCACGAACACCGCGCACAGCACCAGCACGATCGCGATGACCGGTCCCGCCACCTCGTCCATCGCCTTTTTGGCGGCGTCCTTTGGATTGAGCTTGTACACCGTCATGTTTCGTTCGACGTTCTCGATCACGACGATCGCATCGTCCACGACGATCCCGATCGCGAGCACCATCCCGAACAGGGTCAGCATGTTGATCGAGAAGCCCAGCAGCAGCATGAACATGCAGGTGCCGACAATCGACACCGGCACCGCGACGATCGGGATCAGCGTCGCGCGCAGGCTTTGCAGGAATATGAACACGACGATGACGACGAGCACCAACGCTTCGAAGAAGGTGTGAATCACGTCGGAGATCGAGGCCCGGGTGAACTCGGTCGTATCCATGGCGATTTCATAGGTCAGCCCTTCCGGAAACGACTTGTTCAACTCCGCCAGCGTCGCGCGAACCTTCTTCGAGACTTCGAGCGCATTGGCGCCCGGCTGCTGATAAACGGCGAGAACGGTCGCGGGCTTGCCCTGGAACCGGCTGCGAATGGAGTAATCCTTTTGCCCCAGCTCGGCCCGCCCGATGTCCTTGATCCGCACGATCGCCGCCCCGCCGCTCGCCGCGCGCACGATGATGTTTTCGAATTCCGACGGCTCGGCGAGACGGCCGGTCGTCGTGACGGCGAATGACTGTTCGACGGATTTTCCCGTCGGCGACTGGCCGATGCTGCCTACCGCGAACTGCTGGTTCTGATTGGCGACCACCCGCTGCACGTCGGCGGCCGTCACGCCCAGTTGCGCCATCCGGTCGGGTTTCAGCCAGATCCGCATCGCGTAGTCCGGATTGCCGAAAATGCTGGACTGGTTTGCACCCGGAACCCGCTTGATCGCATCGAGTACGTAGATGTTGGTGAAGTTCGCAATGTAGACCGAGTCGTACCGGTCCGTTGGCGAATAGACCGCGATCACCATCATGAAAGCGGACGACTTCTTCTGCACCTGGATGCCCTGCGCCTGCACCGACTGCGGCAACTGCGGCAGCGCGAGGTTCACGCGGTTCTGCACGTCGACCTGAGCCAGTTCCGGGTTCGTGCCGATCTCGAAGTACGCGTTGATGGTCAGGTTGCCGGTGGATGAACTCGACGAGTTCATATAGATCATGTTGTCCGCGCCATTGACCTGCTGCTCGATCGGCGCGGCGACATTGTTCGCCACGACCTCCGCATTGGCGCCCGGATAGGTCGCGGAGATAGTGATCTGCGGCGGCGTGATGTCCGGATATTGCGCGACCGGCAACGAGAACATCGCCAGTGCGCCGCCCAGCGTAATGACGATCGAAATGACCGACGCGAAAATCGGACGATCGATACAGTAGTGCGAAATGCTCATATCGGCGGCCCTTTCATTGGGTCGTACCGCTGTGGGTTCCTTGCGCCGTCCCCGAAGCCTGCGCGGAAGGCGGCGGCGCGGCACTCTCGGACGCGGCCGCCGCGGCGGGCGCGGCACCTGGCACCGGGCCCTGGACGATCTTGAGCTGCTGCCCCGCCGAGACGCGCAGCGCGCCATCCACCACGATGCGCTCGCCCGGTTTGAGCCCTTCCGATATGAACCAGTCCTCGCCCTGCCAATCGCCCACTTCGACGACTCGCTGGTGCGCCTTCGACTCGTTGTCGACGACCCACACGAAGTGGCTCTTCGAGCCTTGCAGCACGGAGCGTTGCGGCACGAGAATCGAGTTGGGCCGGATGGCCCCCGCGACGCGGGCCTTGACGAACTGACCGGGGCGCAACGTCCCCTTCGGATTGGCGAAAACCGCCCGCACGAGGAACGTCCCCGTTTCGGTGTTGAAGGCGGGATTGGCAAAGTCGATCCGACCCGACTGCGAGAACACCGTGCCGTCGGCCAGAATGATCTGCACCACGAAATCGTTGTCCTGGGGGAATTTCAGTTGACCCGCGGCAATCTGGTCGCGGTACTTCAGCATCATGTTTTCGGAGATGCTGAAGTTCACCCACATCGGGTCGAGTTGATAGACGTAGGTCAGCAAGCTGTTGGAGGTGGCCGTGACATAGCTGCCGTCCTGCTGACGCGCAAAGCTCGACAGCCCCGTGAGCGGCGACTTGATCGTCGTGTAACTGAGATTGAGCAGCGCCGTCTGGACCTCTCCCTGCGCGGCGATGACCGCTGCGGCGGACTGTTTTTCGTTGCCGATCGCGTCGTCGAGGTCTTTCTTGCTCAACGCGTTCTGGGCGGCCAGCGGTTCCACGCGCGCGAGATTCGCCCGGGCGACCTGCAGCCGTGCCTGCTGCTGCGCCAGTTGCCCTTTGGCCGTTTGCAGCGCGGCCTCGAACGGCTTGCTGTCCATCTGGAACATCGTCTGACCCGTCTTGACCACCTGCCCTTCGACATACATGCGCTTGTCGAGAAAGCCATCCACCCGGGCGCGAATCTCCACCTCGCGAGAACTCTGGGTTTGAGCGGTAAATTCGAAGTCGACTGGCGTATCGCGCTGGACCACGGTCGTGACGGTCACTTCCGGCGCGGCGGCCGCTGGCGCAGCCGGCTGCTTCCTGCAGGCGACCAGCAGGGTCATGGCCGCCGCCAGAAACAGCAGCGCGCGCCCTGAACGATGGAAACGGCCGGACAGCTCCGCGGGTTCGCGGAGATGCCGCCGCGGCGCGGAGTGGAGGACGGAGACGGTTTTCATTGAGCGACCCGCCTGATCACAAGACCGTACAGTTGCCGAACAGCACCATGGCGTCCTGGCTATTGACGATCGTCAACGTCATCGATCCGTCTGTCGAATCGACGACGAGCGTCCACCCGAAGCCCATCTCCGTGCCGTCCATGATGATCTGGTTGGCGTCCTTGCTGGCGACATGCATGGGCGTCGTTCGCGCGGGTCCGGTGATCACCTTCTTGTCGAAATCGAGCGACAGAAACCGCGGGGCGCCGATGTCGTCCGGCAACGAACGGGTGCAGGCGATGCCCGGATCGCACGCGTGCGCGTCGATCGTCGCGCACAGGAGCGGCTTGCTGCCGTCGAAGCCGGCGGCCCACGTATCGAGTGCGACGACGCTGAGCAGAATCGTGAGTAAAACGGACCCGGATTTCATCGCGTACTCCCGCGTTTTCTTTGAAGGCTGCGCGCGCAGTCAACCCGCGCACGCGCCGTCACCCAGCGAACGCGTCGGGTCAGGTAGCCGCGCATCCACTTCGAAGCGGCCGGCCGCCCGGTTGACGCGCGGACTTAGGTCAGTTTGGTTGTAGCCATACCGGGAGACAATGGGACTTTGGTCTCATATCGCCAGGTGGGGTGAGCGTGCTTCAGGGGCGCAACGGACCGTTTATCGCCAGTTCCACCGCCTTGAGCAGAATCGCCGCATTGAAAGGCTTGCGCAGATACGCTGCGGCGCCCGCCGCCAGCGCCGCCTGTCGAACGACGAGTTCGTCGTGTGCCGTGATCATGATGATCGGCAATCCCAGCGGCGCGAGTTGACGCTGAACTTCCAGGCCGCCGGTTCCCGGCATCTGGATGTCCAGAATGACACACGCAGGCCGATATGACGGAATCGCCGACAGCGTATTCAACAGTTCGTCGCCACTTGAGAATGTCTCCGCCTCGATCCCTGCGGAGTGCAGCAGACGCTTGATGGCCCGGCAAACCGATTCGTCATCGTCGACCACAGCAACGATTTGGTTGGGGTTGACCATATGGCGACGCGAACACGCTGTCGCTCCATGAATAGATCATTGGAGCTTCAGACTAACGGCAGACGGGGAAATGAGATATAGGACTTTGGTCCACTAGCGGCAGCGTGCGGCGGAACCGGGGACGATAGACGTTCCCCGGCCCCTGATCGGACCATGCAGGACTACTTGTCGTCGGCCGGGTACAGGCCGGCTTTTTCCGCGAGCCGAACGAGTTCGACGATCGATCTGGCCTTCATCTTCTCCATCACGCGAGCCCGATGAATCTTGATCGTCTTTTCGGCCGCGCCAAGGTCGCTGGCGACCTGCTTGTTCAGGCGCCCCGTCAGGACGAGCGTCATGACCTCGCGCTCGCGGCGCGTGAGATGGTTGACCCGCTCCTGAAGCTCCGCGGTTTCGTTTCTTTTCGCAAACTCGATGCAGGCCCGTTCGAGCGCGCGATCGATCGCGGCCAGCAGCAGCGATTCGCACACCGGCTTGGGCAGAAAGTCGAGCGCGCCGCCCTTCATGGCTTCGACGCTCGTGCTGACGTCGCCCCGCCCTGTCAAAAAGACGATGGGGAGCAACTGCTTGAGACTGCGCTGCACGTCGAGCCCGGTCATCCCCGGCATCTGCAGATCGAGAATGAGGCAGGCGGGCGTGCTGGCCAGATCGGCTCTGTCCAGAAAAGCCTCCGGACTCTCGAAGGATTCGACGTGATAACCCGACGCGCGCAACAGTCGGGCAAGCGCGCACCGGACCCGCTCGTCATCGTCGACGATGAAAACGCGGGTGGCGGGTTGACTCGCGACTGGCGGAGGCGGCCCTATCGCAGGTCCGCGCCCCGTGGCAGCGTTATGTGAAAGGATGCTCCCTTGCCCTTGTTGTTCTCCGCCCATAACCGGCCTCCGTGCGCCGTCACGATCGTGCGGCTAATAGACAGACCCAGTCCGAGTCCTTGAGGTTTGGTCGTGAAAAATGGCCTGAATATTTTGCTCATCTTGTCGGCGGTCAATCCCTGACCCCGGTCTTTCACCGTAATCCGCACGCCTGCGCCGGATTCTTCCCGCACGGTCGTTTCGACCAGGCGGTCCTTCGGACCGCATTCCTTGACCGCGTCGAAGGCATTCAGCAGCAGATTCAGTACGACCTGCTGCAGTTGAACCTTGTCGCCGAACACCATCGACAGATTCTCGGCAATGTCGAACGTCGTGCTGACCTCGCGCGCCATCGCATCGCTGTGCACGAGCAGCGCGATGTCGCGCACCACGCCGCCGACGTCCACCGGTTGCAACTCCATGTCGCCCTTTCGCACCATCGTGCGGATCTTCTTGATCACTTCGCTCGCGCGACAGCTATCCAGAACGATGTCGTCCACCGCCTCGCGCAGGTCAGCCGTATTGGCCTTATCGGATTCGATGAATTTCTGCGCGGCTTGCGCGTTGCTCAGGATGGCCGTAAGCGGCTGGTTCAGCTCGTGGGCAAGAGAACTCGCCAGTTCTCCCAACGAAGCCACGCGCGCCAGATGCGTCAGCTCCTTGCGGTTGCGATCGACTTCGCGGCATGCATTGCGACTCGATATCGCGATGATCTGCACCTGCTCATTGCCTGCGCTGTAATTCGTCGTATTGGTTTCCACGTGGAAACCTTCGCCGTCGCTGCGCCGCGCGAAGCGCATCCGCGTGGTTTTTCCATGACTCGTGCTGCTTGCGACGTCGTCACCCGCACCCGTCGAATGGCCATCGCGCAGACCACGGATCGGGAACAGCATCTCGCTCGATGCGCCGATCAATTGTTCTCTCGTGTAGCCGAATAGTTCGATCGTGCTGGCGTTCGCAAAAGTGATCTGATTTTGCGGGTCGACCGTGAGGATCGGGACCGGCAACATGTCGAGCGCATCGCGCCACGGAATTCGCTGCTCCAGCATCGCGCGCTTCACGCGCCCGCCACCGCCCAGCCAGGACACGCATGCGCCCGCGTAGCCCCGCCATCGCGACCTGGAACCGGCAAGCTCACGCTCGTCAGCCGCGACGGGCAGCCTGAATCGATTCGTAGCGTCGCGAATGAAAGCGGCCGATCCGGCTTCAGGCGATCCCATACGAGGATCGCCCCCCTCACGAATCGAACCGGTGTTGGGAACTAAGGCGTGTGCATCCCGATGGGAGCATGAGGAAGGACGGCGCTGTTGCACATAGAAGGTCATCGCAAATCCAACCACGCCTTGCATCAGGTCCTTGCCATGCGCGATCAGGTTGATCATCGGGTAGCTCCGTCACCGGTGCTTAGTGCATGTATGGAGTCAGTCAACACCACCGCAACGCTTGGTCTGCCGGATTACACCACTTATGCCGATTCCGTAGCCGATTACGTCTACACCAGTAACTTGGAAACAGTATAGAACCATCAAGCGTCGATTTCATGAGAAAAAGATGCAATTTTTCCCGACTGACGTGCCCACTGTAAGCGAAGGCGTCTGGTACTTTCTGACATATATCAGCTGTTGTCGGAATAATGGCACATATGACTTCGTACCTGGTTAATAATTATCCATACGCTTTTCCAGAAGTTAGATATAACCTGACGACGGCGTCTTTTTTAATATGCAACAGGCATTCGTTCGATGGCGGGGCGCTGAACACCGCATGCAGCATGGTTTTCGAGCGCGACAGAACTTCTATGCAAGCCCTCCGGTGAAATGATTTTTGTCGCGGCTTTCGCTCGTACGAAGCGCGTCTCCCGCTTTCCGCGACATGCTTTTCCCCAACGAATATCATGCCGAAAATTTATAACGACACAATCCACTCGTGGTTAACCCGCTTACCAAAACCGCGATATTTAGAGGACGTTTAATTTGTATTCGGCATTTCTCGATGCGGCTCTTATCATCATGCAGCGGATTTTTAAAATGCATCCCGATCCGGCACTATAATCCACAGCGATGTACTGCGAATCCAGTCAGGAACGCCAATGAATAGGGGCGCCGTTAGCGGCGAAGACATGGCCTGAACTGCGTCGCGAATGACGAGTCATTGCGCTGGCCCGCTGGATAGAGATGACCGCCGCCCCGCCGGGTCGCGGCGAGCCCGGGCCTATGCGCGGGAAGGACAACGATCAGGAGAACGGTGAAATGGCATCGCCGAAGGCCGTCATTCGTCGGCCACGGCTTCGATTCGCCCATCCCGGATCGCGCCGACGAACGCGCGATAGTCGGCCCGGTTCTGTGCGCTGTATTCGGTCGCGAACTCGCTGATGGCGTCATCCAGCGTTCGGCCGGAACCGATGTACCCCGAGATCATGGCTGCGTCGCCGGAGCGGGCGTGCGCGCGTGCCAGCGCATGGGCGCACATTCTCGCGTACTGCCGCAACATCCCCGCGTCCCAGTCCTCGATGAGCGCCGACATCTTCATGTCGCGCAGTTGACGCACATAGAAATCGCGGCCGTTCTTGCCGCGCGTCCATCCGAGGAACATGTCGCTCGCGGTCTGCATGATCCGTTGACCCACTATCACGCGCTGACCATGATTCGTATGCAGGCTTTTGCCGGCATACGGTTCGAGTACCGACGCGCGCGCCTCCTTCACTTGCAGGAAGAGCGGGTCGTTATCCGCCGCCATGAAGAGCCCGACGCTGCACATGGTGCCGACGCTGCCCACGCCGACGACCTTGAGCACCAGATCGAGAAAGTGGAACCGGTCGAACAGAAGCCGGATGTGCTCGGGTAGCGTCTCGCGATAGGACGCGATGGCATCGGCATAGCCGGAATCGAGTCCGGGAGCGAGCTCAGCGTCGGGATGATAGATCAGCGGCGGCTCGTCCTTGATTCTGGGCCGCGCCCCGTCCAGTGCAACCAGCTTCGGATAGAAATAGTCCGGCACCGTCTTCTGTCTCTCGGCTTCGATCCGCTCGGCGAGGCGCTTTCGCACCTGTTCGACGATCTGCGGATCGCCCGTGCGGTCGCTGTATTTCTGCAAGTCGATCCGGTCGTACCAGACATCGAGCGCTCGCATCGACGCGTAGTCGATCATCCGTTCACGATAGGTGCCGACGAGATCGCGCGCCAAACGCGCTTCGTCGCTGCGCGGCAGTCCGAGATGCTGCGCGGCAATCACGGCGCTCGCGGCAAGCCGCTTGAGGTCCCACTCGAAAGGCGCCGGCAGCGTCTCGTCGAGATCGTTGATGTCGAAGATGATATTGCGCTCGGGCGTCGCGAAGCCGCCGAAATTCATCAGATGCGCATCGCCGCACGCCTGCACGCGGATGCCGCTCGTCGGCGTGCCCGCCAGATCGGCGGCCATCAGCACGGCGGAACCGCGATAAAACGCGAACGGAGACGCCGACATGCGCGCGAAGCGGATCGGTATCAACGCCGGAATGCGGCCCTCGTTGGACTTGATGAGCAAGTCGACCGGATCCTGACGATCCGCGGGCGCCCGCCAGCCCGCCTGCGACACGCGTGGCACCGTGTCGCGCAGGAGCCGGCCATCGCGGGCCCGTTCATCGGCGGTCAGATACGTGCCCGCGCTCTGCGACGCCGCGATCATACGCGGAGAGTTGACGGCCTTGCGCATGGTTATTCCCCGTTGTCCGGCTCACGCCCAGCCACGTCATCCATCACGACGCTTTGCGACATCGACTGCAGCGCCTTGCGGTCTGTTCTGACCGACGTCGCCACATGGAGCCAGGCAAACGCCGACTCCGGCAGCGCACCGACGCGCCGGCCGTACCCCACCCCCGCCGCCCGCGATAGTGGGTTCGCCACGCGATTGCACGACCGTCCGTCGGCTACCGTGCCTGATTCAGCGTGGCGGAACAGTCCCGCACGTTTCCCGCTCGCTTGCCCGCTTACAGGTCGAGCCGGTTCACCTTCGTTCCGGAGAGCGAAAGATCCGCCATCAGACCGGCATTGGTCAATACGAGCGCCACGACCTGCGAATTCACGGATGACGTGTCCAGCGCACCGTTGGCGCCGGTTCTCGCGACCGAGACGCCCGCATCGGCGCCGGCGGACCAGCCGTTCGAACTGCGGAACTTGTCCAGCGCATCCTTCGTCATGAAGAGGAAGACAATCGCGGTCGACTGAACGCCGGCCTGAAATCCAAATGATGCGGCGGTCGTACTGTAGTAACCGACGGTCGCACCGCCGACACGCAACGCACCATCGCCGTGAGAGCCACCCACGATGAAGGCCGCCTTCTTCACATCCGGGAAAACCAGAACCCCCTGGGCCTTCGCCATGAGTTCATTCGAACCCTTGACCGCCGTGCCCAGCCGCGACAACGTGCCGTTCACGGCTGCATCGATCTGCTGCCGCTTCGACTCGGCGGTCTCGGGACTCTTGTCGCCACCCGATGTCGTGGTGCAACCCGTCAACGCCAAACTCGCGGCAGCGCCTGAAATCGCGATTGTTTGCACAAAGTTCCGTCTGTTCATTATCGAGCTCCGTTGTGGTTACAGTGCGAATCGCCGGCCCCGGTGTCTGGCCGCTTCGGTCCCTTGCTCTATCGCAATCCGGCAGTTGGCTGCCATGCAGCCTGGCTTGCCGGTCCATCACGCGCCACGGGGGCTGGTGCGCGACACAACCGTGAGGTCCTTACCGCATCTCCCCCTTCTGTCCGCGCAGCACAGACGTCCGGATTGCGCCGGACATATCGAGCCGCCATGCCTTCGGCGACCCAGAACCGCGACTGCAACGCCTCCGCTTACATGATGTCACGGCGCGGCATTTGGGAAATCGGACCTTGGTCTTACAGGGGGCGCCCTGGATGCGCCGCGTGAGCGCTGGAGGGACCGATCGCCCGACGGCACCCATGTCGCCCCAGGCTTCGTGAATGCGCCATCCGCAATCGCCGCCTGTCCATCAACCACCCAGTGCAATGATCGCCATGGTCAGCACGACGCCGAGCGCCGCCATCGCCAGTCCCGCTCTCCATCCGCCGAAGCCGGCGTGGTAGCCCAGCGCCATCCCGCTGCCGAATAGCATGGCAATCGTCAGCACGCGCGAAACGATCAACGCCGTCGAGACGTCCGCGAACAGTACGAACGGCAATGCCACCGGGAAAGTCGATAACACCACGATCACGAAGATGCCTGCCGCGCCGACGACGTCATCGCGCAAAAAGCGCGGACGGCTCGGCAAATCGGGGATGGTGGCAATACGCGCCCGGATCGGTTCCAGCTCCGTATCGGCGATCAGCGGTGAGATCCACGCCGGCAATGCCTTGCGAAGCGCACGAACGCCCGCGGCCGCGTCCTGCTCATGTTTGATGGTCAGCGCGAGGGTCAGCCGGCGGCCGCGGTTCGTCAGCGTGCGGACGAGAAACATCACCGCGTCGGCCAGACCCCACGCGAGGTTGCAGCCGAGTGCCGTGTAGAACATTTTGCGCCCGGCGCCTTCGCCGGCCGTCGCGGCCGACACGGCCCCGACGAACGTGAGCGCCATGAAGAGACCAAAACACAATTCCGATACCCGATCGACGGTATCCAGAATCGGCTCGCGAGCGCCGATGTCCTGCCGATCCATTAGACCAGTAAAGCCCATGAAATCTCCCGCCGAGGTTAGCGTGTGATCGCTCTCACTACCCGGCCGCACGCGCCGATGGCATTCGACACCACTCAGCATACGGCTCGCGAACAGGCGCCGATATTGGACCAAGGTCGTATGGCCTTCCTGCGCGCCGCGCTCTACATTGCAAGAAGATCGTTCGGTAACGACTCAGCTCACGTATGCGCGGAGATAGGGGAATGGCGAAGACCCAGGCGAAAGCAGACTCGTCCGTCGAGGGCAAGTCACTCTCATATAAGGAGTATCGGAAGGCGTTGTTCGATCTGCACGTCGAACTCGTCAAGCTCCAGGAATGGGTGGTGCAAACGGGCAGCAAGGTCTGCATTGTTTTCGAAGGGCGCGATGGCGCGGGCAAGGGTGGCGCCATCAAGGCGCTCACCGAGCGCGTGAGCCCGCGCGTGTTTCGCGTCATCGCACTGCCCGCCCCCACCGAGCGAGAAAAGAGCCAGATGTACGTGCAACGCTATCTGCCGCACTTGCCGGCCGCCGGGGAAGTCGTGATCTTCGACCGAAGCTGGTACAACCGCGCGGGCGTCGAGCGAGTGATGGGCTTCTGTTCCGACGCGGATGCGGTGGCCTTCCTCAAGGCGCTGCCGCTGGTCGAGCGGGCGATCGTCGAGTCCGGGGTGATTCTCCTCAAATACTGGCTGGAGGTCAGTCCCGAAGAACAGACCCGCCGCCTCCAGGCCCGCATCCACGACGGGCGTAAGGTCTGGAAGCTCACGGATATGGACTTGAAATCGTATAGCCGATGGTATGACTACTCGCGTGCGCGCGACGCGATGTTCGAAGCGACGGACACCGGGATTGCTTCGTGGCGTGTGGCGAATTCGAACGACAAGCGGCGGGTGCGACTGAACATCATCAGCGATGTGCTGAGCAGGATTCCTTATGAAACGATACCGCGCAAGAAAGTGACGCTACCCAAAAGGCAGAAACCCGACGGCTATAAGGAACCGGACTATCCGTTCAAATACGTCGCCGAGCGATTCTGAGTTTAGTGGGATCGCGGTGGCGCATATCAGGGTCTCCTGGCCCTGCGTTCGCTCGTGTAAGGCCTGTTTTCGTCAGGGCCAGCGGAGTCAATGCGGCGAGATCCATTCTGCATTTGCGAACGGATGCCGCCCGTTCACATGCCGTGCACCTGAGAGTAACCTCGTGCGTTCGGATCATTCGTGTATGCGGAACCAAGCCGTTCCCGATGCATCGCTACCGCCTCGCCAAGCCTCTTGCAGAGCTGATCCGCGTTGCTGATGCCCGGCAAACGCCTCAAGGGATGAGCGGCGTCGGTGGTCGTCAGGATGACCGTGCCGATGCCGAACGGGCGCTGCCACCATGGGTGGATCGAGGTGATGCACTGAATCCGGGAAAGTTCGAGAGTCGACACACGGCGATGCAGAATGCCCTGCGTCCAGGAAATTCGGGCGGTATCGATGACGATTCGGGTGAACGCGGTCTTGACGAACGGCACAGCGACACCGATCAAAACCGCGCCGGCCTGTGCAAGCAGCACATTCCACTGAAACGGGAAAGAGTTCGACGTGCAGAGATGCACACCGCCAATCATTGCCATGACAACGCCCCCCTTCAGGAGCGCTGGAAGATTGCAGGCCTGCGACGGCGCGCCGCTGAAAATCACCTGATTAGCCATCGCGTATATCCCTTTTTCTGACCGACGGCTCCAGTCGTCCGTCGAAAAAGGCGGCGCCGCCTGATTGGGCTGCGCGTCGGCGAACTGACTGTTGACCGGCGACAATGCCATGACCGTTACGCCAAGCACACTTACATGGGGCGATTGTAACGCAGTGCTCGTTGCAGACCGGCCCACGGCCTCTTTCGGTGCGAGGAACTGTCGTTAGGCGGCCCGTTGCGAAAGGCTGCTGGAGAGCGACCTGCGGCGGTCGTTATCCGGCAAAGTGCGGCAGCGAGAAGCGCCTTAAGGGCGGCATCGCGGCACGAATGCATAAGAGGGGAAATTTGTCGGCGTTGATGTCTCGCTGCAACGAGCGGGATATTCGACTGGCCCGATCCGCGTCCAGAGAACGGGAAATAGCAAAGCATCTATCCCACAGCCGCCCGAGAACGAAAGACGAGCCACCATTGCCGGGCACGCTTTCACCGTATGGCCGCCTTAGCGAGACCTGCGGCCATTGCGGCCATTGCGGTCGGATGCGTGTACGTCGCAAGAGGGCCGAGTGTGCCTCCTTGCGCGTCCATACGCGATCGCCCCATCGCCAATAGTGCTTTCCTGCATATCGTAGAATTACGATATATACTTCGTCCTGTAGCGATGCAGATGCGTCGACGCCATCCGGCGTCCCGGCTGCCTGTTGTCGAATAGCTTGAACGAAACCCAGATGAAACCCGATATCGACGCGATCCACAAAGCGCTTGCCAACCCGGTCCGCCGGGAGATTCTCGGCTGGCTGCGGGAGCCGCACGCGCATTTCGCCGATCAGGAGTTGCCGCTCGATCACGGCGTATGCGCGGGCAAGATCGACGCGCGCTGCGGCCTGTCGCAGTCCACCGTGTCGGCGCACCTCGCGGCCTTGCAGCGCGCGGGGCTCGTCACATCGAAACGGGTCGGTCAATGGGTCTTTTTCAAGCGCAACGAGCCCGTCATCCAGGCGTTCCTCGATCATATGAACTCCCGGCTCTGAACGCTTCGCTCGCGTCGCCGCGCTACCTTCATCACGCAGTTTTTTCAGGCTCGGGCCGCGCCCGTCGCCAAAGGTGAACTCTTATGCCGACTCTTTTCGATCCGCTGCAAATTGGCGACATCACGTTGTCGAACCGCATCATCATGGCGCCGCTGACGCGTCAACGCGCCGAAGAAATCCGCGTGCCGAACGCGCTGATGGCGCGCTACTACGCCGAGCGCGCGACGGCCGGCCTGATCATCAGCGAAGCCACGTCGGTCACGCCGCAAGGTGTCGGCTACGCGGAAACGCCGGGTATCTGGTCGCAGGAACAGGTTGAAGGCTGGAAGCTCGTCACGAACGCCGTGCACGCCGCGGGCGGCAAGATCTTCCTGCAACTGTGGCACGTGGGCCGCATCTCGGACCCGCTGTTCCTGAACGGCGAATTGCCGGTTGCGCCGAGCGCGATCGCGGCACAAGGTCATGTGAGCCTGGTGCGTCCGGAACGTCCGTACGTGACGCCGCGCGCGCTGGAACTCGCTGAAATCGCCGGCGTGGTCGAAGCGTTCCGCCAGGGCGCGGAAAACGCGAAAGCGGCGGGTTTTGACGGCGTCGAAGTGCATGGCGCGAACGGCTATCTGCTCGACCAGTTCCTGCAGGACAGCACGAACAAGCGCACCGATGCCTATGGCGGCCCGATCGAAAACCGCGCGCGTCTGCTGCTCGAAGTGACCGACGCGTGTATCGACGTGTGGGGCGCGAACCGCGTCGGCGTGCATCTCGCACCGCGCCGCGACTCGCACGCGATGGGCGATTCCGACCCGGCCGGCACCTTCGGCTATGTGGCCCGCGAACTCGGCAAGCGCAAGATCGCGTTCGTTGCCGCCCGTGAATCGCTCGGCGACGACCGCCTCGGCCCGCAGTTGAAGAAGGCATTCGGCGGCCCGTACATTGCGAACGAGAAGTTCACGAAGGAGACCGCGCAGCAGGTGCTCGACGCGGGCGAAGCGGACGCGGTGGCATGGGGTCAACTGTTCATCGCCAATCCGGATCTGGTGCGCCGGTTCGAGACGAATGCGCCGTTGAACAAGCCGAATCCGGCGACCTACTATGCGCGCGGCGAAACCGGCTACGTGGATTATCCGGCGCTGGAAACGGTGGAATAAGCGGCCGCGTGTGAATCGCGGGACGCTGTAAAAAACGCGCGGCGGGCGATGAGCGAACGATGCTCGGCTCATCGCCCGCCGCATTTTTTTGCGCGTGATCCGTTCACAACGTTCGCACGTTCACTGCAATCCGTGCGCGCCGAAATCCCGCACGTCACTCAAGATCACGCCGCATGAACACGCGCTTCGATTCGTCGAGTCCTCGCGCGATATGGGCGTCGCGCCGCGCGATCAACGCCGTATCGAGTTCGGCTTGCTCGATATCGCGAAACCCCAGCCGCCGATAGTACGGCGCGTTCCACGGCACCTCACGATACGTCGACAAAACGAGTTGCGGCAATTGCCGCGTGCGCGCGAGTTGCGCGACCTGCTCGATTAGCGCAGCGCCGATGCGCCGCCCGGCATGCGAGGTAAGCACGTCGAGCTCCTGAACATAGACGCGCGCGGGCTGCGGCTCGAACATCACGAAGCCCGCGCACTTTGCATCGGCGTCCACCGCGACGATGATCTCGCACGCGGCGATCTTGCGTTCGACGAGCGCCAGCGCCATCGGCGGCGCATCGGCAATCCCGCTCATGCCGACACTGGCGAAGCGCTGGCCTGCTTCGAATTCGATCGTGCGAATCACGCTCGCCTCGCGCGGCGCGGCAAAACGGAAAGTGACAGTAGGTGCAGGCTGCATGGCGTTTCGAAGCGACGATATCGCCCGATATTTGACATCCCCATCGACAAATACACAAGTGCTTGCGCTGCCGCGGGACTACACTCCTGACATCTGACTCCCCTCCGGCCCAAGATGGATCTCCTGAATGTGTTGCAGGTCGCGCTGCATCTCGACCAGCACCTGAGCACACTGATCACGCAGTTCGGCAACGGCGCATATGTGCTGCTGTTTGTCGTCGTGTTCGTCGAGTACGGCTTCCTGCCCCTGTTCTTCCTGCCGGGCGATCCGCTGATTTTCATCTGCGGCGCGCTTGCGGCCACGGGTGCGCTCAATGCCTGGATCGTCGCTCCCGTGCTGTTCGTGGCGACGGTGGGCGGCAGCATCGTCGGCTATGCGATCGGCCACGCGGTCGGCGAAAAGGTCTATACCGCCGACTATCGCTGGCTCAGCAAGCGCGCGCTGCGTAAAGCGCACGATTTCAGCGAAGCACGCGGCGGCCTGACCTTTCTGCTGTCGCCATTCATCGCCGTGGTGCGCACGTTTGCGCCGTTCGTCGCCGGCGTTTCGCGCATGACGTTCTCGCGTTTCGTGTGGCTCGTGAGCGCCGGCGCGGTCCTGTGGGTCGTCTTGCTGATGGCGGCCGGCTTCCTGTTCGGCAACATGCCGATGGTGCGCGATCATATGAGTGCGATCGTCCTGCTGGGCATTGCGCTCGGTGGCGCCATGTTGATCGGCGGCACGCTATGGCGCCTGGTCCATCGGCGCTTGCGCGCTCCCTGACCTCCGGGCACGGCATGCCTCGCGTGACCTGCGTGGCGGCAGGTCGCGCCAGCGCCCTCAGCTTGACTCGAAGGGTATACGAAGGTAACCTTCGCAGGTAACCTTCACATCTGGCCGCCATCGCATGAGCAGGAATGCCCCTTCGCCTACCCCCGAAGCGCTGCACGCATTGGCTGAAGACCTGCGCGTGGTGGGCGTGAAACTGCGCCGCCGTCTGCGTGAAGAGTCCAATGTGGGCGACTTCACGCCTTCGCAAATGCAGGTTCTCGCCCTGCTGGAGCGCGAAGGTCCGGCTACGGTCACGGCGCTCGCGCGGGCGCGGGGCATGCGCCCGCAATCGATGGGCGAAACGCTTTCGGCGCTGAAAGCCGCGGGATTCGTCACCGGCGCACCCGATCCGAATGACGGCCGGCAGACGGTTCTCTCCCTGACTCCGGCCTTTCGCAAGAAAATCAAGGCCGCCCGGGCCGCACGCGAAGACTGGCTGTTTCGCACCATCCAGACCCACTTCTCGCCGGCTGAGCAGCAACAACTCGCAATCGGCGTCGACCTGCTCAAACGCCTGATCGACTCGTAACGACTCGTACCATCCTGGAGCACACCATGGCACTCACCACTCTCGATGCAAAGACCGCACTGATCGTCATCGATTTGCAGCGCGGCATCGTCGCACTGCCCGTCGTTCACCCGGCGAGCGAAATCGTCCAACGCTCGGTCGCCGTCCTCGACGCGTTTCGCCGCCACGGTCTGCCCGTGGTGCTCGTGAACGTCGCGGCCGGCGCACCGGGCCGCACCGACCAGGGGCGCCACAGCGGCGACTTCCCCGCCGGTTTCGCGGACCTCGTGCCCGAACTGAAGCAGCAGCCGTCGGATCATCTGGTGACCAAGCGCACCTGGGGCGCGTTCACGAACACGGACCTCGAAGCCTATCTGCGCAAGGAAGGTGTGACGCAAGTGGTACTGGTGGGTATCGCAACCAGCATCGGCGTCGAATCCACCGCACGCTACGCGAGCGAACTCGGCCTGAACGTCACGCTCGTCGTCGACGCGATGACCGACATGAACGCGGATGCGCACACCAACAGCATCACACGCATCTTCCCGCGCCTGGGCGAAACCGGCACGACGCAGGAGGTCCTCGCCCTGCTCGACAGCACGCGCGCATGACCATACGCCTGAGCGCGCGCTCGCGCCTGCTCACAGCATGGTTCGCCGCTCGGACGGGAAGCAGGCTGTGACAGGCACTTTCCGTTCGCTGCGAAATTTCAACTACCGGGTCTGGGCGAGTGGCGCAATCGTCTCGAACGTCGGTACATGGATGCAGCGTACGGCGCAAGACTGGCTCGTACTCACGGAACTCACGCATCACAATGCGACTTCCGTGGGTATCGTCATGTCGTTGCAGTTCGGACCGCAAATGCTGTTGCTGCCTCTCACCGGCTATGCGGCCGATCATTTCGACCGCCGCAAGCTGCTGTTCGCCACCCAGGCGGCGATGGGCTCGCTGGCATTGGCGCTCGGTCTTCTCACGATCACCGGGCTCGTGCAGCTCTGGCAGGTCTACGTTTTCGCGGGGCTGCTCGGCTGCGTCACCGCGTTCGATTCTCCGGCGCGTCAAACCTTCGTATCGGATCTGGTCGGCGAAAGCGATCTGGCGAATGCGGTCGGCCTCAATTCGACCTCGTTCAACGCGGCGCGCATGATCGGGCCCGCGGTAGCGGGGCTGCTGATCGCCTCGGTGGGCACCGGCTGGGTGTTCCTGATCAACGCGCTGTCTTTCGTCGCGGTGCTCGGTTCGCTGCGCATGCTGCGCCTGCACGAACTGCATCTGAAGCCGCGCGCCGTCCGCTCGCGCGGCAGTTTCGTCGAGGGCTTCAGGTATGTGTGGACGCGTCCCGATCTGAAAGCGGCCTTGCTGATGCTGTTCCTGATCGGCACGTTCGGACTGAACTTCCCGATTTTCATCTCCACGATGTCGGTCACGGCCTTTCACGCGGGCGCCAGTCAATACGGCGTGTTGAGCTCGACGATGGCGATCGGCTCGGTCACCGGCGCACTGCTCGCCGCGCGCCGCGCGCGGCCCCGGATGGCGCTGCTGCTCGGCGCGGGCGCGATTTTCGGCGTGGGCTGCACCGTGGCCGCGCTGATGCCGAACTACGTGCTGTTCGGCATGGCGCTCGTCGTGATCGGCGTATCGACGCAAACCTTCACGACCTCCACCAACAGTCTCGTGCAGCTCACCACGGAGCCCGCGATGCGCGGCCGCGTGATCGCAATCCTGCTGGCGATCGCACTGGGCGGCACGCCGCTCGGCGCACCGGTGGTGGGCTGGGTCGCGGATCGGTTCGGCCCGCGCTGGGCGCTCGGCGTGGGTGCCGCATCGGGGTTCGCTGCGGCGCTCGTCGGTCTGCTTTATCTGGTGAAGTACCGGCAGTTGCGCGTGTACGTCGAAGGGCGACGGTTGCGCTACAGCATCGACGACCCGCGTCCGGTTGCGAGCGCGGCAACGTCTTACGTCGGTCCCGTCACCGCGGTGCAGAGCGCCGCCGTGAGCGAAGCGGAGGAAGACGCTTCGTCGAGCGTTTAGACAACGCCGCCGATCTGATTCAATGCAAAAAAGCCGCGCCTGATTCGATCAGGCGCGGCTTTTATCTGTACCGCCGTACTGGTGCTGCGCGGCAGCTTACTTGGCGACCGGCATCGTGAATTCCGCGCCCTTCGCGATGCTGTCCGGCCAGCGCTGCATGATGCTCTTGTAGCGCGTATAGAAGCGCACGCCCTCTTCGCCGTACGCATGGTGATCGCCGAACAGCGAACGCTTCCAGCCGCCGAACGAGTGCCACGCCATCGGCACCGGAATCGGCACGTTGATGCCGACCATGCCCACCTGAATCTGCCGGCCGAACGCACGGGCAACGCCGCCATCCGAGGTGAAGAGCGACACGCCGTTGCCGAACTCGTGCGCGTTGATCAACTCGACGGCGCTAGCGAAGTCGGGCACTCGCACCACCGCCAGCACCGGGCCGAAGATCTCTTCCTTGTAGATCTTCATCTGCGTGCCGACGTTGTCGAACAAGGTACCGCCGATGAAGAAGCCTTCCTCCGCCGCCACCGGATGCGCGCGGCCGTCGACGATCAGCTGCGCGCCTTCCGCCTCGCCCGAGGCGATATAGCCGGCCACCTTGGCCTTATGTTCGGCGGTAACCAACGGCCCCATCTCGGCGTCGAGGTGCTCGCCATTCTTGATGACGAGCGATTTGACGCGCGGCACCAGTCTGTCGATCAACTGGTCGGCGACATCGCCCACCGCCACGGCGACCGAGATCGCCATGCAACGCTCGCCCGCCGACCCGTACGCGGCGCCGATCAGCGCATCGACGGCCTGGTCGAGATCGGCGTCCGGCATCACGACGAGGTGATTCTTCGCGCCGCCCAGCGCCTGCACGCGCTTGCCGTGTTTCGACGCTTCCGTGTGAATGTATTCGGCGATCGGCGTGGATCCCACGAACGACAGCGCCGCGACGTCCGGGTGTTCGATCAGCGCATCGACAGCCACCTTGTCGCCGTTCACCACATTGAATACGCCGTCCGGCAGACCCGCTTCCTTCAGCAGTTCGGCGATCCGCAGCGATGCCGACGGATCACGCTCCGACGGCTTCAGCACGAAGGTGTTGCCACATGCGAGCGCGACCGGGAACATCCACATCGGCACCATCACCGGGAAATTGAACGGCGTGATGCCGGCTACCACGCCGAGCGGCTGACGCAGATTCCAGTTGTCGATGCCGCCGCCGATCTGGTCGGTAAAGTCGGTCTTCAACAGGTTCGGAATGCCGCACGCGAACTCGACCACTTCAATGCCGCGCACCACTTCGCCTTGCGCGTCCGTGAACACCTTGCCGTGTTCGCGCGTGATCAGCATCGCGAGTTCGTCGTGATGCTGATTCAGCAGTTCCTTGAATTTGAACAGGATGCGGGCGCGCTTGAGCGGCGCCGTTTCGCTCCACGCAGCAAACGCGGCCTTCGCAGCCTTGACGGCCGCGTCCACTTCTTCGACCGAAGCCAGCGCGACCGAACCGGTCACCTTGCCTGTCGCGGGATTGAACACGTCCTTGAAGCGGCCGCTCGTCGGCTCGACCGGCGCACCGCCGATGTAATGACCCAGTTGCCGCACCGACAGCTGCGCTTCTTTGTTCGCTACATTCATGTTCTGACCTCGTGTTCGGGATAGGCCACGGCGCTTCGCCACCTGGCCGTGAGCAAGAAATATCGGGCTGCGTCGCACAGCGCATGAAAGCGGCGGGCCGCCCGCTGCGCTGGCTTCATGAAGACCCGCCAACTGTATCGACGGCGCCGGTCATACTCCCGATACAGCGCGATAGAACCGCGCCTCACTGTATTGTTTTTTGCGTCGCAACTGTCATGGGGCAGCGCGCGTCGGCAGCGAAGCGATACGCACACGCGGGCGACTCACGACGCGCAGAGCGTCAAAACCCGCCCACGCCCCGCGTGACGAGTGCGTACGGTCCGCACGTCAACTGTTCCCTGAGGAATTCGATGCACACCTGGATCTTCGCCGACGACGACAGCCGCTCCGCCGTCACGGCCCACACATCGGCGGACTGCTGGTAGTCCGGCAGCACGCGCACCAGTTCGCCGGCGCGCAGACTCTCGGCTACATCCCAGATCGACACCATCACCACGCCGTAGCCGTCCTTGGCCCATTGCACGACGATATCGCTGAGATTCGACGCGACCGTGCCCGTCACCTTCACGCTCTTTTCGCCATCCGGTCCGGCCAGACGCCAGACGCCGAAGCGATCGTCGCGGCCGCGAAACAGCAGGCAGTCGTGTTGTGTCAGGTCGCCCAGATCGGCCGGCGTGCCTCGCCGCTCGAGATAAGCGGGCGACGCGCAAAGAATCCGCGCGCTCTCCACCATCTTGTGCGCGATCAGATGCGGCTCCTGCACTTCGCCCACGCGCACGTCGATGTCAAAGTTCTCGCCAACCAGGTCCGCGCGGCGGTCCAGCAACTCCAGCCAGATCTCCAGATTCGGATGACGCTCGCGCAGCATCGCGAGAATCGGCGACACGTGTTTGCGGCCGAGCCGCAGACTCGTGCTGATACGCAGCAGCCCGCGCAACTCGGTACGGCGATCGGCGAACGCATCGGCCATGCCTTGCACGTCGTCGAGTATTTTCTGCGCCCACTGCAAAGCGGCTTCGCCATCGCTCGTCACGCTGACCCGCCGCGTGGTGCGCTGAAACAGCTTCACGCCGAGACTGGCCTCCAGCATCGCGATCCGCTTGCTCACATGCGAGGGCGACAAGCCCATCTCCGTCGACGCCGCGACGAAGCTGCCCCGCCGCGCGATGTTGCAGAACAGCTGGAGATCACGCAGGAAGGACTCATTGCTGGCTGTGAGCGCATTCTGATTTTCCATCTGGGCGCATTGTGTCCGTGCAGAAGCACATTACCCTAGCTCCAACGGATTGATCGGGCAAGCCAGGGCAGACCGGGCGCGATCTTCCGGACACCCAGGTACTGGTTAACCCTGTACCGCAATGCGGCAACGACCGGTAACAGAGCGCCGGCCAGCGCGTCCCGGAAAGTCCTGGCTTGCATAGTTTTGATTTCAGCGCGCCAATGAGTCAGCCATAGAAGCTGACAAAAACATTTCTGTTCAGGAGACGATATGGAAACGAACGCATCGGCGAGCACCCACGGGCATGGCTCGCAAGCTCGCAAAGCAACCGCCAGCGGCTGGATCGGCTCGGCGCTCGAGTACTACGATTTCTTCATCTACGCTCAGGCGGCCGCCCTCATCTTCCCTCAGCTGTTCTTTCCATCCGGCAACCCGAAGATCGCGATCGTCGCCTCGCTCGCCACCTATGGCGTCGGTTACGTCGCGCGGCCGATCGGCGCGGTCGTGCTCGGGCATTGGGGCGACACCCACGGCCGCAAGAACGTGCTGCTCGTATGCATGTTCCTGATGGGCTTCTCGACGATGGCGGTCGGCTTCCTGCCTACCTACCATCAGGTGGGCATGCTGGCGCCGACGCTTCTGGTGATCCTCCGTCTGATTCAGGGCTTCGCCGTCGCCGGTGAAATCTCGGGCGCGAGCTCGATGATTCTCGAACACGCGCCATTCGGACGACGCGGCTACTACGCGAGTTTCACGCTGCAGGGCGTGCAGGCGGGCCAGATTCTCGCCGCCGCCGTGTTCCTGCCGCTCGCCTACTTCATGGACGATAGTGCCTTCAACTCGTGGGGCTGGCGGATTCCGTTCCTGCTCAGCGCGGTGGTGCTGATCGCCGGCTACTACATTCGCCGCGAGGTGGACGAAACGCCCGCCTTCGCCAAGGAAGACGCGAGCGGCAACGTGCCGAAGTCGCCGATCGTCGAAGCCTTCCGCTACAACTGGGGCGATATGCTGCGCGTGGTCGGCTGCTCGCTGATGAATGTGATTCCCGTGGTCGCCACGATCTTCGGCGCGGCGTATGCGGTGCAGCAGTCTTACGGCATTGGTTTTTCGAAGAGCGTCTATCTGTGGATTCCCGTGGTCGGCAACATCGTCGCGGTGCTGGTGATTCCGTATGTGGGCAATCTGTCGGACCGTATCGGGCGGCGCCTGCCGATCATCGTCGGTGCGCTCGGCGCGGGCCTGCTCTCGTTCGCGTATCTCTACGCGATCAGCATCCGCAACGTGCCGCTCGCCATGGTCATGTCGATCCTCATGTGGGGCATCGTCTATCAAGGCTATAACGCGACCTTCCCGAGCTTCTATCCGGAACTGTTCCCGACCCGCTCGCGCGTGTCCGCCATGGCGATCGGCCAGAACATCGGTACGACGATCACCGCACTGCTGCCGGCCCTGTTCGCCTACGTCGCGCCGCCCGGATCGAACAACATCCCGCTCACCATCGGCGCGATCACGTTCGGCATCACGGTCATCGCGGCGGCCACGGCATGGAGTGCGCGCGAGAACTTCCGCGTCAAGCTGAGCGATCTGGGTCAACCCGACGCGGTGCCGATCGACAAGCACAGCTATGAAGCCCTGCGCGCGCAGACCATGGCCGACGCAAAAAAAGCCGTCGCGTGAGCGCCGACACTCACGCATCCGAGCGCAACCGCAGAGGACCCAATTCATGAACAGGACCCGGATCGCCGTGGCCGGTGCGGGCTATATCGGCCGCGCGCATATGGGCGTCGCGCAACAGAGCGGCACGTGCACGCTGTCGGCGATCGTCGATCCTTCGCCGGCGGCCGGGCCGATCGCCGCGCAGGCCGGCGTGCCGCTCTACCGCACGCTCGACGAACTGATCGAACGGGACCGTCCGGACGGTGTGATTCTCGCCACGCCGAACCAGTTGCATGTGGAGCATGCGTTGGCCTGCCTCGCGGCCGGCGTGCCGACGCTCCTCGAAAAGCCGATCGCGCCGACCGTCGATGAAGCCGAGATGCTGGTCGGCGCAGTCGAGCGCAGCGGCGTGCCATTGCTGATCGGCCATCACCGCGCGCATAGTCCGATCATGGCGCGCGCGCGGCAACTGATCGACGAAGGCCGCCTCGGCAAACTGGTCGCGGTGATGGGCAGCGCGGTGTTTTTCAAACCCGACCAGTACTTCGCCGACGCCGAATGGCGGCGCAAGCCAGGCGGCGGCCCGATTCTGCTGAACATGATTCACGAAGTGCACAACCTGCGCATGCTGTGCGGCGACATCGTCGCCGTGCAGGCTTTTTCCTCGCATGCGACGCGCGGCTTTCCGGTCGAAGACACGGTCGCGATCAATCTGCGTTTCGCGAGCGGCGCGCTCGGCAGTTTCATGCTGTCGGACACCGCGGCGAGCGCGCGTAGCTGGGAACAGACTTCGCAGGAAAACAAGGCCTACCCGTCGTATCCGGACGAAGATTGCTACGTGATCGCGGGCACGTTCGGCTCGTTGTCGGTGCCGACCATGCGCCTGAAAACGTATGGCAAAGCCGAGGACCGTTCGTGGTGGAAACCGTTCGACGTGAGCGTCGCCGCCATGACGCGCGACGATCCGCTCAAGCTGCAACTGGCTCATTTCGAACGCGTGATTCGCCGTGATACGGAGCCGCTCGTGAGCGCCCGGGACGGCTTGCAGAATCTGCGTATTACCGAGGCCATCGCCGAAGCCGCGAACGCGGGCTCGGTCGTGGACACCACGCCCGCCGTCGCGTCGGCTCATTAATACCGTGCGGTGCGCCACGCGGGCAAATTCATTCTTCAGGATCCCAGATGAAAACCTTCGTGATGCTGCACGGCATCAACCACAACATGTTCGGCAAACGTGATCCGGCGCAATACGGCACCATCACGCTCGCTGAAATCGACAGCAAGCTGCAGGCGCTCGGCAAGGAACTGGGCGTTCACGTGGAAAGCTTCCAGACCAACAGCGAAGCCGCCATGTGCGAGCGCATTCACCAGGCGTTCACCGACAACGTCGACGGCGTGCTCATCAACGCCGGCGCATGGACGCACTACAGCTACGGAATTCGCGACGCGCTCGCCATTCTGGTGGTGCCGGTGGTCGAAATCCATATGTCGAACATTCACGCGCGCGAAGCGTTCCGGCATCAGTCCGTGTTCGCGGAGATCGTCAAAGGGCAGATTTGCGGCTTTGGCGTCGACAGTTATCTGCTCGGGCTACGGGCGGCTGTGTCGGCGACTGTCTAGCTAGCGGAGCATGCCTGGCGTTGCGTGCGGCCTCTTTTCACGCACGCAACGCCACGTCGCGTGTACTACGCCATTAGCGCCATTGCTCAGTCAGTTCGTTGGCCAGCACCATCTTCTCGCGCACCACGTCCACCAACACGGCATCGACACCGCCCTGCGCTTTCAGGAACTTCAGCGCGGCGGAATGCACCGTGCGCATGGCGCGTCCGTCGATCCCCGCCATGCGTGCCGCGCTGCGCCGCGTTTCTTCGACCAGATCGCGGGCGCTGCCGAAGTCGGGCGACAAACCGCTCTGCGCTTCGAACGCAGCGCGCAAACCTGCCGCGTAGTCGCGCGACTGCCCGAGCCGGTCGATGTCGACCAGCAAATCGACGCCCTCGGCCATTCGCAACGCGCAGAGAATCCACAATGCAACGAACGCCCGATAGGCGTTATTGCCTTCCGCCGTGCGCGCGTATTGCTCGCACGCCGCCGCATAGGCGTCGTCCGGCATCGATCCCACGGGCGGCAAGCTCGCACCGCAAACATCGATCGCCTGCCTGACCAGCGGGTCCGACTGATTCAGACCGAGCACACGAAACGGCGCGGCGACGAAAAACGGATTGCTCCATTGCTGACTGAGCAGCCATCCCGAGGCGAACTGCGACGCGGGATTGCGCAGCACGCCCACGTGCATCGCCTGGGGAAAGGCCTGTTTCAACCAGGGGAGCCGGCCCGACGAGCGGCAAAACTTGAAGACCGGCACGCTGTTCTGTTCGACGGTACGTTCACACAGATTGCGCAAATAGGCCTGTAAGGCAGGGAATTCCGCATCCGGCACGCTCGCGAAACGATCGATGCTGAAGCGTTTGCGATAGCCGGCCACGCCGCGCGCGCTGTCCTGAAGGAACGGGCGGTACTCGTCGAAGTAAGGCGCGGCGAGCGGTGGATGCCCCGAGGTCAGCGTGGGACGGGAGGCGGCCACGTCGGCGAGGCTCAGTTCGGCCAGCACGTTGCTGAGCGGTTCATAAAAGCCGGTTGCCGCGTCGAGTTCACGCAGACGGGACCAGACCCACGTGCCTGCGCTGCGCCAGCCCGTGTGCAGAAATACCGCCTGTTTCAGCGCACTTTTCCGCGCGGCCTCGTTCGATCGGGAAACCGGCCCGTCAGCGGTGCTCGACGGACCATTCGACGGCCCTTGTGACAACGGCATGGGACTTCTCTTCTGAAAGCGACAACGATTCGATGGAAAGCGGACACTGCCCGCGCCGCTGCATGGCGGCTCATACTTTAGCGGGCCGGGCTGTCGGCTTCGTGACGGAAACATCACTTTACCTTGCGAGGCCGCGCCGCGTTCGCCCGGGTGCACAGCCGACGGTCATGGAACAGCGCCGCCAAACGCATTATGCTGCCAGACTTGCGCACTCATCCATTGCTGATATGAACGATTCGGCCGATATCCGGTTCCTGCTGACCCTCCGCGAAAGCGGCAGTCTGATCGCCGCAGCGCGCAAACTGGGGCTGTCGCCGTCGGCTGTCACGCAGCGCCTTCAGCAACTCGAAAAGAAGCTAGGTGCGCAGCTGGTGAACCGCACCGCGCGCCGCCTGCATTTCACCGACGAAGGCACGCTGCTGTGCGAACGCGGCGCCGAACTCGTCGAGCAGTTCGACGCATTGTTCGACGACTTGCAGATGCGCCGCGGCGGCCTCGTCGGTACGCTGAAAATCAACGCCCCGCTAGGATTCGGGCGGCGCCATCTCGCGCCCGCGATCGGCGAGTTCCAGCAACAGAATCCGGATATCGACGTCGCGCTCACGCTCTCCGACCGGCCTTTGACCGACACGCTGGATCGTTTCGACATCGTCGTGCATATCGGCGAGTTGCCGCTATCGAATCTGGTCGGCTACACGATCGCGCCGAATGCGCGTTTCGTCTGCGCGGCGCCCGCGCTGCTCAAGCGGCTGAGGGCGCCGCAGTCGCCGGACGAGTTGAGCAGGCTGCCGTGCATCCTGCTGCGCGAAAACAATGAAGACGTGTCGCTGTGGCAGTTCAGCAAAGGCCGCATGCGCCGCAGCGTGCGCGTATCGGCGCACCTGAGCTGCAACGACGGCGACGTGATCCGCAAGTGGGCCTGCGAGGGACGCGGCGTGATTCTGCGTTCGGAGTGGGACGTCGCCGACGATATCGCCAAAGGAAAGCTCGTGCGGTTGCTGCCGGGATGGAAAGCACCGGACGCGAATGTGATCGCGCTCACACATCAGCGCGCGGGGCTGCCGGCGCGCACACGTCATTTCATGCAGTACTTGCAGAGTCGATTCAGGCCGCTGCCGCCGTGGCGGCGATAGTCCGCGAGCCACGCATCAATTCAGTTTCACTGAATCTATGAGTTACTTCATCTGAACGCCCGGCCACCGACGAAACTTTATAATCGACTCACCGTCCACCGCCGGTTAGATCATGACTCCCCCCGCCTACCCCAAAGCTGTCCTCTTCGACCTTCTCACCGCGCTGCTCGACTCGTGGACCTCATGGAATCACGCGGCGGGCTCCGAATAGGCGGGCCGCGCATGGCGCGCCGCCTATTTGCGTCTGACTTATGGCTGCGGCCGCTATGTCGCGTATGAGCAGCTCGTGCGCGAAGCCGCCGCGCAAGTCGGCCTGCACGACGGCGCCGCGCACGCGCTCGAGGCAAACTGGCTCGACCTGACGCCCTGGCAAGGCGCACTCGACGCGCTGCGCGCACTCGAACCGCACTGCAAGCTCGCGGTCGTCACTAATTGCTCCACCCGCCTCGGCACTCAGGCCGCCAACCTGTTCCCGATCCGCTGGGACGCAATCGTGACCGCTGAAGAAGCCGGCGTGTATAAACCGGACCCGCGTCCGTACCGGCTCGCGCTCGCGAAACTCGGCGTTCAGGCTCACGAGGCCGCGTTCGTGGCCGGTTCCAGCTACGACATGTTCGGCACCGCCGCCGTCGGCTTGCGTACATACTGGCACAACCACGTCGGCCTTCCGCTCGTCGCGGGTGCCGAGGCGCCCGAGATCGAAGCGCCGACGCTCGACTCGCTCATCCCGTGGCTCGGCCGTTTCGGCCTGTGAGCCCACATCACTTCCATCCCCGGTGACAGCATGAAACTCGAACAGATCGAAACTCCGGCCGCGCTGATCGATATCGCGCGAATGCAGAAGAACATCGCGCGCATGCAGGCGCGCATGAACACGCTAGGCGTCGCGTTCAGGCCGCACGTGAAGACCACCAAATGCATCGACGTGGTGCGTGCGCAGATCGCGGCCGGCGCGCGCGGCATCACGGTGTCGACGCTGAAGGAAGCGGAAGCGTTCTTTGCCGCCGGCATCCATGACATTCTCTACGCGGTCAGCATGGCGCCCTCGAAGTTGCCGAGAGCGCTCGCGCTGCGCCGCCAGGGCTGCGATCTGAAGCTGGTGGTGGACAACCCCAACGCCGCGTCGGCGCTCGCCGCATTCGGCGACCAGCATGGCGAAACCTTCGAGGTGTGGATCGAAGTCGACACCGACGGACACCGCTCGGGCATCACGCCTGAAGAGGACACGTTGCTCCAGGTCGGCCGGATTCTGCATGAAAACGGCGTGAAAGTGGGCGGCGTGATGACCCACGCGGGTTCGAGCTACGAGCTCGATACGCCGGCGGCGCTCGCCGCGCTCGCCGAGCAGGAGCGCGCGGGCTGCGTGCGCGCGGCGCAACGGCTGCGCGAGGCCGGCATCGCGTGCCCGGCGGTCAGCGTCGGCTCGACGCCCACCGCGCTCGCCGCCGCGCAACTGGACGGCGTCACCGAAGTGCGGGCCGGTGTCTACGTGCTGTTCGACCTGGTCATGCACAACGTCGGCGTGTGCGCGCTCGACGACATCGCGCTCAGCGTCCTCGCCACGGTGATCGGTCATCAGGCGGACAAAGGCTGGGCGATTCTCGACGCGGGCTGGATGGCGATGAGCCGCGATCGCGGCACGTCGAAACAGTCGCACGATTTCGGCTACGGCCAGCCGTGTCTGCTGAACGGCACGCTGCTGCCCGGTTATGTGGTGAGCGGCGCGAATCAGGAGCACGGCATTCTGTCGTCGACTGAAGAAGCCGCGCAGCTCGACGATATCGCGGAGCGCTTTCCGATCGGCATGAAGCTGCGCATTCTGCCGAATCATGCATGCGCGACCGGCGCGCAGTTTCCCGAGTATCACGCGGTCGCGCCGGACGGCCACAGCGTGGAGTGGCGACGCTTTCACGGCTGGTAGGCACACGCGGCCCCAGGCCTTCAGCAGCCCCGCTCACTCACCCTCTTCTCCCAGCCCCGCCAGCAGATCGTCGACCGCGCGATACACGCGCTCGACGATCTCCGGCCCCACCTTGCGCTCCAGTTCGCGATAGTGCGCTTCGAGATCCTTCGAAATCACGCGCACCAGTTCCACGCTCGTGTCCGTCAGCGACACCAGCACGCGGCGCTGATCCTCCGCAAAACGCTCCTTGATGACGAGGTCCATGCTCTCCATGCGCGCGAGCACGCCGGCCATGCTCGGGCTCGAAATCGTACAGATATCGGAAATGTGGCGCGGCTCCATCGGGCCGTGCTCGTCGAGCGCGCGAATCACGCGCCATTGCTGCTCGGTCAGTCCGTGAGCGGTAATGAGCGGACGGAAACGCTCCATCATCTTTTCTCGGGCGCGCAACAACAGCATCGGCAGGTTGCGGTGCAAAACTCGGGTGGCAGCGGACATGTGGGAAAAGGAATAAAAGCAGCCGGCGAAGCTTAAGGGAAAACCCGCGATCAATCGACAGCCTATTGACCATGAATCATATCAAGCGCAATACTACTAACATGTTAGTGTTTTCGCTGAGTTTTTTCCCGAGAGTCTGCCTTTATGTTCGCCCTTGCCGATCACCTGCTGCATCCCGAAGGCGACCCACTGCCTCGCGACGTGGACGCGCGCACCGCGGCCGCATTGCTTGCACGCGGCATCGCCTGCCGCGCGCCGGTGCATGGCGCGGTGTATGGAACCCTGCTGAACGATCGTGCCGCGCTGGACGCGTTAGGCGACGCGGTGCATGAGGCTCCGTATAAAGCGCCGCCGAAAGCGCCGGTTCTTTATCTGAAGCCCCGCAACACGCTCGCCGGACATCGCGCGAAAGTTGTCGTGCCGGACGATGCGTTGGGGGTGGAAGTCGGCGCGTCGCTCGGTATCGTGATTGGCCGCACTGCAACATGCGTCGACGCGAATCGCGCGGCCGACTATATCGCCGGCTATACGCTGATCGCCGACCTGAGCGTGCCGCATGCGAGCGTGTACCGGCCTTCGGTGCGGTTTCGCGCGCGCGACGGCTTCTGTGTGGCTGGACCGGTGGTGGTCGCCGCGCGCCACGTTGCAACGCCGGACGATCTCACCATCGAAGTCGCGCTCAATGACGCGGCGGTCTTTGCGGCAAGCACCGCGTCGTCGGTGCGCAAGGTCGCGCAATTGCTCGCCGACGTCACCGATTTCATGACCCTGGGCGCAGGCGACGTGATCACGCTCGGCGTGCGTCACGGCTCGCCGATCGCGCATATCGGCGACACGGCCACGCTGACGATCGGCGCCATGCCGCCACTCACGGTGTCGTTTGTCGGCGCGCCCGAACACGATGGAGAACAACGATGATGCGCGGCCGTGTTGCGTACGCGGGAGCGATTCACGAGGCCTATCCCGACGCCTATGGTGTGCGCCTCGCGGACGGCCGCGTGCGTCGCGAAGATGAGGTGGTCTGGCTTGCACCGATCGAAGTCGGCACGATCTTCGCACTCGGGCTGAACTACGCCGAGCATGCGAAGGAATTGCAGTTCAGCAAGCAGGAAGAACCGCTTGTCTTTCTGAAGGGGCCGGGCACGGTGCTCGGTCATCGCGGCGTCACGCGCCGCCCCGCCGATGTCACCTTCATGCACTACGAGTGCGAGCTGGCGGTCGTGATCGGCCAGAGCGCGCGGAACGTGACGCGCGAAAACGCGCTGCAGCATGTGTCAGGCTACATGATCGCCAACGACTACGCGATCCGAGACTACCTCGAAAACTACTACCGCCCCAACCTGCGCGTGAAGAATCGCGACGGCGGCACGGTGCTCGGCCCCTGGTTCGTCGACGCGGCCGACATCGGCGACGTCACGCGGCTGGAATTGCGCACGTTCGTGAACGGCACGCTGCAACAACGCGGCAACACGCGCGATCTCGTGACCGGCATCCCGGCGCTGATCGAATACCTGAGCGGCTTCATGACCCTCGCATCCGGCGACGTGATTCTTACCGGCACGCCCGAAGGCATCGTCAACGTGAATGCGGGCGACGAAGTGGTCTGCGAGATCGACGGCCTGGGCCGTCTCGTCAACACGATCGGCTCGGATGCGGACTTCGGCCGCGCCTGAGCGACTGAAAAATATAAAGGACTACGCAATGCGAATCGACCATCTGATCAACGGCGAAGCGTGCGCCGCGCAAGACTATTTCGAAACGGTCAATCCGGCCACACAGGACGTACTCGCCGAAGTGGCCCGTGGCGGCGCGCGAGAAGTGGATGCCGCCGTGCGCGCCGCCAAAGACGCATTTCCCGCCTGGGCCGGGAAGCCCGCCGCGGAACGCGCGAAGCTCGTGCGCAAGCTCGGCGAACTGATCGCGAGGCATGTGCCGGAAATCTCGGAGACCGAAACAAAGGACACCGGCCAGACCATTTCGCAAACGCGCAAGCAACTCGTGCCGCGCGCCGCCGACAACTTCAGCTACTTCGCCGAGATGTGCACGCGCGTCGACGGTCACACGTATCCGACCGACACGCATCTGAACTACACGCTGTTTCACCCGGTCGGCGTCTGCGCGCTGATCTCGCCGTGGAACGTGCCGTTCATGACCGCCACGTGGAAGGTCGCGCCGTGCCTCGCATTCGGCAACACGGCCGTGCTCAAGATGAGCGAACTGTCGCCGCTCACGGCGTCGATGCTTGGGCAACTGGCGCTCGAAGCCGGCATTCCCGCCGGGGTGCTGAACGTGGTGCACGGCTTCGGCAAGGAAACCGGCGAGCCGCTGGTCGCGCATCCCGATGTGCACGCGGTGTCGTTCACGGGATCGACGGCGACCGGCAACCGCATCGTGCAAACCGCGGGGCTGAAGAAATTCTCGATGGAACTCGGCGGCAAGTCGCCATTCGTCATTTTCGACGACGCCGATTTCGAACGCGCGCTCGACGCCGCCGTGTTCATGATCTTCTCGAACAACGGCGAGCGCTGCACGGCGGGTTCGCGCATTCTGGTGCAGCGCTCGATCTACGCGCGCTTCGCCGAGCGCTTCATCGAGCGCGCGAAGCGTTTGACCGTCGGCGATCCGCTGGCGGACAGCACCATCGTCGGGCCGATGATCAGCCAGGGGCATCTGGCGAAAGTGCGCAGCTATATCGAACTGGGCCCGCAGGAAGGCGCCACGCTCGCGTGCGGCGGCCTCGATACGCCGGACTTGCCCGACGCGATGCGCAAGGGCAACTTCGTCGTGCCGACGGTATTCGTCGATGTGGACAACCGCATGCGCATCGCGCAGGAAGAAATCTTCGGCCCAGTCGCGTGCCTGATTCCATTCGACGACGAAGCCGACGCGATCAGGCTCGCCAACGATATCTCGTACGGCCTGTCGAGCTACATCTGGACCGAGAACACGGGCCGCGCGCATCGTGTCGCCGCCGCCGTCGAAGCGGGCATGTGCTTCGTCAACAGCCAGAACGTGCGCGATCTGCGCCAGCCGTTCGGCGGCACCAAGGCATCGGGCGTGGGCCGTGAAGGCGGCACATGGAGCTACGAAGTGTTTCTCGAACCGAAAAACGTCTGCGTATCGCTCGGCTCGCATCACATTCCGCGCTGGGGTGTGTGACGCCGCCGAGGCGGTGAGAACCGAAGCGCGAACGTAACGTGCCTCGCGCCATACACAGAACAGCAACTATCTTGCATCGGGCCGCAGTCAGCGCTAACGCGCCAGTTGCAGCCGACACGGAGACCACGATGGGCAAACTCGCATTGGCAGCAAAAGTGACTCACGTCCCGTCGTTATATCTGTCCGAACTCGACGGCCCGCACAAAGGTTGCCGTCAGCCCGCCATCGACGGCCATCATGAAATCGGCCGGCGCTGCCGCGAACTGGGTGTCGATACGATCGTCGTGTTCGACGTGCACTGGCTAGTGAATAGCGAATACCACATCAATTGCGCACCCAGATTCGAGGGCGTGTACACCAGCAACGAGTTGCCGCATTTCATCAGGAACATGCCGTACGCGTATCCGGGCAATGCCGGGCTCGGGCATCTGATCGCCGAAGTCGCCAACGAAATGGGCGTAAAGAGCCGCGCGCACAGCGAAACCACGCTCGAACTCGAATACGGCACGCTGGTTCCGATGCGCTATATGAATAGCGATCAGCATTTCAAGGCCGTTTCGGTGGCGGGCTGGTGCATGTGGCACGACCTGGACACGAGTGCGCGCTTCGGTCTCGCGGTGCGCAAGGCGATTGAGGAGCGTTACGACGGCACCGTCGCGATCCTGGCGAGCGGCTCGCTCAGTCATCACTTCGCCAACAACGGCACGGCCGAGCAGTTCATGCACAAGGTGTGGAACCCGTTTCTCGAACAGATGGACCGCAGCGTCGTCGAGTTGTGGGAAGCCGGCGACTGGAAGACATTCTGCGCCATGCTGCCGCTTTACAACGAGAAATGCTGGGGCGAAGGCGGCATGCATGACACCGCGATGCTGCTCGGTGCGCTCGGTTGGGACCGATATGACGGCAAGGTGGAGGTCGTCACGCCGTATTTCGGCAGTTCGGGCACCGGCCAGATCAACGCGATCTTTCCGGTCACGCCGCTGCCTGCCTGAATAGTGAGGAGATCAACGTGCCGCATCTGACACTCGAATACAGCGCCAATCTCGCCGGTGCAGAGCGCATCGGCCAACTGTGCAACGCGCTCGCGCAATGCCTCGACGCGCAGCGCGAAAACATCGACGAAAGCGAACAGCGGGTCTATCCGCTCGGCGGCATTCGCGTGCGCGCTTTGCGCTGCGAGCAGTACTGCATCGCCGACGGCCGCCCCGACGCCGCATTCCTGCATGCGAACCTGAAAATCGGCGCAGGCCGCTCCGACGCCACGAAAAAGGCTACTGGCGATGCGCTGTTCGCCCTGATCAAACAGCACTTCGCGACCGAGTTCGAACAGCAGGGCCTGGCGTTGTCGCTGGAGATCGGTGAATTCAGCGAAGCAGGTACATGGAAGCACAACAATCTGCACGCGCGGCTCAAGGGCTGATACCCGAAGCCGCGCTGCGGTTCATAGAGATCCATCATGCTAGACGAACAGACTATCCGCGACCTCGCGTCGCAACTCGATCGCGCCGAAAAGACCCGTACACAACTGCGCCACTTCTCCGCGCAATATCCGCAGATGACCGTACAGGACGGCTACGCGATTCAACGCGAGTGGGTCAAGCTCAAACTGGCCGAGGGCCATGTGATCAAAGGCCGCAAGATCGGGCTGACGTCGCGCGCGATGCAGCGTTCGTCGCAGATCGACGAACCCGACTACGCCCCGCTGCTCGACAGCATGTTCATCGAAAACGGCCAGGACATTCGTGCAGACCGCTTCATCGCGCCGCGCGTCGAAGTGGAACTCGCGTTCGTGCTGGGCAAACCGCTGAAGGGCCCCGGCGTCACGCTATTCGACGTGCTCGACGCCACGGCCTACGTGAGCCCTGCGGTGGAAATCATCGACGCGCGCATCGAACAGTTCGACCGCGAGACCCACGCGCCACGCAAGGTCTACGACACGATCTCGGACTTCGCCGCGAATGCGGGCATCGTGCTCGGCGGCCGCCCGGTGCGTCCGCTCGATGTCGACCTGCGCTGGGTCGGCGCATTGCTCTATAAAAACGGCACCGTCGAAGAAAGCGGCCTTGCCGCGGCGGTGTTGAATCATCCGGCAACGGGCGTGGCGTGGCTCGCCAACAAGATCGCGCCGTACGACGAAGCACTGAACGCGAACGACGTGATCCTGAGCGGCTCGTTCACGAGCCCGATTGCGGCGCGCGCGGGCGACACCTTCCATGTCGACTATGGTCCGTTGGGCGGCATCGGTTTGAATTTCATCTAAGTGGAGCGATATGTCTTTACCGCACAACCCCTTCAAACGCGCGCTGGCGGAAGGCCGGCCGCAATTCGGCCTGTGGGCCGCGCTCGCCGACGCGTACGTGACCGAACTGCTGGCCACCGCCGGTTTCGACTGGCTGCTGATCGACAACGAGCATGCGCCCAACGACGTGCGCAGCACGCTCTCGCAATTGCAGGCAGTGGCCGCATATGCGTCGCATCCGGTGGTGCGCCCGGTGCGCAGCGACAGCGCATTGATCAAGCAGTTGCTCGACATCGGCGCGCAAACCCTGCTGCTGCCGATGATCGACACGGCCGCCCAAGCCGTCGATGCCGTGGCGGCCACGCGCTATCCGCCGCAAGGCATTCGCGGTGTAGGCAGTGCGTTGGCGCGGGCATCGCGCTGGAACCGGATACCGGACTATCTGAACACCGCCGCCGACGAGTTGTGCGTACTGGTGCAGGCGGAAACCGTGCAAAGCATGGAGAACCTGGCCGCGATTGCGCGCGTCGAGGGCGTCGACGGCGTGTTTTTCGGGCCGTCGGATCTGAGCGCGTCGATGGGCCTGCTCGGCAAGCCGGGCGACGCGAGCGTGCGCGCTGCGATTCGTCACGGCATCGACACCGTGCGTGGTACGGGCAAAGCGGCGGGCGTGCTGGCGCCCGATCCGGCGATCGCCGCCGACTATCTCGCGGCGGGCGCGAGCTTCGTCGCGGTCGGAACGGATACGGGTCTGCTGAGCCGCGCGGCGGCGGAGCTGGCCGCGTCGTATAAGAAAACCGCGGAAGTCGCCGCGCCGGTCAAAGACAAAGGCGGTTATTGAACCAGGCCATTTACACGCCCACGTCGTGTACGCAGCAAAGCACTACTCCCCCGCGGGCCACGGCAACCCCAGTTCCGACCAGTCCAGCTCCACGCCGATCACCGAGCGTCCGGCCGCGAATTGCACGGCCACCGTCACCGCTACGCAAGGCCGTCCGCTCGCCAGAGAAAGATAAGGATTACTGGCGACCGCCACGCCCGGCAACAGCACCGCATTGCGGAAATAAGGCCGATGATCCCATCGCGCATCCCGCGGATCCGCGACCGGATGCAGCGACGCGCCCTCCTTGCTCCAGGACGGCCCCTGCACCTCGTGACCGATCTGCCGTCCTGAATCGTCGAGGATGAAGCAACTGACGCAGCGCTCGAACGTCGCGAGCGTCGCAAACGCGTCGTCCGTCACGGCGCCGGCCAGCAACGCGTCGGCGGCGAGCCTCAACGCGACCCGGTACGGCTCCACTTCGGATTCGAACAACGCATGCTGATGCGCGTGCCCTTGGGCAATCACGTCGAAGGCGTCGTCGATCTGCTGGTGCATGGACTCCGGCGGCGCGATCTCCACCGCCGGCCGCCCGAGCAGATAGCCCTGCGCGAAATCCACATTTGATTCCACCGCGAGTATCAGCTCCTCGGTGGTTTCCACGCCTTCGACCACCACCAGCATCCCTGCCTGGTGCAGCAGCGAGACGAGCTTGGGCAGGATCGGCTGTTCGGTGCCGTGGGTGGTCGCGCGAATCAGTTCGCCGTCGAGCTTGACGAGGTCCGGGCGGATGCGCAGCAAGCGGTCCAGATTCGACTGCCCGGCGCCGAAGTCGTCGACAGCGATCAGGAAGCCGTGCTCGCGGTACACGGCCGCCGCCCGCGACATATCGTCGACACTGCCGCCGTGCGATTCGAGAATCTCCAGGATTACGCGCTCGGTGTCGAATCCCGAACTCCGCACGATAGTGGCGAGCTGATCGGCGTAACCGTCGGCGATGAAGGTGGCCGGCAGGATGTTGAGGAACAGCCACGCATCGCCCGGCAGCGACCGGCACGCGTTGCCCAGATGCACGGCATGGCTCGCCCGGTCGAGCGCGCCTTCGTCGTTGGACGGCTTCGGCGCGAACATGACCACGGGCGGCACCAGCGTCCCGTCCTCCTGCTCGCCGCGCAGCAGCGCCTCGAACCCCACCTGCTTCTGATGCGACAGGCTGTAGAGCGGCTGGAAGTGCGAGATCAGGTAAAAGTCGTCCCACCGATGCCGCCGCCCCGCGCTGCCCCCGATGGCCTGCGCCTCGGCGGCGAACGGCTGCGGCGCTTCGAGCGGCAACGCGCGTTCGGCGCACACGCGGTTCCTGCCTGAGTGCTTCGCGCGCAGCAACGCTTCGTCCGCGCGGTCGAGCAGCACCATGATGCTTTCGCCGCGCCGATGCTCGGCCACACCGAAGCTCGCGGTCAGATTGCCGTCCGGGCGTTCGATCGCTTCGATCGCGCCGCGCAGCCGTTCGGCCAGATGCAGCGCGCCCGCCAGGCCGTCGTGCAGCAGCACCGCGAACTCCTCACCACCAATCCGGCTCACGCTGTCTTGCGTGGTGGTCTCGTCCATCAGCACCTGGGCGACCCGGTGCAGCGCCTGGTCGCCGAGCGCATGGCCGAACCGGTCGTTCAAGGACTTGAAGTTGTCGATGTCGACGAAGATCGCGCTGATCCGCGCCTCGGGCGCAAGCGCGCCGAGGCGGCGTTCCGCCTGCTTGAGGAAGGCGCGGCGGTTTTGCAGGCCAGTCAGCGGATCGGTCGCCGCGAGTTGCGCGAGCTGGCTTTCGAGCAGGAAGTGATTGCGCCTGAAGCGGTAAAAGCCGAAGTGAAACACCATCGAAGTCGGCACGCCGATCGCCAAGATCCACATCCACACGGCGATGTCGACGTCGTGCGCAAGCGGCTCGCCGAGCAGCAGCACGAACGCCGCCGCATAGAAGAGCACGCTGCCTGTGAAGAAGTGAGTCGGCGTGAGCCACAGCGGCGCCGCGCAGACCGGGATCACCACCAGCGCGGGCAGCACCCATAGCAGCGGCTGCGCGAGGCCGGCGGTGTTCAGCGCGAGGCCCGCTACCAGCACCTGCATGTACGCGACGCCGATCGCGCCGAACACCCAGGTCGATTTCGCATTCGGGATCGCCAGCACCAGCAGGACGAGCAGCAGCGCGCAGAACAGCCGGTAGGCGAGCGGCGTCGCCGGGCCGTCGACGAGGTTGCGCGCGCCGACCATGCACAGGAACGCGACCACCGTGAATGCCATTGTCACCGTGGACAGTGGGCGCTGATGCTCCAGCGAGCGCCGGTGAAAGCGCTCGCGCAGACCGGGCTCGGGCAGATGCTGCGTTGAGGTGGCAGACATATCGATGGTTATCAGGCTGGTTCCAGTCACTCCGCCAATGGTTATCGGCAAATGTCTTACGAATATTTATGCCTGTCGCGCAAATGGAGGTAAAAATTCCCTTGATGCCCGAGCTGGTGCCAGCGTTGGGTGCCCGCGTTGGTGCCCCGTCGGTGCCCATTACGCCGCCGCCATCACGCGATCGCGGCCCGATTGCTTGGCCGCATAGAGCGCCCCGTCGGCGCGCGCCATAAACTGGGCGAGCGATTCGGCGCGTCGATGCTGATCCACCCCCACGCTGAAGGTGTACCGCAGCCCGCGCGGCAAGCCGGCCGGCGCGGACGTGGGCAGCCGCCCGCGCAGGCGCTCGAGCAACGCGACCGCGTCGGCGGTGGTGGTGGCCGGGCACAGCACACCGAACTCCTCGCCGCCCAGCCGGCCGAACACGTCGCCGACCCGCAGGTTGTCGGCGACGAACGCCGCAAAGTGGGCCAGCACCTGATCGCCGGCGGCGTGGCCGTAGGTATCGTTGACGGCCTTGAACGAGTCGATGTCGATAATCGCCATTGTCAGCGGCGAGCGGGCCCGCAGCGACGCCTTCAACAGCGTGTCGCCGATCGCCAGGAAGGCGCGGCGCGTCAGCGCACCCGTCAGGTCGTCGACGTTCGCGAGCCGCTCGAGCCGTTCAGCGAGGCGGTCGTGCGCCAGCATCACGACGCCGATAGACAGACACGGCGGCGCGAGAATGCCGAGCGCGAGGAAGAGGATGTTGGACGGCGTGACCTGCATCAGGCCGTTCTGCATGAGGACGCCGAAGCCGTACATCACGCCGCGCGACGCATGCCCCGCGCATAGCAGCATGGCCGCCACCGCGAGGAAGTAGTAGCTGTAGCGCGGCCGGTGCGACGGGCGGCCGCGCAACATCAGCGCGGCGAGCACTGCGTAGAGCCCCGCGTGATACGCCGACACCAGCGTGACGCGCGCATTGAAGTCCGGCACAACGAAGGTCCAGTACGAAATGCCGATCAACACCGCGACGAGACCCGCGTAGGCCGCCCATGGCCGCGTGCGGCGGCCGAGAAAACGCAGACAGCCTTCGATCACGAGCAATAGCGACATGGCCAGCAACTCGTTGGCCGCGACGAAGGTCAGCCAGCGCGATGCATGTCCTTGCAGCGCGAACGCGAACAGCGCCACGATCGCGACCGCGTTGGCCGCGATCCAGTAGCCGACGCCGGGAATCGCCGCGCGCCATAACGACCCGAGCACGGCCATCGCCATCGCGCTGGATAAAACGGTGACGAGCAGAATGCTGAGTGGATTGAGCATGGCAAGTGAATGACTCGAACGACGTGACAGCGGCACGACCCTGTAACGCGTACCCGTGCACGCGCTTGATCCGGGTGATGAATACCGAACTTCACGCACACGCCTGCGCCATTGCATGCGCGGCGAGTGGTGCGCGCTTTCGTCAGCTTATACGTTCTGCGTAAAAATTACTGCACGCCATAGCAAGGGAAGATTTTGTAAGCATCCGCGACGGCAAATCCCTGTACTGTCCGCCAAGCGTTGCATTTACCACGAAATGGCAATGCAAAAAGAGCCGCGCAATTATCCGTTAATGCATCTGGGCCTGACGAATTCACGTGCTGTATAGGCCGCGGGGGCGTGCTCCCCGCGATGGCATCAGCAAAAATTACGTAATCGCCATGCATCCACTAGACGCAATTTTGCGTATAAGCTGACGAATGGAAAGTGGCTAAAAGTTAATGTCTTAAGTAGACTTCCCCCCGAAGTGTGCCGGGCTGACTGGACAGTTTTTTAAAGGTCACTTTATGGACGCGTGCAACGCGCGATTTTCCCGAACACTTCGATATTCACCCGGCCGTCGCGTCCTTTGTGCGAATCGGAGCAACGGCCATCCCCCGGAAACCATGGTCCCCATTCTCGATTACCTGCTGGAACGCCAGCTCTCGCCACAGTGGCGCGGCATGCTGACCGCGCTGGCCTCCGAGTTTGAAGCGCAGATCGGCCGCGACGAACTGCGGCAACTGATGCATCGCGTCGGCAGCCGGTTCGCGGCGGCGCATCCGCTGCCCGCCTGCGGATCGACGGCCGAGCTTGCGCACGCGTTGAATTTGTACTGGCAGGAGATGGATTGGGGCTACATCGAACTGGCCGACGAAGCCGAGTCGCTGCGCATCGTCCACTACTGTGCACCGCTGCAGGCATTCGGCGACGCCGCGCTGACATGGACCCCAGCGTTTCTCGAAGGGGTCTATCAGACGTGGTTGAGCGCGCTCGGCGCGCAAGGTCTGTCGGTCGCGCAAACGAGTGCGTACGGCGAGGACAGCGCGATCGAGTTTCGCCTGGGCCGTCATCCTGCATGACCGGCGTGAACGATGCGGCTGGCGGATCGAGCGGGCGCGACGTGTGCGCGTGCCGGGCACGCGCCGCGCAACTCGCGCTCGCGGCCGGTGCACCGGGCGAGGCAACGCAACAGGTCGAGGCACCCGGGAAGGAAGCAACGCAGTAAGCAGACGCGTCTGACCGGTACGCGTGCAGTGGCGGCGGTAAGAAGGGTTGAGCGCCGCGAGCAGGTAAGGATGGGGGCAGGACAAGTCATGAATAAGACGGCGGCATTATGAGTTCATCGAGCGACATCGAAAAACTATTCGATCATTTTGGCGGCGACGCCAACGCGTACCAGGAAATCGGCCGCGAAAACGAAGCGCGTTCGGCGCGCACGCGTTGGCCGCTTCTGGTGACGCTGGATCTGACGCAACCGGCGATTCCGGCGATCGGGCAAGCTCGGGAGGCGAAGCCGCAGGCGCCGGTGAGCGCCGCGCCGACAGCCGTCGATCGTCAGGACACGGCGCCCAGAGACGTCGCCGCGGTGACGCGTGCGAAGGCGCCGTTGTTCACGCGCTCGCATCGACGGGACATTCCGCCGGTGGCGGTGGCCGCCGCAGCGCCGGCTGCGCCGAGCGGCGCATCGCGATTCGGCGCGCCTGAAGCGGAAACTGAAAGCACGGTGTGGGATGCGTCCGGTGGCGGGAGGACCGCTGCTGCACAACATGCGGCTTCCGCGCCGATTGCGCCTGTGGCGTCCGCTGCTTCGGCTGCGTTTGCGCCGGCTACACCGGTGACACCCATTGTGTCCGCGCCTGTCGCGCCGGTTCCTCATTCGGCTGCGTTTGCGCCCGTTGCCGCCGTGCCTGCAGTTCCGCTCGCCGCAGCGGCCGCGCCGGTTGCCGGCGCGTCGCCCGCGTTCCCTTTCCCGTTCCGGACGCCGGTTACGCAAACGCCTTCGGCCGCACCGGCCGTCGCGCCCATGTGGGCGCAAGCGCCGGCACGCGCAGTCGCTTCCACGCCGGCATTCGCACCGACACCGGCATTCGCAGCCACTTACGCACCCGCCACCCCGGCCGCCCAACCCGCCCCGCCCGCATCCATCCTCGGCAAACTCTTCGCCGCGGACCCGCAACCCGCGCCGCCGCAACCCGCCGCGCCCGCTAACGAATCCGCGCCGCTGCAATCGGTCTTCGACCGTCTGCGCGGCGCACCCGCTCCCACTCCCGCCACGCCGGCCGACGCATCGCGCGCCGCCGCGCCCGGCATTGCCCATTCGTGGCTGGTCAACGGCCCGCGTCGCTCATGAAAGTCATTGCAGTGGTGTCCGCCAAGGGCGGCGTCGGCAAGACCACCCTCGCCGCCAATCTCGCTTCCGTGCTGGCCGCCAGCGGCCGGCGCGTGATCGCCCTCGACCTCGACCCGCAAAACGCCCTGCGCCTGCACTTCGGCGTGCCGCTCGACAGCATCGACGGCCTGTCGCGCGCGACGCTTACCGGCGACCCGTGGCAAACCGTGATGTTCGACGGCGTCGACGGCGTGACCGTGCTGCCCTACGGCGCCGTGCTCGAAGACGACCGCCGCCGTTTCGAAGCGTATATCGACCAGGAACCGCGCTGGCTCGCGCAGTCGCTGCAGAACCTGCGGCTCGACGCATCGGACATCGTCATCATCGACACGCCGCCGGGTTCCTCCACTTATGTGCGCACCGCGTTGTGCGCGGCCAACTTCGCGTTGAACGTGGTGCTCGCCGACGCCGCCTCGTACGCGGCGATTCCGCAGATGGAGCGGCTGATCGCGACCTACGCGGCGCCGCGCGCCGAGTTCGGCGGTGACGGCTACGTGATCAACCAGATCGACCAGTCGCGCCAGTTGACCAAGGACGTGCTCAAGGTGCTGCGCCAGATGCTCGGCGCGAAGGTCTTTCCGGGCGTGATCCATCTTGACGAAGGCGTGAGCGAAGCGCTCGCGTGCGACACCACGCTGCTCCATTACGACCCGCTCAGCCAGGCCGCCGCCGATTTCCGCGCATGCGGCACATGGCTGACGGCGGCGCTCGATGCAATCGCCGTCTCGCCGAGGAACGTCGCATGAGCACGCAGGAATCGCCGCCGGCGCAAGGCGCCGAAGGCGCCGAGCCGTCGCGCTTCGAGCGTTTCGTCGATGCCGGCTTCTGGAACAGCCGCATCGTCACCGTGTTCGTGACGGCGTTCGCGCTCGGCATGCTGTACTTCGTGTTCACGGTGCCGCTCGAGTTCTACCAGCAACTCGCGTTCGCGACCTGCTGCTTCCTGATCGCGCTGCTGTTCCGCCGCCTGCAAGGCCGCTACGCGACCATGGTGATGATCATGCTGTCGGTGGTCACGTCGGGCCGCTACATGTACTGGCGGCTCACCGCGACCACCTACTGGGAGCATCCGCTCGATGCCGCGTGGGGTCTGCTGCTGGTGTCCGCCGAAGTCTATTCGACCATCGTGCTGCTGCTCGGCTACTTCCAGACCGCCTGGCCGCTCAAGCGCACGCCGCTGCCGCTGCCCACCGCGCGCGACGAATGGCCGAGCGTCGACGTGTTTATTCCGACCTACAACGAGCCGCTGTCGGTGGTGAAGCCGACCATCTACGCCGCGCTCGCACTCGACTATCCGCCCGAGAAAATCTCGATCCACGTACTCGACGACGGCCGCCGTCCCGAGTTCAAGGCGTTCTGCGAGGAAGTCGGTGTCAACTGGACGATCCGCACGCACAACCGCCACGCGAAAGCCGGCAACATCAACGAAGCGCTGAAGATCACGAGCGGCGAGTACATCGCGATCTTCGACTGCGATCACATTCCGACCCGCTCGTTCCTGCAGGTCGGCCTCGGCTGGTTCCTGCGCGACAAGCTGCTGTCGATGCTGCAAACGCCGCACCATTTCTTCAACGCCGACCCGTTCGAGCGCAATCTCGGCACCTTCCGCAAGGTGCCGAACGAAGGCGAGCTGTTTTATGGGCTGGTGCAGGACGGCAACGACCTGTGGAACGCGACTTTCTTCTGCGGCTCGTGCGCCCTCCTGCGCCGGACCATGGTCGAAGAGATCGGCGGCATCGCGGTCGAGACCGTGACCGAAGACGCGCACACCGCGCTCAAGCTGCACCGCCTCGGCTACACCACCGCGTATCTGGCGATTCCGCAAGCCGCGGGACTCGCCACCGAAAGCCTGTCCGGCCACATCGGCCAGCGGATTCGCTGGGCGCGCGGCATGACGCAGATCTTCCGGATCGACAATCCGCTGACCGGCAAGGGCCTGAAGTTCGGCCAGCGGCTGTGCTATCTGAACGCGATGATGCACTTCTTCTACGGCATCCCGCGTCTGGTGTTTCTCACCGCGCCGCTTTCGTATCTGTTCTTCGGCGCGCACGTGATCGAAGCCGCCGCCAGCACGATCGCGATCTACGCGCTGCCGCACATGATGCACGCGAGCATCACCAACTCGCGCATGCAGCGCTCGTTTCGCCATTCTTTCTGGGCCGAAGTGTATGAATCGGTGCTGGCGTCGTACATCACCGCGCCGACGCTGCTCGCGCTGATCAACCCGAAGCTCGGCAAGTTCAACGTGACGGCCAAGGGCGGCCAGATCGAGAAGAACTATTTCGACTGGGCGATCTCGCGGCCGTATCTGTTCCTGCTGTTGCTCAACCTGATCGGCTTCTGCGTGGGCCTCGCGCACATCTATCTGAACTGGCACGTGCGCAGCGTGGTCGAGACCACCGTCCTGAATCTGGCGTGGACCACGTACAACATGCTGATTCTCGGTGCGAGCGTGGCCGCCGCGAGCGAGCGCCGGCAGATTCGCGCGGTGCACCGCGTGGCGATGAAGATGCCGGTGATGCTCAAGTTCTCGACCGGCCGCACGCTCGCCTGCGAAACCATCGACTACTCGGAAGGCGGCGTCGGCGTGGCGCTGCCGGCCGCGATCCAGGTGCCGATGCACGAGCGCGTGACGGTGTCGCTGTTTCGCGGCGACGAGGAATACGCGTTTCCCGCGACTGTCGGCTTCACCGCGCCGGGGCGCGTGGGCCTGCGTTTCTCGGCGCTGACGCGCGAGCAGGAGTACGAGTTCGTCAAGACCACTTTCGCGCGCGCGGACGCCTGGACCGGCTGGGCCGAAGGCCGTCAGCAGGACACGCCGCTGCGCGGTCTGTCGCACGTGCTGAGGGTCGGCGCGCGCGGCATCGGCGGGCTGTTCGAACATCTTTACGCCGACCTTCGCAGTTCGATGAAAAGCCGTCCGGTGGACGTCAAGAAGCTAAAAACCAAAGACTGATCAATGGGCAACAGGATGGCGAAGGACAAGATCGAACGCTCGAATCACGAGCGCGGCAGGACCGGATTGCACAGGTTGGTAACGCGCAACGTCGGACGCTCCGGCTCGCGACGGCTGATGCGCGGCCTCGCCTGCTGGCTCGCGTTGCAGACGGCGCTGGCCGCGCCGCTGGCGTCGGCGGCTGAAGTGGTCGCGGCGGCTGGCGCAAGCGCCGCGCCGGCCGCCGGCGTCGGCAGCGTGCCCGCCCCCAGCCCCGCTATGCTCTTCGACCCGAACGCGATCCAGCAGCCGCAACTCGCCACGCCGACGCCCGCGCTCACCGCGGCCACGGTGAAGGCGTTGGGCGTCAGGACGCCGACCACCGCCGAACCCGGCACGCTGGTGCCGGGCGGCCGACGCCAAACGCTGACCTTCGCCGACCTCGGCGCACTCGACCCGCTGCAACTGCGCGGCACCGACGGCCAGAACGGCGTGGCGTTCTCCGTGCGCGGCGACGAAGTGGTGACCGGCGCGGTGCTGCATCTGATCTACAGCTACTCGCCCGCGCTGCTCGCCAACCTTTCGCAACTCAAGGTGCTGGTGAACGGCGAAGTCGCCGCCACGCTGCCCGTGCCGAAGGAACAGGCGGGCATGCTGGTGGCGCGTGACGTGTCGATCGATCCGCGCTTCATCACCGAATTCAACCACCTGAACGTGCAGTTGATCGGCCATTACACGACGAGCTGCGAAGACCCGGCGAATTCTTCTTTGTGGGCCACGGTCAGCAATGCGAGCTCGCTCGACCTGACCTATGCGTCGCTCGCCAGCGCGCCGGATCTGGCCGCGCTGCCTGCGCCCTTCTTCGACCGCCGCGACGTGCGCCGGCTCGAACTGCCTTTCGTGTTTGCGCAGAAGCCCGGCGCGGGCACGCTCGAAGCGGGCGGCATCGTCGCGTCGTGGTTCGGCGCGCTGGCCGGCTATCGCGGCGCGCTGTTTCCCGCGCAACTGGACAACGCGCCGCTGTCGGGCAACGCCGTGGTGTTCGCCACCGACGACCAGCGCCCCGCCGGCGTAACGCTGCCTGCGATCTCCGGCCCGACCATCGCGGTGGTCGATCGCGCGGCGCCCGCGCGCGGCAAGCTGCTGCTCGTGATGGGCCGCACCGAAGCCGAACTGAAGACCGCCGCGAAGTCGCTCGGCATCGGCCAGAACACGCTCTCCGGCCCGAGCGCGACGATCACGCAACTGACCGAACTCACGCCGCGCGTGCCCTACGACGCGCCGAACTGGCTCGCGACCAATCGTCCGGTGCGTTTCGGCGAACTCGCCAATCCGCGTGACCTGACCGTGTTCGGTTATGACGCCGACGCCGTACGCATCAACATGCGCGTGCCGCCCGATCTCTTCATGTGGCACACGCGCGGCGCGCCGCTGGATCTGCGCTACCGCTACACCGTGCGGCCGGCGCGCGACCGCTCGTCGTTGAACGTGAGCGTGAACAACGGCTTCGTGCAGGCGCTGCCGATTCCGGCTGAGTCCGCGTCGGTGTTCGAGCTGAGCCATTACTTCGGCCGCATCATGCCCGACCGCACCGCCGAAGCGCGCCGCACCGTGCGCATTCCGCCGCTGCTGCTGACGCCGCGCGCGCAATTGCGCCTGCATTTCTACTACGACATTCCGAACACCGGCGAATGTCATGGCCGTCTGCTCGACAACGTGGTCGGCGCGATCGATCCGAACTCGACCATCGACCTCTCGTCGTTCCCGCATTACATGGCGCTGCCCGATCTGGCCGCGTTCGCCAATAGCGGCTTCCCGTTCACGCGCATGGCGGACCTTTCCGAGACCGCCGTGATCCTGCCGAACGACGCCGATTCGAGCGACTACAGCCTGTATCTGCTGACCATGGGCCGCATGGGTGAATCGACCGGCTACCCGGTGACGGGCGTGACGGTCGGCAGCGCCGACGACGCCGACAGGTACGCGAGCAAGGACCTGCTGATTTTCGGCGCGCCGGGCAAGCAGCCGCTGTTGCAGCGCTGGGCCAAATCGATGCCGTTCTCGAGCGACGGCAACGCGCACAGCTTCCGCCTCTCCGACATCGCCTTCTGGCTGCAGGACTGGTGGCACGGCGAACGCGGCGTCGAGCGCACGCCCGCGCGCGCCGACCTGACGCTCGTGAGTTCGAACGGCGCCGCCTTGCTGAGCGGCTTCGAGTCGCCGTTGCAGAAGAACCGCAGCGCCGTCGCGCTGGTGAGCGCGGCCGGGCAGTCTGACGCCGACCTCTCGAGCGCGCTGCTCGACGCCGACGTGCTGCCGAAGATTCAAGGCGCGATGGCCGTGATCCACGGCCGCGACGTCACCATCACGTCGAACGGCGACGCGTACTACGTCGGCCATCTGTCGCCGCAGGAATATCTGCGCTGGGCGCTGTCCTCGCATCCGCTGCTGCTGATGCTCGGCGGCGTGCTCGCGGCGCTGATCATCGCCGGCCTCTTCTACCGGACGCTGCGCTCGATCGCCGCGCGCCGCCTGAAGGACTGACAGGACTGATATGCGGGTTCTTCGAATCAACCAGAAAATGACCGTTGCGGTAACGCTCGCCTTGGCGGCGTCGGCGAGTGTCGGCGGCATCGTGAAAGTCGCGCAGAGCAACGGCGCGCCGGGCGCATGCGGCGAATGGAGCGGCTATCGCACCTTCGTCGAACGCTTCGTGCAGGCCGACGGCCGCGTGATCGACTACTCGACGCAGGCTCAGCAGACCACCTCGGAAGGCCAGTCGTACGCACTCTTCTTCGCGCTGGTCGCGAACGACCGCGCGACCTTCGACCGGCTGCTCGCCTGGACCCGCAGCAATCTCGCGGGCAATCAGTTCGACGCGCACAACGTGCGCCTGCCCGCCTGGCAATGGGGCAAAAAGCCGGACGGCTCGTACGGCGTGCTCGATCCGAACTCGGCCTCCGACTCGGACCTGTGGATCGCCTACGATCTGCTGCAAGCCGGCCGCCTGTGGGGCGACGCGAGCTACACGCAGCTCGGCGAGGCGCTCGCCGCGCGGATCGCGCGTGAAGAGATCACCACGCTGCCGGGCGTCGGGCCGATCTTGCTTCCCGGACCGCAAGGCTTCAAAACCGCCGGTGTGACACGTCTGAATCCGAGCTATCTGCCGTTGCCGGTGCTGCGCGGACTCGCGCACGAGTTGCCGGACGGTCCGTGGAACAAGCTCGCGGACAGCGCCTACAAGTTCGTCAGGACCACCGCGCCGCAAGGTTTCGCACCCGACTGGGCGGCCTGGCAAAACGGCCAGTTCGTGGTCGATCCGAAGAACGGCGACGTCGGCAGTTACGACGCGATCCGCGTCTATCTGTGGGCCGGGCTGGCCGCGCCCGCCGATCCGCTCGCGAAGCCCTGGCTCGCGGCGCTCGGCGGCATGCGCGCGAAGGTCGCGCAAAACGGCTTCCCGCCGGAGAAGGTGTCCTCGACCACTGGCGCTGCCAGCGGCGAAGGCCCGCTCAGCTACTGGGGCGCGCTCGCGCCGTACTTCAAGTCGCTCGGCGACCAGCACGGCCTCGGCCTCGCCCGCACGCATCTGGCCGCGCTCGACGCCGGCGTGCCGGGCCGCGAACCGGTTTATTACGATCGTGTGCTGGGCTTGTTCGGCACGGGTTTCATCGACGGCCGTTACCGCTTCGACGCAAGCGGCCGTCTCGTGCCAAGCTGGAGAAACGCATGCGATTGAGCGCCCTCGCGTTGTCATTGCGCTTCGCGCTGAGCCTCACCGCAGTCTGCTGTGTGGCGACGGCCGCACCCGATGCGCTGGCGCAAGCGTCGAAAGATCCGTTGAGCGTGCTGATCGATCAGGGCAAGTACTGGCAGTCGCATCAACGCGGCGACCTCGCCGAGCAGGCGTGGCTGAAGGTGCTCCGCATCGATCCGAAGCAGCCCGACGCGCTGTTCGGCATGGGCATGGTACTCGCCGACCGCAAGGACGGCGCCGGCGCGCAGCAATATCTCGCGCGCCTGAAGGCGGCCGCGCCGAACTATCCGAGTCTCGATGAACTGGGGCGGCGTCTGGGCGAGTCGAGCCCGCGCGACCAGACCGTCAACGACGCACGGCGGCTTGCGCAAAGCGGTCAGAGCGCGAGCGCGGTGCAGGAATATCAACGCGCGCTGCAGGGCAAACCGGCGACGCCGCAATTGCAGCTCGAGTACTACCAGGCCCTGTCGGCCACGCCACAGGGTTGGGATCAGGCGCGCCGCGGGCTCGAACAGCTTGCGCGCGACAACCCCGACGATCCGCGTTACGCGCTCGCCTACGCGCAGCATCTGACCTATCGCGACGTGACGCGCCGCGACGGTATCGCGCGGCTGCAAAAACTTTCGGGCGACGGCACGGTTGGCGCGGCGGCGAAAAAGAGCTGGCGCCAGGCGCTCTTGTGGCTGGATGCGCGGCCTTCCGACGCCGCGCTGTACCAGGCCTATCTGCAAACCGCGAGCGACGACGCCGCGGTCAAGGCGCGCTTCGATTCGATGGTGCAGCAGGACAGCGCGGCGCGCGCTCGCGCGCAGGAAAACACCGCCGTCGATGCGCGCGGCCGCGTGATCGCCGAGGGCTTCGCCGCGCTCGAGCGCAACGACGTCGCTACCGCGCGCGCGAAGTTTTCGTCGGTGCTCGCGAGCAGTCCGAACGATACCGATGCGCTCGGCGGCATGGGCATCGCCGCGTTAAAGCAGGAACACTTCGCCGAAGCGCGCAACTATCTGGAGCGCGCCTCGCGCGGCGGCAATCCGGCGCGCTGGAAAACCGCGCTCGACAGCGCGACCTACTGGACCTACACCAGCGACGCGATCGGCGCGCGCAGCAACGGCGAATTCGCAAAGGCGAAGTCGTTGTTCGAACGCGCGATCGCGCTGAATCCGTCCGACGTCACCGCGCAGGTGCTGCTCGGCGAAATGCTGCTCGCCAACCACGACGCAGCCGGCGCGGAACAGGCGTACCGGATGGCGCTGCGCCGCCAGGCCGACAATCCCGATGCAATTCGCGGGCTGGTCGGTGCGCTCGCCGCGCAAGGGCGCGGCGACGAGGCGTTGCAGTTCGCCAATCGGCTGAACACCGAACAGCAATCGAAGGCCGGCGGCATCAACCGTCTGCGCGGCGAGGCGCAGGCCGCTCAGGCGCGCGCCGCCGAAGCGCGCGGCGATCTCGGCAGCGCGCGCAGCCTATTCGAGGACGCGCTGCTGAACACGCCCGACGACCCCTGGCTGCGCCTCGACCTCGCGCGCATCTACGTGCGCCAGGGCGCGGTCGCGAACGCGCGCAGCATGATGGACGGCCTGCTCGCCGCGCATCCCGACATGACCGACGCGTTGTATGCGAGTGCGCTGCTGTCGGCGGAAACGCAAGACTGGAGCGCGGGTCTCGCGCAGCTCGACCGCATTCCGGTCGCGCAACGCACCGACGCGATGACCACCTTGCAGCACCGCCTGTGGGTGCATCAACAGGCCGACATCGCGACGCGGCTCGCGCGCAACGCTCAGACGCAGCAGGCGCTCGCCACGCTGCGCGCCGCCGAACCGATCGCGGGCAGCAGCCCCGAGCTGATCGGCGTGATCGCCGGCGCCTATCAGCAGGCGGGCGACCCGACCCGCGCGCTCGGCCTCGTGCGCGGCGCGATGAACGCGGCGCCGGGCAATACCGATCTGCTGCTGCAATACGCGGGCATTCTGTCCGCGACGGGACAGGAAGCCGAACTCGGCATGGTGATGCGCCGGCTCGCGTCAATGCAGTTGACGCCGCAGCAGCGCACGGACTTCGGCAACCTGAATCTCGGCATCGTCATCAAGCAGGCCGATGCGGTGCGTCAGCGCGGCGATCTCGCGAGCGCCTATGACGTGATCGCGCCGTGGCTCGCGGCGATGCCCGACAATCCGGATCTGCAGGCCGCGCTGGGCCGCCTCTATTCGAGCGCCGGCGACGATCGCAACGCGCTCGCCAGCTACCGCGTCGCGCTGCAGCGCCGCCCCGACGACCTGAGCCTGCTGCAGGCGGCGATCCCCGCCGCGGTCGGCGCGAAGCAGAACAGCTACGCCGAATCGCTCGCGAATCAGGCGCTGAACCTGGCGCCCAACGATCCAACCGTGCTCGCGACGGTCGGCCGCATGTATCGCGCGCAGGGCAAGCTGTCGCTCGCGTCGACCTATTTGCAGCGCTCGCTCGTCGCGGCCAACACGCCGATGGGCAGCGCCCCGCGCAACAATCCGGCGAGCAACGTGCCGCGCGGGTGGGAAACCGCGATGCGCCAGATCGGCGCGACGCCGCTGCCGGGCGTCAATCCGTTCGAAGGCAAAACGGTCGCGCCGAGCGCCGCCGACAACGCCGCGCCCGCCGGTGGCAGCTTCAATGCCGCGCGCGCAACCAATCCGTATTCGCAGTCCTCCTTGCCGACGCAGACCGTGCCGAACTATCCGCCGCCCACGCAGCCCGCGCCTTACGTCGCGCCCTATACGGCGCCCGCCCAGCCTTATGCGCCGAATGCCGCGCCCGCCGCGTTGCCGTACAACGCGCCGCGCTCGGGCGCCGACTCGGGCGGCTATGGACAGGAGACCTACGGGTCGAGCCAGTCCGGTGCGCCATTGCAGCCTTATCCGGGGCAAGGGCAGGCACAAACGCAAATGCCGCCGATGCAGCAGCAATACAGCCCGGGTTATCCGCAGCAGGCGCCTTATGCGCAGCAGGCGCCGCAGCAACCGCAATACGGCGCGCCGGATGGCTATGCCGCTACGCCATGGCCCATGTCGCCCGCCTCGCGCGAGGCGCAGGACAATGCCGGATCGGCGCAACAACAGCCGTATGCCGCTTCGACCGCGACTACGAGGCGCTCGACGAGCAAGAAGCAAAGCACGTCGAAGACCGCGCGCAGCGCACCCGCTTACGCGCAGCAGCAACAGCAGCCCTATGCACAGCAGCAGCCGTATTACGGCCAGCAGGCTTATCCGCAGCAACAGCAAGGCTACCCGCAGCAACCTTATCAACCCTATCCGCCGCAGCAGCAGGCGTATCCGAATCAGGGCTACTACGGGCAACAGCAGCCGTACATTCCGCAGCCGCCGACCGGCTACGCACAGCCTTACTACCCGCAGCAAGCTGGGGGCAACAGCGGCAATGCCGGCAACTACGCGGGCGCGAACCTCGCCAACACGCAGACGCTCGGCGTCGCCGAAGAGCTGGCGCAGATCAATCGCGAGCAGGCAAGCACGGTGTCGGGCGGCATCGTGTTCCGCAACCGCGACGGCGAGGACGGCCTGTCCACGCTGACCGACATCGAAGCGCCGATCCAGGGGCGCATCAAGGCGGGCAACGGCCATGTCGTCGTGACCGCGACGCCCGTCACGCTCGATGCCGGTACCGCGTCCAACAACGTGTCGACGCTCGCGCGCTTCGGCGCGGGCCTCTCCGACAGCGCGTCGAATTCGGCGGCGAAGGCCGGCAACAACGTGTACGGCAGCCAGACGGCGAGCGGCGTGGGGCTGTCGGTCGGCTACGAGGGCCGCAGCGTCAGCGGCGATATCGGCGTGACGCCGCTCGGTTTCCGCGAGACGAACATCGTGGGCGGTGCGCGGTACAACGGCGGCATCACCGACAAGGTCTCCTATTCGCTCGCCGTCGCGCGGCGCGCCGTCACCGACAGTCTGCTGTCGTATGCCGGCGCGCACGACGCGGGTTCCGGACTCGAATGGGGCGGCGTCACCTCGACCGGCGGCCTCGGCAGCCTCGCCTGGGACGACGGCACGAGCGGCCTGTACGTGAACGCTTCGTATCAGTACTACGGCGGCCACAACGTCGCGAGCAACAATTCGGTCAAGGGTGGCGGCGGGGTCTACACGCGCCTGCTGAAAGACGCCGACCAGACACTGACGGTCGGCGTGAACACCACGCTGATGCGCTACGACAGGAACCTCTCGTACTTCACGTACGGCCAGGGCGGTTATTTCAGCCCGCAACAATACGTGATCCTGAATTTGCCGGTGGAATGGACCGGACGCAATGGTCCGTTCACCTATGACCTGAAGGGCTCGATCGGCGTGCAGCACTATCGGGAGGATCCGTCGAACTACTTCCCGTTGAACGACGCCTCCCGTCGGCAAGGCGCGGCGGCGGACAATGCGGCTTCGATCGGCAGCGGCGTGGATAGCGGCGCGGTGTATCCCGGCCAGAGCAAGACGGGCGTGTCGTATTCGCTCAGCGCGGTCGGCGAATATCAACTGGCGCCGCAGCTGGCGTTCGGCGCGACGGCGTCGCTCGGCAATGCGTATGAGTATCGCGAGTTCTTCGCCGCCGTCTATGTGCGCTACAGCTTCAGCAAGCAGACGGGCTTGCAGCCGTTCCCGCCGACGCCGCTCAGTTCGCCGTATCTGTCGTTGTCGAACTGACGGGAGGTTGCGCGCGGCGGTGATCGTTGCAATGCTCAGCTATCCGGGCATTGCAACGTTCATCGGCCGCAAGTACGCTGCCTCGCCGCTCGCCGCCCCTCAAACCTTGACGACGGAAGCCTGATAAATCTCTTCGACGGCCTTTTCCAGCGCCGCGTCGAATTCACTGTCGCTCATCGGCTTCTTGAGGTCGTTGATCAGCGCCCGCGAGAAGCTGGCGATCATGCCGTGATTGGAAGCGAGCCGCGTGCACGCATCGGTTCGCGAGTAGCCCCCCGACAGCGCAACGACCCGCGCCGCCCGCGGATGCTCGATCAGCGGACGATAAAAGTCCGCGGTCTCGGGCAAGGTCAGCTTGAGCATGACGCGGCTGCTCTGCGGCAACGCGTCGAGCCCCTTGCTCAGTTCCGCGCGCAGCGTGGCCTCGGCGCCCGCCTTGTCGGGACTCTTGATCGACACTTCGGGTTCGAGAATCGGCATCAGGCCGTGCGATTCGATCTGCGCCGCCCGTTCGAATTGCTGCCTCACGATCGCCGCGATACCGGCCGGCGAATTCCCGTTGATGACCGAGCGCATCTTCGTGCCGAACACGCCGAGCTTCACCGCGCGCTCGAGCAGTGCGTCCAGTCCCGGTATCGGTTTCATCAGTTGCACGCCGTTGGCTTCGGCTTCCAGTCCCTTGTCGACCTTGAGGAACGGCACGACGCCACGGTCCTCCCACAGGAAGGCCGGCACCGGCTTGCCCTGGGCCTGACCATCCATGGTGGCTTCGAACAGAATCGCGCCGATGATCCTCGCGCCGGTAAAAGCAGGCGCGGTGATGATGCGCACGCGCATCTCGTGGATCAGTTTGAACATGCCGGCGTCGTCGCTGTAGGCGGTATCCGGAATGCCGTAAAGCCGCAACGCGCCGGGCGTCGAGCCGCCGCTCTGATCGAGGGCCGCGAAGAAGCCCTGCTTGTCACACACCTGCGCCATCATTCCGTCTTTAGCCATGAACACCTCTCTCTTTCGATAGCCGGATAACGGCCCGGTGAGTCCGATCCGGGCCCGTTGAAATCTGCTCCATCAGGGTTCTGCCTGAACTGAACGGCATAGCCGTATTCAAGCGCATCCGCTGAAGGCGCCGCAAGCCCTATCTTCCCGCGTTCGCTCCCGCGTCGGCGCGGTTGCGTAGCCGCTGCCTGCGCCGCCGGGCGCGGACTATGCTGACGAAGATCAGCACGATCGACAGCAATGCCAATTCGATCAGCGCGGGAACATGGATAGGATCATGGAACATGAGGGAAGCCTCCGCCACAAGGTCTGCTCATATTACGCCCGGCGGGCGCCGCTGTACGGCATCCGGTTCATGATTCGGTGTTGCCCGGCTTTGCAGCGGGCGAGTCGAGGCCGGCATGGCCCGCCGTCCATCGCGATCGCTGCGTAGCAACACCTTTGGCCACTGCAAGCCTTTCGGGTGGCGTTATGCGCGGCAGCGCACAGAGTCGTTTGCATGGGCGGCCCTACTCTGCTGGATACTGCAGAAGCGCCTCCCTGGCTCCCCAGGACCTGCCTTTCCGCCTCCCCTTCGCCAGTCCCAGCTCCACCGGCAGTCGGGCCATTATCGGTCACAACACCACGTCGACATCGGCACGCCGCGCCGCCCCGTGGAAAGTAGCGCTCTTGCCAACAGGTGCCGCCGATGCGTTTCCGATCCATCGCCCATGCGTTGATTCTTGCCTGCGGATGTGCGGCCACCGCCAATGCGCGCGCGGAGGATGCCGCCGGCGTCGTCAAGACCGTCAAGGGCGCGGTGCGCATCGAGCACGCGGGCGCAAGCTCGGGCGCGACGATCGGCACCGACGTGTACAGCAGCGACCGCATCGTGACCGGGCCTGAGTCGTCGGTCGGCATCACGCTGCGCGACACGACGTTGCTGTCCGCGGGCGCGAACACCACGCTCGAACTCAACCGCTTCGCGTTCGACAGCACGACCCATGCCGGCGTGCTCGACGCAAGCGTCAAACGCGGTTCGCTGGCCGTGATCTCCGGCAAGCTCGCCAAGGCGAATCCGGACGCGGTCCGCTTCAGCACGCCGACCACCACGCTGGGGGTGCGCGGCACCGAGTTCATTATCGAAGTCGGCGAGAACGGGGGGAATGCACGTTGACAGCCCTCATCCGGCCGCACCGGCCAGCATCGCTATCGGCAGCGGTGTTCGCAGCGGCATTCGTCGTGCTGACCTGCCTCGCCGGATGCAGCACGCCGCCGGACCGGATCGTTCTGTTGCCCGATCCCGAAGGCAAAGTCGGCGCGGTCATCGTGCACAGCGCCAAGGCGGAGCGGACCATCGACACGGCCTACGCGGGCGTCGACGTGACGAAGAACGGCGCCATCGAAAAGACCATGGACAGCCGCTCCGGCGTGCAAGCCCGTTACGGCGAGCTGCTCGCCGCCCGGCCGCCGCGCCCGATGACCTTCACCCTGTTCTTCCTGTTCGACTCGGCCACCGAGTTGGCCCCGGAGTCGCCCGCCACGGTCGAGAAGCTGAAGGCCGTCCTCGCGAACTGGCCCGCGCCGCAGATCGTGGTGATCGGCCATACGGATCTGGCCGGCTCCCAGGAATTCAACGACAGGCTGTCGCTGCGGCGGGCCAAAAGCGCCGCGGCGTTTCTGATCAAGCAAGGCATTCCCGCCGGCAAAATCGAAACCGCGGGCCGGGGCAAACGCGAGCCGCTGGTCCCCACGGCGGATGGCGTGCCCAATCGCATGAACCGGCGGGTCGTCATCACCATTCAATGACGCGCGCGGGTCGTCGGCGCTGAATCGCCCTCCCTTCGATGAAACGCTATTACGACCTCTGGCTCGCCCGCATCAAGTCTCTGCTGAAAGCGGCGCAGGGGCGTCCGGTCGCGCTCGCGGTGCTGTTTGCGCTGAGCCTGCTCAACCTGGCCAGCGAATGGCCGAGCAACCTCGCGCGTCCGGCCTTCATCACCACGCTCGACGAGACGCTGCCCGACTCGTTCAAATCCGCGCGGCAACTGCTGTTCGACCAGTACCAGCGTCACTACCCGCGCATGCCGAACGCACAGCCGGTGACGATCGTCGAAATCGACGAGGAGACGCTCGCCAGCGTCGGTCAATGGCCGTGGCCGCGCAACCGCCTCGCCGGTCTGATCGACGCGATCGCGGCACACAAGCCGCTCGCGATCGGTCTCGACATCTACATGCCGGAGCCCGATCAAACCTCGCCCGACATGGTGGCCGGCAATCTGCCGGAAACGGCCACAGCGCTCGCGGCCGCGTTGCGTGCGCTGCCCAGCCACGACACGATTCTCGCTGGCGCGCTCCATGCGGCGCCGACCATTCTGGGCGCGGCCGCGCTCGATCACGCGGCCTTCGCCACCAGCATCGATCTGCGTAGCGCGCCGATTCTCCTGCACGGCGCCGACCCGCTGCCCCGCGTGCCGCGTTACGACTACGTGCTCGCCAGCCTGCCGCAATTGCAGGCCGCGGCGCACGGTCAGGCGATGCTGAGCGTCGCGCTCGAACAGGGCGTGGTCCGGCATATTCCGCTCATCATGGGTCTGCGCGACACGCTGGTCCCCAGCCTGCCGATGGAGATGCTGCGCGTGGCCACCGGTTCGGCGGCGCTCGAAGTCTCGACCAACGGTTCGGGCGTGCAAACGGTCGGGGTCGCCGACGTGCAGGTGCCCACGCAACCCGGTGGCGACATCTGGCTGCATTTCGCTTCCATCCGCTCGACGCTGGACCGTTATGTGTCCGCACGCGAGGTGCTCGACGGCAAGGTGGACGAGGACCGCATCCGCGACAAACTCGTGCTCGTCGGATTGACCGGCGCCGGCGTGACCGACATGCGCACGACTCCGTTAGGAGAACTGGTACCGGGCATCGAGATTCAGGCTCAGGTCATCGAGACCATCGTCGAGGGACGTTTCCTGCTGCGTCCCACGTGGCTCAAATGGGCCGAGAGCGGGTTCATCATGGGCGTCGGCCTGCTGCTCATCTGGTATGTGCCGCGCAGGCAATCGCGGCTCGCGGGCGTGATCCGGGTCGTGCCGAAGGCAGTCACCGTGCTGGGCCTGTGCCTGCATCTGCTGAATCTCCTATGCTGCTTCTATATTTTCATTCGCTTCGGACTGCTCGTCGATGCGGCCGCGATCTTCATCATCCTGTCCGCGGTGATGGGCTGTTTCCTCTCGCCCGCGCTGCTTCATCTCCAGGAGCAAACCCGGATGGAAGCCGCCCTCACACAAGCTCGACCAGCCGATCAGGACGGCGCAGGCAAGGCGCCGGGCGCTTGATTAGCACTCTTATGAAAGCTCGTTGTCAGCCTGACGAAAATCGGTAAAATCCGCCATAGCTGGCCCTAAAGCGCGCTATTTGAGCTACAGTACATCTGCGGTCGATCAGGCTGCGAGCCCGTTTCGATAATTTTCCAGGTTCTTCCAGCGCGTTCGACGCGCCGTGCGAGGTGACGGAAATGGCAGATGCGGAAAGTGTTCCGGTGAGCGCGCGTGCAGACGCTCATGTCCCTCACAAGACAACCGGACGCGAGTTACGAAGAAGAATACAGGCCGCGTGTTACGCGATCGAAACCGGACCCTCCGACGACATCGCGCCATGCCCTATCTAGTCGCCTACTGCGGGCCGGCCGCGATCCCCGCCGATCTGTGGTTGCGCTGGAACACCGACCCGCTGCTGCTCGCAGCGCTTGCCGTTTTCGCCTACCTCGTCGCCAGCGGCCGCAGCGCCGATGCGCGAGCGGGCTGGGCCGCGCTCGTGCTGATGGTGGTCGTGTTCGTCTCGCCGCTGTGCGCGCTGTCATCGGCCTTGTTCTCGGCGCGCGTGACCCATCACATCATTCTGATTGCGGCCGTCGCGCCCCTGCTCGCACGCGCGTTTGCGCTGCCGCGCCTCGGCTATCCGCCGCTCGTTCCCGTGGTCGCCGCACATGCGGTCATCGTGTGGCTCTGGCATGCGCCCGGTCCGTACGCCTGGGGGCTCGCCACGGTGCCCGCTTACTGGCTGATGCAGACCACGCTGCTCGGCAGCGCGTGGCTGATGTGGCGCAGCGTCCTTGCGCCGACGCTGCAAACGGGCGCCGCCTTGATGGCGCTCGTCGCGACGATCGGGCAAATGGGCTTGCTCGGCGCGCTGATCGTGTTCGCGCCCGCGCCGCTCTACGTCGTGCATTTCGCCAGCACCGCCGCGTGGGGACTCACCCCGCTTGCCGACCAGCAGCTTGCCGGCCTCTTGATGTGGGTGCTGGCGATGATCCCTTATCTCGCAGCGGGACTGTGGCTCGCCTGGTCCAGCCTGCGCGTCAGAGAGCCCGCACTGTGACCATCCTGCTGAAGTTCATCCATCTGGGCGCGATCGCGATATGGTCAGGTGGCCTGATCGTATTGCCGTTTCTGTTCCGGCAGCGCCGCGCGCTGCCGCCTGGTTCAGACCTCGACCGCCTGCACCGCATCACGCGGCTGGTCTATGTGGAGCTGACTTCGCCCGCCGCCTTCGTCGCGATTGCGAGCGGCACGGCGCTGATCTTCCTGCAGGCCACCTTCGTCGAATGGTTCTCTCTCAAGATGGTGCTGGTCGGCATCATGGCGATGCTGCACGTGGTGGCCGGCCTCGTGATGCTGCATCTGTTCCTGCCCGACGGGCATTTCGGCAAGCTCTCCTCGATCGCGCTGACGAGCGCCTATGTGGTGGTGATCGTCGCGATCATCTGGATCGTGCTCGCCAAGCCGCACCTCGACTCAAACCTGTTCGCCCCGCATCTGTTCGAGCCAGGCGGACTCGCCCGCTGGCTGCATCAGTCCTTCGGCGACACCAGAATGCCGACGCCATGATCGAACACGAGCTTGCCCCCATGCCAGCCGGCGAAGCCCGTCATCACCGAGGCCAGAACCGAGAGCGCGAGGCCGTGCGGAAGGATCTGCTCGGGATAGTAGAGACGCACGCCCCAGCTGGCGCCGGCGATGGCGACCAGCGTCATCGCGGCCACCGCGTGGGACCAGCTCGCTTCCTTCAGGCGGATGCCGCGCACGAGCAGAATCTCGCCGGTGCCGACGAGGCTCGCGCCCACGCCGCTCCAGAACGCGAAGCCGGCGGCCCACAGACCCGCCCTCACCCAGAACGGATCGCCCGACCACCAGTAGAGGACGTCGATGCCGAGCGTGGCGACGACGAACGCGATCGGGAAATGCACCATCATCACGTGAATCGGATGCCCGACGAATGCGACGGCCGAACCCGCATCGAGCCGCAACAGTTCCAGCAACACCTCGCTCTTGCCGTTGGATCCGGCATGGTCTTTCTTTGCCATGGTCACAGTCCCTCGCGTCGAATGTGTGATCGTGCGAACCATCATAGCCGCTTGCGTGGACCGGTCCAAGCGGGATTGATCGCGGCGGTAGGCGCGGCGCTGTCGGGCTGCGCCGGCCCGCTGTCGACGCTCGCGCCGTCCGGACCCGCGGCGGCGTCGATTGCCGGGCTGTGGTGGACCATGCTGGCGGGCTCGGCCGTGCTGTTCGCGCTGGTGCTCGTGCTGTTCGCGCTGGTGATGCGGCGCCCGGGCTGGGGCTCGCAGGTGTCGCCCGCGCGCTGGATCGTGCTGGGCGGCCTCGTGCTGCCCGCCGTGATCCTGATCCCGCTGGTCTGTTATGCGCTCCTTGCCGGTGAACGGCTGCTGCCGCTGCCGGGCCATGCGCCCGCACGCGTCGACGCGATCGGCAAGCAATGGAACTGGACCTTCCGCTATCCGGACCAGGGTGGGGTGGAAACCCATGACGTGCTGCACCTGCCCGCCGGCACGCCGGTCGATATCGTCGTCACGAGCGAGGACGTCGTGCATTCGTTCTGGATTCCGCGCTTCGCCGGCAAGATCGACGCGATACCCGGGCACGCCACGCGTCTGCGCGTGCAGGCCGATCAGCCCGGTCAGTACGAAGGGCAATGCAACCAGTTCTGCGGGCTGGGACATGCAGGGATGCACTTCACGGTGATCGTCGATCGTCCGGAAGACTTTGCCGCCGCCGTCAAGCAGGCGGCCGCCAACGGGGAGATAAAGAAATGAGTGTGCCCGTCGAGCCGCCGTCACAGGGCATGAACGCGTTGCGGCTGCATCGCCAGCTCGCCGCGATCTGGGCCACCGGACCCGGCGTGCAGCGCCTCGCCGCCGTGAACCATACGGTCCTCGGCATGCGCATGATGATCACGTCGTTCCTGTTCTTTGCGATCGCGGGCGTGCTCGGCATGCTCACGCGCGTACAGCTCGCGACGCCGCACGCGGCCTTCATGGACGCCGAGACCTATAACCAGGTCTTCACGATGCACGGCTCGATGATGCTGTTCCTGTTCGCGATTCCGATGGTGGAAAGCTTCGCGGTCTACCTCACGCCGAAAATTCTCGGCACACGCGACTTCGCCTTTCCGCGCCTGACCGCGTACGGCTACTGGTGCTATCTGTTCGGCGGCACGATCCTGACGGTCTCGCTGATCATGCGCGCCGCGCCCGACGGCGGCTGGTTCATGTACACGCCGCTCAGCTCGAACGTCTACACGCCGGGCATCAACGCCGACGTGTGGCTGCTCGGCATCACCTTCGTGGAAATCTCCGCGCTCTCGCTCGCGATGGAGATCGTCGTGTCGATTCTGAAGATGCGCGCGCCCGGCATGTCGCTCGACCGCATGCCGATTTTCGCGTGGTACATCCTCGTCACCGCGATGATGATGATCGTCGCCTTTCCGCCGCTGATCCTCGGCTCGATCCTGCTCGAAGTGGAGCGCGCCTTCGGCCTGCCCTTCTTCGATCCACGGCGCGGCGGCGATCCGCTGCTGTGGCAGCACCTGTTCTGGCTGTTCGGCCACCCGGACGTGTACATCATCTTCCTGCCGATGGCGGGCGTGCTGTCGACCATCATCCCCGTGTTCGCGCGGCGGCCGCTGGTCGGCTACCGGGCCATCGTCGTCGCGATCATCGCGCTCGCTTTCCTGAGCTTCGGCATCTGGGTCCATCACATGTTCACGGTGGGCATTCCGCATCTGGCGCTCGCGTTCTTCTCGGCCGGCTCGGCGATCGTCGCTGTGCCGACCGCGATCCAGTTCTTCGCGTGGCTCGCGACGCTCTCGCACGGACGCCCGCGCTGGGACGTGCCGATGCTGTACGTGTTCGGCTTCTTCTTCGTGTTCACGGCGGGCGGGCTGACCGGCGTGATGCTCGCGATGGTGCCGTTCGACTGGCAGGCGCACGACACTTACTTCGTCGTCGCGCACATGCACTACGTGGTGGCCGGCGCGCTCGCGTTTCCGATGCTCGCGGCGTTCTACTACTGGCTGCCGTTGCTGACCGGGCGCACCGCCGTGCACAAGCTGTCGCTGCCGGCGTTCTGGCTGGTGTTCATCGGCTTCAACATGACGTTCTTCATGATGCACCTGACCGGCCTGCTCGGCATGCCGCGGCGCATCTTCACCTATCGCGGCGACGAGGGGTGGAACTGGCTCAATCTGCTGTCGTCGGTGGGCAGCTTCGTGATGACGATCGGCTTCGCGCTGGTGGTGATCGACATCATCGTGCAGGTGCGCTACGGCCGGCGCGTGCGGCGCAATCCGTGGGATTCGACCACGCTCGAATGGGCGATGCCGATTCCGCCCGCGCCGTACGCGTTCGCGTCGATCCCGCGGGTGGGCACGGAAACGGAGGGCGTCGCGCCGGGCAAACTGGCGGCGCTGCTCGCGCGCGGCGACGGCTATCTCGGCTTCACGCGCAACGGCTGGCAGGAAACGCTCGGTGTGCACATGACTTCCGGCGAGCCCGAACAACTGATCGTGCTGCCGCGCGCGACCTATCTGCCGCTCGTCACTGCCACCGTGACCTGCGCGGCGGTGCTGGCGATGCTGTTCGGCTTCTATCTGCTGTCGCTGACCTTTGCGTTCGTGACCTTCGGTCTCTTCATCTACGCGGGCCAGAGCGCCGGTCACGCGCGCGATTACGGACCGCTGCCGGTGGGCCGTGGCGTCAGCGTGCCGCCGCATACCGAAGTGGCCGGCGCGCCGGCGTGGCTCGCGCTGATCTGCACGCTGGTCGCGAACGGCACGCTGTTCACGTCGCTCGTATTCGGCACGTTCTATCTGTGGATCGCCGCGCCGAACTGGCCGGCCGCGGTGACGCCCGAGCCGAGCCGCCTGTTCGCGCTCGTGAGCGTCGTCGCGCTGGCCGTCGCGGCGGTCGCGGCACGCGGGTCGCTGCGCGCGGCCGCCGCGGACCGTCACGCGCATCGCTGGATCAGCGTGGCCGCGCTGGCACTGGTCATCGCGATTGCCGCCGATGTCGCGCTGATCGCCGGCGTCATGCCGCATCCGCGTGAGCACGCGCTCGGCGCAACGGCGGCAGCGTTGCTGACGTACGTCGGCATTCATGCGGGCATCGGGCTGCTGTTTCTGATCAGCAATGTACTGCGCATCGGCGCCGGCTTCGTCTCCCCGCGACGGCTCACGGACCTGCGGCTCACGCGCTTGTGGCTCGACTACACGCTGACGACGGGCATCATTGCGCTGGTCCTCGTGCTCGCGCTGCCCTCGCTGGTCGCGATGCTGGGAGCACGGCCATGAGCGCGCGGCCGCTTGCGCCACGGCGTCTGTGGTGGCTCGCCGTGGGCTTCACCATCTGGTGCGTTGCGCTCGTGATCCTGTATGCGCTGCACGCGATCGGCTGCGCGTTCGGCTGGCCGACCGGGCCGCTGCGTGTGAGCCTTGCGATCGTGTTGCTGCTGCATCTGGTCGCGATCGGCTGGCTATGGCGCTATCGTGCGGCGGCCATTCGCGATCCGGGTCCGGAGCCCATCAGTACGTTCATGCATACCGTCGTCATCTGGACTTTGATCGCGGCGCTGGTTGCCACGGTTATTACGTTTGGGCCCGCGCTCCTGCTGACTACTTGCCTATGAGCGCGACCGACAAGCAGCGACGCTTGAGGTACCAGACGACGCAATAGCTCGCGCACTGGCCGGCGCGCCGGTTGGCGCTTCGGTCGGCACGCTCCCCGCTTCATAGCCGCCATGCCGGCATGTCTGAATGCTCTAATAGAGAGGGATTTCATGCAGTATCGCGATCTTGTGCGCAAGGCCATCTGGTCCGCCGTCTATCTGCTGTTCATTCTTGCTCCGCTGTTCGCGCTGCTCGCGGGCAACCTGCCGCCAGCCCGCAATTTCGCCACCGAGTTTTCCGTCGCGCTCGGCTATTCCGGCCTCGCGATGATGGGGCTGCAATTCGGTCTCACCGCGCGCTTTCGCCATGTGACCGAGCCGTGGGGCGAGGACGTCATCTATCACTTCCACCGGCGCATTTCGCTGATGGCGGTCGGCCTCGTCGTCGCGCATCCGCTGATTCTGATCGCGATCCGCTCGCCGCAGCTCGCGCTGCCCGATTCGATCTGGGACATTCCGTGGGGCGCGCGCTTCGCGGTGTTGTCGATCGGCTCATTGATTCTGCTCGTGATCATGGCGCTGTGGCGCAAACAGTTGAAGCTGCGCTACGAACTCTGGCATCTGTCGCATATCGTGCTCGCGCTGGTCGCGATTGCCGCCGGCATGCTGCATATGGTGGGCTGGGGCTTTTATCTGGTCGACCCGCTCAAGCGCACGTTGTGGATCGGCATGACGATCTTCTGGATCGGCTTGCTGTTTTACGTGCGTCTGTTCAAGCCGCTGTTCATGCTGCGGCGTCCCTATCGCGTCACCGAGGTGCGCGCGGAACACGGCGACACCACGACGCTCGTGATGCAGCCCGAGGGGCACGCGGGCTTTCGCTTCAAGCCGGGCCAGTTCGGCTGGCTGACGTTGTGGGCGAGCCCGTTTCGCATCACCGGGCATCCGTTTTCGTTTTCATCGAGCGCGGAAGCCGCGGACGGCCGTGTCGAAATGACGATCCGCAACCTCGGCGATTTCACGAGCGCCGTGAGAACGGTGACGGCCGGACAGCGCGTCTATCTGGACGGACCGTATGGCGCTTTCACGATCGGCCATCCGACCGACATGCACGTGCTGATCGCGGGCGGCATCGGCATCACGCCGATGATGAGCATGATCCGCACGCTCGCCGATCGCGGCGACCAGCGCCCGCTGGTCCTTTTGTACGGCAGCAAGAACTGGGAGTCGATGACCTTCCGCGAGGAGCTGGAGGCGCTGAAAACGCGGCTCGATCTGAAGGTCGTGTATGTGCTGTCGGACCCGCCCGAAGGCTGGAGCGGCGAAAGCGGACGCATCAACGCCGAACTGTTCAGGCGTCATCTGCCGCCCGAGTACGCCGAACACGAGTACTTCATCTGCGGGCCCGACGTGATGATGGATGCGATCGAAACCGCGCTGGGCGAGATGAAAGTGCCGCTCGTGCGCTACCATTCCGAGCGGTATAGCTTCGTCTAGCTGAGGAGAGTTGCGATGCGCCGATTGTTAGCTGATCGACTGGCCGTTGCCACGGGGGTGATCGTGGTGGCACTGTCGCTGGTGTTTGCGTTGTTGCGGGTGAGTTCGGGGCATTAGCGGGTGAGGTTGGGGGCGCGTCTGGTTGGGCGTTGCAAGATACCTCGAGGTTATCGGGTATGCGGCCCCGCTCCGGCATACCCCCTGGATAGCGGGCTCAACGCGCGCTGGCGGCGCGCATTTCCCGGTACTCCCGCCGCACGATGTCCATGAGCTCCGACACGGAAGTCAGCGCACTCTTTTGCTCGTAGGTCACGCGGCCTCGCTGCATCAGCATGATGCGATCGGCGATATCGAGCGTCTGCGCATAGTTGTGCATGATCATGATGATGGACAGGCCGCCCTTTTCCTTCAGCCGCATCAGGAGATCGATGATGAGCCCCGCCTCGCGTGCGCCCATTGCGGCGAGCGGCTCGTCGAGCAGGAGAATCTTCGCATTGGAATGCACGGCGCGCGCCACGGCGATGGCTTGACGCTGCCCGCCCGAGAGGCGCTCCACGGGCAAATCCACCGACGACACGTGCACGCCGATATCGTCGAGACATTGCGCCGCACGCTCGCGCATCTGTTTGTGGTCGAGCAGCCTGAACGGTCCGCGCCGCACGATCTCGCGGTTCAGGAACATGTTGTGGTAAATGCTCAGCGAATTGGCGAGCGCGAGATCCTGATACACGCATTCGATGCCGAGCGAACGCGCATGATCGACCGAGCGCAGCAGCGTCTCGTGGCCGTCGATATGGAGCGTGCCGCCCGTCGGCTGATGAAAGCCCGTGAGAATCTTGACGAGCGTGGACTTGCCCGCGCCATTGTCGCCGAGTATGCCGAGAATCTCGCCCTTGCCGAGCGTGAACGAGACGCCGTCGAGCGCGGTCACCGCGCCGAAACGTTTGACGAGGCTCTCGCCGCGCAGCGCGAGCGGCGCAGCGGGCGCGGCATTCGCGACTGAGGAGGAGGCTTGTGATGGGTCCATCAGCGCCCTCCCTTACGGCGAATACGCCCGACGTGGATATTGAAGATCATCGCCGCCAGGATCGCGGCGCCGAGAATGATGTTGAACGTGAACGCGTTGATGCCGATGAGCGTGAAGCCGTCGTTGAGAATGCCGAGCACCGCCGCGCCGATCAAGCCGCCCACGATGGTGCCCGACCCGCCCGTGAGCGGCGTGCCGCCGATCACGGCGGCGGCCACGGCAAGGAACATGATCTGGTTGCCGCCCGCCTGCGGATCGATCGAGGTAATGCGAAAGGCTTCGAGGATGCCGGTGAAGCCCGCCAGCACCGCCGCGAGGATAAAATTGCCGAGGCGCAGCCGGTTCACCTGAATGCCGGCCTCGCTCGCGCCGATTGGATTCGCGCCCGCGGCCTGTGTATGCAGGCCCCAGCGGGTATGCCGCAAAAGCACGTGCATCGCGAAAGCGATCGCCACGGTCCAGATGATCTCGCTGTAACCCCACGCACCCATGAACCCCGAGAACGTAGGCGATCCTGGAGCAGGCGCGGGCGTGCCGCGCGAGATGGTGAGCGTGATGCCGTTGATGAGAAAGAGCGTACCGAGCGTGGTGACGAACGAGGGCAGCCGCAGCCACACCGTCACGGCGCCGTTCACGAAGCCGACGATCGCCGCGGCCACGAGCCCCGCGATCACGGCGAGCCACATGGGCGCGCCTGCGTCGTTCGCAAACACCATCATGAACGGCGCGAATGCGAACACCATGCCCGCCGAGAGATCGATGTCGCCGCCAATCATCAACATGATTTCGCCGAACGCGATGATCGCCACCGGCGCGATGAACTGCGACAGGTTGACGAGGCTCGCGTTGGTGAGCAGGAAATCGTGATTAGCGAATTCAAAGTAGGCAGCCAGCAGCACCGCCACGAGCAGGATACGCAGCTCGGCCGACCAGTGTGACGCAAATGAAACCCCCGCGCGCCGGGGCGCGCGGGCCGCTTCGATCTTGCTGGTTTCGTTCACTGTGTCCATCACGACCTGATTGCGCCGCTCATCGGAACGATTTGCGGCTTGGTGGTCTTGCCTTCATAGCGCGTCGAGGTATTCAGGTAGGGCTCGACGGTCTCCTTAGTCACGAATTTCAAGCCGGTATTGATGTCGGCCGGCCCGACCAGCCCGCCCGAGGAGAGGAACACGAACGCCTCCATCACCGTATAGAAACCCTGCACGTAGGGCTGCTGATCGATCGTGAAGTCGAGGAAGCCTTCGTGGATAAGCTGGATCGTGGTCGGCAGCAGGTCGAAGCCTCCACCGTGCACACCCTTCGAAGGAAGGTTCGATTCCTTCATCACCTGCGCGACGCCCTGCGTGCTGCCCGCATCGACGGCGAACATGCCCTTCAGGTCCTGATGGCCCAGATAGAACGACTTGATTTTTGAAAGCTCCTCGTTGACGGTCGCGCCCGTCGCCACCGTCTGGATGTCGATCTTCTTGCCCGACTTCTTGATGGCGTCGCTCGCACCGTCCAGGCGCGGCTGGATATTGAGCTGCCCCGGCGTCGCGATGAAAAGCGCGACCATGCCGCTGTCGATGAGGCTCACGATGCGCTCGCCCATCTGATAGCCGGAGAGATACAGGTCCTGGCCGATATAGGCGAGTCGCGGGTTCTTCTTGCCGCGCGGCGCGTCCGCGTTATAGGCGAACACCGGAATGCCGGCGTCGAGCGCGGCCTGGATCGGCTTGTCGAAGGCGCCCGGATCGACGATCGGCACGGCAATGGCGTCGGCCTTCGCGGCAATGGCCGAGTTCACGGCGCGGACCATCTCGCCCGCGTCCGAAGTGGCCGAGCCGGTCCACTGATAATCCATGCTGAGCAGCGAGCAGGCATCCTGAATGCCGTACTGGGTGGGTACGAAGAACGGGTTCGTGGTGACGTGATTGACGAACACGATCCTCCACTTTTTGTGGGCGGGAAAAGCCGCCTCCGCCGCCTGCGCGGTGCCGACCAGCCCGCCCGCGCCGCCTAGCGCGCCCATCAGCGAAAGCGCCGCGCCTAATCCCGTACCCTGCATCAGCCCGCGCCGCGCTGCGCTGAAACCGTTGCGCCGCTGTTCCTCGTCGTCATCCCGTTGCTGTGCCATGTCGTCCTCCGGTTCTCTTCTTCGTTCGTTGATGTGCTCGACTTCGAGTCGATCGCGTGCAGATGCTGGACGGCACCGGAGTGCGCTGGGCAGCGCGGGACTGAGGCGTGAAGATGTGCAACCCCGATTCGAAAGCGCTCGATACGCGCCGTGCGGTACCGAAAAAATGGTAGTGCAGCGCGGTTGTACCTCCTAATCCATGTATACCCCTAACTAGTCCGACTATTGGGATGCCCGGTGAGCGGACCGCGAGGCCTGGAAATCGACAGAGCCGTTAGGGGCGTCTCAAAGTCGAGGAATCAGTCGCGCAAAGATTGCTTCGCCGACGTTGCGCAGTCGGCCGCAGTAAGGGTTCCGAAATTTTTATCAGCGCGCCTCGCGCCCGGCAAAAGGACATTCAGCGGACGTTCCACGAAGCCGGGCTGGCCGTGCAGGTATCGGAAGGCCAGGAAAGAATGGGGTGTGGGAGCACTGCTTCGGGAAGGGGAACTGCGTCTGTTTCTGTCAAGCTCAGATAGTGGACATCAGGCTGGGCAGCGGCATGTGATTGACCTCGCCGCGATGACACAACTCATCGCTCAATTCCCCTGCGCCATCAATGCCCTGAAAAGCACCTGGTGATCGAACGGCTTCTGACAGCGCGGGTAATGACGATACGGCTGAGCGACCGCGTCGGCGCCATATCCCGTGGCAAACACGAACCGGATATGGCGCGACGCGAGCGCGTCCGCCACCGCATACGACTTCTCACCGTTCAGGTCGACGTCGAGGATCGCGGCGTCGATGTGCTCCTTGCCTTCTTCGATCAGCATGACCGCTTCCTGCGCGCGGGAGATCGGGCCGACGACGCTCGCCCCCGCCTCCTCAAGCAGGCTGGAAAGGGCGAGCGCCACCAGGTAGTCGTCTTCGACCACCATCACCCTTTGATCCTGCAGCTGTCTTTCCGAGCGGGGCATCTGCCGCCTTTCCTATGAAGAAGTGCTGTCGTGCGAACGGACCGACGGCAACGGTATCTCGATGTGGCACGTCACGCCGTCCGTCTTGAAAACGAGTTCGGTATTCGCATGAAGCGTGAACTTCAATGCCTTTTCGATCAGTTGCCGGCCGAAGCCGGTTTTGGACGCATCCGGCGGTGTTCGCAAGCCGCTTTCGATCCAGTCGATCACGAGTGCGCCGCCTCCCGCCGCTGCGGGCCGAACATCCCAGTTCAACGCGAGCCGCGCCTCCCCGTCCTTCAGTGCGCCGTACTTGATCGCATTCGTTGCCAGTTCGTGCAGCACGAGCGCTATCGTTTGTACGCTGCGAAACGATAGCGGCACGGCCGGGCCGCTTACGGTAAGCCGGTCACCGTCTGTCACGCCGAGTGCATCGAATTCCAGCCGCACGATGTCGTTGAGGTCGATCAGATTTCCATTCGCTTCACCGATGAGCCCCTGCAGGCGCCCAAGCGCCGCCAGACGGGTCGCGAACGTTTCGAGGGCGGGATCGTCCGCGAGCGTCTGCTGCGCGATCGACTGGATGACGGCCAGCAGGTTGCGCGTACGGTGCTGCAATTCCGCAATGAGCACGTCCTGCCTTTCCTCAGCATGCACCATGCCTGTCACGTCGACAAACGCGACGACCACGCCGTCCGTTGTCCGGTCGCCATTGCGGTAAGGCGCGAGGCGCACCAGAAAATGGGTCTGACCGTTGTTGGCGCTGACGTGCCGTTCGCGCGGCTCATCGGTGCGGAAGACGGTCGCGATGTCGTCCTCGAGTCCGGCCAGTTCCAGACGGCTTGCGAGTTCCGTGATGGGACGTCCGCGGTCGCCAGGCCGAATGTGAAAAATGCCGCTCATGGCGGGCGTAAACGAACGGATCACGAGGTTGCGATCGAGAAACACGGTCGCGACCGAAGTGCTCTCGAACAGGTTTTGCAGATCGGTATTCGCGCGATCTAACGAATCGATCTTGCCGTTCAGTTCCAGATTGACGGTATGCAACTCCTCGTTCAATGAAACGAGTTCCTCTTTCGACGCCTCCAGCTCCTCGTTCGACGATTGCAGTTCCTCGTTGACCGACACCAGTTCCTCGTTCGACGACTTGAGTTCCTCGAGTGCCGTTTCGTACTCTTCGATCATCGACTGCAAACGCTCGCGGGTATCGCGCAGTTCTTTCTCGGCCTGGGCCGCGGTTCCGTCGTACGTGGTCTGGGCGCGCAGGAACGCCTCCTCGCGCGTCAAACCCGGCCCATGGTCGGCGAAGACGACGAGATACATGCGCTCGTTTTGCGTGTGTTCGGCCAACGGCTCGACGCTCAGACTGACGACCTGCACCCGCCCGTCCTCGCCCTCGACGACTACGCCATCGCGTGTCACCAGGCGTCCCGACTCCACCGCCTCCCGGAAGACCGCGCGCAGGTCGAGGCTGAGTCCCTTGCGCGCCATCGAAAACAGCTGCCGCGACGGGGCGCCCGGTGCGGCCTCCAGATATTTGCCCGTGCGGCCCGAGTAGTAGACGACATCGCCGTCACGCGTGGCAAGCACGTGCGGGGGGGTGAAGCGCTCCAGCATGTGGGTATCGACCGCATGGCGAAGCGCGGCGCCGCCAAGGGGCGGCCGGCTGGGCGAGAACGCCGCCAGATTGCCGATGCGCAGCGACGACACCGCGAGCGGCAGACGGATTTGCGGCGCAACGTCCGCCCGGCGACGGAAGATCCGGTGCTTCTTCTCGATCGGGACGAAAAGCTCGTCGAACTGGCTGACGTGCTCCGACGTGCCGAGAAACAGGTAACCGTCCGGACGCAGCGCATAGTGAAACGTCGGGATGACCTGATTCTGAACGTCGGTCCCGAAGTAGATCAGAAGGTTGCGACACGACACGAGGTCGATGCGGGAATAAGGCGGGTCGCGAATGACGCTGTGCGGCGAAAAGATGCAGAGGTCACGGACCTCTTTGGCCACCACGTAACTGCCGCCATCGGGAACGAAAAACCGCCGGCGGCGCTCATCCGACACCCCGTCGAGTAACGGCAGCGGATAACGGGCCGCGCGCGCGACGGCGAGCGCGCCGTCATCGATATCGGTCGCGAAAATCTGGACGCGGGGCGCGTCGGTGCGGCCGTTGATCCGCTCGCGCATCAGGATGGCGAGCGAATAGACCTCTTCGCCCGTCGCGCAGCCCGGCACCCACACCCGCACGGTATGGTCGGCGCCGTGTCCATCCAGTAGTTTCGGAATGACGATATTCGCGAGACTTTCGAAGGCGTGCTCATCGCGAAAGAAGCTGGTGACGTTGATCAGCAGATCGCGAAACAGCGCCGTGACCTCTTGCGGATCCGCGGATAGCCGCGCCACGTAAGCTTCAGGGGTCTGGATCTCGAGAACCTGCATGCGACGCTGCACGCGGCGCAGAAAAGTCTTGATCTTGTAGCCGCTGAAGTCATGTCCGACCTGGCTGCGCAAAACGGCATAGATGGCTTCGCGCGCCTCGTCGAACCCGGCTGCTTCAGGCTGTGCGGTGGCCTCTCCGGCAAGCCCATCGAGCATGAACGCGCCGGCGGCAAAGCGGACGAGCTTCGCCCCCATCTGCTCGACCGGCACCGCGAAATCCACGAGACCGGTTGAGATTGCACTGTCGGGCATGTCCGCATGATGCGGGCCGAAGCCGTCGGTGGCCTGCGCGAGCGTCAGGCCGCCGCACTCCTTGATGGCCTTGATGCCGAGCGTGCCGTCGGAATCCGCGCCGGAAAGAATGACGCCGGCGGAGAACTCGCCGACGTCCGCTGCAAGGGCGCTCAGGAACACGTCGATCGGCCTGCGTTCCCGGCGGTGCTTGTCCTGGATCTGAACCCGAAGCGTCCGGTTCTCGATACTCAGCACGGCATCCGTCGGCAACAGATACACACAGTCAGTCTCGATTTGCATGCCGTCGGTAATGATGCGCACAGGCATCGTGGTGAAACGCGCGACGATCTCCGGCAGCAGGCTTTCGCGGTCCGGGCTCAGGTGAGTCACGATTACGCACGCGAGACCGGGCTTTGCCGGCATGCCGCGGAAAAAGCCCTCCAGTGCCTCGACAGCCCCGGCCGACGCACCCACGCCCACGACCGGAAATTCATTGCCTGACATCACGGCTTCTCCCGCATTGCCGCGCGAGCGTGTCCGTCTGCACGTCCTTTGGGCGGCGACGTCGAACTGGCGCCGACACCGTCCGGGGCGGCACGATGCGCGGCCTGCTCTTCGAGCAGGCGCAGCCCCGCGCGGACGACCTCGCTGGCCGTGCCGTAACGGCCTTTAGCGATCTCGGATTTGACGAACGAAGCGAGATGCTCCGTCAGGCTGACGCTGATTGCGTATTTAGCCGGCATGGGTGTCTCGGAACCAAGGGGGTAATACCTAATGTTACCCCTTGCATGAATGCGATGGCGCAACATTCCAATGGGAGTTCCGAGGTCAATCGCTGCACGAGGGCCGACTGCGTTTTATCGCTGTGCTATCCAACTGGCGATCATTGACCTCCGTTCGATGGAAGCGTCACGAATGAGGCGGAAAGAGCTCGACTTCGCCCTCGATCTCAACCGGGATGTCGAAGGGAAGCTCGGCCATTCCCACCGCGCTGCGCGCGTGAGCGCCGCGCTCCGAGCCGAAGACGTCGAGCATGAGTTCTGTGAAGCCGTTGACGACCGCGGGCTGCCGGTTGAACCCCGGTGCCGAGTTGACCATGGCGAACACTTTCGTCCAGCAGGCGATGCGCTCCAGGCTGCCGAGTTCGCGCGTGAGGCTCCCGAGGATGGCCAGTCCTGTGAGACGGGCAGCCGCAAACGCCTGCTCCTGGGTGACCTCGCTCCCCACCTTGCCGAGAGGCTCGGCGAGCGAACCGTCGGCGTTAGTGGGTCCGTGACCGGAGATAAGCGCCCTGTTGCCCACCACCCGTACCCAGGGGAATGGAAGCGCGACACCTGGCGGAAGCCGCAAGGGTTCGGGTATGACGTAGCCGAGTGCGTGCAGGCGATCTTCGATGGTCGACATCTTTGGACTCCGGGTAAAGGCCTAAGGGTTCGGTGGCCGCGCCGCTACTCCGTTTCGCTGTCGTCAGTGTCTGCATTGGCGCCCGCCGTTTCCTGATTCATGGCGGCGGCCGCCAGTGTCGTGGCGAGTTCCGGATGCGCTTCTTTCCGCTCGCTGTAGCGGTCGGTCAGGTAGTCCGAGCGGTCACGCACCAACAGCGTGAACTTGACCAGTTCTTCCATCACGTCGACGACGCGATCGTAATAGGCCGACGGCTTCATCCGGCCACTTTCGTCGAACTCCTGATACGCCTTCGCCACCGAAGACTGATTCGGGATGGTCACCATCCGCATCCATCGGCCGAGAATGCGTAGCGCGTTCACCGCGTTAAACGATTGCGATCCACCACACACCTGCATCACCGCGAGCGTGCGGCCTTGCGTGGGCCGAACACCGCCGCTTTCGAGCGGTAGCCAATCGATCTGGTTCTTGAATACTGCCGTCAACGTTCCGTGACGCTCCGGGCTGCACCATACGTGCCCTTCCGACCACTCCGAGAGTTTGCGCAGCTCGACCACCTTCGGATGATCGGCCGGCACGCTATCCACGAGCGGCAAGCCATGCGGATCGAAGACACGTGTTTGCGCGCCGAGATGGCGCAGGATGCGTTCGGCTTCGAGCGTGAGAAGCCGGCTGTACGACGTAGGGCGCAACGAGCCATAGAGCAGCAGAATCCGCGGAGCGTGTGAAGACGCCGTACGCGGTTCGAGCTTCTGCAGATCCGGTGTGTCGAGGTGTGGAGTGCTGACGTTGGGAATGTCCTGCGTCATTAGAGAATCCTCCTTCCTTCGCTATCGACGACCTGCTCGCCGTCCTCCTTCGTGAACGCGCCCTTCTGCCCGGCGGGCAGAATATCGAGCACGACCTCGGAGGGCCGGCACAGACGCACGCCACGCGGCGTGACAACGAACGGGCGGTTGATGAGGATCGGGTATTGCACCATGGCATCGAGCAACTGCTCATCGCTCAGGGAGGGATCGCCCAGACCGAGGTCAAGGTACGGGGTGCCCTTTTCACGCAGCGCGGCGCGCACTGTGAGGCCGGCACGGGCGATCAGATCCTGTAGTGTGCCCCGCTCCGGCGGCGTTTTGAGGTATTCGATAACCTCCGGCTCGATACCGGCATTGCGGATCAAGGCCAACGTGTTGCGCGACGTGCCGCAATCCGGGTTGTGATAGATCGTGACGCTCATATCCTTTGTCCTCTAACGCTGTGTTCTGGCTTCGTACCAGTGCTGCGAGCGGTTGACGACGCCGACCACGAACAGCATCACCGGCACTTCGATCAGCACGCCGACCACCGTGGCCAGCGCCGCGCCTGAATGGAAGCCGAACAGGCTGATTGCGGTAGCGACCGCGAGTTCGAAAAAATTGCTCGCACCGATCAGACTGGATGGCCCCGCGACACAATGCGCGACACCGAGCCTGCGATTCAACAGGTACGCGAGGCCGGAATTGAAGAACACCTGAATCAGGATCGGTACCGCGAGCATGACGATGACGAGGGGCTGCCCGACAATCGCCTGTCCCTGAAAGGCAAAGAGCAGCACGAGCGTTGCGAGCAGCGCACTGATCGAATAAGCGCCGAGCCGTGAGACCACCCTGTGAAAATGTGCGTCACCCTTCGCCATCAGCATTCGCCGCAGCAGTTGCGCGAGCACGACCGGAATGACGATGTACAAGCCCACCGAGATAATCAACGTGTCCCACGGCACGCTGATAGCCGACAGGCCGAGTAGCAGCGCGACGAGCGGCGCGAAAGCGACGATCATGATGGAGTCGTTCAGCGCGACTTGCGACAGCGTGAAGTACGGATCGCCTTTGCAGAGCTGCGACCAGACGAACACCATCGCCGTGCAGGGGGCGGCGGCCAGCAGGATCAGGCCGGCGATATAGCTGTCCAGTTGATCGGCGGGAAGCCACGGCGCGAAAATATGGCGGATGAAGATCCAGCCGAGCAAGGCCATCGAAAACGGTTTGACGAACCAGTTCACGAACAGCGTGACACCAATGCCGCGCCACTGGCGCTTGACCTCGCTCATGGCGGCGAAGTCGATCTTGATCAGCATCGGGATGATCATTACCCAGATCAGCAGGCCGACAGGGAGATTGACCTGCGCCACTTCCATGCGACTGATCGCCTGAAAGAGCCGGGGAAGCACCTGCCCGAGCAGGATGCCTCCCACGATGCAAAGTGCCACCCAAAGCGTCAGGTAGCGCTCAAAAAAACCCATCACCGCACGTGTGCCGCCGCGGGCCGTCTCAATGCTGCTCATCGCATTCCTCTGCGGATCTCATAGCGGCGCATGTTCGCCAAGGTTTTCAGTTGTGGAGTGGCAGGGCGTCTGCTTCATCGGATAGTTCCACTGCAATCGGCGAGGTTGCTCGCGGCACATGTCGCGCCGCTGCAGCAGTTCTCCGTCAGGAAACCAATCAGCCCTGTCATCGCATCGAAATTAGCTGTGTAGATGACGAATCGTCCGTCCTGACGCGGCTTCACCAGGTCCGCGTGCGACAGATCCTTCAGGTGGAACGACAAGCTCGAGGGGGAAAGCCCGACCTGCTGCGCGATCTCGCCAGCAGCCATCCCATCCGGACCGGCAACGACCAGCAAACGGAAAATCGCGAGCCGCGATTCATGGGCGAGCGCGCCTAGCGCGCGTACAACGAGATTCGAGTCCATGGGCGCTACGATAGCCCATTCGTCGTTATATTTCAATAAATGTTGAAATGACAGTGGGGCGCAAATTTCAGGTCGTTGCAGGCGACGGCACGGTCTGAGCACTCGGTGCGACTTCTGACTCGTAGACCCTGCGCGTCATGTAGCGCATGACGTGGAAGCTTCTGCCTGATCGGGAATCCTCCGCGTCAGAAGACTTAACGCCACCGCGAACTCATGCGTAAAGATCATAAAAAAAAACCGCCCGACATAATCGGACGGTTCTTCTCCCTACTCATGCCGCAAAGCGGCGAAAAATTACTGCCCGGGCGAACCAATCGACGCAGGTTTAAGCGGCTCGACTATGCCGCCGTGCACGCCAACCACTGCGTCGACATAGTTCGGCGCCGTTGTCGAAACGGTATCCCACACCGCGGACACCTTCGCATTGCCGCCGACGAAGACGGCACCCGCATGATTTCCGGCGGCAACGAGGCTTGCATCCGCACCCAAGGCCGTTGGAATCGCTTTCGTCGTGCCGTCTCCCTGCGCTGCAGCGAGCGGTGCGCCGTAGTTCACGGCAGCCGCGACATTACCGTTCGCGTCATAGACGATTACCGCATCGCCCTTACCCAAACCAATCGGGTTCGCCGCATCGTTATTGACGTTCAACATCGCCACGACCGGAACCGTGCCAGCGAGGCCCCAGGTTGTATGGAACGTATTGTCGTCCGTTCCGGGCACGCCCGGGACAACGACCAGATGTTCACCCGGTGCGAGCATCGTACCGGCGACGAAGGCGGCGCTATTGTTGGCATCGTTGACGTCGGCATGACTGTCGCCCCACTTCCAGCCGGTCAGATCGATTGCCGTGCTGCCGTAGTTATAGATTTCAAAGAAATCCTGGCCCCCGTCTGCGTTCGAGTTCACCTCCGAGATCAACACGGTCGGCGCCGGAGCACCTGCTGCTGCAGTCGTGAAGCTCTGCGTCGTGCCCGCATAGGCGTTGCCATACAGGTCGGTGATCACGCCGCTAGCCAGTTTTACGGTGTAGCGCGAACTATCCTGCAACGGCGTCGTCAAGGTGATGCTCACCCGAGTGCCGTTGAATTTGGCCTGGGTTGTGTCGTCAACGGACACATTGCGCGTATCGGAGCCGTTGCTGATCACGATGTTACCCGTGCCCGCCTGCACGACTTCGTCGAACGACAATGTCATGTGGTTGCCGATGATGCCTGTCGCGCCATCGACCGGCGCAGTGCTTGTCAATGTCGGGGCTGTGTGGTCGACGGTACCGATCGCCTTGAACGAGAATGTCGACAAGTCGGACACGGCAGAGGTATCGCCGCCAGCTGCCGTCTTGATCGCCCCCGTTGGATACGTGATGTGGTAGGTGGTGCCCGCAACCATGTAGAACTTCGGATGAACCTTCACCACGTTACCGCTGAACGTCACCTGGGATGCGTCGCTCACAGGAATCGAGCGCGTATCGTCGGCGCCGTTACTGAGAACGACATTACCCGCACCCGCCTTCACCGATTGATCGAAGGTCAGGTAGAGGTTGCTGCCAATACCGACATTGCTTGTGCTGGTGGTTGGCTTGAAGACGGTCAGGCCTGGCAGGCTCGGCCCCGCGGCCTGTTCACCGACCGCATAAATGGTGCCGTCCGAGTCCATCGTCACGCCCTCGTTCTGGGCAGTGGCGCTCATGTACAAGCTGCTCAGCAAATTGCCGCTACGATCCATCTTGACGATCTTGCCATCCGGCGCGCCGATGATGATGACGTCGTCGTAATCCGGAGCCTTGGTCGGTGCGATATTCGACAACGAGAAAACGTCGTTGAACGCGGAAAGGCCTGTCCTGGCCGCATCGAAAAGCACCGGTGGATTATCCGTCGACGGCAGGATGGGCGTGCCGTCCGATGCTGTCGCCGACCCGCCTGCGAAATTGATTGCGGCCTGGAAGATGCTGGTGGGCTGCGATTGGCGCACGGCAATGTAGCCGCCTGTTTTGGTATCGAACGTCACGCCCTCGATACCGACGTTGGCCACCGTCGTACCCAGTTTGACGGACTGTACGTCTGCCCGGCGCAATGTTCCGCCTGGCACGTAGGTGAACAGATCGACCTGACGCAGACGCTCTTCCACCAGGACGAACTTGCCGCCGCCGACATAGGTGATGCCTTCGGTGTCCTCGAAGTCGCCGGCATTGAGCGTCATGGAATCGATCACGTGACCATCGCTCTTTGCAACCTGCACGACTGCGGTCGCACCATCGCCGACGACAAACAGCGAATCGGTATCCTTGTCATAGGTCACGCCCGATGCCTCTGCGTTCAACAGATTGGTGCCGGACGTGGCGTATTGCAGAGGAAACATTGCCGTCTGCGTGTAGCTGTTCAAATCATAGGTGCTTTGCGGATCGCTGAATGCGAGCGCAGGAATTTTGCTATCTACTACGGGCACAGCATTGCCGCTATTGCCGCCATTATTGCCAGCAGTGGTGCTGCCATTGTCACCCCCGCCCCCGCCACATGCACTAAGACCGGCTGCGAGAATCGCAGAAATTAAGAGTTCTTTTTTCACGGTACGGTAATAAGTTGAAAGGTTTATAAGAATTCGCGACCATATCGGGCTTTTGTTGCATCTTCGTGATGGATTTGTTGCAGGCAGCCCTTTTCGGCATACGGGTAAATGGTGATCGCAACCAGGTCTCCCCTACTATGTCGGCTGGACCGATCACGACGGAGCCCTCTATGCCCACTACCCCAGCCTCGTCATTGCAGCCTTCCGCCGATGCCGCGCTCGCCGAGCGCGTCGATGCGGTGCTGTCCCGCGCGCTCGACGCGCAACGTCTCGTCGGCGCGGTCGTGCTGATCGCGCGCGACGGACAGCTCGTCTATCACCGCGCGGCGGGACTCGCCGACCGGGAATCACGTGCACCGATGCGCGAGGACACGCTGTTCAGGCTCGCGTCGGTGACGAAGCCGATCGTCTCGACGGCCGCCATGGTGCTCGTGGCGCAACGCAAACTGTCTCTCGACGATGACGTCACCCGCTGGCTGCCCGATTTCCGCCCGGCCCTGCCCGACGGCCGCGTACCGACGATCACGGTGCGACAGTTGCTGACGCATACGGCGGGCCTTGGCTACCGCTTTGCGGAAGCCGACGCGAACGGCCCCTATGCGCGCGCGGGGGTATCGGACGGGCTCGACGGCGCGGCCATCACGCTCGGCGAAAACGTGCGCCGGATCGCGGGCGTGCCGCTGCTGTATGCACCGGGGACGAGTTGGACCTATTCAGTCGCGCTCGACGTGACCGGCGCGCTGATCGAGGCTGTCAGTGGGATGCCCCTCGCGGACGCTGTCGATGCACTCGTGCTCCGTCCGCTCGGCGTTCGCGACACGGCGTTCGTCGCGCTCGATCCCGCGCGGCTCGCGACACCGTACGTGAACGATACGCCGCAGCCGCACCGGCTCGCCGAGAACGAGACCGCACGTGCAGTCGAAGGCATTGTCGGTGTCACGTACTCGCCGGCGCGCGCACTCGACGCGCAGGCTTTTGCGTCGGGCGGTGCGGGGATGGTAGGCCGCGCGAGCGACGTGCTGCATGTGCTGGACACGCTGCGCGCGGGCGGCGGTGCGCTGCTGCCTGCCGCCCTCGTGGACGAGATGGGCCGCGTGCAGACCGGCAACCTCGACTTGCCGGATCGGCCGGGCGTCGGCTTCGGGATCGGCTTTTCGGTGCTGCGCGATCCGCGCGCGGCGGCGTCGCCGGAATCGCCTGGCACGTGGCGCTGGGGCGGTGTGTACGGCCACTCGTGGTTCGTCGACCGCGCGCGCGGGCTGACCGTCGTGTCGCTGTCGAACACGCTCTATGAAGGCATGAACGGCCAATACACAATCGATCTGCGCGACGCCGTTTACGGCGCCGGTTGACGACGTCCTGATACCGTCGAAGGCGGCCTCAAATCCATTGATCGTTCTCGACGGTACGCTCGCTCGCCGCACCGTCGCCCGTGTTCACCACGCCTCGCGGTTCGATCAGCAGCAGCTTGACTTCGGCGTTGGCACGCGGCTTGTGCTCGACGCCCTTCGGCACCACCGCCATCTGCCCGGCGCGCAGCACGATCGAACCGTCGCCCGAAGGTCCGGCCCGGAAATCGATACACAACTCGCCTTCAAGAACGATGAACGTTTCGTCGGTATCGGCATGCCGGTGCCACGGGAACTCGCCTTCGACCTTCACAACCTTGAACTGATAGTCGTTCATTTCGGCGACGACCCGCGGTTGCCAGTGACCGTCGATCTGGGCGATCTTGCCCCTCAGATCGATGGTCCGGCACTGGCCACGGTCGACGGGCGCTGCGGGCTTGTTCGAGGATTGAGACATCGTTCTCTCCGTTCAAAGGTTGACGCGTTGAGAATACGCATGCTCCTTGCGGCCGTATTGAACGATCGTGGGCGTTTTCAGCCGCGCTCGATGCCGCCCGCGACCTGGAGCCAGCGCCCCGGCGTCAGCCCGAATGTCTTCGAGAAGTGTCGCGTCATGTGGCTTTGATCGGCAAAGCCGGCGCTCGCGGCGGCATGAGCGAGCGAGGTGCCGGCGAGCAGCATGCGGCGCACCGCATCGAGGCGCCGCATCGTCAGATAACGGTAGGGGCTCGTCCCGTAGAACGTGCGAAAGTCGTGCGACAGGCTCCAGCGATCGCGGCCCGTCGCCGCTTCGAGTTCGTCGAGCGTGACGACGCGCGCGCAGTTCACGTGCAGATAGTCGTGTGCGCGGCGCGCCGCGAGGAAGTCGCCTTTCGAGCGCCGTGCGGGCACCCCGGCAACGGCGGCAAGCGCGTGCGCCACTTCGGCGAGCGCATCGCTCTGTTCGAGAGGCTCGAGCGTATAGCCGACGTGTTGCAGCAACGTCGCGGTTGCTGCCGCAAGGCGCGGATCGGTCGTCACGCCGCCTTCGAGGAACGGCAGCGCACGTCCGCCGAGCACGTCCTGAAAGATGGCGGGCTCGATGTAGATCATCCGGTATTGAAACCCTTCGGCGGTGCCCGCCTCGCCATCATGAGGCTCGTCGGGATGCAGCACGAGCGTGTTGCCGGGCAGGCTGTTTCGCTGATCGCGCCGATAGTTGAAACGCTGGACGCCGGCGAGCGTGCGGCCAATCGCATAGGTGTCGTGGCGGTGCATGGCATATGCATGGCCGTGAAACCAGGCTTCGATGCGCTCGACGCCTTCTATCGGCTCGGCATGCTTGACCCAGTCGCTGGACAAAGCCGGTGTTTGTCGACTCATGACAAATGACCCTGGATGGCCTGACATGTTGCGGGCTCTTCGTTTTTAAATAACCAACAAAAGATCCTGACGTGTCGGAATCGAACCCACATGCCGCCTACCTCGAATCGCTGCCAAAGGAGAGACGATGTCACAATTTTCAACTTAAACAGCAGGTTACGGTGTGCGTCGTGTGCTCGATGCGAGTTTGGCACAGATCGTGAGTAGCCGTTTAGCGAGCGCAAATCACAGCCGCTCAACTCAAGCCCAGATCTGGTTACCAAACTACTTTAAAGGTGAATTGAAATGAACACACTCACTATTGTCGACCTGCATCAGGAGGAGGAACTCTCCCGTTCCGCTATGGCGCATGTTGTTGGCGGGCACGATGTGGAAAAGGAAAAAGCACTCGTGGAACTCTATCGTGTCATTGCCGGGATGGGCGTGGATACACCCGACCCGCCCGTCCACGTATCGATGAAGTTGCCGGGATAATTATCGACCTTTGACAAACGGCGCCGGTAGAAAGCATGGACATGAATCCACGTAGGAGATTGCCATAAGGGCTGGGTTACCGGCCCTTATGTTTTGGCCACTGCCCGCCTCGAATGCCGCTTCCCCGCGAGGACAAAGACGTTAGCGAGCCAAATCGTCCAGCGCGCGAGCCACAACCCTTATTCCCCCAATTCCACTCCCTCACATCGAAATTTGAGCGGCGGCACGCCAACTGCGCGACGAAACGTACGCGCGAAATGCGATGGGTCCGCAAAGCCCGCGCGCTGGCCAGTTTGCGCGGTCGTGAGGCGCGAGCCGACGATCCTCGAAGAACTCGATTTGACAGAAAACCCGCGCGGCGGTGAGGCGCCTTGACCATCCGGCTTGACGCCACGACATCATGACGTCATGATGTCTACTATGACCGGCGACCCACCGAACCAACTCCCCCTCTACGCGCAAGTCGAAGCGGCGCTCGCCGCGCGCATTGCCGACGGCACTTACCCGCCGGGCGCGCAGTTGCCCAACGAGGCAAGCCTGCTGGAGAGCTTCGGCATCAGCCGCACCACGCTGCAAAAAACCGTGCAGAACCTGATTGCGCGCGGCCTGATCGAAATTCGCCGCGGCAAAGGCACGTTCGTCACGCAACCACGGCTGACTCAGCCGCTCACCGAACTGAGCGGCTTCGTCGAAGACATGCGCGCGCATGGCCGCCGGCCCAGCGCGCGGCTGCTCGCCAAGCGCGTCGAACGCGCGGGCGAAGCCGTCGCCGAAAAGCTCGCGCTCAAGCCAGGCGCGCAGGTCGTGCACATCCAGCGCGTGCGCATCGCCGACGGCACGCCGCTCTCGTTCGACGAAACCTGGCTGCCGAAAGACATCGGCGAAAAGATCATCGAAAACGATCTGGAAGCCGAACCGATCTTCGCGCTGCTCGAAGAGAAGTACGGCGTTCCGCTGATCGAAGCGGAATACCGGCTCGAAGCGATCGCCGCTGACAAGGCCGTCGCGCGCGCGCTGGAAATCGCGCCTGGCAGTCCGATCTTTCTGATCGAGCGCACGTCGTATTGCGACGGCAACCGTCCGGTCGACTATGAAAAGCTGTACTACCGCGGCGATCAGATCCAGTTCGTCACCCGCCTCGCGCGGCGCAAGGCGGGGGCTCGATGAGCGGCGCGGCGGCGGCCATGGATCTGCATGACACGGTGTGGCTGTTCGCGGTGTCGCTCGGCGCGAGCGCGTTGGGCGGCATGCTCGGCATGGCGAGCGGCATCTTCATCGTGCCGATTCTGACGATGTTCGGCCATCTCGACATTCACGTGGCGATCGGCGCGAGCATCGTGTCGGTGATCGCCTGTTCGTGCGGCGGCGCCGCGCCCTTCCTGCGCGGGCGCCTGACCAACGTGCGGCTCGCCGTGCTGCTGGAAACGGCAACCACGCTCGGTGCATTGTCGGGCGTGCTGCTGAGCGGATTCGTGCCGGTGCCGCTGCTCTATTTCATCTTCGGCGTGGTCCTGATCCTGTCGGCGCAGCAGATGCTCGCGCGGCGCGCCGATCCGGCGCTCGCCGTGGCCGGCCCTCGCGACGGCGCCGCCCGCGTGTGGGGCGCGTCGCTGCGACTCGATTCGAGCTATCCGGACCGCGCGCTGGGACGCGACATCGCGTATCGCGTGCAGCGCATCCCGCTCGGTCTCTCGCTGATGTACGGCGCCGGCCTGATTTCGGCGCTGCTCGGCATCGGCAGCGGCGTGCTGAAGATTCCCGCGATGGACACCGCGCTGCGCCTGCCGATCAAGGTGTCGTCGGCCACCTCCAACTTCATGATCGGCGTGACGGCGACGGCCAGCGCCGGGGCCTACTTTCTGCGCGGCGAGATTGTGACCGCGATCGCGGGTCCGGTGGCGCTCGGTTCGGTCGTCGGCGCGGTGCTGGGCGCGCGGGTGCTGATGCGCGTGTCGAACGACAAGCTGCGCGTGCTGTTCGTCGCGATGCTCGCCGCGCTGGCCGTGCAGATGCTGCTCGAAGCATTCGGCATCCACCTGTTCGGAGCATCCGCATGAACCGCACGCACCACCCACGCCACCTTGAGCGGGCCGGCGCGCGGCTCGAACATTGGCTCGCGAGCCTGTTGCACTATGGCACGTGGATCGCCACTGGCACGATCGCCGCCGGCCTCGGGCTCACGCTGCGCACGCACGGCGGTACCGGGCCGGCCACCATCGGCGCGTCGGTCATGACAGCCGGTATCGCGCTTTTCATTCTGTTGCCGATAATGCGGCTTATATTGATGTTAGGGGTGTTCCTGCATCAACGCGACTACCGGTTCGGCGCGATTGCCGCGCTCGTGCTGGCGATCGTCGCCGCGGGATTGCTGGTCGGCGCGGCGTGATCCGCTGGGCGGCGCCTCGGGCGGGTATGATGCCGGGCGTGCCCTCATCGGAGCAGCGGGCGCCGCCGCTCCTTATGCAGCATTTCCTAGTCACGAGAACCATCATGCCTGCCCAACACGACGAAACGCCCACCGCCAGCACCACGCCGGGCACGGCCAAGCGCAAGACGATGTCCATCACCACGCGCAATCTGCTGATGATCGCCGTCGGCGTGGCGGTGTTCGCGATCGTGGCCACCGTGGTGCTGTACAGCACGATCATGTATGGCGACCAGATTCCCAATTTCGGCATCATCCTGATGATGACCGTGCCGGTCATCGCAGGTGTGGCGTTTCGGGTCGGACTGGATGCGTGGCTGGATCGCGGCTGAGCAGCGCGAGCCGGCAAGCGCGGTGACGGCAGCGGTGAGGTCGACACGCCGGTGAATCGCATCGCGTGGCGCGCCCCGCCGTCAAACGGACGCCACCGGCAGCACCACCCAAACCTCCAGCCCCCCGCCCTCGCGCGAATGAAACTGCAAGCCGCCGCCATGCAGCCGCGCAATCCGCTCGACGATCGACAATCCCAGCCCGGTGCCGCCGCTATGCGCGCGCGCATTGCGGCCGCGCTGAAACGGCGCCTTCAGTTGCTCCAGCTCCTGCGCCGAGAGCCCCTTGCCGCGGTCACCGACCGCGACCGTCACCGTCTCGGCGGTGGCCCAAGTGCGCACCGCAAGGCCACTACCGCCGTACACGATCGCGTTCTGCATCAGGTTCATCAACAGCCGCATCATGCTGATCGGCCGGTACGCGAGCGCCGGCAGCGTCGCGAGCGATAGCTCGAACTCGTGCCCGAGTCCCGCGAAATCGCCCGCGAGCCGTTCGATCAACGCATTCAGGTCGCCGGGTTGCGGCGCCTCGCGTTCGCCGCTGCCCGCGTAGTCCATGAACTGCTGCAGGATCGTTTCGATCTGGTCCAGATACGACTCGGCGGCGACCACGAAGCTGCTGTCGCTGCCGTGCGGCATCGCCATTGCCATCGAAAGGCGCAGCTTGGTGAGCGGCGTGCGGATGTCGTGCGAGATGCCCGCCAGCATCAACGAGCGCGTCGCCTCCGCTTCCTGTAACGCCTGGGTCATCTGATTGAACGCGCCGCTCACTGCCGCGATTTCGCTGGGGCCGTCGGTCGGCAATGGCGCAGGCATTTCGCCGGCGCTCACGCGGCCTGCGGCACGCGTCAATTCCTGAAGCGGTTCGTTCAGGTGCAACTGGATCGCGTAGCCGGCCAGCGCGGCCAGCACGCCCAGACCGAGCGACAGGAAAATCGCCGCTTCGAGTCCGTTGCCCTGCGCGTCCTCGGGAATCGGCAACGCGATCCAGTACGGCGTTTGCGGCGCGCCGGCGGGCGCGTGCATGCGAATCCACAGGCGCTGCCCGCCTTCGGTCTGCCAGCGCGCCGGCATGTCGGCGGGCAGATGCGCGCGCAGGCTGTCGAGAAACACGTTGCGCTGATAAGTGCGATACGCGCGCACGAGATTGCGCGGCGGCGCTTCGGCGGATTCGGGCGGCGGTTGCGTGCGCGCGTCCAGGCGTGCGGTCAGCGCGGCGCGCGTGGCGGGCGGCGTGGCGGCCAGCAGCTCGTCGAGCGTGCTCACGTAGGTCGCGAACACGGTCGCCGCGCGCTCCACGCGAGGCCGCTGCACGTAATGAAGCAGCACGCCGAGTGCGCACACCTGGCTCAGCATCACGAGCACGATCAGCAGCGCGATATTGCGCGCGAGCAGCGTGCGCGGCAGCATCCTTCGCAGCAGCGAGCGCGCCATCACTCGACGTCCGCGGCCAGCATGTAGCCGACGCCCCACACGGTCTTGATGAAACGCGGTTTCGAGGGATCGTCCTCGACGATCTGCCGCAGGCGCAGCACCTGCACGTCGATGCTGCGATCGAGCGCATCGTGGTCGCGGCCCCGCGCGCGCGCGAGCAGGTTGTCGCGGCTCACCGGCCGGTTCGGCGACGACGCGAGCGCGACCAGCAGCAGCATCTGCGCGGAGTGAATCTCCAGCGGCGCGCCCGCGCGCGCCAGTTCCTGCTTGCCGACATCGAGCGTGAAGTCGCCGAAGCGCACGCATTGCGACGTCACGGCGACCTCGCCCGACGCCATCTTCTGGCGGCGCAGCAAAGCGTTGATGCGCGCCACCAGTTCGCGCGGCAGGAACGGTTTGGCGAGGTAATCGTCGGCGCCGGTTTCGAGACCCACCACCCGGTCGAGCGGATCGCCTTTCGCGGTCAGCATCAGAATCGGCAAGGTCTGGCCCTGCTCGCGCAAACGCGCGCAGATTTGCAGGCCGTCTTCCTCGCCAATCATCAGATCGAGCACCAGCAGATCGAACGGCTCGCGCTCCAGATAGCGGTCCAGCCGCTTGCCGTCCTCGGCGACGCGCACGTCGAAGCCGTGCCCGCGCAAAAACCGCTGCAGCATGTTGCGCAATTCGATTTCGTCGTCGAGCACGATGATTTTGGCGGGGCGATCCATATGAAAGCTCCTCGGTTTAAGCGTCCGGCGGCATGTCGGGTGACATCCCGGATGACGTCCGCCGCGCCGCGTGCCGTTCGGAAAGGCGCTGCAGCAGCACGTAGAACGACGGAATGAACAGCACGGCGATGCAGGTCGACGCGAGCATGCCAGAAAATACCGCAATTCCCAGCGAGCGGCGCGCGCTCGCGCTGGCGCCGGTCGCGATCACGAGCGGCACCACGCCGAGAATGAAGGCGAACGAGGTCATCATGATCGGCCGGAAACGCAGCCGCGCCGCTTCCACCGCCGCCTCGGCGATGCCCACGCCCCGTCCGCGCAGATGCCGCGCGAATTCGACGATCAGAATCGCGTTCTTCGCCGACAGCGCGATCAGCAGCACGAGACCGATCTGCGTGTACAGGTTGTTGGCGGCGCCGAGCAACGCGAGCGTGCCGGCCGTGCCGAGCAAGGCGAGCGGCACCGCGAGCACCACGGCCACCGGCAGCAGCCAGCTCTCGTATTGCGCGGCCAGCACGCAGAACACCAGCAGCACGCCCACCGCGAATACCCAGTACGCCGAATTACCGACCAGCTTCTCCTGATACGACATCGCGGTCCATTCATAGCCGATGCCGGCCGGCAGGATGCGTGCGGCTTCCTGTTCGAATGCGGCGATCGCGTCGCCGGTGCTGAAGCCGGCCGCCGGATTGCCGTTGATCGCCGCGGCCGGCGCGAGGTTGTAAAGCGTCGCAATGGCCGGGCCGATGCTGGGACGCGCGTCGATGAAGGTGCCCAGTTCGACCATATGGCTGCTGTTGCTGCGAATCTGCAGACGGCGGATGTCGTCGGTCTGACGGCGGAACGCGCCGTCGGCCTGCACGAACACGGGGAACGTGTGGTTGAACGCGGTGAACTGATTCACGTAGCTGGACCCGACATAGTCCTGCAATAGATCGAACACGTTACCCACCGGCACTTGCAGCGACTCGGCCTTCGCCCGATCCAGCGTCAGTTCGACGGTCGGCACCGCGGCGCGGAACGGGCTGAACACGCGCTGCAATTCGGGGCGTTTCGCGACGCTCGCGATCAGCGCGTCGGTGGCTTCCTGCAAACGCCGATAGTTCTGCGTGCCGTCGGTGAGAAACACCTGAAGTTGCACGCCGCCGCTGTTGCCGAGGCCCTGGATCGGCGGCGGCACGATCACCACCGAGCGGATATCGGGCAGCGTCGCCAGTTCGTTATTCATGCGCAAATACAGCGAGCGCAGGTCCTCGCCTTTGCCGCGCTTGCCCCAGTCGTCGAGCGTCACGTAGATCAGCGCGGAATTCGGCAGCGACGCGTTGTTGTCGAGCGGCGAGATGCCGCCGATCGACACGACGTGGCTCACGCCGGGAATCGCGCCGATGCGCTTTTCGATCTGTTTGCTCGCCTCGCGGGTGCGCTCGAGCGAGGCCGCGTCGGCCAGTTGCGCGGCAATCAGCACATAGCCCTGATCTTCGAGCGGAATGAAACTGGTCGGCACGCGCGTCAGCAGAAAGGCGGACGCCGCGCCGAGCACGAGCGCAATCGCGAGCGCGAGGCCGCAGCGCTGCACGAACCACGACACCACGCGCACATAGACGCTTTCGACGCGCGCATAGCCCCTGTCGAACACGCGATAGACCACGTTCGGCTTGCCGGGCCGCGCGTGCCGCAGCCAGCGCACGCTTTGCACCGGCTTGAGCGTGACCGCGTTGATCGCGCTGATCACGGTGGTCGCCACCACCACCAGTGCGAACTGCCGGTACATCTGGCCGGTGACGCCACCAAGAAACGCCGACGGCAGGAACACCGAAATCAGCACCAGCGTGATGCCGACGATCGGCCCGAGCAGTTCGTGCATCGCGTCGATCGCGGCCTGCTTCGGCGTCTTGCCCTGCTCGATGTGCTGCGTGATGCCTTCGACCACCACGATCGCGTCGTCGACCACGATGCCGATCGCCAGCACGATCGCGAACAGCGTCAGCAGATTGATCGAGAAACCGAGCAGGTAGATCGCGCCGAACGTGCCGATGATAGTCACGGGAATCGTCGTGGCGGGCACCAGCATCGCGCGCCAGTTCTGCAGAAACAGCAGGATCACCGCGAGCACCAGCAAGGCCGCCTCGAAAAGCGTCTTGTAAACGTCCACCACCGATTGCCGCACGAAGGTGGTCGTGTCGAACGGCAGCTGGTAGCTGATGCCCTGCGGCATGTTCTTTGCAAGACGCGCCATGGTCGCCTTCACCGCATTGCCCACCTCCAGCGCATTTGCTTCGGGTAACTGATAGATGGCGATGCCCGCCGCGGGCCGGCCGTCGAGATTGAAGAACTGTCCGTAGCTGGACGAGCCGAGTTCACTGTGCCCCACGTCGCGAATCCGCACGAAACGGCCGCCGTCGGTCGGATCGGCCTTGATGATGATGTTGTCGAATTCAGCCGGCGTGGAGAGCGCGCCCTGCATCGTCACCGTGAGCTGGAATGCCGCGCCGCCGGCGTTCGGCTCGGAGCCGAGCTGGCCCGCGCTCACGTCCCGGCTCTGGCTCTGGATCGCCTGCATCACGTCGGCGGCGCTCAGATTGCGCTGGCTCAGTTTGCGCGGATCGAGCCACACGCGCATGCTGTACTGGCCGGTGCCGAACACGGTCACGTCGCCGACGCCCGGCAAACGCGCGAGCGTGTCGCGCAGATTGATCACCGCGTAGTTGCTGAGAAACAGCGAGTCGTAGCGCGGGTCGGACGATTCGAGCGTGTAGAGCTGCAGGATCGCGGTCGAGCGTTTGCGCACGGTCACGCCCTGCTGCTGCACCGCTTGCGGCAATTGCGCGGTGGCGGCTTGCACGCGGTTCTGCACCAGCACCTGGGCCTTGTCGACATCGGTGCCGACGGCGAACGTGACCGTGAGCGTATAGGTGCCGTCGTTGGTACTGGTCGACTGCATATACAGCGCGTTTTCCACACCGTTGACCTGTGATTCGATCGGCAGCGCCACGCGGTTGATCAGCGTCGCGGCGCTCGCGCCGGGGAAGCGCGCGACCACTTGCACGGTGGGCGGCGTGATCGGCGGATATTGTGCGATCGGCAGATTGATGAGCGCGACCGCGCCCAGCAACATCACGATCAACGCGATCACATTGGCAAAGACCGGCCGCTCGACAAAGAAGCGGATCATGAGCGTCCCTGCGCGGCGGCGGCGATCACCTGCACCTTGACGCCGGGCGACACCGCCAGCGCGCCGCCGGTCACGACCCGGTCGTTGGCGTCGAGGCCCGCCGTAATCGCGCGCAGCGCGCCGAACAGCCCGCCCGCCGTTACCGTGCGCCGCTCGATCACGCCCGCGCCGTTGACGATCAGCACGAACGCGCCGGCCTGTTCGCGCAGCAACGCGGTGTCGGGCACCAGCAGCACGTCGTGCGGCGCACCGGCGGGGATATGCACTTCGACCGACATGCCCGGAATCAGATGCGCGTCCGGGTTCGCGATGTCGGCGCGCAGTCTGAGCGTACCGCTGTCGGCATCCACCCGCGTATCGACGAATTCGAGCGCGGCGTTCTCGCCTGGAGCGGCGGGCGCGCCGAGGACGTTGACGCGCACCATGCGCGGCGGCCGCGTGAAGAGGCCAATGCGGTTCGCGTCGCGCTCGTTCAGCGTGAAATTCACATAGACCGGCTGGATGCGATCGAGCGTGGCGAGCTTCGCGGAGTCCGACGCGCCGACCACGTTACCGGCGTCGAAAGCGCGTGCGCCGATGCGGCCCGCGAACGGCGCGCGTATTTCCGTGTAGCCGAGATTGATGCGCGACATGTCGCGCTTGGCTATCGCCTGGTCGCGCGTGGTCTGCGCTTTCTGCAAGGTCGACTCGGAGGTCGCGTTGTCGGACGTGAGCTGCTTCTGGCGCGTCAATTCCTGTTCGGCGTTATCGAGCGCGGCCTGGTCGTACACGAGTTGCGCGCGATAAGTATCCGGCTCGATGCGAAACAGCAACTGCCCTTCCTTCACATAGGCGCCGTCGGTGAAGCCGATTTCCTTCAGCGTGCCTTGCACGCGCGCCACCAGCGTGACCGTGGCGGATGGCGCGACCGTGCCGTTCAGATCGATCTGTTCGCGTACCTGGCGGGCGAGCGGCCGTGTCACGGTGACTTGCGGCAACGCAGTTTGGGACGTCGGTGCGTTACCGTCGCGGCAGGCGGCCAGGGTCATCGCGAGTGCGAGGCAGAGTGCGGCGGTGAGCCGCATGGCGGGTGCTGCGTTGGGTATCGTGGTGGGCCGCGCATGCGCTTTGCCCCTCGTGCCACGTTCCGTTTCAACCCTTGCCCTCCCATACGTCCCCACCACACCGTGATGCTCAATGTCGTCATTCGCCATGTTCTTATTTCCCATTCTCAGGCCGCCCTCCACTCGCGCGCGCGAGCGGCGAATTCGCGGGCGGATTCAACAGCCTCCCCCAGTTCGTGCGCCGCGCCATCTCTTCGGCAACCTGTTCGCTGACCACCTGCTGCCCCTGCGCGACCTCCCATCCGCCGCCGAGCGCTCGATACAGCGACACCGCCGCGAGCGCGGCGAGGCCCTGGTTCTGCGCGAGCGAATCGCCGTCGCGCAACGCAGAACGCGATGCGTCGAGCACCGTGTCGTACGTGACCGAACCCGAGCGATACTGCGCATTCGCCAGCTTCAACGCCCGTTGCGATGCATCGGCTGCACGCGCGGACGCGGCCAGCGCATCGAGCGTGGTGCGCAGCCCCGAGATCGCGTCTTCCACTTCTTTCTGCGCTTGCAGCACCGTGTTCTGATAATCGAACACGGCTTCCTGAAACGACGCGTCCTGAATCCGCACCGCGTTTTGCAACTGATTGCGATCGAGAATCGGCAACGTGATGCCCGCGGAAAAGAGGCCGATCGTCTTGCTGCCCCATTGCGTGAGACCGATGCCATGTTGTTCGCCCGACGTCAGTCCGAACAGCCCGGTCAACGACAACGACGGGTACAGCTTCGCCTTGGCCGCGCCGATCAGCGCCGATTGCGCGGCCGCATTGAGCGCGGCCTGGCGCACGTCGGGCCGGCGCCGCAGCAGATCGGCGGGAATGCCGAGGTCGATCTGCGTCGGCGGCACCGGGATCGACGCGCTGCCCTTGAGCTGCGCGTCGACCGCGCTGGGCGGATCGGCGAGCAGCACCGCCAGCGTGTCGCGATCCTGCGCACGCGCCTTGATGAGCGGTGGAATCTGCGCCTCGGTTTCGGCCACCAGCGTGGCGGCCTGTTCGACATCGAGCTGGCTCGACGCGCCGCGCTTATAGCGCACCTGGGTCAGCGTGAGGCTCTGCTGCACCGACTTCAGATTCTCCCGCGCGACCGTGACGCGCTGTTCGAGCGCGCGCAGATCGATGTACGCGTTGGCGACATCGCCGAACAGCGACACCAGCGCGTTGTCGTACGCGGCTTCCGACACGCGCAACTGCGCCCGGTCCGATTCGATCTGCCGGCGATATTTGCCCCAGAAATCGATCTCCCAACCGGCATTCACGTGCAGATGCTCGGCCCACAGATGCGCCGGCGGAATTGGCCCGACGCCGCTCGTGTCGATATGGCTCGCACCCAACGAGACGCTGCCCGACTGCGGCAGCAGATTCTGCTCGCTGATCGCGAGCTGCGCGCGCGCCTTGAAGATGTGCAGGCCGGCCACTTGCAGCGTCAGGTTGCGTTCGTAGGCGCGCTGTTCGAGCGCGGTGAGCACGGGGTCGTTGAACGCGGTCCACCAGGCCGCCTGCGCGGCGGGCGCGGTCGGTACGCCGCCCGGCAAACTCTCCAGCCACTGGTTTTCGAGCGTCACGTCCGGCTGTTTGAAATCCGGGCCGACGCTCACGCAACCGGTCAGCGCCGCACCGAGCGAGACGATCAGCGACGCGCTGACGATGCGCAGGCGGCGGGACGTGGCAAGTTTCATCGCGCGTTTTTGCAGGCTTCAAGGTGCGGCTGATGGTTCGACAGCATGGCGCGCAGCGCGCGCGGCACAGCGCAAGACGAAGCAGAACAGAACAAGACAAGGGCAAACGGCGGCGCCAGGTGAGCGGCGCGACGCGCCAGCCGTAAACTTCGCACGCTGACGGCCCGAGCGAATTAAGCGGATCGAGCGGCTAAGGCGGCTAAGGCGGCTCCGCACGCACGCTGCACCGCGCCATCCTCTACGATCCCGCCAATGCCCGCGCGGCTCAGTGCGCTGCCCCGCGTTCCTGCATGAATGCCGCGATTTGCGGCAACGTGACGTAGCCCGCCTTCTGTGTGTCGATTTCGTCGAAATGCTGCGCGACCCTCGGCATGCCCGCTTCGGCCTGCGCCCTGGTGAGCCTGCCGTCGTGCGTGGTGTTGGCGTTTGAAAAGCGCGTTTGCAACTGCTGCGCCATGCGCTCCATACGCTGCGGGTTCGCACCTTGCGGCGCGGCGCTCTGCGCAAACGTGACGGTGGAGGCGCAGCACAGCAGCATGGCGGCGAGCAACTTTTTCATGACTGACTCCTTCGACTGAGGTTGAGCCATCTTGCGTCGCCTGCCGATGCCGCGAGCCGTTTCGATGACAGGCCGAATTCTTGTGGATGCGCCCCCGGCTGGCAATTGCAGAATCATGTCGAGTTATGTCATGGGTTTTCGCGAGCGCCCGGGCGGACTTTCATGCGGCCATCGCGCGTACCTTCGCTCGGGCTTCCCGACAACGCACAGCACGTGCTTCAAGCAGACGAATACGAGGCCGCGCACCTGATCGCAGGCGGTCTCGTCGTGACATCGAATGAAATGAGTTTGTCGTGCCGTTTTTGCGCGCGCGTTGCGTATCTTTCGTCTGCCGGCGCAGCAGACCTTCGCAAGCGCCGCATGCGCCGCCGGCACCCTTAGCGCCACCAGCGCATTCACGGAACGGCCGGGCTTCCACGCGAATCCGGCCCATTCGAGCCGCCGCTTCGTCGGAAGCGGCGCGGCTCCACGCCTCAGGAGTACCAAGTGACTATTCGTCTCGTCTGTGCCTCTACTTTTACCGCCCTCGGTCTTGCCTGTTCGTCGACGGCATTCGCGAGGGTCGTCGTGTATATGCCCGCGGCCGTGGTCTACGCGCCGCCGCCGCGGCCGGTCTATTACGCGGTGCCGGTCAGTCCGGTGTATGTGACGGCGCCGCCTCCGGTTGCCGCGCCTGTGGCGGTGCCCGTCACGGCGGCTGTCACGGTGCCGCCGCTCAAGCCCGCGCCGATGACCACCACGGTCGTCGTGCCCCCGCCCACCACCTATGCGGTCGCGCCAGCTCCCGCCGTCAGCTACGCGCAACCGGTCGTGATGATGCCGCGCTGAGCGTGTGCCAGGTGTGCCCGGTCCAATGTATGGACTACTGCGAAAGACTGCTGGCACCCGCATGGAACAGGCGGTCCACCAACCCGCTGACAAATCGTTGCGACGGGAGGGGAGCCGCCACCGGCGTATGCCGCACGGGCTGGAATGGCACTTGCTGAGCTCCCAGACACCGTCGGCCATATCGGCATTCTTTTGGACACATCAGATGGGACATCAAGACATAGACAAGGAAATTGCGCACCTCGAAGTCGTCTTCGGGTTGATCTCGGCGCGCGACCGCTTTCCGCTGTCGTACTGGCATCAGCGTCTACGCGCGCTGCACCGCGAGTCGATGATGCCGGCGCAACGGGCGCGCATCGCGCGGCTCGAAGCGACGCTGCGCTTGCTGAGGGAGGAGGAGGAAACGACCCGCACCGAGCGGCAGCGGGATTCGACCGCAACGCAGCGGTGACGCGCACGCCGAGGAGCGACGAACCTGCAATGCTCGGCCCGAACCGCCCGGCCGGTCAGCCGCTCAGAAGAGAAGCCGCGCGCCGAGCGCCAGCACGAGCGCCGGCACCATCACGAGCACGCCGACCTTCAGAAACTTGATAAAGCTCACGTCCTCGCCTTCCCGGCGAATCGCGTTGAGCCAGAGGATCGTCGCGAGCGACCCGGTGATCGACAGGTTCGGGCCGAGATCGACACCGATCAGGAGCGCGTCGATCACCCGCTCCGGGCTCTGCGCCTGCAGCACCGTCGAACTGGCGATCAGCCCGGCTGGCAGATTGTTCATCAGGTTGCTGCCGAACGCGATGATCGCGCCGGCCCAACCCGCCGTCGCGAGTTCGTTGTGTTCGGTCGCGCGCCGCAGCGTCGTGGCCAGCGCCGTGATGACGCCGGTGTGATCGAGCATCTCGACCAGCACGAACAGCGCGGCGACCAGCGGCAGCACGCTCCACGAGATTTCGCGGATCATCGGCAGCGGCGACTTGCGCTCCAGGATCAGCACGACCAGCGCAGTCAGCGCGCCGAGGATCGCAGTGGGCATGCCGAGCGGGACATCGTAGGCGGAGACCGTCAGCAGCACACCCGCCGTCACCGCGATGCCGGCCAGCGCGACGCGTCCGCTCGACGACAGTTCGACGGCCTCGAGATTCGCCTCGCAGATGCCGGCGAGCGCATCGCGCTGAGTCCAGCGCAGCATCACGTAAGTCGCGACGATCGACAGCACCGACGGCAGCGTGAAGCGCATCATCCACGCGCCGAGCGCGGGCGTGTGATTGCCGTACAGCACGATATTGGCCGGATTCGAAATCGGCAGCACGAAGCTTGCCGCGTTGGCGACGAACGCACAGACGAACAGCAAGGGCAGCGGCGGCGTCTTCGCTTTTTTGGCTGCGGCGAACACGGCCGGCGTGAGCACGACCGCCGTGGCGTCGTTCGACAGAAACGCGGTGATCACCACGCCGACCAGGTACACCAGCACGAACAGCCTGCGCGGCGAACCCTGCGCGTGGTTGACCGCCAGCACCGCGACCCAGTCGAACAGACCTTCGCGGCGGCCCACCTCCGACAGCAGCATCATGCCGAACAGGAACAGGTAGACGTCGGTGCCTTTGCCGATCGCCTCGAACGCGAGGTGCACCGGCAGGAGCCCGAGCGACACCAGCAGCAGCGCGCCGGCGACGGCCCACACGGCTTCGGGCCATTTGAACGGCCGCGTGATGACGCCGGCCGTGGCGATGGCGGCGATACCCCAAGACAGAAAAACGGAATTCACGGCATAGGCCCTGGATAATGAGTTGGGTGCGAACACAGGGGCGTCATGCCGAAGCCCCGGGCGTGCGCCAGCGCCAGCAGGTCTGCCCATGCCGGCGCCTGCGCCCGCGTGCTCATCCGGCCGGCTTGCCCGCCGCGATGCAGTCGCGCCCGTTGTCCTTCGCGCGATACAGTTGCGTATCCACGAAATTGACGAACGCGAGCGGATCGCCCGCTTCTGCGGGAATCACGCTCCCTACGCCGAAGCTCGCGGTCACGGTCTGGCGGAACGGCGAGCGCTCATGCGGGATCTTCGCGGCGCCGATCAGGCCGCGGCACCGCTCGGCCGCCTCGCGCGCCGCGTCGCTCAGCACGCCGGCAATCCGCTTCAGGCATGCGTCGCCCTGCACGTGTCCGTAATAGTCGTTGTACGACTTGAAGAAATCGACGTCGACCATGATCAGCGACAGCGGCGAACCATGACGCTGAGCAGCACTCCATTCACGTTGCAGCACCGCGTCGAACTCGCGGCGATTGCCGACCGACGTGAGGCCGTCCTTGAACGACAGCGCTTCGAGTTCGCGCTGCAACGCGGCCAGCTTCTCTTCGGTCTTCTTGCGCTCGCTGATGTCGAACATGAAACCGACCAGCGCCGACACCTCGCCGCGTTCGTCGCGCACCACGTGCACCACGTCGCGCAGCCACACGTATTCGCCGCGGCTCGTCAGCGCGCGGTAGTCCGCTTCGTGATCGGTGCCGGCCTTCGACTGCGCGACGCAGAACTCGACCACCTTGTCGCGGTCTTCCGGATGCATGCGCGCGGCCCAGTCCTGCACGTTCTTCCAGCTCGACGGCGCCCAGCCCAGCAGGGCTTCGATCTGCGGACCGACATAGGCGAACTCCATGCTGGCCCAGTCGATCTTCCACGGAATCGCCCGGGTCGATTCGAGCAGGGTCCGGTAGACGGCCGCATCGTGCTCCATGTAACCTTCGACGCCCGTCGCGCGAGGCGCCGCTTCCTGCAACTCGTGCCGCAAAAAATCCGCGCCGAGCGCGGCGGATTGCTTTCCAGTACTGGTCATCGGTGGTCGTTCCTCATTGCGAGTCAGCCGGAAAATTACCACAGCGCGAGCGTATTTCAATCACATTAGCGTCACCGCCACAACAATCTGTTCCCTTGCGCCCGTCTATTCAGTTTTCATCGGCCTCCCTACCATCCGCATTCACACGCGACATCCACGCAAGACCTCGCCATCCACGAGCACAAACATGCCATCACATCCGTCCGGTAATAAAGACCGCTACAACGGCGGCGCCATTGCGCTGCACTGGCTGATCGCGGTGCTGATCGTGTGCGGCTTCTATATCGGCTGGATCATGACCGATATCCCCGGCTTCACGCCCACCAAGCTGAAGTACTTCTCATGGCACAAGTGGATCGGCGTGACCGTATTCGTGCTCGCCGTGCTGCGCCTGCTGTGGCGCGCGAGCCACCGCGCGCCGCCGCTCGACCACGCCACGCCCACGTGGCAGAAGGCGGCCGCGCATCTGGTGCACGGCCTGCTGTACCTGCTGATGCTGGCGATTCCGCTGTCCGGCTACTTCTACAGCTCGGCGGCGGGCATCCAGGTGGTGTATCTCGGCATCGTGCCGCTGCCCACGATCATCGGCCCGGATCAGGCGCTCAAGGCCACGCTGCGCACGCTCCACGTGCTGCTCAATTACACGCTGCTTACGCTCGTGGTCATGCACGTGCTGGCCGCGCTCAAGCATCAGTTCGTCGATCGCGACGGGCTGCTCGGCCGGATGATGCCGTTCCTCAAGTAACGATCACAGCGATTACGCCGTGCGCCGTGCGGCAACCGGCGCCAGCGTGGCCGCGATTGGCTACGGCTCATTGGCAATCTAATTCCCCGCGGTGTGCAATCAATGCACGCGGGTTCGATAGGATGCGTACTACCATGAAATCAACCTCTACTCATACCATGCGTCTTCACTCTGTTCGCCGCGCGACGCTCGCCGGTCTCGCTTCCCTCTCGCTGTTCGGCGCGGGCCTCGCGCACGCCGACGTCGATCTGAGCAAAAGCACCGTCATCGCAACGACGAAGCAGATGAACGTGCCGGTCGACGGCAAGTTCAGGAAGTTCTCCGCACAACTGAATTTCGATCCCGCGAAGCCGACCGCCGGCAGCGCGAACGTGTCGATCGACACCGGCAGCTACGACCTCGGCGCCGACGACTACAACAAGCAGGCGCAAGGCAAGGAATGGTTCGACAGCGCGGCGTTTCCCGCCGCGACCTTCGTGTCGAGCGCGATCGCGCCGGCCGGCGGCAACCAGTACCGGATTACCGGCAAGCTGACCATCAAGGGCAAGTCGCAAACCGTCGTGGTGCCGGTCGCCATCGCGAGCCAGGGCGCCACGCAAACCTTCGACGGCGCGTTGCCGATCAAGCGCTCGCAGTTCGACGTCGGCACCGGCGAATGGAAAGACACGTCGATCGTCGCCGACGAAGTCGTCATCAAGTTTCACCTCGTCGCGGCAAAGAAGTAACGCACAACACCGAAACACCGCAGCACTTTTCTAAAACCTGGAGTACACCTTGAAGAAACAATTTCTGCTCGCCACGGGCGCGCTGGCCGCTGCATTGTCGTTCAACGCGATGGCAGCCGATACGTATCAGCTCGATCCGACCCACACGTCGCCGAGCTTCGAGACCGACCACTTCGGCGGCATCTCGATCTGGCGCGGCAAGTTCAAAAAGGCAAGCGGCACCGTCGTGCTCGATCGCGCCGCGAAGACCGGCACGGTCGACGTGACGATCGACATGAACTCGGTCGACATCGGCAATGACAAGCTCGACGCGGAACTCGTCACCGACAAGTTCTTCGACACCGCGAAATTCCCGACTGCCACCTACAAGGGCACGCAGATCCGCTTCGATGGCGACAAGCCGGTGGAAGTGATCGGCACGCTGACGATGCACGGCATCACGAAGCCGGTCAACCTGAAGATCGAATCGTTCAAGTGCTTCGTCAACCCGATGCTCAAGCGCGAAGTGTGCGGCACGGAATCGACCGCGACGTTCAACCGCGACGATTTCGGCATCGACTTCGGCAAGACCTACGGCTTCAAGATGCAGACCACGCTGCACATCCAGGCTGAAGGCATCAAGCAGTAAGTGCCTGCGCGGACGCGGCAAGGGACTCAAGGTAATATGACGGTTTGGCAGCGGGCGCGCGGCGAATCGTCTCGGCGCTGACCGCTGCCCGACGCAGCAGGCCATCCCGCACGGCAGCACGGCACGCGCATCGAATCAACTGTCCGCTGCCGTGGCCGTCATCCGTCGTTATCACCCATGAGTTCTCCCGTCCGTCGCATCGCGCACCTCGACATGGATGCGTTCTACGCATCCGTCGAGCTGTTGCGCTATCCGGAACTGCGCGGCCAGGCGGTGGTGATCGGCGGCGGGCGCAACGCCGCGCCGCAAACGCTCGAAGACGGTAGCCGCAGCTTCGCGAAGCTGCGCGATTACGCGGGCCGCGGCGTCGTCACCACCTCCACTTACGAAGCGCGCGCGCTCGGCGTGTTTTCGGCAATGGGCATGATGAAGGCGGCCGCGCTCGCACCCGACGCGGTCCTGCTGCCCACCGACTTCGATTCGTACCGCCACTACTCGCGCCTGTTCAAAGCGGCGGTCGCGGCGTTCACCGACCGCATCGAAGATCGCGGCATCGACGAAATCTATATCGATCTGACGGGCTTGCCGGGCGAGTCGAGCGAGATCGGCGCGCGCATCAAGCAGGCCGTCAATCAGGCGACCGGGCTCACCTGCTCGATCTGTGTCGCGCCGAACAAGCTGCTCGCGAAGATCGGCTCCGAACTCGACAAACCCGACGGCCTAACGATCCTCACGCCCGCCGACATACCGTTGCGCGTCTGGCCGCTGCCGGTGCGCAAGGTCAACGGTATCGGCCCGAAAGCGGCGGAAAAGCTGACCGCCCTCGGGCTCGCCACAGTCGGCGATCTGGCGGCGGCGGACGCGGGCATGTTGCAGGACAATTTCGGGCGCAGCTATTCGGCCTGGCTGATGCAGGTCGCCCAGGGTTATGACGAGCGGCCGGTGGTGGTCGAATCGGAACCCAAGTCGATGAGCCGCGAGACCACGTTCGAGCGCGATCTGCATCCGCGCCACGACCGCCCTGCGCTGTCCAGTTCGTTCACCGGGCTATGCGTGCGGGTCGCGGAAGATCTCGTGCGCAAGGGCTATGTGGGCCGGACCGTGGGCATCAAACTGCGTTACGACGATTTCCGCACGGTCACGCGCGATCTGACGCTCGACGAGCCGACCGCGGACGCCATCGAAATCCGCCGCGCGGCGACCGAGTGTCTGCGGCGAGTGGAATTGAATCGCAAGCTGCGCCTGCTCGGCGTGCGCGTGAGCGCCTTGACGCCCGCCAACGCGCAAGCGCTGAAGCCGCGTGTGCCGGTTCAGGCCGACTTGCCTTTCGCCAGCGACGAGTAACCGCCCTCGACCGTCACGCCGGCATTCGGGCCATTCGGGCGTGCGATCTGCGCGTCGCCGCCGATCTGCGATACCGCGACCGAAAACGCAAACGTGTTGATCCCCAGCTCGCTGTGCGCCGACACGGTGCCGCGATGCATCTCCGCAATCGCCTTCACGATCGCCAGCCCGAGCCCATGGTTTTCGCGGCTGTTCGTGCGCGAGACTTCCGCGCGATAGAAGCGGTCGAACAGATGTTCGAGCACGTCCGGCGCAATCGGCTCGCCGGGGTTGGCCACCGCGACGCGCACCTGATCGCCGTTGCGCACGATCGTCACCTTGATCGTCGCGCCCGGCTCGCAATGCTGGATCGCGTTCATCAACAGATTCGCGCACGCGCGGCCGAATAGCGAGCGGTTCACGCGCGCCTGCGCATCGCCCAGCAAATTCGCGTACACGCGCGCTTCTTCGAGCGGAATCTCCAGAAACTCCAGCGTGTGCGCAACCTCGGCGGCCAGCGATACCTCGATCAGCCCCGTCGCGCGCTCGCCCTGATCGGCGCGGGCGAGGAACAGCATGTCGTTGATGATCGCGCGCATGCGCTCGAACTCTTCGAGATTCGATTGCAGCGTATGACGCAGATCGTCGACCGAGCGGTTGCGCGTCAACGCCACTTCGGTCTGCCCGATCAGGATCGTCACCGGCGTGCGCAGTTCGTGCGCGACGTCCGCGTTGAACGATTCGAGGCGGCCATACGCGCCGTCCAGACGTTCGAGCGCGCCGTTGAAGGTGTTCGCGAGATCGTTCAGTTCGAGCGGCAGCGACGCCGTGTTCAGACGTTGCGAACGGTTGTTCGGGCTCACGGCGGACGCATCGCGCGTGAGCCGCGTGAGCGGCGCGAGCCCGAGGCGCGTCACCGAATAGCTGAGCAGCAGCACCGCGAGACTACCCAGCGCGGACAGTGCGGCGAGCGCCGAGCCGAACACGCGCATCGTGCGCACATTCGGCGAGTAGCTCGACGCCACCTGCAATTGCACTGGCGGGCGCGTGCCGTAAGCGGGAATGGTCTGCGTGAACGTGAGCATGTCCTGGCCGCCCCCGGGCGGAGTCACGCGCGTGTAGCCGCCGGGCCATTCCTTCACGACGGGGCCGTCGACCAGCTTGCCGTAGTTGTAGGATGGATCCATGCTCGACACCGAGTACACGGTGCTGCTGTCGTGCGGCGTCATGTCGGTGAGTTTTTCGCGGGCCATGCGCCATTTTTCCGGCGTCACCGCGTGATAGACGATGATGCGGGCGATCTGCGTGCGATCGTCGAGCGACTCGCGCAAGTGATGCTCGAGCTGCGTGCGCAGCACCAGAAACAGCCCGGTGCCGATCAGCGTGAACACGAACAGCGCGACGAGCGCGAACATCGATGCGAGGCGGCGGGCGATCGAACGGTTCATGACGATTCAGCCTCCTCGCGCACTTCCAGCACGTAGCCCATGCCGCGCACGGTGTGCAGCAGTTTCGAGGGGAACGGGCCGTCGAGCTTCGCGCGCAATCGTTTGATCGCGGTCTCGACCACGTTGGTGTGGCTGTCGAAATTGACGTCCCAGACGAGTTCGGTGATCGCCGTCTTCGACAGAATGTCGCCTTGCCGACGCGCGAGCACGCTAAGCAGCTGGAATTCCTTCGCGGTCAGGTCGAGGCGCACACCGTCGCGCGTCGCGCGCCGGCCGATCAGATCGACGAACAGATCGCCGACCGAAATCAGCGTGGATTCCTGCGAACGCGTGCGGCGCGCCAGCGCATGCAGCCGCTCCACCAGTTCGAGAAATGAGAAGGGTTTGGTCAGGTAGTCGTCGGCGCCTTCGCGCAGGCCGCGCACGCGGTCGTTCACGTGGTCGCGGGCGGTCAGCATGATGACCGGTGTCGACTTGCGCATGCGCAGCGCCTTGAGCACGCTGAAACCGTCGCGCTTGGGCAGCATCACGTCGAGCACGATGACGTCGTAATCGAACTCGGTGGCCAGATGCATGCCTTCCTCGCCGTCCAGCGCGACGTCGACGACCCAGCCCTGCTCTGTCAAACCGGAGCGCAGGTAGTCCACCACCTTGTGCTCGTCTTCAACAATCAGCAATTTCATGCGCGTCCCCTTGAGTGTCCATTATACGAAACGCCCTCGAATTCCTCCTGCGTGCGCGGATGCATCATGAACCGGCGGCTCATCTTGCGGGAGCCATCGCCTCCTGAGCGGCGGGCTGAGCGTCGTCCCGAGCGTCGTGCCGAGTGTCGTGAGACATGCCCGCGAGATCGGCGCCGGCCTCCCAGCCGCCGCCGAGCGCTTTCACCAGCGCAACCGACAAGGTCATCTGCTGGCCGTGAATCTGCACGTCCTGGCGCTCGCTGTTCAGCAGCGACTGCTGCGCGGTGATCACGTCGAGATACGCCACGAGGCCGCCCGAATAGCGGTCGGTGGCAAGCGACAACAGGCGCTGCGCATCGCCCACCGCTTCGTGCGACTGCTTCGCCGCGCCGTCCAGCACCGATAGCCCCGTGATGCCGTCCTGCACCTGCTGGAACGCGTCGAGCACGGTCTGCCGGTAGGTGGCCTCGGTGGCCTGATAGCCTTCGCTCGCGAACTTGACGTTGGCCGCGCGGCGGCCGCCGTCGAACAGCACCTGGCCGACCGTCGCGCCGAGCGTCCACATCAGCGTGGGCGCGCTCAGCAAGCTGGCGAACTGCGTGCTCTCCCAGCCGATGCCCGGCGTCAGCGTCAGGCTCGGAAAGAACGCCGCCTTGGCGACGCCGATCTGCGCGTTGGCCGCCGCCATCGCGCGTTCCGCCGAGGCGATGTCCGGGCGGCGTTGCAGCACGTCGCTCGGTACGCCGAGCGGGATTGCGGGCGCCTTCGCGTCGAGCACCTTCGGTTCGATCGCGAACTGCGGGGCCGGCACGCCGACCAGCGCGGCGATTGCATGTTCGAACTGCGCGCGCTGATTCAGCAGCAGTTGAGCCTGTACCTGCGTCGAGTCGAGCAGCGACTTCTGCTGCAGCACTTCGAGGCCCGACACTGAACCGAGGTCGTGCTCGGACGTGACGTAGTCGAGCGCCTTCTGCTGCAGCTTCACCGACTGGTTCAGCACGTCGATCTCGGCATCGAGCTCGCGCAGCGAGAAATAGTCAGTGGCGAGGTCGGTGGTGAGCACGAGCCGCGCATTCGCCAGATCATCCGCCGATTGCTCCGCCGAAGCCGTGGCGCCTTCCACTTCGCGACGTATCCGGCCGAATAGATCGGTGTCGTAGTTGATCGTCGGCCCGAGTTGCACACTGTTCTGCACGGTCGATTGAGTCGGCGTCGCGTAGTTGGTCAGCGGCCGGTTCTGCGAAATCCTGAAGCGCGAAGCCGTTGCGCCGAAATCCACTTCCGGCACGCGTTGCGCGCTGGTATTCGCGAGCGTCGCGCGAGCCTGCTCGTAGTGCGCGCTCGCCGCGACCAGCGTCTGGTTCTGCGCGAGCGCCTGGGTTTCGAGCGTGGCCAGCATCGGATCGCCGAATGCACTCCACCAGTCCGGCGAAATCGGCGCATGCGACGGCGCGGCCACGCGCCAGTACGAATCGGTGCGCCAGGTCGGCGGCACCTCGGCTTGCGGGCGCTGATAGTCCGGGCCGACCGTGCACGCGGCCAACAACGTGACACCCGCTACGCTCGCAATAGCGGTGAGCGCCCGGCGCGGACCCGCGAACTTCACGACGCCTCCTTGCCGCTCTTCTGCGGCTGCGTGACCTGCACGTGATCGCCGTCCGCGATCGAATCGCTCGGGTTGATGATGATCCTGTCATCCAGCCCGATGCCGCTTTCGATTTCGAGCGTCTGCCCGAGGTCGCGCGCGATCACGACCTTGCGCAGTTCGACGTTGCCCTTTGCATCGACCACCGCGATGCGCGGACCTTCCGCGCGAAACAGCAGCGCGTTGCCCGGCACCGACAGTTCCGCATGCGCCGCCGCCGGCACCGCGACCTGCACGTATGCGCCGGGACGCAGCTTGTCGTCGGGATTGGGCAGCGTCACTTCGATCTGCAGCGAGCGGGTCGGCACGTCGATCGCGCCGGAAATATGCGTGACGGTGCCGTGAAACTGCTGGCCCGGCAATTCCGCCTGCGTGACCACCACCTTCTGCCCCACCGACACGTTCTGCGCGTACGCCTGCGGCAATTGCACATAGACGCGCAACGGGTCCGACTGCGCGAGTGCGAACAGCGCGCGGCTCGTGCCGCTGCCCGCGTCGATCAGATCGCCGACGTCGACATTGCGCTGCGTGACCACGCCCGCGAACGGCGCGACGATCCGCTTGAACGATTCGAGCTGCTGCAGGCGCTTGACGTTGGCATCGGCGGCGGCGAGGTTGGCGACGTCCTGCGTATAAGTGCTTTGCCGCTCGTCGAGTTCCTGCTGCGAAACCGCATCGCGTTGCCGCAGTTGCTGCCAGCGCTCCAGCGAGCTTTTCGCGAGACCGAGGCTCGAACTGGTTTGCTGACGCTGGGCTAAGGCCTGTGCGAGCTCCTGATCGATCTCGGGCGTATCGAGTTCGGCGAGCAGTTGACCCTGCTTCACGCGTGCGCCGATGTCGGCGTACCAGTGCAGCAGATAGCCGGTCGAGCGCGCGTAGATCGGCGACTCGACATAGCCGCGCAAGGTGCCCGGCAAGAGCGTGTTGCCGCCGCCCTCGGTCTGCTTCGGGCTCACCACGTCCACGTACTGAATGGCGTTCTGCTGCGTGGTCGCCTCGACGGAGCGGTTTTGCAGCCCGTTCGCGATCACGGTGCGCAAGGCGCCCAGCGCGAGCAGCGCCAGCACGATCCAGAGCGCGACCTTCGCGCGCTTCCATTCACGGTGGCGCGGCGGCAGCGCGTGCCCTCCTTCGGTTTCTCGCGAGGGGATCGCCAGCGATGCATGTGTTTTTTCGGTCATCTCAGTCAGCCATCTCAGTCAGCCGTCATTTAACTTGATGCGGGCCGGGGAGCACCGCCGTGGTCCGGCGCGGGGCCGTCGGGGTGGTCGTTGCCGTTGCCGCTATTGCCGTTCTTACCCTGGTCGCTCTGGTCGCCTTCGTCGCCGTTGTCGCCGCCATGACCCGCTTGATCCCCGTCGTCGTTGTGATGACGGCGCGCGAGGCGGGTATGGATGCCCGCGAACACGACCGGCACGAAGAACAGCGTGGACACCGTCGCGAACAGCAGGCCGCCGATCACCGCGCGGCCGAGCGGCGCATTCTGCTCGGCGCCTTCGCCGAGACCGAGCGCCATTGGGATCATGCCGATGATCATCGCGAACGCGGTCATCAGCACCGGGCGAATCCGGCTCGCGCCGGCTTCGAGCGCGGCCGTGAGCGGCGGCGCACCGGCGGTGAGGCGCTGACGCGCGAAGGCGACCATCAGAATACTGTTGGCGGTGGCCACCCCCATCGTCATGATCGCGCCGGTCAACGCCGGCACGCTCAGATGCGTGCCGGTCAGAAACAGCATCCACACGATGCCCGCGAGCGCCGCCGGCAATGCGCTGACGATGATCAGCGGATCGACCCACGACTGGAAATTCACCACGATCAGCAGATACACCAGCACGATCGCCACCGCCACGCCCAGGCCGAGGCCGAAGAACGAGCTGCGCATGGTCTGCACCTGGCCGCGCACGACAATCTGACTGCCGCGCGGCAGCGACGCCCGCACGTTATTGACGAGCTTGTCGACCTGATTGGCCACGCTGCCCAGATCGCGCTTCTCGACGCTCACGTACAGGTCGATCACCGGCCTGATGTTGTAGTGCGAGACCTCCGCGAACTGGTTTTGCGGCGAGACCCGCACCAGGTTGCCGAGCAGCTGCGTGGGCCCGGTGGCCGAACCCGACACCGGGGTACGCAACATTTCGTCCATCGACGACACCTGATACTGCGGCGTCTGCACCGCCACCTTGTACTCGACGCCGTTCTTGTTGTTGATCCAGAATCCCGGCGACGTTTGCGAACTGCCCGATAACGAAATGAGCACGTTCTGCGCGACATCGTTCGCACTGAGATTGAGCTGCTGCAAACGCGTGCGATCCATGTCGAGATTGATGACCGGCTCGTCCAGTTTTTGCTGGATATGCGTGTCGACCGTGCCCGGAATCACCCGCACCTGCTTCAGCAACTTGCGCGCGACCTCCAGGTTGCCCTGCTGGTTCGCGCCGGAAATCTGCACGTCCACGGCGGCAGGCAAGCCGAAGTTGAGAATCTGCGTGACGATGTCGGCCGGCTGGAAGAAGAACTCCACGCCCGGAAAGCGCTGCGGCAGGATGGTGCGCAGCTTGTCCATGTACATCTGCGTCGGCTTGTGGTCTTCGTTCAGCGCGATCTGAACCTCGCCGTCGAACGTGCCGATCGTGGCCGCGTTGCTATACGACAGGTTGATACCGCTATACGGCAAACCGAGGTTGTCGAGAATCGTGCCGAGTTCTTTCGGCGGCACGACCTCGCGGATCACCTTCTCGACTTCGTCGGCCAGACGCGCGGTTTCCTCGATACGCGTGCCGGTCGGCGCACGGAAGTGCAGACGGATATCGCCCGCGTCGACAGTCGGGAAGAAGTCTTCGCCAAGCACGAAGACCAGACCCATCGAGACGATGCAGAAGCCGAGAAACACGCCGCCGAACCTGCCGCGGCGCACCAGCAGGCTGCTGAGAATCACGATGTACGCGGATCGCATACGCTCGAAACCGCTATCGAAACGCCGGTAAACGCGCGTGAACAGATTCGGCTTCGCATCGGCTTTCGGCTTGTGCGCGTGACCCATCAGCAGCATCGCGAGCGTCGGCACCAGCGTGCGCGACAGGATGTACGACGCGAGCATCGCGAACACCACCGCTTCGGCGAGCGGCACGAACAGATAGCGCGCCACGCCGGTCAGGAAGAACATCGGCACGAACACGATACAGATACACAGCGTCGAGACGAGCGCGGGAATCGCGATTTCGCCCGCACCGTCGAGAATCGCATCGTGCAGATTCGTGCCCATATGCAGATGCCGTTCGATGTTCTCGATCGTCACGGTCGCATCGTCGACGAGAATCCCGACCGCCAGCGCGAGGCCGCCGAGCGTCATGATGTTGATGGTCTGCCCGAGCGCATGCAGCACGATCAGCGACGACAGGATCGACAGCGGAATCGAGATTGCAATGATGCAGGTGCTGCGCCAGTTGCCGAGAAACAGCAGGATCATCGCGGCGGTTAGCGCGGCGGCGATCAGCGCTTCGCGCACCACGCCCTGCACGGCCGCTTTCACGAACACCGACTGATCGAACAGCGCCGTGATGCTCAGGTCCGGCGGCAACGCGGCACGCGCGCTCGGCAACAGCCCTTTCAACGTGTCGACGATCGACAGCGTCGAGGCGTTGCCGTTTTTCATCACCGACATCAGCACGCCGCGCCGTCCGTTCTGCCGCACGATGTTGGTTTGCGGCGAGTAGCCGTCGCGCACGTGCGCGACTTCACGCAGATAGGTCGTCGCGCCGTTGAGGGTGCGCACCGGAATATTGTTGAGCCCGTCGAGCGTGTCCGGCGAGCCGTTCATATTGACCGTGTATTCCTTCGGCCCGATCTTGGCCGTGCCGGTCGGCAGAATCAGGTTTTGCGCGTTGAATGCGTTGACCACGTCGGTCGGCGTCAGCCCCTTGGCCAGCAACGCGCGCGTGTCGAGGTCGACCGAAATCAGACGCGACTTGCCGCCGTACGGATACGGCACCGCCGCGCCCGGAATCGTCACGAGTTGCGGGCGCAGGAAGTTCAGCGCGGTGTCGTTGAGATCCTGCTCCGAGAGCTTCGGGCTCGACAGGCCGAGCTGGATCACCGGAATGCTGGAGGCCGAATAGCTGATCACCAGGGGCGCGGTCGCGCCCGGTGGCATCTGCTTGAGCTGCGCCTGTTCGACGGCCACGGTCTGCGCGATCGCGGTCTGGATGTTCGCGTTCGGCTGCAGGAACACCTTCAGGATCGAGATGCCCGCGAGCGATTGCGATTCGATGTGCTCGATGTCGTTGACCGTGGTGGTCAGACTGCGCTCGTTGACCGACGTGATGCGGTTGGCCATGTCCTCGGCTGACAAACCCGTATACGTCCAGATGATGCTGACCACCGGAATATTGATTTCCGGCAGCACGTCGACCGGCGTGGTGAACAGCACGAATGGCGTCGCCAGCAAGATCAGAATGGCCATCACGATGAACGTGTATGGCCGTTTAAGCGCTACGTTGACGATCCACATTGAAACGCGCCCGAGAAAATGCAGGTAAGAGATGGGTAAGTAGCGCGTATGCTAGATCGATAGCGCCAACGCCTGCATGGCGCGAAAATGGCACAAATGTCAGGAAGGAAAGCGTAAGCCGATGCGGCGTTTCAAAACACGCCGGCATTTGGCGACAAGCAAACGTTTGTTGAGAAAAGATGCGCCCTGTTGCCGGCACGTTGCGTCGCGCGATACGTGGCGGCACGCGGAAATAATAGGAAACATGCTTTCAGATTGATTTGTGCAAAGCAAATACGTTGCGAGGCGCAACGCGCTTTGCACCACATGTCAGATGAAAAAAACCGGCCGCCCCTTTCGAGGTCGGCCGGTTTTCTTTCGACGCGCGCGGTGGTGGTTCGTGACGGCTTACTTGGCGAACAGCGACGACATATCGGCAAACGCCTTGAACTCCAGCGCATTGCCCGACGGATCGAGAAAGAACATCGTCGCCTGCTCGCCGACTTCGCCCTTGAAGCGCACATGCGGCTCGATGATGAAGTCGATGCCCGCCCGCTTCAGTTTGTCGGCGGCGGCCTGCCATTGTTCCATCGACAGCACCGCGCCGAAGTGGCGCACCGGCACCGCATCGCCGTCGACCTTACTGGTTTGACGGTGGCCGGTCTCTTCCGGTGCGAGGTGTGCGACGATCTGATGGCCGTAGAAGTTGAAATCGACCCACTCATCCGAGCTGCGGCCTTCGGGGCAGCCCAGCAGTTCGCCGTAGAACTCGCGGGCAGCGGCGATGCTGTGAACAGGAAACGCCAGATGGAACGGCGGCACAACGTTTTCGACAACGCTCATGATGGACAACTCGCTGACTGGAAGTGGGGGTGGGTGCAATTGACGTGGCGCCGCACAGGTGGCACGCGTGAGGCCACGCTCAGTGCAGATTTTAACCATAACCAAAAGTGGTGAAAAACGATATATATTTGACCTGACCATCACCCATTTCGATTAATCGATCATGCTCAGCGAGCTCAAGACCTTCCTCGCCGTCAGCCAGTACGGCACGTTTTCCGGCGCGGGCGCGCGCATTGGCCTCACGCAATCGGCGGTCAGCGCGCAGATGCAGCGGCTCGAAGCGGAACTCGGCTTCGCGCTGTTCGACCGCACCGGCCGCTCCGCGACGCTCAACGACGCCGGCCGCGAAACGCTCGCGCTCGCCGAGGAAATGATGACGCTCTACGCGCGGCTCTCCGAACGCGGTGCGGTCGCGGCGGAAAGCGGCATGCTGCGGGTGGGCGCGATCGCGTCCGCGCAAGTGTCGTTTCTCACCGACGCGCTCGCCCGCTTTCGCGACGACCGGCCCGGCTGGCGGATTCGCGTGGTGCCGGGCGTGTCGCTGGGTCTGTTGGGACAGGTGGATTCCGGCGAACTCGATCTGGCCGTCATCATCAAGCCGCCGTTCGCGCTGCCGTCCGAACTCGAATGGCGCACGCTCGTCAGCGAGCCGTTCGTGCTGCTCGTGCCGAAAAAGCTCGCGCGCGGGACGCGTTCCTGGCGCGAGCTGCTCAGGAGCGAGCCGTTCATCCGCTATGACCGCACGTCGTTCGGCGGCCGGCTGGTCGAGCGTTTTTTGCGGCGCTCGCGGCTGAACGTGCGCGACGCGATCGAACTGGACGAATTACAGGCGATCGTGCAACTGGTCGCGCGTGGGATCGGCGTGGCGCTGCTTCCGAATACGGCGGGGCTCGGCAAGTGGCCCGCGAGCGTCGCCGCGCTCGAACTGGGCGACGCGACGTTCCAGCGCGAGATCGGGCTCGTGCAGCGGCCGCGGCATAGCCGGCAGGCGGTGGCGGATGTGTTGGCGGAGTGTGTTGGTGTGGCCGCTGGCGGGCGTAGGGTTTGATGCAGGGCCTGGCGTTGCCGATTGTCCTGTCGCGCGGACCTTCAACTGTATCTGTAAGACCTGCGCCAGCGCGCGCAGAATCATCGCTCGCCCATCAGCTCACACGTTGAATCGCGAACCCGATCCGCCTACGCGCCCCGCCCCGTGCGTCGCCGAACCCGCCCGTCACCGAGTGCCCGCCCATGATCGCCAGCCCCTTTCTCAGCGCCGATGTCCTGATCGCCTACAGCGCCTACTTCGTCGGCACCGCGAGCCCGGGGCCCAGCAATCTCGCGATCATGTCGCTGGCGATGAGCTCGGGCCGCCGCTCCGCGCTGACTTTCGCGCTCGGCGTGGTGTCGGGTTCGTTCTCGTGGGCGTTGCTGGCGTCGCTCGGCTTGTCGGCGGTGCTCGCCACTTACTCGGAATGTCTGACGGCGATCAGGATTGCCGGCGGCGTCTATCTGCTGTGGCTCGGCTTCAAGTCCGCGCGTTCCGCGTTCAGCGCCGGCAAATTGCCCGCCGCGGCCGCGCGGCCCGACGAGCCGCTCAAGCGCCTCTATCTGCGCGGCCTGCTGCTGCATCTCACCAATCCGAAGGCGGTGCTGGTCTGGCTGTCGATCGTTTCGCTGGCCATGTCGCCCGCGGGCGGAGCGTCGCACGTGATGCCGGTCGTGCTCGGCTGCATGGTGATCGGCGTCACGGTGTTCAGCAGCTACGCGGTGCTGTTCTCGACCGAGTCCGCCCGCCGCATTTACGCGGCGATCCGGCGCTGGCTCGATGGCTCGCTCGCCGTCATGTTCGCGATTGCGGGCATCAAGCTGCTGAGCTCGAAAAGCTAGCCGCCTTCGGCGCGCGCCGCCGCTCTGCGATACTGATGCCGTGAAAGACCGACGCGGACCAGTGAACACGATGAGCGGCAGCAACAGGATGAACCCGGCGGCACGACGCACGCCCTGGCAAAAGCGCTGGTATCGGGCGGGCGCGGCCGTGCTGATCGGCGCATTGATCGCGGCGGCGCTGATCTATACGAGCGCCGCCCCGCCCGATGACGCGCTCGCGCGCTACAGCGCCGTCGATCCGCGCTATCAGATCGAATTGCAGCGCATCGGCGGCAATGCGGCGGTGCTGATGGCACAGCTTCATCAATGGTTCGACGGCCTGTGGCACGGCAGAGCGCTCGCCGCAACGGTGGCGGCACTGGGCCTCGCGGCCGCCGGCGCCTGCGTTTTCATCGGCTATTTTTTCGACGACGACGCGCCGCCCCGCTAACGCCGACAGCCCCCTTCGCTACGACTCGTGCTTCACCTGCGCGTCCGGCTTCTCGACGCCCGCCGCGCGCAACGCCTCATGCAGCGTGGCGAAGATACAGCGCGCCTCGACGAGCGGCGTGATGCCATGCCGGTCCATGTCCGAGCGCAGATAACGGTTCACGCGCGCGAAGATCACTTCGATGCCGCCGCGCTTGAGCGCCTCGCACAGCTCGCCCACCGAACGCGCCGCCGAATAGTCGAGATCGGTGATCGCGCTCGCGTCGATCACGAACCAGCGCACCGCGGTCGGCGCCCCTTCGATCAGGCGGCGGGTATCGTCGACGAAGAAATGATCGTTCGCATAAAACAGGTCGGCGCCGAAGCGATAGACGATCAGCCCCGGCGCGGTCTGGATGCCGGGCGCGGCCGGCACCGGCACCCACATGCCGTCGTCGCCGGGCGCGAGGACCATCGTGTGCGGCCGGTAGCTGTGCCGCACGTGCCGCAGCAGCGATAGCGCCACCGCCACCAGGATGCCGTGCTCGACGCCGATCAGCACCACCGCCGCCGCGGTGAACACGGCCAGTGCGAATTCGCCGGGGCTTTCGCGGCGAATCGCGAACAGCGTCTTCAGATCGACCAGGCCGATCGCAATCGTGAACACGATGCTGGCGAGAACGCAGTGCGGCAGGTATTGCAGATAGCGGCTGAAAAACAGCAGCACCACGACCACCACCGCCGCGAACGCGAGCTGCGCGAACTGGCTGCGCGTGCCGGCGCGATCGGCCATCGCGGTCTGGGTCGGACTGCCGTTGACCACGAACGCACCCGACACCGCCGCCGCCGCGTTGGCCGCGGCGATGCCGAGCAGATCGGCGTTGGTGTCGACGGATTCGTGATAGCGCTCGGCGAACACGCGGCTCGCGGCGGCGCTTTGCGCGACGATCATCACGAAGCAGGAGGCCGCGACCGGCACCAGATCGAGTAGCTGCTGCCACGTCACCGAAGGCAGGCGCAGTGGCGGCAGGCCGCCCGCCACGGGCCCGAGCACGGCGATGCCGCGGGCCGCGAAACCGTAGAGATCGCTTGCCGCGATACCCGCCGCCACGGCGATCAACGGCACCGGCAGGCGCGGCAGGAAGCGCTTGCACGCCAGAATCGCGGCGACCACCAGCAGCGAAATGGCGAGCGTCGGCGGATCGATGCGCGCCGACTCGCGCACGACGAGCGTCAGTTGATCGATGCTGCGCGCCGCGTGGCCCGGCACGCCGAGCATGTCGCCCAGCATCGCGATGCCGACCTGCACGCCGACCCCGGCGAGAAATCCGACCAGCACGGTGCGCGACAGGAAATCAGCGAGAAAGCCCAGTTTGAAAATCCGTGCGATCAGCAGCAACGCCGCGGTGAGCAGCGCGACCATCGCGGCGAGCGACGCGTAGTCGGCGCTGCCCGCGGGCGCCATGGTCGAGAGCCGGCTCGCGAAAATCGTCGCGGTGGCGGAATCGGCGGCCACGACCAGATGCCGCGACGCGCCGAAAAAGGCAAAGGCGACGAGCGGCAGAAAGACGGTGTAAAGCCCGGTAACGGCAGGCATGCCGGCAATGCGCGCGTAGCCGAGCACCTGCGGAATATCCATCGACGCGAGCTGCACGCCGGCCAGCGCATCGCGCGCCGCCGCGGCACGGCTCAGAGGAAGCACGCCCTTCAGCACGCCGGCGCGCGCGGTGATATTCGCCAGAAAATCTCGCATACGCGATAGTGCCCCACACTTAGGTCATCGTGCATCGTGCCGCGACTCGGCACGCGAACGCAAGACCTGATGAGCAGGCGATCGCCGGCTGGAGAAAAAGCCGGGAGCGAATCAGCGCAAGGACCGCAAGCAGACAGCCGCAAGCCGGCATCGTCTGGCAACACTGCTGCCAGCGCACCCGCTTCGGCAACGGCAGGGCATTAACGCTTGAAGTGACCTGTTTGCGGATCCACATGCCGCGCAAAACCAAACAGCGCGACGATGCAGATTGGACAGGCGAGCAGAACAACGGCCAACATCACACACCCCGTAACAAATTGTTACTGGTGAGTTTAAGCGATCTGCATGGAAATTGAATGCGGGAAACCGCAAAGCACTGTTGCCAAGAATTACAACTATTTTTGACAAATGCTCGAAGCGGGGACTGCGCGGACACGCGAAAAAACGCCGGAAAAACGCTGATTTTCTACAGAGAGAGGGGCACGGCGGCTTTAGAACGGCTCGCCAGATTGGCGGCCGCACCGGCAGTCTCCTGGCGGGGATTAGATGAGCGCTTCCAGGGATTCCGGGGCCGGGGCATCAGCCGCCGCCATGGCCCGCGTCTTTCGCTCTCGCTGTTCGCCCGCCAAGCACGAGTGCGCAAACTTTGGTTCGGCAACCTCAGCCTCGAACCCGCCCTGACGAACACCGCTTGCCGCCTGGCACCCGTCCATCCGGCCACATCGTCGGTCTCCCTTATAATCCGGCATGACCCGAATCCCCCCGCACACGCCCTCGCAGGCGCCCGCCCTGCGCCGCCGCACCGCCCACCGCTCCCCGGCGGCCGCATGAAAACGCCGAAACGTCTACTCCCGCTGGTCGAAGAAGGCCTGATCGACGAAGTCATCTCGCAGTTGATGAGCGGCAAGGAAGCCACCGTCTACGTGGTGCGCAGCGGCGATTCCACCCGTTGCGCGAAGGTTTACAAGGACGCGAAACAGCGCAGTTTCCGCCAGGCCGCATCCTATCGCGAAGGCCGCAAGGTCAAGAACAGCCGTGAGCAGCGCGCGATGGAAAAAGGCAGCCGCTACGGCCGCGAAGTGCAGGAACAGGCGTGGCAGAACGCCGAAGTCGACGCGCTGTTCCAACTCGCTAACGCGGGCGTGCGTGTGCCGCAGCCCTTCATCTGCACCGACGGCGTGCTGCTGATGGAACTGGTGACGGACGCCGACGGCAACGTCGCGCCGCGTCTGAATGACGTGGATCTGAGCGAAGCACGCGCACTCGAATTGCACGCGCAGCTGCTCAAGGAAGTGGTGCGGATGCTGTGCGCCGGCATGATTCACGGCGACCTGTCCGAGTACAACATTCTGCTGGCCGCCGACGGCCCGGTGATCATCGACCTGCCGCAAGCGGTGAATGCCGCGGGCAATCTCGACGCGCCCGCGATGCTGGAGCGCGACGTCGACAACCTGGCCGCGTATTTCGGCCGCTTCGCGCCGGCGCTGCTCGAGGCCGGCTACGGCAAGGAAATCTGGGCGCTGTACGAAGCGGGCGCGTTGCACGTCGATACGACATTGACCGGTCATGTCGAACAGGACACCACGCCGGTCGATCTGGAAGCCGTGCTGCAGGAACTCGAGGATACGCGGCTCGATGAAGAGGCGCGGCTGCGCTACGAAGAGTCGCTGCGCAGCGGGACGTGACGCGCGCAAGCCGCTTCTGCCGTACGTCAAGACGCGTCAGGGCCGCAACGTGAAGCGCCCCCGAAGCGCCCGTGAGCCGCACACGAGCGGCCCCACGAGGCAAACACGCTACGAAACGCGACCCGCTCGCTCCGCCTTCACCGAAGCCCCCGCCCCCGGCGCCCGCCCCATCGACTCCCGCATCGTCACGCTCACCGGAAACTCGCGAAATATCTCCCACGTGGTCCGGTAGCACTGGTTGACGAGCCAGCGCACCGCGTTCTGCGTCAGCTCCGCGGTCGGGATGTGCACCGACGTCAGCCCAGGCGCCGCGTAAGCGGCCGAGTAATCGTCGTCGTAGCCGATCACCGACATCTCGTCCGGCACGGCAATGCCCGCCTGGTGCAGGCGCGCGAGCGCACTCACCGCCATCGTGTCGTTCGCGCAAAAGAGGCCCGTCACGCGCCGCTTCGAATCGAGCACCTTCTGCGTGGCCGCGTAGCCGCCCTCCGGCGAGAAGTCCGATTCGATCAGCGTGACGTCGTCTCGCGCAATGCCGTCACGCGCCAGTTCGGCGAAGAAGCCTTCGAGCCGCGCCTGATTGTCCGACGCGCTGAACGGCCCCGAAATCACCGCGATGTCCCGGTGTCCGTAGTCGAGCAGCGTGCGCGCCGCCAGTTCGCCGCCGCGCCGGTGATCGGCGCAAAACGACGCTTCAGGCAACTGGTCGAACGCCCGGTTGAGGAACACCATCTTTGGATGCATGCGATGCAGCATGTTCAGGTCGTCGTCGTGCAGATCGTGGCTGATCACCACCACGCCGTCGCAATCGCGGCCAATCAGAAAACGCACTGCCTCGATCGCCTGCTCGCGCGGCGACACTTCCCCGCAACCGGTCGCCACCACGACGTGACGGCGCACCGCGCGCAGTTCGGCGTCAGTCTGTTTGAGAATCGTGCCGTAGTAAGAGCCGAAGAAGGTCGGCACGAAAATGCCGATCATGCCGAGCGACTGCGTCGCCATCGCGCGGCCGATCGACGACGGACGGAAGTTCAGCGCTTCGATCGCCGCCTGCACGCGAGCAGCGGCATCGGCCGAGATCGGCCCTTTACCGGAAATGGCGCGCGACGCTGTCGACATGCCCACGCCGGCCAGTGCCGCGACATCCTTGAGAGTAGCCACGCGGATCTCCGTCAAACCATGTTGATTCCAACGACACCTTCGCCGGCGCTACAGCCGCGCGCCGCCCGCGTCGTCGAACAGCGAGACATGCGCGGCGTCGAACGAGAACGCCACGCTGTCTCCTGGCGCGACCGGTGTCTTGCTCTGGTCGATCGATGCGACCTGCTCGCCATGATAGTCGAGCCAGATGACCCGGTGGTTGCCCATCGGCTCGACCAGCGTAACTTTTGCACGCTCGGGGAGTCCCTCGCCCACCCGCACGTCTTCGGCGCGCACACCGAGCACACACGGCTGCCCTTGCTGCGGCGCGCTCTTGAACGCATAGGCCGACACGTCGAGCCGCCAGTGCGCGCCGCAAAACCCGATCGACCCTTCGCGCGACTCCAGCGTGCCCTTGAGCAGATTCATCGCGGGCGAACCGAGGAAGGTCGCGACGAACAGATTGTCGGGGCGCGCGTAGACTTCGGCGGGCGTGCCGAACTGCTGGATCACGCCGCCGCGCATCACCGCCATGCGGGTGGCGAGCGTCATCGCTTCAACCTGATCGTGCGTCACGTAGATCATCGTCGCGCCGAGGCGCTGATGCAGTTGCTTGAGTTCGCGGCGCAATTCGGTGCGCAGTTTGGCGTCGAGATTCGACAGGGGTTCGTCGAACAGGAACACGTCGGCTTCACGCACGATCGCCCGGCCGATCGCCACGCGCTGCCGTTGCCCGCCCGAGAGTTGCGCCGGTTTGCGCTTGAGCAGCGGGCCGAGCTGCAGCATCTCGGAGGCGCGCGCCACGCGCCGCGCGATCTCCGCCTTCGGCGTGCCGTTGATGCGCAGTGCGAACGACAGATTGCGCTCGACGCTCATGGTCGGATACAGCGCATACGACTGGAACACCAGCGCGATGCGGCGGTCTTTCGGATCGGCCCAGGTCATATCCTCGCCCGCGATCTCGATGCTGCCGTCGCTCACGTCGATCAGCCCGGCAATGCTATGCAGCAAGGTGGATTTGCCGCAGCCCGAGGGCCCGAGCAGCACGACGAACTCGCCGGCGCGCACGTCGAGATCGAGATTCTCGATCACGGTGTTCGCGCCGAGGCGAATGGTCAGATTGCGCACCGCGACGTTGGCCGGGTTCGTGAGGCCCGCCGCGTCCGCGACGCCGGGCACGCTTGCCGCGTCGGCACCCGCCTCGTTTGCCGCATTCCCCAACGGATTGCCCAGTGCGTGGCCTACCGCATTGCCCACATCAGCCGCGTTTGTCATGCCCTTGCCCTATCCCTTGACCGCGCCCGACGCAATGCCGCGCACGAACCAGCGACCCGAAATGAAGTAGACCGCGAGCGGCACCATCGACGTCAGAATGGTCGCCGCCATGTTGACGTTATAGAGGCGCTCGCCGGTCGTCGTATTGATGATGTTGTTCAACTGCACCGTCATCGGCAGGTTTTTGGTGCCCGCGAACACGAGGCCGAGAATGAAGTCGTTCCAGATGCCCGTCACCTGCATGATGACCGCGACCACGATGATCGGCGTCGACATCGGCAGCATCAGCTGCACGAAGATGCGCCAGAAGCCGCCGCCGTCGACGCGCGCCGCCTTGAACAGCTCCTGCGGAATCGACACGTAGTAGTTGCGGAACAGCAGCGTCATCACCGGCATGCCGAAGATCGTGTGAATCACGACGATGCCCGGCAGCGAGCTGAACAGATGCACGCTCGCCAGCACGCGCACGAGCGGATAGACCATCACCTGCACCGGAATGAACGCGCCCATCAGCAGCACGCCGAACAGCAGGCCCGCGCCGCGCGGGCGCCAGAACGACAGCGCGTAGCCGTTCAGCGCGCCGACCGCGATCGACAGCACTGTGCTCGGCACGACGATGCGCACCGAGTTCCAGAAGCCGACCCGGATGCCGTTGCAATCGAGCCCGGTACACGCGGACTGCCACGCGGCGCTCCATGCGTCGAGCGTGAAATGCGCGGGAAATGCCAGCAGATTGCCGAGCCGGATCTCGCTCATCGGCTTGACCGAGGTGACAAGCATCACGTAGAGCGGCAGCAAAAAGAACAGCGCCGCGCTCAGCAGGAACGCGTAGACGCCGAGACGCGCGGGCGTGAATGCCGTGCGCCGCCGTTTGTGCGCCCGGCTCGGCGTGCCGCTTTTCAGCGGCGAACTGAGCGTGTTCATCAAACCTCCTTGCGCAGCGCCGCGCGGCTGCGGGCATAGAAGAACGGCGCGAGAATCGCGAGCACCGTCGCCAGCAAGACGATCGAAGCCGCCGACGCGAGACCGATATTGGCACGCCCGAACAGATAATCCATGATGAACTTGGCCGGCACTTCGCTCGCGGTGCCGGGGCCGCCTTGCGTCATCGCGACCACCGCATCGTAGAGCTTCACGACCATCACGAACAGCAGCACGAAGGCGGTGGAGATCGACGGCCCGAGCATCGGCACGACGATGCTCGCATACACGCGCCAGCGCGGAATGCCGTCGATGCGCGCGGCTTTCCACAATTCGTCGTCGATGCCGCGCAAGCCCGCGAGCAGCAGCGCCATCACCAGACCCGAGGCCTGCCACACCGTCGCGATGACGATCGTGTAGATCACCCAATCCTGATCGACGATCCAGTCGAAGCGCGCGTGCGCGAAGCCGAGCTTGTGCAGCACGGCCTGCGCGCCCAACTCCGGATTGAGGATCCATTGCCACACGAGCCCGGTCGCGACGAACGACATCGCATACGGATACAGAAACACCGTGCGCAGCGCGCCTTCCGCCACCACGCGCTGATCGATGAAGATCGCCAGCAGCAGACCGATCACCATGCACGCGACGATGAAGCACGCGCCGTAGATCACGATGTTCTGCAGCGACTGCAGCCAGCGGTCGTTATGAAAAAGCCGCACGTATTGCGTGAAGCCCACGAACGTGTCGGAAGGAAACGTGCGCGAATTGCTGAGCGACACGCGCGCGGTCCAGACCATCGTGCCGAGATACGCGAACACGACGGTCAGGATCATCGGCAGCAGCGCGAGCCACGCCGCGATGGAAAACCGCTTCTTCAGCGGCTTGTGACGCGGCTTCCGGCGAGGCCCGTTGCGGGGCGGCTCGCCGGACCCGGAGCCGTTGGCCGGCAGCTTGAGCGCGTGCATCGCCGCCCGCCTAGCTCTTCAACGCGCTGGCAAACGCTTTCTGCGCGTCGTCGATCGACTGGTTCTTGTTCCAGAAGTTGGTGACGACGTCGATCAGCGCACCCTGCGTGTCGGGCGAGATCAGCATTTCCGCATTCGGCAACTGGCGCGACTTGTCCTTCATGATCGCGATGCCCTCCTTCGCGCAGATGTCGAGACTGCTGGCGTCCACGTCGGGACGAATCGGAATCGAGCCCTTCTTCGCGCTGAACGCGACCTGCGCGGACGGCGAGGTCATCACCGTGGCGAGCAGATTCTGCGCCTTGATCGTCGAAGGGTTGTCGGTCTTCGGGAACACGAACACGTCGCCCGTCACCAGATACGGCGAATGCGGACCGAAGCCGGGGAAGCAGCCGAAGTCCTTGCCCGCGCTCTGATTGGCCGCCGAGAACTCGCCCTTGGCCCAGTCGCCCATGATCTGCACGCCCGCTTTGCCGGTAATCACCAGCGCGGTTGCGTCGTTCCAGTTGCGGCCTGGCGAACCCGGATCGACAAAATCGTGCAGACGCTTGAACGACGCGAGCACCTTCTTGAAGGCGTCCGAATTCACCGCCTTCATATCGCGGTCGCGGTACACCTTCATATACAGATCGGTGCCGCCCACTTCGGCGAGCACCGCGTCGAACGTAATCTTCTCCTGCCACGGCTGGCCGCCGAGCGCGAGCGGAATCACGCCCGCGGCCTTCAGCTTGCCGAGATCGGCGATGAACTCGTCGTAGGTCTGCGGCTCGGCGGTGATGCCGGCCTTCTGGAACACCGGCTTCGAATAGAAGAACCAGGCCAGCATGTGGATGTCGACCGGCGCCGCGTAGTAATGGCCCTTTATCCTGATGCTGTCGACGATCGACGGCGGGAGCATGGTGCTCCAGTTCTCTTTCGCGGCGACCTCGTCGATGTTGTTCAGCAGGCCCTGATCGATCAGGTCGTGAAACTGCTTCGACGTATTGAATTGCGCAGCCGTGGGTGGATCGCCGCCGACGATCCGGTTAATCGCGGTGGAGCGCGCCTGATCGGCGCCCGCGACCGCATTGTCGACCCACTGACCGCCTGCCTTGTTGTACGCATCGGCAAACTGGCGAATCGCGGCCGATTCGCCGCCCGAGGTCCACCAGTGAATCACGTTGGCCTTCAGAGGCTCCGCCTGCGCGACGACGCCATACAACGCCAGTGCCGCAACCACGCCTCGCAAGACCATTTTTTTGCTGTTCATTCCGTCTCCTCCAGGCTTTGCGCCCGTGTTTCAAGTCGACATGCCAACCAGCTCTACCTGCTGCTCCGTCAATCGTTACGTCCTCGCTCCCCGCTCCTTCAAAAACTTCGCGACCAGCTCCGCGCTGCGTTTGAGCGTGCGCTTCTGCGTCGCGTAATCGACATGCACGATGCCGAAGCGCCGCTCGTAGCCGAACGCCCACTCGAAGTTGTCCATCAGCGACCAGAGGAAATAGCCGCGAATCTCGACACCGGCCTTGATCGCCTCGTCGACCGCGGCGAGATGGCGCTTCAGAAACGAGATGCGCTGGCTGTCGTCCACCTTGCCGTCGATCACCTGATCGTCCGAGGCCATGCCGTTTTCGGTGATGTAGATGGGCGGCAGGTTGGCGTAAGTCCCCTTGAAACCGGTCAGCAGGTCGCGCAAGCCGTCGGGATGCACTTCCCAGCCCATCTGCGTGCGCTCGACGCCTTCGAGCGGCACTTCCCTGAAACCGTGCGCGCCGTCGCTCGCGACGTTCGTGCGGAAATAATAGTTGATGCCGAGGAAATCGAGCGGCGCGGAAATCGTTTTCATGTCGCCGTCGAGCACGAGCGGCTCCGTGCCCGGCCACAATTCGAACAGGTCTTGTGGATATTCGCCCTTGAGCAGCGGGTCGAGAATCCACGCGTTGTGCTGGACTTCGAACAGATGCGCGGCGCGCTGGTCGGCCGCGCTGTCGCTATTGGCCGTGCCGCGGCCGATGTTGGCGACGATGCCCTTTTGCGAGCGCGGATCGTTGGCCCGCAGCACCGGCACGGCGAGACCGTGCGCGAGCAGCAGATGATGCATCGCCTGCGTCGCGAAGCGGCCGTTGGCAAGGCCCGGCGCATGATGGCCGTTGCCGTAGCCGAGATACGCGGAGCACCACGGCTCGTTGAGCGTTCCCCATGCATCGACCGAGCCGGCCAGTTCACGGCTCATCAGGTCGGCGTAGTCGGCGAAACGGTACGCGGTGTCGCGATTGAGCCAGCCGCCGCGATCTTCCAGATGCTGCGGCAAGTCCCAGTGATACAGCGTGACGAAGGTCGAGATGCCCTTCTCTTTCAGACGCGCGAGCAGGCGCCTGTAGAAGTCGATGCCCTTGCGGTTCGGCGCGCCCGCCGCGTCCATCACGCGCGGCCATGCGATCGATAGCCGATAGGCTTCGAGACCGAGCCCCGCCAGCAGATCCACGTCCGCTTCCCAGCGATGGTAGTGATCGCAGGCCACGGCGCCCGTGTCGCCGGCCAGCACCTTGCCGGGCGTCGCCGAGAAGGTGTCCCAGATCGACGGCAGGCGGCCGTCTTCATGGATCGCGCCTTCGATCTGATACGACGCGGTGGCCGCGCCGAGCAGGAAGTTCTTGCGCCACAGCGACGAATCCGCGGGCGGCGTGAAAGGATCGGCGAGCGAATGGGGGGAGATCGGATCCAGTACTGCGGATGGGTCGTTTGCCATGGATTCTCCTGCGCTGAGGTCGTTGAACCGGGTGTGGCGGAGCCGTCGTTCGACCCATGTAAATGCTTGGGTGGAAGCGCTTCCACACTGACCAGCGAACAATAGCAGCGGCGGATTCACCGCAGCAATCAGGGTTTGTCTGGAGCGGGGCCGGCGTCTGGGTTCATGGGGTTCTGAAGCGTGTTCACTCGCGTCTGAACTCGGGCAGCGCAAGCTGTGCATAGCTTACGGTCCGATGGTTCGGAGCGCCGAGCGTTGGGATGGTTGAACGCCCTTCTTTTCATCGTTCAGTGACGACCGGAGGCATGCTCCTTGCAGATGGACGGGCAATCGCCATCGATAGATCGCCGCAGAATTTGGAAACGCGTCGGACTGTATGGTTTTGGGTTCAGGCTGATGGCTCTTACTACTCGCGGAACCGCGAAAAACCTGGCCGCATTGTCGTCTCGAGTAAAAGCATTTCAAGTGCAGGAATTTCGGGAACTGCCGATTCAATCGCATTGCAGAAAGCAATGATGTGAGACGGCAGTATCTGCGTCTCTTTTCGCATTTTTTCATATTGCCTGCATGTTCCTGATTCGCGGTTTCGAGCGGGTTTCAGCCGGCCATTACATCAAAAGCATCAAGAGGCAACGTGATACGATTTCCCGTCTCAATCGCTGCGTCTCGCCCAAAATCCATGCGCAAACTCGCCCGTCTGCTTTTCTTGCTCATAATCGCATCCCCGCTCCCGGTCCTGGCGCAAGGCATCAGCAATCCAGACTACGATCAATGCATCCTGCAATCGCTGAGAGATAGTCAAAGCACCATAGCGGCAAACGAGATCAGACGCTCGTGCGAAGCGCTTTACAGAAACGGCGCGCTGCTATTGCCTCGGGAACGGTCGTATCACGTGTGTGTCCTGCAGAATTTGCAGAGTGTGAGAGGCCAATTTGCGATTCAACAGATCCTGCGGGCATGCCAGCGCCAGAATCAGATGTAAGCCATAGTTCGTTACTCAGTAAGCCAACCCATCCGCGCGACGAGCGCGCTGGCCGCGCACGATTGGGATGCGAACGGCGAATGACCGTGCGGGGCGCCGCTGGTCCGTTGCATAGGCGCAGGTAGAATCGTCGATAGTCTTCGAGCAGGCATTCAACTAAGCAGGAGGTCGAACCGATCCCTCATGAACAAAAGCCCCATGAAGCTCTATTTCAGCCGCAACTACAACCCGCGCCTCGCCGTTGCCGTGGCGCGCTATCTGAACTCACCGGTCGAGTTCGAATTCGCGTCCCCCTTCTCCCCGGACGAGAGCGAGAAGTTTCTCAAACTCAATCCAAACCAGGGCCTTCCCATTCTGGTCGAGGGGGAAACGACACTGTGGGAAGCGGACGCGATCGCTTGCCGGCTCTCGCGCCTCGCCAGGTCCGACTTCTGGCCGACAGGCGACGCCATGCCGGACCTCATCCGCTGGATCAGCTGGGGCTACTGGAATTTCGTGCGTGCCTGCGATCAGGTTCATTTCGAACGGGTGACCAAACAGCGTTACGGCCTCGGTCCGGTGAGGCGCGAGGTCGTCGAGGAGGGCTTGAGCCAGTTCACGTCCTCGGCCGCGATTCTGGAGCAGCATCTCGCGCACAGGGATTGGCTTGTCGGCGGCGAGCCCACCTACGCCGATTTTCGCGTCGCCTGTGTGTTGCCGTTCGCCGAACTCGCCGGCCTGCCGCTCGCCGATTTCTCGCGCGTCGAAGCCTGGCATGCGCGGCTCATGGAAATCCCCGCGTGGCGGGATCCATTCGCAGGGCTCGACGCGCCTGAACTGCCCCCGGTAAGAGCGCAAGCGAGATGACTCCCGGCGGCGTCCGTCATGGCGACGCCGCGCCCGCACAACACGACCTCGACGACTCGCGCTTGAGGGTTTTCCTTAGTCTCAGGCACGGCAACATGCTAATGGTTGGCCGTCGATGGACATGCTAGGATTTCTTCAAACAACTCCGGAAACTGCTATGCCGTTCATCTGCGAAAACGTTGAATGTCGTGCCGTGCTGGCTCGTGGGCAAGTCAGATCCACTCACGAGGACGAGAGGTGGTACTTCTACTGCCCGGACTGCAAAGCCAGGAACGAGTTGAAAAATATCGGCATACCTGGCGGTCCTGTCGAGTTGGTTCAGCCGGAAAGATCCGACCTTCCGCATAAGGTCATAGCGACTGCCCGGCCATTGGAAGACGGCAGGTACGCAGCGCAATTGCGCGTTCAAAGGGCGCTCAGTATGAAAGGCGTTTTCGCGGCCGAAGAGCACTGGGAGCAGCTCGGTGTCTTCCTCGACGCGCAAGAGGCCGTCGCGCATGCGAAGTCCAGGGCAGCAGACTTGCTGGAGCGAAAGGCCTAGTCTCGCGTGGCGCGTTTCATTGCGCCGCAGGAATCAATGCGCGGATCTTTACGGCCCATCACCGTGGATCCGCGTGACGACGTCGTGCTGTACGGTGCGCATGCCGTGCAGAAACGATTCAGCTTTCCGTACGCTCCACGAAGCGGCATGAACGAATTCCGCACCTCTGCGAAACACAATGTGAGTGGTGCGAATCGAATCAACCTTAACTCACGAAGCGCCACTCGCAGCAAGCTTGACAAATAGCCTGGCCGCTTCGTTGCCATGAGATAAGGCGCGCAATGCAAGGGAGAGCGCTAGCTGTGCGTCGTGAGAGACCGCGCTACGATCCTGATCGAAGAGCTTGACGGCGTGGCGCATATGCTGCGCCGCCTGCGTGTGAAGCTCCACGGCCGCCGCATGATGTTTTGCCACGTCCGCGGCACTGACGCTCGCGCCGCTCGATGGAGGCGTTATCGACGGTGTATTGGCGTTGTGCGCGCCTGCGTCGTGTGCCTGATCGATTGCATGCAGCGTGTGGCCGTGGGCCATCATCGCCTGATGTGCGGCGTGGGCAAAGTCTCGACCGTCCTCGAAATGACGCGCCGCCTCGCGGTGATGTCGCGCCGCCTGCTCGTGATGCGACGCCGCGGCTTCGAGATGACCCTTCTTGCTGTGCTTCGTGTTCATGCCGGCTCCTGTGCAATTCAGGACTGACTCCGATGGCGACCGGTTCGAAGACACTCGCGGGTCGCAAACTACAAGCCCCTAATCTACACGCACCCAGGCCTTCTGTGGCATTGGCGTGTCGTGGAAAATCGGTATCGTGTTGCGCCTGGATGCCGAACGGAGTTCGTGTGGTGAGCGAGCTTGCATTCGAGTGCGGCCGGCCTGCTGGGTTGCATGCGCTCCGCCTGTCTGAAGACTGCGCGAGCGCCGCGACTTCGATCACGCTGCGTTGACAAGTCCCAGTTGTTGCATCGCGGTCAAGCCATCGTCCAACCCGATTTCTTCGACTATCTTGCCGTCTTTGAGCCGTAGCACGGTTGTGCCGGTAAAGCGCATTGTCCGACCGGTCGCAGGCGGTAACGATCCCACGAGGAAATCGCCGAATGCCGGACCGGTATGTGTGCCGCCACCTTCCCAGCGGCCAACCACATATTCCCCCTCGGCGATGAGATCAGCGGCGCCCCAGAAATTGAGGTCCGGGAACGCTTCGCGGAAATCGGTCATGAATGCCTTGATGTCCTCGCGGCCACGGCGCGGTTCGTGAAGCGAGTATTGAAGCAGCATGTCAGGAGCAGCAAGCTCATCGACGATGTCGAGGTTGCATGTCTTGCCCCAGAAATCAGTGAACCAGCGGCCCACGACGGCCTTGTTGTCATCTTCCCTGGACATGGTGAATTCCTCGTTGAAAGTGGGTGAGAGAGGGAAACGCAATCGCTTCCCTCTGCATGAACACTATCGGCGCAAGCATTCCGCCGCCCCCCGTTTCTTGCTGGAATACTCGATAAGCCAACACGCGGCCGATGGCGACGAGGGTGACGTGCCACTTCGGCGGCAGCGCATCGCGCACGCGCAAGCAAGGGCGACACGACGGCATAGCGGTTTGCGTTCGGCGTCCCCTGCACTCACGGCAAATAGACAGCAAGAATCGGAGTGCCGGCATCGATTCGCTGCCATATCTTGTCCATGCGATCGCACCGTAGACGAGGCCGGCCCGGGAGCAATGGTGTGCTCGAATCACATATATCCCGCGGGCGTCCGGTCGCCAATCCGGCCTTCGCGCAGCGCGCGCCCGTCCTTCACTGACTGGAGTCAAACAATGTTGCCCTTTCTCTCGCTTCATGCACTCGCAGCCCAACGCGGCGATGGACTGCGCCCCGAACTCAAAGCCTTGTTCGAACACCATGCCGGGCTGGCGACCGGTCTCACCGCTGCTATCGAGCCTGTCGAAACAGAGTGTTTTTCTCAGCCCACGGGCGACGCTGGCAACGTTTCTCTGAAGGAGTGCGGCGCCGACGGGCCGACGGCGAGCGTTTCATGCCTGGGTGAGAGCGGACAGTAAGACGCGAACTTCTGAACGACCTGGAAGGGCCGACGAGAGCCAGTCGCCGGCTCTGTCACATGCCGGGTACAGGCGCAGTTCAACAGAAGCGGGGAGTCGGACGGGCCGCGCCGACTTTGCCGCCTATCGTTTCGCTGCGCTTTTCCGCGCATCGGTCCTCCCGGGAAGAATGGGCGACGGGGTGTGCCGAATGCCAACGCATCACTGGCCCCTCAGCCCTTCCCTCCTGCTTCAAACCCACCCCGATCAAAAGCCTCGCAATATACCTTCCAGTCGTCCCCAACCTGCGTCGCGCATTGCGTCGCAAGATCGATCAGCGGCAACTGCCAGTCTTTACGATTGCCGAACACAATCAGCTCGTCGGCAATCGACGACTTCTGCCGCCCGCCGCTGCGCAGATGCGCCCACGCGCTCAACTCGGCCATGCTGTTGATCACCGCTTCGAGCCGCGGCAGTTTGCCGTTCCAGTCGCTCAACGCAACCCGGTCTTCCGACGGCTGCAGGCTGCGCAGCACATACGAACGCCGATTGAAATCGACCGCATGCAGGAACGCCTGCGAGACCGCCTGATTGCGCCGCTGCACTTCGACGACGCGCTGCGCCTCGGTCTGCCACTGCGGCTGCGGCGTGTGCAGATGCGGCGTGAGCGACGAAGGCAGCGCCTCTTTCAGATCGATCAGATAGTTGCCATCCGGCGACCCCTTGCCTTCGACGAGAATCACATAGCGGTCCACGCCGAGACTGCCCGTGCCGGCGATCCGCCGCGCCACGTCGAGGATGCGATAGAAGTCGGGATTGGGCTCGCTCGCGGCGAACCGTTGCATGAATTGCGTGACGGCCGCGCGCTGTTCGTCGGTCACGGGTAGCGCTTTCTTGCCGTCCACTTTCAGCACGCGTGTCTTGCCCTTGAGCACCGTGCGCCGCTCCAGATGCGCCGCGCGCGTGCGGCTTGCCAGTGCATCGAACAGATCGCGCACCATGCCGACCGCAGTCTCCGCCTCGATCCAGCGCGACTTGCCCACCGCGAGCGCCGCGCCGTACGCGTCCACCGCCGTGTGGCAGAGCGCCAGCGCCTGCGCGCGGCTCAGCTTGAGGTCGGCGGCGCCGACCAGCACGCTCGTCAGCAGACGCACCAGTTCGTATAGCGCGGGCGCGAGACAGGCTTCATCGAAATCGTTGTTGTCGAAGTAGATCAGGCGATTGTCGGCCTTGTAGCTGCCGAAATTTTCCAGATGCATGTCGCCGCAAATCCAGACCGGCGGCGCATCGTCGAGCACCTTCTCGCGCGGCAGACGTTCATAGAACAGATGACAGGTGCCGCGCAAAAATACGAACGGCGAACTGCGCATGGCTTTGTATTTCATCGCGAGCCGTTCGGGATCGCGCCCGGCGTTGAAACTGGCGATGATCTTCGCGATGTCGGGCATGGGCGTTCCGTTCGTTGAGCGCAATGCGGCTCGGTGGCAGGGAAGCGGCTTCATACGGTTTCATGCCGCCCGGTGCGGGTTCAGCGCATGCTCGATGCTCGCGCAGCGAATCATGCGGCCGCGTGGGATGGGCCACGTCGTGTTCGCCGCGGGCGTCGGCCTCGATGTTGCCGACAGGCCGCCATCGCCGCCACCCCGCTCGCACGACCATTGCATGATAAGCGCCACCTGCACAGCCGCGCTAGCGCCCCGTCATCAGATAGTACCGCCCGTCGGCACTCACGTTGAACCCGAAACCGCACGCCGTCGGCGAGCCGCGCGTATGCACGTCGAGCGTTTCCGGCTCCGAAAGGCTGAACTCGATCAGGCATTTGTCGCCGCGCTGCTCGTACGGCGCGAGCGTGCCGATCTTCGCGGTGGCGTCGATCGGCCCGTTGCCGCCGGCCTCGGTCATCGGCACGCGCGCCACGCCGTCGAAGAACCGCACATAGGCCGACATGCTGCCCATGTTCGCGCTGGGCTCGCCGTCCGGGCCCACGGTGGGATAGACGAAATCGCCGTCGATCCGGTAGACGCCGCGTCGCCCTTTCACCGGCTTCATGTCGATGCTGTTCCACGCGCCAAAGAACATATAGCGGCTAAAGCGCGCGCCGGGCGGCGGTATGCCCGTCACCACTGCTTTGTTCGAAATCGCTTCCAGACGCTGACGCGCGGCGGCCACCGCGCGGCCGAGCAGCGCGTCGCTCGGGTAGTCGTCGCCGCGGCTCACCGCGCTCCGGTAGTAGGCGCGCGCGTCGGGGAACGCGCCGAGCTTCTGTTGCACGTCGCCCTGATGGACCAGCGCCATCGCTACGCGCGAGCGCGCCGAACTGGTCGCCTTCGGCGAGTTCTCCTCGGCGGCCCGCATCGCGGCGGCCTCGGCGAGCGAGGCTTCCATTGCAACCAGCGTCTGCGCGTCCTTGATACGTCCCGCTTCGAGCGCGGCCACGCCGAGCGCCGCGCACGAAGCATTCGTGCGGCACGCGATGTCCTTGCCTGCCAGCAGGTTGCGTCGATACAACTCGGCGCGCGAATCGGCCTGCTGCGTTTGCGTTTGCGTTTGCGTTTGCGTCTGCGTTTGCGTTTGCGTCTGCGTTTGCGCCACGGCGAACGCCGGCATGAGCGCGGCACTCGCGCCCAGAACGGCAAGCATAGCCACGGCGAACATGGTTCTGACGTTCATGAACAGGAGAATACGACGGGGATCATGTGTTTCGGCGTTTCTTTTCGATGTGCCGCTTCGAACACATGTCTTGTGCCCGTGACATGCACGACTCACACCACCCGCGCTGACGCGGCCACTGCCCGTGATGCTGACAGAAAATCGGCGCCTGCGCGAATCCGTTCGGGCGCCGCCGGTCGCCGGCCTCGCATGCGACGGACAGGAAAACCGCAGCGCGCCACGCTCTATGTCGCGCGCATGGCGATCGCATCGCGTCGCGCCACGTCGATACATCGGCAACGCGCCACACCGCGCAGCGCCGGTTCGCGTTGCTGCCGCGAGTTGGGGGCTGGCGTTCGCGGCCGACGCGCGATGGAACGGGCGCGTCCAGAAGCTACCGCCAGGCCACGCGCATCGAGCGCCATTTTTGCGAACGCGCGGCTGCACACTACTTTGTTTATAGAATGATCGCCAATACCCGCCGTCTATCGCACACGACACAAGCGCGCTTTTTCAGGCACGCTCCTGTGCGCCGAACTTCTTGCGATACGCCGCCGGACTCGTCAGCGCGACGCGCCGAAAATGGCGCCGCAGCGATTCTTCAGAACCGAAGCCCGCGACTTGCGCGACGCGCGCCATCGGCCACGAAGCCTGCGCTTCGAGCAATTCGCGCGCAATCGCAACCCGTTCCCGCACGACCCACTCGAAGAGCGCCATGCCGGTCGCGTCGCGAAACTGCCGCTGCAGCGTGCGCGGGCTCATCGCGGCGCGTTCCGCGAGCGAGCCCAGCGTGTGCGGCTCGGCCGGATGCGTGCGCACCCAGTCCATCAGTTTCGCCAGCCGCCCGCTCTCGTCCTGCGGCATCGGCCGCGGCACGAACTGCGCCTGCCCGCCCTCGCGATGCGGCGGCACCACGAGCCGTTGCGCGACCCGATTCGCCACCGCGCCGCCATGATCGCGCCGCACCAGGTGCAACAACATGTCGAGCCCCGCCGCCGATCCCGCCGACGTGATGATCCGGCCTTCGTCGATATAGAGCGCGTCGGGTCGCACGTTCAACTGCGGGTAACGCTGCTGCAATTTTTCGGCGTAGCGCCAGTGGGTCGTGACCGTCTTGCCGTCGAGCACGCCTGCGGCCGCCAGCACGAACACACCGGAACAGATCGAACACAGCCGCGCGCCGCGCTCATAAGCGGCGCGAATCTTTTTCAGAAGCGGTGCGGGCGGCACTTCGTCCGCGTCGCGCCAGCCGGGAATGACGATGGTGTCGGCGCGCTCCAGCAGCTTCAGCGTGTATGGCGCGGCGATCGTGATGCCGCCCGCCGCGCGAATCGGACCGGCTTCGACCGCGCACACCGCGAAGCGATACCAGTCGACGCCGAGCTCGGGACGTTCGAGCGCGAACAGTTCGGTCACGCAGCCGAATTCAAAGGTGCAGAGCCGGTCGTAAGCCAGTGCGACGACGAGGTGATTGTGCATGGCGCAATGTTACTGGAGATTGCAATTGCGCCAGTCGAATAGACGACGAGGCGATGCGACGACTCGCGCTTTTTGGGCCCGCGAGACAGCACGTCTCAGGAGGGTATGGCTCTGAGCCAAACGGCCGGGGCAGACCGGATCGGCAAAGGCCAAATCCAGCCCAGGCCTCGTCTATTCAAAGCGGCGGACGGTCCAGCTCGATCCACCGCTGCACGGAAGGCCTCTCCCATTGGCGCGCAGCGTAATCCATTAACCGTGCCGGCACCCGATCGCCATGCATGATGAGGCGATTCAGCATCAACGCGAGGTCCGTATCGGCGATACACCAATTCCCGAAGAGATTGGGCGCATCTCCAGCGAGCAGCGCCTCGGCCGCAGAAAACAACTTTCGCGCCGCCGCTTCGGCCGCAAAGGTGAGCGGCGCCCCTGCCTGACCGTAGAACACCACCTCCGTCGAACGCTCCTGCCGGATCGGCATCAGATCGCTGCGAAGCCAGGCTTGCATCTGGCGCGCCCTTGCCCGAAGAAATCTGTCCTGAGGGTAGACGAGCGTTTCTGGAAACGCTTCGTCGAGATACTCGGTGATCGCCGACGACTCCGACAAAGCGAAGTCCCCATGCACGAGCGTCGGTACGCGCTGTGTCAACGAACGGGCCGCGTAGCTCGCTTCATGGTTCGCTTGACTGCCGAGATCCACGCTCGACAGGTCAAACGGCAATCGCTTCTCGTGAAGGGTCACAAAGACCGACATTGCGTAAGGGCTCGTGAACTGGGCATCGGCGTATAGACGAAGACGACTTTCCTGCAAGATGCTCTCCCTGGCGGGTTACGTTGGTGAGGAACCTCGATGATATCCGGCTCAGACCGCGTTCGATCACGGGGGCACCTGCACGAGAAAACCCAGTTTGAAAAAACTCTCACCGGTTCGACACGACATCCAGACAATGGGCTAACTAGATCGTTATCATTTGAATTGGACTACCTCAAATCCGTCCAGGCTTTTCCGTCAAAGCAAAATCAGGCCCTCACGGATGTCTTCAAAAAATTCGAAAGAGCCGACCTGCCGAACGCAAATCAGCCATTTGTATTAAAATGTACGGACTAGTTAGTTTTAAATGCACGCACTACGCTGCCGAAAACCTCGTCAGACGCCATGTGGCCGCGAACGCCGCACGCCTGCGCACCGTTCCGGATGCCCTTTGCGCTTAGCCTTTTGCTTCGCGCCCAACGCAATACGCTCAGGGAAATCCGCGAAATCGAAGGCGCTCGCCCGCCTCGCGCCGGTGCCGGCATGCGCGCGCCATGCAGTAACACCACCAGCGCGATGACGCAGCGTAAGACCACGTCGAAAGCCCTGACGGGCTTTTCACCCGAGCCGATTCACCACTGCCGGAGCCAGCGCGCACCGGCTTCACGACCCGGCACATGCACGCCGCCCGCTTCAGGCGGCCCGTATGCATGGGCCCAATTTTGCGTACCTATGAAGACAATGTCCAGGCAAACTCAAACTAACCCACCATCGACCGCGGCGCGCGTCGGTCTGTCCGTCGTGGGTGCGCTGGGCCTCCTGCTCGGCCTCTATTTCGTGATCGGCGGGGGCATGCTCATCGCCCGCGGCGGCTCCTGGTATTACCTGCTGATGGGCCTCGCCATCGGCGCGACAGGCATCCAGCTCGCGCGACGCCGCTCGAACGCCTACGTGCTCTTCATGATCGCCCTCGTCGCGACCGCGCTGTGGGCCGTCTGGGAAAGCGGCATCGACTTCTGGCCGCTGCAAGCGCGCATCTTCATGTTCTCGATGATCGCCATGCTGCTCGCGCCCGTCTATCCGGTCCTGCGCCGCCTTGAGGGCAAGAGCCCCGCCAGGGGCGCCGCGTGGGCCGTCGGCCTCGTGCTGCTGGCGTGTAACGCGCTGTTCGTGTACGGCATGTTCATTCCGCACGGCACCTTCGGCACCGAGTCGGACGCCGGCCTTGCGAGAAACCATACCGGCACCGGCGACTGGTCCGCATACGGCCACTCGGCGGGCGGCGACCGTTTCGTGGGCTTCCCGCAGATCAATCGCGACAGCGTGAAGAACCTCCAGGTCGCGTGGACCTACCACACCGGCGACGTGCCGCTCAGCCCGACTGGCGGCGGCGCGGAAGACCAGGAAACGCCGCTGCAGATCGGCGACACGCTGTTCGTTTGCTCGCCGCACAACACGGTGATCGCGCTCGACGCCGCGAACGGTCACGAAAAGTGGCGCCATGAATTTCCGAGCAAGACGACCGTCTGGGTGCGTTGCCGCGGCCTCGCGTACTTCGATACGACGAAGCCCGTGCAGCAGCCAAGCGTGAGCGGTTCGACGCCCATCACGCCCGTTGCGCTGCCGGCCGATCAGGCCGCCTGCCGTCGCCGCATCTTCATGAATACGATCGACGCGAAGCTGGTCGCGCTCGACGCCGACACCGGCAAGCTCTGCGCGGACTTCGGCGAGAACGGCGTGATCAACCTGAAGGCCGGGCTCGGCGATGCGACCGACCCGCTCTACGAACTGACCTCGCCGCCGACCGTCGCGGGCACGACCATCGTGGTCGGCGGACGCGTCGCCGACAACGTGGCGCTCGACATGCCAGGCGGCGTGATCCGCGGCTTCGACGTGATCACGGGCAAGATGAAGTGGGCGTTCGACCCGGGCAATCCGCAGGACAAGCAGGCGCCGGCGGCCGGCAAGACCTTCACGCGTTCGACGCCGAACGTGTGGGCGCCGATGTCCTACGACGCGTCCTCGAACACCGTCTACATGCCGGTGGGCAATGCGGCAATCGATCTGTGGGGCGCGAAACGCACGCAACTCGACGAGTCCTACGGTGCGTCGATTCTCGCGCTCGACGCGACGACGGGCGCCGAGAAGTGGCACTACCAGACCGTCCACCACGATCTGTGGGACTACGACGTGCCGATGCAGCCGACGCTCATCGACTTCCCGGTCGACGGCAAGAAGGTGCCGGCGCTGGTGGTCGGTACGAAGATGGGCCAACTGTTCGTGCTCGACCGTCTGACCGGCAGGCCGCTCACCAAAGTGATCGAGCAGCCGGTGAAAACCGCGACGATCCCGGGCGAGCCCTATTCGAAGACCCAGCCGGTGTCGGTCGGCATGCCGCAGATCGGCGCGGAAGTACTGAAGGGCTCAGACATGTGGGGGATGACCCCGGTCGACCAGATGATGTGCCGGATCATTTTCCACGGCATGCGCTATGACGGCAAGTTCACCGCGCCGGATACCGACACGTCGCTGAGCTTCCCCGGCTCGCTCGGCGGGATGAACTGGGGCGGCCTGTCGTACGACCCGGACGCGGACATGATCTTCGTGAACGACATGCGCCTCGGCCTGTGGGTGCGTCTCGTCAAGGAAGCGCGGCGCGGCGGCGAATCGAACGGCAATGAAGCGGTGAACGCCGGCATGGGCGCGGTGCCGCTCGGCGGCACGCCGTATTCGGTCACCAAGGACCGCTTCTTCTCGCCGCTCGGCATTCCTTGCCAGAAGCCGCCTTTCGGCAGCCTGACGGCCATCGACCTGAAGACGCGCAGCGTCGCATGGCAAGTGCCGCTCGGCACGGTGCGCGACACGCGCCTCGCGGGCGTGCAGATGCACATGCCGACGCCGATCGGGATGCCGACCATCGGCGGCTCGCTCAGCACCGGCGGCGGTCTCGTGTTCTTCGCGGCCACCCAGGACTACTACCTGCGCGCGTTCGACAGCTCGACCGGCAAGGAAGTCTGGAAAGCCCGCCTGCCGGTCGGCAGCCAGGGCACGCCGATGAGTTACGAGCTCAACGGCCGCCAGTACATCGTGATCTCGGCGGGCGGCGCACGTCAGTCGCCGGATCGCGGCGATTACGTGATCGCCTACGCGCTGCCGCAATAGCACGCGACACGAGCACCTGAAGCGCGGCACATTCGTCCGCGCTTCAGCGTGGCTCTGAATGGCGTCAGCGTGCGCACCCTCGCAACGGCATGCCGCCGGCGCAGCTTCGCGTCGGGCATGCCGTTTTCATTCGCGCTTCTCGTGCCCCCCGTGGGGCACAGCGTGCGGTATTCTCTTTTCCCTTATGAAACAATCACCCCTCGCGCTACCTCAGTGCCATGACACCTCACGCGGGTCGGCGCGTGTGTTCGGCCGGCTGGCGCGGCGTACCTCGGCGGCGCTGGCCGTGTTCGCCGCGCACGCTGTGACGGCGCACGCCCAAAGCTCCGTCACGCTCTACGGCGCGCTCGACACCAGCATCGAAATCACCAACCCCGGCGCGGGCTACGTTGCACGCATGGACTCCGGCGCCTATCGTGGCTCGCGCTTCGGCCTGCGCGGTGCGGAAGACATCGGCAACGGCGTCAAAATCCTGTTCGACCTGGAGAACGGCTTCAACTCGGGCAACGGCTCGCTCGCCGTCGCCGACACGATCTTCAATCGCCAGGCATGGATCGGCGCGTCCACGCCCTATGGCACCGTGCGGGTGGGCCGTCAGTATTCGCCGATCTACATCCCGTTCAAAGGACAGCTCGACGCATTCGGCGCCGGCACGATCGCCTCGGGACTCGACAATCTCTCGAAGATCACACCGTATGAGAGCAACGCGATCACATATCTGTCGCCGGAATTCCACGGCTTCTCGACGACGCTGATGGCCGCCCTGCGCGACCCCGCCGACGGCGACGGCAACGGCCTCGCGGGCCACATCGAAACGCTCGCGTGGCGCAGCGGTCCCTTCCGCATTTCCTATGCGCACCAGCAGACGCACGGCGACGGCGCGTTGCGCGCCAATCTCGGCGGCGTCTCGTACGTGTATGGGCCGCTCACCGGCTTCCTGTCGTTCTTCAACGGCGATGGCGGCACGCCGCGCTATCACAACGACGGCGCGTCGGTGTCGGCGCGCTACGCGATCAACGGACGCTTTCGCGCCTCGCTCGGCTACACGTATCTGCGTGACCGCTCGGGTGGCGACAACAATGCCGACCAGTTCAGCGCCGCCTGCGAATACGATCTCTCGAAGCGCGTGCTGCTCTATGCGAGCGCAGGCTGGCTGAGAAATCACGGAGACGCCGAATTCACGCTCAAGGGCGTGAACGTCACCGGGCTCACGCCCTCGTGGCCCGGCGCCAGCGTGCGAGGCGTGCAGTTCGGCATGATCAACCGCTTCTAGGCGGCGCGCGTAATACGCGTGCCCGTCGCGTGAAAAAAACGGGCGGCCTTGCACAGGCCACCCGCCCACACCCTCTCATACCATCGCGCAGCGATTCCCTAGCGCACCTTCCCTTCCCTCCAGGCCGTCAGCAACTGGTCGTACTTGACCGTCTCGCCCTTCGGCTTCTCGTTGCCCAATTTCTTCCACGGTGCGTGCTGATCCGACAGCCATTTCCCCGGATCGCTTTCCGCATTCAACTCCGGCGCGCACACCTTCATCCCCGCACGCTGCAAGCGGCCCAGCACCTGGTCCATTTCCTTCGCCAGATTGTCCATCGCGGCTTGCGGGGTCTTTTCCCCGGCCACGGCCGTCGCGACGTTTTTCCACCAGAGCTGCGCCATCTTCGGATAGTCGGGCACGTTGTTGCCGGTCGGCGTCCACGCGACGCGCGCCGGGCTGCGATAGAACTCGATCAGGCCGCCGTACTTGTCCGCGTTCTTCGTGAAGAACTCGCTATGAATGTCGGAATCGCGAATGAACGTCAGCCCGACGATCGACTTCTTCAGCGAGACCGTCTTCGACGTGACGAACTGCGCATAGAGCCATGCGGCCGCACGCTGGTTCGGCGGCGTCGACTTGAAGAACGTCCACGAGCCGACGTCCTGATAGCCGTTCTGCATGCCGTCCTTCCAGTACGGACCGTGCGGCGACGGCGCCATCCGCCACTTCGGCGTGCCGTCGGAGTTGGTCACGTTGCCGGGCTTGAGCATCGACGCGGTGAACGCGCTGTACCAGAAGATCTGCTGCGCGATGCGGCCTTGCGCCGGCACCGGCCCCGCTTCGTTGAAGGTCATCCCCGAGGCTTCGGGCGGCGCGTATTTCTTCAGCCAGTCGATGTACTTGGTGGTCGCGAAGACCGCCGCCGGACTGTTCGTGCCGCCGCCGCGGCTGACCGACGCGCCGACCGCGTGGCAGCCGTCGGGCGTCACGCGAATGCCCCACTCGTCGACCGGCATACCGTTCGGGATGCCCTTGTCGGCTTCGCCCGCCATCGACAGCCACGCGTCGGTGAAGCGCCATCCCAGCGACGGGTCTTTCTTGCCGTAGTCCATATGCCCGTAGACCTTCTCGCCGTCGATATTCTTGACGTCGTTGGTGAAGAACTCCGCGATGTCCTCATACGCGGACCAGTTCACCGGCACGCCGAGATCGTAGCCGTACTTCGCCTTGAACTTGTCCTGCAGGTCCTTGCGCGCGAACCAGTCGGCGCGGAACCAGTAGAGGTTGGCGAACTGCTGGTCGGGCAGCTGATAGAGCTTCTTGTCCGGCGCGGTCGTGAAACTCGTGCCGATGAAGTCCTTCACGTCGAGCCCGGGGTTCGTGTACTGCTTGCCTTCGCCGGCCATATAGTCGGACAGCGGCACAATCACGCCATAGCGGTAGTGCGTGCCGATCAGATCGGAGTCCGAAATCCAGCCGTCGTAAATGCTCTGGCCGGATTGCATCGAGGTCTGCAGCTTCTCGACGACGTCGCCCTCCTGGATGATGTCGTGCTTGACCGGAATGCCCGTGATCTCGGTGAATGCCTTGGCGAGCGTTTTCGATTCATACATGTGCGTGTCGAGCGTTTCGGACACCACATGCACCTCCTTGACGCCCGCCGCCTTCAGCTTCGCCCCGGTGTCGATGAACCACTTCATCTCGTCCATCTGTTGCTGCTTCGACAGCGTGCTCGGCTGGAACTCGCTGTCCACCCACTTCTGCGCCTCCGGCGTGCCGGCCATCGCCGCGTGGCTAGTAAAGCCTGTCGCGACGACGCCTGCCACGGCGAGCGTGACGATCCGTCTCCTCTGTTGCATGGCTGTCTCCAGTCTCTGAGCACCCCTTGCATCAACTGCCGGCGTCCGCCCGGGGCATCAACGGAACCGGTCTGTCCAGATACGCAAGTCTTCGGAACGCAACGCCGTTCAACCCTTCCACATGACGGTGAGCAGCACGAGCATCGACACCACAAAGCCCGGCCACGCGTTCGCGTTCTCCGCGCTGATGCCGATCCACGCGAGATTGATGTACGCGGCGATCAGCAGCCCGATGAAGAGCCGGTCGCCACGCGTGGTGGAAATCGGCAGGAATCCTTTTCGTTCGATGGTCGGTGAGCGGATTTCCCACACGGTCATGCCCGCCAGCATCAGCACGATGCAGCCGAAAAAGACCGCCACCTCGGGGGTCCAATACATCCACGTGAGCATCAGACTCTCCCCATCGCAAAGCCCTTCGCGATGTAATTGCGCACGAAGTAGATGACGAGCGCGCCCGGCACGATGGTCAGCACGCCCGCCGCCGACAGCACGCCCCAATCCATCCCCGCCGCCGACACCGTGCGCGTCATCACCGCGGCAATCGGCTTCGCGTTGACCGTCGTGAGCGTGCGCGCGAGCAGCAGTTCGACCCAGCTGAACATGAAGCAGAAAAACGCCGTTACGCCGACGCCCGACTTGATCAGCGGCAGAAAGATCTTCACGAAGAAAGCGGGAAACGTATAGCCGTCGATGTACGCGGTTTCGTCGATTTCACGCGGCACGCCCGACATGAAGCCTTCGAGAATCCACACCGCGAGCGGCACGTTGAACAGCATGTGCGCGAGCGCGACCGCGATATACGTGTCCATCAGACCGACGCTGGAATAGAGCTGGAAGAACGGCAGCAGGAACACGGCGGGCGGCGTCATGCGGTTCGTGAGCAGCCAGAAGAACATGTGCTTGTCGCCGAGAAAGCGGTAGCGCGAGAACGCGTAGGCCGCCGGCAGCGCGACCAGCACCGACATCACCGTATTCATCAGCACGTAGATGATCGAGTTGATGTAGCCCCAGTACCAGGACGGGTCGGTGAAGATGACCTTGTAGTTGTCGAAGGTCACGTGATGCGGCCAGACGGCGAACGCCGACATCGTCTCTTCGTTCGTGCGCAGCGAGATCGACAGCATCCAGTAGAGCGGGACCAGTGCGAACAGGATGTACACCGTCAGCACGACGACGCGCATCCAGCGGTTATTGCCCATATTCGTCTCCCCCGGTTGCCGGCCCGCCCTTGCCGACGCGCTCCATCCAGTTGTAGAGAATGAAGCACAGCAACAGGATGATCAGGAAGTAGATCAGCGAGAACGCCGCCGCCGGTCCGAGGTCGAACTGGCCGACCGCTTTTTGCGTCAGGTACTGCGAGAGGAACGTGGTCGAGTCGCCCGGCCCACCGCCCGTCAGCACGAACGGCTCGGTGTAGATCATGAAGCTGTCCATGAAGCGCAGCAGCACCGCGATCATCAGCACGCCGCGCATCTTCGGCAGCTCGATGTAGCGGAACACCGCGAAGCGGCTCGCGCCGTCGATTTCGGCGGCCTGATAGAACGCGTCGGGAATCGCGCGCAAGCCCGCATAGCAGAGCAATGCGACGAGCGGCGTCCAGTGCCAGATGTCCATCACGAGCACCGTGATCCACGCGGCGGCGGGACTCGCCGTGTAGTTGTAGTCGATGCCCACGCGATTGAGCACGTAACCGAGCAGACCGATATCCGGCCGCCCGAAAATCTGCCAGATCGTGCCGACCACGTTCCATGGAATCAGCAGCGGCATGGCAAGCACGACCAGCGACGCCGACGCGCGCCAGCCGGACGCGGGCATCGCCAACGCGAGGCCGACGCCGAGCGGGATTTCGAACAGCAGCACGCACGCGGAAAAGATGATCTGCCGCCCGAGCGCACCGCGCAGATCGGCGTCGTTGATGATCGCGCGAAACCACTCGGTGCCGACGAACACATGCTGCGTCGGGCTGATGATGTCCTGCACCGAATAGTTGACCACCGTCATCAGCGGCAGGATCGCGGAAAAAGCGACGCAGATGAACACCGGTATGACCAGCAGCCAGGCCTTCTGGTTGACGGGCTTGTTCATCGCACGATCCTTTCGTCGTTGCTGAAGAACACGGTTTGGGCCGCGGCGAGCTTCAACCAGACCGCCCCGTCGCCCACCCGCAGATGCGGTTCGAGCTTGGCCCGGAAGATGTGGCCGTCGCATTGCGCGGTGACCAGCTGATAATTGCCGAGCTGCTGCACGCGCAATACGTTCGCCTTCACCGCGCCGGGCTCGCCGTCGTTCACCACGCGCACGAACTCCGGGCGAATCCCGAGCGTCAGCGTGCCGCTCGCGTGTTTCAGCGTATCGAGCGTGTGCGCATCGAGCCGCACGTGCTGCGTGCCGATCCTGATGCCGTCGGCATCCAGATCGACGGGGCAGAGATTCATCCCCGGACTGCCGATGAAATAGCCGACGAACGCATGATCGGGCCGCAAAAACAGCGCGTCCGGGCCGCCCTTCTGCACGACGCGGCCGTTCGTCATCACGATCACTTCATCGGCGAAGGTCAGCGCCTCGACCTGATCGTGCGTCACGTAGATCAGCGTCAGCTTCAGTTGCTGATGGATCTTCTTCAACTGACGACGCAATATCCACTTCATATGCGGATCGATCACCGTCAAGGGTTCGTCGAACAGGATCGCGGCGACGTCCTTGCGTACGAGTCCGCGCCCCAGCGAAATTTTCTGCTTCGCATCCGCCGACAGATTGTTTGCCTTGCGCGGCAATTCCCGCGTCATGTCGAGAATCTCCGCCACCTCATGCACGCGCCGCCCGACGTCGCGCGCCGCCATCTTGCGGTTGCGCAATGGGAACGCGAGGTTGTCGAACACGCTCATCGTGTCGTAGATCACCGGGAACTGGAACACCTGCGCGATGTTGCGCTCGCGCGGGCTCAAGCCGGTGATGTCGCGTCCGTCGAACAGCACCCTGCCCTCCGACGGCCTGACGAGGCCCGATACGATGTTCAGCAGCGTGGACTTGCCGCAGCCGGACGGCCCAAGCAACGCATACGCGCCGCCGTCTTCCCAGACCATGCTCATCGGCTGCAATGCGTAGTCGTCGAGCGTCGCGGGGTTGGGGGCGTACGCGTGCGCGAGATTCTGGAACTCAATGCGCGCCATGAGCCGCCTCCGGGCCGGACAGGAGCTTCGTGTCCGCGCCGAACACGAACAGTTCGTCGGGGTCGATGTACACGTCGAGCTGCGTGCCGAGATCGATCTGATGCACGCCTTGCAGTTGCGCGACCAGATCGACACCGCCTTGTTGCGTGTGCAGATGCAGGTAGGTTTCGGAGCCGCTCAATTCGGCCAGTTCGAGCCGGCACGGCACCGCGACGGAGCGCTCGGTGCGGGGCGCGAGCCGCAGATGGCCGGGGCGGATACCGATGCGGAACGTGTCGTTGCCGCGCACCGCGCGCATGCTGGCCCGTTCGAGCGGCACGTCGATGCCGATCGGCAGGCGCGCGGTGCCGTCGGCGGTCAGATCGCTCACCAGCATGTTCATCGGCGGATCGTTGAAGACAGCGGCGACGTCGACGGTGGCGGGCGCGTTGTACACGTCGAGCGTGGGGCCGTGCTGCAGCACGCGCCCCCTGTCGACGATCGCCGTATAGCCGCCGAGCAGCAGCGCTTCGAGCGGCTCGGTGGTCGCGTAGACGACCGTGGTCTTGCCGTCGGCGAAGAGCGTCGCCAGTTCGACGCGTAGTTCTTCGCGCAGCTTGTAGTCGAGATTCACGAGCGGCTCGTCGAGCAGCACCAGCGACGAACGCTTGACCAGCGCCCGCGCCAACGCGCAACGCTGCTGCTGTCCGCCGGACAGTTCGCCGGGACGGCGTTGCAGCAGATGATCGATGTGAAGTTTGGCGGCGACTTCATGCACGCGCCGTTTGACTTCGTCGGCGGGCAGCTTTTGCAGTTGCAGCGGCGACGCGATGTTGTCGAACACCGTCATCGCCGGATAGTTGATGAACTGCTGGTACACCATCGCGAGGTTGCGCTGTCTAACGCTGACGCCGGTTACATCCTGGCCGTCGGCCAGCACGCGCCCTGACGCCGGGCGGTCGAGTCCGGCCATCACGCGCATCAGGGTGGTCTTGCCGGCTTGCGTCGGCCCGAGCAGCACGTTGATCGCGCCGGGCACGAGCCGCAGATCGACGCCGTACAGATGCGTCTGGGCGCCCGAAACGACTGTCACCCGCTCCAGTTCCAAGACCAAATCGCTCTCCTTTGTTCTAAGTGCGTCTCCGGTGCTGCGGGTGCCTGGCGCGGCGCGCAGGCGTGGTGCGTGATGGTGTTACGGATTGCTTGCGCCGTGGGATCGTTCGGTGAATCTTCCGTGGTTCTTATGCTTCAGGGCGAACCATCAGGCAGGCCCTATTTTTTCCGAAAGGAATTAAAACAACAGAATCGATGTTCCTTTTTGTTCGTTTACGGATAAATTGGTGTTAACCATACAATCGTGAAACAGTTTCACTCCCACCTCCTTACCGTATGCGTCTTAAATTCTTTCGCTACCTGAGTTTTTTCATCATTGTCGTAAGAATCATGTCAGCGTAACAGAAAGGTTATGGCCCGAGGAGGCGGCAGCAAGCCCGCCACATGGGCGGGGGAACCGATATGCTGTCGCGCATCGACGAATTCCTGAACCTTGAGACCGCGTGCAAAACGCGGTCGCGACGAGAGCCGCCATGAACATCGAACCGTCCGTTGTCGCCGCCTTCTCGCCCACCGGCAAGCTGCGCGCGTCGATCAATCTCGGCAATCCGATTCTTGCCAACAGACATCCCGAATCCGGCGAGCCGTTCGGCGTGTCGGTCGACCTTGCGCGGGCGTTTGCCGCGAAGCTCGGCGTCGAACTGGAACTGGTGGTTTTCGATGCCGCAGGCAAATCGGTGCAGGCCCTGAGCGAGGAGCGCGCCGATTTTGGTTTCTTCGCCGTCGATCCATTGCGCGGCGAGACCATCGCTTTCACGGCGCCGTACGTGTTGATCGAGGGCTTCTATCTCGTGCGCGACGACTCGCCCGTCAGAACGAATCAGGACGTCGACCAGGCGCACAACCGGGTCGCCGTCGGCAAGGGCAGCGCTTACGACCTGTTCCTCACGCGCGAACTGAAGGCGGCGCAAATCGTTCGCGCACCCACGTCGCCGACTGTCGTGCAAACGTTCCTTGAACAGAATCTCGAAGTGGCTGCCGGCGTCAAGCAACAACTCGAAGCCGATGCGCTAAAAGTCTCCGGGCTGCGCTTGCTCGACGAACGATTCATGGTGATCCAGCAGGCGATGGGCACGCCTAAAAGTCGCGGCGCCGCGGCGGCGAACGTTCTGAGTCAGTTTGTCGAGGCAATGAAGGCGTCGGGATTCGTGGCCGAGTCGCTGGAGCGGCATGGGATCGTTGGCGCGTCGGTTGCGCCGGGGGCATAGCTGCGGCGCATGGTGCAGTGCGGGGCGTCTCGAAAGAAAACGCTGGCAGCGTGATGCGGCTCCCCTTCAAGACGCACCGGCCGCCACCAACGTGCTTCAAAGACGGAGCGGCCTCGCGCCGCCGCTCACTCGCTACGGGCAACGGCCAACGGTAAGCCCTCATCGAGCCAGCCGGTGATGCCACCGGTCATGACCTTGACCGGGCGGCCGAGTCGAGCGAGATTGATCGCGGCACGCGTTGCGCCGTTGCAGTGAGGGCCCGCGCAGTACGTGACGAACAGCGTATCGGGCGGATAGTCGACGAGCTTCGATGCCACGATCTTGCCGTGCGGCAGGTTCACGGCGCGAGGCACATGGCCGCCGGCGAAAAGCGCAGCGCCACGCACGTCCAGCAATACGAAATCGATCGAAAGCGGATCGTTGCTGGCCAGTGCCGCGTGGACGTCGGCGCAATCCGTTTCGAATGACAGCAACGTGCTGAAATGATCGAGCGCGGCAGCGCTATCGGCAGCAGGAATGGCTGAGACCGGGGACATTTAAAGCTCCTTTTGCGTGTAGTGTCACGAAGGATTGTCCCGTTCTCACGCACGATCGACCAGTGGCGCAATTGACAGATTCCGGTAACATCACGCCACCCTGCCCCACCCCGTTTCCGCGCAGCCATAGCGGTTACGGCTGCGCCTCGATCGGTATCCTCAACACTTGGCCGGCGCCGCGGGTCCCGACGCATGCGTGTGCAGCTCGGGAGGCGTCGCGTTTCCGCCATGCGTTTCGAGAAATTTGCACGCATTGACGATGTCCGCGGCGAGCAGTTCCGCCACGTTCCGGTTGATGTGCGGCCGCACCACGACCCGCAGGCTCGTCACTTCCTCGGCATTGGGCGGCATCGAGTAAGCCGCTAGCACCCAGCCTTTCTCGCGCACCTTGTTCGACACATCGAACTCGTTGAAATTTTTTACTTTCTTGTCGAGCGTCACCGCGACCACCGGGATGCGCTGCGCGTCGTTCATGACGGTGAAATAGCCGCTATCCACGAGAATGCCCCGCAACGCAATGGCATTGTCCAACGTGTGCTGCATGACTCTCCGATAGCCCTCAAAGCCCTGGCGAATGAACATGTAGTACTGCACCGCCACCTGGAACGCGTTACGGCTGAAATTCAACGTCGCGGTCGGCATTTCGCCGCCCAGGTAATTGACGTAGAAAACCAGTTCCTCGTTGAACACCTTGCGTTCGCGGAAAATGATCCAGCCGAGGCCAGGAGGCACGAGGCCGTATTTATGCCCCGACGCATTGATGGACAGCACGCGCGGCAGCCGGAAGTCCCATTTGTAGTCGGGGTAAAGGAAAGGATTGACGAATCCCCCCGACGCGCCGTCGATGTGCATCGGAATCGAAATGCCGGTGCGCTTCTCGTAGTCGTCGAGCCAGTCGTGAATGCCCTGGATATCGTCGTCCTCGCCGGTGAAGGTCTGCCCCGCGATGGCCACGACGGCGATGGTATTTTCGTCGACGTACTTGTCGAGCTGTTCCGCCGTCAGCCGGTAGTTGCCGGGACTCAGCGGCACGATGCGCGGTTCGACGTCGAAGTAGCGCAGAAACTTTTTCCACACGATCTGCACGTTGCCGCCGGTGACCATATTCGGCCTGCTCGTGTCTTTTCCTTCCGCTTCCCTTTTCTTGCGCCAGTTCCACTTGTGCGCGAGACCGGCAAGCATGCACGCCTCCGACGAACCTACCGTCGCCGTGCCGTACGGCTCCACGCCTTTCGGCCCGTTCCATAGCTGATGCAGCCACTTGACCATCCGCGTTTCCATCGCAAACACCTGCGGATACATGTCGTGGTCGATGTAGTTCTTGAATATGTTGCGCCTGGCGGTCTCCGCGGCCTCCGGTTCAGCCCAGGTGGTCACGAACGACGACATGTTCAGCATCGGGTTCGCGTCGGTCCACTCGGCGCTGATGACGACAGCGGCGGCCGCGCGCGCGGACATGCCGTCCTTGGGAAATTCGTCCTCGGGAATCGGATAGTTGAACTCGTCATAAGGTGTGATCTTGTCGCTGGCCGTAGTCATCTGTCGCTCCTCGATGGATAAAGATTGGATGCGATGGTCGCCGTGGACGGCGTGATCGCCAGTCGGTCCGATGCCGGCTGCTGCAAATCGCTGTTCCTGTCGAGCTTGATGCCGGTCGCGGCGCCGTGGCACTCGACATATTCGGCAAGCAGTGTCCTGATGGCGCGACCTGTCTTCCGATAGCGGGAATCAGTCAGAGTCGCGAGCGAAAGCCGGCGCTCGTGTGCCGAGCCCATCCGACGACCGTTCCGCTACGTCGCCGGACGCTTCTGACCGCGCCGGCCTCGTTGCGCACGAAGGCCCGCGTTGTCAGAAGGACTGCGGGCGTGGCCGGCTTAAAGACAGGAGTTGATGTCGGCCGCGCCACCACTGGCATCACCGCCGCCGGCCCCTGGACGAAAGCCAACCCATGTCTTGCTGTTGCCCGACCACGAAGGCCGCACGAGGGCGGCGGCGCCACTCGGAGGCTGCTGCCCCGGCACATAGACGTCCATCGCCTGATTGTTCGCCACGATGACCTGCGATATGACCTGCTGTTGCGACCGGTTCGCCCATTTCTGAGCGATGCATTGCCAGACGGCGGAGACCGGCTGCTGACTTTCGCCGACCGTTTGTGCGTTCGGCGGCATCGGTGCGTTCGCACAGGCGGTCAAGGTGGCGGCAGTCACGACGAGAAGTGGTAACGATTTCATTTTTTCATCCCTCACTTGGATCCGCGTTTCTATCGGTGTGATGCTACGTTCCGGGAGCACGTGCTCTGGCCTCGAACGATTCGCATCGCTCGAACATTTCATGACATGCCCTCACTACAGGCACTTTTCAGTGCCGACTGGCAGTTATCGAACCTGAACGAGCCGCGCGATGGGCCTTGGGGTACGCCGCAGCGGCAGCCTTTCGAGCGTGACCCGCAGCAAGATGGGCGGCAGTTGCTTGTCGAGCATGCCGTCAATGAAAGTAACGCGCGCCTCTGAACCCTCTCCAGCCGGATGCGGCTGCCGATCCCAGCACAATGACGGCTATCGGCCGATGCGTAAATCGGCCTTTGGTCTTATACGTGCGAGCGTCGCGCCGTATGACGATTGAAGGCCTCGATCGTGGCGGTTTTTAACCATGGCGCGCTCGAAGCCGCACACTATAATTCCACTCGCATAGCGTGGAAGGTACGACACGGAACGGCCTGCATTTGCCGTCAAGCTCGATTGATATCGGCCCATCGACAGGAATGCCGTCCTGGCTCGGGGCACAAAGGTTACGCGATGGACCGCATCGTGAATCGACGGCTGGCTGCAGTGGTCATCGCCTTCGCATTGTGCGGTTGCGGGGCCGCCACGCTGCAGAGCGCAGGGGAACGCAGCTATAAGAGCCGCGCCGTGAATCGTGACGAAGGTGGCGTGCGCGTTTCCGCGTCGGTCCTGTCGGCGCAGGAAAGCGCTGAGGTGTACGGCGTGCCGCTCGCCGCAAAGGGCATTCAGCCAGTCTGGGTCGAGGTGCAGGACAACGACACGGCCAGCTATTTCCTGATGTCGCCGGGCCTCGACCCAAATTTCTTCCCGGCTTCCGAAGCCGCCGAGGCATTCGGCGAGAGCAATGGGCCTGGCGGCAAAGCCGAACTCGAACGGCGCTTTCGCGCGCTCGCTTTCCGTAATCCGGTCCGGCCCGGGCAAACCGTCTCGGGCTACGTGCTGACCAACCTCAGCGAGGGCGCGAAGCTCGTGCAGTTGGACCTCGTGGCGAGCGAACGGGCACGCACCTTCTCATTCCTGATGGTCGTGCCCGGCTTCTACGCCGACTACCACGTCAGCGAGGTTTTTCGGCGCGATATCTATCCGCCGGAAAAAATCGTCAACTACACGGATGACGACGCGTTTCGCGCCGCACTCGAAGCGCTGCCCTGTTGCACAACTAACGAAAGCGGTTCGAAGAACGGCGATCCGATCAACCTCGTCATCGTGGGTGGGCTGAACGACGCGTTTCCCGCACTGGTCCGCCGCGGCTGGAGTCCGACGGAACAGAAATGGTCCGGCGCGATCATGAAGACGGTGACCTCCGCGCTGTCCGGCGACCGTTACGTCAATGCGCCCGTCAGCGATCTTTACCTGTTCGGCCGCGCCCAGGACCTGGCCTTGCAGAAAGCGCGCGACACCATTCACCAGCGCAATCACCTGCGACTCTGGCTGAGCCCGATGCGCTATCACGACAAGCCCGTTTGGGTCGGCCAGATCAGCCGGGATATCGGCGTGCGTCTCACGTTTCATTCGCCGACGTTCACCACGCACAAGATCGACCCGGACGTCGACGAGGCGCGCACCGCGTTGACGGAAGACATGGCCTATTCGCAGAACCTCCAGAAGATCGGCTTCGTCAAGGGGGTGGGCGCCGCGCCGCCAGGCGCACCGAGCGAGAACCTCACCACCGATCCGTATTTCACCGACGGCTATCGCCAGGTACTCATCTTCGACCAGCAACCGACCGCGCTATCGGGAATCGAATTCCTGCCGTGGGAGTCCGACGCGAAGCTCAACACGCTGCCGCCGGGAGAGAAACGATGAGTGACTCGCGTTCTCTGCGTCGGGCATGCAAGCAGGCCGTGGGCTGCGTCATCCTCGCGTTCGTTCTCGCGGGCTGCACGACGTGGACGGCGCCGGCCAGTATCGACGATGCGCCGCTGCGCGAGCGCGCGGTGAACGAGTCGAAGCGGAATACGCGCGTCAGCGTGGCCGTGTTGGGATCGGATGACAGCAAGCGCATGTTCGGCGCCGATCTCAACAAGCACAACGTCCAGCCGCTGTGGGTCGAAGTGGAGAACCACACTTCGCAGCCCTTATGGTTGCTCCATTCCGGCACCGATCCCAACTACTTCTCTCCGCTCGAAGTCGCCTGGTCCATGCACACGCTGTTGGGCGGCGCGACGAATGCGGACATCGACAGCCATCTGAACCGGCTCGGCTTCAGAAATCCCGTTCCACCCGGCGAAACCCGCACGGGGATTCTGTTCACCAACCCGGACCGGCAGATCAAACTCGTCAATATCGATCTGCTCGGCGACAGGACGTTGATCCCCTTCTCGCTGTTTCTGCCGATCCCGGACGACGTCGTCGACCCGCGTCTCGTACTAACGCCGTTCCTGTACCCGGAAGCCGAGATCACCGACTATCACGACCTGGCTTCCTTGCGTGCCGCGCTCGAACGGTTGCCGTGCTGCGCGAGCGGCGAGCACGCGGCGGCGGCAGCCGATCCGTTGAACGCGGTCGCAATCGGCACGCTGGGTGACATCGGGGCGGCCCTGGTGCGTCGCAGCTACCGTCGCGACATGCGGAAGAACGACCTCGCGCAATGGGTGTTCGGGCGCCCGCCCGACGTCGTCCTGCGCAAGGAAGCGCAGACGGGCGCGCCGTCCACGTCGTTGCGCGCGTGGCTCACACCCATGCGCTTTAACGGCACGCCGGTTTATCTGGTGCAGGTCGGGCGGCCTGTCCGCGGCCGCTTCGCACACAACGACACGGACGGCGGCACGCTCCATGAGGACGTCGACGAAGCGAGAAACTTTCTGATTCAGGACATGATGTATTCGGGTGGTCTGGATAAGCTCGGCTTCGTGTACGGCGTAGGCTCATCCCCGCAGGTAGGCTCGCGCACCTCGCTAGACGGGGCGCGTTATCACACTGACGGACTGCGTGCCGTGATGTTCTTCGCGACGCGCCCGCTCAGTTTCACGAACGTGACGATTCTCGACTGGGTGCCCTACCTGGACCAGCGTGAGCCCGCCGCGCACGAGGAGAACGGCGATGCCGGAAAATAGCCCGCTCTGCGCGCGGCGTGGCCGCGTCGCGCTGCGCACGCTCATGCGGGCGCGTGCATGGGCCAATCGCCGGGCAGGGCTCGCTGCCTTGGCCTCCTGCGTGGCGCTCGCAGCGTGCGCGACGAAGCCGCTCGTTCCCTACTCGACCGACACGCCGCCCCTGATACTCGTTCCGGCGTCCTATGCAGGCGTAGAGGACAAGCGGGCGCGGTTTCGTGAAATCTACTGCGCGGTGCTCGAAGCGCACGGCGCAGCGCTTCCCGATTACCGCCCTTGCGAAAGCGCACTCACACGCGTCGGCACCGAACCGGCCGGCACCGGCGCGCCGGTCGCGCTGGGCCAGTCCACGCGGCACCTCGTTGCGGCGGTCGTCGCCGGCATCGGCTACGACTGCTTCAAACCGTGGCTGAACGCCCCCGGCACCGTTACGACCCAACTGCGGCAATCCGGATACGACGGCTTCATGCTCGAGGTCGACGGCTTATCGAGCTCCGCTCACAATGCACGACAGATACGCGATGCCATCATGGCGATGCCACCGCCGGACGGACCCGCGCGGCTCGTGCTGATCGGTTACTCGAAGGGGGCGCCGGACATCCTCGAAGCCGTCGTTGCCTATCCGGAGATCCGCAGCCGCGTGGCGGCCGTCGTCAGTGCGGCTGGGGCGGTCGGCGGCTCGCCGCTCGCCAACGACGCGCAGCAGTATCAGGCTGATCTGCTGCGGCACTTTCCGGGCGCGACCTGCACCTCGGGAGACGGCGGCGCCGTCGAGAGCCTGCGCCCCGCGACACGCAAGGCGTGGCTCGCGCAGAATCCGCTTCCGGGCGAGGTGCGGTACTACTCGCTCGTGACGTTCCCGGAGCCGCAGCGGATATCGTCGATACTCGAATCGAGTTACGAGAAGCTCGCGCGAATCGATACACGTAACGACAGCCAGGTGATCTTCTACGATCAGGTCGTACCCGGCAGCGCGTTGCTCGGCTACATCAATGCCGATCACTGGGCTTTGGCGGTGCCGATTGCCCGATCTCATGCCACGATCGGCGCGCTGTTCGTCACGCAGAACGCGTACCCCCGCGAAGCACTGACGGAGGCAATTCTGCGGTTTCTGGAGGAGGATCTGGCGGCAACCGGGAAGTGACACTAACCCGGCCGCCGGATCCAGCCGGACACCATCCCGCAAACGTGCCTTCAACGCATTGCCATGCGTGGTCAATGGCAGCGCCTCTTGCGGCCACAGATGCCATCCGATACCCGGTTATCGATCGTCCATCCCTATTCGACAGGTCCTTCGTCGGCTTGGGGCAGCCGGCGGGTTCCGGGTCGCGAATACCGTCCGCCCGTTGACCCGTGTCGCTCCCCTGCCACGCTGCCCCCAGACTCGACGGCCAGCGGATTGGAAATGCGCTAAATAAAAACCGCAAATTGCCGATAACATGTCCAGCCGCATTCCTACCGGCGGTTGGACCCAACATGCAGAGTTCATACAATTTTTGGCTCGTGGCCATCTCGTTCGTGGTCGCGACGCTGGCGTCGTACACAGCGCTCGATCTGACCGGCCGCATTTTCCTGCTGGCGTCGGCGCCGCTGCGGCACGCCTGGCGCGCGGGCGGCGCGGCGGCGCTCGGCGTCGGCATCTGGTCGATGCATTTCATCGCGATGCTCGCTTTTTCACTGCCTATCCCGCTCGGCTACGACGCCGCGACCACCGCCTTCTCGCTCGGGCTGGCGATCGGCGCGTCGTACCTTGCCCTGTGCATGACGACCCAGGTGCGGCTGACGCCTGCCCGCCTGCTGGCGGGCGGCGTGCTGATGGGGCTGGGCATCGCCGGTATGCATTACACGGGCATGGCGGCGCTGCAGATGACGCCGGGCATCCGTTATCAGCCGGCATGGTTCGCGGGGTCGCTGGTGATCGCGATTGGCGCGTCGAGCGCGGCCCTGTGGATGGCGCGCGTACTCAGTGACGACGAACAACGCCACGTCGTGCGCAAACGTTTCGCCGCGGCGCTGGTGATGGGCGTCGCGATCAGCGGCATGCACTACGCGGGCATGGCCGCCGCCGGCTTTGCGCCCGGCGCCCTATGCGGCGCGGCCAAAGGCGTGGATGCCGCCTGGCTCGCCACCTCGGTGATCCTGCTCACGTTCGCAATCCTGATCGTCACGCTGATGCTGTCGCGTTTCGGCGCGCGCGCCACCTTCCTCACCGGCGCGGTGTCGAGACTGAACGGGCAGATCGTGCGCCTCGCCACGCTCGACACCCTGACCGGACTACCGAACCGCAGCACGCTGACCGAGCGCATCGAACTCGCGCTGACCAACGCGCACCGTCAGCGTTCGCTGTTCGCGATCCTCTTCATGGATCTGGACGGCTTCAAGACCATCAACGACTCGCTCGGCCACTCGGCCGGCGACGCCGTGCTGTCCGCGTTCGCGCAACGCCTGCAGCAATGCGTGCGCGCGAACGACACCGTCGCGCGCCTCGGCGGTGACGAATTCGTCGTGCTGGCGGAAAACCTCGGCTCGCGTGAAGACGCGAGCGCGCTGGCCGAAGGCGTGCTTGAACGGATGCGCCGCGGCACGTGGACCGATTCGCAGCCGCTGCAGGTGATGCCGAGCATCGGTCTCGCACTCTATCCGCCCGACGGCGACTCCGTCGAAACGCTGCTGAAGCACGCGGACGCAGCCATGTACGAAGCCAAGCGCGCGGGCCGCAGCACCTATCGCTTCTTCGAGCGCAGCATGAACGAGGCAGCCGTGCGCACGCTGCAGATTCAGAACGCACTGCACGACGGACTTGCCGCCGGCCATTTCTCGGTGCACTTCCAGCCGAAGTTTCACGGCGGCGGCGACTCGCTGGCCGGCGCCGAAGCGCTAATCCGGCTGCATGATCCGCAGCTTGGCGAACTGACGCCGCTCGAATTCATTCCGGTCGCCGAGCGCTCGGGCCAGATCGTCCAGATCGGCTACTGGGTCGTGCGCGAAACTTGCCGGCGGATTCGCGGCTGGATCGACCAGGGCCTGCCGCCAATGAAAGTCGCGATCAATCTTTCGCCGCGCCAGCTCCTGCAGCCAGATCTGATCGCGACCATGCTCGAGATCGTCAAGGCCGAAGGCGTCGCGTGCGAGCAGATCATGTTCGAAATCACCGAAACCGTGGCGATGCAGGACGCGCCGCGCACCATCGAGATGATCCGCGCGTTTCAGGCGAGCGGTTTCGAGATCGCGATCGACGATTTCGGCACCGGCTATTCGAGCCTCGCCTATCTGCAACGCTTTCGCGTGAAGCAACTGAAGATCGACCGCTTCTTCACCAACGGACTCGACGAGCACGGCCCGGAAGGCAGCGCGATCGTCTCGGCGATCATCGCGCTCGCGCACTCGCTGGAAATGGACGTGGTGGCCGAAGGCGTCGAGACCGAATCGCAACTCGACATGCTCAGGTCGATGATGTGCGACGAGATGCAGGGCTTTCTGCTCGGCAAGCCCGTCAGCGCCGACGATTTCGGCGAACTGCTCAGAGGCAGGATGCTGGCGGTGTGAGCGTGCCGGTTGTTGAACCGCTGAGCGGGTTGATCGCACAGGCGTTCAAACGGCTGAGCGTCGAGCGCGACATGCTCGCCACGCTCGATCGCGGCGCGTGCGCACGCCTCGCGACGAGCCGCGCCGTGCGCGCACAGCACGATGCGCTCATGCCGCGCGGCGACGTCCGCGGCCACCACGATGCCGTGCCGCACGCTCCCTCGATGCCCGGCGCCGTTTGACCATTTGACGCGCGGTGAGCCCGCCTAGCCGGCCTGGCGTTCCCTGCGCTCGTCGCGCATGGACTCGTCCAGCGAGACCAGGAGCGGCGGCGCCTGCGCGGCCTGCGCGGCTTCCCGCTTGGTGAGCTTGCCATCGACCGACGCGCCGCAGTCCATCCGCAGTTGCTGGTAGTAGATGTTGCCGGTCACGTGCGCATTGCCCTGCAACTCGACGAAGTGATCCGCGATCAGATCGCCGACGATCCTGCCGTTGACCACCACGTCGTAGCCGTGCACGTTGCCCTCGATCGAGCCACGCTCGCTCAGCACCAGCAGCGTCTGGGCGCCGGGCGCGCCGCTGACGTTGCCTCTCACGTGGCCATCCATGCGCAGGCCCTCGCTGAACTGCAGGTCGCCCGTGATCCGCACGTCGTGGGCGATCAGGGTGGCGAGCTTGGTCTGTTCGATGCCCGCGCTTTTTTTCTTGCTGAACATAACGGTTTCCTCGGAATAAGAATGTTCGTCGCGTGATGCTGTCCGGGCAACGGGGGCGGGTTTGCGCTCTGCGCCCCCACTCACCGCCGCGCCGTCTGCGTCTTGCTCTGCCCCCGCAGAAACTGCAACTCGACATTGAGCCGCGCGACGTCGGCGGCGGCGCTGTCGGCCGACTTCTGCACCGCCGCGCGAGCCGCCGACTCCTGCGCCAGCGCAAGCCGCGCGCGGGCCAGTTCGGTCTGCTGTTGCCCTTCGTCGACGGATGCGGGCGCGCACCGGGCCGGCGGCATGCCGGCGCGCCGTGCGTCCCAGCCGGCCAGCGCCGCCGCGCCGAGCGCCGCGCTGAACGCACACGCCCCGGCCCACATTGCCACGCGCCGAGCCAGCGATCGCGCCGGCCGCAGCGTGTAGGTGCGCCCGCTCAGTGCGAGCGCGACGCGGTCAACCCGTCGGCCGTCCCAGCGCTCAGCCATGAGGCGCCGGCGCGAATAGCGCGAGGTAGTCGACCGGATTGACCGGCGCGCCGTTGACCAGCACTTCGAAATGCAGATGCGGGCCCGTCGAGCGTCCGGTCGAGCCGACGTCGGCAATGTGCTGACGCGGTAGCACCAGGTCGCCCACATGCGCGACGATTCGCGACGCGTGCCCGTAACGCGTCATGAGTCCGTTGCCATGATCGATTTCGACCGCGTTGCCATAGCCCGCTTTCTCGCCGGCGAACACCACGCGGCCGCCCGCCGCCGCCATGATCGGCGTGCCGGTTTTAGCGACCAGATCGATGCCCGGATGAAAACTCAAACGATGCGTGAACGGATCGCTGCGGTTGCCGAACGGCGAACCGAAGCGCGCGCCGTCGGCCGGCATGCGCCCCGGGAAAGCCGCGTAGGCGAGTTCGTGATCGGCGGTTTGCTGTTCGAGCGCCGACAGCGTCTCAGCGATGCAATCGAGCTGCCGGCGCGTGCGTTCGGCGTCGGCAGATCCGTGTGCAGACGGCACGATTTCGCTGCAGGGCCGCGGCGACAGCGCGGGGCCGCCCTCGCCGTCGGTGGCGGACAACTCCGCGTCGGACGCCGGCGCCAACGGAACGGGCGAAGCCAATGCGCGCGGCGCGGGCCGCGGCGTATTCAGACGGGCTTCGAAATCGCGCAAGGCGCCGACCTGTGTGGTCAGCCGCGCCATACGCGGCTCCATCTGCGCAACCGACGCGCTGAGCTTGCCGAGTTGATCGATCGCGTAATCGTGTTCGACGCGGCTTGCAGCCTGAGCACCGGACGCCTCATGCGCATCCCAGTGCATGCCAATCGCGACGCCCGCGGCGAGCGCCAGCGCCGCCGCGCCGCAAGCCGCCCCCACCGCGACCGACAACGCCGTGCGGCGCGTGACGAAGCGGACCGAGCCGCTGGAAAGCTGACTACCGGCGCTGAATACGGAAGCCATCACGGGCTCCCCGCGCACGAAGCGCAAGCGGCACGAAACCGTGCAAGCGAGTCGCGGCGCATGCCGCGGGACATCGGTGCGTCACTCGCGCCCGGCAGACGGCGCATGAAGGCACGGGACAGGAAATTGGCAAACAGGAATGGCAGCATTCGGCATGGGCCGGACACAGGCCGGCGGCAATAAAGGACCAGAAGGGCGCCGATTATCGCCTGGCTACGCCAAGCTTTATCTCAAATACAGAGCGGTGATTAGAGATGCCAAACACCGCTTGCAAGCCGTGCCTGGATGCGTCGCGATGACCGTCCTTTCGCCCGTGCCGCGCGACGATCCGATCAGGTCAATCGTTCGGCATCCTGTTCAATTGCACAGGGTCCGTCCAGCGCTTCGAGCCGCGCGGCGAGCACATCGCTCGCGCGCGTCATCGGCATGCGCAGTTCGTTGCGGATCAGCCCTTGCGCGGCGAGCAGCGCCTTCACGGGCGCCGGATTCGGCTCGGCGAACGCCGCCTGGATCAGCGGCACGAGATCGTGAAAAATGCGTCGCCCTTCGTCGAGCCGGCTCGCCGTCAGCGCGCGATACAGCGCGACGAAGCGCTCCGGCCGCAGATGCGCGGACGCCGCGATCGCGCCGCTGCCGCCCAGACAAACGGTGTTGAAGATCGCGATGTCCTCGCCGGCGAGCACCTGCAGGCGGCCGTCGCGAATCAGCGCGAGCGTGGTGTCGAGCGAACCGGCGCAATCCTTCACGGCCTGAATCCGCGGATGCGCGGCGAGCGTCAGCAACGTATCGAGTTCGAGCCGCACACCGGTCCGGTACGGAATGTCGTAGAGCACGACCGGCTTGTCGCTTGCATCGGCGAGTGCGGTGAAATGACCGACGATCCCCGCTTGCGACGGCCGGATGTAATACGGCGCGGCAATCAGCACGCCGGCGATCGGTAGCGTGTTGAGTTGCTGGATGCGCTCGCGCATGCTCGCCGTGTGATTGCCCGATACGCCGACCACCACCGGCAACGCCCGCGCACCGTCCGCACCACGAGCCACGGCTTGCGCGGCGTCGAGAATCGTTGCCAGCACGGCGTCCTGCTCGGCGGCATCGAGCGCGGCGGGCTCGCCGGTCGTGCCGAGCGCGACCAGCCCGGCGACGCCCGCACCGGCATAGCGGCGCACCAGCGCGCGCAACGCGGCGTGATCGACGGCGCCGTCGGCGAACGGCGTAATGAGCGGAATCCAGATACCCGAAAAATCAGACATGTTTCTACCTCGATGACGCGACCGTATCGATTCCGTTCAGCGGTACGAGGGAAACATTCAGGACAGGCCGCAGGCGGGCGGTGACCGGCTATTCCGTCGCACATCTGACGACGGAACAGCGTGCTCCGGTCAGATGAGCGGCTGTTTTTTGGCTTTGGCGCCAACATTCGGGCGGTTCGCGCTGCTGCGAACGCGCAACTCGTCCGCGCGCATCCCCGCCACGCTAGTGAAAGCGTCGTGTGCGAGGGTCGACAGGCGGAGTCGGAACGTGGGGCCGGAGTGCATGAACCGCAGTGTAACCGGCTGCGGCGCCGTCTGGCAAAGCCATCTCGAAAAGCGCTTGACTTCTCCTGCAGGCCAACTAATATACGCACCGCGTACATCCGCCACCACTCCCTTCCCCGACAGGTGCCTCCATGAGCGTCCCGCAACAAGCCTTCCTACGCGACGCGATGCGCCGCCTGAACATGACGCGCGACACGTTCGCAAGCCGCATCGGTGTTTCGCGCCGGGCGCTCGACACGTGGCTTCTGCCGGACGACTCGCAGGAATCGCGGGCCATGCCGGAGATCGTCGAGCGCTTCGTGTCGGAGATCGTGGTGCACGGCGACCCCGGCGAAAAATATACGCAGAGCGTAGATTCACAATCGCTTGCCAGCCAGATGCTGTTCGAAGGCCGGCCCCAACTGTTGTCGGTCGATCAGTTCTCGCGCGACTCGGTGGAGGCGCTGTTCCGGGTGGCAGACATCATGCAGCCCATCGCGCGGCGCCGGAAAATCTCCCGCGTCCTCGAAGGCGCGGTGCTCGGCAATCTGTTCTTCGAAGCCAGCACGCGCACCCGCGTGAGCTTCGGCGCGGCCTTCTGCCGGCTGGGCGGCTCGGTGTGCGATACCACCGGCTTCACGTTTTCGTCGATGGCCAAGGGCGAGTCGATCTACGACACGAGCCGCGTGATGAGCGGCTACGTGGACGCGCTGGTGATCCGCCATCCGGAGCAAGGCTCGGTGGCCGAATTCGCGCGCGCGACCAACGTGCCGGTGATCAACGGCGGCGACGGCCCCGGCGAGCATCCGAGCCAGGCGCTGCTCGATCTCTACACGATCCAGCGGGAGTTTTCGCGTCTGGGGAAAATCGTCGACGGCGCGCATATCGCGCTGGTCGGCGACCTGAAGTACGGGCGCACCGTGCATTCGCTGGTGAAACTGCTGGCGCTGTACCGCGGCATCAAATTCACGCTGATTTCGCCGCCGATGCTCGAAATGCCCGGCTACATCATCGAGCAGATTTCGCGCAACGGCCACGTGATCGAGCAGACTCACGACCTCGCCAACGGCTTGCGCGGCGCCGACGTGGTGTACGCGACGCGCATCCAGAAAGAGCGCTTCACCGACGAATCGTTCGAAGGCTACACGCCCGATTTCCAGATCAATCAGGCGCTGGTGGACAGCGTATGCGGCGCCGACACGCTGATCATGCACCCGCTGCCGCGCGACAGCCGGCCCGGCGCGAACGACCTGAGCGTGGATCTGAACCACGACGCGCGGCTGGCGATTTTCCGGCAGACCGACAACGGCATTCCGGTGCGGATGGCGATTTTCGCGGTGCTGCTGGGCGTCGAAAAGCTGGTTCAGCATTCGATGCGCGACGCCGCGTGGCGCCCGCCCGCGTATCTCGGCCCGGATGACGCGGTGTTTCACGGCATCGACTGAAGGCCGCGGCGCGGTATTCGAATTCGCGCGTTCAGCTCGCGGCGCTGGTGAGGTTGCCTGCCGCGGTGCCAGCCATGCGCGCGTGCCTGAACGCGCTGGCGAAGAACAGCACCTGATACTGCACCGCGTTTGACCAGTACGCCCAGGTGTGGCCGCCGGGCCGCTCGGCGTAGTCATGCGGCACGCCGAGTTCGACGAGCCGCTCGTGCAGCATGCGATTCGACTGCACCAGCGAATCGTTCACGCCGCAGTCGATCGTCAGCGCGATATGCGCGTCGTCGAAACTGCGCGCATTCTCGACGATCGCCTCGCTGTTCCAGAAGCCCGCATCGCGGGCCGGGTCGCCGAATACCTGCTCGATGCCGGGTTCGTCCTCGGAGCCGCGCGGGTCCACTGCGCCGCTGATGCTGCCTGCGGCGCCGAATTCATCCGGCCGGCCCAGCGCGATATGCAGCGCGCCGAATCCGCCCATGCTCAGGCCGGTAATCGCGCGCGCCTCTTTCGTCGCAATGGTGCGGAAGTGCGCGTCGACGTAAGCCACCACTTCCGTGCCCACGTAGGTCTCGTAACGGCTGCGCGGATTGACCGGACTGTCGATGTACCAGCTTTCATGACCGCCGTCTGGCATCACTAGAATCACGTGATAGCGGTCGGCCAGCTTGCCGATGGGCGAATTCGTAGCCCAGTCGGTGTAGTCGCCGCCGGAACCGTGCAACAGGTAGACGACGGGAAAGCGATTGGCCGTATTGCCTTGCGCATATTGATCGGGCAGCACCACCGTCGCCTCGAACGACTCGTGCATCGCCGCGCTGGGAATGGTGACGACCCGCGACTCATAAGCCCATGCGGGCGCCGTGACGAGCAGCGTCAGAATGAGCCAGAACGCACGAACTGGATTCACGGTGTCGCTCTCCCTGTCTAGGTGTCCGAAGAACACTACCCGGCATGCGGCGGCCTGCTTGCGTCGACGACTCTAGCAATAGCGACTTACAACCAAATTTCAGCGCAACCTACGATCCCTTCAGAGAGAAGCCCGCACACGCTCACGCGCAGGGAGGAGCGAACGTTCGCCCTGCCTGCCCGGCCTATTCGACATGCGCGGCGAAGCCGACCCGATCCGGCGCCAGATCGTCGCTCAGCGTCAGTTCAGGAATCGCATACGCGCCGCCGTTCTGCTGCCGGAACGGTATCGGCTGGGTGGTCCAGAGATCGTCGAGTCTTTGGCCCAATGCTTCGCGAACCTCGGCATAGTTCGCCTCGTCGATTCTGCTCGTGCGATAAACCACGAACGGCGGCAACACGTCGAAACCGGGGTAATACAGGACGCCGTGCTGGATCGGGAACAGCACGTCGTCCATCGGACCATTGATGCCGCGCGCACTGTAGTGCGACTCCCAGCCGCCCGTCGTGACCACCAGCATGGCGCGCTTGCCGGCGAACCTGCCCTCGCCATAACGCTCGCCCCAGCGCGCGTCGGAGTGCTCGCCGACGCCGTACGCAAGGCCGTATGCATAGACGCGCTCCACCCAGCCCTTGAGGATGGCCGGCATCGAGAACCACCAGAGCGGAAATTGCAGGATCACCGCGTCCGCCCACATCAGCTTCTCCTGCTCGCGGACGATGTCCTCGCTCTGCAGGCCATTCTCGAACGCATGCTTCGACTCGCGGGACGGATAGAAGCGCTCGCTGGCTTGCCGCTCGATGCTGTCGTGCGCATCGAGCGAGGCTTTCCACTGCATCGCGTACAGGTCGGAAACCTGCACGACGTGGCCCGCGTCTTCGAGCCGCTTGACTGCAAAATCCTTGAGCGACCCGTTCAACGATTTCGGTTCAGGGTGCGCGTAAACAAGCAGAACTTTCATGACCGTGCTCTCTTTCGTGATTGAATGACATCACGATAGATTCCGCTCCGATATACTGGAAATGAATTCCCAATATATCTGGTATTGCGATGGTTAATCTACGAACACTCGACCTCAACCTGCTCGTCACGCTCGATGTGCTTCTGTCGGAGCACAACGTGACGCGCGCGGCCGAACGCCTGAACTTCTCGCAGCCGTCGGTCAGCGTGCATCTGGCCAAACTGCGGGACGTGTTCGGCGATCCGCTGCTGCTGCCCGGGCCGCGCGGCATGCGGCCCACCGCGCGCGCCGAGGCCTTGCGCGAACCGCTGCGCGAGGCGCTAGAAGCGCTCGAACGCGCGGTCGCCCCGGCGAGCCCGTTCGATCCGGCGGTGGCCACCCACACGTGGCGCGTCGCCGCGAGCGATTACGCGGAGTCGACGATCATCCTGCCCGCGCTGGCCGGCATGCGCGCGGCGGCGCCGGGCACGCGCCTCGCCGTCGTCGAAGCGGCGCCGCTGCGCATCGCGAAACAGGCCGAACGCGGCGAGATCGATCTGGCCTTTCACACGAGCGAAGGCTCGCCCGAAGGATTGCGCCGGCGTGTGCTATTTGCGGAGCGCTATGTGCTGGCGGGCCGCGCGGATCATCCGCGGCTCAAGCGCCGGCCGACGCTCGCGCAGTTCTGCAAGCTCGACCATGTGATCGTGTCGCCGGTGGGCGGCGGCTTTGTCGGCGTCACCGACGAAGTGCTCGCGAAAGCGGGACTCACCCGCAAAGTGGCGCTTTCGGTGCCGCATTTCCTGTTCATGCTGTCGGTGCTGGCGAGCACCGACCTCGTCGGCATGCTGCCCGCGCGGCTCGCGCGCGACTGCGGCGCGCTGCGCATGGTCGAGCCGCCCGTCGACGTGCCGGGCTACGAGATGGCGATGCTCTGGCATGAGCGTTCGCATCGAGACCCGGCGCATCAATGGTTGCGGGAGCACATCGCGGGGTCGGTGTGACGACGCTTAGCCTTTGGCGCTGCCGATCGCATTCAGCTGGGCGAGCACGTCACCGCTCAGATTCAGGCGCGCCGCCAGGTTCTCGCGCAAATGCCCAGGCGAAGACGTACCAGGGATCAGCAGAATGTTAGGTGCCCGACGCAACAGCCACGCGAGCGCCACCTGCATCGGCGTCGCGCCGAGCGTCTGCGCGATGTCCGATAGCGCCGACGACTGGATCGGCGTAAATCCGCCAAGCGGAAAGAACGGCACGTAAGCGATGCCCTTGTCGGCGAGCTCGTCGATCAAGGCGTCGTCGTCGCGATGCACGAGGTTGTAGTGGTTCTGCACGCAGACCACCTCCGCAATGCGCCGCGCCTCGTCGATTTGCGCGGCGGTCACATTGCTCAACCCGATATGACGCACGAGCCCGCGCTGCTGAAGCTCGGCGAGCGCCGTCACCGGCTTTTCGATCGAGCCTTCGGAGGGCGCGTGCACGCTGCCCATGATGCGCATGTTGACGACTTCCAGCACGTCGAGGCCGAGGTTGCGCAGGTTGTCGTGCACGCCGCGCTCGATATCCGCGGGTTCGAACGCCGGCAACCACGCGCCGTCGTCGCCACGCGTCGCGCCCACTTTCGTGACGATCACGAGATCGTCCGGGTACGGATGCAGGGCTTCGCGAATCAGCTGGTTGGTAACGTGCGGCCCGTAAAAGTCGCTCGTATCGATGTGGTTCACACCCGAGGCCACCGCCTCGCGCAGCACCGCGAGCGCCGTGGCGCGATCTTTCGGCGGCCCGAACACGCCTGGGCCGGCAAGCTGCATCGCCCCGTACCCCATGCGCCGCACCGTGCGGCCGGCAAGCGAAAAGCTATCCGTGAAACTGACATTCGACATGACGCGCTCCTTGATGAGTGGATGAACGGCAGTATCGCCGGGATTGCGTTGTTAAATAAACAGGTCTAACGTGTACGGGTTGTTTAAAAATGTGAACAATCGCAATGGAATTGAACGACCTGGCCGCCTTCGTCTCCGTCGCCCGGGCGGGCGGCTTTCGCGACGCGGCGCGCAGCGCCGGCGTGTCCGCATCGAGTCTGAGCATCGCCGTGCGCCGCCTGGAGAGCAAACTCGAGCTGCGTCTCCTGAACCGCACCACGCGCAGCGTCGCGCCGACGGAGGCCGGGCTGCGCCTGATCGAAAAGCTGACGCCGCTGTTCGGCGAAATGGAAGCGGCGCTGGATGTCCTCAACGGCTTCAGGGACACGCCGACCGGCACGCTCAAACTGAACGTGCCGTCGAGCACGGCGCGCATCGTCCTGCCGAACGTCATCGCATCCTTCCTGAAGCAGTACCCGGATATCCGCGTCGAAGTCGTGGTCGAGGACGGCTTCGTCGACGTGCTGTCGATCGGCTGCGACGCCGGCATTCGCTATGACGAACGCCTCGAACAGGACATGATCGCGATCCCGATCGGACCACGCGTGCAGCGCTTCGCGACAGCCGCGGCCCCGGCCTATCTCGACGCACACGGACGCCCCGAGCATCCGCGCGAGTTGCTCTCGCATGCGTGCTTGCGCGGCCAATTTGCCGGCGGCGCCACACCGACCTGGTACTTCGAGCGCGACGGCGAAGTGCTGCAATTGAATCCGTCTGGACCCCTGATCGTGCGGCCAGGCGCAGCGATCGATCTTGCGGTCAGTTGCGCGGTGGCAGGCGTCGGCGTGATCCATCTGTTCGAAGACATGCTGCGTGCGCCACTCGACAGCGGCGCGCTGGAGCCCATTCTGGAGCCGTGGTGGCAGCGCTTTTCGGGGCCCTTTCTCTACTATCCCGGCGGCCGCCACATGCCGGCGCCGTTACGCGCGTTCGTCGATTTCGTGAAGGCGGGCAATGCGGGTGGTCAGACGGATTGAGCCGCGCGCGCCCGGCATCTCAACGCGTGCGCTTGCACAGTTGCGCGACCATCGCCAGAAAGCGCTCCGCGCCGACCGGCTTGCGCACGCACACGTCCCAGTTCTTCCCGTCGGCTTCGAGCGGCGGGACCGCGGTATGAACGACGATGGGCACATTGGCGAATCCCGGCAGCGCCCGCAGACGCCGGCACAATTCTGCGCCGTCCATGACCGGCATCGTCCAGTCGGTGATAACCAGGTCGGGAACGTGCGCTGCCGAGCGCGCCATCGCCTCGGCGCCGTTGCTCGCGCAACCCACCTCATAACCTTCACGTTCGAGAATCAGGCGCCACGCCGCGAGGATTTCCGGCTCGTCGTCCACCAACAGGATTGAGTGCATCAGGATCGCCGGGTTGATTGTCTTGCTCGTCTGCGGATGGCGCCGCAACAAATGTTCCGCTCATGGAGAATGCGGTGATAATGAACCGGATGACTGGCTTGAACGGCGCGTGGCAAGTCCAGGTGAGCACAGCGCCTGCTGGTCGGGTCTCTCAATCACTCCAGCGGACAGCTTGTTTCTCCAAAGTGCGGCGATGTGCCCGCAACCGATATGTCCGCAGTGATTTGAGCCTTTGCGCATTGTAGAAACTTCACCCCTGCGTTCCAGTCATGACCGACACCCGCGTGAGCCCGCTGCGCAATTTCGCCGACTTCGTCCGCTCGGAGCGACTCCGGCTCACCGAGCAATGGATGAACGCCGTGGCGAGCGACCTCGATCTCGTTGAAGCCGACAAGCTCACGTACCAGCAACTCGCCGATCATCTGCCGGAGATTCTGGAAGGACTCTGCGCGGCGCTCGATAGCGAAGATCTGGAGCGCGTCGAAACATCGATCGAACGCAACGCGAAAAAGCACGGCAACGTGCGGTGGCGCCAGGGCTACCGGATCGAGGAGCTCGTGCGCGAACTCGACCTCTTCCATCAGGTGCTCGACGAGGCGCTCGAAGCGTTCGCGCAACAGGACAGCACGTTCACGCGCCGTCATGAAAACCGCGCGCGGCGGCTGATCACCGAAGCGTTCAGCATGGTGTCGTACACGTCGATCAAGGAAGTAGTCAGCGAGCGTGACCGCAAGATCGACGAATACACCGGCCAACTCGAACGCGCGAACCACGAGTTGATACTGAAACAGCGGCTGGTGGGCGAGCTGCACGAATCGCGGATGCAGATCACGCGCAGCGTGGTGCACGACCTGCGTAATTTCCTCAATGCGTTTTCCATCGCACTGCAACTGATCGCGCGAGCGCCATCGAAGGCCGATACCGCGTTGGCGCTCGCGAACCGGCAGGCCGACGACATGAAGCTGCTCGTCGATCAGATGGTCGAGTATGCGGTCATGCTCGGCGACGGCGCGCCGCTCGTACTCGAACAGGTCGAGCCGCGCGAGCTTTACGACGAACTGGTCACGTCCACGCGTCCGTTGATCGAGGCCAAAGGGCTGACCTTGCGCGCATCGTGCGACCCGGCGTTGCACACGGTCACGTCCAATCGTCTCAAGCTGAAACAGATCGCGGTCAATCTGCTGTCCAACGCGACCAAGTACACCAAGTCGGGGCAAGTCGAACTGCAGTTCGCCATGGCCGGCACAGAGCACTGGACGATTCGTGTGTCCGATACCGGTGTGGGCATCGCGGCTTCGGACGCGGAGCGCGTGTTCGACGAATTCGAGCGCGCCGCGGGCGAGGATATTCCAGGCACGGGCCTGGGTCTCTCGATCGTCAAGGAGTTGTGCCGCATGTTGAATGGGCAGATCGATTTCGTGTCCCGCGAGGGCGTGGGGACGGCGTTCGATATCCGCTTTCCGGTGGTGCTCGAACAAACGCAATGAGGTCTAAGCGATGGCGGCATCGCACCGCACACGTTCCGTTAAACTGCTCGAACTCAAAGCGCAGCAAGCCTGCGTTACGTCGAAACAGCCCACGACAACGCGCGAATGATCCACATCCACACCGCCCGCTTCCCGGAACAGCTCGACGCCGTCCGGGCCATCTTTCGTGAGTACGCCGAGAGTCTGGGCATCGATCTCTGCTTCCAGGATTTCGATTCCGAACTGGCCGACCTGCCCGGCAAATTCGCGGCGCCCCGCGGCCGCGTGCTGCTCGCTTATCAGGAAGCGGATATCGTCGGCTGCGTCGCGGTGCGCCCGCTCGATGACACGACCTGCGAGATGAAGCGTCTGTATGTCCGTGCGTCGGGTCGCGGTTTGCAGGCCGGTAAGCAATTGGCGATACGCATTTGCGCGGTGGCAAGAGAGTCGGGCTATCGCCGCATCCGCCTCGACACGCTGCCGAGCATGCACGCGGCGCTGCGGCTTTATGCATCGCTGGGTTTTGAACCCATCCCTGCTTACGTGTTCAATCCGATCCCCGGCGCGATATTTCTGGAGTGCGATCTGACTCGCCATCCCCAGGAAGATCAGCCGGTTTAGTCGTGCCGCGCCGTGCGGCGGGCACACGGTGCTTCATTGCGGCACCGGTTCGCTACGGCCTGCCAGCAGACAGGCACTCATCGCGCCGCCGTGCTCGCTCAACCCGCGCACGACGATCTCCGACGATTTGCCGTCGCGCCGCGCCAGTTCGGCCAGGTCGAGCAACGCGGCGTATCGCGCGGAACAGTCTTGCGATGCTTCGGCCGCATCGTTCGCGTGAAGGCCGTAAGTGTCTGCGATGAACTCACTCGCAACCGCCGTCAGACCTAGCGCGACAATAAGCGCCGCGAGCAGGCCTTTGAAAGCAGCGCTCGTCGATATCGCTTCGACATGCGCGCGGTGCGCCACAGCCCGTCCTTGTTCATCGATCGCGTCACGATGGACTCGCATCGCCGCGCTCCTCACGCCCAGTGTGCCGGCACCCAGACTCGCCCGACCCAATGGCCCGGCACCCACACCGCCGGGCGCGGCGCCGGCGCGACGTACACGACGCGCGGCGCCACATACAGGGCCGGCGGCGGGGGCGGCGGTGCGTACACCACTGGCGGCGGAACATAAGCCACCGGCGGCGCCACCACGACCGGCTTGGGCGCAACGTAGACGACCGGCGGCGGAGGCGGCGGTACGTACACCACCGGCTTCGGCGCCACGACGGCCGTCGTACCGCCGGTCGCGACGACGCCGCTCGTGACCACCGTCCCGCTCGTCGTCACCGTGTTGCTGTGCGTGCCGGTCACGCTCGTCGAGGTTGTCACGACGCCCGGCGCGACACGCGTCGCCGTGCCGGCGTGATAGACGCTCCCGCCGTCCGAGCCCGTCACCGTGCCCGAGCGCGAGCAGGTCGAGCCGGCGCAATTGGTCGACGCGGAATGATCGACCGTGTTGCCGTTCGAACCGGTGATCGATCCCGACGACGAATATTGGCCCGGCGCGGTCTTCGTCACCTCGCCGGAGGTGGTGGCCGTTTTGCCGTCCGGACCCGTCAGCGTGCCGGTGTGCGAACAGCTCCCGCCGGCGCAACCGGTGTCGCCGGCATGCTGGACGGAGTTGCCGTCACGCCCGGTCGCCGTGCCCGAATTCGAGAACTGGCCCGGCGCGTTACGCGTCACGGTGCCGGTGTTGCTGGCAAAGCCGCCATAAGGGCCCGCGACGCCGCCCGCGTGCGAACAGCTGCTGCCGCCGCACGAACCGTAACGCGCGCCGTTGTAGGTGCCGCGCGATGTGTACGCCGTGCCGTGCTGCGACCACGCAAACGCCGACGCGCTGCCGAGTGCGAGGATGGTGGCGGTGGCGCCGAGCACGAGCTTGCGCAACGCACCGCGCGCGGATGAAGAGGCTACCGATGACGCAACACACGCGGCGCTGACCGGGACGACGAACGAACGATTTTTCACGGTATGTCCTTGCTGGGTTCGGGCCACTTGTGTCACTGCGGTGTGGCGACAGACGGACTATAGAAGGACCCACCGGGTAAATCAGCAACGCAGATATGTCGCGTTGTTTCACCGCGAGGGAAGCCCGTTGGGCGAGGGTTTGCGGGCGTTTTGCGGGCGTCGTGACATATCTCGACATAGATTGTTGCGGGCGGGCGCGACGCCCGGAACGTGGCGTGCGCCCTCGTCGCGCACGCATCTGAATATCGGCGCGAAATGCGAACTCAGAACGGCCCGCGACTCGCCAGGTGCGCGTACTCGTCCTTCAGCGTGTCGATGCGTCGACGATATGCCGCGAGCAGACACGCGTGATCACGGCCACATGCCTGCCTCGACTTCAGCCATGCCTGTTGTTCGTCCTGCATGTTGCCGCGCGTGCCCATCGCGACGAGTCCGGTCAGCATCTGATAGCGAACCGACATCTCGACATCCAGCTCGCTCAGTTGCCGGGAAGCACAAATCGTCTTCTCGTCGGGCAAACGCGCCCGATTGCAGTCGAAGCTCGCGGCGCAAACGGAACCGGCAGCGAACGCGGCCATCATGATCAGCGCACATTGCAGACGTCGTTTGATGCGGCGGTTATGGTTTCTCGTCATCGTCGTTCGGGAGTGGATGCGATGGAATGAATCTGCCAGCATGGACGCTCGCGTGTCAATCCGCGTGATGCGTGCATAAAGCAGCACATTTTGATTGACAAGCCCTGCGGCAAAACGGCACACTCGATTCCATGCTGACGCACCTCTCCATCGCCATTGCGATTAATCACCCGATGCGAGCCATCACTGGCTGGCCATTGGGAGCATGTGTGCGCTAGTAGTCTGAATCTGCAAACAAGACCCCCAAGGCCCCGCCGGTAACGGAAGGGGCCTTTTGTTTTGTGGGCGCCTCCGTCAGCCGGCACGATGACGGAGAACAAAGATGGATCAGGCAAGCCCGCAGTGCATGGACGATGACTCGAGTCTGGTGTCGTATCGGCATCGGCCCGACGAGTGTCTGCCGAAAGTCGTAGTGCATTTTTCCGTGTTGCCCGGCGCGACGCTGACCTGGCGCGTCGACGCCAACAGCACGCTCACGGTGCAAGGCGCGCGTGTCTGGCTCACGCGTGTCAGTTCACCTTACGATCACTGGCTCGCGCCCGGCGAAGAACTCCGCCTGCAACGCGGCGAGCGTGTATGGCTCAGCACGGACGGCGACGCTGCCGCACGCGTGTCGTTGAGCAGCTTGCTGCCCGCCAGACGCGGGGTGATCGGGCGCTGCCTGGGAAGGCTCGCGTGGTTGAGCATCGGCACGCCTACACCGCGTTAGCGAAGCCATTCGATGCATAGCGTAGCGCTCGCGTGATGGCTGAAACATGCATATGCGTCAGAAGAAATGCGGTGGCACCCCTGCTGTCAGGGGGGTGCGTTTCGACGGTATGGGTAGTTCATCGCGCCGTGTGCATCACACTCACTGCGCCACCGGCGTGATCTGCACCGCCGCGGCCGACACGAATACCGCGTGAATCGTGTCGCCCGCCTTCACGTCTTTCAGATCGACGCCGGGACCGGCTTCGAGCGTCTGCGTCCGATATGCGCCACGCAAGGTGACGAGCCGCTTCTTCCGGTCGATCTTCTCCACGGTGGCGACCACTTCGGTCTGACGCGCCGATTCGAAACCGCCGGAGGCCGGCGTGTACGTCTGCTTGTCGACGCGCTTGCGAATCCCCTTCTCCGCACCGACGACCTTCTCGGCCTTCACGAGCAACGCGTTTTTATAGAGCACGTCTACCCGATCGCCCACCTTCAGTTGATCGAACGTGCTGACCTGTTGGCCTACCAGCACGGGCACTTCATTGCCGCCAGGCCCCTTCAGCGTGAGCGAGCGGCTGCCCGCATCGATGCCGACGATTTCCGCCTTCATGTGCACCGGCTCCACTGCGCCGATCACGCCTTGCGCAGCGCTCGCCATGTCGTCTTGCGCCCACGCCGGTTGCGCCGCGGCGAACGCCGCGACCATCAATGCTGCGCCAATCGTCATTGCCTTCATCTGCGCGCTCCTTGTGACAGTGTTCGGTCCGGCTCGGCGGTAGTCCGAATTAGAGGACATACGCGTTCGACGCCAGTCATAACCACCTCTTCAGGACAACCGCTTTCAAACGATTCTAATTTTTTGGTAGCACGCAGCGAGCCCGCACACATCCGCTGCGTATGAACACACGATACGGCGCATGAAGCACAAAACAAAACAGCCCCATCGCACAAGCGATGGGGCTGTTCATGATGCCTTGCAAAGCAGGGACGCGTGCGAAACGCGACACGCCCCACTTCAAACCATTACACGCGCTCGATAGCGATCGCGATGCCCTGGCCGACGCCGATACACATCGTGCACAGCGCAAAGCGGCCTTGCGTGCGATGCAGCTGATACATCGCGGTCGTCACCAGACGCGCGCCGCTCATGCCGAGCGGGTGGCCGAGCGCGATCGCGCCGCCGTTCGGGTTCACGCGCGCGTCGTCGTCGGCAACACCGAGTGCGCGCAAGACCGCGATACCTTGCGAAGCAAATGCCTCGTTCAGCTCGATCACGTCGAACTGATCGATGGTCATGTTCAGACGCGCCAGCAGCTTTTGCGTGGCGGGCGCCGGGCCGATGCCCATCACGCGCGGCGCGACACCGGCCGTGGCGATACCGAGCACGCGAGCACGCGGCGTGAGGCCGAAGCGCTTCGCCGTTTCTTCGTTGGCGAGCAGCAGAGCCGCCGCGCCGTCGTTCACGCCCGACGCGTTGCCGGCCGTGACCGTGCCGTCCGGACGCACCACGCCCTTGAGCTTGGCAAGCGTTTCGAGGCTGGTCTCACGCGGGTGTTCGTCTTGCGACACCGTGACCGGATCGCCCTTCTTCTGCGCGATCGTCACGCCGACGATTTCCTGCGCGAGCGTGCCGTCGCGTTGCGCACGAGCCGCCTTCTGCTGGCTGCGCAGCGCGAATGCGTCCTGATCGGCGCGGTTGATGTTGTAGTCGGTCGCGACGTTTTCGGCGGTCTCCGGCATCGAGTCGACGCCGTACAGCTTCTTCATCAGCGGGTTGACGAAACGCCAGCCGATCGTCGTGTCGTAGATCTCGGCCTGGCGCGCAAACGCGCTGCTTGCCTTGGGCATCACGAACGGTGCGCGGCTCATGCTTTCGACGCCGCCCGCCACCATCAGCGCGGCCTCGCCCGACTTGATCGCGCGCGCGGCAATGCCGACCGCGTCCATGCCCGAGCCGCACAGACGGTTCACCGTCGAGCCCGGCACGCCTTGCGGCAGGCCCGCGAGCAGCAGCGACATGCGCGCGACATTGCGGTTGTCGTCACCGGCCTGGTTCGCGCAGCCGTAGATCACGTCGTCGATCGCGTCCCAGTCGACGCTCTTGTTGCGCTCCATCAGTGCCTTGAGCGGCACCGCGCCCAGATCGTCGGCGCGCACCGACGACAACGAACCTGCATAGCGGCCAATGGGGGTGCGAATCGCGTCGCACAGGAATGCTTCGGTCATGTGATGTCTCCAGTTGATGTGCTGCGCGCGCGGCGCCGTGGCCGGCCGCTCTGGCGCTGGCGCCAATGTGGACGGGATGCGCTGAGGCATCGGCCCGGCGAGCGCAACGGGAAGCGGTGACACGGCAGCCGTCACGTCGAGGCAGCTTAGCGCAAGATGGTGAACGACGGTTTCGAAATCGCCATTTGTTCTTTATACGAACACACGGTCATATATCGAACAACGAGACTCGATGATAGGCGCGGGCGCGAAACCATGTCAAGCGCGGCCAGGCCCGCACCAGGGAATACGTGCAGGCCGAACAATGAGGGCGCAGTGGCCGTCATGCGTCGGATGAATTGTGGTGAACTGCAAGGCCGCTTAAGGGAGCGGCCTTGCCGGAGTACAACCCGTGGCTGTTGGCCTGGAGTTAAAGCTGAAGCCGCAGACAAGCTCTGTGCACCCGCTCTGGTGAGCGGGCCGTCGGGAGCGTAACTGCTGGCGAGCCCGGAGCTCAAGCTAAAAACGAAAGCCGTGGCCGCGCTGAAACTGAAACTGAAACGAAGCCGAAGTCAAAGCCCAAGCCCAGGCCCAAGCCCAAGCCCCTCATCGAACCTCGATCCCCTCATCCGCGATATACCCGCGAATCACGTCCGCGAAGCTGCGATCGCCGCTCAGTCCGAGCCTTTCGGCGCGCGACGTGTCCCACTGCCCCGGCCAGCTGCCGACGATCTTCTCCACACGCGCATCCGGCTCACGCACGATCCGCTGCGCGACCGCGTCGCCGGCGACCTCGCGCAGCGCGGCGATCATCTCGTCGACGCTCACCGAAATCCCGGGCAGATTCAGCACGCGCTGGTTGCCGAGCGCGGCCGCATCGATTTCGAGCCCGGCGATCAGGCTCTCGATCGCCTTGCGCGGCGACAGCAGCCACAGGCGCGTCGAACCCGCGACCGGGCACGTCGCCGATTCGCCGTTCAGCGGCTCGCGGATGATGCCGCTCGCGAACGACGACGCCGCCGCATTCGGCCGCCCCGGCCGCACGCTGATGGTGGGCAGCCGCAACACGCGGCCGTCGACGAAGCCACGCCGCGCGTAATCGTTGAGCAACAGTTCCGCGATCGCCTTCTGCGCGCCATACGACGACTGCGGATTCAAGGCGGTGTCGTTCTGCACGATCTCGGGCAGGTCGCCGCCATAGACCGCGACCGAACTCGTGAACACCACGCGTGGCCGATGCCCGCGCTGCCGGCAAACTTCCAGCAGCAAGCGGGACGCATCCAGATTGATGCGCATGCCGAGATCGAAATCCGCTTCGGCCTGGCCGCTCACGATCGCGGCCAGATGGAAGATCGCCGAAGTTTTGTCGTCGATCACGCGTTCCAGCACGCTGCGCTCCGCGATGTCGCCCACTTCCGTGCGCACGCGGCTGTCGCCGAAATCGCCCGCACGCACCACGTCGAGCAGCACCAGCTCGGTAATCGCTTGCGGCGCGCCTTGCTGGTCTTTCAGGGAACCGCGCGCGAGCAGTTCACGCGCGAGACGCTGGCCGAGAAAACCCGCGCCGCCGGTAATCAGTACTTTCATGATGGGTCGTCTTTCGTTTGATGAGGGTTAGCGGGCGGCGGGCAGATAGGGCTTCAACCAGCCGAGGCCGGCGGAAGTGCCCGCGCGCGGCCGGTATTCGCAACCGATGTAGCCGTCGTAGCCGAGCGAATCGATCAGTTCAAGCAGATACGGGTAGTTCAGTTCGCCGATGTCGGGCTCGTGCCGCTCCGGCACGCCCGCGATCTGGATGTGACCGATGCCCGCCATATCGCGTTTGAGTTTCACCGCGAGATCGCCTTCGACGATCTGGCAGTGATAGCAGTCGAACTGCACCTTCAGATTCGGCGCGCCGACTTCCACGCAAATCGCCTGGGCGTCGTCCTGACGGTTCAGGAAAAAGCCCGGCATGTCGCGCGTGTTGATCGGCTCGATCACGACCATGAGGTTCTCGGCTTGCGCGGTCTGTGCCGCATGCGCGAGATTCTTCAGATACACCTCGCGATGTTTCGCGCGCGGCTGATCCGCGCCGATCAGGCCGGCCATCACGTGCACCTTGCGGTTGCCGAGCACGCGCGCGTATTCGAGCGCGGTGTCGAAGCCGCGCCGGAACTCGTCCTCGCGGCCCGGCAGCGAGGCGATGCCGCGCTCGCCGCCCGCCCAGTCGCCGGGCGGCGCATTGAAGAGCGCCTGCGTGAGACCGTGCGCGTCGAGCCGCGCCTTCAGTTCGCCGGCGCGGAAATCATACGGAAACAGATACTCGACCGCTTCGAAGCCGTCTTTCGCGGCGGCGGCGAAGCGGTCGAGAAAAGCGTGCTCGTTGTACATCATCGTCAGGTTGGCGGCGAAACGAGGCATGGCGGCAACTCCTTGAAAACGGTGTAAGCAAACGCGCGGCGCAAGCAATGAACGGGCGCGCCGCGCGCCAATGTCGATTTAGCGATTGACCAGCTTCGCCGGCGTGAGCCACGTGGCCACCGCGCCGATCACCAGCATGCCGGCCAGCACATACATGCCGGTCTGCGTGCTGTGCGTGAGGTCTTTCAGATAGCCGATCATGTACGGACTCGCGAAGCCCGCGAGATTGCCGATCGAATTGATGATCGCAATGCCGGCAGCCGCACTGGCGCCCGACATGAACGCGGTCGGCAATGACCAGAAGAGCGGCGCGCAGGTCAGCACACCGGCGGCGGCCAACGACAGGAACGCGATCGACACCACCGTGTTGTCCGCGAACGAAGCGGCCACCGTGAAGCCGACCGCGCCGAACAGCGCCGGCACGATCAGATGCCAGCGGCGCTCGCGGCGCTTGTCGGCGCTATGGCCCATCACGTTCATCACGACGATCGCGCAGAGAAACGGGATCGCGCTCAGCAGACCAATGTTCAACGCGCCGCTCACGCCGGTCGATTTGACGAGCGTCGGCATCCAGAACGTCAGGCCGTATTGCCCGGTGACGAACGCGAAGTAGATGAGCGACATCCACCACGTGCGCGGATCGCGAAACACCGCGCCGAGCGAGTGCTTCTGGTTTGTCTCCTGCGGCTGCGCGGCGGCGATTTCATCGGTGAGCAGGCGCTTTTCGCGCTCGCTCAGCCATTTCGCGCTGGCGATGCCGTTGTCGAGATAGAGGATCGTCGCGATACCGATGGCGACCGCGGGAATCGCTTCGATCAGGAACATCCACTGCCAGCCCGCGAAACCCGAGCTGTTATGGAACGCCTGCATGATCCAGCCGGACAGCGGGTTGCCGAAAATCCCCGACACCGGAATCGCCGACATGAACACCGCGATGATCTTCGCGCGTCGATGCGACGGAAACCAGTAGGTCAGGTACAGGATCACGCCCGGATAGAAACCGGCCTCGGCGAGACCCAGCAGAAAGCGCAGCAGATAGAACTGCATCGGCGTCTTCACGAACACGAACAGTGCGGACAGCAAGCCCCACGTGATCATGATCCGCGCGATCCAGATCTTCGCGCCGATCCTGTGCATCAGGATGTTGCTCGGCAACTCGAACAGGAAGTATCCGATGAAAAACACACCGGCGCCGAGGCCGAACACCGTTTCGCTGAACGCGAGATCCTGCGACATCTGCAGCTTTGCGAAGCCGACGTTCACGCGGTCCAGATAAGCGACCACGTAGCACAGCATCAGAAACGGCACGATGCGCCAGAACACCTTTTTGTAGGTGCGTTCAACTTCGGCAGCGCCGGGCTGTGCCGCGCCGGCGGCAACGGGACGGCTTGCTGCGGTCTGATACGAACTCATGCATTGTCTCCTTCCATGAATAGCCTCATGCGCCGCTTCAGGCGGCAGGGCCTTGTTGTGCCAGCTTCTTTACCAACGTGCGCCGAACACGGCGCGCAGTTCTTCGAGTGCGGCTTCGTCGAGCGGAGCGGGCCGTGGATTCGTCATCAGCCACAGGCGCGCGGTCTCTTCGAGTTCTTCGAGCGCATAAGATGCCTGCGCGACGGAACGCTCCCACACCACCGGCCCGAGCCGCTCCAGCAGCACCGCGCGAACCGTATCGGCAAGCGCGGCGATCTGCGCGGCCACTTGCGGATCGCCCGGACGCTGGTAGCGAATCAGCGGGACGTGGCCCACTTTCATCACGTAGTACGGTGTAAGCGGCGGCAGCACGTCCGCCTCGCTCCACACGCCCGCGAGCGTCAGCGCAACCAGGTGTGTCGAATGCGTATGGACGACGCCGCGCGCCGCGCTGTTCGCCGCATAGATGCCGCGATGCAGCGCCAGCGTTTTCGACGGCTTGCCGCCCGACACCGCGTTGCCGTCGAAATCGACCTTGGCGATATCGGCGGGATCGAGCCGGCCGAGGCACGCGTCGGTCGGCGTGATCAGCCAGCCGTCGTCGAGCCGCGCGCTGATGTTGCCGGCGGTGCCCACCGTATAGCCGCGTTCATAGAGACTCGCGCCGCTCACGCAGATTTCCTCGCGCACGCGGGCTTCATTCGAAGTATGGAGTGCGGGTGTGCCGGTCATCGCGCGGCTCCGTCGAGATGACGCAGCGCCTTCTCGAAGAAATCGGTCGTGCCGAAGTTGCCTGATTTCAGCGCGAGCGCGAGCGGTTCGGCGCCGGTCGTCGCGGTAGCCGGCACGCCCGGATCGATCTGCGCGCCGATGCGCAGCGTGCGCACGTCGAGTGCCTGCACGACCGCGCCCGATGTTTCGCCGCCCGCCACCACGAACTTGCGCACGCCGCGTTCGAGCAAGCCGCGCGCGATCGACGCGAGCGTCGCTTCGACCAGATGCCCCGCTTCGTTGACGCCTAGCTCACGCTGCACGGCCTTGACTTCGTCGGGTGTGGCCGTTGCGTAGATCAGCATGGGCTCGCCACGTTCGAGATGCGTTTGCGCGAACGCCAGCGCCTGCTCGACGACGGCTTCGCCGCGCGCCGCCGCCAGCGGATCGATGCGAAACGCGGGCCGGTTCGCGCGCCATGCCGCCACTTGCGCGTTGGTCGCCTTCGATGCGCTGCCTGCCAGCACCGCCGACAGACCTTCGACACGCGGCAATTGCGCGGCGTCGTCCTGCTCAGCGAGCAAGCCCGCGCGCCGGAAGTTGGCCGGCAAACCCAGCGCGACGCCGGAGCCGCCGGTGATCAGCGTCAGGTCCGCGCAGGCTTCGCCGAGCACGTGGAGATCGGCGTCGGATACGGCGTCCGCAATCGCCATGCGCACGCCGTCCTCACGCAGCGCGTCGAACGCCGCGCGCACGCTCGCCACGCCTTTGGCCACGGCGTCGTAACGCACGAGGCCGACTTTAGATTGCGTCTGACGTTGCAGCACGCGCACGAGGTTCGCGTCGCGCATGGGCGTGAGCGGATGGTTTTCCATCCCCGACTCGTTGAGCAGCACGTCGCCGACGAACAGATGGCCGCGAAAGATCGTTCGGCCGTTCTCGGGAAACGCCGGGCAAGCGATCGTAAAAGCGCTCGCGTTGCCGCCATCGGCGCTCAGCGCATCGAGCAGCGCATCGGTCACCTGGCCGATGTTGCCCGCGTCGGTCGAATCGAACGTCGAGCAGTACTTGAAGAAGAATTGCCGGCAGCCTTGCGCGCGCAGCCAGTCGAGTGCGGCGAGCGATTGCGCGAGCGCATCGGCGGCGGGAATGGTGCGCGATTTCAGCGCGACCACCAGCGCGTCGGCCTCGATCGTTTCGCTCGATGCGGGCACGCCGATCGTCTGCACCGTGCGCATGCCGCCGCGCACCAGCATGTTGGCGAGATCGGTCGCGCCGGTGAAATCGTCGGCGATGCAGCCGAGCAGCGCGCGTTTCGTTGTAGCCGTCATGGATCGCTCTCCTGCTTACTTCGCCGCCGGCACGTCGATGCCGGGGAAAATCTTGATCACCGCGGAATCGTCTTCGCCACCGTGGCCGGCCGTGGACGCCATCATGAACATCTGATGCGCGGCCGCCGACAGCGGCAACGGGAATTTCGAGCGGCGCGCGGTATCGAGCACGAGGCCCAGGTCCTTGACGAAAATATCGACCGCCGACAACGGCGTGTAATCGCCCGCGAGAATGTGCGGCACGCGGTTCTCGAACATCCACGAATTGCCCGCGCTGTGCGTGATCACCTCATACAACGCGTCGGGGTCGACGCCTTCGCGCAAGCCGAGCGCCATCGCCTCGGCGGCCACCGCGATATGCACGCCGGCCAGCAACTGGTTGATGATCTTCACTTTCGACCCCGCACCGTGCGCCGCACCGAGGCGGTACACCTTGCCGGCCATCGCGGCGAGGACGTCCTCGCACGCGGCATAGGCGGCGGCCGGGCCGGACGTCATCATCGTCATCTCGCCGGATGCGGCGCGCGCCGCGCCGCCTGAAACCGGCGCGTCGAGCATTTGCAGACCGGCGGCCTCGACCCGCTTGCCGAGTTCGATCGCGAAGTCCGGCGCAACCGTCGCACTCGCGATCACCACGCCGCCTGGCTTCATCGCGGCCACCGCGCCCTGCTCGCCGAACAGGACGGCGTCGGTCTGAGCCGCATTCACGACCAGCGTGACGACCACTTCGCACTGCGCACCAAGTTCGGAAGGCGTTGCGCAACCCACGCCGCCTTCAGCGACGAACGCCTGCAGCACCTCGCTGCGCAAATCGCAAGCGTGGACCCGAAAGCCCGCTCGCAACAACGACCGCGCGACACCCAGGCCCATTGCACCAAGACCGATGACACCGACATTTCTGGACATGCTTGACCTCTATGAATTCGTTCTGCGTTGTCGCGCCCGATGAGCGCATGCGTTGATCGGCGCCCTCGCTGCGCCATGGGCTGAAACCTCAGCAAATCCCCGCTTCCGCGAGGCGCCGTGCGGCGTTGTACATATGCGTGCGCGCCGCGTTGCGCGCCGCCATCGGATCCCCCGCGCGAATCGCGTCCGCAATAGCCGCATGCTCTTCGCGCACCTGGCGCGAAAAGTCCTCGCGCAAGGCCTCGTTGCGGCGCGTGACGACAGTGCCCGCCTCCAGGTACTGATTCAGAAAGGTGAGTGTCTTGAGGAAATACGGATTGCCGGTGGCCGCCGCAATCGCACGATGGAACGCGACGTCTTGCGCGACGCCCTCCTCGCCTTCGGCCACCGCCTGATCGATGCGGGCAAGCGCGGCGTCGATCGCGGCCATGTCGGCATCGCTGCGGCGCATCGCGGCTTCCGACGCGACTTCCGCTTCGATCGCGCGACGCAGCGCCAGGATCTGCACGACCGAGCCGGGCTCGGCCGCTTCGGCGGAATCGATCCGCAGCGGCCGAACCGTGCCGTGCGCCGCGACGAACACGCCGCTGCCCTGGCGCGGCTCGACCACCCCTTCGTTCTTCAGCCGCGAAATCGCCTCGCGGATCACCGTGCGGCTCACACCGAATTGCTGCGCCAGCGCGGCCTCGGTCGGCAGCTTGCCGCCGCGCTCGAAAGTGCCCTTGTCGATCTGCTTCAGAAGCTGCTGGGCGACCGTGTCGCTCAACGCCCGCGCAGGAATCTTGTCGAACATCGATGCCTCGATTGATCATGTTATCGGGTCATCATACAAATTTTGAATGCGACCTGCATCCGCGCAAACCCTGGTATTTTTGGGCAAATCGGTGTCGAGTTGGCGAATCACAAAGGCTTAAGCTATCGTCACGCCTTTGCGCCACCGCGCGCCGCGTGAACCGGTGCGGCGTCGCGCGCACTTTTCTCGAACGCATTTCTCAAGGCCCATGAGCAAAGCCCTGCCGCCGTCTTCCGCCGTGCCCGCCAGCGCCGAACCGGCCCCGGACAAACCGGGCGACTCGTATGTGCAGTCGTTCGCGCGGGGCCTCGCGGTCATCCGCGCGTTCGACGCGACGCGCCCCGAACAGACGCTCACCGATGTCGCCGCCGCGACCGGCCTGACGCGCGCGGGCGCGCGCCGCATTCTGCTGACCCTGCAGACGCTCGGCTACGTGGAGTCCGAGGGCCGCCTGTTCCGCCTCACGCCGAAGATTCTCGACCTCGGCTTCGCGTACCTGACGTCGATGCCGTTCTGGAATCTCGCCGAGCCGGTGATGGAAAGCCTGTCGGCGCAAGTCCACGAAAGCTGCTCGGCGGCCGTGCTCGATCGCACCGAGATCGTCTACGTGCTACGCGTGCCGACGCACAAGATCATGACCATCAATCTGTCGATCGGCAGCCGGCTGCCTGCGTATTGCACGTCGATGGGCCGTGTGCTGCTGTCCGCGCTCGACGACGAAACGCTCGACGCGACGCTCAGCTCGACGCCGCTCTATGCGCATACGCCGCGCACCGTCACGGATAAGGAAGAACTCAAGAGATTGATCGCGCAGGTACGCCGCCAGGGATGGGCGATCGTCGATCAGGAACTGGAAGGCGGGCTGATTTCGCTGTCCGCGCCGATCCGCAATCGCCAGGGGCGCGTGATCGCGGCGATGAACATCAGCGGCAACGCGCAGCGCAATTCGGCGAAGCAGATGGTGAAGGCGTTTCTGGAGCCGTTGCAGCAGGCCGCGCAGACCGTGTCGGAGATGGTGGCGCGGCGCGGTTGAAGGCGGTTCGCCTGATTGCGAAGCGAGCGCGCGCGGCTTGCCCGCGCACCGTGATCAAGGCTACGGAAAAGGCGCGGTTGAAGGCGCCACGATCACTCAATCGATCGATTCATTCGCGGTCTCCCTGAGCATCGAGACCGCAATCAGCGACACCACCACGCACGCCGCCACATAACCGGCCGGCGCCAGCTTGCTGCCGGTCACGCGGATCAGCCAGGTCGCGACCAGTTGCGCGGTCCCGCCGAATACGCACACGCTCACCGCATACGCGATCGAAATGCCGGTGGCGCGCACGCGCCGTGGAAACGACTCGCACATCAGCGCGAATTCCGACGCCGAGCCCATCGAATAGAACACCAGCATCAGCGCGGTCAGCGACATCACAACCGATAGCTGCGGAAAGCGGTTCATCAGCATGAAGGCCGGAAACAGCAGTACGACCAGCACGCCACGGCCAAACAGGATCGGCCGCTTGCGGCTGCCGATGCGGTCGGACACGAGGCCGAACAGCGGGCACGTGATCAGCATCACGAGGCCCGACGCGACGCCGACCAGCATCGACAGCGACATCGGCAGGCCGAGCGTGTGGATCGCGTAGGTCGGCATGTAGAACGTGAGGATGTAGGTCGAGACCGTGCCGCCCATCACCGTCAGCGTGATCAGCACGAGCGGACGCAGATGCGCGGTGAAGAGTTCGTGCAGCACGCCGCGCTCGATCCCGTGGCCGTGCGCGCTGGACGTATCGTCCGCGAGACGGCGGCGCAGGTAGATGCCGACCGGCGCGATCAGCACGCCGAGCAGAAACGGCACGCGCCAGCCCCAGCTTTCCAGCGCTTCCTTCGACAACGCCGCCGAGAGCGTGGCAGCAATGCCCGCGCCCATCAGCGCCGCGCCGCCTTGCGTCGCCAGTTGCCAGCTGGCGCGAAAACCGCGCCGCCTGCCGCCGCCCTGTTCGAGCAGCGTGGAGGTGGCCGCGCCGAACTCGCCGCCTTGCGAGAAGCCTTGCACGAGACGCGCGAACACGATCAGCAACGGCGCGGCGAGACCGATCCGGGCGTAGGTCGGCGTGAGCGCGATCAAGCCGGTGCTCGCCGCCATCAGCATGATGGTCAGGTTGAGCGCGGCCTTGCGCCCCTTGCGGTCCGCGTACACGCCGAGCAAAACGCTGCCGAGCGGCCGCGTGATGAACCCCGCGGCGAAGGTCGCCACCGACAGCAGCAACGAAGTGGTCGGGTCCATCGACGGAAAAAACAGCCTGCCGATGATCACGGCGAAAAAGCCGTACACGGTGAAGTCGAAGAATTCGAGCCAGTTGCCGATCACCGCGGCGGCGACCGCGCCCCGGCTGGAGATCCGGTTCGTGCCTGCGGCGTCGAGGGTGCGCCTCGCGTCGGTGGTGGTGTTCATCGTGTGGTCTCTTTCGTCGTTATGCCGGCCGTACCGCAGTGTCAGGGCTCACTGCTCCAGATACCGCTCCACCAGCCGCGTCCAGAACGCCGCGCCCACCGGCAGACTGCGATCGTTGAAATCGTAGTGCGGGTTGTGCACCATGCACGCATCCTCGCCCACGCCATTGCCGATCCGCAGGAACGTGCCCGGCCGTTTTTGCAGCATGAAGGCGAAATCCTCGCTGCCCATCAGGATGTCGGTGTTCGCGACCACCTTGTCGTCGCCGACGAGTTCACGCGCGACCTGCACCGCGAAATCCGTTTCGGCATCCGAATTAACCACCACCGGATAGCCCTCGATGTACTCGACCACCGCCTTGCCGCCATAACTCGCCGCCTGGGTTTCGGCGAGTTCGGTAATGCGCTTCTTCAGTAGCGCGCGTACTTCGGGGCTGAACGAACGCACGCTCAGTTCCAGTTTCGCGCTGCTCGAAATCACGTTGTTGGCGGTGCCCGCATGCATCGAGCCGACCGTCACGACCGCCGGCTGCGATGGATCGACGTTGCGCGCGACAATCGTCTGCAACGCCATCACGATGCTCGCCGCGACCACGACCGGATCGACGGTCAGATGCGGACGCGCGGCATGCCCGCCAACGCCTTCGATCGTGATGATCGCCTTGTCGCCCGCCGACATGAACGGCCCCTTGCGAAACAGCAGCGTGCCGGGTTCCGCGCCCGGATGGTTGTGCACGCCGAACACGGCGTCGCAGGGGAAGCGCTCGAACAGGCCGTCGTTGATCATCTTCAGCGCGCCGCTGTCGATGCCGCTCTCTTCCGCCGGCTGAAAATACAGATGCACCGTGCCCGAGAAGTTGCGCGTGGCCGCGAGATGCTGCGCGGCGCCGAGCAGCATCGTCGTGTGGCCGTCGTGGCCGCAGGCGTGCATCTTGCCGTGCGTGCCGCTCGCATACGGCAGGCCGGTTTGCTCGATGATCGGCAACGCGTCCATGTCAGCGCGAATGCCGATGCTGCGGCGGCCGTCGCCCACCTTCAGCGTGCCTACCACGCCGGTCTTGCCAACTCCGCGCGTCACCTGCCAGCCCCATTGCTCCAGTTTCTCCGCGACCAGCGCGCCGGTTTGCAGCTCCTCGTAGGCCAGTTCCGGATGGTGATGGATGTGATGGCGAATCTCGCGCAGGCTCTGCGCAGCAGGCTCCAGATCGGACACTTCGGTAAAACGCGCGGCTTCTTTCATCTCGATGGCTCCGTGAAATCATGCCGCGCAAACACGCGGCAAACAGCTCGCCACTATAGCCACGCCGTTTTGTTCGAATAAGATGCTATTTTTTTCACCCTGATTAACAAGTCTTATATAGAGGATTACCCTCATGAAGCTGCAGCAGTTGCAGGCATTCGTCGCGGCCGCGCATCACCGCAGCTTGCGCGCCGCCGCGCGCGAACTCGGCGTGACGCAACCGGCCGTCACGCATACGATCCGCGAGCTCGAAAACGCGCTGAACGCGGAGTTGATGGTGCGCAGCGTGCGCGGCATCGAGTTGACGGCGTGCGGGCTCGCGCTGCTGCCGCGCGCCGAGCAGTTGCTCGGTGACATGCGGCGCACGGTCGAAGCCGTCGAACAGGTGAAAGGCGAACTGGCCGGCAAGGTCAGCGTCGGGACCATGCCGTCGATTGCGCTCACGGCGCTGCCACATGCGGTGTCGAGCTTTCGCCGGAAGATGCCGCTGGTGAACCTGCATCTGGAGGAAGTGACGATTCCCGATGCGCTCGCGCGTTTGCGCAATGGCGCGCTCGACATCGCGGCGCTTCATCACGTGCAGGCGCTCGACAGCGATCTGGTGCAGGCGCCGCTCTACTCGACGCAGTTCGTGGTCGCGCTGCGCGCCGGGCATCCGCTTGCGAACGTGACACGTCTGCACGAGCTGCTCGACGCCGAGTGGATCGCGACGGTCGGCGCCGATCACTTTCCGCACAGCGTGATGATGGCGATGTTCAACGCGCACGGCTTGCCGGTGCCGAAACGGCTGGTGCGGGCGCCGTCGTCGTTTGCGGTGACGTTGGGGCTGGTGTCGCAAACCGACGTGATCGGCTGCTTCACGCGGCCGCTCGCGCAGATGGTCGCGCCGCTCGGCATCCGCGTCGCGCAGATCGAAGACGCGCTGCCGAACTACGATCTCAGCATCATCTCGCGGCGCGATCTGCTGCCCACGCCCGCGGTTCAGCAGTTCGTCCTGTGTTTGCAGCAGGCGACGCGGGAGCGGATGGCGGCCGGTGAATAGTCCGCTTTAGTGAACCCCGGCGCGCGCCATGAGAATCTCGATCAAGGCGTGCCCCGCGTCTTCGAGGCGGCCCGAATTGTCGATCGTCGTACAACGCACGCCCGCGGGCAATGAGAACGGCGCACGCCGCGCGAGCCGCGCCGCGACCTGCTCCGCGGACTCACGCGCCCGCGCGCCAAGACGCGCTTCGAGAATATGCGGCGCGGCGTCCACGTGCACGATTTCCGCGTGCGGATAGCGCGCCAGTGTGTGCTGCACATGCTGCCGCGAGCCGTTGACGACCACCGTGCAACCGCGCGCCAGCCACGCATCGAGTTCGATGCCGATGCCATAACGCAGCGCGTGACTCGACCATTCGAGCGCGAACAGGCCGAGCACCGAACGCGCCGCGAACTCTTCGACGCTCAACGCCACATGCACTTCGCCGTTGCCGCTCGGCCGCGTGATGTAGCGGTGCGCGAACAGGATCGGCTCGCCCGCGAGACGTTGGCGCGCGAACGCCAGCAACGCGTCCTTGCCCGCACCGGACGGCCCCATTACGTAGATCAAACGCCCCGCCATGGTCATGCCACCTCGCCAGTGCGGAACGGCAAACGCTGCCACAGCACGAACGGCTCACCGGGCGCCGGCTCGACGAAGAGCGCGGCCTGATCGACGCTCAACGGCCCGAGCGCGGACGTTTGCTGCCGCCACCAGGCAACCAGCGCCGCGCGCTCCTGCAAGTCGGCGAGCGAACCGGACAGCGTCATGTGAAAACGGAATTCGTCGAACACGTACGGATACCCCCAATCGATTAACAACGCGCGCTGCCGTTCGCTCAGCGGCGCTTCGAGCCGGCGCGCGAGGTCGGCAGCGGACGGCCGCGCACGCAACGGGTGGAACGTTTGCAGCGCGCTACTCGCCAGCGCGCGAATGGCGGCCTCGCCATGCTGATCCACCGGACGCAGTGCGACGAAATCGCCGAGCGTCGCGGCTTCCACCGGCAACATGAACGCGTGCTGCGTGAGCGCCCATGCACGCGCCGCGGCCAGCAGGTGGTCCTGCGTGACGCCGGCCGCGAGATGAAATGGCGCGACCAGCGTGCCGTGCCAGCCATAACGGCGCGGCGCTTCGGTCAACTCCGTCAGCGCGCGCGTCAAGCCTTCCGGTTGAGGCGGCACGTGGCGCTCGCCACTTTGCGCATCGCGGCCGAGCCATACCGAGCCCGCCCGCCACCACTCGGACGCGCCCGATGGCGCGTAATACACGGCAAAGCGTGCGCCGGCGCTCCACGCAGCGCCGTTCACAGGTCGTGCTCCACCAGCAACTGCACGCGATCCGCCGCGAAATGCGTGAAGCCGTATTTGACCGGCGTGCCTTCCAGATCGACATCGACGTTTTCGACCCACAGCACCGGCTGCTGCCGGTTGATGTTCAAACGCCGCGCCACTTCGGGCTCGGGCAGCACGCTGCCGATGCGGCTCCACTTACGCAGATAGTCGTCGACGCCGAACTCGGCCATCGACTTCGTGACGCTGCCGGTGCGCTCCAGTACCTCGGGCAGGCCCGCGAACCGCGTGGCCGGATACCAGCTGCGCGCGAACGTGAGCGGCACGCCGTCGGACTCGTGCAGCGATTCGATCCGGTAGACCGCCGCGCCCGCCCGCAGACTGAGCGCCTTCGCGACACCCGGCTCGGCCTTCACACGCGCCGCCGACAACATCGTGCCCGCCGCCGCGTGATGCTGCTGGCGCAAGTTCTCAGTGAAGCGCGTGCGGCGGCCAATCGAATAATCGATCGCGCCGGGCTGCACGAAGGTGCCGCGCCCCTGCTCGACGCTGACGAGGCCCAACGCGGCCAGCCCCAGCATCGCCCGGCGCACGGTGTGCCGGTTCACATCGAAGCGTTTGGCCAGCTCGCCCTCGCTCGGCAAGCGCCCTTCTTCGCCGAAGCCGCTGGCCGCGATCTCGGCCGCCAGAATCTGCTCGATCTGCCGCCACACGGCAACGCCCGCGCCGCGTTCGAGCGTCGTGCCCGGCATCGCGTTGTCGTTCGATGTCATGGTGCTGTCATTCCCCCAGGGTCAAATATTCGGCATGGTGTGCATTGTAGTGCGCAAGCCGTGATGAAAATGTGAAACGGTGGCACACATGCCGATGCGCGACAAGGTACCTCTAAACGTCTAGACGTTTAGATGAATAGATGGTCAAATGTCCATTTGCTTGCTCAACAGGAAATCCGATGAGCGCTACTTCCGCGTCGCCTGCGTCTGCTCCTGCGTCGTCCGAGCGGCGCGCATGGATGGCTGTACTGGCCCGCACGCCGCGCGCCGATCTCGAAGCCGCCATGGAGCGCGCGCTGCACGGCCTGCCCACTCCCGCTTACGACTGGCTGCGGCCGCCCGAAATCGGGCTTGCGATGGTGCGCGGGCGCGTCGGCGGCAGCGGCGATCCGTTCAATCTCGGCGAAGCCACCGTGACACGCGCAACCTTGCGCCTGCGCGTACCGGATGATGCACTCGCAACAGTCGGCGTCGCATGTCACCTGGGCCGTGACCGCCGCCGCGCGGAACTCGCCGCGCTGGCAGACGCGCTGCTGCAAATGCCCGAGCATCACGCGGCATTGCATCGGCAACTGGTCGAACCGTTTGCCGCGCAACAGGCCGCGCGCCGCGCCGAACGGCAACGCAACGCCGCGGCCACGCGCGTCGAGTTTTTCACGATGGTGCGGGGCGAATGATGGAAAACGCGCAGATTGCCTTGTCCACATTGACGCCGGGCTTCGCGGACCCCGTCCACGATACGCAGGCGGTGTTCCGCACGCTGCTCGATGCATTGTCGCGGCCGGGCACGATCGGCGAGGTCGGCAACGTGCTGCCCGACGTGCGGGCCACGCGTGCTGAACTCGCCGCGTTCGCCGCGCTGCTCTCGCTATGCGACTACGCGACGCCCGTGTGGCTCGCGCAGCCGGACGCCGCGCTCGGCTCGGCGCTGCGTTTTCACACCGGCGCGCCGCTTGTCGGCGAACCCGGCGCCGCCGCGTTCGCGTATGTTCATGATGCAAGTGCATTGCCACCGCTCGAGCGCTTTATGCTCGGCACCGCGGAATCGCCCGAGCAGGCGGTGACGCTGCTGATTCGCGTCGAAGCACTCACAGGCGGCATTTCGGTCGTCCTCAGCGGACCTGGCATTCTGGATACCGAAACGATTGCACCGGTCGGTCTGCCGGAGCACTTCTGGCGCGAGCGCGCCGCGCTCGCGCCGCTGTTTCCGTGCGGTATCGACTGCTATCTCGTCAGCGGCACTCGCCTGATCGGCTTGCCGCGCACAACTCAAGCGAAGGTGAACTGATGTACGTTGCCGTCAAAGGTGGCGAGCGCGCAATCGAAGCGTCGTGGCGTCTGCTCGATCAGGCGCGCCGCGGCGATACGCGACTCGCCGAACTCGGCGTCGCGCAGATTCGCGAGCAATTGCGCCTCGCCGTCGCGCGCGTGATGATCGAAGGCTCGGTGTTCGACGAGGAGCTCGCCGCGCTGGCGATCAAGCAAGCAGCCGGCGATCTGGTCGAAGCGATCTTCCTGCTGCGCGCGTATCGCACCACGCTGCCGCGTTTCGGCTACACGCAGCCGATCGACACCGAAGCGATGCAGGTCGAGCGCCGCATTTCGGCGACCTTCAAGGACGTTCCCGGTGGTCAGTTGCTCGGCGCGACTTACGATTACACTCAGCGTCTGCTCGATTTCGCGTTGCTTGCCGAAGGCGAGGCCGAAGAAGCGGGCACAAGCGCACGCAATGACAACGGCACAGCCGAAGCATATGGCGGGTCGCTCGCAAGCGCGGCGGCGGCAACAAACGCCATGCCGCGCGTCGTTACCTTGCTCGACACCGAAGGCCTGATCGAACAGGAACGCCCCACGCCGAGCGCGCCGCCCCCCGGCGATCTTTCGCGCGAACCGCTCGCCTTTCCCGCCAGCCGCGCGACGCGCCTGCAGAATCTGGCGCGCGGCGACGAAGGCTTTCTGCTCGCGATGGGTTACGCGACGCAACGCGGCTACGCGCACTCGCATCCGTTCGCGGGCGAGATCCGCGTCGGCACGATTGCCGTCGAGATGGAACTCGACGAGCTGGGCGAAGCGGTCGACATCGGCGACATCGACATCACCGAATGCCAGATGATCAACCAGTTCGCCGGCAGTGGCACCGTGCCGCCCACCTTCACGCAGGGCTACGGTCTCGCGTTCGGCCACTCGGAGCGCAAGGCAATGGCGATGGCGCTGGTCGATCGCGCGTTGCGCGCCGAGGAACTCGGCGAAGCGGTCGCGTCGCCGACCCAGGACATCGAATTCATGCTATCGCACAGCGATAACGTCGAAGCGTCGGGCTTCGTTCAGCATTTGAAGCTGCCCCACTACGTCGACTTTCAGTCCGAACTCGAACTCGTACGACGCTTGCGGGCACAGCATGGTGCGCAGACGCGGAATCAAAGCGAGCAACAATGCAGCGATCAAGCGGAGCAGGCAGCATGAACGCGCCCGGCGCATCTCCAACCCCCGCCTCGTACGACAGCGCCGCGCACGGCTACAACTTCGCCTACCTCGACGAGCAGACCAAGCGCATGCTGCGCCGCGCGTTGCTCAAGGCCGTGGCGGTGCCGGGCTGCCAGGTGCCGTTCGCGTCGCGGGAAATGCCGTTGCCGTTCGGCTGGGGCACCGGCGGAATTCAGGTCACCGCGGCGATCATCGGTAAGCAGGACACGCTGAAGGTCATCGATCAGGGCTCCGACGAAACCACCAACGCGGTCAACATCCGCCGTTTCTTCGCGCGCACCACGGGCGTCGCGACCACGCGCCGCACCGCCGAAGCGACGATCATCCAGACACGTCACCGGATTCCCGAAACGCCGCTGACGGACAGGCAGATTCTGGTGTACCAGGTGCCGATGCCCGAGCCGTTATATCGGCTGGAACCGCGCGTCGCCGAATGCAGGAAGCTGCATGCGCTCGCCGACTACGGTCTGATCAGCGTGAAGCTCTACGAGGACATCGTCCATCACGGCAGCATCGCCACCACGTACGACTATCCGGTGATCGTCAACCACCGCTATCTGAGTTCGCCGTCGCCGATCCCGAAGTTCGACAACCCGAAGATGCACATGAACCCCGCGCTGCAACTGTTCGGCGCCGGCCGCGAACGGCGCATTCACGCGATTCCGCCCTACACATCCGTACGCAGCCTCGACTTCGACGATCATCCGTTCGACGTGCAGAAGTGGCAGCACGCGTGTGCGCTGTGCGGATCGACCGAGAGCTTCCTCGATGAAATGATCGTCGACGACGCGGGCAAACGCATGTTCGTCTGCTCCGATAGCGACTACTGCCACGAACGCCGTGGCGATGCGGACCAGGCTCCGGCGCAGCCCAACGCACGCGACGGAGAATCCGCATGACGCCACAGCCGCTATTGAGCGCTCGCCATTTGACCAGGCAATACGGCGGCCGCAACGGTTGCAGGAACGTCAGCTTCGATCTGTATCCGGGCGAAGTGCTGTGCATCGTCGGCGAATCGGGCTCGGGCAAGACCACGCTGCTCAATACGCTCGCGCTGAAAACCACGGCCGACAGCGGCTCGCTCCACTACACCGCCACGCAGGGCGAGCGGCTCGATCTGCTCGCGCTGTCCGAGCCGCGCCGGCGCCTGCTGATGCGCACCGAGTGGGGCTTCGTGCAGCAGAATCCGCGTGACGGACTGCGCAGCGGCGTCTCCGCCGGCGCGAATATCGGCGAGCCGTTGATGGCGGTCGGTGCGCGCCACTATGGCGAGATCCGTCACGCGGCCACGCAGTGGATGGAACGCGTCGAACTCGACGCTTCGCGCATCGACGAATTTCCCAGCGCGTTTTCCGGCGGCATGCAGCAGCGCCTGCAGATTGCGCGCAATCTCGTGACCGGTCCGCGGCTCGTCTTCATGGACGAACCCACCGCCGGGCTCGACGTATCGGTGCAGGCGCGTCTGCTCGATCTGCTGCGCACGCTGACGTCCACGCTGCACCTGTCGGTGCTGATCGTCACGCACGATATCGGCGTCGCGCGTTTGCTCGCGCATCGGCTGATGGTCATGCAGGGGGGCGAAGTCGTCGAGTCGGGTCTGACCGATCAGGTGCTCGACGATCCGCAGCATCCCTATACGCAAACGCTGGTTTCCTCGGTTCTGCCGGTTTGAGGCTCACGATGCAATCCATTGAAGCAGGCAGTCGCACAGTTCATGAAGCAGGCGCGGCCGGGCGTGCGTTCTCCTGCAACACGGCATTGATGCTGCGCGCGGCCGGCGTCGGCAAGACCTTCACGCTGCATGGCCAGGGCGGCGTGCGGATCGACGCGCTCGCGGACGTTTCGCTGGAAGTCGAACGCGGCGAATGCGTGGTGCTGGTCGGGCCGTCGGGCGCGGGCAAGAGCACGCTGCTGCGCTGTCTGTACGGCAACTATCTCGCCAGCACGGGGTCGATCGAGATACGCGACACAGCGGATCATGGCCAACCCGTGTCGATCACCGGTGCCGAACCGCGCGACGTGCTGCGCCTGCGCCGCGATGTGGTCGGCTACGTGAGCCAGTTTCTGCGCGTCATCCCGCGCGTGCCGACGCTCACGCTGGTCGCCGAACCGCTGCTCTCGCGCGGCGTGGCCGAAGACGAAGCCCGCGCGCGCGCCGCCGCGCTGCTCGCAAGGCTCAACGTGCCGCAGCGGCTGTGGACGCTCGCGCCCGCCACCTTCTCCGGCGGCGAGCAGCAGCGTGTGAACATCGCGCGAGGATTGATCGCCGGGCATCCGCTGCTGCTGCTCGACGAACCCACTGCCTCGCTCGACGCGGAGAACCGCGACGTGGTCGCCGGGCTGATTGTCGAAGCGCGCGAGCGCGGTGCGGCGATCGTCGGTATCTTTCATGACGAAGAGACGCGCAGCAAGGTCGCAACGCGCCGGCTCGCCTTGCAGCCGCCACGGCGTCACTGAACGATTGATCGACCGCCGCGAAACGGCACTAGAATGGACCGGCGAACGGCGATGAGAGACTACCCCCATATGGCAACAACACCCAGGCTCGATAAGAACGGAGCAAGTCGATGTTGATCAGGAACGCTCGCATCGTGACGCGAGACGAAGCATTCACCGGCGTGGTGCGCGTCGAGGACGGCGTGATCCGCGAGATCGCACGCGGCACGACCGCGGCGCGCGAAGCTGAAGACTGGGACGGCGATTATCTGCTGCCCGGTCTGATCGAGTTGCATACGGACAATCTCGAGAAACACCTCGCGCCGCGTCCTGGCGTGCAATGGAATACCGACGCCGCGTTCGTGATCCACGACGCGCAGGTGGCGGCCGCGGGCATCACCACCGTGTTCGACGCGCTCGCGATCGGCTCGCGCTCGAACGTCGGGCTGCGTGGCCGCGATGTGCAAACGCAATGCGCCGATTCCCTGCTGCGCTTTTCAGCGCGCAAACTGCTGCGCGCCGAGCACTTTCTGCATCTGCGCTGCGAGATCGCCACCGCCGACGTGGTCGAGGTGTTCGATTCGCTGTGCACGCATCCGCTGTTGCGGCTCGCATCGGTGATGGATCACACGCCCGGTCAGCGTCAATGGCACGATCGCGAGCAATGGCGCCGCTTCCAGGAGCGCGACGGCAAGCTGAGCGACGAACATGTCGCGGCCGCGCTGGCCGAACTGTCGGTCGAACAGGAACGTTATGCCGATGCGCACCGCCGCGAGATCGTCGCGCGTTGCCAGCGGCTCGGCATTCCGGTGGCGAGCCACGACGACACGCTGATCGAGCACGTCGAACAGGCAAAGGCCGAAGGCATCGTGCTCGCCGAATTCCCGACCACCCGCATTGCCGCCGAAGCCGCACGCGCGCACGGCATCTCGACCATCATGGGCGCGCCGAATATCGTGCGCGGCGGCTCGCATTCGGGCAACGTGTCGGCGCTCGAACTCGCGAAGGCGAACCTTCTCGACATCCTTTCGTCAGATTACGTGCCGTCGAGCCTGCTGACCGCAGTGTTCGACCTCGTCGACAAAGCCGGCTGGACGCTGCCGCGCGCAATGGCGACGGTCTCCGCCGAACCGGCCCGCACCGCCGGTCTGCACGATCGCGGCGCGATCGAAACGGGTTTGCGCGCGGACTTCGTGCGCGTGACGATGCTCGACACGCTGCCGGTGCCGCGCGCGACTTATCGCAGCGGGACTCGGATCGTTTGATGGGGTGAATGGAAAGCACGCGGCGCAACGCTAGCCGCCCGCAAGCGCCACATACCGGATGCGCGCTTGCGTCGCGTCGTGCCTCACGTCGACAACGGCACGCGCTCCGGCTCGTCCGCTTCGAACCACGCGGGGTTACGTTCGGCGATCGGGCCGAGCGACATCAGAATCTCACGCAGATGGCTGCGCATCGCGTCTTCGGCGGCGCTCGGGTCGTGTGCGCGCAAGCCGGCCAGAATCCTGGCGTGCTGTTTGATCAGCAGATCGAGCGGCGACACATCGGGCAGGCTCAGATAGCGTACCCGGTCCATTTGCGCCTTGATGTCCTGAATCGTTTCCCACGCAGCCGTGCAGTCGATCGCCTGGGCAATCCCGTAATGAAACGCCTCGTCGAGCGCGAGAAACGCGGCAGTATCGTTCGACTTCGCCGCCAGCTTCTGTTCGCGCAGATTATCCGCGAGCGCCTGCAATTGCTCGTCGGTGATCGACACCGCCGCCTTGCGCACCACCGCGGTTTCGATCGCTTCGCGAATGAAGCGCCCTTCGCGTACCTGGCGCGGCGAAATCCGCTTCACGAACGTGCCGCGCTGCGGCAACACCTGCAATACGCCGGCTTCGACCAGTTTGATGAACGCCTCCCGCACGGGCTGCCGCGACACCTGAAACATGTCGGACACTTCCTTCTCCGAGAGCGGTGTGCCCGGCACCATCTGTCCGACGAAAATCGCCTCGCGCAAGGCGCGGAAAATCTGCTTGCCGATCGGCTCATGCGAATCGAACGAAACGTTCGCGGTCAGATCGGGCAGTTGAGCAGGTGTCCCGGCTTGCGCGCTCGCGCGGCGCCGCGTGCGGCGCGCGACGAGCGCCGTATCGGCGGAGAGAGACGATTCGTTGGTGAGGAGGTTCTTGGTCGGCATCGGGCAGAGCAACGGGTAACAGCGAATCGATCGCGGAAAGAGCACGGGTGTCAGGCACCGCGAGACACCCGCGAGGTACGCGCGCGACGGCAGGCAAGCCTCGCCACGCGTGACACCATACCGCACCATACTACCATGCACGTTTCATCGCCAATGTGCTCTCCCGCGGCTCGCGAATCCACACCAGCGAGCACACCGCGCCGAGCACAGCGACCGCGCCGGCCAGCACGAAGGCGCTGCCGTAGGCACCATGCGTCGCCTCGACGATAAAGCCGGTCACCGCCGGCCCGATGACCCCGGCCAGATTCGCCAGCAGATGCACGAAGCCGCCCACGCCGCCGACGTGTTCGCGCGGCACGGTATCCTGAATCACCGCCCAATACACTGCGCCCGTCACGTACAGGAAGAAGATCGACACCGACATCAGCGCGACCGCGCCCTGTGTGCTGGCCACACGGCCGGCCAATGCGACACACACCGCCGCCGCGCCGAGACAGGTGCCGAGCACGATCTTGCGCGACAGCAGCGGTTTGCCGGTCAGCCGCAGGATCAGGTCGGAGATGAAGCCGCCGGCCGCGAGCCCGATGCTGCCGAGCAGCCATGGAATCACCGTCGCGAAACTCATGTCGCGCAGGCTCAGGTGATGCGCCTCGGTCAGATAGGTCGGAAACCACGACAGGAAGAAAAACAGCACGTAGTTGTATGAGAAGAACGCGAAGGCGGTCGCGAGAATGATCGGCTTGCGCAGGAAGTGGCCGAGGCCGAGCTTGCCGCCATCGGCCGAATGCGAGATTGCATGCTCGTCCGCCTGGCCCGCGCGGATCAGGTCCAGTTCGTGAGGCGTGACGCGCGCATTCTCGTGCGGATGTTCGGTCGTCGTGATCGACCACAACACGAGCCATGCAAGCCCGAACAACATGATCGCGACGAAGGCCCAGCGCCAGCCGAACCGCACCGCCATGAAGCCGACCACCGGCCCGGCCAGCGCACCGCCGAGCGGCGTGCCCGAACTGATGACGCCGATCGCGCTCGCCACTTCCTTGCGCGGAAACCAGTTGTTGACCATCTTGCTGTTGGACGAACTGAACGGGCCCTCGCCCATGCCGAACAACACGCGCAGCACGATCAGCGAGCCGATGCCGCTCGCCAGCGCGGTCGCGCCGCAGAACACCGACCACACGCCCATCGCGGTGCCGAACACGCGCTTCGCGCCAACCTTGTCCGACAGCACGCCGCCGACAAAGTTGAATAGCGCATAGCCGATAAAAAAGCTGCTGAACACCATGCCCATTTGCGCATGCGAGAAGTTCAGGTCTTTCTGGATCAGCGGCGCGGTGATCGACAGCGCCGCGCGATCCAGATAGTTGATCACGCCCGCCAGGAACAGCAGCGCGACGACAAACCAGCGTTGACTCTTGATCATCAGGTGTCTCCAATGTCGACGTGAGTTAGCGCTTTAGCGCTTACTCACGTCCCATGCAAAGCTGTCGGCTGGAGTTAGCGCTTTAGCGCTTAGTCCAGCCCCATGCAAGGCTGTCGGCTGGAGTTGGCGCTTTAGCGCTTAATCCAGCTCCATCCTCGATGGATGCTCGATCCGCCTCTTCGCGGGCGTTCAGACCAGCTTGTCAGTTCGATTCGCCGCATAGGACCCAGCGCGTGCGACGCCCTATCAAGCGGCGCGGCTCAGTCGAAATTCAGATGGACCTTCATCGACTGCGAGCGGTCCAGCGCCACTTCGAACGCGCGGTTCGCGTCGCTCATCGCGAACGCGTGCGTCATCAGCGGGCGCAAGTCGAGTTTGCCGGCGGCGATCTCCTCGGCGGCAATTGCGTATTCAGTGGTAAAGCGGAACGAGCCTTGATAGCGGAGTTCCTTCGCCATCACCAGGTTTGCGGCCACCGGCGATTGACCGGCCGGCAGGTTGCCCACCTGAATCACCGTGCCGCCCGCGCGCGCCGAACGCAGCGCCGTGTCGAGACCCGCGGGACTGCCGGAGGCTTCGATGACGACGTCGAAGGTGCCGCGCTGCGCGGACCACTGATCGATCGTGGCGGTGTCGGCGGCGTTCACGGTCTGGTCCGCGCCGAGTTGCTGCGCGACCCGCAATGCCACGTCGGACAGATCCAGCGCCACCACGCGATGCGCGCCCGCGCGACGCGCGACACTCAGCAGAATGCAGCCGATCGGACCGCAGCCGATCAGCAGCACGCTCGCGCCCACCAGCGAGCCGGCCTGCTTCACCGCGTGCAGCGCGACGGCGAGCGGCTCGGCCATCGACGCCTGCGCGAAATCGACGCCATCCGGCACCGGCACGCATTGCCGCGCCGCCACGACGATGTACTGGCGGAACATGCCCTGCGTATGCGGAAAGGTCGACGCGCTGCCCATGAAGCGCATGTTCAAGCAATGATTCGGCATCCCGCCAACGCAAAAGCGGCATGTTCCACACGCGAGGCCCGGATTGACCGCGACGCGTTGACCCCGTGCGAGATGCAGGCCGCCGCTCACGCCTTCGCCGAGTGAATCGATTTCGCCGGCCACCTCGTGACCGAGCACGAATGGCTCCCGCACCACGAAGTCGCCGCTCTTACCTTTGAAGTAGTACGAAAGATCGGAACCGCAGATGCCGCCGGCGCGCACCCGCACGCGCACCTGGCCCGGGCCGGGCTCGGGCGGATCGACTTCGTCGATACGGATCAGTTTGGGTTCGTGAAGCACTGCTGCCAGCATGATGGACTCCAATAGGGTAAAGTTCGCGCGCTCAATGCTGCGCGGCGGAAGAAGACGGGGATGAAGACGCGAACACTTGCGCGGCGCCATGTGTGTCGGCTGAACCGGCGCCGCCCCAATCGTGAAGGTCGCCGTTGCGGCGCAGCGGCGCGGTTTCCGGCAACGCGAACAGCGACAAGGCCGACACGATGCCGAGCACGGCCACGTAGGCGATCAGCGCGAGCGAACTGCCGTGCGTGACCTGAATCAGCTTGACGGCGAGCAGCCCGAGCACGCCGCTGCCGAGCAGCGAGCCGATCTGCCAGATCAGCGCGATACCGCTGCAACGCACGCGCGCCGGGAACAGCTCGGGGAACAACGCCGCTTGCGGCGCATAGCAAAGACTGTGGCCGATGCTGATCGCGAGGATCATCACGAGCTGCACTGCGCCACGATTGCCACTGTCGATCGCGAAGAAGAACGGCACCACGAGCGCGATGTGCAGCAACGCGCCCGCCATAAACGTCGGACGGCGGCCGATGCGGTCGGACAACGCGCCCGCGAGCGGAATCGTCACGAGTTCGAGCGCCACCGCGACAATCACCGTTTGCAGCAACATGCTTTGCGCGATGCCGTGCGCTTTGCCATAGGCGAGCACGATCATCGTGTACATCGCGAACGTGCAGGCCTCGATCAGTTTCGCGCCGACGCCCTTGACGATGGTCGGGCCGAACTGCCGCACCACTTCCACGACCGGCCGCGACGCCACCGCCTTGGTGCGCTGGATGGTCGCGAAGATTGGCGACTCTTCGGTGCGCAGGCGGATATACAGGCCGAGCGCAACCAGCAGCGCGCTGGCAAGAAACGGAATGCGCCAGCCCCAGTCGAGCAGTTGCACGGGCGTCAGCGTGGCGGAGAGTAGCGCGAACAGGCCGGACGGAATCAGGAAGCCGGCAGGCGCGCCCAACTGCACGAGACTCGCGAAGAAGCCGCGCCGCGCGGGCGGTGCGTATTCCGCGGTGAGCAACACGGCGCCCGCCTGCTCGCCGCCCACACCGAAGCCTTGCAGCACGCGAATCAGGATCAGCGCGACTGGCGCCCAGATGCCGATCGACTGATAGTCCGGCAGCAAGCCGATCGCGAAGGTGCCAAGCCCCACGATCAGGATCGTGACGATCAACGCCTTCTTGCGGCCGACGCGGTCGCCGAAGTGGCCGAACACGATGCCGCCCAGAGGCCGCGCCAGGAAGCCGACCGCATAGGTGGCAAACGCGGCGAGCGTGCCGATCAGCGGGTCGGCGGCGGGGAAAAACTTCTGACCGAACACCAGCACGGCGGCCGTGCCGTAGACGAAGAAATCGTAGTACTCGGCGGCGGTGCCGATGGTCGACGCGAAGGCCACGCGGCGCAGCATGGCGCTGCTGGCCGGCGCGGCGCCTGTTGGGCGGGCTGGTTTCAAACGTGTCTCCATGATTTTTTCGTTAGTTAGTTAAGCGTATCGAATCGATCGGGCTCACCGGCTCACCAGTTCCACAGCGTGCCGTCTTCGAGACGCGCCACCGGCAGGTAGGCGGGGTCATACGGATAACGCGCGGCCGCCGCTTCGTCGATGTCGACGCCGTGGCCCGGCGCTTCGCCGGGATGCATCATGCCTTTGTCGAAGCGCCATGCATGCGGGAATACATCGAGCGCTTCCTCAGGAAAGCCCATGTATTCCTGCACCCCGAAGTTCGGCACCCACAGGTCGAAATGCAGCGCCGCGCCCATGCAGACCGGCGACAGATCCGACGGCCCGTGACAGCCGGTACGCACCTGGTACAACGAAGCGAAATCCGCGATGCGCCGCAAATGGGTGATGCCGCCCGCGTGCGTGAGAGTCGCGCGGATGTAGTCGATCAACTGCTCCTCGATCAGCTGCTTGCAATCCCAGATGCTATTGAAGACCTCGCCAACCGCGATCGGCGTGACCGTATGCTCGCGAATCAGCCGGAAACCGGCCTGGTTTTCCGCGGGCGTCGGATCTTCCATCCAGAACAGACGATACGGCTCGACCGATTTGCCGAGGCGCGCGGCTTCGATCGGTGTCAAACGGTGATGCACGTCATGCAGCAGATGCGTGTCGAAGCCGAACTTGTCGCGCACCGCTTCGAACAGCTTCGGCACGAAGTCGAGATACTTTTCCGACGACCAGCTCTGCTCTTCCACCGCGCCCTTGGTGGCCGGCTCGTACGTGCCGCTGCCTTTCGCCACGCCGTACACCGAGCGCATGTTCGGCACGCCACATTGAATGCGGATCGCCTGATAACCGGCCTCGATATGTTCGGCGTAACGGTCGAGCGCTTCGGGAATGTCGCGTCCGGTGGCATGCCCGTACACCATCACGCCTTCACGCGACGCGCCGCCGAGCAGCTTGTACAGCGGCATGCCCGTGACCTTGCCGAGGATGTCCCACAGCGCCATGTCCACCGCGGCGATCGCCGTCATCGTGACGGGACCGCGCCGCCAGTACGCCCCTTTGTAAAGGAACTGCCAGGTGTCTTCGATACGGCCGGGGTCGCGGCCGATCAGCAGCGGGCACACATGGTCCTTCAGATACGACGCGACCGCCAGTTCGCGGCCGTTCAGCGTTGCATCGCCGATGCCGTGCACGCCTTCGTCGGTGACGATTTTCAGCGTGACGAAATTGCGGCCCGGGCACGTGACGATCACGTCGGCGCGAACGATCTTCATGACTTCTTCCTTGCAAAGACGGTTGACGAGCCGCGCTCATGGCGTACAGACATGACGCGGATAGCTCGCGGTTTTCATGTTGCTTACGAACGATGGCGAGGACGCTGACCGAGTCGAAAAATCAGACTCACCGGGCTGTCCCAAGCCGTTTGAACGATGCTACCATACAAGTATAGCGAACCGTCAAATCAGGGTTTTCCCGCTGAACGGTGTCGTTCCGAAGCCGTCTTACGCCCAACCGAGCCACCTGGATTTCATTACATGAGTTCCGCCGCCCCACTGCTTTCCTTGCCGCGTCTGTCCCGCGACGCGCTGCCCGCACTGCCCGCGCATCTGCTGTCGCCACAATGGGACGAGCCGCGCATCGGTATCGTTCATCTCGGCATCGGCAACTTTCATCGCGCGCATCAGGCGCTGTATACGGAAGAAGCCATGCTCGCCGAAGGCGGCGATTGGGGTATTTGCGGCGTGACGCTGCAAGGCGACGTCGGCAAGCGCGACGCGTTGATGGAACAGCAGGGTCTCTACAGTCTGGTCGAACGCGGCCCGACGGGCGCGAAGGTCACTGTGATGCGCGCGCTGCGCGAAGTGCTCGCGATGCCCGTTGATCGGCGTGCGCTGTTCGCGCGCCTTGCGGAGCCGGCGGTGCGGATCGTCTCGCTGACCGTCACGGAAAAGGGTTATTGCCGCGATTCGAAAACCGGCGAGGTCGCGCTCGACGATCCCGCCATCGCGCACGATCTGGCCCACCCGCTCGCGCCGCGCACGGTGCCCGGCATACTCGTCGCGGCATTGCGCGCGCGGCGCGACGCCGCAAACGGCAAACCGTTCACGGTGCTGTCGTGCGATAACCTCGCGCATAACGGCGCCGCGCTGCGCCAGGTGGTTTGTTCGTTTGCCCGGCAACTCGATGCCGCGCTGGCCGACTGGATCGCCGCCGAAGTCGCGTTCCCGGCGACGATGGTCGACCGCATCGTACCCGCCACCACCGACGCCGAGCGCACGACCGCCGCCGAACAACTCGGCTATCGGGACGCTGCGCCCGTGCCTTGCGAGCCGTTCCGGCAATGGGTCATCGAAGATCGCTTTCCGCACGGACGTCCCGCGTGGGATGCGGTCGGCGCACAACTCGTCGACGACGTCACGCCGTTCGAGCTAGCCAAACTGCGCATGCTGAATGGCACGCATTCGACGCTGGCCTATCTGTCGATGCTCGGCGGCTTCGCCACCATCGACGCGGCGATCGCCTACCCCGCGATGCGCGCTTTCATCCTCGCGATGATGACGGAAGAAATCGCGCCGACGCTAAGTATGCCGGCATCGTTCGATCTCGCCGGCTATCGCGACGCTTTGCTGGAGCGTTACGCGAACCCGGCGCTGAAGCACCGCTGCGCGCAGATCGCGATGGACGGCAGCCAGAAATTGCCGCCGCGCCTGCTCGCGACGATCGCGGCGCGCATCGAAGCGGGCCAGCCATATCGACGGCTCGCGCTTGCGGTCGCGGCGTGGATGATGTTCCTGCGCGCTCAGGCGGACGACGGCACGCGTTACGAGATCAGTGATCCGCTCGCGGACAGATTGACGGCGCTCGCGGCGCCGGCGCATGGGGAGCCCCAGGCGTTGATGGACGCGCTACTCGCGGTACGGGAAGTGTTTTCGGCGGATCTCGCCGGTCATGGGGAATTCAGGGCGACGCTTTATCGCGCGCTGCGATTGCTGAAGGAAAACGGCGCACGGGGGGCAATCGCCGCGTTGCAGTGAAGCGTTGCATCGAGTCGCGGCGACGGCGTGAACCGGCAGGCGCTTCCGGGCATCACGCTTGTCAGCCGCCTCAAGCGGTCGGCTCGGACTCGCGCCCTTCGGTCGCGCCTTCGCTAGCCCGCGCTCGCGCGAGCGCGGTCCGCTCGACCTCCTCGGCCTGTTCGCGCCGGCGTGCTTCGAGCACATCCTGATAGCGCAGATACGCGCACCGTCCGCCGGATTTGGCCGCGTACATCGCCGCGTCGGCGTTGAGCAGCAGTTCCTCGGCGGTGCCGCTGTCGTCCGGAAACTGGCTGATGCCGATGCTCGCGCCCACCGTCATGCTGTGCCCGTCCATCAGCAGCGTTTCGTTCAGCGCGCTCATCATGCGCGCGGCGATGCCGGGCGCGGCCTGGGCGACACGCGGCCCTTCGATCAGCACGATGAACTCGTCGCCACCGAGCCGCGCCACCACGTCCGCGGCACAGAGTACCTGCTTCAGGCGCCGCGCGACGGCAACGAGCACCTTGTCGCCGACCGAGTGGCCGAACTGGTCGTTGATCTGCTTGAAACGGTCGAGATCGACGAATAGCACAGCAAGCCCCGCGTCGTGCAGCTTCGCCTCTTGGATCGCGCTTTCGAGCTTCTGCATGAACAGCATGCGATTCGGCAATCCGGTCAGCACGTCGTGCGTGGCGAGATGCACGAGCTCGCGCTGCTTAGCGTGCAGCGCATCCATTTGCGCCTTGATCTCGCGGCGCAGACGATCGAAGCAGCGCGCCAGCACGCCGATCTCGTCGGTGCGTTTGAGCGGCAGCGTGTTCATCGCGTGTTCGGCGAACAGGTGCGTCGCCGCGTGCGCGAGCAGTTGCAGAGGCTTGGTCACGGCGCGCGCGAACAGAATCGCCAGCAGCACCGCGAGGCCGCTGAAGATCAGCACCATGCGGATGATCTGATTGCCGAGCAGATGCGCGCCCGACAACACGTCGTCGAGCGGCTTGGCAAGGCCCAGCACCATGAAGCGGTTGCCCTCGGAACCGCCAAACGGCCTGCGCACGAACGCAAGCACCTGGCCTGCCGCCTGCCTCGGCCGTGCAAGGCCGTTCACCAGCACTTCGTTGTGCGCCTGCTCGAAGAGCGGCCGCGTCACCGGGAAGCTGTCCTGCATCAGCACGCGCCGCCCGCGATCGAAGCCGAACGTTTTCGACGCATCGGGATGAACCAGGAAGTCGCCCCACTCGTTGGCGAGATAGACCTGATAGTCGCTCGGCAAATCGCTCTGCAAGCGCCTGAGCATACCGGCCAGATCGATGTCGATCACGACCACGCCGACCACGTTGCCATTCGCGTCCGCGATCGGCGTGCCGAGCCGCAGCGTCGGCTTGCCCTCGGCGCCATGCGTGCCGTACTCGTGATTCACCGAAATCGGCGACGTGTAGATGCGCCCAGGTGCAAACGTCAGCGTCTCGAACACGTACGCGAACTGGCCTTTTTCCTGCAGCTTGCTGCCTTCCACACGCACGAGGCCGTCCGCGTCGCGATCGAAGCGGATCAGTTCCAGACCGTAATGCTGCCGCGTGATCAGCCGGATTTGCAGGTACTCCTGGTGATGCACCATGAAGCTTGAATACACCTGCGCGAGCCGCTCGCGTCCGGCATTCGCGCCGAGGCCGTCGTCGCTTTGCGCGACGCTCGCCGAGGATGGCATGGTCGCGAGCACCAGCGCGTCGGCGCCGACATCGTCGATCGACGCGGCAAAGCGCTGCCCCAGCAGTTCCGTCGACGTCAGCAGGCTGCGCTCGGCTTCGTTGACCAGCATCGTGCGATTCGCGTGATACGCGTAATAGCCGGTCGCACCGGACGCGAGCACGCCGATGCACGCAAGGAGCACCGATAGCTTGGAGGTCAAGCCGGGCCGCAGCATCAGAACCGCTCCGACCGGTCGCCGGACACGATGCGGGTCCACAGCTCCTCGCGCCGTTGAATGTCTTCCACCGGGCCGATCCAGACAATGTGCCCGGTGCCGCTGTTTTCCACGGGCGCCGTCAGCGTGTTGGCCAGGCCCTGGCGTTGCGTGAGCAGCGCGCTCACGTCCGGTTCGAGCATGTAGTTGATCCACGCGAGCGCGAGCGGCCGGTCGCTCGCCGCGCGCGTCATCGACCAGCAATCGAGCCACGCGAGCACGCCCTCGTCGGGAATCACGTAGCCGACGTCCGCGCCCGCGCGGCGCAGCAATTCGACCTGTTGCGTGCCGTAATTGCCGAACATCAACGCAACATTGTGGCGGATGAAGAACGCGGTCGCTTCTTCGGGCAGCGTGTAATAGGTCAACAGATTGCGGCGCAGATCGACGAGCTTATGGGCGATCGTGCGCATTTGCGCGGCGTCGAGCTGAAACGGATGCGGATAGCCGAGCGCCAGCGCCGTGAACGAGAAGTTGTGCTGGGCGCTGTTGAAATCGAGCACCTTGCCGCGGTACTGCGGATTCCATAACTCGCGCATCGAATGCGGCGCGACCGGAACCTGCTTGCGGTCGTAGATGAGTCCCATCGACGAATACGTGAACGGGATCGCGTAGACCTTGCCCGCCGAGGTCAGTCCTTCAATCGAGCCCACTGCCTGAAAACGCGGCAACTGTTTTTTTGTGTTCGGCAGGCTCGCCAGATCGAGCGACGCCAGCAGATTCGCCTGCGTATAGCGGCGGATTTCGGCGGTATTGGCGGCGAGCACGTCGAAAGGCGGGGCGTTTTTTGCGTGCATCTGGGCCCACAGCGCCTCGTCGGAGTCGACCAGCGTGACTTCGACCTTCGCCTCGTAGCGCTGCTCGAACGCCTTCACGACGTCGGCGTCGGCATAACCGGGCCATGCGAGCACGCGCAGCACTTTCTCCGCGGCGTGAGCGGGTGCGGGCAGCAAGAAGCCCGCACCGCACACCACGCCGAACACAACCGCCAACGCGCCGCGCAAAACGCCACGATGCAGTAAATGCGCGCGTGCCAAGGCAGAAGCGGCTGCAATTCGCCGTTGAAAGAACTGTTTAAAACAGCGCATTTCGCCCGCCATTAACATCATATGCATATACAACACCGTTTAGCAGAAGGCCGTTGGACGAGCGTAAAACCGCGCGGCATTTCATCCGCGACCCGTGCTCGGTGACTTTCTCCAGACAGATACGCCTGCCGCGCCGCTATCGACGATAAACGCAGGGAGCACCGATGATAGCGCCAAAGCAATATTTTTTTGCCGCTGAACGGGTCCGGTTTCGAAAAAGAGCGTATCAGAGGCAAGGCGGACAATCCGCTTATTAACGTTTAACGACAATTCAGTCCGCAATCTTTAACACGGCACCCAACGATTTAAAGATTCGGGCGATGACGGCAATAATTCGTCATGCGTCGTGGTAAATAGCCTCGTCTGAATTCGCCAATACGGCGCATCGGATAACGCCGGCGGTGCCACATCTAAAGAAGCGCAGTACCGATGCCGATAACGATGACTTGTCCCAATCCGCCGCCGGCGGTTGCCGGCGATGTGCGGTCGCCGCGCGGGCGCCGGCCGGGTAGCCGATGAGCCGAACAGAAACAGACGATGCGCGTGAGAAAAACCGAGTGGATGGGCGTGGCCGTCGTGGCCGGATCGATAGCCTGCTTCGGCGGCTGGCTGCAAAGCGAAATGACCCGCGCGGCGCTGGCGCGCATGCAGCGCGACACGCCGGATGCGCACGGCGCCTGCGCGGGCATGAGCGCGCGGGAAACTGAAATGAGGGGCAAGGGTGAACTGTGGTGCGGCACGATCGGGGCGGGACCAGGGGACGCATGAGGAAAGACGTGGAGGGATTGGGTTTGCAGGCGGGATGACGGGAGCGGCGACGATTACGGTACGGCCCGCACTAGCAGCGCCAGCCGGACCTATAATTAGCCAACTTCAATTAGCCAACTTCATTACTACGTCATTACATAGCAACCCAACCGGGGGAAAACCCCAAATCACACCCACAGCAATCCCGCACGCGCACCCTATCCCCACCACATTCACGCTTTAGAAGCTATCCTCTCGCGCCATCCGGTGTTTTACTGACTACCCAATCTTTTTGAACTGATAAGCTTGGCGCGCGCTGCTGACCGCCCCGGCCGGCAGCTTCACCCCAAGCCCGCCGTAAGTCACGACGGGTGTCCCGCAGCGCTACAACCGCACGCGGGAGCATTCGAACTACACCGAGGAGTTAAATAGTGAAAAAACTGCTAGCGGCTTTGACGGTTGCTCTGCTTGCCACCGTCTCGATTGGCGCACACGCTAAAGATTGGTCCACGATCCGTTTTGGCGTTGATGCCAGCTACCCCCCGTTCGAGTCCAAGGGCTCGGATGGCAAGCTCGTTGGCTTCGATATCGACCTCGGCAATGAAATCTGCAAGCGCCTGGATGCCAAGTGCGTGTGGGTCGAAAACGACTTCGACGGCATGATTCCCGCGCTGAAGGCGAAGAAGTTCGACGGCGTGCTGTCGTCGATGTCGATGACGCCGCAACGCGCCGAACAGGTCGCGTTCTCGTCGAAGCTGTTCAACACGCCGACGCGTCTGGTCGCGAAGAAGGGTTCGGGCATCCTGCCGACGGCCGAGTCGCTCAAGGGCAAGTCGATCGGCGTCGAACAGGGCACGATCCAGGAAACCTACGCGAAGACGTACTGGGAACCGAAGGGCGCGAAGGTCGTGCCGTATCAGAACCAGGATCAGGTCTATGCCGACCTGCTTTCGGGCCGTCTGGATGCAGCATTGCAAGACGCGGTGCAGGCTGAAATCGGCTTCCTGAAGACGCCGCGCGGCGCGGGCTTCGACTTCGTCGGCAAGGACCTCGTGGACGCGAAGATCCTCGGCAACGGCGCGGGCATCGGCATGCGCAAGGAAGACACCGATCTGAAGGTGAAGGTCGACAAGGCGATCGCCGACATCATCAAGGACGGTACGTACAAGAAGCTCGAGAAGAAGTATTTCGACTTCGACGTGTACGGCGGCTAAATCAGCAGCTGAGTCCGCCACGCGCGTCCGATGACGCGCTGGCCGGCTGGCAGAAAAGGGCTCCGCACAGCGGAGCCCTTTTCGTTTGCGCCGCCGCATAAAACCACATCACGCGTCATATCGGCTAAGATCGTGCGGTCGCGGCGCCGCAAAGCGGCCCGCCCTGGCCCCGCCACGAATCACGCTTTCATACTGTAATCAACGACATAGCGCAGCGCGCCCAATTGGGCCGCGGCTTTCGGAAACCATGCAAACCCAAACCCATCCGCTGATTGCGCCCACGCTCGGCACCGCCCGCAACCTGACGAGTTTCCACTACGGTCCCGGCGGCGGGCAGAAGATTTACATCCAGTCCTCGCTGCACGCCGACGAATTGCCCGGCATGCTGGTGTCCTGGGAACTGCGCCGCAAGCTGGCCGCGCTCGACGCCGCCGGCAAGCTGCGCGGCGAAGTCGTGGTCGTGCCGGTGGCCAATCCGATCGGTCTGAACCAGCACTTTCTCGGCCACCTGACCGGACGTTTCGAAACCAACACCGCGCAGAACTTCAACCGCAATTTCCATGATCTGTCGGCGCTGGTGCAGCCGGTCATCGAGTCGCGTCTGACCGACGACATCGACGCGAACCGCACGGCGATCCGTGCGGCGATGCGCGAAGCACTCGACGCGCAGGAGCCGACCACCGAACTCGCGTCGCAACGTCTCGCGCTGCAAAAGCTCTCGTACGACGCGGACGTGGTGCTCGATCTGCATTGCGACTGGGAAGCCGCGATGCACCTGTACACGAACCCGGACCTGTGGGCGGAAGTCGAGCCGCTCGCGTGCTATCTCGACGCGAAGGCGTCGCTGCTCGCGCTCAACTCGGTGGGCAACCCGTTCGACGAAATCCACAGCTTCTGCTGGTCGGATCTGCGCGGCCGTTACGGCGAGCGCTTCCCGATTCCGAACGGCTCGATCTCGGTCACCGTCGAACTGCGCGGTCAGCGCGAGGTGTCGTACGAGTACGCTGAAAAAGACGCGCAGGCGATCATCGAATACCTGACCTCGCGTGGCGTGATCGACGGCAAGGCCGCTCCGCTGCCGCCGCTCGAATTCGCCGCCACGCCGCTGGCGGGCGCCGAGCCGCTCGTCGCGCCGCAAAGCGGCGTGCTGGTGTATCGCTGCGAAGTCGGCACGTGGGTGGACGTCGGCCATGAAATCGCGGATATCGTCGACCCGCTGACGGACCGCGTGGTCACGGTGAAGAGCAGCGTGGCCGGCGTGCTGTACGCGCGGCACAGCACACGTTTTGCGACGGCCGGGCTGGAATTCGCGCGGATTGCCGGCTCGAAGGCATTCCGCAGCGGTTCGCTGTTGAGCAATTGAGCGTCATTGCGACGCGGCCGGTGTTGCACTAGCCGCTAGCCGCTCGCCACTAGTGGCTGCGCCTTTCGGTCTCTGTCCGAACGCCAGGCAACAAAGCAGATCGCCCGCTGAAATAGCGGGCGATCTGCGTTAACGCACCGTGTCAGGTGCCGCTCAGAAAGCCGGAATGATCGCGCCTTTGAACTGCGTGTCGATGTACTTGCGCACCTCGTCGGACTCGTACGCCGCGACCAGCTTCTTCACCCACGGCTGATTGCGATCCTGCACGCGCACCGCGATGAGATTCGCGTACGGACCTTTGATGTCCTCGATGGCGATCGCGTCTTTGGTCGGCTGCAGGCCGGCTTTGACCGCGTAGTCGGTATTGATCGACGCCGCATCCAGATCGTCGAGCGCGCGCGGCAATTGCGCGGCGTCGAGTTCGACCAGCTTGAGCTTCTTCGGATTCTCGACCACGTCGAGCGGCGTCGCGTTCACGCCGTTCGTGCCGACGCCCGGCTTGAGCCTGATCGCGCCGTACTTCTGCAACAGCAGCAGTGCGCGGTTGCCGTTGGACGGATCGTTCTGAATACCGACCTTCGCGCCTTCCGGCAAATCCTTCAGCGACTTGAATTTCTTCGAATAGAAGCCCATCGGCGACACATAGGTCAAGCCGACGTTGACGATCTTATAGCCGCGCTGCCTGATCTGACTGTCGAGAAACGGCTGATGCTGAAAACCATTGGCGTCGAGATCGCCCGCGTCGAGCGCCGCGTTCGGCTGCACGTAGTCGTTGAACTCGATGACCTTGAGGTTCAACCCGTCGCGCGCCGCCACCTTGGTGACGACCGACCATATCTGCGCATCGGGGCCACTCATCGTGCCGACCGTGATGCGTTTGTCGTCCGCGTGAGCGAACGCTGCCGTGAGCGAAAACGCGGCGACGGCGAGCAGATTCTGGATGAGTGTCCGGCGTTGCATGCTATTTCCCGTAATCGATTGAGGTGAATTTAACAAAAGACTGAATGAAGCCGCATCGTCACACGCCGTCGCGGCGCTGGAAAACCAATCGTTTTTCACACGCTTATATCCGCGCTTCGAGCAAAGCTTATACAGGCACTGCCTTGCGCGATTTCACCTTGCAAAGCCACGCCTTTGTCGCGCCAACACGACAGATAAAAAAAATAACCGCACTGTCACATACCTTACTCAGCGTTCCCTTAAATTTCGGGCCATCGCATGATCTGACCGAAGAGCCGGGCATCGCGATCGCCTAATTTTTAACCGGAGAAAGTCTTGAACAAGAAAGTATTGACCGCCGCTACGCTCGCCGTCTTCGCTACCGCCGCTCACGCGCAAAGCAGCGTCACACTGTACGGGTTGATCGACGCAGGTATCAGCTATGTGAACAACTCGAAGTCGGCCACCGGCAGCGACAAGCTCTTCAAGTACGACGACGGCGTGGCGCAAGGCAGCCGTTGGGGCCTGCGCGGCACGGAAGATCTCGGGGGCGGCCTGAAGGCGCTGTTCGTGTTGGAAAGCGGCTTTAACAGCGGCAACGGCACGCTCGGCCAGGGCGGCGCGATGTTCGGCCGTCAGGCTTACGTCGGTCTGTCGCAGAACAACGTCGGCTCGCTGACGTTCGGTCGCCAGTACTCGTTTTCCACCGACTACCTCGGCGGCAACTACTCGACCGGCGGCCTGACCGTCGCGGGTAACTACGCTTACCACATCAACGACGTCGACCAGTTGACGTCGAGCCGTATCAACAACTCGGTCAAGTTCAGCAGCGCGAACTTCTCGGGCCTGACGTTCGGCGCGATGTACGGCTTCTCGAACCAGGCTGGCGGCTTCGCCGGCTCGCCTGCTACGGGCACGACCGCTGCAACGGTTGCAGGTTCGTCGCGCGCTTACAGCTTCGGCGCGAACTACGCCAACGGCCCGTTCGGTCTGGGCGTCGCGTACACGGACATCCGTTACCCGGGTCAGGCATCGCCGGCCTTCTCGACCTCGCTGGCTAACGTGACGTTCCCGACGCTCGGCAACGGTCAGATCCAGGATCTGCGCACCTTCGGCGCTGGCGGCCGTTACGCTATCGGCGCAGCGACGCTGTGGGCGTTGTATACGAACACGCGCCTCGCACCGATCTCCGGTGAATCGACCACGTTCGCCGCGTACGAAGCAGGCGCGAAGTACGCGTTCACGCCGGCTATCACGGCAGGCGCCGGCTACACGTACATGCATCTGAGCGGCGCGAACACGGGTCACTGGAACCAGGTGAACCTGAGCGCCGACTACGCGCTCTCCAAGCGCACGGACGTGTACGCACTGGGTATCTATCAGATCGCGTCGGGCCATAACGGCACGCAGGATCTGCAAGCGCAGATCGGTTCGAGCACGAGCTACTTCAGCACGTCGGGCACGGGCGCGGACAACCAGCTGGCATTCCGCGTCGGCATCCGTCACAAGTTCTAAGCGGGTCCTGGACGGCGGGGAGCGCATGCGTTCCTGCCGTGCGGATTCGGAGCTTCTGGAAAACGCCCTGCGGGGCGTTTTTCTTTTTGCGGCATAGGCCGTCGCCCACGAAGCGGGCTCGCACGGCGCTCACCTGCTCAATCCAGAAGCGCGGGATTGTCGATCGCCCCCGTCAACAGCTCGACAAACGCCTGCACCACGCGCGGCAGCACGCGCCCGGCCATCGTCTGAATCTGCAGCGAGCGCTGGTGCAGTTCAGGATTACTGATCGGTATCGCGACGAGCCCATCCACTTCCAGCCGGCTGCGCACGGTCAGAAAACCCGTCACCGTGACGGCATCCGTTTGCAGCACGAAACTTTGCAGCGCCGCATGATAGTTGCTGACGAACACCGGATCGAACACGAGGCCTTCCAGGCTGCACGAAATGTCGAATAGCTGACGGATCGTCACGCCCTGGTTGTCGATTGCGAGCGGCCACGGCAGCAGGTCCGCTAGCGAAACGGCGTCGCGCGCCGCGAGCGGATGATCACGCCGCACCAGCGCGAAAATCGGCGCACGCTGCGCGTACACCACGTTGATGTCCGGCTCCGGCGCAATGCTGAAACACACCGCGATATCGGTAGTGCCGTCGCGCACGCGCTGCGTCGCCACCGATGGCGCCGACACTTCGAGTTGAAAATGCGTGGCCGGGTGCGTCTTCAGAAAACGCGCGAAAACCTGCGGCAGAAAATGCGGCGCGACGCCCTCCGAACTCGCGATGCGAATCGTCGCGCGGCCGCCGTTGCTCAGTCCACGAATTTCCTCGGTGACGCGCTCCGCGTCGAGCAGGCTACGCCGCGCGTGCTCGGCGAGCAGACGCCCGGCGTCGCTCAACACCATGCCGCGCGGCCGCCGCTCGAATAGCGCCGTGCCGACGTCCTCCTCCAGCTTTGCGATCTGTCTGCTGAGCGCCGACACGGCGACGTACAAACGCCCCGACGCCTTGCTCAGCGAACCGCTGCGCGCCACTTCGAGAAAGTAGCGCAGCGCGGTGTTGTCCAACTGGCTCATGGTTTTTCCGCTTTGCCGTTTCGGCAACGATATCTGCCAAATATTGTAATTGTCCACAAATATCGTCCACCCCAAGATCGCGACATCGCTTCGAATCCAGCGCTCGCGCTCGCGGCGCGCCCCACCGGAGAACAACGTTGACCCGTGACTCGGCTATTCAACATGCGACGGAGCAGTACGATTCCGGCCGCTTTCTCGATGACCTCCAGCGCCGCGTCGCTTTCCGCACGGAGAGCCAGGAAGCCGACAGCGGCGAGCGCCTGCGCGCCTATCTGAGCGATGAAATCACGCCGACGCTGACGCAATGGGGCTTCACCTGCCGCATCGCCGAGAATCCGGTGGCGGGCGCGGGGCCGTTTCTGATCGCCCACCGGCATGAAGACGACGCGCTGCCGACCGTGCTGTCGTACGGCCACGGCGACGTGGTGCGCGGCTACGACGCGCAGTGGCGCGAAGGCCTCGCGCCGTGGCGCGTCACCGTCGACGGCGAGCGCTGGTACGGGCGCGGCACGGCGGACAACAAAGGCCAGCACAGCATCAACCTGGCCGCCCTGAAAGCGGTGCTCGATACGCGCGACGGCAAGCTCGGCTTCAACCTGAAGCTGCTGTTCGAAACCGGCGAGGAAGTCGGTTCGCCGGGACTTCACGAACTCTGCGCGCAACTGCGCGACGAACTGGCCGCCGACGTGCTGATCGCATCCGACGGCCCGCGTCTGACCGCACAGCATCCCACCGTCTTTCTCGGCTCGCGCGGCCTCGTGAACTTCCGGCTCGACGTGAAGCTGCGCGACGGCGGCCATCACTCCGGCAACTGGGGCGGCCTGCTGCGCAACCCGGGCGTGGTGCTCGCCAATGCAATCGCGTCGATGGTCGACGCCAACGGCCGGGTGATGGTCGAAGGTCTGCGCCCGCCGCCGATGCCCGACGCGGTGCGCCGTGCGCTGGCCGGGCTCCAGGTGGGCGGCAATCCGGGCGAGCCCGCTGTGGATGCGGACTACGGCGAACCCGGCCTCACGCCGGCCGAGCGCGTGTTCGGCTGGAACAGTCTCGAAGTGCTCGCGTTTCGCACCGGTAATCCGGAGAAGCCGGTCAACGCGATTCCGCCGCACGCGTTCGCGCACCTGCAGATCCGTTTCGTAGTCGGCACCGACTGGCTGAATCTCGAACAGATCGTGCGCCGCCATCTCGACGAGCACGGCTTCGGCATGGTCGACATCGATGTCGAGCGCGGCGTGCCCGCGACCCGCGTCGATCCCGACAACCCATGGGTACAGTGGGCGTTGCGCTCGCTGCAGCAAACCACCGGCAAGCAGCCGGTACTGCTGCCGAACCTCGGCGGCACGCTGCCCAACGACGTGTTCGCCGACGTGCTCGGCATGCCGACGCTGTGGGTGCCGCACTCGTACCCCGGTTGCTCGCAGCACGCGCCGGACGAGCATCTGCTCGCTCCGGTGGTGCGCGAAGGATTGCGCATCATGTCGGGCCTCTTCTGGGACCTCGGCGTGCGCGATGCCGATGCCCCCAACAGCGCAGCCGCGCTTCCCACGCAACGCCGCCAGGGAGTCCCGTCATGAGCATCGATTCCGCCACAGTCGACGGCACGATCGCCGAACCCAAAGCGCGCTCGGGCGTATCGCGCCTGATCCTCGCGACGTCGATCGGCAATGCGCTCGAGTTCTACGATCTGATCGTGTACGGCTACTTCGCCACCACGTTGTCGCGGACCTTCTTTCCGGTCCACGACAAAACGGTGTCGCTGCTGCTCACGCTCGGCACCTTCGCGCTCTCTTATCTGGCGCGGCCGATCGGCGCGCTCGCGCTCGGCTCGTTCAGCGACCGCAAAGGCCGCAAGGCGTCGCTCACGCTGTCGATCGGGTTGATGACGCTCGGCACCGGCATGGTCGCGCTGATGCCCTCGTATGCCGCAATCGGCCTGCTCGCGCCGATCGGCATTTTTGCTTCACGGCTATTGCAGGGCTTTTCGGCCGGCGGCGAGTTCGGCAGTTCGACGGCGTTTCTGATCGAGCATGCGCCGGCTCGCAAAGGCTTCATGGCAAGCTGGCAGTTCTCCAGCCAGGGCGCGAGCACACTGATCGCGTCCGCGTTCGGCGCGGTGCTGACCGGCGCACTCACGCAATCTCAACTCGACGACTGGGGCTGGCGTATTCCGTTCCTGTTCGGCATGCTGATCGGGCCGGTCGGGCTCTACATTCGCCGCCGGATCGACGAAACGCCGGAGTTCGAACGTGCGGAGAAATCCGCCTCGCCGGTGCGCGAATTGCTGGCAACGCAAAAGGAGCGCGTGCTGGTCTCGATCGGCTCGCTCGTGCTCACGACCACGGCCAACTACATGCTGTTATACATGCCGACGTATGCGGCCCGGCAACTCGGCCTCGCGCCGTCGTCCGGCTTCATCGCGACGCTGCTGGCCGGCTGCATCATGATGGTGTTGACGCCGATCGTCGGCCACTGGTCGGACAAGGTGGGCCGCATCCGCATCATGCTGGGCGCAGGCGTGCTGTTCTTCCTGACGGTCTATCCGGCGTTCATGTTCATGAACGCGCATCCGTCGCTGGGGACGCTGCTCGCCGCCGTCGTATGGGTCGCGCTCCTGAAGGCCACCTACTTCGCGCCGATTCCCGCGTTGATGTCCGAACTCTTTCCGACCCGCACACGCACCACCGGCATGGCGCTCGGCTATAACATCGGCACGACCGTCTTCGGCGGCTTCACGCCGCTCGCCGTCGCGGCGCTGATCGCCGCGACCGGCAACAATCTCGCGCCCGGGCTCTATCTGATGCTCGCGGCCGTGATCAGTCTTTTCACTATCGTATGGGCCCGCGTTCGTCTGAATGCGCGTTGAACCGACAGGACTCTATTCATGCAAGAAGATTTGCAACAGGCAGTGCAGTTCGCAGTGGATCACGAATCGCTTTGGGACCGTCACGTCGACGGCGCGTGGGGCGTGCACGTCAACGATCCGCCGCCGTGGAACCGGCTGCTCGGTCCGGTGCACGATCGCGGCCCCGTGTCGGGCGCGATCGCGGTGGACGGCCGCGTGCTCACCTCATGGGGCGAGCCCGATCGCGCCGATCTGACCTTCAGCGTCGCGAAGATGTACCTCGCGCTGCTGGCCGGAATCGCGCACGATCGCGGCTTGCTGCCGGACGTGGACGAACCGGTGCGCGTGCGGGTGCCCGGCATCGGCTTCGACGATGCGCACAACGCTGACGTGACCTGGGCGCACCTGCTGCAACAGACGAGCGAATGGCAAGGCACGTATTTCGGCCTGTCGGATCAGGCAGACCACTATCGCGCCGTCAATTTCGCCGCGCCGCCCGATGGCAAAAAAGGCGAGCTGCGTCCGCTGCAACGCCCCGGCACGTACTGGGAATACAACGACGTGCGCATCAACCAGCTTTCGCTGGCGCTGCTGCATCTGTTCCGGCAACCGCTGCCCGAGGTGTTCCGCGAAGCGATCATGCGCCCGGCCGGCGCGAGCGAAAACTGGCAATGGGTCGGTTACGACCATGCGTGGGTCGAGATCGACGGACGGCGCATGCAGTCCGTTCCGGGCGGCACGCACTGGGGCGGCGGCATGTCGGTCAGCGCGAACGATCAGTTGAAAGTCGCGCAAATGCTGCTGAACGACGGCGTCGTGAACGGCCGGCGGATTCTGTCCAGCGAGTGGATCGCGCGGATGCGTACGCCATGCGCGATCGCACCGTTTTACGGCTATCTGGTTTGGCTCAATACCGATCGCAAGGTTTTCCCGAGCGTGCCGGCATCAAGTTATTTCGGCGTGGGCGCGGGCAGTTCATTTACGTGGATCGAGCCCGAGCGCCGGATGACGGTGATCGTGCGCTGGTTGAACCCGGCCGCCGCCAACGAGTTCTTCGGGCTCGTTCTCAATGCGGTCGATGCGATCTGTGTCGATTGATGCTTCGTGTGTGCGATTTCAGGCCGCTGGGTGAAGGTTGATGAGTCTTCGCCTTCGCTCACCCGGCGGCCCTGAAAGACCGCCACAACTCGATTGAACGCAAGCATGAGTGCGAGCGCGGCCGATTCGCGCCGCACTCACGGCCTTCACACCACTCACTCCATCACGCCGCCTTGGCGAGTTCCGCGTCGATAGCGGTGACGAGACGCGGATCATCCGCCGTGACGTCGGGCGAAAAGCGGCCGACCACTTCGCCGTTGCGGCCGATCAGGAATTTTTCGAAATTCCACAGCACGTCCACGCGATTTTCCGGATCGACGCCATAGCCCTTCAATTTTTCACGGAAAGGCCCTTCGCCGGTCGCGGTGGGTCGCGCTTCAGTCAGGCGCGCGTACAGCGGATGTTGATCTCCTCCGAGCACGGAGATTTTCGAAAAGAGCGGGAAATGCACGTCATAGCTCGTGCTGCAAAACGCGGCGATCTCGCCGTCGCTGCCCGGCTCCTGGCCCTTGAAGTTGTTGGCGGGAAAGCCGAGCACTTCCAGACCCGACGCGCGTTTGTCCTGATACAGCTTTTCGAGGCCGCTGTATTGCGGCGTGAGCCCGCATTTCGACGCGACGTTGACGACGAGCAGCACCTTGCCCTCATAATCGGCAAGGCTCGCTGCATTGCCGTCGATTGTTTTCAGCGGAATATCGAATAGCGCTTCTGCCATGGAGCCTCCTGGTTGAAGATGGGCCGCTCGTCAGCGTGATCGTGAGCCGAACGCGTGAGTCGAACGGTGAAGCGATCCAGCTTACCCGATCCGCCGCGTTTCGGCAGAAGGCGCTCCGAGGCATCCTGTGCGCTCAACGAGACGCGCAGTCTTCACGACCGGCAAGCCGCACCTCGATCAATCACCCGCCCTCGCGCCTTCACCCGGCGTCTTTCGGACTGATGGTGTACCTCAGCATTCTTTCGCGCGACGCCGCGAGCAATCGCGTCATCGCCGCGGACGCGGCTTCCGGTTCCCGCGCGACGATCCCGCTGCGCACCGCGTCGTGCAGTTCGATATCTTCGCTGGGCCGCGCAGCCTGCCGCAGTAGCATCTCGGACGACACCCGCAACGCGGCCTTGATCGCGCTGCCGATCGTGATGAACATGCCGTTCTGCGACATCGCGATGATCGCCATGTGGAACTCCAGCACCGCTTCGCCCACGGCGCGTACATCCGATTGCGCGGCCGGCGACGCGTAGGCGTCCGCCAGCTCACGGTAGCGGCGCTCGATCAGTTGCAGGTCGTCGTCGCTGCCATGGCGCGCCGCCAGAAAGCTCGCGCGCGGCTCGAAGCACAGGCGCATCTCGAAGATGTCTTCGACGATCTTCGAATCGAACTGCGCATTGAGGCGCCACGCGAGCACGTCGCGGTCGAGCAGATTCCAGTCGGAGAACGGCAGCACGCGGGTGCCGATTTTCGGCGTCACCTCGATCAGCCGCTTGCCGGTGAGCTGCTTGATCGCCTCACGGATAGTGGTACGACTCACGCGGTACTCGCTGCACAATTCGCTTTCGACGGGGAGCAGATCGCCCGGACTGAATTCGCCCGAGACGATCCGCATGCCGACGATTCTCGCGACCTGTGCCGTCATCGTACCGACGACGGGCTCACGCTCGAACATCACCCCTCCTTCGTAGACGCCCGCTTCGATCAACCTAGCCGCGCTTTGCCGCAGTCGTGACGATCACGTTCCACGAGCCCGGCTTCAGACGCGCGGTGATCTTCTCACCGTCGACCACCACACGGGCGTTGGTCTCGGGCACGACCGTCAACGGCGCTTCGCGCGTGTTCACCGCCTTCATGTTCGCGTGATGAAGTTCGAGCGCGTGATCGAGCGTGCGTTCGGCGCCGAGGCCGCGCAACTCGATGTTCAGGTCCATCTCGTCGGTCAGGTGCCGGTTCAATGCGAAGATCGTCGTGGTGCCGCTCGCCCGGTCATCGACCACGGCCGCGCACAGGTAGGCGATCTCGGGGAAAGTCTCGGCCTCGTACGACGGCGACTCGATCACCGGCTTGAGGACGCGGCCATGACCGAACTTCGACGCCTGCGCGAACGGATAGAAAATCGTCTGCCGCCACGCCGCGCCGCCCGGCTCGGTCATGATCGGGCCGATCACATTGACGAGCTGCGCGAGACAGGCGGTCTTCACGCGATCGGCGTTGTTCATCATCGTGATCAGCGCGCCGCCCACCAGCAGCGCGTCCTCGGCGTTGTAGACCTCTTCGATCAGGCGCGGCGCGCTCGGCCAGCCGGGCTTGCGCAGATCGTTGATCGAGCGGGCCTTGTACCAGACGTTCCATTCGTCGAACGACAGCATGATGCGTTTGGTCGAATGCTTGCGCGCGGCCACGCTGTCCGCCACGGCGACGATCTCCTTGATGAACAGGTCCATCACGTCGATGTTGCCGAAGAACTCCGCCGTGGAGTCGTGACGGTTTTCGAAGTACGTGTGCAGCGAAATGAAGTCGACCTGATCGAAGCAGTGTTCGAGCACGCGGTCTTCCCACGCGCCGTAAGTCGCCATTTCATGGGTCGAGGATCCGCACGCCGCAAGCTGGATGGTGGGATCGACCGCGCGCATCAGCTTGGCTGTTTCGAGTGCGACGCGGCCGTATTCATCGGCGGTCTTGCGGCCGATTTGCCACGGCCCGTCCATCTCGTTGCCGAGGCACCAGAACTTGATGTCGTGCGGCTTTTCGTAACCATGCTCATGACGCAGATCCGATAGCGCGGTGCCGCCCGGATGATTGCAGTACTCGACGAAATGCCGCGCTTCGTCCGGTCCGCGCGTGCCGAGGTTGACCCCGTACATCGGCTCGATGTCGAGCTCGCGGCACCAGTCGATGAATTCATTGGTGCCGAACTGGTTGGTTTCGACCGAATACCACGCGAGATCGAGGCGCTTCGGCCGCTTCTCTTTCGGACCGACGCCGTCTTCCCAGTTGTAGCCCGACAGGAAGTTGCCGCCGGGATAGCGGACGATCGTCGCTCCGAGTTCGCGCGTCAGTTCCATCACGTCTTTGCGATAGCCACGCTCATCGGCTTCGGGGTGGCCCGGTTCGTAGATGCCGGTGTACACGCAGCGGCCCATATGTTCGACGAAGGTGCCGAACACGCGCCGGTCAAGGTCCGCAACGACAAAATCGCGGTCGACGACGAGGCGGGAAGTAATCATGGTGAGAGGTCCTCTTGTGAGATCGACGAGGCGCGCCGCCCGATGCGGCGCGCTGGCTGACAAGTTCGGCCGCCGGGCGGCCACTACCTGGACAACAGCTTGTTGACGCGGTCTTCCGCGTCCTTCTGAACCGCCGGAATCGGCTTGCCGGAGGTCAGCATGTTGCTGACCTCGCTGCCGACAATCTCCTGAATCGCGAACTGGCGCGGCACCGTGTTCGGCAGCAAATAGCCCGTCGACGAGATTTCCTTGATCGACGAACGATGCGGCAACGCGTTGAATGCTGCGCTATCGATGACGGACTGGCGCGCCGGCAGATGCCCGGTGCGCGCCCAGTCGGCGTCGTGGTCGTAGAGGAACTTGAGGAACACGAACGCGGCGTGGCGCGTCTTGTCGTCCTTCGCGCCGCCCTTGAGCATGACCCACGAATGGCCGTCGGCCCACACCGCCTTCTTCTGGAACAGGTTCGGGAACGGCACGACGTCATAGCCATTGTTGGCGAGCGGCGAGTCCGACTTCTTCGCCAGGTTGGTCAGGTCTTCGATCACCCAGGTCCCGCAGATCAGCACGCCGGCCTTGCCGTTCATGAACGCCTGGTTCGATGCGCCGTAGTCGAGATTCGGCGTAATGTCGCCCGCCTTCATCAGAGCGTCGAGCAGTTGCAGCGCGTTCGTCACGGGCTTGCTCTGCAGATCGATCTTCGTCGGTCCGGACGGAAACAGCGTGCCGTTCTGCTGATACACCATCGTGTAGAGCGAACGCGTCTGCGCGGCGCTCTCGTTCGCGATCGGCATCGTGATGTACGGCAGGCCGGTCTTGTCCTTGAACTGCTTCGCCTGTTTGAGCAGTTCGTCAGGCGTGGTCGGCAGGATCGGCTTGCCGCTCGCATCGACCAGACCCGCCTTTTTGAACAGATTGACGTTGATGTGCCAGAGCCACGAATGCGTGTCGAACGGCAACGCGTAGGTCTTGTCGCCGAATGTGACGCCACGGTGCGCGTGGCCCGTGAAGTCCTTCGTATCGACGCCGACCGATTTGAAGCCGTCGTCGAGCGGCTCGACGAGCTTGCGCTTCACGTAGTCGCCGAGCACGGCTTCGTGCATCACCGAAATGGTCGGCACGTCATGGCTGAGAATGCGCGCGTCGATCTGCGTATAGTAAGGATTCCATTCGATGATCTGCGGCTTGACGACGATGTCTTCCTTGTTCGTCGCATTGAACTGGTTGACCAGCGTCGTGATGATGCCGCACTCGCCCGCCGCTTTGCTCACGTCGTTCACATTGCCGTATTCAGCGTCGCAGGCGCCAAAGAAACGCGACAGCGTAATTTCAGTTTTGGCCTGCGCCGGCGCCGTCAGGCCGGCCGTCAGACTCAGCAAGGCGAGCGAAAGCGCACCGCGCACGAGCGATCTTTTCATCGTTGTCTCCTAGGTCGATAATGAGCCGCGTCTTTCCGAACGACTGTGCGCGGCTGCCGGGTGGTCATTGGCGTGACCGGTTGTGCTTCGGTTGTGCTTCGCCAAGCTCGACTACCGCACCGTGGTGCCCGCCACCGCCGCCACGATGTACTTCTGGAAGAACAGATACAGCACGAAGATCGGCAGGCCCGCGAACACCGCTTGCGCCATCAGATACCCAATCCCCTCGGACTGTGCGAAATTGCCCTGTGTCGATGCGAGGCCAATAGTCAGCGTGTACATCTCCGGCTTCGATGCCGACACGAGCGGCCACAGGTAGTCGTTCCACGCGCTGAGAAACGTGAAGATCGCGAGCGTCGCCTGCGCGGGGATCGACAGCGGCAGCACGATACGCCAGAACACCTTGAAGCGCGACGCGTTGTCGAGCAACGCCGCTTCCTCGATATCCACGGGCACCGCCTTGAAGTACTGCGTCATCAGATACACGCCGAACGGCGACGCGAGGCGCGGCAGAATCAGCGCACCATAGGTGTTGTGCCAGTCGAGCGAGGCGAAGATGCTGTGCAGCGGAATCACGAGCGCCTGCTCGGGAACCGCGAGCCCGGCGAGGCAGATCACATACAGCCAGCGCTTGCCCGGAAAGTTCGTGCGCGCGAAACCGTAACCCGCGAGCGATGCGATGACGAGTGTCAGGAACGTCTGGCCCAGCGCGACGATCACGCTATTGATCAACCAGCCGCCCACCGCCGATGTGCCGATGATGCTCGTATAGTTCTGCAGCGTGAACGGCGGCGAGAACAGCACATCGGTATGTTGCTGAAGGAACGCGTTCGGCTTGAACGACAGCGCGAACACCCACACGAGCGGCGCGATCCAGACGAGCGCGAGCAGCACGACGGCGCCGAGCATCACGCGCTCGCCGAAACGGCCCGCGAGCGAGCCGCGCGAGCGTTGCTCGGGAGAAGGACTCGGGGCGGATTTGAGTGCGGCGGTGCTCATGCGGAATCCTTTCTGCGAACGATCCATGCCTGCGCGGCGATGCCCAGCAGCATCAATGCGAACAGCACCTGCGCCGCGGCTGCCGAGTAGCCGAATAGCCATTGACGGAAGCCGGATTCGTAAATGAACTGCACCAGCGGACGCGATGCGTTGTTAGGACCGCCGTCGGTCAGCAGTTGCGCCTGACCGAATAGCTGGAACTGGAACACCGCTTCGATTACCGCGACCAGCGCGACGGTGCGCCGGATCGACGGCAGCGTGATCGACGCGAAGGTGCGCCAGCGCGTTGCGCTGTCGAGCGCGGCTGCTTCATACAGCTCCTGTGGAATCTGTTGAAGCGCGGCGAGGAACAGCATCATCGGCAGGCCGACGATCCACCATACGGTGACGATCGCGATCATCGGCAGCGCGGTGGCTTCGTGCACGAGCGGCACGTACTCGGGAAGGTTCAGCGCGTGGCTCACGTCGGCGAGCAGTCCGTGGCCGGGCATCAGCACGAGCTTCCAGACCAGCGTGACGATCGTGACCGACAGCACCGACGAGCCGAAGAAAATCGCCCGCAACGCCGCGCAAAACCGGCCCGGCCGGTTGAGCACGAGCGCGAGTGCGAGACCCAGCGCGACGAACATCGGCACCGTCATGAACACGAAGTAGAACGTGTTGCGCACGGCGCCGCGAAAGATCGGATCGGCCGCGAGGTCGACGTAATTCTTGATGCCGATGAACTCGCTCGTGCCGGCGAGCAGGTCGACGTTTTGCAGGCTCAGCCACCAGCCGTACCCGAGCGGCACGACCAGCAGCAACACGTAGACGACCACGAACGGCAGCACGAACAGGCCGTTCGACCAGGACGCGAGGGGATTACTGAAACGGCGTTGCCGCGCCTTCGGCATACCTGCCGCCAGCGAGCGCTCAGCCGCCATGATGCGCCGTCCCGCTTGCGTCGAACAGATGCAGATGAGCGGCGTCTATGCTCATACGGAGCGGGTCGCCGGCCTGCAATTCGTATTCGCGTGGAATCTCGATCACGATTAGCTGATTGCTCGCGAGACTCACGTGCGCGAGCGAACGATCGCCGAGCCGTTCGATGAATTCGGCGCGGCCGCCGAGCGGACCGTTCGCGTCGATCACCACGTGCTCGGCGCGAATGCCGAGCGTGAGCTGGCCCAATGGCAAACCGCCGGCCGCGATGGTGGTGGGAATGACGACATTGTCGACCGGCAGGCGTACGAGCAGACGGCCGCCGTTATCGCCTGCGGGCTCGACGTCGATAAAGTTCATGGCCGGTGCACCGATGAATCCCGCAACGAAGCGCGTGGCCGGACGGCGGTAGATGTCGAGCGGCGCACCAATCTGCTCGATGCGTCCGCGATTCATCACGACGATGCGCGTGGCAAGCGTCATCGCTTCGATCTGGTCGTGCGTGACGAAGATCATCGTCGAACTGAGACGGCGATGGATGCGGGCAAGCTCGACTCTCGTGCGGGTGCGCAGCGACGCATCGAGATTCGACAATGGCTCGTCGAACAGGAATGCTTCGGGCTCCTTAACCACCGCACGGCCAATCGCCACCCGTTGACGCTGACCACCCGACAATTGTGCGGGACGACGCTTGAGCAACGCATCGAGTTCGAGCATACGGGCCGCTTCGGTAATGCGCCGCTCGATCTCGCTCGCGGCGACACCCGTATTGCGCAGTCCGAACGCCATGTTGTCGTAGACCGTCATGTGCGGATAGAGCGCGTAGTGCTGGAACACCATCGCGACATCGCGCCTCGCCGGTGGCAGGTTCGTGACCTCGCGGCCGCCAATGCTGATCTGCCCTTCGCTGACGTTTTCGAGTCCGGCGATCATGCGCAGCAGAGTCGACTTGCCGCAGCCGGAGGGGCCTAGAAAGACGAGGAATTCGCCTTCGTGGATATTGAGGTCGAGACCCGTGATCACTTCCGTCTCGCCATACCGCTTTGTCACGCCGTTGAGCTGAATGCCCGTCACCGCGCCTCCTTGGGTTATGTCCCGGAACTGCTGTCTCTGTCTGCTTTGATATTATGAAAATATAATAAGGTAGCCTGATTGGAGACGTCCAATCCCTGTTTCGATATCGAGGTATTCGGGTTTCGGTATGCGCATGCGTATTGGATCGCACTGCGATGCTTCGATTCGGGCTTGAGGACGCTGATCAGGGTGCAGAGCCCCGCGCCGACATTGGCTGTCAAGAGAATTGTGAAGAATCGGCAAGGGTTAACGAGCCCGCGCGATCGAATAGCCGATCAAGCAACGGCGAGGCGGGCTCTTTTATATTTCTTTTTCTTACGTCGCGCGGGGCGCGTGCAGCGCTGAGCGCACGACGAAGGTAATCACAACCGCAAACACCAGCGTCGCCGCGAGAAAGTACAGGCCGGCGGCGAGGCTGCCGGTCGCATCCTTGATGAGCCCGATTCCGTACGGCCCCAGATAACCGCCGAGATTGGCGAGCGAATTGATCGTCGCAATGCCGACGGCAGCACTCGCGCCGGTCAGGAACTGCCCCGGCAGGGCCCACACCACTGCCTGAATCGAATACAGCGAAAACGCCGTCAGGCAGATGAAGATGAATTGCAGCAGCGGCGCTTGCGCCCACGCGCTGGCCGCCATCGTCACGGCCGCGAGAGCGGATACGACGACGATGTGCCAATAACGCTCGCCGTGACGATCCGAATGACGCGGCACCAGATACAGACCCACCACGGCGAACAGATACGGCACCGCCGACAGCAGACCCGTGGTCGAATCGCTGACGCCGAATGCCTTGATGATGGTCGGCAGCCACAACGACAATCCGTAGATGCTCAACGGAAACGGCAGAAACAGCAGCGCCAGCAGCAGCACGCGTTTGTCCTTCAGCGCGGCGAGCGGATTGCGATGCGATTCGAGCCCGTAGGACGCGTGATCGGTAGCCAGTTCACGTTCGATCCACGCACGATCTGCCGACGCGAGCCAGTGCGCGCGGGCGGGCGACTCCGGCAGAAGACGTAGCGTGGGCCAACACAGCAGCACGGCCGGCAATCCGCTCAGCACGAACAGGATCTGCCAGTTCGACAGACCGAACGCGCCATGCGTCGACAACACCATGCCCGCAATCGGCCCGGTCACGATGCCGGCGATGGGCTGAGCCAGCACGAGCAGCCCGATGATGCGCGCGCGGTGCCGCATCGGAAACCATTTGGTCAGGAAATAAAGAATGCCGGGATAAAGGCCCGCCTCCGCGGCGCCTAGCAGAAAGCGCAATGCGTAGAAGCTCCGTGGCCCTTCCACGAGCGACATCGCCATCGTGATGACGCCCCACGTGAACAGGATGCGCGCGAACCACACGCGTGCGCCGAAGCGTTCCAACGCGAGATTGCTCGGTACTTCGCACAGAAAATAGCCGATGAAGAACAGGCCCGCGCCGAGGCCGTAAGCCGCGTCGCTCAGGCCGATCGCCGCATTCATGTGCAGCTTCGCGAAACCGACCACCGAGCGGTCGATATAAGCGACCACATAAATCAGCGCGAGAAATGGAATCAGTCTGCGCGTCAGCATCCCGACGATGCGTTGCTCGTCGCCGTGCTCCACATGCGAAGGCGCAGCAACCTGCTGCGCGCCGGCCGGCTTGGTGCTCATTGCACTGTCTCCATCGATTAGGGTGGTGTCGTGTGGATGCGCGACGCGGCCTGCATGTCCGTAGGCGCCTTTGCGCCGGCCAGCAGTGCGACGCGACGGCGCGAGCGCGCGCGCGACTGTTGCGTCGCTGCGCGCGACCCGCGCGTGGTGCGCGTGAAACTCGGGGTTCTGATCAGACCGCGTGTAACCGCCGCCTGGCGGTTACACGGCTCACTCGACTCAGCGCGACATGCGTCGCCGAGCCTATGACGTCAATGAGAATGTCGCGGCACGGCAGCGCCGCGGCAACCAACGAGGAAATCGAGGTCGCAGCCTTCATCGGCCTGCAGCACGTGATCGACGTACAGGCGCTGATAACCGCCGCCAGCCGGCGCCTGCGGCGGCACATGTTGCGCCATGCGGCGCTCCAGTTCCGCGTCACTGATATCCAGATGCAGCGTGCCGGCATCGCAATCGAGTTCGATCCAGTCGCCGTCCTGCACGGCGGCGAGCGGGCCGCCCGCCGCCGCTTCCGGCGTCACGTGCAAGACCACCGTGCCATAGGCGGTGCCGCTCATGCGCGCGTCCGAAATCCGCACCATGTCCTTCACGCCCTGGCGCAGCAGCTTCGGCGGCAGCCCCATGTTGCCCACTTCGGCCATGCCCGGATAACCCTTCGGGCCGCAGTTCTTCATCACCATGACCGAATTGGCGTCGACGTCGAGGTCTTCGTCGACGATACGCGTCTTGTAGTGCTCGAGGTTTTCGAACACCACCGCGCGTCCGCGATGCTTGAGCAGACTGGGCGTGGCCGCCGACGGCTTGAGCACCGCGCCGCGCGGCGCGAGATTGCCGCGCAGCACGCGAATGCCGCCATCGGCGACGAGCGGGTTGTCGAGCTGGCGGATGACTTCGTCGTTGGTGTTGGGCGCGTCCTTGACGTTGTCCCACAGCGATTTGCCGTTGACGGTCAGCGCACCGGGATGCGGCAGCAGGTCCGCTTCACCGAGCCGGCGCAGCACCGCCGGCAGACCGCCCGCGTAATAAAACTCTTCCATCAGGAAGCGGCCCGACGGCATCAGGTCGACGATCGTCGGCGTATCGCGGCCGATACGCACCCAGTCGTCGAGTTCGAGATCGACGCCCATGCGACCGGCAATCGCCTTCAGATGAATCACCGCATTGGTCGAGCCGCCGATCGCAGCATTGGTGCGAATCGCGTTCATGAAGGCCTCGCGCGTCAGGATCTTCGACAGCTTGAGGTCTTCGTGTGCCATCTGAACGATACGGATTCCTGACATATGGGCGAGCACGTAGCGGCGCGAATCGACCGCGGGGATCGCTGCGTTATGCGGCAGCGACGTGCCGAGCGCTTCGGCCATGCACGCCATCGTCGAGGCCGTGCCCATCGTGTTGCAGGTGCCCGCCGAGCGCGACATGCCGGCTTCGGCCGAGAGGAACTGATGCAGGTCGATCTCGCCCGCCTTCAGCGATTCGTGCAGTTGCCACACTGCGGTGCCCGAACCGATGTTCTTGCCGTCGAGCTTGCCGTTCAGCATCGGACCGCCGGTGACGACGATCGCCGGCACGTCGCAACTCGCCGCGCCCATCAGCAGCGCGGGCGTGGTCTTGTCGCAACCGGTGAGGAGCACGACCGCGTCGATCGGATTGCCGCGGATCGCTTCCTCGACGTCCATCGCCGCGAGATTGCGCGTGAGCATCGCGGTCGGACGCAGGTTCGATTCGCCGTTTGAAAACACCGGGAACTCGACCGGGAACCCGCCCGCTTCGTAGACGCCACGCTTCACGTGCTCGGCGATCTTGCGAAAGTGCGCGTTGCACGGCGTGAGTTCCGACCAGGTGTTGCAGATGCCGATGACCGGACGGCCATCGAATTCGTGATCGGGAATGCCCTGATTCTTCATCCAGCTTCGATACATGAAGCCGTTCTTGTCGGCCGTGCCGAACCATTCAGCCGAACGCAATTTCCGCTTATTTTCCGACATGCCTATTTCCTTGATGCACGTGCCGGGGCACAGCACCGGCCAGTTTGACCTAACCGGCGCGGCGCGACCGGCGAGATGACGATTAAGCGGCTGGCTACAGCGCGTTCCGCGCTGTCTCGGGCCTCGCAAAGCTCTGGAATGCGGATCACGGAAGGCTGTCGCTCAATTTATGGGACTGCTGAAGTGTACGGAGCAGGCCGATATCTTTCCAATTAAATTTTTGGCGGTATCGATATCAGTTTTGGTATCAGAGGGTGGGACGTGCGCGGGATGGGCGTCCCGCGAAGGTGCGACACAGATAGACGCTGAATTCGCGGTCCCGCAATTGGTCATCCTCTGGCGAAGCCGATCGGCCCGCCTCAAGCGTATCAGCGAAAGAACGGCAGCGCGAGAAACAGCTTGATGACGATCGCGTTGACGATGTCCATGAAAAACGCGCCGGTCATCGGGACGATCAGGAACGCGATGTGGGAATGGCCGAAACGGTTGGTAATCGCCTGCATGTTGGCGATGGCGGTGGGCGTCGCGCCCATGCCCAGGCCGCAATGCGCGGCGCTCAGCACGACCGCGTCGTAGTTGCGCCCCATCACTGGGAACGTCACGAACACCGCATACAGCGCCATCAGCAGCGTCTGCGCGACGAGGATCGCGATGACCGGCACCGCGAGCGCCGCGAGTTCCCACAGGTCGAGTCTCATCAGCGCCATCGCCAGAAACAACGCGAGGCTGACATTGCCCACGAGCGCGACCGCATGCTGATCGAGTTGCACCCGCACGAGCGACAGCCCATTGTTCAATAGCACGCCGACGAACAGCACGCAGACGAACGTAGGCAATTCGAAGACGGTCCCGGCCAGCCACTCGGCCACCACCTCGCCCACGGTCAGACACACGGAGATCAACGCGAGCGTCGTGATGATCGCAGCGGGCGTAGTGGGCTGCTGGGCTTTGGGCTCTTCGAAGACCAGCGTCTCGTTCTCGCGATCGGAAATACGCCGCCTTTCGTCGTCGCCGATTCGACGCATGAGCAGGCGTGAAATCGGACCGCCGAGCACCCCGCCGATCACCAGCCCGAACGTCGCGCAGCCGATGGCGATTTCCGTGGCCGAGTTCAGCCCATGATGCTCGGTGAAGACCTGACTCCACGCGGCGCCCGTGCCATGACCGCCCGACAGCGTGATCGATCCGCCGAGCAGTCCGAAGAGCGGATCGACGCCGAGCGCGAAGGCGAGCAACACGCCGACCACGTTCTGCAGTATCAGCAGTCCACTGACGAGCGCGAGAAATCGGATCAGCACGGGCCCACCCGCCTTCAGGCTGGAAATATGCGCATTGAGACCGATGGTCGAGAAGAACGCGAGCATGAGCGGCACCTGCAGCGCGGGCTCGAAGCGCACTTCGATACGCGTCGTAAGGCGTATCAGCAGCACACCGACGGCAACGATGAGCCCGCCGGCCACCGGTGCGGGAATCGAGTAGGTGCGCAGCACGGTAATCCACTGAATCAGCTTCTCGCCGAGAAGCAGGACGAGCGAGGTCGCGACCAGAGTTCCGTATACGCCGATATTCATGAATGACCTCCCGACCGGAAGCGCAATCACGTCTTATCCCTTGGGCGCGACGCCGTGGCGGGATTGGATCGACCCGGGATTGCGCGAGCAATAGACGACCGCCGACCTGGGCAGGCGAGCGGATTATTTTCTATTCACGTACGGGCACATCGACAACCATGCTTCATGTTAGCCATTCCGCCGGCTCAGGGTAGAAATTTCCTTGACCCGCCACAATCCGGGCATCATGTCACGTCACTGGTCGCGTTGAAGTCTGCTACGCTGCGCCCTTCTCCTTCACTACCTCGCATTGAACCCGATGGAAACCCCTTTCAACGATCGCGGCGTGTCGGTCACGCGCAATGCACTCTCGTCCGCCGGCCAGGTCTTTCCGCTGCGCGATATCGTCGGCGTGCAGGTCGTCACCGTGCAGAAGAACAAGGTCTTGCCGGTGACGATCTCGGTGCTCGGCCTGATCGGCGCGATTGCCGGCGTGATCTTCGGTTCGCCGGCGGGCATTGTGTGCGGCGTGATGCTGGTCGCGGTCGGCTGGCTCACCTGGGCCACGCAGGACATCACGCATCGGCTGATGGTGCAGACAGCCGACGGCGAACGCGAGGCGCTGATGAGCACCGATCGCGAATTCGTCGAGCGGGTGGGCGCGGCGGTGGACGAAGCGAAAGCGGCGGCGGTGCAGAAGGCGTGACGCCGTCCACGTTTGTACGACACTCGCTCATTAGCACAAGCTCGTTAACACAAATTTGATTCGCGCAGCCGCAGCTTTTGCGTGCCATTGAGGCGCGCCTGATTAAAGTGGAGCGGGTATCGACAACGCGCGCCGCCTCTGCGGGTCGGCGCAACCATGATGCTCACTTCAGTCGCCACGTCTGACATCTCCGTGCCGCGCGTTTCGCGCATCGGCCACCGCGCCGCCCATCCGATGGTTCCGCTCGTCGTTATCGACGTGACCGTGCCCGGCACGTCGTCGGCCCTTGCGCGGCGAGCATTGCATGCCGCGCTCGGCGGCGATCTGCGTCTCTACATCGTGACCGTCGACCAGCTGCGCGAGCACATCGTCTTTCGCATCGAAGTGACCTCGCGCAGTGTCGACGACGTGATCGGTGTGCTGAGCGCCACCCTCGAGCGCGCGACGCTGGGCCGCGCGCATGCGACCATGATTCGAGCTTCGCGCCCGGATTGAAGCAGGCCGATGCAGGCGCGTACCGGCGCCTGACTCACCGCGAGCAAACCTTTACACATCTTGGCAATTGTGCCCGACGGGCCATGTAGAGTCGCCGCTTCCATTGTTGCGTTCCTTCTTGCAGGGTGTCTTCGCTTTGATGTGGCTTGAGCGTGTCTCCATCCGCGGCCGCTCGTGAATTCCGTCGGGGCTGGCTTGTATGAGCGATCAGTCTGCTCCGCACACGCCGCGAGTCGGCTTCACGCCGACACGAAACACCCCCAGGCATTGCGATGCATTGCCCCGCAAGAAGACCGCGCCTTTTAGCGAAGCGTGATCCATGCCCCTGTCATCTCTTCATGCCGCGCGGCGGCCTCTCCGTCCGCTTTGGCAAACTCGCCTCCGCGCCGGTTTGCGTGCCCTCCAGCAGCGTCTCGCTTGCATGGCGGCGTGCGCGGCCACCGCCCTCGCCGGTTGCGCCGCCACCTTCCCCGTGCCCACGCCGCCCCCGCCCACGGCCATGCTGATCAACGGCGGCAACGACGGCCTGCTGATTCCGCTGCATGTGGAGCGTGCCGACGAGGGTCACGCGCGCCTCGGCCTGCCGGTCCAGCTCGACGGCAAACCGTTGTACGTCGCACTGGACACCGGCACGCAAGGGGTGCGGATCCTGAAGTCGACGCTGCCGGGTTCGAACTACACGCGCGCCGGCGACGTCACGTCGCTCTCGTTCGCGAACGGCGCCGAAGTGGTGGGCGCCACGCTCACGCTGCCGTTCAGCGTGGCCGGCACGAAGCCGGCGCCGATCGCCGCGCAGGCAGTCGACGTGGTGCGTTGTCTGCCGGGCGCGAAGCGTTGCGTCGCGATGGACGGCTACACCGGCGAATTCGGTTGGGCGTTCTCCGGGATTGCCGGCATCGGCGCGGACCTGCCGGGCGATAACTGCTGCACGCAGCCACTGCGCGTGTTGCCGGGCAACATCGGGCAGCGCTATCTGGTGCGCTCGAACTTCGCGAAGCCTTACCTCGTGCTGAGTCCGTCGAATGCGATGACGAAGGACTACACGATGCTGCCGCTGGCGGCATCGAAAGACGGTGCGACGCAATGGCCGACCGGCTGCGTGCGTGTCGCCGACAAGATGACCTTCTGTGCGCCGCTGGTGTTCGCCACCGGCAGCTCCGGCATGATCCGCATCGAAACGGACAAGACGCCGAACTGGACCGGCGACGACGACGTCGGCAACGTGCTCAATCGCGGCAACTACGAGGCGGCGATCGGCGTGGGTTCGTGGACGCACCACTACGAGAGTGCGCAAGTCACGATCGTCAAGGCGAAGCCGAACGCGAACCGCATCGTGGTGGGTCTGATGGCGATGCAGAACATCGACGTGCTGTTCGATTTCCAGCGCGGCGAGTTGGGTCTGCATGCGGCGAACGCGAGCGAAAGTTTCGCGCCGTGAGATTGCGCGCGCGATAAACGCGCGCGATAAAAAAGGCCGTGCGGTTCAAACGATGAACCGCACGGCCTTGTCACTTATAGCGCGCTCAAACGAAACAGAAACGGCGGCCCGCCCTCCTCAATCGAGCTCGAGCTGGTTCACCCGCCAGATATTGCGTGCATATTCGCCGATCGTGCGGTCGGATGAAAACTGCCCCATCCCCGCGACATTCTCGATCGCGCTTTCGGTCCACGCGCGCTTGTCGACGAAGCGCGCATCCACTTCGTCCTGCGCCTTCGCGAATGCGGCGAAGTCGGCCAGCACCATGTAGTGATCGCCCCAGTCGACCAGCGTGTGGAAAATGTCCGAGAAGCGCACCGGATCGTCCGGCGAAAAGAAGCCGCTGCGGATCTGGTCGAGCGCCGTGCGCAGTTCCACGTTTTCCTCGTAGACGTGCCGGGGCCGGTAGCCGCTCGCGCGCAGGTCGTCCACCTCGTCGGCGGTATGGCCGAAGATGAAGATGTTCTCGCGCCCCACCGCGTCGCAGATCTCGATGTTCGCGCCGTCCATCGTGCCGATCGTCAACGCACCGTTGAGCGCGAGCTTCATGTTGCCGGTGCCGGACGCTTCGGTGCCCGCCATCGAAATCTGTTCGGACAGATCGGCCGCCGGAATGATCAGCTCGGCCACGCTCACGCCATAGTTCGGCACGAACACCACTTTCAGACGATCGCCGATCAGCGGATCGTGATTGACCTTCTCGCCGACGTCGCCGATCAGCTTGATGACGGTCTTCGCCATCCGGTACGCGGAGGCGGCCTTGCCCGCGAACATCACGACGCGCGGCACCCAGTCGCGCTCCGGATTCGCGCGAATCTGGTTGTAGCGCACGATCACATGCAGCACGTTCAGTAGTTGCCGCTTGTATTCGTGAATGCGCTTGACCTGCAGGTCGAACAACGCGTCCGGATTGAAATGCTGTCTCGTATGCTGCACGAGCCGTTGCACGAGCCGCAATTTGTTTTGCCGTTTGGCTTCCCGGAAAGCCTCGATGAAGCCGTCGTCGGTGCGCAGATTGCGCAACTGCTCCAGCTCGAACAGATTGCTGCGCCAATGCTTGCCGATCCGTTCGTCGATCAGCGACGACAGCGGCGGACTCGCTTGCGCGAGCCAGCGGCGTGGCGTGATGCCATTGGTCACATTGGTGAAGCGGTCGGGATAGATGCGCGCGAAGTCGGCGAAGATGTCGCGCGTCATCAGTTGCGAATGCAGCTTCGACACGCCGTTCACCTTGTGACTCGCGACGATCGCCAGATACGCCATGCGCACGCGCCGCTGCCCGTACTCGTCGACGAGTGAGATGCGGCGGATCATCTCGGCATCATGACCCGAGTGCTCGCTGACGTGCTTCAGAAACTGCGCGTTGATCTCGAAGATGATCTCGAGATGCCGCGGCAACAGACGCGCGAGCATCTCGACGTCCCACGTTTCGAGCGCTTCGGGCATCAGCGTGTGGTTCGTGTAAGAGAAGATCTGCGTGACGTGTTTCCAGGCCTTGTCCCACGGCAGATGATGGACGTCCACCAGTAGACGCATCAATTCGGGAATCGCCAGTACCGGGTGCGTGTCGTTCAGATGCACCGCGACTTTTTCCGCGAAGCGCCCGAACGTGCTGTGCGTGCGCTGATAGCGGCGAATCAGATCCTGCATGGTCGCCGATACGAAAAAGTATTCCTGGCGCAGCCGCAGTTCGCGGCCGGCCGGCGTGGAGTCGTCGGGATACAGCAGGCGCGAGACATTCTCCGACATGTTCTTCGTGTCGACCGCGTTGCGGTAGTCGCCACGATTGAACGCGCCGAGATCCAGTTCCTCGGTGGCGCGCGCCGACCAGAGCCGCAGCGTGTTGGTCGCGTCGGTCGCGTAGCCGGGAATGACGGTGTCGTATGCGGTGGCGTTCACATGTTCGGTGTCGATCCATTCGACCTTTTCGCCGCGCTGCACCGTGCGCCCGCCAAAGTGAACCATGTACTTGATCTCGGGCCGCGGAAACTCCCACGGATTGCCCGCACGCAGCCAGTAGTCCGGCGCTTCGACCTGCTCGCCGTTGACGATTTCCTGACGGAACATCCCGTACTCGTAGCGGATGCCGTAGCCGAAACCCGGGATGCCGAGTGTCGCCATCGAATCGAGAAAGCAGGCCGCTAGCCGGCCGAGACCACCGTTGCCTAGCGCGGCGTCGGGCTCGATATTGACCAGCGCTTCCATATCGACGCCGAGGCTCGCGAGCGCTTCCTTCATCTGGTCGTGAATGCCGAGCGCCAGCAATGCATTTGTAAAGGTCCGGCCGATCAGGAATTCCATCGACAGGTAGTAGACGCGTTTCACGTCCTGCTCGTATTGCAGGCGCGTGGTTTTCATCCAGCGCGCGACCAGCCGGTCGCGCACGGCGAGGGCTGCCGCGTGCAGCCAGTCATGCGGATGCGCGGTGACGGCGTCCTTGCCGACGCCGTACATCATGCGATTGGAAATTGAGCGCCGTAGCGCGTCGACGGTACTGTTGAGCTGGTCGAATTCCAGATCGACGGCTGTCATCGAAGCCTCCGGTTAAGAGCGACGCGGCATGCGCGGACCGCACAGGTGACGGACGGGAGGCGCGTGCCGGTCAGGCGGTTTAAGAAACAGAGTAGGACATTTTACGGCTGCCGCACACCGGCGAGCACGAGCGGTTAGTTACGCACGTGCCATGCCCGCAAGCACGGGCGCGTACAGGCCGTTGCGCGCCGATACGACGGCTGCGCGCACGGACGCGGTGCAAATCGGCGCGTGGGCGGCACTGCGGACGTGCATCGCGAGCGCTGAATCCAATCCTAAGCACGACGCGAGTCGCAGCGCGTATTGGATAAACGTGGACCTGCAACAGCATTATTTTTTCGCCGCGTGACGCGCGGATGAACCGGGACGATTGAATCGGCTTCATCGTCGAATCAGGCTGCCTCGTCTGCGGAACAGTGACGCGAGTCACGTGTGACAGGGTGCTACGCGCATCCGTTCGAAGCGACTGGCCGGGGCTGACAGTTAGTTGCGTTCTGACGCCTGCATCGCATCCGTTCAGGTCAAAGCCCTCACTGTCCGCGCGCCAGCAGGATTTCCACGTCTCTGTAACAATCGCTACATTCCGCCGCGCGACCCGCCTCGCCCTGTCGATCAGCCGACGCGCACTTCATTCCACGCAACTCTGCCGCTCGCGTCGTGTTCTCCAGGGAGCCGCGGCAACGGCATGCATAACCGACGAGCCACGCCTTGTCCGACAAACCCAGCGCCACCGCCGCGCCCCCCTTCCCGGCGGACGGCCCGATGTCCGCCGCCAACCGCCGCGCGATGGCCGCGATCATGCTCGCGGTCGCACTCGCCACGCTCGACACCGCGATCGCCAACACCGCCCTGCCCGCCATCGCCGCGGACCTGCATGCGGCGCCCGCGGCGTCGGTGTGGATCATCAACGCGTACCAGCTCGCGATGGTCGCAACGCTGCTGCCGCTCGCCGCGCTCGGCGATATCGTCGGGCATCGGCGCATTTATATCAGCGGCATTGCGCTGTTCACGCTGGCCTCGCTCGCGTGCTCGATGGCCTCGACGCTGCCGCTGCTCGCCGCCGCGCGCGTGCTGCAAGGGCTCGGCGCGAGCGCGATCATGAGCGTGAATACCGCGTTGATCCGCTATCTGTATCCGCCGCACCGGCTCGGGCGCGGCCTCGGCACCAATGCGCTGATCGTCGGCGTGTCGTTCGCGGTGGGGCCGACGGTGGCCTCGCTGATCCTGTCGGTGGCCGCGTGGCCGTGGCTGTTCGCCGTCAACGTGCCGCTCGGCGTGCTGGCGTTGGCCTTTGCATGGCCCGCGTTGCCGCACACCGGGCGCGGCAAGCACAATTTCGATCCGGTCGCGGCGCTGCTCAACGTGATCACGTTCGCCGCATTGATTTTCGCGCTCGGCGAGGCGGCCCAGCGCGCGTCGACGCAACTGGTGCTGAGCGCGGCGGCGATCGCGCTGGTCTTCGGCCTGCTGCTGATTCGCCGTGAGTCGGGCCACCCCGCGCCGATGCTGCCGGTCGATCTGTTCAAACGGCCGGTGTTCGCGTTGTCGGCGGTCACGGCCGTGTGCTCGTTCGCGGCGCAGGGTCTCGCGTTCGTCTCGCTGCCCTTCTACTTCGAGGACGTGCTGCATCGCAGCCAGGTCGAAACCGGCTTTCTGATGACGCCGTGGCCCGTGGTGGTTGCGTTGGCCGCGCCGCTCGCGGGCAGTCTGTCGGATCGCTATCCGCCGGGCCTGCTCGGCGCGATCGGGCTGGCGGTGATGTCGGCGGGGATGGCGTCGCTGGCGTTGTTGCCGGTGCATCCGCACGTGCTCGACGTCGGCATCCGGATGGCGATTTGCGGCGCGGGCTTCGGCTTCTTCCAGTCGCCGAATCTGAAGGCGTTGATGGCGAGCGCGCCGCCGGAGCGCAGCGGCGGTGCGAGCGGCATCGTCGCGACCGCGCGGCTGCTCGGACAAACCACCGGCGCGGCGCTGGTGGCGTTGAGCTTCGGGATTGCCGGCCGGCATGGTCCGACGCTCGCACTCAGCACCGGCGCGTTCTTCGCCGGCGCGGCGAGCCTCGCGAGCGGACTGCGGCTTTTGGCGCCGTCGCATCGCGCGGGTGCGCATGTGAAGGCGTCGGCGAAATGAAAGAAGCGGGCGCGCTGTGCACAGCCCCCCCCCCTGTTTTGGGGGGTTAACCCATAACCCGA